>JACVCH010000008.1:127500-224741 GCA_016742175.1 Rhizobiaceae bacterium
AAACCGATTGCCTACAAACAGTGGGAGCCTGCAATGGTGACCACGTACCTTTTGTATAATGGGTCAGCGACTTAGTGTAGCGAGCAAGCTTAAGCCGGTAGGTGGAGGCGCAGCGAAAGCGAGTCTGAACAGGGCGTTCAGTTCGTTGCATTAGACCCGAAACCAAGTGATCTAGCCATGAGCAGGCTGAAGGTTGGGTAACACCAACTGGAGGGCCGAACCCGTATCTGTTGCAATAGATTGGGATGACTTGTGGCTAGGGGTGAAAGGCCAATCAAACTTGGAAATAGCTGGTTCTCCGCGAAATCTATTTAGGTAGAGCGTCGACTGAATACCCTCGGGGGTAGAGCACTGGATGGGCTAGGGGTCCTCACCGGATTACCAAACCTAACCAAACTCCGAATACCGAGGAGTACTGGTCGGCAGACACACGGCGGGTGCTAACGTCCGTCGTGGAGAGGGAAACAACCCTGACCAACAGCTAAGGTCCCCAAGTCATGGCTAAGTGGGAAAGGATGTGAGACTCCCAAAACAACCAGGATGTTGGCTTAGAAGCAGCCATCATTTAAAGAAAGCGTAACAGCTCACTGGTCTAATTAAGGGGTTTTGCGCCGAAAATGTAACGGGGCTAAAGCCATGCACCGAAGCTTTGGGTTCACCGCAAGGTGAGCGGTAGCGGAGCGTTCTGTAAGCTGATGAAGCCGGATCCGTGAGGACCGGTGGAGGTATCAGAAGTGCGAATGCTGACATGAGTAACGATAAAGGGGGTGAGAGACCCCCTCGCCGAAAGACCAAGGGTTCCTGCTTAAAGTTAATCTGAGCAGGGTTAGCCGGCCCCTAAGGCGAGGCCGAAAGGCGTAGTCGATGGGAACCACGTTAATATTCGTGGGCCTGATGGTAGTGACGGATTGCGAGTGTCGTTCGATCTTATTGGATTGATCGGGCGGCTTAGCGGTTCCAGGAAACAGCTCCATCAATATAGACCGTACCCGAAACCGACACAGGTGGTCAGGTAGAGTATACCAAGGCGCTTGAGAGAACTCTGCTGAAGGAACTCGGCAAATTGCACGCGTAACTTCGGGATAAGCGTGACCCTTATGCACGCAAGTGTGTGGGGGTGGCACAGACCAGGGGGTAGCGACTGTTTATCAAAAACACAGGGCTCTGCGAAGTCGCAAGACGACGTATAGGGTCTGACGCCTGCCCGGTGCCGGAAGGTTAAGAGGAGGGGTGCAAGCTCTGAATCGAAGCCCCGGTAAACGGCGGCCGTAACTATAACGGTCCTAAGGTAGCGAAATTCCTTGTCGGGTAAGTTCCGACCTGCACGAATGGCGTAACGACTTCCCCGCTGTCTCCAGCAGAGACTCAGTGAAATTGAATTCCCCGTGAAGATGCGGGGTTCCTGCGGTTAGACGGAAAGACCCCGTGCACCTTTACTATAGCTTTACACTGGCATTCGTGTCGGCATGTGTAGGATAGGTGGTAGACTTTGAAGCGTGGGCGCCAGCTCGCGTGGAGTCACCCTTGAAATACCACCCTTATCTACATGGATGTCTAACCGCGGCCCGTCATCCGGGTCCGGGACAGTGTATGGTGGGTAGTTTGACTGGGGCGGTCGCCTCCTAAAGAGTAACGGAGGCGCGCGATGGTGGGCTCAGAACGGTCGGAAATCGTTCGTCGAGTGCAATGGCATAAGCCTGCCTGACTGCAAGACTGACAAGTCGAGCAGAGACGAAAGTCGGTCATAGTGATCCGGTGGTCCCGCGTGGAAGGGCCATCGCTCAACGGATAAAAGGTACGCCGGGGATAACAGGCTGATGACCCCCAAGAGTCCATATCGACGGGGTTGTTTGGCACCTCGATGTCGACTCATCGCATCCTGGGGCTGGAGCAGGTCCCAAGGGTATGGCTGTTCGCCATTTAAAGCGGTACGTGAGTTGGGTTCAGAACGTCGTGAGACAGTTCGGTCCCTATCTGCCGTGGGTGTAGGAATATTGACAGGATCTGTCCCTAGTACGAGAGGACCGGGATGGACGTATCTCTGGTGGACCTGTTGTGGCGCCAGCCGCATAGCAGGGTAGCTATATACGGACGGGATAACCGCTGAAGGCATCTAAGCGGGAAACCCACCTGAAAACGAGTATTCCCTATCAGAGCCGTGGAAGACGACCACGTTGATAGGCCGGGTGTGGAAGTGCGGCAACGCATGAAGCTTACCGGTACTAATAGCTCGATCGGCTTGATCATTCACATTGCTTGTACCCATCCGACGAAGTCGGATGGGTTGACCAGCGCTCACGCATGAGCGGCCCTTCGGGCCTATGCTCCGCGAGGGCGCCGGACGACCGGCGGCACGCAGTCGCGTGCTCGGGCTTCGCCCGGGTGCTCGTGCTTGCGGGCGCCTTGCGGTGCACAGCTTCGAATGTTGGTTGGGAAAGGTGTGGATCGTCGATCCATTCACCATTCACCATTCACCATTCACCGCCCAGCTTCTCAACATTCATGCCTTTTGCCGACCTGGTGGTTCTGGCGGGGTGGCTGCACCCGTTCCCATTCCGAACACGGCCGTGAAACGCCCCAGCGCCGATGGTACTTCGTCTCAAGACGCGGGAGAGTAGGTCGCTGCCAGGTCTGCCAAATGCATGAATGCAATAATCTTCTCGATACGAAAACCCGCCGCATAAGGCGGCTCAAAGGGCCGCGAAAGCGGCCCAAGTCATTCCAGAACAAACCAATCCTGGCAAAAGCCAGAGACTTAGGTGACGCGGGGTGGAGCAGCCCGGTAGCTCGTCAGGCTCATAACCTGAAGGTCGTAGGTTCAAATCCTACCCCCGCAACCAAAAATAACCCGCTAAAGCAATCGCTTAGCGGGTTTTTTGTTGCCCAGAGTTTTCAGCGCTAAAGCGCTCCGGAATCATATCGGAATCAAAAGCAGGCGAGCCATGGCGAGCAAATGGCGGTTTGAGGTCATGCCGCGCGCCGGGGTACGGACGTGCAGCGCTGCGATTAATCGCTGCCTCGGGCTCGGCGCCGCGTTGGAAAGCTGCCCGCATCCCCGCCGTCAAAACGTTCGCGGCGCTTCCTCCGGAGACTCGACGTCCGGCTCGATTCCACGAGCAGCTTCTCAAGCCGCGGTTTTTTTCCCGTCGATCTTCAGATGCGGTGCGTCCAACACCTTGATGCCGCCCTGGCGGTTACGCAGGCTGGTGGATTGGACAGCTTTCCCTTATCGACCGGGCCTGTCGGGCTCGGCTGAAAAGAGATGAGCATAGACGTGGCATTCCCAAGGGATGAAGTGGCGAAGAGACCATCTTCCAACTGCACTGGTGTCTCCAAGAGGCACGTGGTTCTGCCAGGTGCGTTCGGCGCAACCGACTGATAGTCAATGTTGAGGCGCTCGTGCAGTACCCCATCGCGACCGAAACATGCACCAGCGCCCTCTATTTGGCGGCGCCCGTTTGCTGAAGGTAGCGTTATGGCGAAGACGGCCGCGCTGGTTCAGAGACTGCTCAGCCAATCAGCTTCCAGAAAATGACCTTATCGTCACCTTTGGCCCAGAAATCGCGAATACGAGCTTCCTCAGAGTAGCCGTTCTTTCGATAGAACGCGCGGGTCTGGGCGAATTCGTCTTTTCCTGACGTGTCGGCGATCAACACACGATGACCGTTTCGGTGCAATATGGCCTCCAAACTTTGCACAATCGCGCTGCCGTGCCCGCGACCCTGTCCGGAAGGATGCACGGCAATCGCCAGCATGTTCCATGTGCCATCGGTCAGTTTCTCGGGTGCGGCATAGCAGAAGCCGACGGGCTTGCCGCTTTCTTCGCAAGTCAACCATATGTCCTGGATTTCCTGACCGGAGAGAAAGTCGCTCACCATGTCGGGGAGCATCTCACCTGGGAACAGGCCCGTTTCGTCAACTACCCCGGCCAAGGCGGGGATGTCTTCCATTCTGGTGGGTCTGATGTTCATCGCGGCGGTAATCCGGTTTCATGATGGCGAGTTTCGCTTGGGATGCTAGCAAAGGCTCGCGATGGAAAGGCATTCGAGGGTGCAGCGCAGTTGACGCGTCGAACCGCGACGCATTGCCGTATGGTCGGCAAGGTATAGATCAGCCCGATTATCGGACGGCCTGCGGTCGCGCCACATCGAGACGTGCATAGTGTTCGACACCTTCGGGACCACAGGACAGTTTCGATGCAAGCCTGGAGTCCGGTGTCACGATGCGCCAGAACGGCACCACCTGCTCGAGATCTTTCCCGTCCTCCAAGTCCCTCAGCGAGACCTCGGCGACGACCTTCAGGAAGATCGACGTCGTGACCGGGCACATCGCGTCTGCACGGGAGCGTTTGGCAAGATCGCTACGCATTCGCGCAACAGTGCAGACCTCGCCTGAAGGAATGGAGGAGAGGTAGGACGCGATCTGCGCGGGCGAGGAAATCAGCATCGTGGATCCAGCCTTGACCCCCGCAAAGTCGGATTGAAGCATGACCACTTTAGGCTCGCGCGCGTCGTTGAACCGCTTGTACCAATCAGGCTTCTTCTTCGTGATCGGCTTCATGCCGAGCCTTCCAGTCTTTTTGCGAGCGACTCAAGATAGCGCTTCGAGAACGCTGCAGGGTCGAAGAGAATGCGTGCCATCAGTCGACCGACGGGGTTGGAAATGCGTGCCAGTTCCTGAACCACAATTCGTGTTCCCTCTGGTGCGGGAGTAAGTTCGGCCGTCCATTCGCCAGTGTACCCTCGATCGGACTGGAAACGAAGCGCGAGCCGGTTTGCACTGCGGTCAGTCCATGTGAAGCGAATGCGTTCGCCATATGTGGTCGTCTCAATCCACGATGCGCCATCAAGTTCTATCGACCGTACCTCAGACCTCCACTCAGCCTGCCGCTCGACGTCCGTGATGATCGCTACGACCGCAGCGACCGGGGCGGCGACGACCTGATCGGCGCCGCCAGTTCGTGTTTCCGGAAGAAGCGACCCCAGCGCGACGATGCAAATCGCAACCGTGATGAGTATGCCCATCGACACTATCAGAAGTTTCATCCTGGTGGCCTCCCTGATCGGCCACAATGACTAGTCGAGACGGGCGCCGTTCAGAAGTATCAGGCAATTAACGTAATGAAGTCAGATAATTAGGATGCCATCAATGACGAGCGCACCGGCAATGTACGTCCGACGCCGTTGATGCAGAGTACCAGCGGCGCTCCGAGACGATTTCGCCATTCGCGCTCAGCACTTCCCAGATTAAATGTTCGTTCTCAACTGAGACCCTCATTTCCTCGCGATTTTGGTAGGGTCCGTTAATCCAGTATACCCTTACAACGAATGCGGGGTGATTAAGGTGGCGATGCAGGCCTTCGATACGAGCATGATCCCCGCACAAGAACGGCTCGATGCGGCAATTGATTGCTATTGCCGTATCGGCCGTATGGATGTGGAGCCGAGAGGCGGCGGGTTCGGTTTTTCGGCCGCGATTTATCGTTCGCCCCTGGCAGCGGTCGGAAAGATCTCCGTCTCTCCCTGCTTGGCCACGCGCACAAGATCGCACGCCGCCGAAGGCAATGAATACGATGTAATCGGCATAGCGACCGGTGACGCGCCGGTCGAGGTGCGTTTACCGGGCCACGAGACCTTCTTCTATTCAGCAGGGGAGGCCTTCCTCTGGACAGGCGATCAGTCGGGAACCAGTGTCTATCATGGGGCCAGCAACGGGCTGATCAACATTGCCATTCCGCGTGTAACGCTCCAATCCGCATTCAAGGATCTGTCGATGATCGCAGGCCGGCCGCTGCCGGCATCGGCACAGTTCCGGCTTCTGACTCATATCGTCTCGGGTTTTTTGCGCGAAGCTGAGGGATTGCCGGTCGAAACGCGCAGCATCACCATGCAACATGTCGTGGATCTCGCGCTTGTCGCGCTCGGAGCCGGCGGCGACCTTGGACAGCAGGCGCGTCTGCGGGGTGTGCGAGCGGTGCGCCTTCAGGCGATAAAGGCGGATATCGAAGCGAGCCTGAGAGATATCGACCTGTCAGTCGCGGCCATCACCTCTCGTCATCACCTGTCAGAGCGCAGCCTGCGGGCACTGTTCGAGCAGGAAGGGACGAGCTTCCGCGCCTACGTACTGGGGCGGCGGCTTGCGCTTGCCTTGCGGCTGCTGCGCGACCCTCAGCGATTGCATCTCCCCGTCAGCGAGATCGCCTATGCCAGCGGCTTCAGCGACTTGTCATGGTTCAACCGCTCATTCCGCCGCCGCTTCGCAATGACGCCGAGTGAAGCCCGGGAGACCTTCTTCAACTTGCTCGACGACCGCTGATTCTCCGCCGTCAAAGCCTGGAAGTCTGCCGTTGCGTCCAAGCAGCGCGAGCATCGCTGGGGTAGATTGCAGGACTTATTGTAGCAAGCGGGCTATGCGTGCGGGGGGCAACGATTGTTCAGGCAGTTTTCGTCGGCGACATTGTTTGTTCTATCATTCGCGGCTGCAGCCTTCGCGCAGAGCGACGTGGAAGGGGCGCGGGATCATCCCAGAATTCCGCGATATGAGGGCGCTTTCATCCTCGGCCATGAGAGCGCATCTTTCGATCGCATTACCATTCCAACCGGACCAGCCATGCGGCGCGGCGTCGATTGGGCGGGGGCGACATCTGAAACGGTCGAAGGTGCGACCACCCGCTTGCTCTACGTCGCACCACGCGAGCGCTCGACGCTCGAAGTCTTCGAGAACTACCGGCAGGGGCTTGAAGAGCGGGGCTTTACTCTCGTTTTCGTCTGTTCGGGCCGTGCCTGCGGTGCAAATGAAGCGATGGGTCGGCGCATTCTGTGGACCCGCGACCGCCAGCTTTCGAATGCGGGCGATCGCACGCGCTATGCCCTTACCGGTATGCATGACGGTCACTACCTTGCCGCGCGCAGCGAAGACGGCGCCCTTTGGACGTCGATCTATGTCGCTCGCAACGACTTCTCGCGAATGCCGGAACATCTTCACCCCATCGTGCTCGTGGACGTTGTTGAGGCACAGGCAATGGAAACCCGCTTAATCGACGCTGCCGAGATGGCGCGCTCGATCGCGGAAACCGGCAGCGTTGCCCTCGACAACATCTACTTCGAGTTTGGTGCGGCGACGCTTGAAGCTCGCTCCGATCCTGCGCTTGCCGAGATGGGGCGCCTTCTGAACGACGAGCCCTCGATTGAGGTCTACATCGTCGGCCATACCGACAATATCGGTTCGCTGGAAAGTAATCTCGATCTGTCGAGACGCCGGGCGCAGGCGGTTGTGGATGCTCTGACCGCTCGAAGCGGTGTGGCCGCAAGCCGAATCGTACCGGCAGGCGTCGGTCCGCTGGCGCCGGTTGCCAGCAATGATGAGGAGGCGGGCCGGGCGCGGAATCGCCGGGTCGAACTGGTGCTACGATGACCCGCGTTATGATCTTTCTCATGGCGCTAATTCTGTTGTCGTCCGGCGCTGCCGGTTTCGGAGCCGAAAGCGGCTTTCGTGCCAATCCGGCCACCGGAGTCGGGACGTTTGCGTTCGATCTCGAGATCTCCTTTGACCTGCGCAGCGACCGAGCCTCCGGCGCGGCGACGGTCTATGTCAATTCAAGGGACGGCTCGATGGCGCTCGCCAATCCGCATGCAAGCCTTTGGGCTTTCGGGATGCAGGACATTCCGGGGCTGCAGATCCATCACGTGATCGTGCGGGCCGGCGAGATCATGGCCTGCGGTCGGCATCCTCTCCATGGCGACGGATGCCTGCCCTTCGGTGGGGACATCGTGCCCGGCTTTTCGGCGTGGGCTTCGGCTGAGGCCGCCGAGCGCTTCTTCGCATCCGTCGCGTCCACGGACCAGTCGCGTGCTCCCGGCTTCGTGGTGGGCACCAAGGGGCTTGACTATGTGCATGGCAGCGGCGCACCCGACGAGGACGTCACCTTCTGGTTCGATCCCGGCCCATCAACGGTTGCCACCCACATGCCCTTCCTCGGTCCCGCAGTCGGCGTCATGAAGGATTATCGCGACCGTCGGACCAAGGTGGTGCGCCATGCCTACATCCGGTTTGCAGAAGGACGGGCCCCGGTGCGCTGGCTGTCCATCCGCCTGAACCGCCTTGCGCAGCGCAGTCACCAAATCGACCTGTCGGGCTATGCCGTGGTTACCGCTTTCACGGCGCCGGCGCTCGGCGAGGCCAACCGGTTGGGTAGCCGGATCATGGGTTGAGGCGCCGATATTCAGGCATTGTCGCGAGAAATGGAAGCATGCGAGCGTGGTGCCGTTGGCCGGGACTGTCGTGACGAGCTGCGAACGCGGGTGAAAGCGATTGAAGACCTCATCCGCAATGATGCCTTCGGCTTTGGCCGGCGGCATGGCCTGCCGATACCGGCTGAGTGACGTTTCCGGGGTAAGGACGCCGCCATCAAGGCATGGCTGCGCGAGCGCCTCGGTCTTGCCGACGACGTCGTCATCTCGCTTGCCGAACTCGCCTGCCGCGAGCAGGGGTGCCCCGACATCGAAACGGTGATCGGGGTGATGCGGCCGGGCCGGACGATCGAGACGTTCCGGATCCGCAAGGCGGTGAGTGAGGTGGAGGAATGCGACATCAGCCTGCTTGCGCAGGCCGGACGGTAAGACCCGCCTCAGGTGGCTGCACCCTGGTCGGCCGGCTTGGCGAGCAGGGCGTATTTGGCAAGGACGCCGCGCGTGTAGCGCGGTGCCGGGGGCTGCCAGGCCATCCGGCGGCGCTCGATCTCCTGGTCGTCGACGAGGAGCTGCAGCTTCTGCTCGCGCGCGTCGATGAGGATGCGGTCCCCGTCCTCTACCAGCGCTATCGTGCCCCCGACGGCGGCTTCCGGGCTGACATGGCCGACCACCATTCCCCAGGTGCCCCCCGAAAATCGCCCGTCAGTTACGAGGCCGACACTTTCGCCGAGGCCCTGACCGACAAGGGCCGAGGTCGGCGCGAGCATCTCGGGCATGCCGGGGGCGCCCTTGGGTCCGAGGTAGCGCAGGACGAGGATGTCGCCGGCGCAGATGCGCCCGGCCAGAATTGCGTCCATTGCGCTTTGCTCGTCATCGAAAACCCGGGCCGGACCTTCGATCCGGGGAGACTTGATCCCCGTTATCTTGGCCACGGCGCCGCTCTCGGCCAGATTGCCTTTCAGGATCGCCAAATGCCCTTCGGCACAGACCGGTTCGGATACGGCCCGGACGACGTCCTGGCCGGCGGTGCGGCGCAGACAGTCCATGATCTCCTCGCCCAGCCTCCGTCCGGTTACCGTGAGGCACTCGGCCTCGATGAGTCCGGCGTCCAGAAGTTCGTGCAGGACGGCCGGTATTCCGCCGGCGCGGTGGAGATCGATCGCCATGTATCGACCCGAAGGCTTGAGGTCGCAGATCACCGGCACCTTGCGCCGCACCCGCTCGAAATCGTCTATCGTCCAGTCGACGCCGGCCGCATCGGCGATCGCGAGATAGTGAAGGACGGCATTGGTGGAGCCGCCGATCGCCATGACCAGCGCGATCGCGTTTTCGATGGAGGCCCGGGTGACCACGTCGCGCGCACGGATGTTCTTCTTCACCGCCTCGACGAGCACCGTGCCCGACAGGGCGGCCGAGCGGGCCTTCTCCTCCATCGGGTTCGCCATGGTCGAGGAGCCCAGCAGCGACATGCCGAGTGCTTCGAACGAGGCGCTCATTGTGTTCGCCGTATACATGCCGCCGCACGATCCGGTCGAGGGGCAGGCGTTGCGCTCGATGCCCTCGAAGTCCTCGCGCGACATCTTTCCGGCCATATGGGCGCCTACCGCCTCGAAGGCAGAGACGATCGAAAGGTCCTCTCCTTTCCACCGTCCCGGGAGAATGGTGCCCCCATAAACATAGATCGCGGGGACGTTGGCGCGCAGCATGCCGATCATTCCGCCGGGCATGTTCTTGTCGCAGCCGCCGATGACCAGAACGCCATCCATCCATTGCCCTTGGACGGACAGTTCCACGCAATCGGCGATGACCTCGCGCGAGACGAGGGAGTATTTCATTCCCTCCGTGCCCATCGCCATCCCGTCCGAAATCGTCGGTGTCCCGAATATCTGCGGATTGGCGCCGGCTGCCCGGATCGCGTCGGCTGCTGCGTCGGCCAGCGGCTGCAGACCGGCATTGCACGGCGTGATCGTGGAGTGCCCGTTCGCGATGCCGATCATCGGTTTGTCGAAGTCGGCCTTCTGATAGCCAAGCGCGTAGAACATCGCCCGGTTCGGCGACCGTTCGACCCCTTGAGTGATGTGACGCGAGCGTTCGTTGTGGGACATGGTTGCCTCGTTTTCTGAAGCAAAGGGTTTTGCGGCCGGAACTCGGTACCAAGTGCGCCACGCTCAACCTGCGGCGTTCTGCAGTTCTCTGAACGCGGCGACGACGGCGACATGATCGTACGGCTTGGAAAAGAAGCGGCCCCCGGCGGGCAGGTCGGTCGCGTCGACAATGCGGTGCCCCGAGATGACGAAGATGTGGACGGGCGGCCACCGGTCCCTGACGGCATGCGCCAGTCTGAGACCGTCCATCGAGCCTGGCAAGTCGACGTCTGTAAATATGGCCCAAATGTCGGTGGTCGTCTGGAGGATGTCGATCGCCTCGTCGGCATTGGCCGCCTCCAGGACGCGGAAGCCGGCGTCTTCGAGCATGCCAACCGCATCCATGCGGATCAGCGGCTCGTCGTCGACTACAAGGACCGTGGGCGTCATGAGACGAATTCCTATGCTTCCTCAAACTCCGTTCGCCGCAGGCCGTCAGTTGACGGTCTTCGAGTGCGGTCAACTGTCAAACGAAAGACATCGTTCCGACAAGTTCGCCTCAATTTGATCACGATCTGCTGATCCAGCGCTGTTCGTTTGGCCGGCTGCACGACAGGCATATGAGCGCCGGTCGGCCGTGAGCGGCGCTCTGGTGTCCAACTTTCGCATCCTGGTGCTATCGCCCCCTTTGTCGAGAAAGACAGGATCGTCTTCGCCGACGTATTCAATTGGCGGAGTCGAAACCGATACCCGATGCCTCCAGTTCTTCCGCCACATAAGCACGCAGGAGCAGATTGAGGATCTCCAGATCGTTCCGGACCTCGATCGGATGGCATTGCCTGGCGCCTTCGAGGGCCGCCTTCAGCCATGGGCTCATCCGAGGATGCGCCAGAACCCAGGCGATCCGCTCGTCATTGGTCTGCGGCGCGTCATCAACTTTCGTCATTGGCCTTTCTCCGTCGACAGATCATGGGTTGCACAAGGGACAGTGTCCCGGATCGGCCTTCGTCAGCCCGTCGCCGCGCGGCCGGTTCTCACGATGCGGGCAGGCGACGCAGCCGAAGACGTGATGGCGGACCATGAGGCTCGGCGTGCCGCACCAGTCGCAAGGCAGGCCGATCTCGACATCGACCTGTCCGTAGCCGGGCATGCCGCAGGCCGGACAGAGCGTGGACAGCCGCTCGGCGAGCGCGGACGCAAGGCGGCCGAGCGTCGCCATCCGGGTCGGGTTCATGTGGGCGCGCATGTCGGTCTGGATCAGCGCCCGACCGTCCTTCGATTGCGCCTGGGCCGACATGATTGCATGCTCGAGCGCGGTTCTGTCGCGCAGGCCCTTGTGGATGTGGCCAGCTCCGTTGTCGCTCTCGGCCGGTCTCACGATCAAGGCGTGGCCGGGAAAGGCGAGACGATCGAGGATGGGCGTCAGCTCGTCGCCCGCAACCACATAGGCGTGGCCGAAGGCCGGCGCGTCGTCGATCAGATGCTCGCTAACGACGATGGCGCGCGTGTCGTCGACAAGCACCATGAGCTCGACGCCCCCGGGGATGAACGGGATCTGCGGGTGCGGGCCGTAGCTGCCTTCGCTGGCAAGGCCGATCGGCAGGCCGGTTGCCTCCATGCCCAGCCGCGCCTTGGCGATCGCCGCCTCGCGGATGGTGCCGGCGCGCGGGATTTCGCCGGTGAAGGTGCCGAGCGCGTCGGTGTCGATATCCGGCGCAGACGAGACGATCAGTCCGAGCCGGTCGCGCAGGATGGGCGCGATTGCTTCTTCCTTTCCGTGCATCGTGGCAAGCACGGCTTTCCCGCCGGCATAGGGTGCCGACCGGTGGCCGGCGGCGGCTGCAAGGGCGACGGGTTCCGGAACGAGGGTCTTCATGCGCTTGCCTGAAGTCGTGGGGCCTCCACCTCCTGTTCGTCCCACGCGAGGTCGCCGGCGTAGCGCCAGGCCATGCGGCCGTCCTCGTCGAGGGCGAAGAGATGCAGCCAGCGATTGTCGAACAGTGCCCGGACGTCCGCGTGGCGCTCGAGGATGCCGGCGATCGCCTCGCGCGGGGCCTCGATGACGACGGACAGCCGCAGCGGTTCATGCGCCAGCCGCTCGCCGTCATGAACCGACTGCCAGGGCAGCCCCGCGCGCAAGAGGCCGCCATTGCCTTCGACCACGCCGACGCCGCCGGTGACATTGTGCAGGAGCTTGTTGCCTGCGCCGAAGAGTTCGGGTGCAACCGTCGAGCCGTAATATTGCAGGCTGATCCAGCTCGCGACCACGACCGGCGCGGTCAGGATCAGTTCGAGCACGCCAAAGCTTTCGTCCCGCCGCCAATCGTAATCGTGCAGAAAGGCGCGGCCGGCCAGATCGCGGCCGGCGGTGCGTCCCCGCGGGGCGGCGACGAAGACCTTGCAGTTGGCCAGCGCCCATTCGGGTCGCAACTCGGCCCAATCACGGGCGCGGCGGGCGATGTCGGCTTGCGTCCCGGCGCGGGGCAGGCGTCTCGCCCGCTCGGCGCGGGCAAGCCCGCCCGCGGTCTGGAGCCAGCCTTTGGCCGCTGCCAAGTCCGCGGCGTGGTCCACCGAGGGATGATCGGCGTCGTAGATGGTGACATGGTCGGTCGTCGTGTCGTGAAAAGCTCCCAGGAACAGCGTGTCTTCGGGAACCACAATGCCGCGCGCGACAAGACCGGCGCGCACGTCGGGCGCGTTGAGCAGCGATGCGAGCAGCCGGGCATTGACCTCGCCCGAATAGCCGCCGCAGGCGCCGCAATGCAGCGCGCTGGCATGCGGGTTGTTGACGACACTGGCGCCGTGGCCGGCGATCAGCACCAACCTCGCGAAACGATCGGTGAGCGACATGGCCCTGAGCACGGTTTCGGCCATCGCGATCCGCTGGTCGAGGCCGATCGTGTCGGCCGGCCGTGGCGCCGGGTCGTTCGGTGCGGCATTGCCGCCGAGCCCCAGCGCGTCGCGAAGAAGCTTGCCGACATAGACCGGCCCCGTCGCCTCGACGAAGGCGAAGGAGGAGATGGCGGCAAGCTTGAAGCGGCCCCAGGCGCGCTTCGCACGTGCCGCGATCCTTGCCGTCCGATCCGCGCGCCCAACCTCAGCCGTCGGCTCTCCCGCGCAGGTGAAGAGACCGGGCCGGAGCAGAACGGGCAGGCGGGCTTCCACCACATCGGAGCCGAAGCGGCGGTGCGCGATCCCCATGCCGAAGAAACCGGCGAAGCCGAGCGTGCTCATCCCGGGATCGAGCGTTTCCAGCGCCCTGCGAAAGACCTCCGAGCGGACGTCGATGCAGAAGGCCATCTGCATCGCAGAACGCGACGAAGCCGGCACGGCGGGCCGCGGTTCGGCGAAGAGGGCCCGCAGCCGCCGCTGGGCCGCGCGCTCATTGGCCTCTTGCAGGATCGCATCGACATGATCCTCCGCGCTTGCGGCGACCGGTTCGCTATGCGCGATCACGGTTTCCTGCCACTGCGGTCCGATCTCGTGCTCGTATTGCCGCAGAAGTGCTGCTTCCCAGACGAGACGAATGGTGAGGAGGTCCGTCAGCGTGGCGTCGGTCTCGCCGGTGAGCTCGGCCTGCCAGAGGCGATAGCGCGCGAGCTGGCCCCATCCGCCAAGGCCGGTCAGCAGCCGGTGGAAGCAGTTTTCCAGCGCTGCCTCGGAAAGCCCAAGCGTCTCGACGGCGTCGATGAGGGCGGCCTCGGCGCTTTCGGGCGTGTCGGCTACAGTGCCGGCGAAGCGGGCGAGCCCGATGATCTCCGGGGTCAGGTCGTGCATGGCGACGGTGCGCCAGGAGGCATAGGCGCTGCGACCCTCGGGTGCGGCCCAGAGCGCCTGGCCGTGATCGAAATAGCCCGCCGCCCAATGGCTGATGCGCTCATCGACCACGGCCTGCCAGTCGATGCCGCTGGCCTCGCGCGCCAACTCGGCGACGGTCGGCAAAGCCCGCGCCGCCGACGTCTCGAGATTCAATGCCTGCTTGAGCGCGGCAACCGTTTTGGGGCGCATAGATGCCGGCGCCGCCTCGAACGCTTCGGCAAGATCGTTATCGGTCAGTTCGCCGCTTTGGTGACGCTCCCGATACCAGTCGCGCGGCATGGTTAGCCGGATGCCGGCGACCCGCCGCAGCCGTGCAGCGGCGACAGCCAGCGGTTCGCCCGTCTGGCCAAGGAACGGATTGACAGCGACGCTGGACGCCAGCGGCCAGAGCGGCGGGATGGCGCGCGCTGCGCCGTGCGCCGCAGCCATGACTGCTTCGGGGCCGGGAAGTGAGGTCTTGGGTGCAGTCATCAGCATAGGGGTTTTCCTGATCCTTGAGCGTCACGAGGGCTTGCGGACGGACCAGCCGCCCAGCATGCGATCGAGCATGGCGTTGACATAAAGCCCGTTGGAGAGATGAACCCGCAGGCCCGCCGCCGCCGGATGGCCCGCCCAGAGCGGGAACATAGCCTGCGCGACCGCGACCAGGCCGAAGGTCAGGACGGCGAGCGCCATCAAGGTCCATTCGAGCCGCCCCGGCGCGGGCGTCGCCGGCAACACGCCCGCCGTCAGCCATTCGGTCGCCGTCTGGAGCACGAAGTAGCCGAGGGCGGCTGCCGTCGCATAAAGCGCCGTCCTCGTCGTCAGGGCGCGCGGTGCGGCGTCCGCCAGCCCCTGGGCCAGCAGATAGGCGACGCCGAAGATGAGGATGGCGCCGAGCGCGAGCGCCTGCGGCGACTTGTGCTCGAACCCAAAGCCGAGGCCGAAGGCGGCGCCGATCGTAAAATAGATCGCGAGCGCAATGAGGAAGGCGCGGGCGACTGCACCCCCATCGGGTATGGCGACCGGTCCGGGCCGGCGGATAGAGGCGACCTGCTCGACGGCACCGCCCGAAGCCAGGAAGGCATGCGCCTTGTAGAGCGAATGGGCGACGATGTGGAGCAGTGCCAGCGGAAACAGCGCCAGCCCGCACTGCAGGATCATGAAGCCCATCTGCGCCACGGTCGACCAGGCGAGCGAGGTCTTGACCGCAGGCTGGGTCAGCATGACGAGCGCGCCGAAGAGGGCCGTGAAGCCGCCGACCATCGCCAGCACCGCCAGCACGCCGGGCGCGAGCAGCATCATGTCGGCGAAGCGGATGAGGAGAAAGCCGCCGGCATTGATGACGCCGGCATGGAGCAGCGCGGAGACCGGCGTCGGCGCCTCCATCACCTCGGTCAGCCAGCCATGGGTCGGGAACTGCGCCGATTTCAGGAGAGCTGCCAGCGCCAGCAAGCCCGCCGCGGCCGGCGCGTGCCAGGAAGCGTCGCCCGCCCGCGCCATGGCGTTGATCGCGGCGATATCGATCGTGCCGAAGGCCATGCTCATCAGCAGCACCGACCCGGCGAGCGACAGGGCGCCCAGAACCGCGAAGAGCCGCTTCTTGCGCGCCGCGCGCTGCGCCCCGATGCGCTCGGGATAGAAGAGCAGCAGACGGTGGAGCGCAAAGCTCGTCGCGATCCACGCGCCGAGCAGTTGCACGAGATTGCCGGCCTGGACGAGGAGAAGGACCGCGGCAAGCGCCGCGCACAGCCAGCCTGTGAACGCTCCCTGCCGGGCCTCGCCGTCGAGATAGGTGCGCGAATAGCGCAGCACGATCCAGCCGACAAAGGAGACCAGCAGCAGCATCGTCACGCTAATGGCGTCAAGCCGCACGGAGAGGCCAATCCCGGCCCAGCCGATCAGCGCGCTGTTGCCAGAACCCTGCAGCAGCAGGAGCAGCAGCGACCCAGCCGCGATGGCGAGGGCCGACATGGCGGCTCCCTCGGCGACGGCCGCTACGTGTGGCGGCCTTCGACCCGGACGAGAAGTCGCGAACAGCGCGGCGAGAAGCAGGAGTAGCGGTGCGGCGAGCGGAAGTAAATTGAGCGACAAGGCAGTTTCCTTGGGGAGCGGTGGCGACACTCTGCTGCTAACCGAGCCGCAGTCCAAAAGAAAATGCATTGTTTGCTCAATTCCGTTCGTTATTATCGAACGTCATGGCAGCGCTCAACTATCACCATCTGCGGTACTTCCGGGCCGTCGCCCATGATGGCAACCTCACGCGCGCGGCCGCTCGCCTGAACCTGACCCAGTCGGCGCTCTCGGTGCAGATCCGCAAACTTGAAGAGCAGCTCGGCCATGCGCTCTTCGACCGGCGCGGACGACAGCTTCATCTGACCGAGGCCGGCCGCATCGCGCTCGACCATGCCGATACGATCTTCGCCACGGGAGAGGAGTTGCTCGGCACGCTTCGGGAGACGGGTACCGCGCGCCAGGCCCTGCGGGTCGGGGCGCTCGCCACGCTGTCGCGTAACTTCCAGATGGAATTTCTGCGGCCCGTTCTCGGCCGGACCGACATCGAGCTCGTCTTGCGCTCCGGCGGCGCTGCCGAACTGTTGCGCGCGCTGGAATCGCTCAACCTCGACGTCGTCCTGATCAACCACGCGCCCGCGCGCGATGTGCTGACGTCCTTCGTCGCGCATCGGATCGCGGAACAGCCGGTCGGCCTCGTCGGCACGCCGTATCGGTTCGGCGGCAAAGCGGGGCTCGCCGACCTCCTGCACGATCATCCCGTCATCGTGCCGACGCTGGAGAGCAACGTGCGCGCCGGCTTCGACGCTCTTGCCGATCGCTTGGGCGTGCGCCCGCAGATCGTCGCGGAGGTCGAGGACATGGCGATGATGCGGCTTCTGGCGCGCGAAGATGTCGGCCTTGCCGTCCTGCCGCCCATCGTCGTCAAGGACGAGCTGGCGGCCGGCCTCCTCGTCGAGGGCGAAGAGCCCTTGGGGATCACCGAGACTTTCTTTGCCGTGACGATGGAACGGCGCTTTCCGAACCCGGCTTTGCGAGCGCTCCTGCAGCAGGCTTGACGCAGAACGGAGTGGTTCAGCTACCCGACGCCGAGCGTCCGTGCCGCATCCTTGGCCCTTTCGGCCAACTCCTCAAAATGCGCCACCCGCCCCGTCGTCGCCCTGAAATAGACCCCGACTTCACGGGTCTCGCGCCAGTCGCTCACTTCCAGGAGATGCACGTCTTCCGCGTTGCGAAACTCCGCCCGTGCATAAAGTTCCGGGAACAGGGAACAGCCCATGCCGATCGAGACCATCTGGCGAATTGCGTCGAGGCTGGTGCCGACATAGTCATCGACGACCGTCGCACCCGACGCCTTCGCCAAGTGCTGGACGTTCTCCAGGAGACGGTTGCCGCTCCCGAGCGCCAGAAGGCGTTCGCTTTCCAGTTCCTTCACAGCAACGGAACGCCTTTGCGCAAGGCGATGATCGGCCGGCACGCCGAGATAGAGCCGCTCGCTGCCGATCGGGACGAAGGTCAAAGAGGGCTCGCCGCATGAGGGGCCGAGGCCGCAATCGAGCGTTCCTTCGGCCACAGCGGTTTCGATCGCGGCAGGGCGATCCTCGACGATGTAGATTTTGAGGTCGGGATATGTCTGGTGCAGGGGCGGCAGGAAGGTCGGCAGGAAGTACGGCCCGAAGGTAGGCGGCGTGCCGAGCCTGACCACACCGCCCAGGGCTGCGCCGTCCTGCGCGACCGCATCCATCAAATCGTTCATCGCGGCAAGCGTAACGCGCGCTCCATGCAGAAAGCGTTCACCGACCGGGGTGATCAGAACCGTTGCCGATGTCCGCTCGAAGAGTTGGATGTCGAGATTTTCTTCGACGATCCCGATCTGAACGGACAGCGTGGGTTGCGAGACATGGCAGCGCTTGGCGGCCATCCCGAAATGACCGCATTCGGCGAGGGCAACGACGTATTCAAGCTGGCGCAGGGTTGGTCGGAACGGCATGGCTGATAGTTGACGACTATCATGGCGATTTCAACAATCAATTGGCGCAATCGCAAAGGGATATCCAGATCAGCGTCGTGGTCAACACGGAGGTACGAACATGGACCAGTTCTTGAACTCGCTGCGCAATCGTCGTGCACAAATCCAGGCCCGTATCGAGCATGAGCAGGCGCGTCCCGCGCCGGACAGTCTGAGGCTCTACGGCTTGAAGAAGCTCAAGCTGCGTTTCCGCGAGCAGATCGAATATCTCGAGCGGCTCAACCGCGAAGGACAGGCGACAGTCATCCCCGTCATCCGCCGCAGGTCCTTCACGCCGGCGATGGCGCGGCCGCGGGGGTGAGGGCGCATCCATGCACCTTCAACCACGCCAGGCGACAAAGCTCAGACGCGTCGTTGGCTACGGCGGTGTCGCCCTGATTGTGGCATGGTCGCTGCTCGCGCTTGCGACCTATGCCGGCATCGAGGCGGCCGTTGGCTGGATGGCCGGTATGGGCGCTGCCGAAGGCCTGATCGCCTGGTTCGCACAGATCGCTGCGCCGCTCGACGGACCGCTGATCGCGATCGTGTGGCTTGTCGGCGTCGCGATCCTGGGCGTTGTGACCGTCCTGATCCGCCGTTTGACTTCGGCCGCAACCTAGCTGGTCTGCCGCCGCCGATCCTGCGGGATCGGCGGCGGACATATTCATTGCCCCAGTCCGGGCCCCTCTGGCGAGAGATGCCGGTCCTCTCGCGATGTCGGACATTTTTTCATCGTGAACGACCGGCTGGAGAGTTCACGTGGAATTTGCATTTCTGTTCGCCGACTGGCTCGGCAAGCCGGTCTGGATGTGGCTCGGCTTCATTTCCATCGTCATCGCGCTTCTGGTCTTTGACCTCGGCGTCCTTCACCGTGACAATCACGAGATCGAGGTGCGCGAAAGCCTGATCCTGTCGTCGATGTACATCACCCTGGGTCTCGCCTTCGGCGCCTGGGTGTGGTGGCAACTCGGCGCGGAATCCGGTATGAATTACCTGACCGGTTTCGTGGTCGAAAAGACGCTGGCGCTCGACAACGTCTTCGTCATCGCGCTGATCTTCTCCTTCTTCGCCGTCCCCCGCAAATACCAGCACCGCGTGCTCTTCTGGGGCATCCTCGGCGTCATCGTCCTGCGCGCGATCATGATCGGCCTAGGCGCGACGCTCGTCTCGCAGTTCTCCTGGGTGCTCTACATCTTCGCCGCATTCCTCGTGATTACCGGCATCAAGATGCTGTGGATCGGCGACAAGGAGCCGGAGATCGGCAACAATCCCGTGGTCGGGTTCCTGCGCCGCCGCTTCAACGTCACGGACGAGCACCACGGCCAGAACTTCTTCGTCAAGAAGCCAGATCCCAACACCGGCAAGCTTGTCTGGTTCATGACGCCGCTCTTCATGGCGCTCGTCATGGTCGAGATCGCCGACGTGATTTTCGCCGTCGACTCCGTGCCGGCGATCTTCGCGATCACGACCGACCCGTTCATCGTCTACACGTCGAACATTTTCGCCATCCTCGGCCTGCGTGCGCTGTATTTTGCGCTCGCTGCGATGATCCACCGGTTCCAGTATCTGAAGCCAGCGCTCGCGATCGTGCTGATCTTTATCGGGTCGAAGATCTTCGTCGCTGACCTGCTCGGTCTCGAGAAGTTCCCGGCCGCGCTCTCGCTTGGCATCACCTTCGCTATCATCGCGTCGGGCGTGGTCTGGAGCCTGGTAAAGACGCGGTCTCAGCCGCCGCATATCGGGCCGGAAGAATTGCCGCGCCCCTAAGGCTCGGCCCCGGCGCTGGACAGCAAGTCCATCGCCAGGGCTGCCAGATGGCGCACTTGGAATTGAGCTCGACATGTTCGGACGCAAGGAGTTGAAACAATGCACGACATGCTGGTCGCCCTGATCACCTTTCTTCTTCTCGAGCCGCTGCAGCAGGACATCGCAAGGTCGCTTGCGGACACCAGCGCCCCGCAGGAGGTAGTGGCCTCGCTCGTCGCCTGTGCAACCGAGCACGGAGCGCAGATCGTCAACCGTGCTTTGGACGATCTGTGGTGGGCGTCATCAAGCGCATTCGGCGTCTGGATCGGTTTTGCCGACCCGGTCACGCTGCTTACCGAGGCTGCACCGGAATGCGTGGCAGCCATCGACGCCGCTCGGCCGTTTCTTGAGCCACAGGAAGGCGCCAGTGGGTAAGCGCAGCGCTTCACCGCGGGCGGAAATTCGTTCGCCGGCCAGCGCCCACGATCAAGGCGGGAACGGAAAAAAGAGCAGCCGACTATGCATAACCTCTCTACGATACTCGATCTATCCATCGTCGGTTTTGCGATGGCTTCCGCATGGCTCTGGTGGGCATCCGGCCGTCACCGGGTCAGGCGGATCACGCGGCGCGAGGAACTGAGCGCCGCAGACATCAATCGTCTGGTCGTCGCCTTGAACCGGTCACAGATGCTCAACACGCGCGCCGCGTTTACGACGGCCTGTGCCGGCGCTCTGGCCGCAATCCGGTTGGCCCTGGACCTTGCATGAGATGCCGGAAAAACAGCACGAGCCTACTCCCGTGACCCGACTTGCAATCTCTCAGAAACGAGAACCGGATCGTCACGTCTCGGCTGTTGACGATGACGCTGTTCCGCTCACCGCGTCGGAAGTGGTCGACGCTTTGCTGGCGGCCTGCGGAGATCGGGATCGCATCGTGATCGGTGACGTTGTCGACCAACTCGGTGCGGCAGGCTTCCCGATGCTGGTTCTGGTCCTCGTGCTGCCAGCGCTTCTTCCGATTCCGGGCCCATACGGCATGGTGTTCGGCACGGCGGTCGCAATCCTCGCCATCCAGATGATCATTGGCCGTCGCAAGCCGTGGCTGCCCGCCGTGCTCACTCGGCGGTCTGTCTCAACCGGAGTGCTGACGAACGCTGGCAAGCGAGCGCGAGGCTGGCTGATTACGATCGAAACTCTGCACGCGCCGGGCCGCTTCGAGTGGCTCGCCAGACAAAAGACCGCCCGCGTCGCAGGTCTGGTCATCCTGCCTCTCTCCATCATGATCGGGCTGCCGATACCCTTCGGCAACGTGCCGCCAGTCGCCGCCATCGCCATGATCGCGTTCGCCTTGATCTTGCGGGATGGGCTTGCACTTATTCTCGCGTTTTTGGCGGCCATCCTGGCAGCAGCATGGGTCGCTTTCGTGTTCTGGTTCGGGGGCGAACTTCTGATCCGGATCTGGCCGCTGTCTGGATGATCGCGAGCAATCCATTCTTGCCCGACGGGGCGAGCGGCGTTAGGCAGCTTCATGGACAGGACATTTCATCAGGAGGTCGAGTCTGCGCTGAAGAGCCTCGCAACCGATCGCAACGGCTTGGCGCGCCAGTTGGGTTTGGCCGTCGGATCGCTCAGAGCCTGGGAAAATCGCGGCGCGCCACCTTATGCTCGGCTCGCGCTCGCCGCTTTGGTGGCGGGCCTTGATCCGGCGGAAATCCTCGCCTCCGAAAGGTGACTCACCGCCGATCTTCCGACGTCAACTCACTTCAAATATCGATCCGCTCGCTCGGCAATGTACCCGCCGTTGCGGCGGGTTGGCGGCCAGCGGCTCGTCGGAGAGGGCCTTCGACACAGCCTGAACCCCCGTTTGACTAGCAACCTCGAGGACGCTGGTAGAGCGTGATGGGAGCGCCGCGGTACCGCGCATCCGCTGCAAAGTGATAGCCGAGCTTCGTCGCTACCCGGATTGAGGCAAGGTTCTGTTCGGCAATGATGCATTGGGTGTGCGTGTGATGCAGATGCTTGTCCGCCCAATCGAGTACTGCCGCTAACGCTTCCGTTGCGATGCCCCGTCCCGACGCACTGGGAAGGACCGCCCAGCCGGCTTCGGGCCCAGTCAACCGAGGCTCCATCTCCCTCCGGAAGTCCGCCAAGCCGACTTCTCCCAAAAACCGGCCGGATGATCGCTCTGCGATCACCCAATACCCGTGGCCAAGCGCCGGCCACAAGCCAAGGTATCGCAGCAACCGTGACCAGGTTTCCTCGCGTGACGCGGCACCCCCACCTATGTGACGATTAACCTCAGGATCGCTCCAAAGCGCGACGCAGTCCTCGAAGTCCTCGACGCGGTGAGCACGCAATAAAGGACGGTCTGTTGCCAGTTGCCGAAGGACCGGTGAATCCATGGGACCCAGAGCCTTTTTCGCGACAGGTTCTAGCGGACGCGGCCGAACGTGTAGGTCAATCCGAGGCCTCCCGACCACTGGCTCCGAGAAGCCGTCACTGGACTGTCGGCCGCATCTCCAAGAAGGTAGGAATATCCAATCTTGGATGTGGCAGTCCAACGATCAGTGAGTCTGTAGTCAGACCGAGTTCCAGGCTGGCATTCTTGAAGCCTGCATCGGCATCGAAAGCTGGCAGGGACGCCGCCGACAGCGCGGCTTGGGCGGGCGTAACGGAGAAGTACGCGTCCATGTAATCGTCCGAGGCATAGGCAGTCGACAAATAGGCGCGGCCGGTCACCCGGTCGGACAATCGATCTTCCCAACCGACCCCAAGGCGGATCGTATGTCCGACGTCGTCGTCACCGGTGACTTGGGTCACATAAGCGGCATCGACGTAAAAAGGCGCAAGCCGGATTGAGGCGAACCCGCCTACGTTGATCCCGCCATCGACGTCGCCGAGTCCAGCAAGACGGTCTGCATCGTCCTCGTCACGACCGAACTTGTACCCGACGACGGGTCCCAGATCGACTGCTCCGAACCGCAGTGCGGAAATTCGGACGTCATCAATACCCTTGAATGTAACCCTTGGGGCTGCCAGCGGGTCGCAATCGTCGGCGTAGTATTTCGGAATGATGAGCGGATAACCAACGAAGCGATATTCGTCCGATCCCTCATATGCGGGCGCGAACCCGGCAAAGCCCCCAACTGTCAAACCCCAACGCCCGGCATCGCCTTGCTGGACCGTGTCCGCAAACTGGTCCGCTGCCATCGCAGGCGCAAGGGTAAAGCCTGCCATCGCCTGAGTTACGATCATCGCGATTTTCATTGGGCGAATCCCTCGGGCGGTCGATTACGATGTCAATGGACACTGGCCACGGACCGACTAGCACTGTCAATGCGGGTGCACCCGGTCCGTCTATATCTCTGCGGTCTATTCGTGCAAATGTCGTCTGAGATCAATGCTCGCTTAACGTGCGTCGCATATCGTAAATCCGCAGGAGCAGCTGCAACCAGCGGCGCTTCTCGGCGATCGTTGTAGTCGGCATAGCCACTCGCTTCCTGAGGATGCTAATTGCCAGCCGAGATCCGTCGAGGCGATTGTCCATTGAATCGCTCAGCGAGCCGATTTTCACGGAAGGCGGTATCGATCCAGTCGATGAAAGCGCGTGTCTTGACTGGGAGAAGGCTTCGCGAGGCGTAGTATACTGAAATGCCGCCAGCGTCGGCGTACCAGTCGGGGAGAAGACGGATCAAGCGACCGTCTTCAAGATCAGATATGACCTCGGCCACCGCAAGGAGTGCGACACCGAGTCCGAGCCGCGCGGCTTCACGTACAGCGCTCGGCTCGTTCAGAACGACAGTCGCGGCCAGCGCTGCCGCCTTCTCGCTGCCGGCTCCATTGCGCATGGTCCAGTGTCGGATGCGACCGGTTCGCAGCACCCGCATCGCAATGCCGTCGAAATCAGAAAGCCCAGCCGGATCGGTCGGAGTGCTTCGGCCCGCCATGTACCGCGGCGAAGCAACGGCGATGACGTGCAGCGGCGCGAGCGTGCGGGCGACCGTCCCTGGCGAGAGTTCGATCGCGCCGCCGATGGCGGCATCGTAACCTTCTGCGACCAGATCGACGACGCGGTTCTCTAAGTGCCACTCGGCGCGGATTTGAGGATAGCGTGCGAGGAACCCGGGGAGAAGCGGCAGAACATGCGCCACGCCGAATGAGGGCGCCATGCTGAGTTTGAGAGTGCCAGCCGGGGTCGGGCCCTGCGTCGCGGCACTTGAAATGGCGCCCTGAAGCTTTTCAAGCGGGTCCCCGACCGAGGCAAGAAAACTCTCTCCCGCCTCGGTGAGCTTCAGCTTGCGCGTCGAACGATGGAACAGCCGAACGCCCAGATTGCGCTCCAACATGGCGACGCTGCGGCTGACCGCCGCTGGCGTCAGTGCAAGCCTGCGGGCGGACTCTGAAAAGCTGCCGCATTCTGCACTCCGCACAAATGCTTCAAGGTTCGACAGGGTTTCCATGGATGCAGTTTCAACGGTTCGTTGAAAGAAAAGCAAGCCGATCCGGACTAACGCCGGTAGCCCATCACGAAGATATTCCCATCAGTCGCGGCCCGATGAGCCGTGAAACGCAATCGCTCAGTCGGGCGCTGTGCATGCCACCAAACCGACAACTCCCGACCTGCCAGCAGGAGAACTTCAAATGGGCTACATCACCACCGATGATCACGTGCAGATATTCTACAGGGACTGGGGCCCGCGAGACGCCCAGCCCATCGTCTTCCATCACGGCTGGCCGCTCAGTTCTGACGACTGGGACGCTCAGATGCTGTTCTTCCTTGCACAAGGCTATCGCGTCGTCGCTCATGATCGGCGCGGACATGGACGCTCCAGCCAAGTTGCCGAAGGTCATGACATCGAACACTACGCCTCCGACGCTTTTTCGGTCGCGGAGGCCCTAGAGCTGAGAAACGCTGTCCACATCGGGCATTCAACAGGTGGCGGCGAGGTCGCGCGCTATGTCGCTCGACACGGTGGACCAGCGGGCCGTGTAGCCAAGGCGATCCTTGTCTCCGCAATTCCGCCGCTGATGCTACAGACCGCCGCCAATCCCGACGGGACACCGATGCATGTCTTCGACGGGTTTCGGTCAGCGCTCGCCGGCAATCGCGCGCAGTTCTTCCGGGACGTTCCTGCAGGCCCCTTTTACGGCTTCAACCGAGAGGGTGTGGAGGCGCAAGAGGGCGTGATCCAGAACTGGTGGCGCCAAGGCATGATGGGTAGCGCGAAGGCGCACTACGATGGGATCAGGGCCTTTTCGGAGACCGATCAGACCGAGGACCTGAGGGAAATGATTGTTCCGACCCTGGTCCTTCACGGCGAGGACGATCAGGTCGTACCGATCGCCGCATCTGCCCTCAGGGCCATCGAGCTTCTGCCGAATGGCACGCTGAAGACCTATCCTGGTTTTTCGCACGGCATGCTCACAGTGAACGCCGACGTGCTGAATGCCGATTTGCTTGCCTTCATCACTGGCTAGGTGGTCGGCCGCGCGGCGTCTGCATTCCGCGTCCGCATACCGACTTTTCCTACCTGCATTGTTTCGCGTCATCAAAAGGAGACGATCCATGTCCAATCGAAAAGCTATCTTCCCCGAGAACCGGCACGCGCTCTACGATGCGCACGGCTACTCTGCTGCAGTTCGCTCAGGCGATCTCCTGTTCGTTTCCGGGCAGGTTGGCAGTCGCACTGACGGCTCGCCTGAGCCGGATTTCGCGAAGCAGGTCGACTTGGCTTTCCAGAATCTTGAGGCCGTGCTCACGGCGGCCGGGGCGAGCTTCGACGACATCGTTGATGTGACCAGCTTCCATACCGATCCCGAGACGCAATTCGAGACGATAATGCCGGTGAAGAGCAGGTTCTTCCCGGCTGCTCCCCACCCGGCATGGACGGCAGTGGGCGTCAACTGGCTTGCCGGTTTTGACTTCGAGATCAAGGTCGTGGCCCGCATTCCCGACCCAGAATGAGGACGCGACTAACAAACAGCCTGGTCCGCTTCCGCCCTTGTTGATGCCACGATGCCCTGATCTTCACTGCGGCGTGTGTCCCTGCCTGATTCTCAGCTCGAGGGCGGTGGAAAAATCTTTATGCCATTGGAGTTTCAAATGAATTTCAAAGATTCGTCATCGGTGTTTCTCACAGTTTTTGGTGCCCTGTTCCTCGTCCTGCCCGCGCAAGCAGAAGACGACGCGCGTCGTGTCGTGGATGCGGCTGTTGAGCCGGTGATGGCGGAGCATGGCATTCCAGGTATGTCGGTTGCCGTCCTGGTGGCCGGCCAGCCACAAGTGTTTCACTATGGGGTCGCCTCGCGCGAGACTCAGGCCACTGTAGACGATGACACCATCTTCGAGATCGGCTCGCTGTCGAAGCCCTTCACGGGAACGCTGGGAGCGGTTCTTCAGGCCGAAGGCGCCGTCGACCTCTCCGTCTCGGCGCAGAGTGTGATGAACGAGCTTGAGGGCAGTTTCATCGGAGGCGCTAGCCTCCTGGAGCTTGCAACCTACAATGCTGGCGGTTTGCCGCTACAGTTTCCTGATGCCGTCAACGAGAGCAACTTTGCTGAGTGGTATCGCGGATTTGAACCAAGCTTGACGGTCGGTGGGAGCCGGCTCTACTCCAACCCGTCTATCGGTTTGTTCGGTCACTTGACGGCGAAGGCCGCTGGAGGCTCGTTTGCTGAACTGCTGCGCGCAGAGGTCTTGGCGCCCCTTGATCTCACCAACACCTTCCTGACCGTGCCCGACGAGCGCGCTCAGGACTATGCACAGGGCTACACGCGCGACGACAAACCCGTTCGGGTCAATCCCGGCCTTTTCGACGACGAAGCTTACGGCATCAAGACCACGGCAGCCGACTTCCTCCGTTTCGTTGAAGCTTCTATATCGGCGTCGGACGGAACAGGTCCGCTCGCCGAGGGACTCCGTACGGCGCGCTCCGGCGTCTATCGCGTAAAGGCAATGCATCAGGGTCTCGGATGGGAACTATATCCCGCACCCGCACGTCTCTCCGACCTTCTCCAAGGCGCAGATACTGCATTCGTTCTAGATCCGAACGACGTGCAGACTGTCGATGCACCGGTTAGCGACGAAGGCCTTGTCGGAACTGTGAGCAAGACCGGGTCCACTGGCGGCTTTGGTGCCTACGCCCTGTTTTCGCCCGAACGCGGAACGGCCATCGTGATGCTCGCAAATCGCTTTTGGCCCAACTCAGTGCGAATTGAGACCGCGCACGCCATCCTCTCCCAACTTGATCCGGAATTTGCGATGAACTGACGGCCGCTTTGCGGCATTGCCTGCGGGCCGCTTTCCGAGGCGCTTGAAGCAAACGTCGCTGATTATTTGGTAGAGATGATCTCCTTTTCGGCTACGACCGCTAGGCTCGCCGCACTGCCGCGCAGCGCGGATAACCCTTGCACCCATTCGCCGTCGTCGAAGCCGAAATGCCTCGACAGCCAAGCGAATGTCAGGCGTCGAGTCGTTTCAAGCGCGTCGGGTATCTCGGCCTCGGTCTCTTTGGCGTCCAGGCCGGCGATACCTCCAAGTCCGTGGCCGACCCCTGCAAGGGTCAGCAGGGCGTTGGCTCCCGGAGCGTCATTGAAAGCATCGGCATGCCATTCAGGACCGCGGTCCGTGAAATGCGGATTATCCTGCGCTCCGCAGACGACCAGAAGAGGCTTTCGGATCTGCGTATAATCAACGTCGAAAAAGGGATATCGCGCAGCGCTTTCAGGCGTGAGGTTGTCTCCACCTCGGCCGGGTGCTGCCAGCAGAACACCTGCGCCGATACGCGGGTCCGAGAAATTCTCTCCATTCAACCGCGCGCCCAGCAGAAGCGCCGAGGTGTGCCCGCCAAAAGAATGTCCGGCCACCGCGATCCGGTCATGGTTCAGGCGTCCCGCCACCGCGGGAGCCTGTCTCTCCACCTCGCCAAGCTGATCGAGGGTCGCGCGCATCTCGGCAACCCTCTCGCGCCAGTAGAAGGGTGCCTCCGGTCGCTCGGATCCCAACCCGCCGACACGGGAACTTGCGTGGGTCGGCTGGATGACCGCAAAGCCGCGTTCTGCCCAGAATTGGACAATAGGCGCGTAGCCGTCCTTGGAGGGAATATAACGCGACGGCCCAAACCCGTGCGAGAACAGCACGATAGGAAGGTCACGGCCCGAGGTTGGTGCGGTCAGCCGGAGCTCCAGTACAGGACGGTTCGGCAGGGTTAGTCGGATCGGCGTGTAGGCCACGGTCGGTGTGGCCTCGGGTGTGGGAAGTTTCTGGGCGAGGTCGATCAGTCGGTTCATTCTTTTCGTCTCCATGAGGGCCACAACTGGCTGCAGCGGCGGATGCGGCCATTTTGAAGCAACGAGCGTATCAAGCTGCGGAGCGAACCTCTTCCCGGAACAAGGTTTCGGCGTCAGGCCCGGCGGGCAACATCATCGGGGCGTCGACATCGGTGACAGCCCGCCAGACCGCATTCGCCACGTTCAGGGCCGATGTCTTCTCAGTCGCACCTTGCAGCGACCGCAGATAGGCTTGGACAAAGGGGCCGTAAGCCTCGGGCACATCCATGCCCATCCGTGCCACGGCATTCTGACCGAATGACGTTTCCGGTGCGCTGCCAGGCAGGACGAGACGAACACGTATGCCGAACTCGGCGGCTTCGAGCGCCAAGCTTTGCGTAAAGGCGTTTACCGCGGCTTTGCTCGCAGAATAGATCGAGAGTGCGGGCAGCGGGCGCAGCGTCACGCTCGAGCTGATGTTGACGATGACGCCGTTTCGGCGCTGGCGCATGGCCGGCATCACCGCCCGCGTCATTGCCATTGTGCCGAGCACATTGGTTTCGAAAAGCTCGCGGGCCTTATCGACGTCGGCGCCTTCCAGAACGTTCAGCATTCCGACGCCCGCATTGTTGACCAGCGCGTCGAGCGGGCTGGCTTCCGCCAGCGCCGCATCGATGCTTGCAGGCAAAGTCACGTCGAGCGCGAGGATGCGGAGGCGGTCCGAGGCGGGCAAACCATTGGCATTGGGCGTGCGCATCGTGGCAATCACCTCCCAGCCTTCGTCGAGAAAGCGTTTGGCTGTGGCTTGTCCGAAGCCTGATGAACATCCGGTAATGAGAATACGTGGCATGGGTCTCTCCTTTTCGAATTGATTGGGAGATAAACCTGAGCCGCAGGACTATCTATGTGCAGATGTCCATGATGATTCATCGAAAGTCCAAACGCATGCCCGAACTCGCGTTAGACCCTCTAGCCAGCGTTGTCGCTCTCCTAAAGCCTAGGCCAGACATCGCAAAGATGGTTGTGGGCGGCGGGCGCTGGCAGGTTGAACGCACGGCGCTGGAGAGCCCGTTCTATGCTTCTGTCGTCGAGGGCAGGGCGCATCTGGTGGTAAAGGGACACAAGCCGGTCCTGCTGAGGGCAGGGGACTTCGTGATGATTCCTGAGCCTGACGGTTTCATGATGACGAGCGAGGTGCCGCCGCCAGCCGGCGCAACTCGCCTCCCGCTTGCAACCGGGCCCGGCATATTTCGCCTCGGCCCCGCCGATCGCCCGGTCGAGATGCAGGCTCTCGTGGGTCACTGCAGGTTCGGCTCGCCAGACCGAGTTCTTCTTCGGTCCCTGTTGCCTCAGATGGTTCACATCTCCGGGCAAGACCGCCTCATGGCCCTCGTCCAGCTGATTCATGATGAAACACGCGACGCCCGACCCGCTCGCGCCATCATCCTCGAACGATTGCTCGAGGTGCTGATGATCGAGGTGTTGCGGTCAAATCCTAGTCATGCGCGTCCGATCGGCCTCGCGCGGGGCCTGGCGGACCCCAGGCTCGCCGAAGCGTTGCGTCGGATCCACGAGTTCAATGAGAACCGCCTGACGGTCGCCAGGCTGGCGCGAGAGGCGGGCATGTCACGGTCGGCCTTCTTCGAGCGATTTCGACTGGCACTCGGCTGCACCCCGATCGAATACGCCACGGCTCTGCGAATGGCGGTCGCCCGCGACCTGCTTCAGCGCGGCGATCTGACGAGTGCCGAAATTGCGCATCGGGTCGGCTACGGATCGGCCAGCGCGTTCGCGGTGGCGTTCCTTCGCCAACAAGGAGTGCCGCCAGGTGTCTTCTCGAAACGATATAGAGCAGATCAACCTGGCCCCCTTCAGGCACGTCGTCGCAGCTGAGGGCAGCCGGCCGCAGTCGGCGTCTGCTACCGGCCGCCCATGGCAATTACTTCCGGTGCAACACCATGCCGGCATGATGCAGCGTGTCCGGCTTCACGAATTCGCCATTGGCGGTGAATCCGGTGTCGTCCCAATACTCGATGTGAGTACCGGTCACCTCGTAGCGCCCTTCATAGGCGCGTTCTCGCTTGCCCCGGGCCTCGACGTAACGGCCATTTGGCAGCAGTTCATGCCGGATGCGATTGTCTGCGGTGACCCACATTCCGACATAAGGATGCGGGGTTTCGGCAGGCGCCAACCTGGCGCCGATGAACAACAATGACGCGGCGAGCAGGGTCGTATTCATCATCGTGAGACCTCAATTTGCGGATGCGGTGGGGCGAATGGTAATTTCCGTCGTGTTGACGCTCGACGGAGCTTCGATCAACTGGTGCACGGCCCGGGCAACGTCCGACGGCTTCAACGCGATCGCGCGGTAATCATCCATGATCGCCTGCGTCTCCTCGTGAGTAATGGTCGACGCCAACTCGCTCTCCACCACGCCGGGATTGACGCAGGTCACCCGTATAAAACTGCTCTCCTGGCGCAAACCGTCAGAGATCGCGCGAACGGCGAATTTCGTGCCGCAGTAGACGGCGGCCGTGGGTACGGCCTGCAATGCGCCGATTGAGCCGATATTGATGATCTGGCCTTCGCCCTGGCGTTCCATGATCGGCAAAACCGCGCCGATCCCCCACAGAACGCCCTTGATGTTCACGTCCACCATCCGCTCCCACTCGTCGAACTTGACGGCGGACATTGGTGACAGCGGCATCACGCCGGCATTGTTGACCATGACGTCGATGCGTCCCCATAGGTTGAGCGCCGTATGCACAAGCTCTTGCATCGAGCCGATGACGGTCACGTCGAGCGTGCATGTCGCGACCACTCCGCCCGCGCCTCTGATCTCCTCGGAAATCTTTTCCAGGCATTCCTTGCGCCGCGCCCCCATCAGAACCTTTGCCCCGCGCATCGCAAGTTCGCGCGCAATGCCTTCGCCGATGCCGCTTGCAGCGCCTGTTATGAGAACAACTTTCTGCATGGCTTCCTCCTTTCAGCCCGTTGCATGAACCAAGATGGACTGAGAGCGCCGTCCACTGTATTCCCCCAATGCTGAACTCGGTGGTTAGCATTGCTCTACAAATGAGGAGCGCCATGGATTTGAACCTGCTGCCTCTTCTTCTCGCCGTGGCGGAGGAGCAAAATTTCCGTGCTGCCGCCGACCGGCTCGGCATCACACGCTCGGCTGTCAGCCAGGGTGTGCGCCGGCTGGAAAACGCTACGGGCTCACAACTCGTCATGCGCACGACGCGCTCGGTCCGCCTGACGGAGGCTGGCGCGCGATTGGTCGAGAGGCTTCGCGGTCCGTTGCAGGCGATTGAGGCCGCACTGGAAGCGCACGAAGATGTGCCGCGTGGCAGGCTGCGCCTGGCTGTTACCTCGATCGCTGAGGAGTTTTTGTCAGGGCCGCTGCTGGCGCGTTTCGCCGAGGCGTATCCGCAGGTCACCTTGGATGTGACCGTGACGGACGGTGAGTTCGACATAGTGGCGCATGGCTTTGATGCGGGAGTGAGGCTGGGCGAAGTGATCGAACAGGATATGATCACTGTTCCTGTCGGCGGTCCGCAGCGCGAAGTTGCCGCAGCGTCGCCCACCTACCTTGCGCAACACGGTGTGCCCAAGCATCCCCGCGACCTTCTCGATCACCGTTGTATCGGCTGGCGGCCCGCCCCCAACACGGCGCCCTGGCGCTGGGAATTCGAGGTGGATGGCGAGCCCTTCGACGTCATGGTGAAGCCGCAGATTACGACCAACGACCTGCGTTTGATGTTGCGGACGGCTTTGGCGCATGGCGGCATCACATTCGCACCGTGGGAATGCATGCGTGATCATTTCGCCAGTGGCACGTTGGTCCCACTGCTCGAGGACTTCCTTCCGTCCTTCGCAGGGTTCTACCTCTATTTCCCGCAGCGCCAGAACATGGCGCCGAAACTCCGTGCGTTGATCGACCACGTTCGCCGTCGGGGACGCTGAGAGAGGGGCACCGGGGAAGCGACGGCGCCGGAAAAATCGTGAATACGGGTTGCCAGATTTGTCACTAAGTGACATACGCATTTTTGTCACTTAGTGACAGACACATATTCTTCCCGATTGGACCTTCTCATGCCTGACCTGAACTTCAATGCGCGCTGCGTCGCGTCATCCTTCACCGTGACAATGCTCGTCGTCGCTTTGAGCGGCTGCGTTTCGCCCGAACAACAGCGCCAGGCCGACCTTTACGCCGATCAGGGCACCTGCGCTCAAATGGGAGCGCGCTACGGATCGCCGGCGCACACGAACTGTATGCTCCAGCAACAGCAGCGCCGCGACGAGGAGCATACACGGTTCATGCAGGAAGCCTATCTTGCCTCCGAAATGGCCCGCAATGCGCAGGAAATGCGCGATCAACAGGACAGATGAGGCGCACGAAAGCCCGCCGAACAGGTGCGCCGGCAAGCGTGCATGCGGTTGCCGCTTGCCGCACTTGGTGCCAGATTGCCGCCCGAACGGTGGTGAATGGAGGCGGCGATCGAATCGTCGAAAATGGAGCAGGCCAGGCTGGCGGTTTCGCGCGTCGCCGCAGATCTGTTCTGGATGCATGGCGTGGAAGGAACGAGCGGCGATGCCATCGCGGAGGCGGCCGGCATCTCGAAGCGGACCGTCTGGCGATATTTCCGCTCGAAGGAAGCCTGCGTCGAACCGCTCTTCCTGGCGACCGAACTCCGCTTCATCACACTTCTGGAGGCCTGGCCGCGCGAGCAATCCATCGAGACCTATTTGCACGCCACGATTGGCGCCCTGACAGCAGGCGAGCAGGAGCAACGCGACGCGATCGCAGCCGTCAGGCTCATCGCCATGCTCGCCAGGGAGCCGGCCTTGCGATCGACCTGGCTCATGGCCTGTGCGCAGGCGGAGGCACAACTCATACCGATCATCGCCCGTCGTGCCGGGCGATCGGTGGACGACCTCGATGTGAAAATGTGTTCGGCGACGATCATCGCCGGTATTCGCGTCGTCGACGAGACGATCAGTTCGGCCGCCTTGAACGAGGGCCGCGTCTACACCTCGGAAGAGGTGACAAACCAATTGGCGGCCGCCATCCGCGCCGCAAGCATATTGCCGATCTGCGACCCGGTCGCCTGATCCAGGCCCAGATATAAGGACGATTCTTCGATGTCGATTCACAAAGCCCGTACGCACGGGCCGGCATACGGCTGCGCGCCTTTTCCTGCTCCGGCAAGCAGCCGCGGCCTCCCCAGCGCGGTTCTGGCCGCCTTGCTTGCCTTCATGCTTTCCGGGGCGCCGGCCCATTCCGAAGAGGTACAGACATTGAATTACCCCGAGACGAAGCGCGTGGATGTCGCCGAGGATCATTTCGGAGAAACCATCGCCGATCCCTATCGCTGGCTGGAAAACGACATTCGGCGTGATCCCGATGTGGCGCTTTGGGCTGATGCGCAGAACACGCTTGCGATGCGCTATCTGTCCGAACTGCCGGGCCGGCCCATCTTTCGCGAGCGACTGACGGCGCTCTTCGACCATGAGCGCCTGACGACGCCGCTGAAGCGCGGCGACCGCAATTTCTTCACCCGCAATTCCGGGCTCGACAATCAGTCTGTGCTGGTCATGCGCGAGGGCGCAGACGGCAAGGATCGGATCGTTCTCAATCCGAACGACTGGTCGGAAGATGGAACCACGGCGCTGGCCGAATGGGCGCCGTCATCGGATGGCACGCATATCGCATTCGCGATCCAGGAAGCGGGTGCCGACTGGCGGACGATCCGCGTCCTCGACGTGGACAGCGGGGCGGTGCTGGACGACGCGATTTCCTGGGCGCGCTTCACCACCATCGCCTGGGCCCGCGACGGGTCCGGCTTCTTCTATGCGCGCAATCCGGAGCCCGCCAAGGACGCGCCCTTCGAGACGCTCATCCTTGGGCACTCCATCTATTTCCACAAGCTCGGGACGCCGCAGTCCGAAGACCGGCTGGTCCACGCTCCGGAGAGCGCAGTTCCCTTGATCCATACCGTCGATGTCACTCCGGACGGACGATACGCAGTCATCTATTCGACGGCCCTGACCGGCGGTAACGCCGTCTCGCTCATCGATCTCGACGACGCCGACTGGACTGTGCGCCCGGTCATCGAGGCATTCGACAACCCGGCGAGCATCGCCGGAAACATCGGCACGACGTTCTTCCTCGTGACCCAGGAAGGGGCAGAGCGGGGCAAGGTCGTCAGCTTCGATCTCGCACATCCCGAGCTGACCTTCAAGAACGTCATCATGGAGCGGCCGGACGAGATCCTGCGTTTGGCTTCGCTGGTGGGCGACAGGCTAATCGTATCCTGGATGGTGGATGCGAAAACGGAAGTGGAGCGCTATCGGCTGGACGGCACGCCAGACGGACGCGTCGAGCTTCCGGGGATCGGCAGCGCGGGCAGCTTCCACGGACGACCGGGCGATGACGAAGCCTTTTTCGTCTTCACCAGCCACGACATCCCGACGAGCATTTATCGCTACGACGTCGCAACCAATCGAACGACGCCATGGGCCGAGCCCGAGGTTGCGCTCGACCTGGATCGCATTGTCGTGGAGCAGAAATTCTATGCTTCGAAAGACGGCACACGCATTCCGATGTTTGTCGTGCGGCGCGATGACGTTCAGGGTCCCGCGCCGACGATGCTCTATGCCTATGGCGGCTTCGGCATTCCGATGGTTCCGTTTTTTTCGCCGGCCGCCATGGCCTGGGTCGAGCAGGGCGGCGTCTATGTGACGGCTGCCATCCGCGGTGGTAGCGAGTACGGCAAGGCCTGGCACGATGGCGGCCGCCGGCAGAACAAGCAGAATGTTTTCGACGACTTCATCGCCGCCGGCGAGTTCCTGAGCCGCGAAGGTATCGCGTCGCCGGACGGGATTGCGATCCACGGCGAATCGAATGGCGGACTTCTCGTAGCCGCCGTGGTCAACCAGAGGCCGGACCTTTTTGCCGCTGCACTTCCGGGCGTCGCCGTCACCGACATGTTGCGCTTCGATCGCTTCACAGGCGGCAAGTTGTGGACACAGGAATTCGGTGATCCGACCGTCGAGGCGGACTTTCACTATCTGCGGTCCTACTCGCCTCTGCACAATGTGACTGAGGGTATCGATTATCCGCCCATCCTCGTCACGACGGCCGATACCGACGACCGGGTCGTGCCGGGGCACTCGTTCAAATATGCCGCGACCCTGCAGGCGGCGGACATAGGATCGAAGCCGCATCTTTTGCGCGTCGAGATGCGTGCCGGCCACGGCTCCGGCAAGCCGACCGATATGGTGATCGCGGAAGTCGCCGACATGTGGGCCTTCGCAGCCTATTGGACGGGAATGAAGGTCGAAATGGTCAAATGATGTTTGCCTGCTGCTGACGAACCGGAAGGGTTCGCCGATCCTGGCAAATTCCTTGTCATGTCGACCACGTAAGCGTGCGAAGCAATTGAGACCCGGATTTTTGGAGACAGGACATGTTGTCTATATTCTTGGGAATGGCGCTGGGTGCAGCGGCTGCAATCTCTGCGGTCAGCGAAATTGAAGCCGCAGGACCTGACGGCCCGCTGAAGGGGACGATGATCCTACCGGCGGCCAATGCACCCGTCGTCCTCATCATTCCTGGCTCCGGACCGACCGACCGGGATGGCAATAGCCCGCTTGGGGTGAATGCCGGCTCCTATCGTCTGCTTGCCGAGGAGTTGGCCAGCAACGGCGTCGGTAGCGTGCGCATCGACAAGCGCGGCATGTTCGGAAGCGATGGCGCGGTCACCGACGCGAATGCGGTAACGATCGACGACTATGTTCGAGATGTCGATGCTTGGACGAAGGCCGTTCGGGCGACAACAGGACGAGACTGCATCTGGCTGCTGGGCCATAGCGAGGGTGGGTTGGTGGCGCTCGCTGCCTCGGCGAAGGTGGAGAACATTTGCGGTCTGATCCTCGTCGCGACGGCCGGGCGGCCTTTGGGAGAAGTGCTCAAGGAGCAGTTGCGCGCCAATCCAGCAAACAAGCCAGTGTTGGAAGCGGCCGAGCAAGCGATCGACGAACTTTCGGCTGGACGTCGGGTGGATGTCACAGACATGCCGCCCGAACTTGGCGCCTTGTTCAATCCTTCGGCACAAGGCTATCTGATCAGTGTCCTTGCGTTCGATCCGGCCAATCTGGCCGACGCCAGCAACCATCCCATGCTCATACTCCAGGGGGATCGTGACCTTCAGGTACCGACAACAGACGCGGACAGGCTGAAAGCGGCGGCGCCGGACGCCAAGCTCGTCCACCTGCCGGATACAAACCATGTTCTGAAACGGGTTACCTCCGACGACCGGAGCGAAAACTTGGCAACCTATGGCGCTGAGGATTTGCCGCTAGCAGACGGCGTCACGGATGCCATCGTTCGTTTCGTAAAATCGCGATGAGGGTTATCGGGTTCTTGTAAACCCGCTACCCATAGCTTCTACAGCGACAGCCGCTTCTTAAGCCACAATCGATGAGCCGTGGCGTTCGTCTGCGCGGAGCGTCAGGACGTCCACGCCGCTTCTCGTCACGGCCACCGTGTGCTCGAACTGGGCGGAGAGCTTGCCGTCGGTCGTGATAACGGTCCAGCCATCGTCTGCGGTCGCGACTTTTCGGGTGCCTTGGTTCAGCATGGGCTCGACGGTAAAGACCATGCCCTCGCGCAGCTTCATGCCCGATCCCGGCCTGCCGAAATTCAGGATCTGCGGTTCCTCATGCATGTCGCGTCCGATGCCGTGCCCGCAATATTCGCGCACGATCGAATAGCCATGCTTCTTTGCGTGGCGCTCGATCGCATAACCGATATCGCCGATATGCGCGTCCGGCCGAATTTGGCGAATGCCTTGCCACATCGCTTCCTGGGCGACACGCACGAGCTTCCGAGCCGCTGGCGGCGCTTTACCAACGAGGTATGTCTTGCTCGAGTCGGCGATAAAGCCGTTCTTCTCCAGCGTGATGTCAAAATTGACGATATCGCCGTCGCGCAAGATGACGTCGGCGCCGGGTATGCCATGACAGACCACATGATTGACGGAGCAGTTCAACGCGTGCCGATAGCCGTACTGTCCCTTGCTGGCTGGCCGCGCGGCGAGATCGACGCTGATGAAGCGGTCAACGAGATCGTCGACGGCGAGGGTGGACATCCCGACGAGGTCCTGCCTGTCGAGCTTCTCGAACACAGAAGCCAACAACTTTCCCGACAGGCGCATTAGTGCCAGCTCGTCAGGCGTCTTCACCATGTCAGGCAGCCCGCTCCGGCAAACGCAAGCCGGTGGCCTGATACTGTTTCCTGACGATGTCGTTGAAGGAGAGTTCCGGGTTCGACTCGGCGAGCATTCCGATCTTCATCCAGAATTCGGCTTGGGCATTGATGGATCGGCACTGCACAGTGCTCGCCTTGCGCACCTCTGCATGCAGCTCGTCATCAATCTTTACGATACCCATCGTGCCTCTCCAGTTCACCAATATGCGAAACGCATATGCTACATATATTCAGACGGTCAACCCGCTGCCCTCTCCCTGTTTGCGAGGGACTGGGATTCGCTGTCCTGGCGATCACGTCAATCCGCAGGACCTCATGGATCGAATGCCGGAAAATCGTCATCATTGCAGGTGCTGGTGTCGAGCGAGCTTGCCGAACTGTCGCCATCAAGCATGCGACGCCGCCACCAACCGAGTGTCGTGACCACGAGACCGCCATGGCGCCGGTCGGCATTATCGCGCGTCGACGGCCCTTCGCTGTACGCCAATATCGCCGACGTCCACCGGTTCCCGGCATTGAGAGCAGCGTGGTTCGAGCGTGACGAGGCCGCCGTCGTGACTGTGTCTGAACACGACCGGTCCGGGTCCCAGCCATTTGTCGCCCCACGCGGTCAGCGCCATGATGATCGGCTTCATCTCCAGACCCTTCTGCGTCAGGTGATATTCGCGATGATCAGCGCGCGGGCCGGTGACGCGCGCTTCCATCAGGCCGGACGCAACCAGCCCGTCCAGGCGCCTCGCCAGGACGTTGGTGGCGATTCCCAGGCTCTCCGAGAACTGTGAATAACGGACATAGTTGCGGAACATCGCGTCTCGAAGAAGGAGCAGCGTCCAGCGCTCGCCGACCAGCTCCAGCGCGCGCGCGGCGGAGCAGTCCTGTCCGGGGTAGGTTTTTCCAAGCATTCCATGACCTAAACATATGGCTTGCATCACGCAAGCTTATCTGCCATCAACTTGCATCATGCAAGTTGATGGCAGCGGGAGGAGATATCGAATGCTCGCGCATGGCAAGACGGCGATCATATTCGGGGGCAGCGGCGCGATCGGCAGCGCCGTGGCGCGCGCTTTCTCACGGGGAGGCGCGCATGTTCATCTCGGCGGACGCAATCGAGACAGGCTGGACCGCGCGGTCAACGATATCCGTGCCGCAGGCGGCAGTGCCGAGGCGTTTGTCGTTGATGCGCTCGATGGCCAGAACACCGAGGAGCAGACGGAACGAATTGCGAAGCTGACGGGCGGCATCGACATCGTCGTCAACGCAACGGGCTTCATGCATGACCAGGGAAAGGAGTTGGGCGAGCTATCGATCGCCGAATTCCGCGGCGGCTACGATCCCTTCCTGGTTGCGTTCTTCAACATATCGAAGGCAAGCGCATCGCATATGGGCGGAGACCGGGCGGGAGTGATCATCGGCGTCGTCGCGCCGGCCGGCCCGATGGCGATGCCGGGCCATCTCGGTCACATCGTCGGCTGCCCCGGTGCGGAGGTCTTCACGAGGGCGCTTGCCAGCGAGCTCGGCCCCAGAAACATCCGCGTGCTCGCGCTCCGCTCGCACGCGATCGTCGATGCCATTGCCGCGGGCTCATATACGACCGAGCTTTTCACACCGAAGGCACGCGCAATGGGTCTCGACGTCGACCAATGGCTGGGCGGTGCCGCGCAGGGCACGATGTTGAAACGCCTTCCCTCCCTGTCGCAGGTCGCGGAGACGATCGTGTTCTTGGCTTCCGAGAATGCCGGCGCCATGACCGCCACGGTGGTCAACATGACCGCAGGTGCAACAACCGACTGAGCCGCCCGGTGGAAAGTCTGGCTGCTTGGTAGCAGTTTCCACCATGCGACCTGCAATGCCGCCCGCCAGACCGGGGATGACCATGGAGACAGGGCGACGGACGATATTCTGGCGGCGGACCGACACCGTGGGCCTGGAACGGTTGTCGCTTGTGCGGACGGCTGACGCCGTGATCGCGGAAGCGACCTTGATATGCGTCGAGAATGGAGGGTTTCGCCTGGACCACCGGTGGGCGCTGTCGTCCGATTGGAGCGCCAATTCCGTGGTGGTGGACAAATGGGGCGCCGGCGGGTCTTCCAGACTGGCCTTGGAAAGGGATGGCAATGGCTGGAAGCTCGATGGTCTGCGGCGTGAGGATCTCGACGGCGCCGACGAACCAGACCTGTCCGCAACGCCATTCTGCAACAGTTTTCCGATCCGGCGTTTGATCGGGGAGGGGCAAAAAAGCGTTACGCTCGACATCTGCTACATCGACGCGGGATCGATGATTGTGACGCGCTCGCGGCAGCAATACGAGGCGATCAGGCCCGGCGTCTTCCGCTATGTCGATCTCGGTCTTTTCACGGGCTTCGAAGCGGAGATTCACGTCGACGAGGAAGGCCTGGTGGTCCGCTACGAATATTTGTTCGAAGCGGTGGCGGCCGGTGGGCGCTGAACCGGAAGATGCATTGGTCCGAGCGCGGAGCGTCCCGCTGCAAGGGTCAATGCGACAGCAGCACCGGCACCTTCAGACCGGCCAATACACCGGCGGTCGCACCGCCCAGGACGAAGTCGCGGAGCCGCGAATGACCAAAACCGCCCATCACGAGCATTCCGGCACCGCACGTTTGGGTCGCCTCCTGAAGCACATCGGCGATCGGCCGGCCTTCGACTTTCAGCTGGACATGCGTGGCGGTCCTGCCGGCTCGCATCAGAAGCTTCGTGAGATGATCCCCGATATCGGCTTGGGGCAATCGCTTTTCGTCGGCTACCGTGAACACCCTGACCTCCGCGGCCGGGAACAATGACATGGCATCGGCCAGAGCACGAGACGCCACGCGGCTGCCATCCCAAGCGACTGCAAAGACGCGGATGGAGGACCGTTCAATCTCGCCTGGAATGATGAGCACGGGTCGGCCGGCACCAAAGATCAGGGCCTCGGCGAGCTGCCTCGAACCGGTATCGGACTGGCGAAGCAGGACGATCGACAGATCGCGATACCGCGCCGCCAGCGTCGCCATGGCGGGAAAGTCTCCGGGAAAGGCCCCGGTTCGGCCGAAACTGATCACCAGGTTTCTTGCCTCGGCAGACTGCTTGAGTTCGCTTTTGATCTCGGCCGCGTGACGTGCGCATCTCTCCTCCGTCTCGCCAATAAGACCAGGAACATCGAGAACGAGACCGCCCAGCGCAGACGAAACGGGCGGGATGCGTGCACTGTTGATGATCGCGTCCGCATCGCCTCCCACCATTGCGACGGCTCCGACGAGAGCCTGGAGTTCGCTGGCGAGCATTGTGTCGGGAAATGGATTCAGCGGCAGCAGCACCTGCTTCGGCATGGGAGAGCTTCCTTGCGTCGGACGGACGCAGCCCTAGCGCGAACCGCCACGCGGAATTCTGATCTCGATCAAGAATTGTCCTTTCCACGCGGGTAGGGTCGGCGACCGACCGAAACGCGAGAGACAGATGCCATGATTTTTGATTTCGGCGGCAAGACCGCCATCGTGACCGGGGCGGCTTCGGGGATAGGCGAGGCGATTGCCTTGCGTCTCGCGGCAAGCGGCGCATATGTGATCGTCAGCGATATCGATGAGGCGGCTGCGGCGCGTACAAGCGAAACAATCGTTGCGAGCGGCGGCAGAGCTATGCCCTTCGCGGCCGATGTCGCCCGCCCCGAGGATCATGAAGCCCTGGTCGCATTCGCCGTCGCCGAGAGCGGATCGCTCGATCTGGCGGTCAACAATGCCGGGGTGGGCGGACCGGCCGCGGCGACTGGCGACTATCCGCTCGATGGCTGGCACCGAGTGATCGATATCAATCTCAACGGCGTCTTCTACGGACTTCGCCACCAGATTCCTGCGATGATCGCCGGCGGACGTGGTGCGATCGTCAATGTGGCCTCTATTCTCGGCAGCGTCGGCTTTGCCAACGCATCTGCCTATGTCGCCGCCAAGCACGGAGTGGTTGGTCTCACCAAATGCGCGGCGATGGAGCACGCCGGACAGAAAATCCGCGTCAATTCGATTGGGCCGGCCTTCATTGACACACCTCTCCTGAAAAAGAACCTCGAGCCGGAGGCGCTCGAAGGGCTTGCCTCGCTGCATCCTATCGGGCGCATCGGGACGCCTGCCGAAGTGGCCGCACTGACATTGTTCCTGTTGTCCGACGAAGCCAGCTTCATCACCGGCAGCTACCATCTTGTCGATGGCGCCTACACGGCCCGCTAGGCAGGCGGTCCAGGCGATGATTATCGAGAAGAGCTGGGCAAAGTCGGCCGACGACGTGTTGGCTGCCTTGGCAGCTTCGCCCGGCGGCCTCGATCGCAACGAAGTCGGGGCGCGCCTCGAGCGCCACGGGTATAATCGCCTGCCGGAGGCGCCCAGGCCCGGCTTTCTGGCGCGGCTGTTGCGCCAGTTCCGCAATCTGATGATTCTCATCCTTATCGCGGCGGCAGCGATCACCGGGGGGCTCGGCCACTACCTCGACATGGTGGTCATCCTTGCGGTCGTCGCGGTGAACACCGTCATCGGCTTCGTCCAGGAAGGGCGTGCCGAACGCGCCATCGATGCGCTCCACCAGATGCTTGCGGCACGCGCTGCCGTTGTCCGCGATGGCTCTCGCCACAGTGTCAAGGCCGAGGAGATCGTACCGGGGGACGTCGTCCTGCTCGAGGCAGGAGACAAGGTGTCGGCCGATCTGCGGCTTTTCGAAGTGGCCGGACTGACGATCGATGAGTCGATCCTGACCGGCGAATCCGTGCCGGTGCGAAAGCAAACCGTTGAGGTGGACGGGCTTTGTCCCGTTGGAGACCGTTTCAACATGGCTTTTTCCGGCACAATGGTTGCGCAAGGCACGGCGCGTGGCGTCGTCGTGGCAACCGGGCAGCACACCGAGATCGGACGCATCAGCGGCATGATGCAGACTGTCGAGCAACTCTCGACGCCGTTGGTGCGCGAGATGGACAGGATTGCACGCGTGCTCACGATCGTCGTGGTGGCCGTGGCAGCGCTCATGCTGCTCTTCACGCTGCATGTGCGCGCGATGCCGTTTGACGAAGCCTTCATGATCGTCGTCGGCCTCTTCGTCGCCGCCATCCCGGAAGGCCTCCCGGCAATCTTGACCGTCACGCTGGCGATCGGCGTCCAGACGATGGCGCGGCGCAATGCGATCGTGCGCCGCCTGCCTGCGATCGAGACGATCGGCTCGGTTTCCACCATATGCACCGACAAGACGGGGACCTTGACCCGCAACGAGATGGCCGCGACGTCGGTGGTAACGCCGGCCGGCACCTATGTCATCGAAGGCCGGGGCTATGCGCCCCAGGGCACGGTTCGTGTCGGCGAAAGGATCGTCGAGCCGGGTGCCGATCTTGCTGCTCTCGGACGCGCGGCGCTGGTCTGCAATGGGGCGGCACTCAAGAAAGCGCCGGACGGCTGGAGGGTCGAGGGCGACCCGATGGAAGGGGCGCTGCTGACGCTTGCTGGACGCCTTGACGTCAGGCGCGACGAGGCCGGTCCGATCCTGGCTGCGATTCCATTCGATGCCGCCTATCGATACATGGCCGTGCTCTGTGACACGCGCGAAGGCAGGTTGGCTGTCGTCAAGGGGGCGCCGGAGCAGATTCTCGAGCGCTGCGCCGGCGCCGTCGGCGCTCCCGAGGGTTTCGATCGGCAGGCCTGGCACGAGGTCGCGAACGAGATTGCCGAAGGGGGCCAGCGCGTGCTTGCCTTCGCGCAGAAACCGGTTTCGCAGGATGGCCTGGATCATGCGGATCTTGACGAGGGACTGGTCTTTCTGGGACTGGCCGGTCTCATCGATCCGCCCCGCGACGAGGCAAAGCATGCCGTCGCCGAATGCCGCACGGCCGGTATCGCCGTCAAGATGATAACCGGGGATCACCAGGGAACAGCGGTGGCGATCGGCCGGCAGATCGGGCTCGGCCAGGACATCGAGGTCCTGACGGGGATCGAGCTCGACAGGCTGGACGATAGGGCGTTCCGTCGAGCGGCTGCGCGGACCGCTGTCTTCGCGCGCGCAAGCCCCGAACACAAATTGCGCCTCGTCAAGGCGCTGCAGGCGGACGGTGCGGTGGTGGCCATGACGGGCGATGGCGTCAACGATGCGCCGGCGCTCAAGCGCGCGGATGCCGGGATCGCCATGGGACGTAATGGTTCGCAGGCGGCGCGTGAAGCCGCCGATATCGTCCTTGCCGATGACAACTTCGCGTCGATCGTCGAGGCGGTACGGCAGGGACGAACGGTCTACACGAATCTGAAAAAGGTCATCACTTTCATGCTGCCCGTCAATGGTGGCGAGAGTGCAAGCCTGATGATCGCGGTGCTCATGGGATTGGCACTGCCAATCACGCCTCTCCAGATCTTGTGGGTGAACATGATCAGCTCGGTGGTGCTGGCCATTGCTCTCGCCTTCGAGAAGCCGGAAGCCTCGATCATGCGCCAACCGCCGCGCCAGGCGGGCGCCGCGATCATCTCGCGCTTGATATTGTGGCGCATCGTTCTGGTGTCGGCACTCTTTGCCATCGGCATCTTCGGCCAGTTCGAACTGGCGCAATGGCAGGGGGCCGACCTCGATACCGCTCGCACCATGGCGCTCAACACCCTGGTCGCCATGGAGATCTTCTATCTGTTTTCCGTAAGGTACAGGCTGGGCAGTTCCGTCACCTGGCAAGGCGTGCGTGGCACAACGTCGGTGATGGTGGCAATGGCGCTGGTCCTCGTCCTTCAGTTCATTGTGACATATGTGCCGGTGATGAATGCCTTGTTCGAAACGCGCCCGCTCGATCTCCTGCAACTTACGCAATGCGCGGCAGGTGGAGTGGCGCTGCTGATCGTCCTCGAGATCGACAAGGCGCTTGCGCGGAGCTGGCGGTCCACCGCGGCGCGCGAGGCAAGAGCGTGATGCGCATTCTGGTGTTCAATGCTGGGAGTTCAAGCGTGAAGTTCGGCGTTTTCGAAGAACGCGAAGGCCCCAACCATCTGCTCAAGGCGACCTATGAGCGGTTCGACCGTGGTGGCTGCACCTATCGACTCGAGGTGCGAGGCAAGAGACTGGAGGGGCGCAGGCCGCTCGGCTCCGTCGCGGCAGCGGTCGCCGGTGTGCCTGCTATCCTCGACGAGCACGGTCTGTCGGACGTCGACGCGATCGGGCACCGTGTCGCTCACGGCGGGGAAAGGTTCACCGCTCCCGTCCGTATCGATGACGGCGTCGTCGGCGCCATCGAGGCGCTGGTTCCGCTGGCGCCTCTGCACAATCCTGTTGCGTTGGACGTCATGAGGGCCACCCGGGTTCTATGGCCGGCGCTTGCCCATGTCGCCGTTTTCGATACCGCCTTCCACCTCACCAATCCGCCACGCGCAACGACGTATGCCGTGCCCCGCGCGTGGCGCGATGCCGGGCTCAGACGGTTCGGATTTCATGGCACGTCTCACAAGTATGTCGCGGAGCGGGCAGCCGATGCGCTTGGGGAGCCTTTGCGGGAGCTGAAGCTTGTCAGCCTCCACCTGGGAAATGGTGCGAGCGCCTGCGCCGTGCAGCTTGGCAGGAGCATCGACAGCTCCATGGGCATGACGCCCTTGGAGGGGCTCGTCATGGGCACCCGCTCAGGCGACGTCGATCCGGGCATGTTCGGCTTTCTGGATCGATCCATGGGTCTGACGATCCAGGAGATCGAGAAGGTGCTTTACGAGGAGAGCGGCCTGAAGGCGCTGGCCGGCTCATCGGACATGCGCGATATCGAAGATCAAGCGGCAGCGGGCGACGACGCGGCCCGGCAGGCGATCGAGCTCTATGCCTATCGGGCGCGAAAATATGTCGGCGCCTATGCAGCCGCCATGGGCGGTCTGGATGTGCTGGTGTTCACGGGCGGAATCGGCGAGAACTCCTCGTCGATGCGGCGCCGGATCTGCGACGGGCTGGGCTTTCTCGGTCTTCAGATCGACGCGGATCGCAATGCGGCCGTGAGGCTCGAGCACTACGTCGCGCCGCAGATCCAGGCCTACGGATCGCGGGTGCGCGTTCTCGTGACGGAGACCGCCGAGCAGTTGATGATCGCTAAGGAGGTCGTACGCCTCTTGCGTCGACCCGAGCCCGTCGATGTCAGGATTCCAGTCGCGGTTTCCGCGCGCCATGTCCACCTCGATCGATCCGCCGTCGCTGCGCTTTTCGGCGAGGGTTACGAACTGACGCCGGCATCGGCCCTGCGACAACCCGGACATTGGCTCGCCGAAGAAAGGCTGACGCTGGAGGGGCCGAAGGGCCGGCTGGAAAGGGTCGCCATCCTCGGGCCGTTGAGGGACCGCGTACAAGTCGAGATATCGCGCACGGACGGCTTCGCACTTGGAATAGAGGCGCCGGTTCGAGACAGCGGCAAGCTGGACGGCACGCCGCGAATTGGCCTTGTCGGGCCCGCAGGGACGATCGACACGGATGGCGTGATCGTCGCCGCGCGCCACGTCCACACGAACCCGGCCGATGCCGTGCGATACGGCCTGTCCGACGGCGACGAAATCGAGATACGTCTCGGGAACGGGGATCGCGAAGCCTCTTTCGGCGCTACGCTCGTTCGCGTTTCGGCCGGTGCCGTGACCGAAATGCATATCGATACCGACGAAGCGAATGCCGCAGGGCTCGACGGTGCGGCCGAGGGGCAAATCGTCGCCAGTGCCAAGGCTATCCTGCGCAGTTAGACCATGGAAGCGTGCCACCGATACAGCATCCGGTCGACATCGCGAATGCGCACACTCTCGCACATAGGCGGCAGGGTTGGGGTTTCGGCGCGGTTGCGATAGGTCGGTGCGCATGAGTGACCTTGCAATCGTTCTTCTTCTGCTTGCCGCCGCCATCGTCATGTTCGCGACCGGCCGTCCGCGGATGGACGTCGTCGCGCTGATCATGATCGTGGCCTTGCCGCTCACCGGCGTGATCGGCGTCGAGGATGCGCTGGCCGGGTTTTCGGATCCCAACATCGTGCTCATCGGCGCCCTGTTCGTGGTCGGCGAAGCGCTCGTGCGGACCGGCATCGCGCAGCGACTGGGGGACTGGCTCGTCAAAAGGGCCGGGCGCAGCGAGGCGCGCCTGATCGTACTTCTGATGATCGTGGTCGCCGGCATCGGATCGTTCATGAGTTCGACCGGGGTGGTGGCGATTTTCGTGCCGATCGTGCTGCGAATCGCGCGCAACGCGGCCATTCCTGCCGGGCGGCTGATGATGCCTCTGTCGGTCGCCGCGCTCCTGAGCGGCATGATGACACTCGTCGCCACGGCCCCCAATCTTGTCGTGCATGGCGAACTCGTGCGCAACGGTTTTGCGGGCTTCGGTTTCTTCGCATTCACGCCTTTCGGCCTGCCGCTGCTGGCTCTCGCCATCCTCTATATGCTGGTCGCCCGGCGCTTCCTTGGCCGGAGCGACGCGCCAACCGAGATGGTGAGACGGCCGGCGTTGGGGGATTTCGTCAAGACCTATGGATTGGAGGGGCGGGAGCATCGCTTCCGGGTCGGGCCGGCTTCGCCGCTCGTCAGCGATCGCCTGAGTGCGTTCGACCTGCGCGGCAGCGAAGGCGTCAACATCATCGCGATCGAGCGCACCGGCCGGTTCGGCCGGCAGTTGATGCGGCCGCGTGCCGAAAGCCGCATCGAAGCCGGCGACGTGATGCTGATCGACGCGCAGTCGCCGCAGATCGACATCGACGCGCTGGCCTCGCGCTACGGGCTGCAACGGCTCGCCCTCGGCAACGCCTATTTCAGCGATCGCGCGGAGGAGATCGGCATGGCCGAACTTCTGGTCGCGCCGGACTCGCGCGTCGTCGGAAAGACGGTCGTGGAGGCGCGCCTGCGCAGCGTGACCGACCTTGCCGTCATCGGCATCCGGCGCGGACGCGAAGCGATCGACGCACCCGTCACCGAAGTCGCTCTCCAGGGGGGCGACACGCTGCTGGTGATCGGTCCGTGGCGGGCGATCACGCGCCTGCCGGGTGGAGCCGAGCGGCTGATTGTGCTCAATGCGCCGATCGAGATGGACGATGTGGCACCCGCCGCCCATCGCGCTCCCCACGCCGCCATCATCCTTCTGGTCACGGTCCTGTTCATGGCGACCGGCATCGTTCCCAATGTCGTTGCCGCCCTGCTCGGCTGCCTGATGTTCGGGCTCTTCGGCTGCATCGACATGAATGCCGCCTATCGCTCGGTCCACTGGCAGACGCTGATCCTGATCGTCGGCATGCTGCCCTTCTCGATTGCGCTCCAGCGTACGGGCGGCATCGATATCGCCGCCGAATGGCTGCTCGCGACGGTGGGCGAGGCTTCGCCTCGCTTCGTCCTGGCGACGCTCTTCGCCTTGACGGCGGTCCTCGGTCTCTTCATCTCCAACACGGCCACTGCGGTGCTGATGGCACCAGTCGCGATCGCGCTGGCAGGTTCGCTCGGCGTATCGCCCTATTCGTTCGCCATGACGGTTGCGCTGGCAGCGTCCGCGGCCTTCATGACGCCGGTCTCATCGCCGGTTAACACGCTCGTCGTGGGTCCCGGAAACTATCGGTTCTTCGACTTCGTCAGGATTGGAGTGCCGTTTACACTGATCGCCATGGTGGTGACGATCTTGCTCGTGCCTCTCGTGCTGCCATTTACGAGGTAGTTTCCGATAGGGTACTTCAGGGTCCAGGGGACAATGGTGGAGACGAACCGACATTGACGGACCACGAGCAGACCGGCGGAAGAGGCGCAGCATCGGTACCAAACGCCCACGAGGGCTCTGTTTCCGAGGCGCGGCTCGCCAGCATGCTCGACACGGCCGTCGACGGCATCGTGGTCATTGACGAGCGCGGCACGATCCTGTCCTTCAACAAGGCCTGCGAGACGCTGTTCGGCTATCGTGCTGCGGAGCTGCTTGGCCGCAACGTCAAATGCATCATGCCGTCCCGTTATGCCGACGAGCATGACGGCTATCTTGCCCATTACCGGGACACAGGCGAGCGCCGGATCATCGGCATCGGCCGCGAGGTCGAGGGCATGCATCGCGACGGAACGGTCATGCCGGTCGAACTGTCGGTCGGCGAGGCGCGGACCCCGGAGGGCCGCCAGTTCATCGGCATCATCCGCGATCTGCGCGCACGCCGGGCAACGGAGGAACGGATGCGCGATCTCCAGGCCCAACTCGTCCATATGGCGCGCGTGTCGGCCATCGACGAGATGGGCGCGGCGCTCGCTCACGAGCTCAACCAGCCGCTGACGGCGCTGATGCTCTATCTCGATGCCGTGCAGCGTGCGGCCGCGAGGGACTGGCAGGAGGGCGATCTGCGGGGTCAGGCGCTTTCAAACGCGGTGCGCGAGGCGCAGCCGGCGGCCGGCATCGTCCAGCGAATGCGCGGCTTCCTCGACCGCGGTGACCAGCGGCGGCGGGCGGTCGACCTGCGGGTGCTGCTAGACGAGGCGGTCGAACTGACGAAGATGGGCCGGCGCTCGGCCGGCGTCATGATCACGCGCGACGACGATCCGCATTTGCCGCGGATCGAGGCCGATCCGATCCAGGTGCAGCAAGTCTTTGTCAATCTCCTGCGCAATGCGTTCGATGCGGTGCAGGGGCTGGAGCGGCCCGAGATCGCGGTGGCGACGCGCCGCGAGGGTCGTTGGGTGACAGTCGCTGTCACCGACAACGGCCTCGGCATCGCATCCGAGGCGATCGGCGACCTTTTCAAGGCCTTCTCGTCGGGCAAGCGCAAGGGCATGGGACTCGGGCTCGCAATATCGCGCTCGATCGCCCAGAGCCATGGCGGCGATCTGACCGTCGACCCGGGAGGTGACGGACGCGGCGCCCGGTTCGAGCTGGCGCTCCCCCTGGGCGAGCCGACCGAAGAGGATCGCGCCGATGGCTGAGGCGGCAAAGCTGATCCATATCGTCGACGATGATGCCGCGGTCCTTGACGCGCTCGGCGTGATCCTGCGCATGGAGGGCTACGAGGTCGAGGGCTTCGCCTCAGGCGACGCTTTTGTTCGAGGGGTCGCTCTGCGCGCGCCGGATTGCGTCATCCTCGACGTTCACATGCCGGGCCGCTCCGGCCTCGACATCCTGCGGGTGCTGGACAAGAGCCGTTTTCCGGCGCCGGTCATCGTTATCACCGGACAGGGCGACATCCCGATGGCCGTCCAGGCAGTAAGGTCGGGCGCCGTCGATTTCCTTCAGAAGCCGTTCGATGTGGACAGGCTCTTGGAGCGCGTGCGTCAGGCGATCGCCGCTTCAGGAACGGACAAGCCTAACGCGGGCTTCGCTGGTCAGGACCGCCTGACCGATCGAGAGTCCGAAGTTTTGGCGCAAGTGGTTGCCGGTGCACGCGACAAAGAGGCGGCGCTTCAGCTCGGCATCAGTCCGCGCACCGTCGAGGCGCACCGCAAGGCCATCATGGCCAAGCTCGGCGCGCGCACGCTCGCCGACCTCCTGCGCATCGTCTATTCGGGGCGCGGTTAGGAAAATCGCCAGGGCTTGATCCACGTCAAGAAATCCGGACGCCAGCGGCGGAGACTGTGCGCCTGTCTCCAGTTCGAAGGCCGAGCCGTCCATGTGTCTGCACATCGTCGTGAAAGACCTTGGCCTCAGGGACGCGCTGATGGTCCTGCTGCGCATGCACGGCTTCGCGGTTCTGCCTCATGCCGACGCGCGATCGTTCCGCCGCAGCGTGATTGCCGCCGACGATACGGTGATCGTCGATCTCGACCTGCCGCACGGACAGGCGACGGGGCTGATCGACTGGTGCAGGCGCAATTCGGTGGCCGCCCGGCTGATCGTACTCACGGGGCTGACGGGCCGGGCGATGGACGTGCGGCTGCGCGAGATGGGGTCGGCGGCGATCCTGACCAAGCCGTTCCAGGCTGCCGAGCTTCTGGCACTTCTATGACCTGCTCCGAGGCCAGTAGGGGATTTCCCTGAGCGATCGGCCGAATTTTTCGCAAGTCCTTCGCAGCGTAGGCTCCCGGCAGTTCATATCACGGGGAGACCAACGATGTCGATTGCGGAGCGCGGGTTTGTCGTCGAAGGGACCGTCGGGGTACGTCCCGGCAACCGGCGGGGCTTCGCAAGCCGTGACGTCGTGTGCCGACAGGGCGATCCGATCGGCGAGGTCTACCGGATCGAGCGCGGCGCCATCATGCTCTACCAGATCCTGCGCGACGGCCGTCGCCAGGTCGTCGACGTCATCTGCACCGGTGACTTTTTCGGGTTCGGCGACGGCAGCGTCCAGGACTGCTTTGCCGAGACGCTGACCAATTGCGAGGTCACGGCGTGGCGCTTCGATGACGCGCAAAAGTGTCCCATCTGGCGCGATGCGTTCTCGCGCGCGATGCAGCGCAAGCTCGGCGCCATGCACGACCATGTCACGCTTCTTGGCAAGAAGACGGCGCTCGAACGCGTGGCCAGCATGCTAATGCGCTTCGTGCCCGCCTGCAGCGGCCGCCAATGCCCCGGTGCGCCGCCAGCGGGTTACCGCGAACTGATCCACGACATCCATATGTCGCGCCAGGAGATCGCCGACTATCTCGGCCTGACGCTGGAGACGGTCAGCCGCGCCATCTCGCAATTGAAGCGTGAGGGGGTGATTGCGGCGCCGAAGCCGAGCCAGATCGTCATCAAGGACCTCTGCCGCTTGTGCCGGCTCGCCGTCCTGCACTGAATGCGCCCGGCGCTTTTTTTGATCCAGCGCAAAAAACCACGCACCGAAGCAACTACGAAACACTACGACGGCCGCATCGGAGCGCCGTGCATGGAGAAGTGAATGCCGACCGTTTCACGGCGAAGCTTGTATCTGGTCGTAACCACGCTCGCTGTGCTGTGGCTGGGACTTCTGTTGGGCGTCTCCTTCATCGCGACGCCGGTCAAATTCGCGGCGCCGACATTGACATTACCTGTGGCGCTGGACGTCGGCCGGGTGACCTTCGGCCTGTTCTCCAAAATCGAATGGGCAATGGCCCTTCTCCTGTTGGTCAATGTCGTTGCCGCAAGGCCTTCCAGGACTGTCGTGGGCGCAACCGTGATCACCGGTCTGATCGTTTTCTTCCAGGCGCTCTATCTGTTGCCCGTGCTCGATGAACGGATCGCGGCGGTCATCGCCGGGTCGCCGCAGCCGGCGAGCGCGCACCATGCGGTCTATGTCTGGCTCGAAGCCGCCAAGGCGCTGCTGCTGGCGACGATCGCCGTGCTGGCCATCCGTGCGGCGGTCAGACAGCCCGCAAATCCATCAGCTTCCTACCGCAGCCGGGTGACAGCATGAACGCCACGGACCGCATGATCGGCCGGTTGACCTCGGGCGAGCGCCAGGCGGCGCTCATCCTGTGCGGGCTCACCGCACTTTCCGGCGCTGCCCTCGGCCTTGCCGGACGCAACGACGTGGTCGGCTGGCACGGCCTCCTGATGCTGCTCTTTGCCGGCGGTTTCGGCTTTCTCCTGATGACGCGCCTCGACATGGCCGAGCCGACCGAGGATCGCGGAGCGTCCTATTATGACGATCCGATAAAGGCCGGCATCGTGCTGGCCATGGCCTGGGCCGTGTTCGGCATGTTCATGGGCGTTTGGGTGGCCGCACAACTCGCCTGGCCCGACCTTCATTTCGACAATGGCTGGTCGACCTTCGGCCGACTGCGCCCGACGCACACGACCGGCGTCATCTTCGGTTTCGGCGGCAATGCGCTGATCGCCACTTCCTTCCATGTCGTGCAGCGCACCTCTCGGGCGCGGCTCGCCGGCCAGGTCAGCCCCTGGTTCGTGCTTCTTGGCTACAACCTGTTCTGCCTTCTCGCCGTCACCGGCTACCTGCTCGGCATCACCCAGTCGAAGGAATATGCCGAGGCCGAATGGTATGCGGACCTTTGGCTGGTCGTCGTCTGGGTCACCTATTTCGTGCTCTATCTGCGCACCATCGCGCGACGGCGCGAGCCGCACATCTATGTGGCCAACTGGTATTTCATGGCCTTCATCGTGGTCGTCGCCATCCTCCACATCGTCAACAATTTGGCGCTGCCGATCTCGTGGGGTCACGCCAAGAGCTACACGATCTGGCCAGGCGTGCAGGATGCGATGGTGCAATGGTGGTACGGCCACAACGCGGTCGCCTTCTTTCTGACGGCCGGCTTCCTCGGCATGCTCTATTACTACCTGCCGGTGCGCGCGCAGCGGCCGATCTTCTCCTACCGGCTGTCGATCCTGAGCTTCTGGGGCATCACCTTCTTCTACATGTGGGCGGGGTCGCACCACCTGCATTACACCGCCCTGCCGCACTGGGTGCAGACGCTCGGCATGACCTTCTCGGTGATGCTGCTGGTGCCATCCTGGGCGTCCGCCGGCAACGCGCTCCTCACGCTCAACGGCGCCTGGCACCGCGTCCGCGACGACGCCACGCTGCGCTTCATGATGGCGGCGGCGGTGTTTTACGGCCTGTCGACCTTCGAGGGCTCGTTCCTCGCCATACGGCCCGTCAACGCGCTCAGCCATTACACCGACTGGACCGTCGGCCATGTCCATGCCGGCGCGCTCGGCTGGGTGGCGCTAATCACCTTCGGCTCGCTCTACACGCTCGTGCCGACGCTGTGGAAGCGCGAGCGCATGTATTCGGCCGCGCTGGTCGAGGTCCATTTCTGGCTGTCGATCGCCGGCACCCTGATCTACGTCTTTGCGATGTGGAATTCGGGCATCATCCAGGGACTGATGTGGCGGACCTACACGGAAGACGGCGCGCTCGCCTATTCCTTCGTCGATTCGCTCGTCGCCATGTATCCCTACTACATCGCCCGGGCCTTCGGCGGGCTCCTCTTCCTGATCGGCGCGGTGGTCGGCTGCTACAACATGTGGATGACGGTGCGCGCCGTGCCGCAGGCGACGTCCCGCACGGGCGACCAGCCCGTTGCCGCCGCAGTTCCCGGAGAATGACGAATGCCTGAGTTCTTCCACCGCAAGCTGGAGCGCTCCGCGATCGGCTTCGTCCTCGCCATCATCGCGGCGGCGAGCGTCGGCGGCATCGTCGAGATCGCGCCGCTCTTCACGATCGACGAGACGGTCGAGGAGGCGCCCGACATGCGGGTCTATACGCCGCTCGAACTTTCCGGCCGCAACATCTATGTCCGCGAGGGCTGCTATGCCTGCCACAGCCAGATGATCCGCACGCTGCGCGACGAGGTCGAGCGCTACGGGCCCTATTCTCTGGCCGTGGAGTCCCAATATGACCGCCCCATGCTGTGGGGCTCGAAGCGGACCGGGCCGGACCTGGCCCGCGTCGGCGGGAAATATTCCGACTTTTGGCACGTCGCCCATCTGATCAACCCGCGTGACGTCGTGCCCGAATCCAACATGCCTGCCTATGCGTTCCTGGCGCGCAACCGGCTGCGCACGGACGATCTTTCCGGCCATCTGCGCGCACAGCGGGCGCTGGGCGTTCCCTATACCGACGAGATGATCGAGAACGCAGGCCGCGACGCCTATGGCCAGGCCGCGCCCGACAGCGCGGCCGCGCCGGGCGTCACCGAGCGCTACGGCCCGGCAACGACGGTCAGCGCCTTCGACGGCGTGGCGACACAACTCACAGAGATGGATGCGCTGGTCGCCTATCTTCAGGTGCTCGGCCGCCTGACCGACGCCGCCTATCGCGACACGGCCGCGCCCGAAGAGGCGCCGGACCCGGCGGAGTAGGCGGCCATGTTCGATATCAGCCACGAGACGCTCGTCGCCTTTTCCAAGAGCTGGGGCCTGTTCTACCTGATGGGCTTCTTCCTCTGCGTCGTCGTCTACGCCTTCTGGCCGTCCAACCGAAAACGCTTTGACCGCGCCAAGACCAGCATCCTCGAGCGGGACGACAAGCCATGGCAGTGAACGAACGCGACCCCGTCACAGGGCGGGAGACGACCGGCCACGAATGGAACGGCATCAAGGAGCTCGACACGCCCGTCCCGCGCGGCGTGCTGATGTTTCTGATCCTGACCCATATCTGGGCGATCGCCTGGTGGTTTTTCGTCCCTGCCTGGCCGATCGGCACGACCTACACTAAAGGCTTGCTCGGCGTCGACCAGCAGACGACCGTCGAGGCACGCATCATCGAGGGCCAATCCGAGCGCGCGCCCTGGGCCGACCGCGTCGCCAGCGAACCCTATGACTCAATCCTCGCCGACGAAGGACTGATGCAGACGGTTCGCAGCGCCGGCGACCAGCTCTTCGGCGACAATTGCGCCGCCTGCCATGGACGCGATGCGCGTGGCAGGGCCGGCTATCCGGACCTGACCGATGACGACTGGCTGTGGGGCGGCGAACCGGAGACGATCGAGCAGACGTTACGGCTCGGCATCAACGCCGCGCATCCGGAAAGTCGCATCGCGCAGATGCCTGCCTTCGGCCGTGATCAGATGCTCGAGCGCACCCAGGTCCGGGATGTCGCCGCCTATGTGTTTGCTCTCAGCAACCCGGACTATTCGACCGAGGAAACCATCGACCGGATCGAGGCCGGTCGCGAGGTCTTCGCCACGAGTTGCGCCGCCTGCCATGGCGACAATGCCGAGGGCATGGCCGAGATCGGTGCCCCCAACCTTGCCGATGATCGCTGGGTCTATGGCGGCGACATGGAGACGATCATTGCGTCCGTCCACGGCGGTCGGCAGGGCCACATGCCGACCTGGGACGAGCGGATGACGGACGCCGAGATCCGCACACTGTCGCTCTACGTTCACGATCTGGCGGCGAGGCAGCCATGAAGGCATCCTCGCCTATCCGAACGCGATGGCTCGTCTGGACGCTGATCCCGGCCGCTTTCATCGTCTTTGCCGCCGCCAATATCCACCTCGTCTATGTCGCCGTGACCTCGCAGCCCGATTGCGTGCCGCATCTGAAGGAAGCGGGCGCGGGCGAGGCTTTTCGCGCCGCCAAGTCCGCCTGTTGAAGGATGTCGCAATGACCGAAACCGACCGTTCCTACGGGCTCTTGAGCGAGACCTCCGGCATCGGCGAGACGCGTGATCCGCGTCTGCAACGCAACCTGCCGGTCTTTGAGGGATTTCGCTGGCTGCGCGCCGGTTGGCGCGATCTTTGGACGTCACCGATGCCGAGCCTTGCCTATGGCGTCGGCGTCTTCCTGCTCTCGGTCGCCTTCATCTGGACGCTCGTCGCCTTCGGCCGCGACTACATCCTGCTGCCTGCGCTCGGCGGCTTCCTGATCGTCGCGCCCTTCCTTGCGGTCGGGCTCTACGAGAAGAGCCGCGCCATCGAGGAGGGCCGGCGCGTCACGCTCGCGAACATGCTGCGCATCCGCCCGGCGGCAGGCGCGCACATCTTCTTCGCCGGCCTCCTCATCATGCTCCTGGTGCTCCTGTGGAACCGGGCGGCCGTCCTGATCTGGGCGCTGTTCTTCGGCGTGACCGCGTTTCCCGGCCTCGACAACATCCTCGGCCTCCTCTTCGGCACCGCCTATGGCTGGACGATGGTGCTGGTCGGCTCGGCCATCGGTGGCCTCTTCGCCGCTTTCGCCTTCGCGATCAGCGTGTTTTCGGTGCCGATGATGCTCGATCGCAAGATCGACGCGCCGACGGCCATGGGCGTCAGCATGAAGCTGGTCTGGAACAATCTTGTCCCCATGATCGCCTGGGGCGCGATGGTCATGGTGCTGTTCGCCCTTTGCGTGGCGACCGGCCTGCTCGGCATGATCGTGATTTTTCCGCTGCTCGGCCATGCGACCTGGCACGCCTACCGCGCCATCGCTGTTACGGAGGCGTGACGCGATGAGTTGCTGCGCAACCGGCACGGAGGGCGCGTTGATGCTGGCGTCCGGCGCATCCGTCGCGCCGGAGGAGATCCGGCTTGCCAGCCGCGCGCTTGGTGACGGGCTTCTGCAGACCGACATCGCGGTGCCGGCAGCCCATTGCGGCGCCTGCATCCTTGCCGTCGAGAACGCGTTGTCGGGCCTGCCGGGCGTAGCGAGTGCGCGTCTCAACCTGACCGCACGCCGCGCCGCCGTGAAGTGGCGCGGAGACGGCGCCGTACCGTCGATGATCGAGGCGCTGCGCAGCGCCGGCTACGAGGCGAGCCTTGCCGATCCGTTCGACGATGCCGGCGATGACGAGATGGGTCGGCTGCTCCGCGCGACGGCCGTCGCCGGCTTCGCCGCGATGAACATCATGCTGCTCTCGGTCTCTGTCTGGTCCGGCGCCGATGCCGGGACGCGCGATGCCTTCCACCTCGTCTCAGCCGCACTCGCGCTGCCGACCGTCGCCTATTCGGGCCGCATCTTCTTCGCTTCCGCCTGGGGTGCGCTCAAGGCGGGGCGCACGAACATGGACGTGCCGATCAGCGTCGGCATCCTGCTCGCCTTCGGTCTCAGCACCTATGACGCTTTGACCGGCGGGCATCACGCCTATTTCGACGCGGTGACGTCGCTCCTCTTCTTCCTCCTTGCCGGGCGCACGCTCGACCACGCCATGCGCGGCCGCGCGCGCGAGGCGGTGCGCGCCCTCGCCCGCATGATGCCGCGCGGCGTCACCGTCATTGGCGCTGACGGGGGTCGCGACTATCGCGAAGCGCAGACCCTCGCGGAGGGAGAAACGGTGTTTGTCGCGCCGGGCGATCGCGTCCCGATAGACGGGACGGTGCTCGAAGGGCAGGGGTTACTCGACCTCTCCGTCGTGACCGGCGAGACAGCCCCCGAACCCGTCGCGCCGGGGTCGGCGGTGCTGTCGGGCGCGCTCAATCTCGACGCGCCGCTTCTCCTGCGCGTCGACCGGCGACCGCAGGACTCGTTCCTCGCCGACATGGTGCGCCTGATGGAGGCGGCCGAGGGCGGGCGCGCTCGCTACCGTCGCATCGCCGACCGCGCCGCCGCGCTCTATTCGCCGGTCGTCCATCTCGTCGCGCTGGCGACATTCGCCGGATGGCTGGCCGCCACGGGCGACGTCCACCGTTCGCTGACGATCGCCATCGCGGTGCTCATTATCACCTGCCCCTGCGCGCTGGGCCTCGCCGTTCCGATGGTGCAGGCGGTCGCCGCACGCCGCCTGTTCGCGATGGGCGTGACGCTGAAGGACGGCGCGGCGCTCGAACGGCTGGCCGAGATCGATCATGCGGCCTTCGACAAGACCGGCACGCTGACCACCGGCCGCATGCGCGTCGCGACACATACGCTGTCACCACGTGACCTCGATCTCGCGGCAGCTCTGGCGAACGCCTCGCGCCATCCTGTCGCGCAAGCCATCGCCGCGCTCCGGCCGGAGGCTGAGGCCGTGTTCACGGACATCCGCGAAATCCCCGGCTTCGGCATCGAAGGGCGGCTCGACGTTCGGCTCTGCCGGCTCGGCCGCGCGTCATGGGCCGCACCGAAGACGGCAGGCGGGGGGACAGTCCTTTCCGTCGATGGCGAAGCGCGGGGATCCTTCGATGTGACGGACACGCTGCGCCCCCAGGCCCGCAACGCGGTCGACGCGCTTCGCGGCCTCGGTATCGACGCCGAGATCGTTTCCGGTGATGCGAGGGAGGAGGTCGCACGGGTCGCGGGACTCGCCGGGATCGACCGCCATGCGGGCTCAATGCTGCCGGCGCAAAAGGTCGCGCGGCTCGACGCATTGCGCGCTGCGGGCGCCCGCGTGCTGATGGTCGGCGACGGGCTCAATGACGCTCCCGCGTTGGGCGCCGCGCATGTCTCGATGGCGCCGTCCTCGGCAGCCGACATCGGCCGCAACGCCGCCGACCTCGTGTTCATGGGGTCCAGCCTTACCCCTGTTCCCGCCGCTGTCGGCGTTGCCCGCAAGGCCATGCGCCTGGTGCGCCAGAACATCGCGCTTTCCATCGCCTACAACGCGCTCGCTCTGCCGCTGGCGATCGCCGGCTATGTGACACCGCTGATCGCCGCGATCGCCATGTCGACCTCGTCGATCCTCGTCGTCGCCAACGCGCTGCGCCTGTCGGCGCCGGGACAGGAAATGGGCGGGGAGCGCGCGCGTCATCTGCGCCCGGTGGAGACATGATGAGCGGTCTCCTCGTCTGGCTGGTTCCCGTCGCGCTCGGCATGGGCCTTGCCGGCCTCTGCGCCTTCTTTTGGTCGATGAAGAACGGCCAGCTCGAGGACCTGGACGGCGCCGGTGAGCGCGTGCTTCATCAGCCGGTCGATGCGCCGTTGCCTTCGGAACGCCCGACCGGGCACCGGCATTGATGCCGAGAGGAGACGACCCAATGACCCGCACCGCCGACAGAGGTTTCGACTGGATCGCCGCTCTTGCCTATATCTCCGGCGTAGCAGTGATGGTACCGAGCCTTGCCGCCCTCGCCGTCACTCTTCTTGCCGTGGTCGGTTTCCCATTCTGGTCGTGAATTGGCGTCGGGCCAACGACGCGATCAATCTTGCGAAGTACAGGTTATCTGACTAAAGTCAGATAATGTTGACCCAAGAGCAGCGATTCAGGCGCTTCGCCCGCGCCGTCACCACCGAATTGGGCGCGCTTGAGGAATCGTTTCTCGGGCGGGGCAGGAGCCTCGGCGCGGCGCGCGTCCTGAACGCGGTTGGACGCGGCATCACCGATGTGGCATCCATCCGGGCCTATCTCGATCTCGATTCGGGTCTCATGAGCCGGCTGCTGCGAAGCCTGGAGACCGAAGGCCTGATCCTTACCTCCGCCGATCCGGGCGATGCGCGACGTCGGCTTGTCGCGCTGAGCGAGGCGGGCGCGCGTGAGTTCCAAGCCTACGAAGACCTTTCGGATGCGCGTGCGCGCAATTTTCTTGTCCGGTCCGGCCGTATCGACAAATTGCTCGGCGCGATCGACCTCGTCGCCACCGCACTGATCGGGGAGCGTATCGACATCCGCGAGGTTGATCCGCGCAACGCCGCCGCACGCGCCTGTCTCGAGCACTACTATCGCGAGCTCGACGACAGGTTTGAAGACGGCTTCGACGTCTCCTTGTCGCGCGATCCCGACGTCGCAAAGATGGCGCCGCCGCGTGGCGCCTTTCTTGTCGCCATGTCGGACACACTGCCGATCGGCTGCGTGGCGCTGAGCGGAGATGGAACGGGCAGGGCAGAGGTGAAGAGGCTGTGGGTCGACCGGTCTGCGCGGGGCTTCGGTTTCGGACGCCTCCTCATGTCGGCGGTCGAGGCGACCGCGCGCCAGCGCGGCATCTTCCTCCTGCGGCTCGACACCAACCGCGCCTTGCCGGAAGCGGTGGCGTTCTACCGGCGGGCAGGCTGGCGGGAGATCGAACGCTTCAACGACGACCCCTATGCCCATTTCTTCTTCGAGAAGAAGGTCTCCGATCACCTCGGTTCCATGTCCACGACCACTGAATAGGACTATCGAGCGTGATGCGCCCCGTCCTGACAGCTTTCGCAACTTCGCCCGATCGGGGACGGGGCCTTGCGCGCGACTTCCGTGTGCGCTGGGCGCTTGAGGAGATTGGACAACCTTATGAGGTTCGTCTTCTGACCTTTGCCGAACTGAAACAGCCTGCCCATCGCACGCTCAATCCTTTCGGGCAGATCCCGACATGGCAGGACGGCCGCTGCGCTCTGTTCGAGTCCGGTGCGATCGTCCTGCATATCGCCGAGCGTCATCCTGGATTGATGCCTGACGACAAGGTAGGTCGGGCCCGAACCATGGCCTGGATGTTCGCCGCGGTCGATACGGTCGAGCCGCCGATCTGGGAGTGGGACCTTGCGCGTATGGTGGAAGGCGGCAAGCCATGGCACGCGGAGCGCCTGCCGATGCTGGAGCATCGCATCCACACGCGCTTGGCTGAGCTTGCCGCGTGGCTGGATCAACGCGATTGGCTGGAGTCCGAGTTTTCGGCCGGCGATCTGATGATGGTCGCCGTGCTGCGCCGTCTTCACGCATCCGGCCTTTTGGACGAACATCCCTCCGTTGCGGCGTTTATTGCACGGGGTGAGGCGCGTCCCGCGTTCTGTCGCGCATTCGCCGCGCAGAAAGCGGTCTTCGATGGTAAGGCCGCAAACGATGATGAGAGAGCCGCGACATGAACGATGTTTCGCACAAGGGGATCATCTGTCTGCCGCCTGGCGGTGGGCGACGCTACGAGATGGGCAGGCTGACGGCATTGTTCAAGGCGGACGGATCGGAAACGGATGAAGCGTATTCCGCCTCGGAATGGCTTTTGGACCCGGGCCAGCCAGGCGTCGGTGCTCACAAGCACGAGAGAAGCGACGAGATTTTTCTGGTTCTCGAGGGCAATCCGGAGTTTCTTCTGGACGACGCCTGGAGATCCTGTCCGGCCGGCAGCTTCCTGCGGATTCCCGCTGGCGTCACGCACAATTTCCGCAACTTCGGGCCGCTTCCGGCGCGTCTGTTCAGCATGTTTGTCGGTGCCGGGTTCGAACACAACATGCCCGCCATCATCGACTGGTTTGCAGCGCGCGAAGAAGAGGGGTGACTGTTTCAGCCTGGCTGGAATCGTTCACGGACGATGGCCAGAAGCATGGTCTATGGCTCCGATACCATCCGAACGGCAGGCTGATGTATGAAGGCAACTACCAGAACGGCAAGAAGGTCGGTCTCTGAGGACTTTCGATGAGGGAGGCGCGCTGACCGGCAGGCACAAGCCCGGCAGGCGCAAGGAATAGTTCAAGTCTGATTTCGAAGACCTCGCAAGGTTCAGTAAGGCCGTTCCCCGACCCATTCCACGAGCTGGATTACCACACCATTAGGGTCCGTGATCTGAACGTGCCGCTCGCCCCACGCGTCCTGCCCAATCTCCGTTGTCGGTATGATGCCTTCACTGCCCAGTCGGCCCACTTCCTTCTCGAGGTCCTCGACGGTCAGGGCGAGCGTCAAACCCTGTGTCAGTTGGTGGCGCTGTGCTGCCGGGAGCGTCGGCAGACCCTCGCGCAGGAAAAACAGCGTCGGACCGCCGTTCGGATGATCGACGGCAGCTCCGCCGTCGAAGGAAAGAACCGTGCGATAGGAAAAGTGGTCGGCAAGGAAACCGGCCGATGCGGCGGGATCGATGACTGTGAGCGTCACGGTGGTGGCAAGGACGTTCATGGAAAGGCACCTGCGGAAGCTGGATGCTTTGACGCGGATCATGCGGGCTTGGCTGCGCTGCCGAAAAATTGACGGATCTCGGCGGCGATGAGCTCGGGTTCCACGACATGCCACTCGCCCATCAAGCTCTTGTGGCGCGCATTGGGGATGAGATGCGCCGCGCTTGCCGCCGATCCGGTCAGGTCATCGCTGCTGCCCTGGCTGTCCAGGACGAGCGTCGGCACCTCGACCGCGCGGCAGATTGCAGGCGTCATGCCGTCCGAGAGCATGCAATCATGGACGAGGCTGGGTGCGACGGCGACCATCATGGCCCATCGTTCCGTTGTCCGCATTCCGTCGATCAACTCTTGCGGCACACCGATTGCCGCGTGAAAAAGCGCCACAGCCTCTTCGTTGCGCCCGACCGTCACCAGCTTGTTCAACTCGCCTGTCAGCGGATCGGGACCGAAGTGCTTTTCGTCGCGCAGTGGCGGTTCGAGCAGGACCATGGCCGCGAGCGGAACGCCGCTTGCCGCAGCATGAAGGGCCAGCAGCGCGCCGGAGGAATAGCCGTAGGCGAAAACAGGTCCGCCGGCTGCCTCGACGAGCGCTGCCAGATCCTCAATTTCCCGCGCCGTCTGGTAGGGGCGGGTATCGCCGCTCTTGCCACGGCCGCGTCGGTCGAAGCGGATGACGGTGAAGTCGGAGGTCAGCAGCGGAACCAACCCGTCAAAGGCACTGAGGTTACGATAATGACCCGCCGGCTCGATCAGGATGAGGAAAGGGCCGCTGCCGCTGCAATCAAAGGCGATGCTCGTGCCGTCTTTTGACTGGGTGCTTAAGGAACTGGACATCGTTGCCTCTTTTGCGGTACTCGTGAGTACCCAAACTGCTGCAGCCTTTGGGTACTGTCAAGTACCAAAACCAATAAGAGGTGATCGTGTCTGCACGGCAGAGCCGACGAGCCCGTCCCGAACATGACGATGTACGACGCGTCATTCTGTCGACGACTGCCAGGCTCTATCGCGAAAGGGGCTATGACGGAACGAACACCGACGAGATCGCGGCTCTGTCGTCAGTGTCCAAACGAACCCTCTATCGCCATTTCGCCGACAAGGACGAGCTTGTCCGTGCGGCGATCAAGAGCATGATCGATGCAGCCGAGGCGCAAGGCGCCGACGCGTTCGACAGTCTTTCCGACTCGAACAATCTGGGTTCCGATCTTCGCCTGTTCGCGCGCCAGCATATCCGTGATGTGATTCAACCGGACATCATGCAGATGCGACGCCGCATCATCGCGGAGGTCGACCGGTTTCCCGAGGTCGCTGCGGCCTGGTACGCAGCCGGCCCGCGTCGCGGGCACGAAAAGCTCGCCACATGTTTCAAGCGCCTGCGTGAGCGTGGGCTGTTGCATATCGATGATCCCGAGCTTGCCGCAGAGCAGTTCAACTGGCTCATTCTGTCGACCCCGATGAACCGGGCAATGTTCGAAGCGGATTCGGTCTTGGACACCCGGATGCACGAGCGCTATGCGGATGAAGCGGTGCGGGTCTTCCTGGCCGCCTATGGTGTTGAGGAGACACGACGGGACGGCTGATCGAACATTCCGCAGCTGCCGACGTCGGATGGCCCAGACATCATCGGATGGGCAGCGATTTCGTTTCGTATGATTTGCGCAGGCGCAAAAATGCGACCCGTGACCGGCGATAGGATCATGCTCGAATTCGTGGAGGCGACCCATGTGCGCGGACGAGCGAGTGGAAACCACGGCCGCTCAGGCGAGGGATGTCGAGATCGATGCCGAGTTTGCGGCCCGGGCCTTCGGCATTCCCGTCGCGCAGTTCATCGTCGAACTGCGGAGGGGCAACATCCATGGTCTCGTCGAAGACGGCGCGGGGGAGGACGCCGGCCGCAGGCGCCTGAGACTGCGCTATCGCGGCCGGGAACTGCGCCTCATCCTTGAAGCTGGACGCATCGTCCAGTCGCCGCTCGACGAGAATGCACCCCCTCCGGAGCGCGACATCCTGGCGGAACGCGTCAGGCTGGCGCTGTCGCGTCGCGCCCGCCATGGCGTCCCGGTTGCGATCGATCGCCTGACCGACGAGGTGGATCCGCGCCGGCGGAAGGCCTCCGCCATTCGCGAGGCGCTCGATGCGATGACGGCTGCCGATGCCGCAGCCGGCCGGCCGCTCCTGACCGCTCTGGTGATCGAGAATGCGCAGGGCGAGCTTCCACCGGAGAGCTTCTTCGCGGCGTTGCGCGCAAAGGGGCTCTTCGCAGGCGAAGCGCGCGGGCTCGAAGCCTACGCCTTCCATGCTCGGCAGTTGCGCCGCGCCGTGCGCGCCTATGCCTGTCCGGAATCCTGAGCGCAGGCGATGAGACATGTCCTCGATCAGGGCTTCCGGCCCTTCTTCCTTCTGGCCGGCCTTTGGGGTGGCCTGACCGTGCCGCTGTGGCTCGCTTCGCATGCCGGTCATATCGCCATCGCGCCGATCTATGGCGACCGCAACTGGCACGCACATGAACTCCTCTTCGGATATGCCGCGACGGCGGTCGCGGGCTTCCTGCTTACGGCGATCCCGAACTGGACCGGACGGCTCCCGGTGCGTGGATGGCCGCTTGCGGCGCTCGTCGGGATCTGGGTTGCGGGCAGGGCAGCGATGCTGTCGACGGCGGTGATCGGCCTTCTCGCCGCGGCTGTCGTCGATCTGGCGTTTCTCGCCACGCTGATCGTGATCGCCCTTCGCGAGATCATCCGCGGCCGCAACTGGCGCAATCTCATCGTGATCGCTTTCGTCATATTGCTGTTCATCGCCAATGCGCTGTTCCACGCCTCCGTCATATCAGGGGCAAGCGCCGACCTGGCGCTGCGCCTGGCGATCGCGACCCTGGTCATGCTGATCGTCCTGATCGGCGGCCGGATCGTGCCGAGCTTTACGCGCAACTGGCTCGTCAAGCGCGGTGCGAAGCTGCCGGCCGTGTTCGGGACGGTCGATCGGATCGCAATGGCGGTATCCGTGCCGGCGCTCATCGTCTGGGTCGTGCAGCCTTTCGGCGTGCCGGCCTCGATCCTTTCCGGCGTGGCTTCGATGGCGCTCACGGTCCGCCTTGCGCGCTGGCGCGGCTGGGCAACGGCCCAGGAGCCGCTGCTTCTCGTCCTCCATCTCGGCTATCTGTTCGTGCCGCTCGGCTTCTTTGCGATCGCCGCAGCGCCCTGGCTTGGGTCGCCGCACGGCACTGTCGTCCACCTGTGGACGGTCGGCGCGATCGGCACGATGACGCTCGCCGTGATGACGCGAGCCTCGCTTGGTCACACCGGGCGCGTGTTGACGGCATCGCCTGTCACGACTGGGCTCTACGCCGCGATGATCGGTGCGGCCCTCGTGAGGGCCGTGGCGCCGTTGACGCCGTTCTACACCGAACTGCTTCTTCTTTCCGCCACGGCCTGGTCGGCTGCGCTCATCGGTTTCGTATTTGCCTTCTGGCGGGTGCTGACCGGTCCGCGCGCCGTGACGGCCTGATCTTTGCGCTGGCGCAATTGCACCTTTGCGATCGCGATCATCATGGCCGGCCAAAAAGAGGTGGAGTTCCTCCCATGCCACTCGATCCGAACCAGTCCGTCGATGCGGCCATCAGGGCGCATCCGGCGCTGATGCAGGTCTTGATCCGCGAGCACATGGCCTGCGTCGGTTGCCCGCTGGTGACTTTCTGCTCGCTCGATTATGCCGCGGCCATGTACGGCAAGCGGCTCGTCGATCTCCAGCGGCGGCTGGACGGTGAGGAGCGGCGGGCATCAACATGAGCCCGGATGAAGAGCTCGGCGAAACCTCGATCGACGCGCTGGCCCGCCGACTCTATGACCGCTGCCATCCCGACGACAGCTTCGACGAGATGAGACAGCGCGCGCGCTTTTCGAAAGAAGACCGCGGCCTCTTGCGCGACTGGCGCGCGGCGGCCCGTTCTCTGGCTGCGTCGGGAAATGAAGATCGCAGGGTGCGTTTTGCGGCAGCGCAAAAATGAGCGCATGCCGACCGCTATCAATGGTTCGCAAGGGCCGCGGATGAGAGCCGGCCCCGGATGGCACGAAAGGAAAGACCGATGAAACTGCGCCCTGCAACGCTTGCCGCCGCGACCCTGATGGCCGGGATTATGGCCGCTCTGCCGGCGATCGCGGCCGATCACGAGGTCAGGATGCTCAACATGGGCGAGGACGGCCAGCGCATGGTGTTCGAGCCGGCCTATCTGGAGATCGAACCCGGCGACACGGTGACCTTCCTCGCCACCGACCCCTCGCACAATTCGGAGATCATCGCCGGCATGCTGCCCGAGGGCGCAGAAGGCTGGAAGGGCAGGATCAACGAGGAACTGACGGTCACCTTCGATCAGGAAGGCATCTACGGCTACAAATGCCTGCCGCATTACGGGATGGGCATGGTCGGCATCGTCAAGGTCGGCGAGGCCGCGCCCAATCTCGACGACGCGAAGGCTGTCCGCCATCCCGGCCAGGCTGCCAAGCGCATGGCAGAACTCCTCGACGACGTCGACGTCGCCAGCAACTGATCGCAACCTGAAAGGCAACGATCATGACCATCAATCATCAACGCGATGACGCCGCCCGGACGACCGGCAACGCAATGACGCGCCGCTCGGTGCTGGCGGGCACGGCCGGTCTCACGCTCGGCACGCTGACCATGGCCGGCAATGCGCAGGCCGATCATCCGCGCGGCAGCCCTGCGGGCCATTCCGGCGCGCACGGCAATCCGGCCCGCAGCCTAAGCGAGCGGATCTATCCCGTGCCGCAGGATGCGGTCGCCGACATTGCCCACGATCCGACCGCGATCCCCGGCCCCATCGCGCGGCGCGAGCCGGAGACGGTGCGGGTCGATCTGGAAACGGTCGAACTGGAAGCCAAGCTCGACCGACAGGCGACCTTCCGATACTGGACCTTCAACGGCACGGTGCCCGGGCCCTTCGTGCGGGTGCGTGTGGGCGACTTGGTGGAGGTTCATCTGAAGAACCATCCCGAAAGCTGGCATATGCACAATATCGACTTCCACGCAGCGACCGGCCCCGGCGGTGGCGCGGAGGCGACGAACGCGGCTCCCGGCGAGGAAAAGGCGTTCCGGTTCAAGGCGCTCAATCCGGGCCTCTACGTCTACCACTGTGCTGTGCCGCCGGTGGCCATGCACATCGCCAACGGCATGTATGGCATGATCCTCGTTGAGCCCGAGGAAGGATTGCCGCCGGTCGACCGGGAGTTCTACGTCATGCAGGGCGAGATCTACACGACCGAGGCTTTCGGGACGGCCGGTCTCCTGACCGAGGACTACGCCAAGCTGCTCGACGAGCGGCCCGAATTCTTCGTCCTCAATGGGCATGTCGGCGCGCTGACGGAGCATTTCCCGCTGAAGGCCAATGTGGGCGAGACGATCCGCATCTTCTTTGGCGTCGGCGGGCCGAACTTCACCTCGTCCTTCCATGTCATCGGCGAGATATTCGACCGCGTATACGTCAACGGCTCGGTGACGAGCGCGCCGCAGACCGATGTCCAGACGGTGGTCGTGCCGGCCGGTGGCGCGGTGGTCACGGAGATGAAGCTCGAAGTACCCGGCCGCTACGTGCTGGTCGACCATTCGTTGTCACGCGTGGAGCGGGGCCTTGCTGGCTGGCTGGACGTCGAGGGCGAGGAAAACCCCGACATCTTCTCCCCGATCGTGTGACTGGAACATCAGGAATGACCAGTCTCGACGGCCCCCTATCAAGGGGGGCCGTTTGTCATGCGCGGCTCTGCCCTTATAGTGGAGGAACCCGACAGGTGGATGAAAAAGGTGACGATGCAAGAGGCCAGGAGGGCAAACCCGGCGCGGATTGCGGAAACGGAGCTTTTCAGGGATCTCGACGCGGGCGCCCTGAAAAGCGTCATGGCGTGCGCGGTGGAAACGTCGGCCCGGGCGGGTGAGACGCTCTTCCATCAGGGCGACGACCCGGATCGGCTGTATCTGGTGACGAGCGGTGTCGTGAAACTGAGCCAGATCGCGCCGAACGGCGCGCAGCACGTTCTGCGTCTTATGTCCGCCGGCGACGTCATTGGATGCGTCGCCGTCTTCAATCGGTTTCCCTATCCCGTGACCGCGAGCGTGGCCGAGGATGCCGTTGTCGTCTCATGGGCGGAACCGCAGTTCCGGCATCTGATGGAAGACCATCCGGCATTGATGACCAACGCGCTGCGGACGGTTGGCACGCGCACGCAGGAATTCGTGGCGCGTTTGGGTGAGGTCAACGGCGCCAGCGCCGAGCAGAAGGTTGCTCGCGCCGTTCTGCGGCTGGCACGCCAGGCCGGGATCAAGGAAACGGCCGGCGTTCGGGTCGGAATGACGCGGCAGGATCTAGCCGACATGACCGGCATCACCTACTTCACGATCAGCCGGGTCCTGAGCGACTGGAAACGGCAAGAGCTGATCGAAGCCGGCAGGCACGACATCATGATCCGTAATCCACATGCGCTGTTGCGCCTGTCGGATGGCGACTAGCGCGCGACAAGAAGGACAGCTTTCGCTGCATCTCGCAACCTCCAGCATCGGGCCACGAGCAGCGGAGGAACGGGCGCCGGAGGGCAGAACAAGAACCAATCAGTCTGATTATGGATGAGGTGCTGGGAGGCAGCGAAACCTCTCAGATGTGCCGGACTCTGGGAGCCCTCCCTGCATAGAGGTTGGAAAGCCCAGGTTCCGCTGAACTACTTTGTCGGTCTGCTGGCGGATGAGGCCGGACCGGTGATGAGCCGCGCGCCGCGATCGAAGGTGACGTAGGACCACAGCCACTGGGTAGCCACGATGAGCCGATTGCGCAGGCTGATCAGAAAGTAGATGTGGGCAATTCCCCACAGCCACCAGGCAAGGCGGCCTTTCAGCCGCAGCCGCCCATACTCGATGACCGCAGCGCGCCGGCCGATAGTGGCCAAGAGACCGCGGTCGCGATAGCGGAATGGTGGCGGAGGAGGACGCCCGCCCAAACGGGCCGCAATGACTTTTGCGATATGAGAGCCCTGTTGCTTTGCAACTGGCGCGATGCCGGGCAGCGTTCGACCGTCAGCATCTTCTACCAGCGCGACATCGCCAATAATGAACACGTCGCTGTCCTCGGACAAGGCCAGCTCCGAACCGACCGGCACCCGGCCGGCGCGGTCTGATGAAACACCGAGCCAGTCCGCCACAGGTGAAGCGGCGACCCCAGCCGCCCAGATGACGGTCGCGGCCGCCAATCGATCCTCTCCGATCATGACGCCCTCGGAATCGCATCGCGTGATGGGTCGGCCCGTCGCGACCTCGACCCCGAGTTTGCTGAGCGCTCGCCGAGCATGGTCGGACAGGCCTTCCGAGAAGCCGGGAAGCACGCGCGAGCCGGCCTCGACCAGCACGACGCGTGCCTGACGGGGATCGATGGCCCGAAAATCGGCCGCGAGTGCCTTGCGGGCCAGCTCGGCCAGCGTGCCGGCCATCTCGACGCCGGTCGGGCCGCCACCGACAACCACAAAGGTGAGCAGCCAGCGCCTCAAGTCCGGGTCTGTCGCCATTTCGGCTCTCTCGAAGGCGGTCAGTATGCGGCGGCGAATCTCGGTCGCGTCTTCGATGCTCTTCAGGCCTGGAGCATGAGGCGCCCATTCGTCATGCCCGAAATACGCGTGGCTCGCCCCCGTGGCGATCACCAGCAGATCGTAAGGGATCGCGCGCCCGTCCATCCAAACCCGCTTGTTGACGCGGTCCACTGCGGAAACCTGACCAAGCAGAACGCGGACATTTCGCTGCCAGCGCACAAGACGGCGGATTGGCCAAGCGATGTCAGCCGGCGAAAGGCCGGCGGTGGCGACCTGGTAGAGAAGCGGTTGGAACAGATGATGGTTGCGCCGGTCAATCAGCGTTATGTTCACCGGCGCTGGCGCCAGCTCAAGGGCAGCGGTCAGGCCGCCGAAGCCCGCGCCGACGATAACAACTTGCGGACGTCCAGATGCCGCACTGGCTGTGCCGGCGACCGAAAGTTCGTGTGCGGTGTGCCTGTTCATTGACCGCCCTCATGTTCGGCATCCAGCGTCGCGCCTCGCCAGAAGGCTATGGCGGCCGCGAACTCGCGTGCGTGGTAGGCCGCCGCATCCAAAACGTCCTCCCCTTCATCGAGCCGGCCAAGCCGGCGGGCGCAGTCGAAAAAGCCGGGCGCAGGGAGACCGCGCCCGGCCTTGCTGACGACGAGAGCGGCGATGAAAGGACGACCCTCATTCGCATCCTCCACCATGAGCGCCTCGAGCATCTCGGTGAGCTGATGAATGGTGTTTGGTGGCGACAAGCCCAGCGTTTGGGCGAGGTCACGATAGGTGATCGGCATCCCGCCTGTCGCGGTTCCGCAAAGCTTGGCTCGAACCTGTCGTTGCGGGTCGTTGAGCCGATTGTCGGTGCCGCTCACCGACATGTCAGCCGTCCCACGGGATCGAGGAGTTTCGAAGCGCGGCGCTGTCGAGGCGGTGTCTCGGCGAACCGGTTGTCGGCTCGATTACCGCGATCCACACAACAGCCGAGTGGCACGGTAATCGGGTGTTGGGCGGGAACATCTTTCTGACACTCCTCGCCGATGCCGACCACGGCGCCGCGGCGCCTCGCAGCGCCGGGGATTTCAATGTCGAGCCCAATAGGCCCCTGATCGTCTGCGATGAGGTTCCCCAAGTTGCACCACAGACGTCCGAGAAGGCGAAAGGAGTGCGTGCGAAGCGATTGGTCCGGCCGCAGTAACGCCTCAGAGGCCAAAACGCTCGGGCCAGTCGGTCGGGCAAACCAACTACCGAGATTATCTGGCGGACCCGGAGTATCACGTCTGCCACTTTCCGGTTGAGGGGCGACGGGCGCTGCATGCAGGAGAAATAGTAATGTTCCGTCATCAACTTCAAGCGCCGTTTGTTCGGCTGCAATTTGTGACTCACCTCTGTTGCCAGCGGCGCACACCACCCGTCTCGATGAATGCTCGATGATTTCGCCTCGGGCGTCCGGTTAAGGCAGGCACCAGCGCTGTCTGCGCAGCCGAAGACGAGCAGCGACTGGATCGAGACGATCGCGCTACCGCTCACGGCCCGCTGCCCGGCCAGTAATGGCTGTCGGGCAGCGGGCGCGGACCGAAGATCGCCTGACCGACCCGCACGATGGTCGCGCCTTTCTCGATTGCGATTTCGTAGTCACCGGACATGCCCATCGATAGGTCGTCGAGCGCAACGCCGTCCGGCGCATCACCGCGCAGCCGGTCACGCAGATCGCGCATCAGCCGGAAGCAGGCCCCCACGCGCGCCGCATCGGCGGAGAAAACCGCGAGCGTCATCAGCCCGCGGATTTTCAGCGCGGTGAAGGCGGGAAGTTCGCGCAGGAAGGCGGGGGCGTCCTCTGGCGAGAGGCCGTATTTGGAGGCCTCACCCGAGCTGTTGATCTGCACGAAGACGTCGAGCGCTCGGCCTTCGATCTGCAGGCGCCGGTCGAGCGCTTCGGCCACCTTCAGGCTGTCGAGCGCCTGGAACTCGGCGGCGAAGCGGGCGACGTATTTCGCCTTGTTGGTCTGCAGATGGCCGACTACGGACCAGGCGATGGGAAGATCGGCCATCGCCTCGGCCTTTTCGCGCGCCTCCTGCACCTTGTTTTCGCCGAACTCGGAGAGTCCCGCCGCATGCGCCATGCGGATGCGGGTCTCTTCCACCGTCTTTGAGACCGGCAGCAGACGCACCTCCGCCGGGTCGCGTCCGGCGCGCGCGCACGCAGCCGCGATCCGCGTTCGCACGGTGGCTACGTTGCGCGCGATGTCCTCGGCGCTGTGCGCCGTGGGGAAGTCGCCATAGCGGATCGCCGTCCCACTCATCGCCTCACGCCTCGAGCTTGCCGAGCCAGGCGGAGAGTACCGCCTGCGCCTTGCGCTCGAGTTCCGGGCCGTATGTCTGGGCCTCGCTGCGCAGGCGCGGGACGTCGATCCGCGCGGCGGCGAGTTCTGCCGCATGGCCGACGAGCCATTTCTCGAAGCCCTTCGCGGACGCCTCGGGGTGGAACTGGAAGCCGATCACGTTGTGCCCCATCGCGAAGGCCTGGTTCTCGCACAGATCGGTGGAAGCGAGCCGTTCGGCGCCGGCTGGAAGGTCAAACGTGTCGCCATGCCAGTGCAGCGTGACAGGCGCTTCCGCGAAGGGCGCGAGACAGGAGGAGCGTCCCGCCTCCGTCAGCGTGATGGGGGCGAAACCGATCTCCTTCGCGCCGCTCGGGCACACGCGCGCGCCGGCCGCGCGGGCGATGAGCTGCGCGCCGAGGCAGACGCCGAGCGTCGGCCGGTTGGCGGCTAGGCGCTGTCCGAGGATGCCGATCTCCTCGGCGAGGAAGGGATAGGCCTCGTCCTCATAGGCGCCGATCGGACCGCCGAGCACGATCAGGAGGTCTGTCTTGACCGGCTCCAGCGTCCAGAGCTCCTGCTCGCCGATATCCCAGTAATGGACCTGATAACCGGCCGCGCGGAGCGCGGGCGCGAAAGCGCCGAGATCCTCGAAGCCGACATGACGGATGGCGACGGCGGATTTCATGCGGGACGGTCTCCTTGCGGTGTCGCAATTGTGCAGCCGGCATCGTCGCAGGCCGGAGCACATGCATCGGCAGCGGGTTCGGCTGAGACGGTTCTGTCTTCGCGCTCAGCGATCAGCGCCATGATCTCCGCGCCCAGGCGCAGATCGGGCACATGTCCGAAATGCTGCGCGCGGCGCCGGCCCTGCCGGTCGATCAGCACGAGGGTGGGCGTGCCCTGCAGGCCATAGGCGGCCATGGTGCGAGGCAGGCCGCGATCTTCGTCCGGTTCATCGACCGCGACGGGAAAGCCGATGCGGTATTCGTGCAGGAAGGCTGCGAGCGGGACCGGGGTCTGGGCGTCGTGATGCTCGAACACGCTGTGCAGGCCGATCACCGCGACATCCTCTTCGCGAAAGGTCTCGCGCACGCGCTGCGCCTGCGGCAGGCCGTGGCTGACGCAGCCGGGGCAGAGCATCTGGAAGGCCTCGATCATTACGACGCGGCCGCGCAGCCGGTCGAGGCTGAGCGGCTCGGCGGCGTTCAGCCACCGAGCCGCCTGGATAGCCGGGGCGGGCTTGGGAACCATGCGCCTGCTCGTTAGCGCAGCGCCGAGAGGTCGGCGCCGTGATTAATGTGCAGCGCTGCGCCGTCGATGACGAGGGCGGGAACGGATTTGACGCCGACGGCTTCAGCTTCATCGATCCGGCCCGGCATATCGCCGAGATGAACGATCTCCAGATCGACGCGGCCGCGGTCGATGATCTCGGTGATCCTGTTCTCGGCGGCGACGCAGACCGGGCAGCCGGCATGGTAGAAGATGGCTTTCTGTGTCATGATCTTTAAGTCTCCTGTCTTTGTGGAGAGGCGGTTGACATCAGGACGCCTCGCCCGTTGCCGCGGGCGGGGCGTCCGGTTGTCCGGCCGGCGCGTCGAGAAACCTCCCCCATAGGGCGTCGGCGTCGGCCTCGGTCTTGCCGACCGGTTCATGCTCGCCGCAATCGAGGCGCAGGCTGGCGTCCCCGAAAGCGGCGTTCACGAAGGCGCAATGATGGGGAGTGGCCGGATCGTCATGGACGTTCGGCTGGAAAAATCGGCAGGTCGCGCACATCCGCTGGACGGGAATCGCGCCCCGGACCTGCAGTTCGCGGATCATCTTGACGAGGGCCTTGAGGAACACGGCCCGCTCGTCCGCACCGAGCGTGTCGATGGCGCCGAGCAGCGCGTCGGGCCAGACCGCCGTCTCGGCGGCGGCGCGCTCGCCTTCCACGGTGGGGTAAAGGAGCGATGCGCGCGCGTCCTGCGGATCAGGATGTTTCGTCACATGGCCTTTGCGGATTAGGGCCGCCGCGGCGTCGCTGGCCGTGGGCTGTGTGACGCCGAGTGCTTCAGCGAGCCCGGTGATGCGTGCTGGGCCGCGCTGTGTCAGATGCGCGAGAATCTGTGCCTGTGTCGGGGATAGTGCGGCGGCGTCGGCCTGCCGCCAGGTATGGGCGCGCAAGAACAGCCCGATCTTTGCAAGCCCGGTTGCGATGTGCATCTGCGCCATGGCCTCAACCCTATCCTCATACATAGGACTCCTAATTATTCAACCCAGTCGGTAGCGCTTGCACGCGGAAGCACTCATCGTCGCACAGAGAGCGCGAAGCAGCCGTTGCGGGTCGAAGAACGTAAACCAAGTTTGCCTAACGAAGATCGATGCGCTGGCGAACATCGGCATCGAACATGGCTCTCGCCCTCCAACTGCAGAAGACGACGATTAACCAATTTTGATATAGTAACGCCGCGGCCAGCGCCGGCGGTCATGGACCATGAATCGCAGTTCAAAAACTACGGGCTGCCCACGACTCTTGGCCCGGTTGAAGTCGAAAGCGGCGGTCTTTTCAGAAAGGACGGATGAGACAACCAGACCATAGCCGAAGGCGTCGACGACGACCGTCCTGCCTAGCGATAGCCCGCCTTGGGACGCCCACCCAAATGAGTCAGATGGATCGCCGCTGCGGCAGAGGCTAGCTACCATGTCGAAGTTCGAGGTGCTTGGAGCAGCTGAGCAAATTTTGACGTAGCGCAAAAAGCGCCGCGACCGCTGATGGTATCCGGGAAGAGCATCGGTGGCGGACCGTTGTGATCGCTTGCCGCCGCCAGGTTCATACTCGAGGAGACCAGAGGCGGCCACGATAGGAACACATGTAGAAACACTGTCCGATGCGAGGCCGGTGGCGACACGCGAAGTCGAAGTCACCGGCCGAAGCTTTGGGGGTATCAGGCCCAAACTCCAGGTCGTGCCGGGCGACACGGTCAGGCGGGGTGATGTACTCTTCGTTGATGCCAAGCGGCCCCGCATCGCATTCGTGTCGCCCTTTTCCGGAGTGGTCCGGTCGGTCGAGATCGGACGCCGTCGCCTGCTCGACCGCATCGTGATCGATGCAGACGGCAATGCGGTCCGCAGTTTCGGACCATTGGCCTCCGATGCGCGATGTCGGGATCTCCGCGAGCTTATGCTTCAAAGCGGGCTGTGGACCCGCCTGCGCGTGCGTCCGTACGGCCGCATTCCCGATCCCGACGACGAGGTGTCGGCGATCTTCGTCACCGCTACGCGTGCCGATCCGCTCATGCCTGATCCGGCTTTAGCGATCGATCGGCAGCACCTCGCTTTCGCGAAGGGTCTCGCACTTCTGGCGATGCTGACGGACGGACCCGTTCACCTTTGCCACGAGACCGGCGTCGACGTGACGGCCTTCCGTTCCGATCGGGTTCGCACCAGCGCCTTCACCCTAGGCCGTCCAGGCGGCCTGCCCGGTTTTCACATTGCACGGTTTGCTGCTGTCAGCGAAGACCGGCCGGTGCTGCAGGTCGGTTATGCGGACGTCATCGATCTCGCCAAGCTCGCGCAGACCGGGCGACTGCCGGAAGTCACCGGGAGCGACGTCTTTTCGGGTCATGAGAAGGGTTCGGCCAGCGCATCCGCTCGCTTTGCGCGCTGGCTCAATGCGTCGACAGGCGGGGCGATCGTGCCGCGCGAGGCTTTGGATCGCGCCGTTCCGCCCGGCATTCTTGCCGTTCCGCTGATGCGCGCGCTCAGCATCGGCGACGTCGAAACGGTGCGCGCGCTGGGCGGGCTCGGCCTTGTCGAGGAGGACATGGCGGCGCTTACCCGCCTGTGCGCCAGTGGCGCCGATTACGGCATGCTCCTGCGTGCTGCGCTGGACACGCTTGAACGGGAGGCTCGCTGATGGCGACGCTCACCGCCAGCGCAGCGATATCACGGGCCGCATCGTTGCCCGGCCTTGTCCAGACCCGTCCGGCGCTCCTGCTGCTCGTCGCGCTTGCGGCGCCCATGGTCGTCCTTTTCTTCGAGCGTGGAGGCCGGCTGGCCCTTGTCCTGGCAGTCGGCATCCTTGTCGCGGCGTTCTGGAGCGTGATCTTCGCGTTCGCGCGCAAACGTGTCCTCGACGCGCATTTCCTCGTTGCGGGGGCCGTTTCCGCGGCGCTCCTGCCGGTCGATGTGCCACTCTGGCAACTGGCGATGTCGCTGAGTTTCGGAATGGTCGTCGGCGAACAGATTTTCGGGGGGCGCGGCTTTTCGTTCCTCAGCCCGGCTGTCGCCGCGCTCGCTTTCCAGTTCTTCTCCTTTCCTGCAACCTATGCACCGGCCGGGCCCGAGACCCTTGCTGCTCTCGTTCTTGTGCCAGGCATGCTCTTGCTTGTGGTGGCCGACCTCGTCTCGTGGCGCGTCCTTGTTGGATTCGCGGTCGGGTTCGGACTGTGGATGCTGCTGCATCAGTCTGGCTTGCCCGACGGCTCGATCTTCTCGGCAAGCCTCGCGCTTGGCCTGGTCTTCCTCGTCGCCGACCCGGCTCCGGGTCCGGCGACGAATTCCGGCCGCTACGTGCATGGCTTCTTGGCCGGGATGCTCGTCGTCGTCCTTGGTGCGGCGGCGGACGGGGCAGCGGCGGCGCGCACCGTCGTCTTTGCCGCCCTTCTCGCATCGATCTTCACCCCGCTTGCCGATCGCATCGCCGTTCTCGTCAACGTCAACCGAAGGAGACGCCGTCATGGCTGACTTCAATCCGGTGCGCCTGTGGCGCCGCTTCCTGGCCATGCCCAACGACACCAGCACCAAGACCTTTGCCGTGGCGTTCATGGTGGCGTCGGTCTCGGCGGTCGCCGTTGCGGTCACGGCGGTGACGCTGCGCCCGCTTCAGGCGGAGAACGTCGCTGCCGGCCAGGCCGAACGCATGCAGGAGATGCTGGCATCGGTACCGGGCCTTGCCGACCTCCTGGCCGATGCCGACGCTGATGCGATCGAGACGCGGCTGGTCGACCTCGACACCGGCGAATATGTCACAGGGGTGGACGCCGGCGCTCACGATGTCGACGCTGCAGCCAGCGACCAACAGGCCAGCACCGCCCTCCAGCCTGCCGACGATGTTGCGGGCATCGGCAATCGCCCAGACCGGATGCCGGTGCATCTCGTGATCGAGAACGGTGCCCCAGTGCTCGTCATAGTGCAGGGCTACGCGTCCGGCTACCAGTCGACCATTCGCGCCTATATCGCACTTGAGAGCGATCTGGAGACGATCGCCGCAATCTCGATCTACGACCAGGCGGAGACGCCCGGTCTGGGTACACGCATCGCCGAGCCGGACTGGCAGGAGCGCTGGGCCGGCAAGCGGGTCATCGATGAGGATGGCACGGTTCGCGTTTCGTTGGGCGAGGCCCCAACAGGCGATTTCGAGATCGACGGCGTCACCGGTGCCACCCGCTCGTCCATGGGCGTCGTGAATCTCGTCAACTTCTGGTTAGGAGACCACGGCTACGGACCCTATCTGGCGCGATTGCGCGTCCAGATGCCATGACGGCACAAGCCAATCTGCGCCATCTGGTTGCGCCGATCCTGGACGCCAATCCGATCACGCTCCAGATCCTCGGCATCTGCTCTGCGCTCGCCGTCACGACTTCACTTGCGACGTCTCTAACGATGAGCGTGGCGCTGACGGTCGTTCTGGCGTCTTCGAGCACACTGATCAGCCTGATCCGTAACCACGTCGCGTCCTCGATCCGGCTCATCGTGCAGATCACCATCATCGCCTCGCTGGTGATCGTCACCGACCAGATATTGAAGGCCTATGCCTATGAGATGAGCCAGCGGCTCTCGATATTCGTCGGACTGATCATCACCAATTGCGTCGTGCTCGGACGGGCGGAAGGCTTTGCCATGCGCAACCCGCCGTTGCCGAGCTTCTTGGATGGCCTGGGTAACGGCCTTGGTTACAGCCTGATCCTCATGATCGTCGGCTTCATCCGCGAACTGTTCGGCACCGGCGCGCTTTTCGGCTGGCCGCTTCTAGCCACGGTGGCACAGGGCGGCTGGTTCCAGCCGCTCGGCCTCATGCTTCTGGCGCCAAGCGCCTTCTTCATCATCGGCTTCCTGATCTGGACGATCCGAACCCTGAAGCCTGAGCAGGTCGAAGAACCCGAATTCCGGGTGCCGTCATCGGGCGCGAGGGCCGCGCCATGATCGATCTCTTTCAGCGTTCCATTTTCGAGCAGAACCTCGCGCTGGTCTATTTTCTCGGCATGTGCACCTTCCTCGCCATCTCGCGCAAGCTGGAGACCGCGATCGGTCTCGGTCTGGCGCTGATCGTCGTCCAGGCGATCACTGTCCCAGCAAATCATCTGATCCAGGTCTGGCTTCTGAACGAGGGTGCCTGGGCTTGGGCAGGGTTGCCGGAGGTCGAACTGACCTTCCTGCGCTTCATCGTCTTCATCGGACTGATCGCGGCGGTGGTGCAAATCATCGAGATGGTGCTGGACCGACATTTCCCGGCACTCCATGGCGCGCTGGGCATCTTTTTGCCTCTGCTGGCTGTCCAGTGCGTCATCCTCGGCGGCAGCCTCTTCATGGTGGAGCGCAGGTACGACTTCGCCGAGAGCGTCGTCTACGGTCTGTCGGGCGGCATCGGCTGGGCGCTGGCGTTGGTCGCCTTCGCGGCAATCCGCGAGCGGCTCGCCTACGCCGACATGCCCGCCGGGCTGCAAGGGCTGGGGTCCGCCTTCATCGTCACCGGATTGATGTCGATGGGCTTTTCGGCCTTTGTGGGGGTGCGGCTGCCATGAATGAGATCGTGCTCGGCAGCGTGCTGTTCACCGGCTTCGTGATGGTGCTGGCCTCGTTCGTCGTGGCGGCGCGCGCCGCGCTGCTGCCCGCAACCACAATCCGGATCACCGTCAACAGCAGCCGTGAGATCGCCGCGCGATCCGGGCGCAAGCTCCTGGAAATCCTCACCGACAATGCCATCCCCGTGCCGGCACCCTGTGGCGGCAAGGGCACGTGCGGCCAGTGCCGTGTCACCGTGACGGACGGCGCCGGTGCACCGCTGCCAACCGAAATCAACAAGCTGTCGCGGCGCGACCTGAATGAAGGTACCCGGCTTTCATGCCAGATCACGGTCCGTAACGATCTTGCGGTCGGCGTCGCGGACGACGTGCTGGGTGCGCGGCGCCTGACCTGCCGCGTCGCATCGAGCCGGACGCTCTCGCCGCTCATCCGCGAACTCGTTCTGGAACTGCCTGAGGGAGAGACTTTCGAATACACGCCGGGCGCCTATGTCCAGGCAACGGCGCCGGCTCATTCGATACACTTTGCCGATTGCAACGTCGAACCCGAGCACGAGGCGGTGTGGGAACGCCTCGGCCTGCGCGCCTTGACCTCGCAAAGCGCGATCCCCGTCGCGCGCGCCTATTCGATCGCCAACCGTCCGGCCGATGCTGGAACGATCGTCCTTCTGATCCGGTTGGCGCTGCCGCCCCCGGCGGTCCCCAATGCGCCGCCGGGAATCGTGTCGTCATATCTGTTTGGGCTGAAAGCGGGGGACGATCTGGACATCGCCGGCCCGTATGGCGATTTCCGCGCGCAGGCAACCGATCGCGAGATGGTCTTCATCGGCGGCGGCGTTGGAATGGCGCCTTTACGCGCCATCGTCTTCGATCAACTCGAACGAGCCAAGACGGACCGCGAGATCAGCTTCTGGTATGGTGCGCGTAGCCTGGGCGACCTCTTCTATCGCGAAGAGTTCGAAGCGCTGGCCGCCGCCCACGGCAATTTCAGCTTTGTGCCGGCGCTTTCCGATCCGGGCAAGGGCGAGCGGTGGGACGGTGCCACCGGCTTCATCCACGACGTCGTCCTCGAGCACCATCTGCGCGATCATCGCGCGCCCGAAGCCTGCGAATTCTACCTGTGCGGTCCCCCGCTGATGATCGACGCCGTGATTGCCATGCTCGATGAGGCGGGAGTCGAGCCCGAATCCATCTTCTTCGACGACTTTGGAGTGTGACCCATGATGATCGACAGACGCCGTTTCCTCCTCGCAACCGCGTCGCTGGCGGCCTTGCCCGTGCTTCCGGCATGGGCCGGCCGCAACGTCCTGACACTCGAAGGTCCGGCCTTCGGAGCGTCTTGGCGGCTGGCGGCAGCGGGCATCCACGATGCGCGAGGGCTGCGCCGGCAGATCGGGACTGTGATCGCCGAAGTCGATGCGGCGATGTCGCCGTTCCGGCCCGACAGCGAACTGTCCCGATTCAACGGTGCCGCGACGACCGATTGGCTGCCAGTTTCGCCGGCGACGCAGGCCGTGGTCGCCGAGGCCTTGCGCGCCGCGCGCCTGACGGGCGATGCGTTCAACCCGACCGTGGGCCCGCTCGTCGGGCGCTACGGATTCGGCCCAATCCGCGAGGGTTACGCCGGACGATCCGACGAACTGGAATTGACAGAGGCCGGCATCCGAAAGGCGCGTGCCGAACTATCGCTCGATCTGTGCGGCATCGCCAAGGGCTACGCGCTCGACAGGCTGGCGGACACCTGCGCGGCATGGAACCTGACCGATTTCATGATCGAGCTGGGCGGCGAGGTTCTCGCCCGTGGCCAGCACCCGGGGGGCCGCGCCTGGCAAATCGGCGTCGAAGCGCCGACGGGCGAGGGCGGCTCGATCCGACATGTCGTCGCCGTCCAGGGGGCGGCGCTCGCGACGTCCGGCGACGCCGTCAATGGCTACATCCATCGCGGCCTGCGCTACAGCCACATCATAGAGCCCGGCGGCCGGCCGGCCGGCTCGGTGCTTGCCTCGGTGACGGTGGCCGCAGCGACAGCGATGACGGCGGATGCGCTGGCCACCGCGCTCTACGCAATGGGACCGCATGCCGGGCCCCGTTTTGCGGCCGAAAGCGGGATCGAGGCGCTGTTCTTGATGCATGACGGGGGCGAAGACGTGGTTGGCGGTTTCGAGGCCCGCCTGCTCGCATGAGTGGCTGGGTGGCGACGATCCTCCTGACGCTCGGCTTGTTTCTGTTGGGGATGTCGGGCCTTGCTGCTGGCGTCGCCTTTGGGCGTCGCCCCATTGCCGGATCGTGCGGCGGACTTGCCTGCGGGAAGCGCGAAGGTTGTGGGGTATGCGGCCGGGAAACGCCGCCATGAGGGGTCGGGTGACAATTGCCGACTACATGGCCAGAGGCCTGATCACACTGCCGCCGCAGATGGAGATCAACCGGGCGATGGTGGTTCTCGTCGACAGCCGTATTTCAGGCGCGCCGGTTCTCGGGCCATCCGGCGAACTTGTCGGCGTCCTGTCGAAGAAGGATTGCCTGCGCGCCGCACTCAACTCCAGTTACCATCGCGAATGGGGCGGCCTCGTAGCCGACTATATGACGCGCGAGGTCGAGACGCTCGATTCCGACCTGGAGCTCGTCCAGGCGGCCGAACGCTTCCTCGCGAGCCCTCATCGCCGCTTCCCCGTGATGAGCGACGGTCGTCTCGTCGGCCAGATCAGCCGCGCGGACGTCCTGCGCGGACTGCTGGAAAACTGGTGACGCACTCCTCAGAGGAGACCCAATGTGGATGCTTGGCGTCTGCCTATTAACACTGGCCTTGGCTCAGCGTGATCAGCGATGAAACGGACTGGTGCTCGCAAGTTCAAGAACGACCACGGGGTGAGGGAAATCCGCATCGGCTTGAAGGAGTTCATGTGCGCCGGTGCTTCGCCTCCGCAGGATCACCCCCACATCTTTCTCGACATGGGTGATCTCGACCGCATCATCTGTCCTTACTGCGGCACCGCTTTTCGATTCGATCCTGACCTCGGGCCGCTGGAGTCGGATCCTGCGGATTCGTTCTTCGTCGATGAAACTGAGTTCGACTGACTCAGACAAAGGAAGGCTGCGGCTTCTATTGTCGAGGAGGACGGCCGCCGATCGCATCCGTCAAGTGCTCGGCGGCCAGTTGCACGGCGCGACCCAGTTCCGCGTCTCGCGCTTTCTTGATGCGCGCAGCCGGACCGGATATGGACAGTCCGCCGATCGGCTCGCCGTGCTCGTTGAAGACCGCAGCGGCGATGCAGCGCATGCCGGCGGTATGTTCTCCGTCGTCGACGGCCCACCCTCGCTCGCGTATGGCTCGAAGCTCGACGGCAAGCGCGCCAACGTCAGTCAAGGTTTGCGCTGTGAAGGCGGGCAGGCCGCGCTCTTGCACCAGCGCCGCAAGACGATCATCCGACCAGTGGGCCATGATGGCCTTTCCGATGCCCGAAGCATGGATGGCGCTGCGGGTCCCGGCCTTGAAGAAGGCACGGATCGGCTGAGGTGTTTCAACCTGACTGACAAAGACGACCTCCCCATCATCGGCGATGGCGAGGTTTGCGGTTTCGCCCGTCGCGAGCATCAGTTCGCGAAGAGCCGGCCGCCCTCGCTCGATAAGGCTCGTCCGTCCAAGAAACGCCGAACCGATGCGGAACGCCTCTGCACCAATGAACCAAAGCTGTCTCACCGGATCGACCTCGACGACACCGTGGGCTTCGAAGGTCGAGAGCACCCGGTAGACAGTGGCAGGCGCCTGCCCCGTTGAGTCCGACAGTTCGGTCAACGACAGTCCTTCCTGATCGGCCAGCGCCTTGAGGATGAGCATCGCTCGGTCGAGAGACTGGATCATCGTCTGCTCGGGATTGGGCGTGAAGGCACGCGGTCGTCCGCGAAGACGCTTATGCGATTCAGACATCTATCTCTCCCACCAAAAAAGGCCAATATCATGATTTTCAATCATAATTTCTTTACGGATAGAATTATGAAAAACTTTTTCGAAAAAATTGTGGCTACGGAATGTCTTTGCTAGAAAGGGCGGAAGGAGCGGAGGAGCGCCATGTCCAGCCAGAACCCCGTTTTCATTCCAGGTCCAAGCAACATCCCGGAGCGGTTGCGGCGTGCGATCGATGTGCCGACCATCGATCACCGTTCCGATTCCTTCGCTGAACTCTTTCGCCCGCTTTTCGCGGGAGTGCGCAAAGTGATGAAGAGCAGCGACGCCGAGGTGATCTTCTTTCCCGCCACTGGCACCGCCGGTTGGGAGGCGGCGATCACGAACACGCTGTCACCCGGCGACCGGGTGCTCGCCGCGCGCCACGGCATGTTTTCGCAGCGCTGGATCGCCCTTTGCCGTCGCCATGGGCTCGATGTTCAGACGATCGAGGCACCTTGGGGTGCCGGTTGCCCGGTTGATGCCATGGGGGAGGCCCTGACGCGCGATGTCGGTCACAGGATAAAGGCGGTGCTGGTGACGCACAACGAGACCGCGACTGGCGTTCGTTCCGATGTCGCCGAGGTCCGCCACGCACTCGATGCGGCTCGCCATCCCGCACTCCTCTTTGTCGACGGCGTCTCCTCGATTGCCTCGATGGACTTCCGTATGAACGAATGGGGGGTCGATCTGGCCGTGACCGGCAGCCAGAAGGGTTTCATGCTACCCGCCGGCCTCGCTATCCTCGGGGTCAGTCAAAAAGCGGTCGCGGCGATGGATACGGCGACGTGCCCGCGCTGCTATCTCGATCTGCGCGACATGCTGATGGCGAACGCCAAAGGCGGCTATCCCTACACGCCGCCGGTCAACCTTCTATACGGGCTCGGCACCTCGCTGGAGATGCTGGATGAGGAGGGTCTGGAGAACGTCTTTGCCCGCCATCAGCGTATTGCTGAGGGCGTACGCCGCGCCGTTGCCGCCTGGGGGCTCGAACTCTGCGCTCGATCACCGGACCTCTATTCCGACACGGTCAGCGCCATCGTCGTGCCAGACGGTTTCGATGGCACCAAGATCGTGACCCACGCCGCCGAAAAATACGGCACCGCTTTTGGGGTCGGCCTCGGCGAGGTGGCGGGCAAGGTTTTCCGCATTGGTCATCTCGGCTCGCTCACCGACGTCATGGCTCTTGCGGGATTGGCCTGCGCCGAAATGGCAATGGCGGATCTCGGCCTGCCCGTGCGTCTTGGAAGCGGCGTCGCTGCCGCGCAGGAGCACTTCAGCCGGACCGGGCCCAAAGCCCTATCGCAAGCTGCGTGAGGAGATCATGGACACGCCGACCGACACTGGCTTCGACCTTCCAAGCTGGGACGATGTCAAGGCCGCACACGAACGGATTGGACAGCACATCCGACGTACTCCGGTTCTGACGTCGAAGTATCTGAACGGAATTGCCGGAGCCGAACTCTTTTTCAAATGCGAGAACTTCCAGAAGGCTGGCGCCTTCAAGGTGCGCGGCGCCTGCAACGCCGTCTTCGGCCTGTCCGACGCGGTGGCCGCGAAAGGCGTTGCAACCCATTCCTCCGGCAACCATGCGCTTTCGCTAAGCTATGCTGCGGGTCGCCGTGGCATAACCTGTCATGTCGTCATGCCGCACACCGCACCGCAGGCGAAAAAGGATGCGGTCATCGGCTACGGAGGCACGATCACCGAATGTGAGCCGTCCACTGCCAGCCGCGAGCACGTCTTCGCCCGCGTACAGGCCGAAACCGGCGCTGAATTCGTGCACCCCTATAACGATGCGCGGGTAATTGCCGGGCAGGGGACCTGCGCCAAGGAACTGCTTGAGGAGCTGCCCGATCTCGACGTCATCGTCGCCCCAATCGGCGGGGGCGGAATGATTTCGGGCACCTGTGTCACTTGCGGAACCTTGGCGCCAGAGCTGCAAATCTACGCTGCCGAACCCGAGACCGCTGACGATGCGTACCAATCGTTCCGGAAGGGAGAGATCGTCGCTTACGACGCGCCCGTGACCATCGCGGATGGCCTAAAGGTTCCGCTCAAGGAGCTTACCTGGCATTTCGTCCGGACCGGCGTCACCGAAGTGTTGCTGGCCTCGGAGAGGGAGATCGTCGATGCCATGCGCCTGATCTGGGCGCGCATGAAGATTGTGATCGAGCCTTCCTGCGCCGTGCCGCTCGCCACCATCCTGAAAAACCGTGAGCTGTTCGAGGGCAAACGCGTCGGCGTGATCATCACAGGCGGCAATGTCGATCTCGACCAGCTCCCCTGGCTCAAGTGAGGGAAAACACCATGAATCGCCCGATGCAAAGTGTCGATCTGGAAGTCGGCTATGATGTTCCCGCTGCAATCGGCATGAGCGAGAGCGAGATCCAGACGCCCTGCCTGATCCTCGATCTCGACGCGCTTGAACGCAACATAGAGAAGATGGGACGCCGTGCCAGAGAGATGGGCGTGAGGCATCGCGTACACGGCAAGATGCACAAATCCGTCGACGTGGCGAAGCTCCAGGAGCGGCTCGGTGGTTCGGTTGGCATCTGCTGCCAGAAAGTTTCCGAGGCCGAGGTATTTGTGCGCGGCGGCATCAAGGATGTGCTCGTTTCAAACCAAGTGCGCGACCCCGCAAAAATCGAACGGCTGGCCCGCCTTCCCAAGCTCGGTGCGCGCACGATCGTGTGCGTCGATGATGTGGCGAATGTCGCCGAGCTATCCGCCGCAGCCCAGCGGCAGGGCACGACTATCGAGTGTCTTGTGGAAATCGACTGCGGCGCGGGTCGCTGCGGTGTGACCTCAACGGCTGCCGTGCTTGAAATCGCCAAGGCCGTCGACGCCGCGCCGAGCCTGACATTCGGCGGTATCCAGGCGTATCAAGGCGCGATGCAGCACCTTGAGTGCTACGAGGACCGCAAGGCCAAGATCGACATTGCCGTCGCGATGGTTGGCGAGGCGGTCGACGCGCTGAAGGCCGAGGGACTTTCTTGCGCCATCGTCGGCGGCGGCGGCACCGGGTCCTACTGTTTCGAGGGCAGATCCGGCGTCTACAACGAACTGCAATGCGGCTCCTACGCCTTCATGGACGCCGACTACGGCCGCATTCTCGATGAGCACGGGGCCCGCATCGATCAGAGCGAATGGGAGAACGCGCTCTACATTCTGACCTCCGTGATGAGCCACGCCAAACCCGACAAGGCGATCTGCGACGCCGGGCTCAAGGCGCAGTCGGTGGATTCCGGCCTTCCGGTCGTCTACGGCCGGACGGACGTGAAATACGTGAAATGCTCCGACGAGCATGGCGTCATCGACGATCCGGCGGGCGTGCTCAGGGTCAACGACAAGCTGCGTCTCGTGCCCGGCCATTGCGACCCGACGTGCAATGTCCATGACTGGTATGTCGGCGTCAGAGCCGGCAAGGTTGAAGCGCTCTGGCCGATCTCGGCCCGCGGAAAGGCTTATTGATGGCGAACGTCACGATCGTCCCGGAGGCGCTTTGCCACATGTGGATCGGCGAGATGGCCGAGCGCGTCTTCAAGTCCGACCGGGCGGTTGCGTTGACGTTGGGCGATGGTCAGCAGCGTCGTCACCGCGCCCGTCGGGGCATGGGTATGGATGACCTCGCGCTGGAGAACAGAGAAGCGTTCGGCGCGCAACGTCTCCAATCCGACATCGTAGGTGCCGCTGGCGATTGCGCCTTCGATCCGCGCCGCGAGCAGCCGCTCGAAGCCCGCGAACAGGATATTCTGCAGATCGATGGTGAGCGCCAGGAGCCGGTTAAGAAAAGTGGTGATCGGCGGCAGCTCGTCCTTGATGCCATTGGCGTCGGTCAGCTTGAGGCCGGTCGACTCCTCGAATGCCTGAAGCGAACAGCCCTCGACCTTGCCGGCGACGATCAGCAGATAGAGCCGGCGCAGCGCATCGCGCGCATAGGCGCTTTCAAGATTGTCCTCGGCACGGAACAGCCCCTGGCCGCCGGTCTGGCGCTGGCCGCGCGTGATGGCACCCAGGGTATCGAGGCGGCGGGCAATCGTGGAGAGGAAGCGCTTCTCCGCCTTCACATCGGTGGCGACCGGTCGAAACAGCGGCGGCTGCGCCTGGTTGGTGCGGTTGGTGCGCCCCAGACCCTGGATCGCGGCGTCTGCTTTCCAGCCCGGCTCCAGCAGATAGTGGACGCGCAGCCGCCGGTTCTTCGCTGCGAGGTCGGCATGATAGGAGCGTCCGGTGCCGCCTGCGTCCGAGAAGACGAGGATGCGTTTGACGTCGTCCATGAATGCTTGGGTTTCGGCGAGATTGGCGGCGACGGCGCGGCTTTCGACGACGAGGCGGTCGGCCGTTGCGCCGGCACCCGGCTTACGGACGATTCGGCGCGAGCGGCCGGTCACCTCGGCGACCGTTTCAGTGCCGAAGCGCTGGACGATCTGGTCGAGCGCTCCGGGAACGGGCGGCAGTGAGGCGAGCTTTTCGATCAGCCGGTCACGCCGGGCGACGGCCTCACGGCTTTCGACGGGCTGGCCGTTGCGGAACACCGGGCGGGAGCAGAGATTGCCCTCCGAGTCGGTGAAGGGCTCGTAGAGCTGCACCGGGAAGGAATGGGCGAGATAGTCGAGCACATATTCGCGCGGCGTGATGTCGACCTGGACGTCGTTCCAGTCCTCGGTCGGGATGTCGGCCAGGCGTCGTTCCATCAGCGCTTCGCCGGTCGAGACGATCTGGATGACGGCGGCATGGCCGACTTCGAGATCGGCGTTGATGGATTTGATCAGCGACGGCGTCTTCATCGCGGTGATGAGGTGATTGAAGAAGCGTTGCTTCGCGCTCTCGAAGGCCGACCGGGCGGCAGATTTCGCCTGTGCGTTGAGCGTGCCTTCGCTGCCGGTGACATTGGTCGCCCGCATGGCGGCGCCGAGATTGTTGTGAATGATCGCGAAGGCGCCGGCATAGGCGTCATAGATGCGGCGCTGCTCTTCGGTGAGCCGGTGCTCGACCAGCTCATATTCCACGCCGTCATAGGAGAGCGATCGGGCCTGATAGAGACCAAACGCCTTCAAATCGCGCGCCAGCACCTCCATCGCCGCGACCCCGCCATCCTCGATCGCTTCGACGAACTCGGCCCGTGTCTCAAACGGAAAGTCCGCGCCGCCCCACAGGCCAAGCCGCTGGGCATAGGCAAGATTGTGTACCGTGGTGGCACCGGTGGCCGAGACATAGACCACGCGCGCATCCGGCAATGCGTGCTGCAGGCGCAGCCCGGCGCGGCCCTGCTGCGAGGCGGCCTGGTCGCCCCGTTCGCCTTTCGATCCGGCGGCATTCTGCATCGCGTGGCTCTCGTCGAAAATAATCACTCCATCGAAGTCCTCCCCCAACCAATCGACGATCTGCCGGACGCGCGAAACCTTCGAACCGCGCTCGTCGGAGCGCAGCGTGGCGTAGGTTGTAAAAAGGATGCCCTGCGGCAGGCGGATGGGCGTGCCCTGGCGAAAACGCGATAACGGTGAGACCAGGAGCCGTTCCTGGCCGAGGGCAGACCAGTCGCGCTGCGCGTCCTCCAGCAGCTTGTCCGATTTGGACACCCAGACCGCGCGGCGGCGGCCCTTCAGCCAATTGTCGAGCATGATGCCGGCGACTTGGCGGCCCTTGCCCGCGCCGGTGCCGTCGCCGAGGAACCAACCACGCCGGAAGCGAACGGCGCCGTCGTGATCCTCGGCGGCCGCGGTGACCACATCACAGGTCTCGTCGACGGCCCACGCGCCGGGGAGATGCAGGGCATGGGCCTCACCGGCATAGATCACGCTTTCGAGCTGAGCGTCGGACAGAATGCCATCGGCAATGAGGTTCGGCGGCAGAAGTGGACGATAGCTCGGCCTGGGCGGGGCGACCGAGGCCATAGCGGCGGATTGCACGAGCCGGGTCGGATGCGCCTGAGACCCGGGAATACGGATCGACTGAAGCGCGTATCCTTCATAAAGCGCCTCGGTGAGCCGCGCGCCCTCCGGCGGCTTCCAGTCGACGGTCTCGTAATCGAGCGGCTCGCCTTCTGGCGCGGACAGGATCGGCGCGGGCGTGGCATCGACGCGTCTGGAGATCGCCCTGTTGGGGGGAGCCGGGCGGCGCGCATACGCGGAGCCTGTCGGCAGCGTCACGGGCGGACGCGGCGGTACGAACGCCTGAACCCAGGCAAGCAGCGTGGCCGCATCTGCGGCGATGCCTGGCGATGCCGTGAACACGGCCGGATCGTGGGGCGGGATCTTGTCGATAACGGTCAGCCGTGTGTCGACCGTCGTCCCGTGGCGCGCATAAGCCGCGCCGTCGATGCCGGCCGTGAAGACGATGCGGCCGTGTTCCTGCAGACCCACGAACGCATCCCGCCACTTGGGCGCGTCCGGAGCGAAGCTTGCGCCGGTGATGGCGACGAGCCGCCCGCCAGGCGCCAGGCGCGCCAGCGCCGAGGCGACATGGCGATTGGCGGCATCGGCCATGCGGCCCGACACGTTTGCCATTGCCGAGAATGGCGGGTTCATCAGCACGACGCTGGGCACGACATCGGTGTCCAGATGATCATCGATCTGGGCCGCGTCGAAGCGCGTGACGGATAGAGCCGGAAAGAGAGAAGACAGGAGTTCGGCGCGCGCGGCGGCCAATTCATTGAGGCGGAGGGCGCCGCCGGCGATCTCGGCGAGAATGGCGAGGAGGCCCGTGCCGGCGGACGGTTCCAGCACAATGTCGTCCGCGGTGATCGCAGCGGCCGTCGCCGCGGCGAAGCCCAGGGCGAGCGGCGTCGAGAATTGCTGGAAGGCCTCGCTCTCCTCGGAGCGGCGCGTGTGCGATGGCAGAAGATCGGCGATCTTCACAAGCAGCGGCAGCGCGGCGACCGGAGATCCGGCTTTCCGCAAAAGCGCTTTGCCGTATTTGCGCAGGAGCAGGACCGCCGCGCCCTCGCAGGCATCGTAAGCAGTTTTCCAGTTCCAGGCACCATCGACGTCGGAGCCACCGAAGGCGGCGTCCATCGCGGCGCGCAGGGCCGGCGCATCTATGCGTCGGCCTTGTTCGAGATGTAGCAAGAGAAGGCGGGCGGCTACGGCCAGGGAGGGCGTTGAATTGGCCGGGACGAGCGGCTGGGCGGCGCGGGCGAACGCCGCCGTCGAAGCGAGCTGTGTCATGGAGGGAACCTCAGGAGAGCGGGAACGGGATGAGCCGCCCGGCGCTCTCTCTCGGACCGAACCGGCTCAAACCCGTCCCGGACTGCCTCTCCCTCTCACGGGTCGGGCGGCAGATAGGCGTCGTAGGGATTGTCCTCGGCGAAATGCCCGAACGGCGTGAAGAGAAACTCCGCGCCGTTCCGACCGATGGCGCAGATCACGTAGCGTGGAGCGCCCGTCGCGGCGTCGGTGCATTCGAGCAACGCGAGCTTGCCATCGGCGGCAGCGCGCATAAGCGTCTGGAAATTGACCCGGACATGATCGGGAATGCTCATGGCCGGCCTCCCCTGATCGTATCGTCGAACCAGGCATGCTTGCCGATCCGCTCGACCATGTCGCATCGTCCGAGATGGAGCACATGCGCACCGACCCCGAAGGTGTTCACCCGCGGACGCGAGCAAGTGCTCATCCATTGAACTCCCCACCGACCGGCGAGTGCGAAAGCGTCCACGCAACGCGGGACGAAGTCGATGACGCGTTGCGGATCGCCTCTACCGTCATCCCGCATGCAGGGGTCCGAGTCTCCAGGGGCGGGATCGATCCACAGGACGAAGGCATCGGAATGTGGGTCTGTCCCAGCAGCTTCCGCGCAGAGAGCATCCGGCGCGCGGGCGCCGTCGACGGGCGTACCTACATCGAGCACGAACCAGAACTGCGTGAAATAATCAGCCATAGCGGCCTCCGAAAACGAGAAAGCCTGGTACGAGGGAAGGGCGAAGGAGAGCGGCGGGACGGCCGGAGCCGCCCCGCCCTCTGATCATTCGGCCGCGACGGCCTGCGGACCATCGGCGCAGTCGGCTTCGGCGTCCTCGTCTTCGGCGAGGAACGCCGGAAGCGCATCGGACTCGGCCCCGTCATCACTGACATTGGCGTCATCGGCCGTGGAGAGGCGGAGCGGCGCCGGAAGCCAGCCTCTATCGGCGAGCAGACGTTCGGCTTCCTTGGCCATGTCCGGCTTCTTCAGATGGTCGATGAGCTGCGCGGTCTCCTCGCCCTTGGCCTCGCGCACCGCTTCGAGAATGCGGGGCTTGGTCACCCGGCCGAAGTAATTGTCGACCGTCGGCCGCCAGCCGGCCTCGACCATGTCGAGACCCACCGCGCGCGCGAGCCGATCCGCCTCGTGGATACGCTGCTGCACGCCATGGGATGTCGGCCCAGCACCGTAGGGATTGGCCTTCTCGTAGAGCGCATTCACGCCGAACGAGACGCAATGGGCGAGCAGCGCCAGGCGACTTGCCTCGTCGAGCCCATCGATCCTCTTCCAGAGCGCCTCGTCGTCGGCCGGCAGGTCCGCCTGCCAGGCCTTCTGCCGTTCCTCGACGGACTTGGCGGACGGGCTGTCCTTCAGATCGCCGGCCTGGGCGGGGAAGAAGACATGGCGAACGGACGCTTCAAGGCATCCGGCCGAGGAGACGTGGCGGAAGGTGTCGCGCACCAGCTTGTACAGGAGTGCGGTCATCGCGACATGCGGATTGTTCGCCAGCGCGTCCCGCAAGGCGAGCGTGCGATGCGCTGTGAGTTCGACCATGAGCCGTTCGGGCAGCGGCTTGACCGTGTCTTCCTCCTCATCCGGGCTCTCGGCCTCACCGCCCCCGGTGATCACCGTGCGCTGGATGGGGCCGCCTGGATCAGCCTCCTTGTTTCCATCGAAACCCGCGCGGGTGTCGTCGTCGCCGTCGGGGGCCTCGTCCTCGGGACGGACATAGCCGCGATCGACCGAAAGCCTCCCGTCGTGGCGGATGCTGACGAAAGCGCCGGCCCGGCCGATCTCGGTAGGATTGTAGCGCATCGGCCGATCCTCGAAGTCTTCGAGCGCCGCCTCGATCTCGCCAAGCCGTTCGTCCACCTCTTGGGGCAGTTCGTCGGCCTCGGCATATTCGGCTTCGAGCCGGTCGAACTCCTTACGAAGGGTCTCACGGCTGGCGCGCTCCTCGTCGGTGAGATCGACCGGCGTGCCGGCGAGCTGCCGCAGCCCATGCGTATGGCCGTAGGGAAAATCGGCCGCGACCTCGATCCACTTCCAGCCTTCCTCGGCGAGGGTCTCCGCCTCTACCTTGAGCTTGTCGGCGACCAGCCGTTCCAGCAGCGGCACGTCCTCGATCCAGCCACCGTCATCTTCCTGGAAGAGGTCACGCATGACAGTGCCGCCAGCCTCTTCATAGGCTTCTACTGTGACGAAGCGCACACGCCGGTCCGACGCGCGAACGGTGTTCTCCGTCAGCATGCGGCGGATCTGGTAGGGCTCCTTCGACCAGCTGTGCTCGATCGCCTTCCAGACCTGCTCCTGCCGCGCATGGTCGACCGAGACGGTGAAGGCCATGAGCTGCTCCAGCGTCATGCCGTCTTCGGCATAGAGGTCGAGGAGCTTTTCGGAGACAGTGACGAGCTTCAGTCGCTGCTTGACAATGTTGACCGAGACGAAGAAGCGCGCGGCGATCTCCTCCTCGCTCTGGCCCTGCTCGCGCAGGGTCCGGAAGGCCCGGAACTGATCGAGCGGATGCAGCGGAGCACGCTGGACGTTCTCGACCAATGAATCCTCCTCGGCCGAGATGTCGCTGCCCGCCTCGCGTACGATGCAGGGCACGGGCGTGGTCCGGGCGAGCCGCTTCTTTTTGGCGAGGAGTTCGAGCGCCCGGTAGCGGCGGCCGCCGGCGGGAATCTCGAACGTGCCCGTTTCTTTTCCATCGCCGTCCAGCACTGGCCGGACATTGAGGCTTTGCAGGAGGCCACGGCGGGCGATGTCCTCGGCGAGTTCGTCGATGGAGACGCCGGCCTTGACCCGCCGCACGTTGGACTGGCTGAGAACCAGCTTGTTGAAGGGAATATCTCGTGAGGCGCTGAGGGTGATCTTCTGGTTTACGGTTGCCATGGTGAGTTGCTCCGCGACGGGCGCAGAGAGCCTTTCTCTCGGCTTGGGACCCGTCACGGAACCAGGGCGCAGCCCTCTTACTCTCTCTTCTGGACGCTGCGGCGGGGAGGCCTGACCGGTGGAGCGGAATAGGCGTCAATCTCCGCTGCGCAGAGACGCGGCAGCGATCGTCAGCAGCCGGTCGCTCTCCAAGATCCTCCCCGCCTGACGGGCTGCCTCGGCATAAACCGATAGAGGGAATGCGGCTTCGAACAGAATTTCCCGTTCGATGCCCATGCCGGAGGGCAGGCGCATGGAGGTTACCTCGGACAGGCTGAAACTGCCTATCTCGGGGCTCGCGAAGCCAAGATCCGCGAGACCGAACAGCGTGTCGCCGTCGGGTTCCATCTCGGTGATGAGCCATGTGGCGGCACCGACAGGGTTGAAGAACTTGACCAACGGCACGTGGTCGACATCGCGCTGCCGACCATTGGCGAGCAGGAGATCGCGCAGGTCATCGGTCAGGAGGATCATGCCACCCTCCTGTCGCGAGAGAGCTCTTCCCCATCGCGCCGTTCCTCGTCTTCAGACAGGAAGGCCAGAAGCCAGTCGGCGGCCTTGCTCGCCTGGCTGGCGGCGCGGAAGATGGCGCGGTTGTCTTCCCGCAGAACGTCCAGCCAGGATCCGATGTAATCGGCGTGACGAACGGTCGGCTCAATGCCGAGCGAGGCACAGCAGAATGCGGCATTGATCTCGGCGACAAGTTCCTCAAAGGCGTATTTCTTCGAGCCGAAAGACCCGGAGAGATCACGGTTGAGCCGTTGGGGCGCGCCGCTGGCGTGGCCGAGCTCGTGCAGTGCCGTACGGTGCCAGTTGATCGGCTCGAAATAGGCTTGCGGCGGCGGCACCTGTACGTAATCGTGCGCCGGCGCGTAGAAGGCTTGGTTGCCTCCGATCCGGAAATCGATACCGGTAGCCTCGATCAGCGCCTCGACGCGCGGTTCAATCAGGCTTGCCGGCATCGGCGGCGCGGCCGTGACGGCACCCTTGGGCAGGTTCTCGCACTGATCTGTGTTGAAGACGGTGAAGCGCTTCAGGAATGGGATTGCGCGGGCTTCTTCGTCGGTCTCCCGTGCACGACGCTTCTCGTCCTCCGGCACGAAACGGTCTGCATAGACGACTGTGGTTCCGCGTTCGCCCTTGCGGACATTGCCGCCAAGCGACAACGCCTGTCGGAAAGTCAGCCAGCTCTGGCCGGAAAAGCCACGCTCGACCACGGCGCCCCAGAGCAGCAGCACATTGATTCCGGAATAGGTCCGGCCGGTTGAGGCGTTCTTCGGAAGGCCGAGCGGCGCCTTCGCCGCCGCCGTGCCCCATGGCTGGACCCACGGCACGCGTCCGGCCTCCAACTCGGCAATAATTTTGACGGTGATCTCGGAATAGAGATCGGTCCGGTCACTCCTGGCACCAGACCTACGGTTCATTCTGGACATCACGGTTCTCCGCGACGGGCACCAGGGCCTCTCCCTTGGCTTTCAACCCGTCACGGCAAGCCGGTCCGCACTCTCACTCTAGGAAGGGGCAATGCGGGGGATCCTCGCTCCAAGGGTCGGTCGAGACGACATCCGCGGGCGCCGGAAAGGCCTCCCTTTCCCAAGAACTTCCGAGCCGATGACAGCGGTGCAGGTGCGGTCGAAGACCTTTCCATGTCGGGGTTGGAACATGCCCGGCCTCGTTTCTGGAGTTCGATGACTTGGGGTGATCAAGGGAACTCAAATCAGGCCAGCGCCCATTTCGACCATCCGGGGACATCGTCGTTTCCCACGTGCCGATTGAAGAATGTCAGAAAATTACATATATTTCTGACAGGAGTTCGTGATGCAGCGACTGACGCAAAAGATTCTCGCCTATGCCGCAGGCTTGCCCGAAGGGGCGCCGCTGGCTGCAAAAAGCTTGCTTCACCTCGGAAACCGACCTGCGGTGGATCAGGCTTTGTCGCGTATGGCAGAGCGTGGCCAACTCGTCCGTGCGGGGCGCGGCGTCTATCTGCGTCCCGTCGTCAGCCGCTTCGGTGTCCGGCCGCCCTCGGTCGAGCAGGCGGTCGCGGCGCTCGCAGGACAGCGCGGCGAGGTGATCGTGCCGAGTGGCGCAGCCGCAGCGAACGCGCTTGGCCTGACGACGCAGAATCCCGTGCGTTCGGTCTATCTCACATCGGGCAGGAGCAGGACGATCAATTTGGGCAAACAGGCGGTCGAGTTGCGCCACGCCCCGCGTTGGCAGTTGACGCTGGCTGATCGACCTGCCGGGCAAGCCGTGCGCGCGCTTGCCTGGCTCGGGCCGGAGAAGGCCGAAGGGGCTTTGAGGATGATCAAGCGCAAGCTTCCGCCACCGGCGTTTGGAGAGCTTGTCGCGGCGGCACCACAATTCCCAACCTGGCTTGCCCGAAGCGTCGGCAAAATCGCTCATGATTGAGCGGTTTCTCGACCTGTCGACCGACGACCGGCGCAACGTCCTGGGTGTTGCTGCCGACCGATCCGGGCGACCCGCACATATCCTGGAAAAGGACGTGTGGGTCGTGTGGACGCTTGCCACGCTCTTTGGGTCGCCCTTGGGCGAGCATCTCGTCTTCAAGGGCGGCACATCGCTGTCGAAAGCCTATGGTGTCATCCGCCGTTTTTCCGAGGACCTGGATCTGACCTACGATATCCGGGCGATCGCGCCGGACCTCGTGGGCGATCAGAGCGAACCATTGCCGAAGACGCGGAGCGAGGAGAAGCGCTGGTCGAAGGCGGTGCGCCAGCGTCTGCCGGAATGGGTGGACGGAAGCGTGCGGCCACTGATTGCGGAGGCACTCGCCCGCGAGAGCCTTCCCGCGGCGATCCGCACGGACGGCGAAACACTGTTTATCGACTATGACGCAACGGCCACTGGTTCGGGTTATGTGGCGCCCAGCATCATGCTGGAATTCGGCGCTCGCTCGACGGGGGAGCCTGCGAGGCTGCTCGATGTTGTCTGCGATGCTACTGGTCACATAGACGGTGTTGAGTTCCCGACGGCTCGACCACGTGTGATGCACGCCGAGCGAACCTTTTGGGAAAAGGCGACGGCGATCCACGTCTTTTGCCTTCAGGAGCGGCTCCGCGGTGACCGTTTCGCCCGTCACTGGCACGATGTGGTGAGGCTTGACGAGGCAGGGATTGCGGCGTCGGCGTTTGCAGACCGGACGCTGGCGCAGGTCGTTGCAGCCCACAAGGGCATGTTCTTCGCCGAAAAAGCCGCCGACGGGACGGTGATCGACTATGTGGCCGCCGTCAGGGGCAGGCTGCAACTCGTGCCGGCCGGCGGTGCCTTGCAGGCGCTGAACGAGGATTATCGCCGCATGGTCGAAGATGGATTGCTGTTCGAAGCTGCGGAGCCTTTCGACACTCTCATGGATCGTTGCGAGGAAATTGGCATGCGTGCAAATCGCATGACCTGATGGCAACTGACACAGTGCCGCGCAAAGCAAAGATCCGTTCCACGATGAACGGGAACGGTGGAGAGGTTCGCCATCGCAAAAAATCGACGAGTGAGCCTATTCCCGTCGTTCGGGATTGAGCGAAGCGTCTCTCGGCGCCTGCACCTCGCGCATTGCTAGCCGATTCATCCTAAAGCCGCAGTCTGAGCGTCCCCAGATTTTGACGCTACAACTGGCCGAGCAAGGGCCAGCGCAATCGCATCCGACACGGTATCAGCGGCCGACCTTATCGGATCGGTCTTGAGATGTGCGTAGCGGGCTGTCGTCTGCACCTGCGTGTGGCCGAGAAGCTTTCCGATCATCGTCAGATCCTGTCCAAGCTGTAGGGCGTCCGATGCGAAGGAATGGCGCAGGTCGTGGATCCGTAGACCCTCCAGCCCCGCGCGCTTGCGCAGCCGCCGCCAAGGCTTCTGCATATCGGTCAGGTGCTGCCCCTCGACTTTTCCGGTGATTACATAGGGGTTGTTCGTCACCTTGGAAATCGACTTCAACGCATCGATGGCGGCCTTGCCGATCGGCACCAGCTTGGCGCCGGTTTTGGAATCGGGCAGGCGAAGCGCGCCGGCTCCCAAGTCGACATAGTCCCATTTGAGGGTCTGGATTTCCCCAAGACGGCATCCAGTCAGCAACAGAAGGCGGATGCAGTTGGCGGCTTCTGGCTCCTCGTGCGCCTCACGCAGAACCTTGCCGAGGCGGGCGAGTTCATCCTGGGTCAGATAGCGCTCGCGCTTGACTTCCTTGTACCGCTTCACCTTCCAGCAAGGGTTCACGCCATCGGTTCGCACGCCCCAGGTATGAGCCACGTTGAACATGACGGAGAGCACACCGAGCGTCCGATTCGCCTGATAAGGGATATTCTTCATGGACTGGTGGAGCTCGACCACATCGGCGCGCGTGATATCGATGATGCGATGCGACCCCAGCTTTGGATTGATGAACATCTCGACGGACCGCCTGTATTCGCGATAGGTCGAGGGCTTGCAATGAAGGGCGACATAGTCTGCAAGGAATCGTTTGCCGAAGTCCTTCATCACGGGCGACGACTTACGTTGGTCCCGATCGTTCGCTGGGTTGCCGCCAAGTCGCACTTGCGAAAGATGCTTCATCGCCTCGGTTCGCGCGAGGTCGGGGGTGAGGGCGCCATGAAGACCGATATTGATGCGGCGGAGCCGTCCGCCGGCTCTGAACTGCGCCAGGTACATCTTGCGACCAGACGGATAGACCCGAAGCCCGAAGCCTTTCAGCTCGTCGTCCCAAATGAAGAATTCCTTTTCTCCGACACCTGCAGCGTCGACGGAACGTTTCGTGATCTTGGTCATGGAACACCTCGCGAACGTCGGAAATTCCGGAATCAAATCGGAATCACTTGGGAGAAAACTGTAGAGTTTTCGATCGTGCGACAGCGTAAACACACTGCCTAAATATATCAATGAAAACATCATACTATAGGGAAAAAGGCGGCGTTGGCGAAATGTCGGATAAGGTGGCGAAAAGGGCTTTGAGCAAACTCATAACCTGAAGGTCGCAGGTTCAAATCCTGCCCCCGCAACCAAATCATCAAATGTACGACCCGGAGACATGGGTAACAGTTTGTACCTAAGACATGGGTGACAACCTCGTGCCGAACGGGTTGTCGATGGTCTGCAAGGTCCTCTGTTCCAGGTCGATGTATCCGAGATCATAGTGCAT
>JACVCH010000009.1 GCA_016742175.1 Rhizobiaceae bacterium
CGGCCGGCGCGCGTTACGGGGGCGCCGCGCGGGGGGGTGGCGCGGGGGCGGGGCGCTAGAAACGAGGCCCCCCACCTGGTCCCCGCCCGCCCCCCCCCCCCGCCACGTCCCGGCCCGCATCGTCGAGGTCGCGGACATCCCGCGCACCAAGTCCGGCAAGATCACGGAACTCGCTGTGCGCGACATCGTCCACGGCCGCGCGGTCAAGAACCAGGAAGCCCTCGCCAATCCCGAGGCGCTCGACCTCTACCGCGACCTGCCGGCCCTGCGCACCTGACGATGGTTAAGCAATCGTAGCGGCGAAATTTACCGCATCTGCAACGTGCCTAGCATTCGGTAAAAATGTCTCCACCGCGGCAAGGTTTCGTTAAGGGTTGCCGCGCAATGGTGAGGGCAACTTGAGACAAAGGCGCGCCCCACTGGCTGCGCGGCTCCGCTTCAAGTCCCTGTGTGACAAAAATTCCGTAGCGCCCCTTTTCGGGGCGCTTTTTTTGTCTGCACGCCCACGCCGCTGCCGTCATTCCTGTGCTTGTCACAGGAATCCAGGCCTCGCCATATCCTCCGGCAGTTCAATCAAGGTTGGCCACCCCTCACATCATCGCTTCCCGATCCCGCGCCAATGCCCGCGACAGCAGCACCACCGGGATCAGCGACGTCACGATGATCAGCAGCGCCGCCACCGCCCCATCCTCCGGACGCCCCCGCGAGGCGTTCTCGTAGACATGCGTCGCCAGCGTGTTGAAGCCGAACGGGCGCAGGAGGATCGTCGCCGACAATTCCTTGATCGTGTCGACGAAGACCAGCACGGCCGCCGTCAGGATCGCGGGGCCGAGGAGCGGCAGGATCACCGCGCGTGCGCTCTGGCCGGGCGTGCGCCCGAGGCTGCGCGCCGCCTCGTCGATGTTGGGCGGCAGCTTTTCCAGCCCCGAGCGGATCGACCCTTCGGCGAGCGCCAGGAACCGGATCGAGCAGACCAGCACCACCGCCGCCGCCGACCCGGTCAGAAGCAACCCGGTCGAGATACCGAACGCATCGCGCATCACCGCGTCGAGCGCATTGTCGAAACGGGCGAGCGCGAACAGAAGTCCGAGCCCCATCACGGTCCCTGGCAGCGCATAGCCGACCATCGCGAATCGCGTCAGCCCGGTCACCAGATGCGAACGCGCCAGTCGCGCTGCCTGGATGAGAACGAGCGCGATGAGGATGGTGATGATGGCCGTCGCCGTCGCCGTCAGGATCGAGTTGGTCAGTGCGCGCATCAGCGCCGGATCGGCGAATTGCTGCAGGCGCCGCGAGGCGTAGTCGCCGAAGACGTAGAGCGGGATGCCGAAGCCGGCCGCGACCGGCAGCGCGGCGGCAAGCGTCGCGAGCCCGCCCTTGATGCCCGAAAGCTTCACGCGCGGCGGCTTCGCCTTCATCTGCGTCGCGCGCATCGCGTGGTAGCGCTGGCGCCGCCGCGCCCATTGCTCGGCCATCAGGAGCGCGAAGACGATGACGAGCATGATCATCGCGATCTGCGCGGCGCCTTCGAGGCTGCCCCGGTTGAGCCAGGTGGAGAAGACGGACAGCGTCAGCGTGCGCACGCCGAGATATTCCGACGCGCCGATGTCGTTCAGCGTCTCCATCAGAACGAGCGCCACGCCGGCCGCGATCGCCGGCCGCGAGATCGGCAGCAGGATTTTCCGGAACACCTTGCCCGGCCGCGCGCCCAGCGTGCGCGCCACGTCGGCGATGTTGCGGCCCTGCATGATGAAGACGACGCGCGTCGTCAGGTACACGTAGGGGAACAGCACGGCCGAAAGCACGATCGCCGCGCCCGTCGTTGAGCGGATGTCGGGAAACCAGTAATCGTGCGTGGTCGCAAAGCCAAACATGTCGCGGATCGCGGTCTGCACCGGCCCGGTGAAATGGAAGAACTCGCCGAACGCGTAGGCCGCCAGATAGGGCGGCACGGCAAGCGGCAGGACGAGCGCCCAGGCAAGCATCCGCCGCAGCGGAAAGTCGTAGGCGACGACGAGCCAGGCCGTCGTCACGCCGATCGACGCCGTCCCGAACGCCACCAGCGCCATCAGCCACAGCGTCGTTCCCGCCGCGCGCGGCAGCACGAAATTGACCAGATGCGGCCAGTCGTCGCCGCTGCCCGAAAGCGCGATGCCGGCAAGTGTCAAAACCGGCAGCAGCACGATCGCCGCGACGAGCGCGCTCAAGGCCAGCGCCAGCGGATGGCGCTGCCGCCGCGCGCGCGGCGCGGCGGGCGGGATGGCGGCGGTCCTGTCGATCAGAAGCTGGTCGGTCACGAAGCGCTCATCGGAAAAACGGCGAAGGCCGATCCGCTGCCGGACCGGCCTGAACGTCAGTTCTGGACGCGAGCTTTACGAGCTCGGGCCATCGTCGAGGCCAACGCGATCCACCATTTCGGAAGCGGCGCGGCGGTTTGCGGCGATGTCGGTCAGCGGCAGCGTGTCGGCGTTGAGCTCGCCGAAGGACTGCACGTCCGCGCTCGCCTCGACGCCTTCCTTGACCGGATACTCGTAGACCTCGGCCGCGTAGATTTCCTGCGCCGCATCGGAGGAAAGGAAGCGCATCAGCTCGACGGCCTCGTCCTTGTTCGGTGCGTTCTTGGCGAGCGCCATGCCGGAGACGTTGACGTGCGTGCCCGAATCCTCGTCGATGGTCGGGAAGATCACGCGGATGGCGTTCGCCCAGTCCTTCTGCTCCGGCTCTTCCTCATTGTTCATCATGAGGCCGACATAATAGGTGTTGCCGAGCGCAAGGTCGCATTCGCCGGCCATGATGTTCTGGGCCTGGTTGCGATCGCCGCCATCGGGCGCGCGCGACAGGTTCTCCTTGAGGCCCTTCATCCATTCCTCGGTCTTTTCCTCGCCCCAATGGGCGATCAGCGAGGCGAAGAGCGCGATGTTGTAGTCGTGCTGACCCGAGCGGATGCAGATCTTGCCCTTCCACTTCGGGTCGGCGAGGTCGGCATAGGAGATCGCCTCGTCCGCGACGCGGTCCGTCGAAGCCCAGATCACGCGGCCGCGGCGGGTGACGCCGAACCAGTGGCCTTCCGCATCGCGGTATTCAGCCGGAATGTTGGCGTCGATCGTCTCGTCTTCCAGCGCCTGCGTCACGCCCTTGTCCTTCGCCGCCTGCAGGCGGGCGATGTCGACGGTGAGGATGACGTCGGCCGGCGAGTTCGTGCCTTCGGCCGCGATGCGGTCCTCGAGCCCCTTGTCGAGGAACAGGACTTCGGTCGCGATGCCGGTCTCTTCGGTGAAGGCGTCGAGCACCGGCTTGATCAGGTCGGGCTGGCGATAGGAATAGATGTTGACGGTTTCCTGCGCGAGCGCCAGCGGCGCTGCCAGCATGGTTCCGGCAAGGGCGGCGGCTGCGAAGGCCGCCTGGCGCGGCAGCATCGACTGCAAATTCATTTGGGTGTCCTCCGAGAAAAAGGATTGCCTGGGCGCAGGCATCGTCAAGCGCGCCAGTGCCTTGTCTTTGTTAAATCGGAGCGAACTAGTCAAGTTATTTCGCGAGGGCGATCAATAAGTTAGAACGATTCTAAACTAATCCGCCAGCACCCGGGTCGGCGGAAAATCGATCTCGACCAGCGTGCCTTCGCCCGGCTTGGAACTGATCGCAAAGCGCGCCCGGTTGGCCTCCACCATCGCCTTGGTCAGCGGCAGGCCGAGCCCGGTCCCCTCGCGGTGGCTGCGCTTCAGCGCATTGACGCGCTTGAACGGCTTCAGCGCCTGGTCGATCTCGGACGCGGTCATGCCGATACCGGTGTCGCGCACGCGAATGGCGATGCCGCCATCGGGCTCGAGCGCCGTCGACAGGATCACCTGTCCGCCCGCCGGCGTGTAGCGCACCGCGTTGGACAGGAGGTTGAGCGCGATCTGCTTGATCGAGCGCAGATCGGCGACCACCTCCGGCAGGCGCGAGGCGAAGGAGGAGCGGATGATGACGCGCTCGCGGTTCGCCTGCGGCTGCATCATCGCGACGGCCTCGCCCAGCACCTCGTTCAGCGACACCGCCTCGTAGTTCATCTCCTGCTCGCCCGCCTCGATCTTCGAGATGTCGAGGAGGTCGTTGACGAGGTCGAGCACGTGATTGCCCGAGCGGCTGATGTCGCGCAGATAGTCGCGGTAGCGCTCGGTGCCGATCGGCCCGAAGCTCTCGTTGATGATGAGTTCGGAAAAGCCGATGATGGCGTTCAGCGGCGTGCGGATCTCGTGGCTGATGCGGGCGAGGAACTCGCTCTTCTGCGAGGAGGCGCGCTCGGCCTCGGCGCGCGCCTGCGTCAGTTCCTCCTCGGCGCGCTTCCAGTGGGTGATGTCGCGCAGCACCGCGCAATAGCCGCCATCCTGCGGCAGGCGCCCGATGGTCATGAACAGCGGAATGAACCCGCCTTCCGCCTCGCGCCCGATCACCTCGCGCCCGTCATTCATCACCGAAGCGACGCCCTTGCGGGCGATCCGCTCGACATAGTCTTGCGCCGTGCGCTGGCTCTCGATGGCGAAGAGTTCGCGGAACGGCCGCCCCTCGATGGCATCTGAGTTAAAGCCGAACAGCGCCTCGGCGGGCTTCGAGATCGAGCGGACCGCAAAGTCGTTGTCGATCAGGATCACGCCGTCCGTCGCCGTGTCGATGATGGTCTGGAATTCGGCGAGCCGCGCGCGCAATTCCTCGCCATCATCGAATTCGTCCGCAGCCGGCACCGGTTCGGCTTGCGGCTGCGGCAGCAGCGTCAGCATCAGCGCCTTGCCGCCATGCCAGGGGATCGAGTGCAGATGCGCCCTGACCGGCACTTCCGCCCCGTCGGCGCGCTTCAGCGACAGGATGCCGTCTTCCCCGTCGTCGCAATCCTCGAACAGTGCGTCGAGCCCGCCGGCCTGCGTGAACGCATCGAGCGAAGCAAAGCCCGTCAGGTCGAAGAAGGCGTGGTTGGCCAGATGCAGCACCTCTCCCGAATGGATCAGCGTCGCCACCGGCAGATGGTCGATCAGCCGGTCCTCTACGCTCTCGTCCGCGCTCGCCCGCGGCGCGAAGGCCGACGGCAGGAAGTGGATGCTGGCCGGCGCGGGCCGCTCGTCCTTCGCCTCGACAGGGGCCTCCAGCGGCTCGGCGTCCCCCGCCTTCGCGTCGGTCAGCCGCACCACATTGTCGGCCGCGTCGATCCGGTCCGCGTCGATTTCGGTTTCGGACGCTTCGGCCTCGGCAAACCGCGCGCGCTCCTGCGCCTGCCGCTCCGCCTCGGCCATCGCATCGACGGGCGCCTCCGTCTCCTCGTCGCCGATCTGCTTCTTCAGCTTGGTGCCGATTTCCTGGAACGTCTGGCGGTCGCCGGGCGAAAGCGTCTTGCCGTTCGTCCCCGGGCGCACATCGTCGAGCCGCACGACCTTGTCGCTCGCGCGTCGCCCGAAATCCGGCAGGCCCGCCAGCACCGGCGTCTCGCCCTGGAACGGATCGTCGGGGTCGACGGGCTGCGGCTGCTTCGGGCTCATCAGCGCGAGGCCCAGTTCGTCCGGGTCGGCGACGGCATCGGCCATGCGCGCGACGCCGAAGCCGCGAAATCCTTCGAACATGCGCTCGCGGTCGTAGACGGGCAGGGCGGCGAGGTCCACCGGCACCTTCAGCGCATGCCCCTCGACCGGCCAAAGCACGGTGCGTCCCGACCACGTGTCGCGCCGGTCGAGCAGCGCCGCGATCTCCTCGTTGAGGTCGAAGCCGAACACGGTCGCCACGTCGCGGAACGAACGCCCGATCACGTCGGCGGCGTTGGCGCCGACGGCGTCGATGAATTCCGGCGAGACCTGCGCGAACCGCCCGCTCGCATCCGTGCGCCAGACGAAGCGGATCGGCTGCGTCGGCAGCGCACGGGGTGCGTCGTCCGTTTGCGGCGTGGGGGCAGGGGCCGCATCCGCCTCGTCGACGGCGGACGTCACCTCTTCCATCACGATCTCTTCCGGCTCCGCCTCGGCGACGGCCTCCTGCGGCAACGCCGGCTGTTCGTCCGCAATCTCGGGCGCGGCCGGCACATCCTTTTCGTCCGCATCGACCTCGTTCGAGGTCAGAAGCAGATGGAGTGCCGGCTCGTCGGTCAGCCGCGCGAAGCCCACCGGCAGCGTGCCGCCTTCCACGGTCACGAGCTTCTTCACCAGCCGGTCATGCTCGCGCGAAACGTCCTCGACCAGCGTCCAGAGCGCCGTGCGCCCGAGCCCCAGCCGGTCGAACCCAGCGGTCGATGCGGTCACCGCGCCATCGGCGCTGACGAGCGCGGCGGCATAGCCCGCCTCGGCGATGCCCGCGATCGTCGCCTGCGCCCGCGCCGCGCCGCGCGTGCCGGCAAGAGCCAGCAGGATCGCCAGTTCCCCGCGCGGCAGGCGGATTTGCGCCGCCTGGAAGGTCGTCATGCGGCTTGCTATGCCCTGCGCCAGCCGAAGCGAAACGGCGCGCTCGGCCCCGATCCGCGGGAAACCCGAGAGCGAGGCGATCTGCCGCCGCGACTGAACCGAGAGCCCCGCCGCGCTGTCCATCGCGCTTTCGATGTCGCCATGGCCGAACAGCGCCGCGCCGGGCCCGTTCGCCCAGATCACGCGTTCGAGGTCGGGCGCCAGCAGGACGAGCGCCTCGCCGCGCGCAAACCGCTCGCGCACGCCCCCGAGTACGGCGATGTCGATGAAGGAGTAGGTCGCGGCCGTCATCGGTTTCCTGTGCTCGCGGGGTTGGGCCCCCAACTGTGATCGTCGCGGATTCGCTCCGCTTAACCCTTCGTTAATAAAAGCGGATCGGCTCTGCGTCCACAATCCGCACGCTTCACCGTCCATTCGTTTGGCGAAATGGTTAATCCGCGGGCAGGTTTCTTCCGCAACGCACGCGCTGCATATTGCATTGCACAAAATACCGCTGTATAACGCCCGGAACAAACCAGCGGCCTTCGATGCGACGGACCATGGCCGCACCAACCTGAAAAGGGACAGGGCATGACCAAGACTGCTGCCAAGACCGCAGAGGCCATGGAAGCCGCTGCATTCGACGCCTCCAAGGCCACCGACCAGTTCCGCGCCTTCGCCGAGAACGGCATGGAACAGTCGAAGCAGGCTTACGACAAGCTTCGCTCCAACGCCGAATACGCCCAGAAGTCAATGGAATCGACCTTCGAGACCGCCAAGCAGGCTGGCACCGAAATGTCGAAGAAGTCGCTGTCGGCGATGCGCACGAATACCGAGCTCGGCTTCGCCCACATCGAGGCCCTGATGCAGGCCCGCTCGATCTCCGAGATCGTCGAGCTGCAGACCGCCTTCGTGCGCAAGTCCATGGAACTCGCCATGGAACAGGCGCGCGACTTCCAGGCCGCCTCGACCAAGGCGACCGAAGAGGTGATGAAGCCGATGAAGGACGCTTTCGAGAAGTCCGTGAAGGAACTCGAAGCCGCCTGACGCATTATTAAGCCAAGTTCCCCGGCGGGCGGAAACCTCCTCCCTTCCGCAGCCGGGCACCGGAGCCGCCACCTCCTCCCGGCGGCATCCGGAAAATGGAAAGGCCGGGATCTCCTCCCCCCGGCCTTTTTCCTATTCTAGGACTGCCCGATCCCACCGCGTCGCTTGACATTTGTCACGCCGATCCGGGATCGGGCAGCTTCCCTTCCGACAGGTCTTTTTGCGCGATACCCCCGCATTCGCGCTTGAAATCGCGCCTGAATGACCGTAATAGCCTGCCCAGCCAGTTGGTCGCGCACCAGATGGTCTTGCGGTTGTAGCTCAGTTGGTTAGAGCGCCGGATTGTGGATCCGGAGGTCGCTGGTTCGACCCCAGCCAACCGTACCATTCAAAACCCCAATGAAATCAACGGATTGAGGCTTCCCCAGATTTGGGGATACCCCGCCGCATGTCGCGTCCATGTTGCATGTGGCTACCGTTGGATTTCAACGGGTTACCGTGGGGCACGGCAAATCCGTGCAACATGAGCGCGACATGAAAGCTATTTCGCAGGCTGTTCCGGCTAACGGGAGAAGGTGTGGGCATGATGACCACACCTTTGGGTGCGTGTGTCATGCACGTACCTTTTGGGGTGTAACCCCCAACGCCCGCTCATTTCGCGCGGATCAGCCAGCCCGCGAGCGACAGCAAGCCTAAGATGATGAAGTGCCGGACGCGGATCATGATGCGGCCCCGTCGTCCAGTCTCGTCCCGCGCTTCATGCCGACGCAGACCATCGCCAATCCGACTTCCGGGTCGTAGGTGTACCGATTGATTTCGGGGTGCAGCACACGCATTGCCAGCGCGAGTTCGCGCACATGGAACTGGATGGTGGCGACCGGATCGGGATCGAGGGTCACTGGCGCCATAACCGCGTCGATGAACCGACGCATCTGCGCCGAACGCTTGACCGTGCGGCTCATGTCGATCCTCCCAGCTCTTCGATCCGAGCCTTGCGATACGCCGCCTGCGCGCCGGGAGCGTCGAAGTTACGGAGGAAGCGAAGGATCGGCTGAAGCTTGAACCGCACCTCGTCGATCAGAACAAGCATGTCGTGCGTGTCCTGCGCATTGAGCGTCCGACCGTCTTCGAGGGAAATCCCCGCGATGGTGAGCAACGCCAGCGCTGCGTCCAGGTCGTCCTCCGGCTCTTGGTTGGAATAGGGAAGGGGAGCGAGAATGTTCATTTGGCCTTCTCCGACCGTTGGGCGTTGAATTGGGCTTCGATGTCGTCTTGCAGCTTGATGCAGGCGTCAGTGACCATCGCCACGATGCCCTGCGACCGGTCCAGGCTATGGACGTCGCTGGTCCTGAGATTTTCCCGCTGTATCTCGTGCAGCAGGTCGGCGACGCACGTGAGCGACATCTGAAGATTGAAAGCGAAGGCTTGGACGTCATCCAGATCAATTGAGTTTGCCATGATCAGCGCCCCCGTTCCGTCTGGACGACAGCCGAGAAGCGCGCGCCACCAGGAAGGGCGTCGACAGCGCGGCCGATCCACAATTCGGTAGCGGTCGGGTCGATTTCCTTCGCGGCCTTCGCGAACTCCTTCGCGTGGTGCTTCAGTCGCATTTCGGCGTCCTCTGCGCGCCAAGGCTGGTTCAGCAAGAAGAACGGTTCGCCCGACTTGCTGGACGGTACCTGTGCGATGAAAGTGTGCGGGTGGCCGGCGAGATCGTGCCATTCAGCTACGGCATCGGCGAGTTGACGCATCAGGCTTTCGACGCGCTCGCAGATCGGCGCGGCAGAGATTTCGGGCAAGACTTCAGCGGTCACCCGCGTGGTGTCGGTCGTAGACATGCGTGATCTCCGTTGGCTCAAATGCCGGATCAGGGTTGATTTGTGATCCGTTAGGGATTATTTAATCTGCATATCGGATCATTGCAATACCAAATCCGAATTTTCTGATACCAAGGGGATCAATTGCATGATGAGGGCAGATCAGTTGCGGGCAGGGCGAGCGCTCTTGCGGTGGTCACAGCAGCAACTGGCCGACAAAGCAGGCGTGTCCGTCCCGACCATCAAGCGCTTGGAAGCCATGGACGGCGAGCTGGAGGGTCACACGAACACCATCAAATCGCTGCGCTCCGCCCTAGAGAGCGGCGGCGTGATGCTCGTCGAGTCCAACGGAAACGGACCAGGTGTCCGCCTTCGGGAAAAGCCATGACCAAGAACACGCCGCGCGGCCGCATGTCGCCCAAGCGGCGGCACCACATATTTTCCGAGAACTGCACGGGCCACAATGTCGCGCCGTGCTGCATCTGCGGACAACCGGTCCATCGCAACAATGACGAATGGATCATTGAGCACAAGCGCGCGCTCGGGCTGCTAGGCCGTGACGTGAACACGAATTGCGCCCCGGCTCATGTCGCCTGCGCAAACGAGAAGACGCACACGCAGGACTTGCCCGCGATCAGGAAGGCCAAGCGTCAGGCTGAGGCGGGGAGGGTACGCAGCGAAAGGAGCGTGCATGATACACGTGCCTTCGGCCGGCCGGCTGACATGGTCTATGATTGGAAGTCGCGGAGCTATCGTTTCCAAGAACCGAGCCATGAGGAAATAGGGGCATGATTTTCGCTGGGATGCAGGATAGCCACGACCGAAGAGCTGAAAAGCTTAGCGAACACGAGGACACGACGGCCGCCGATTTGACCCACATGAACCTCGTAGGCATCCGGCGCCGTTTGAATAACATCGAGGCCGGAGTCTGGGCGCTGGTGGCTTTGGTTGCCCTCGACATCTTCCTCTTGCGCTAGGCGCGCGCATGGACATCCGCCGTAGATCGAAGAGTTAATTCCTCCGACTGCAACCTCATGCCGCTAACGGCATTGAGTCGCGTTCGATGGGAGGCATGGCTATGGATGAAGGGCGTTTTGATCAGCCGGTCCGCGTTTTTGTCGAGAAGCGCGGCAACATCGCCGACACCGTGACGACCACTGTCCAGGCAGCCGACATTCTCCTGCATCGGTGGCCCGGCGATCCGGGTGCCCGAAGGCATCTCGCCGCTCGTAAGGCGTGCATTGCCGTGCTGGAAGGCATCAAGGACGCCCGAGCCGCGCGACTGGCCTTTGAGGCTGCTGCGAAGGAAGCTGATATTCTTGCGCCGGCTATCAGGCCAATCCCGGCGAGCGACAGCCCGCAATTATGGCGCAGTGGTCGAAGGCATAAACTGAAGCGCGACCAGTAGCTCACTCGTCGCGCCAGATTATGCGCCGAACCCACCTAATGCTGTCGATGCGCCGCAGCTTGATCGTTTGCCTGTCAGCCGCCGACAGCTTTCGAATATCCACGCGCAAGTGGTCGCGCGTGCTGCAGCGCTCACACTTCATCTTCCGATCGACCATGTGAGTCGGCAAGTCGCCCATGAGGCGGATTAGGTCGGCGGGGTCGTAGTAGTGCTTGACCGCACAGGCGCTGCACCGAACGAGCAAGAGTTGCCCGAACTGGTGAGCATCTGAAAGCGTGTAGACGTCGCGGCCCATGAGAACGGAATAGGAACACCCGCCGATTGGAGTCAAGCGAAAGCCAAGATGGCCGACAAACAAAAAAGCCCGGCGGTGAGGCCGGGCTGAATGTGGAACAGTTGGCCGGCTGTCGACGGCGAACCTCGGATAGTGTGCGCCTGAAGACGCCATTCGTCTTGATGCTGATCCTATGCCGAGATGATACCAGTCAGCGTGCGGCCGGCGGCTGCCCTTCCAAGATCTGGCGAATGACCGCTATGTCCGTTTCAAACTTCGCCAGCTTGCTTTCGACGCTGCGCAGCACCGTGCCGGTTTCCGCTGCCTGGCTCTCGACGCGGGTGATACGCAGCTCGTGATTGTCGAGGACGCGACCCGTCGCTTCGAGGTTTGTCATGCGCACTTCAAGCCGAGCGATGTTCTCGGCGTTGGTGGCGCGCCCGGTGCGCAGCTCGGAAAGCGTATAGCCCCAGGCAACGAAGCCCGTAGCAAAGCCGACAAGCACCGCGATGGTGTTGACGTTCCACTTCCATTCGAACTTCGGTGCAGTGACTTGCATAGGTTCGTTCCGATCTGCCAAGGCCCCAGCCCCATTCTCTACAACGTGAAATGACGGGCGGCGGTTTCCCGCCGATCCCGATTAGTAAAGGCCATTCGGCTCGGGCTTGTTGGCCTTGAAATAGACCGTCGCCCAATTGATCGCACCGCCCAGCGCGCCGATGATGACGTAGCCCAGCAAGGACATGCCGGCATCCGAGACGGCATCGACGACGCCAGCGCCCCCAGCAGTCGTGAGGGCGCCAGTAATCAGGGCAATGCCGGCCTTAGCAGCGCGGCCGGTGAGGTATCCGAGGATCGCAGTCATAGTCGTTCCTTTCAGTTGAACAGGTAGGCAGCAGCCGCCGTCAGACCGGCGATGATCAGCGCGACGATGCCGCCGGCAGCGACATCGCTGTTCGGCTTGGGAGCGGGCGCAGATGGGGCAGGACGGCGCAGCAGGAGATTGCGGCCGATGACGAGCACTTCATTCGCCGTGGCGTCGTTCATCGCCAGCAGAGCATTGAGCGACAGGCCGTGCATCGAGGCGATCGAGAACCAGGTATCGCCCTTTTCGACGACATGGATCTTGTCTTCCGACAGGTTGCCGGTCTTCGCAGGCGCGGACGGGTCGACAGGCTTCGGAGTCGGCTGCTTGACCTTCTGCACCTTCGCCCACCACACCGGCACGTCGAAGCCGGGGCACTGCGTCGCTGCCAGGTCACGATGCCCGACGACCTTCGCGCCCGGGTAGCGCTTCAGACATGCGCGGATCAGGTGGACGAGCGCTTCCGTCTGCGCAGGCGTGCGATTGTCGACGCCCTTGTTCGGCCCCGTAGCGCGTTCGAGGCCACCAGCCCAGCAAATACCGATCTTGCCGGCGTTTTGCCCGCCGACGTGCGCGCCGACCTGACTTTCCGGCCGGCCTTCCTCGACAGTGCCATCGCGGCGAATGAACCAGTGGTAGCCGATCCCCTTCCACCCGCGTTCCTTGTGCATCTTGTCGATGTCAGCGCGGGTCATTTCGAGGTCGCCATAGGTGGCGCTGTAGTGGATAACGATGTGCGTGATTTTGGTCACGACGAGGCCTTTCCCCCGGCGTCGCCGGGCGATTGCGGGTTTCAGGAGTAGGTGATTGGAATTTTCGGGCTTGCGCGGTATTGAGTTCGGATGCGTTACATCACCATCCTCGCCGCTACCCTTCTCGTTGGCTGCTCGTCCAAGTCGGCCCCCGTCGCTGTGGCAACGCCAACCGATCCGAACGCGATCGAGGTTATCGAGCGCCTAAACAGGGACACAGAGCGGATCGGAAAAGTCGAAGGCCTATCCTGCGAAACGGGATGGCGCGAGGTTCAAGAAGGCAAATATGAGATTGCACTAGCGGAGGCGAAGATCGCAGCTGCGGCGCTCGGCGCAGACGGCATTGCTGAGGTCAAAGTCGCGGGACCAAAGAGCGCTTTCTCATGCGCCACCAGAGGTGGCGTTAGAGTTTCGGCTGTCGCGTATAAGAACCGGTCGTTCTAGCCGTTGCCTATGAGGCGTCAGAAGCAGTTGCTTTGCCCCGCATGCTCGTCTAGTCGGCAGACATGTACATTCTTGCGCTATTTGCTTCCATCGCCGGTTACGCCGCCTTAGCTATCGTCGGCGGAGTGCCTGTTGGGCATGCCGTCCTTACCGCGATCTGCACAGTGGCGCTGTTGCTCTACGCAGCATCTCTTCTGGCCATCTTGGAATTTGGTTCCTACGCCATCCTTTGCGTGGGCCTAGCAGCGCTCTTGCTCGCAGGATGGCGACAGCGCAAGAAGTTGCCAAAATTCATCAAGCAGCCCGAAGTGTGGACGCTTGCCGCTATCACGATGCTGCTGGCGATATTCGTATCCAAATGGCTGAACTCCTTCGAATTCCTTTCGTGGGACGAGTTTTCGCACTGGGGCCTGATCTCCAAATACATCGTGGCCGAAAATCGCCTCTTCGACACAGACTCCCCCATTAAGTTCCTGGCGTACCCTCCGGGAACAGCCCTATTGCAGTATCACTTTTCCAAATCAGCCGGCTATTCCGAAGGCATGGTGCTGCTTGCCCAAGTCACGTTATTCGTGACCGCGATTGTCGCCGCGATCAGTCTTACTTTTCGCACACCTCTAATTGCTATTGCGGCATCGAGCTGCGCGCTTTTCGTGACATACGCCCTCGGCTTTCAGCTCTACGAAGCCACCGTCGATCATATTCTGGGAGCGCTGCTTGGTGCGGTCGTCGCCGTCTTCCTGACCTATAGAAGCGACTGGCGAACGATAGCAGCATTGGCGCCCGTCCTAGCCTTTCTGCCCCTTGTAAAGCACGTCGGACTTGCCTTCGCGGCAGTGGGCTTAGGCGTGACACTTGTGGCGCTGGTAACCGACTTCATCGCTGCTCGATTGACGCGCCGCGAGGCTAGAAATGGTGCGTTGGCCTGGCTGTGCGGGGCCGTCTTGACTGCCTTGGCGCACCTTTCTTGGCGAGCTTATTACAATTCCCTGGGCGTGACCGACAGCTACGGTACATCCGTTAACCTCAGAAATGCACTCGAGTTTTTTCTTGCACCAAGCAGCGATAGGCACCTCCAGATTTGGCAGGAGTTCAGCCTGCGTTTTATGGCGCAGCCGTCAATAACGCTTGCTCTGCTTGTGGCCGCATCAGTCGTATACGTCCTGTTCGTGCCGCGCGCTGAAAAGTTGAAGGCATCGGCGGTGATCGGAGCGACCGCCGCTGGCAGCGTCGCGTTCACCATGCTTCTTCTGTTGAGTTACGGGTACTATTTTTCGGAGTACGAAGCTGTTCGTCTGGCCTCGTTCGAGCGCTATCTCAACAGCTACTATTTAGCTTGGGCGTTTGCGCTGGTTGCGGCGTTCTTCGCGCGTATAGCATCGGCCGACCGAGTGCCGATCTTGTTTCAGTCGCTGCTATTAACCGCCGCCGTGCTGCTGCTAATGACCAACCCGCTTGCACGCCTAAGCATTTTCGCACCGGTCGACGGCAGGCTTCCCGACTATGCCTCGCGTGCCGAGCTGCGTCATCGTTCTCAAGGACTGGCGAAGACCATCGACCGCATCGCGGAGCCCGGTGAGAAAGCGTTTTACGTCGATCAGGGCAGCGACGGCTATTCCTACTTCATGTTTCGATACGAGATGGCCCCGCGCAAAGTGAACGAATATTGCTGGTCACTCGGAGCGCCCTACCACGACAACGATATACACACCTGCGACGAGCCTATCGCTGAACTGCTAGAGGGCTTTGACTATGTCGCAATCGCCAGCGCCGACGATCGGTTCTGGACAGACTTCGCAACCTACTTTGCGCCCGACGAGCCGATGAACCAATCTCCGGCTGTCTATCGGGTCACATGGGCCAACGACGCCCCGCTCCTTAGCCGCGTGGAAGAGTAGATGAGCAATCCTCAAATTGCCGTCGTTATCCCCTGCTACAAGGTCACCGCGCACGTCATTGGAGTGATCGCTAAAATTGGTCCGGAGGTTGCCCATATCTTCGCTGTTGATGACTGTTGTCCAGATAACTCCGGCCAATTCATCAAGGACAACTGTCATGACCTGCGTGTGAAGGTAATCCGTCACGCCATCAATAGGGGCGTTGGCGGCGCTGTCATGACCGGCTACCGTGAGGCGATCAATGTTGGCGCTGAAATCATCGTCAAGATCGATGGCGATGGGCAGATGAACCCAGCTCTTCTCCCGGCTTTCGTTCGACCGATAGTCAGCGGTGAAGCCGACTACACCAAGGGCAATCGTTTTTTTGACCTGGACGAGGTAGCAGCGATGCCGCGTATTCGCCTGATTGCCAACGCGGGCCTCTCAATGATGAACAAGCTGTCATCGGGGTACTGGAATATCTTCGACCCCACGAATGGCTATACCGCGATCCACGCTGAAATTGCCAAAAGTCTTCCCCTGAACAAGATCCACAATCGATACTTTTTTGAAACCGACATGCTCTTTCGGTTGAACTCAATTCGAGCGGTCGTGGTCGACGTTCCCATGTCGGCCGTTTACGGCGATGAAGTGAGCAATCTGAGCCACCGCCGCGCGCTGTGGGATTTTGGCATCGGCCACCTACGCAACCTGGCGAAGCGGATCGGGTACAACTACTTTCTTCGCGACATGTCGCTTGCGTCGATCGAGCTGGTTTTAGGAATTGCCCTTCTTCTTTTCGGGTTGACGTTCGGCACTTTCGCGTGGGCCAAGTCCATACTTCACGATGCGACAGCTTCGGCGGGCACTGTCATGCTTGCTGCCCTCCCGATTGTGCTGGGAACCCAGCTAATTCTCTCGTTTCTGTCATACGACATCAGCAACGTGCCAACCCGCCCCAAGCATCGCTTTTCAAATGCGCCGCGCGTCGAATGATGATTGGACGATACACCGCTGTCCAGGTCGCCTGCTTCCTTCTGGACTTCCTCATATTCACGATTTTGATCTGGGCCGGCCTCCACCCAGTCGCAAGCAATCTAGGCTCTCGGATAATTTCGGGTCTCACGGCCTTCATGGCTCACCGGCATTTGACGTTCGAGGCAACAAGCGGGCCTGTGCATCAGCAGGCCCGTCGATATTTTGCTCTCTGGGTGATCAACCTACCCGCCACCAGCCTGATGGTGGGGCTGTTCGCATGGATTTCAGGTAATCCCTTCCTAGCCAAGATTGCATCGGACGGGGTCAGCTTCGTCGCCAACTATCTGTTGTCCCGACGATTGATATTCACGGCGCGCTAAACATCCGTCATCGTGCTGGTAATGACGCCGGAGGTATTGGTTTTGACGCAACCGAACGTGCGATAAGAACCAATCCCCGTAATGCCCAGCGATGCGTTGTCGCTGAACACGCAGCCGTCAAAGATCGTGTTCGCAGAAGGACTTTGCAGGTTTGCCCAGCGGACATAGCAGTCCCGAAAGCGAAACGCTTTGCCGGTGGGCAAATTGACCGTGCCCAGTGATCCGGCGGATTGGAAATTGCAGGCGTCGAACGAGTTGAGAAAGCCGCGCCCGACCAGATCCGCGTATGTGTTTGCTTCACACCAGAGCGACTTGAAACTGTTGCGCTGGTTGGTGTTCGAGTCCTGAATGTCTATTCCCGTCCCGCAGCCCTCAGACGTTCCACCGAGGAAGACATTTCCAGCAGCGCGCTCAATGTTGATGCCCTGGCTGATGCCGCCTTCCATTCGAACATTGATGAAGGTGCAGTCCGCCGTGAAGTAGCCCTCGCTGCTGTGGTTCAGCCAGATGCCGCGATCCGCCTTATACGTCTGCCCGAACGTGTCCGGTCGATACTGCAAATCCTTGAAGACCGATGCGACGGCGAAGTTGATGTTGAAGGCGGCGCTGTAGGGCGTGACGCCTGGGCTGATCGCGGCCCGCACATTGCGAACCTCAATGTCGTCGATATCGGCATGGACCATGCCGCGCATGTAAAGGCCGTCGATCGTGGCAGAGTTGCCCTTGAGGATCAGGCTCTTGATCGTCATACCTGACATGTTGGCGCCGGTCGCGGCACCCACGTCGCATTTGAAGATTGGTCCAGTCCCGATCGCCTCGATAATCGGATGACCCACACCGAGGATCGAGCGACCAGCAGCCGCCCAATTCGTTCCAGCCTGAACCGGATACGAAAGCGACCGGTCAAGGATGTGCATCGGCTTGCCAAGGTAGTCAGCAGCGGCAAGGCAATCGAGGAAAGCCTGCGTGCAATCCGATTGACCTTCCGCGCCGAACATCAGCGGATGCAGGAAGGTGGTGTCGACACGCGCCCAGACCTTTTCACTGGCCGGAGCATCGTCCGCCGCGACGAACACGCCTTCCGCGACGTCGGCCGTCACCGCAGCGGTGTAGTCGCCTTCGCGCAGTACAAACGGTCCCTCGCGACCCGGTTCGGTCAGGAAGCGAAAACTGTTTTCGGAAGTGTCAAGAGCCGCCAGCGCGGAGCGGGTGCTAACCGACACGCCCGGCGGAACCGGAAAGCCGCCGACGATGTAGCCATCGCCTGCCGGATTAACGACCAGAGGATTGCCCGCATCGGCAACCGTGATAGGCGGAAAATTGAGCGCGTCCAAAACCGCTTCAGCAGCGTCCGCCGCTGTCTCCGCACGGCTCGCCGCATCTTCGGCCGCAGCAACGGCGATGTGGATCGGTGCCACCTTGTTCAGAACGGCGAACGCGGCGCCGGTGAAGAGCAGCAGCGCGGCATTGCCGGCCGACAGCTCCTTCGCTTCGAGGTCCGTCCCATCGATGTAGCGGATCGGATACGTGCCGACGCCCGTCACCTGGACCGTGGCGGCGCCAGTATTATCGGCAGCGGGCGTCAGGCTGTAGAGCCGGTTGTTCATGAAGGGCGAGGGCTGCGCAACGATCAGCGCATCCGCCGTTCCAGTCGGCGCAGCGAGCGGCGTCACGACCGCGCGGCCGAACAGACGGTCGAACGTCATCGGCTCCCAGGCCGAGCCGGTCGCGTCCCATTCCTTCAGCACTGCCGGGTCAAGGTTCTTGTCCAGCCACAGCTTATCCGTCGCCGGGGGCGTCATGCCGTCGACCATGTTGTCGAACACGCCGGCAGCACGCAGCGCGGCCAGCGTCAATTCGGACTGGCGCACCATCTTGCCGGTGTTGCTCGTCAAGGTCGGCGAGGTCGTGAAGACGCCGTAGTGCAGGCTGTCGTCGAATTCAGTCGGCATGTGTTTACCCCAATAGGACGCGAGCCGCCCAGGCGACTTGCGTTGGTCTGCGATTTGCGGTTGAGATGCGATCCCATGCGGAGCCAGGAGGCAGCGGCATGAAATTCGTAGTTTCCGGCCTAACGGTCGCGTTCTGCTTCTGGATGTGGATGCGGTATCAGGACACCGACAAGTGGCGGTATCTCGTGATCGGCGGCGTCGCGCTGGTCATCGGCTTGGCGGTTCACAGCTACGTTCGCGGCCCGGTGCCATATGGCGACGACGAGCTTGCCTGCTACCGCTTTCGTGGCAACGAGTGCCTTTAGCGCACGGCGTCCTGCATCTCGGGCTTGAAACCTCGAAATGCTGAGTTGTCTTGCAGCCCGAACCCGCCTTCGATCAGCCACCTGAAATACGGCAGCGACTTTCCCGGCACCATATTGAACATCGTCGTGACGTCGCCAGGCGTCGGGTCCGCCCGTCCGAAGCTCGCCTGCGCTCCTAGCCCCAGCAACGTCGTCAGGTCCGTACCGAGCTGGAACGTCGGCCCCATTGCCGCACCGAAGGCATTTCGTGTGGCATAGCGCGAGGCCGGCTGCGCTTGGCTCCGTTCAGGAAAGAGCGCCGCCATCCCCGTATAGACGCCTGTTCCCCCCAGCTTCTCCCAGGTGTTGTTGATTTCGAAGCCGATCGACATGACGCCCGAACGGTCGAGGCCTTCAGCGATCCATGTGCCGGGATTGTCGGACACTTCGCGGCCGGACTCGATCTGCTTCAGCGCGTAGACGAGCGCGCCGAGCGTCGCCATGCCGATAAAGCCAGTCATGACCGAACCCGGCCCTTCCTGAAGGCCACGCATGAGCATGCGCTGATGCGAGGCGAGCGCGAAGGACTTGAACTGCCCGAGAGCGCGACCGCCCGGCGTGTTCATGAACAGCGGCACGTCGCCCATTCCCTTGGTGACGATCGTGCCGTCGACATCCTTGTTCAGGGCCGCAGCGAAGGCACGCCGCGCGCCGTCATCCGTCCAGCGCTCGACACCCGGAATATGGACGTTGCCTTCCACCTGCCCGAATTCCTGAAACTGGCGCGCGATGCGCTCAGCCATGAAGCGGTCGATGCCGACAAAACCCATGTATTTCATTTCGCGCGGATCAAGCGCGTCGAAGTCGCCAAGCGTGTTCTTGAGCACCCGGTTCTGCACGAGCACCGACGTGATCGACTTCTGCATGTCGTTCCACCAGGGCAGCAACGTCAGCTTGGAGAAGACCGACGTTGTGTTCTGAAGGAACCGCTCGAAAGGCGAGTTCTGTGCGTAAGGGTCGGCAAGTTCGGCCATGGTGGCGAGGCGCGACTGAAGCATCCGCTCCGTGACGGCGCCCATGATCTTCGCATCCTGCACCGAGAGCTTTATCGCCCTGAAGTTCGTGATCAGCGGCTTGATGCCCTCGTTCATGTAGCGGCCGAGGCCGTTCACCATCGCCGGCCGATAGGCATCGGACAGCGACGAGAACCAGACGCCACCGAGGATGCGGATGTAGTTGAAGGCCATCGCCGCGTTGAGCACGCGGGCGAAATTGGTGTGCTGGCTGTCAAGCTTGTACTGCCCGCGCAGCACGTCGCGCATGGCCGCAACGTCCTCGACATCGCGCTTCTCTCGCGCGGCAAGCGACTGAAGCTCGCTTTCCTTCTTGGCCGGCGACAGGTCCGAGGCGCGCACGCCCTCACGCAGGCTGGCATAGTCGGCTGCAATGCCTTCGATCTGCTCCTTCATCGTCGGGCTGCCAAACTTGCGCGCCAGCTCGACATCAGCCGCCATGACGCGTGCATAGCGCCGCGCGATCAGCTCGATATCCTGTTCAAGGAATTCCTCAATCACCTCGTCGGGAATGTTGAAGGTGCGATCCTTCAGCGGCCCGCGCGCGGCGATCGTCATGTCATAGGACGGCATGCCCTGCGAAGCACGGCCGGTCAGCGTCGAGAAGATATCGTCAAGGATGCCCTCGACATAATCCGCGCGGTCGGCTTCCGAGATGAATTCAGGGATTTCCTGCTTCACCTTCGGAACCATAGGCTCGAGTTTGTCGGCCTTGGTCTTCAGCCCGTCGATCAGCGCGTCGGAGCGGCCGAGTTCGATTTCCTTGGCGCGCAGTTCCGCGATCATCTCGTCGGTTGCCGAGCCTTCCGCTTCCATGCGCTTCAGCGCGTCGATACGGCGGCGCATCGGCCGTTGTGCGAGCTTCGCCTTGAAGAGGTCGCGCTTGGTCGTGGCATAGTCGACGACGAGCGACACACGCGGCGAGGCGTTCGCCAGGTCGGCCACCTGATCCAGCTCGCTTTCCAGCTCGTCGAGCGCTTCACGCAGCGGCTTCGCTTCGGCTTCCGTGATCTGGCGTTCGCCAGCCATCTTGTCGGTGATCGCGTCGAAGTCTTCGAGTTCCTGCTCGAAGCGGCTGATCCGCGTGTCGAGGCCATCGACGTTCTGTTCGGCCCGTCGCACGCCAGCAATGAAGTCGCGGACCTGGCGCACTGTCGAATTCGGATCGAGGCCAACGCTTTCCAGCCATTCGCTGGCGACGCGATCAATGTTCTCGGCGAACTCTTCCGCCGCCGCCTCATCGGCCGTGCGCAACGGTCGACCGGCCAGCTCGTCGCGAATGGCTTCCATAACCGAGATGGGATCGGCATAGCCGGCGCCGTCTTCCGGCAGGTCGGCCAGAACGTCATGTTCCGACTTCACGAAGTTGTCGACATCGCCAATGCCGCTATCCTTGCGGAACAGGCCGGGGTTCGTCTTCGGCGTCACGTCCAGCGCCCGCAATTCGCGATCCAGCTTCGAGCCGATCCGCACGCCGCCCTTGGCACGGATGATCGACAGGACCGGGCTGCGCTCGCTGAAGGGCCGCTTGCGGTTGGCCGAGCGGGCAGCAGCGCGCGCGTCCTTGACCGCCTGCACCATGCCCTGCGTTTCGTCGAGGTTGCGCAGGGCGGCGACAAGCTGTTGGGGCGCGCGTTCGGTCAAGGCGCTGGCACGCTGCCGGCGCATCCCTTCGAGCGACCCCACCTTGCGCCCACGGATGGCGGCGCGCTCGGCAAGACGTTCTTCCAAATTGTCGAGCCGTCCGGTCACCCGGTCCAGCGCCTCGCGCTGCTTGTCCGCATCGACGATCCGATTGCCGATCCTGATTTCGTCGGCCTTGAACTGTATCTGGTCGATCTGGTCGGAGAGCCAAGGACGCACGACTTCGCGGAAACGGTCTTCCTGAGCATTCAGCTTTCGCGAATTCCAGATGCGCGTGAGGTAGGAGACAGCGGTCTTCACATCCACATCAGGCGGGAGAAGTCCGACTTCGATAGCCGCTTGCTTCAGAGGCTCGAACAGATTGCGACGCCAGGCTGACGCCGCCTTGGACACCGCGTCGTTGGGGCCGACATCGCCCCGGCGCATGGCCCGGCTGACTTCCTCGCGGAACGCGGTCGGAGACATATTCAGGCCGGTTTTACGCGCGTCGCGGTAGATCTGGTTTTGCTCTTCCAGACCCTTCGTCAGGACGCCACGGTCCCAATATTTCACCGCGGACTCGACAGCGATGTTGCCTTCGCCGCGCGTGTTCTTCTCGATGTAGAAGCCGGTTTCGGTGATATCGGCCATGACCGACCGATGAGCCTTTGACGGGCTTTGCGCTGCCCGCAGGATTGGGCTGACCTTCGCCATGGCCTTGCCCGCGACCTTGGCCGCGCCGCCTTCGATCGCGAAGTCTTCAAGGTTCACCCGATCGACAGCCGCCGCACCCGCGCTTTGTCCTTCGCGCATACCTTCACGGATGCCGGACATCGCCTCGTCGGTGATGTCGGGTTCTGCACGCGCGCGCTCGACCGCCTGAAGCGCAGCAGCCCTTTCCGCCTTCGAGAACAGGGCACCAGCGCCCGCGCCGAGCAAACCGCCCAGAACAGCGCCCGCACCCACCGCCATAGCGCTTTCGCTCATAGGGCGCGTTTGCTGCGTCGCCTGCAATGCAGTTTCCGAGACACCGGCAGCAAGGGCACCCGCAGCGCCCGTCGACAGCGCCGTGCGGGCCACAGTCGCGCCAGTGGTCGCGCCTCGCACCAGAGCGCCGCCCGGCAGGAGTGTCGGCAGGTCAAAGATGGCCGCTCCGAACGATGCAGCAATGCCGCCCCAGCCGCCGGCTTCCAGCGTGCGACGGTCTTCGCGCTCCATGTCGATTTGCGATTTCATGGCCGCAAGCGCGCGGCGGTTGGCGACCGGCGCGAACCGATCCCAATGCTCTTCGTAGGGCGTGCCCTCGATTTCCTTCCACACGACATCGCCGGTGACGCCTTCTTCCGGCTCGTGGATGTCGATGCCCGCCAGGTGATTGTTGACGGCCGATCCAATGATGTTGTCTTGGCGAAACGCGGCACCGACCAGTTCGCCGACGCCCGGTCCCGCCTGATCGGCAAGACCGACATCGGGGCGGTAGTCGATGCCACCATAGGAAGCCAGCGCCGGCCGGTCGTCATCGTATCGAATGATCGGCATCAGCGATTGCCTTCCGTGCCATAGGGACGCCCGCGCAGGAGATTGCCGGCGTTCGTGCGCTCACGCTCCAGATATTCGCGGCGCTGGCGCTCAGTCTCTTCCGCCGCCGCGCGACGTGCGCGCGCTTCAGGCCGGTTGTCGGCTTCGATCTGGTCGGCAGTGGTTCGACCGCCTTCGCGAGCCGCTTCCGCAGCTCGTGCGCGCATCCAGTCCGGCCCGACAGTCTCGTCGAGTGCAGCATCAGCAGCCGCACCGCTTTCATCGCGCACCGCCGCAGCGCGTTCAGCCGTTGCCCGACGCTCGTCGAAGTCACGACGCTGGGACTGGCGCTGCTCGTCCATGCGCGTCTTGATGTCGGCTTCCGGCAGCCCCCAGGGGCCGGCGAAAACCTCGTCGTACCGCGTCTGCCCGTCTTCCTGATACTGGTAGAACAGGCGATAGCGCGGAGGGCGCCCATTCTGGATATCCGCCCGCGTGTTTTCGTCGGCTCGCACGGCCACGTTCTCGACTTTGCGACCCGGAAAGAGTTCGGCGACGTAGCTTTCTGCCGTCTCCAAGGCATCGACGCGCAGATATTCGTGCGAGCCGTTGACCGCCGGATAGTGCATCTCGGGAGGCAGGCGCATGACGTGGGGCTTGCCGCTGATCTGCGACACGTTCCAGCGCTTTCGCATCTCACCGAGTGCAATGGCCTTTGCAGCGGCCGGATCGCCGCCGGTTTCGTAGAAAGCATCCTCGGCGAGTTCGCGGAATTCGGCCGTCATCTGGCTCGTCTGCGCCGGATCGATGCCGACGCCCGGTGCCGACAAGATGCCACCGAACGAGTTGGCAACGTCGCGGGCCGATAGGTCTTTCGTGAACTTGTCCGCTTCCGGCTTCAGCACTTCGCGGTTCATCACGCGCGCCGGATCGGTCGCACGGATGATCCGGTTCACCGCGTCTTCGCCCGACATGCCGAGGTTGTTGACGAAGTGCCGGTACATTTCGAGCCGGTCACCGATCGCCTTGCTGCCCTCGAATGCGCCGAACGCAATCGGAGCCGTGCGCTGGTAGAGGTCAGCGGTCGAAAGCGCCGTCGCCAGCGTGCTCGGATCGGTCGACATGGCGCCCTGACGCAATTCAGCCTGGACCGCCTTCGGGATATGTCCCGTTCGCTCGATGAAGTCGGCAGTCACCGCCTGACGCTGCGCAGGCTCGGAAATGCCGGTCGAAACCTTGTCATAGGTCTTGTCGGCAATGCGCGTCTGCTCGCTATCAAACGGGTTCACCGACACCTGTCCCGCCGCCATAGCGCCGATCATGGCATTGACCGCGCCAGTATCTTTCATAGCAGTGCGGAGCGACGTGATGAGCGTTGCCTTATCGCCATTGTCGATGTTCGGATCAGCCAAAATCACGCTTTCCCGAACCTGCTCGGGCTGGGTGGCGATCATCAGCGAATAGGTGTCTTTCGTCGCGGCGCGCTGCTGGGTAACCTGCTGGTTATACTGCGTCTCACCCCATGCGGCGAGCTGTTCGCGGCGCTCGTACGGGATAGCGTCATAGGTCGTCGTGACACCCGCGCCACCCATCTTCTTGTCGGCCCAAGCGATGACGTCGGCAGCGCTCTTGCCCTTCAGAAACGGATTGGCGCGCACCACGTCCTGCCCGACCACCGAAGCAATGGACGCGGACGGATCGGCCTTGAGCACTTGCGCCGCGCCACGCGGGCCGAGGAAGTGCGCCAGATAGGCGTTGCCGTCCGTCGTCTGCAGGCCTTGGTTCGCCAGGAACGCCTTGTTCTCGTCGGCATAGCGAGCGACCATTTCGCGGGACAGCGTACCGTCGCGCTTCAGCGCAAGGATCTCGTTCGCTGATTTTCCCTCGGCAACGTCCGGCCGGTACTTCTTGATCATCGAAAGCCACGTCGAGTCGATGAACTGGCCCGCGCCTTCCGCGCTGCTGAGCGGGTTCTTGGCGCTGTCGTTGCCGCCGCTTTCGACACCAACGATCTTGTCGACGAGCGAGCCGGGCCGGCCCTTAACCTCTTGAATGGCCTGCGTCGGGTTCTGGCTGAACTCCCAGCGCCATTTGCTTTCGGCCGCGTCGGACTCCCAGATGGCACGGCGTTCGGCCTTCCATGGCTCCGGCATGTTGGTGGCGTTGATCGCGTCAATGCCCTGTCGCTTCAGGTCGTCGAAGTTGGCCGCGTTATTGCCGATCTGTGTCCGGTAGGTGTCCAGCGACGTGTTCGTGGTGCGCTCGTAGTAGGCGCCCTTCGTCTGAGTTTCGAACGCGGTCGCCTTCTCGAACAGCGAATTGCCGCGCGACAGGATGTTGTTCACATAGCCCGTCTGCGCATCCTCGCTCAGCCCCTCGAAATTGGTCTTCGCGAACTCATCGGCGCGCTGCTGGTATCCTTCCATGAACTGGCGCGTGAAGCCGATGCCGCTTTCGCTCGTGCCCTCGCGCGCCTTCACGAAGCGCTCTTCCTCGTCGGCCAGGAAGCGCGTCAGGCTGGTCGATACCTCGTTGGCCCGGTTGTTTAGCCGATCGGCGTTCTCCTGTTCGCGCAGGTCGTTCAGGTTGAACCCGGCTTGCGTGAGGCCTTGACCAAGGTTCGCCAACGCCGCCCCGACCATCGGAGTCGGGCCGGACGGCGCAATGCGGCCAGAGCGCGTGCCGACATAGCCGACATCGCGTGAAGTGGGGATTTGGACCATGGGTGCCGATCAACCGTATGCGTAAGGGAGCTTCACCGAACTCGTCGGCGCCGTCTTCTTGGCCTGCTGCCCGAAGCGGCTGTACATCGACGAGATGCCCGAGAAGAGGTTAGCGCCGGCATTAAGGTAAGCCGCGCTCATCGCGTTCTTGGCGTTGACGCCCGCGACCGCCGCCGCGTCGTTGTAGCCGCGCGCCTGCTGCTTGCCCTTGTAGATTTCCGTGTCGACGGCGAGGCCAATCTGGTCCTGCGTATCACCCATCAGATCGATAACAGACGGATCATCGAGACTGCCACCGGCGGCAAGGCCCGCGCGCTGCTGGGAAAGGATGAACTGGCCTTCACGGTTGCGGGCATAGGCGTCGCGCTGGCTTGCAGCTTCCGCCTCGTCGGCCTGCATCGCGGCGACCTTCTGCTCGTACTGAAAGCGCGCCTTCTGTTCGCGGCCCTGCTGGATCGCCCCAGCAGTCGACAGCAGCGTGCCGCCGATCGCGGCGATCTGCGCAAGTGGAGCTAGTGCTGCAAGCTGCATGTCCAGACGGCCTTTCCGTTGATCTGTTCGTAGGTCTGGCAAAAGCCCAGCCGCAGCATGAGCGCTTCGGAGCGCGGGATATCGGGATCGCAGCACGCACGGATTGTGTGCGCGCCGCGTGCCTTCGCTTCCTTGAAGCCGTCGAGAATGCGCCGGTAAAGCATCGGCTTGCGCTCATTGGCCGGCACTTCGAGGAAGGCAAGCCATTCGCCTTCGCCTGTTTCGATCATGCCGCCGAAACCGGCGACCAGCCGACCGCGCCACAGCGCATGCCCGAACCAGTCGCTTGCGACCTGGACAGGCCCGTAGAAGCGGGCGAAGTCGATTGCGTCGGCCGGGCGAATGTCAGCCATTGGTCTTGAGGTCCAGGACCAGCGACGCAGCGGTGAACGGGTAAGGCGAGCGCGCTTCGATGCAGATGCGGCTATCGGTGTCCCAATCGCTCGACACGCTCATCATGTCCGCGTCGAACTCGTCCCAGAGGTGGTTTGCCGGGATCGGCTTGTCGTTCTTCGTCGTCGTCAGCTTGCGCAGCGTGGCGAAGTCTTTACCGACCCGCAGCCCGTCGAGCATGGTATCGGTCAGATACATGCCGAGCTGGGAAACCCGCTTCTTCTGGAACAGCGCCGTCCCGCCAGCTGCGCCGTAGGCCAGCTTCGTCGACTGCCATTTTCCGGCATATGGCAGGCCGATGACGACCTTTGCCCCTTCAGTCTGGGGCGGCAGCACCACTTGACCGCCCGCGACGGTGTAGAGGCCCGCCTGATCGTGCAGCGCCGCGCCGTTCGCCCATACCGTGACAGCCAGCCCGTCGAGGTGCGGCACCGGGAACGTCGTTTGACCGGCCGTCGCGGTGAACTTCGAGAAGCCATCGGCGAGGCAATTGAGCGCGCCGCCCCGGCAGTCGTCGAGGTCCGACAGGCGTTCAAGCCGCTGCGTGCCGTCACGCTCGATCGCGAAATACACATTGTCCTGTTTCGCGCCCCGGATCGCAGCAACGCGCTTGAACAGCCCGTCCGTCACGATCCGCGACCAGGCAATGACCTTCTGGCCCGGTCGATAGGTCAAAGCGCGCGCTTCGCCATTGGCGAGGACGAACCAGACCATCGAGTCCGGCCGGCGCTGCACCGCCAGATCGACAACGGGCGAGCCGTCGCAGATCAGCTCGTGCATTTCCGTCAGGTCGAGCGCGCCGTAGTCCAGCGAGCCTTGCTGCGTAGCCGACAGCGAGAAGATGCCCGTTCCCGAGCTTTGGACGAAGATGCCGTCCGTGTCGCACTGGACAGCACGCAGGCTCTTGGAACCCTGCGTCGAGGTCGCCAGCGGCAACCAACGGTCAACGGTCAGCGGCTCGTCGAAGCTCGACGACTTGATCGACACTTCCGCGCTATCCGTGCCGGCGATGAGGCGTTGCAGACCAATAAGCCAGAGAATGCCGCGATCCGTTCCCGAACCAATCGAGCGCGCGATCGGCGCGGAGTCGCCTTCGATTTGGTCGTCGAACGTCCGGTAGGAGCCGGGCACAGATCCATAAACAAGATCGCCCTTGCCCCAATAAAGCCGCGCGCCGAATGCCTCGACAGCGGTAGGCCAGCCGTCATAGTCGGACCAAGTTGAAAAGTCCCATTCGAACGTCGTCTGCGTGGACAGCAGGCGCTCGATGACTTCGACGGAAATGCTCGTCGGACTGGTGTAACCCGCCATGCGCACGATGCCGACAGCGCTGCCGCCTGCATAGCTCAGCGTGCAGATCGCCGACCCGCTGCTGATGCTGGTCGCCGAGAAACGCAGATACTTGATGACGTTGTTGTCGGGGTCTTCATAGACGTCGTAGGCATCGCCGCCGGTGAATGTGTAGAGCGTCGACCAGGCCCCCGGATTGCCCGAGCCGTCGTCAGTCGCGATTTGCAGCGTGACCGAGCCTGTCCATGACCCGGAGGTGCTATAGTTGAAGCGACGAGCCGAACCGACGCCGGAAATGCGGATGGGCGCACCGACCGCCGGCCCGGTCGTGAACGTTTCCGTGACCACCTGTCCGGCCGGCACCAATCGGAACAGCCGCCCAAGCATCGACGGATCGAAATAGTTGCGGTTCGAAGTGAGCGTGCCGTTGCCCGTATAAACGCTTGGCGTTAGGCCAATGCTGGCCTCGCCTCGCACGAACGGCCCATCATAGACCTTGTACGCCTGCACGCCCCAGCTTCGATCGCTGCGGCGCTGAATTTCGCGCTGCTGATAGAAGCCGGATGCGGTGTAGATGACATCGATGTTCTGCTTGTAGCGGATGATGTTGGCCGCGAGGTCGCTGCTCGTCCAAGGCGTGGGGATGACGACCGTTCCCGATGCTTCAATCTGGCAGGTGTCGACATACACGAGGCGCGGCACGTCTGCGAACAGCTCGACATAGATCGAGGCCGTCGTCGGTGTGAACGCGATCGAGTGCGTGCCGTCTTCCAGCATCGCTTCGGGGATCAGGTCGTCCGCACCAGCGGAAGAGCCGAGGCGAAGCTTGACAGGCCCGCGCGATACGTCGATCCGCAAGCCGTGCTCGACATTGCGATCAGCCAGCGCCACGGAAACCGTCTGCCGAGCTGATGCCCGGTTCTGCGTGGTCGGGGAAAGACGCAGCAAGCCAGCCTGGACGGTCGCGGTCGCCACACCGTCACTGGCATCAGTCCATCCGCTGAAGGAAGCGAAAGCGCCGTTTGTGACCGTCGTAGCCACGGCGGCGCGCGAGATGAAGGCATTGTCCTGCACAACGCGCATCTCGCCATTGGAGAGCACCGGGATGAACGCGGAACCGCCCGAATAGGCGTATTCGATCAATTGCACTTCGCCGAGGTCGATGTCAGCGATGTGTTCGAGGCCAGGGCGCAGAGTCATCGAACCGATGATGCGCGGCAGGATGTTCGAATAGAGCGAGCCGGCGAACTGAAGGCGTTCGAGGTCAAGGCGCGCCAGCGCTTCCTTGCCGACTTCGCCACCGTTGAGCGAATAGACGGGCGCGTTGACGCGAGGCATCAGACGTCGCCTTCGCCAAGCACGATTTCGCCGCCGACCAGCGAGCCGCCGCTATGGCAACCGCTGCCCCAGCCGTGCCGCGCGCGCAGCCAGGAGCCGGGCGCCAGAACCTTGTTGTTCTCATTGCGCGCATCGACGTTCTTCGCCAGCCGCAAGGCCTTGTCCATGCGCTTTTCAAGCTTGTCTTCGAGCGAGTCGCCCGAGGTCAGCCGGCCGCAGGTGTCATAGGCGAGCTTCAGCGCAACATAGCGCCAGAACATCGTCGGCCACTGGTCGACATGCTCGTCGGCCGTGAACGTGTCGCTGATGTAGCGCAGATAGAGCGGGTTCGTGTTCGAGTGCAGGAACCCGCCTTCGTCCGCATAGTCGCGGAATGCAAACCGCAAATCAGCCGAATTGCCAACCGCGACCGTCCGCACCCAATCGTCGGGATAGGCGAACGCATTCGTCCAGCCGATCGCCGCCGGATCGACGGCAGGCGACAAGGCTACAGTGACCTTGGCAAAGTTCCAGTCACCCGCATTGAAGGCCTCTTCCACCACGCCGGCCCATGCCGAGTTGAAGACGTAGACCGCTTCAACGTCGTCATCGAGCGTGACGATGGTTGCCTTCTGCAGGTGAACGAGAGCCTGCTTCCAGACCTGTAGCTTGTCTGCCATCGCTTATGCGCCCTTCATCTGCTCGAAGTAGGTGGCAGCAGCTTTCTCCGCCTCCTCCTTGCTGTCGAAGCCCATTTCGATGATCTCGCCGTCATGGGTGAACCGCCACTTGTGCGCCGGCCCGCCGTGGCTGACCTTCGGAGCGGTGATTTCCAGCGTCTCGATTGCCTGCGCGTTCGGATCGAAGAGGCGCAGCAGCCGAACCTTGGCCGTCGTCTTCGTGATGCTCAGCACCCGCAGCGTGCAGTCGAGTTTCATGTCGTCCGACAGCACGTCGATCGTCATGCCCGGCCGGATGCTGGCGAGGTGGTTGCAGAAATATTCGGGGTGCATGACGTCTGCGATCGTCGTTTCGTCCGGCACCTTGGCCGCATAGCGACCGATGGCGAAGTCTGCGGGCTGGAAACGCTCGCGACCGCCCAGCTTTGTCACCTTGGACATGGGGGTATTCCTTGATCTGAAATGGAAAAGGAAAAGGCGGGAGCGCGAGGCCCCCGCCACGTTCGTTAGTCGGTGTCGGTCGCGGCAACTTCGGTGCCGTCCGTGATGTCGACGCCGTAACCGTCCGAGCCGGTGCCGACGTCCTTCACCCACGCGAAGTACTGCGCAGAGACGGCGCCGAGCGGGAGCGACGCGCGGACCTTCACCAGGACTGTATCGCCCTGCTGCATGCCGCGAGACACGCCGTCCGAGATGTAGTTGGACGTGTTGACCGTCGCGATTGCGTCGGTCGTGTTCAGCATCCACAGACGGTCATTCGTATTGGACATGCCGGGAATGACGTTGTGGAGGCCCTTGGGATCGTATGCCATCAGGTGTTGCTCCTTTAGGCCGCAATCGCGGCGGTGTCGTCGTGGGTGACTTCGAGCACGCCGGCCTGCTGGAGGATGACCGCACGATGGTAGATCGTGGCGCGATCCCAGGAATAATCCTGTTCCTCGTTGTAGCCGGCAGCGACCTTGATTTCGTCCGTCGCGAGGGCATGACCCACGGCCGACTTGGCGTAGACGAACATCTTCGCCGCGTTGCTCGTGCGGCCGACGAGGCCGTTGTGCATCATGTGCCAGGCATTGGCGAACATCAGCGGGCGCGGTGCGTCCGCCATCAGCGGCTTCCGGTCGACGTAATCGGAGCTGGTGAACGTCTGCATCTTCAGCAGACGCGCCCAGCTCTTGGGCGTGTGCAGGAAGGTCACGCGCTCGTCGACGTTGCCTTCCCAGAGTTCCGACACGATGTCGACGATGCGGTCGAACGTCATCGTGATTGCCGTGCCGCTATTGTACTCGTTGGTAGCGGTCGACAGGGCACGAATGATTTCGTCGTCGATTTCGCGGGCAGCGTCCATGCGAGAACGATGCTGCATCACGGCGCGGAGCTTGCCGCCCTGCGACGTGAAGACGTTGAAATTCGTCTGGTTCTCAAGGGAGTGCTTTTCCTTGAGCTGCGCAGACACCTGACGGTCGGTCGCATTGCGGGTCGGGATGAGGCCGTTTGCGCCTCGTTCGGTCATGCCCGAAGACTGACCGGCGATAGCCCAGGTGGCCGACGAGTGACCCTGGATGATGGTTTCCTTGGAGACCGTATCCTTGAGATAGGTTTCACCACGCTGAAACTCGTGGATCCACTCATCGCGATACTGAGCCGCCGTGACGGGATAAGCCATGGCTTTTGTTCCTTGATGATCGATGGGGGAGGTTGAAGTTTCAGCCGTTGCTCAGGGTGCCGCTGATCGCTTTCGCGGGGTGCCTTCGCGCATGGCAAAGGGGCCGCTAATCACGATCAACGGGGCGTCACGTCAGCTTGTCTCGGGTAGGTGCGCGGGGCCGTTGCCGGGGTGCCGCAGGTCGTGTCAGCCCTTGCGGGCTTCGAGCTTTTCCTTCTGTGCGTACAGCTTCGCAACTGCTTCCTGCACTTGGGGAGAGCGATACTTTTCAGGATCGTCCGTCTGCATCTTGCGATACTCGGCGATCCGTTCGTCGATCGACTTCGAGGTGGTTTCGATGTCGCCGTTCAGGATGGCATTCCCGCCAAAATAGTCGACGCCGATGTCGGCCATCATCTTGACGAAACCGGCATGGTCCTGAAGGCGGGAGCCGTCCATGAGGCGCAGGCCCATCATGTCTTCGAACCCGTCGTGACCAAGATGCTGGGTCATGAGCTGGGTCGCGGCGCTAATGTTGCCGTCGTACTCGCCGCCCCATTCGGTGCGCAGGGCCGTCTGCGTCTCCTTCGCCACCTTGGCGAGGTTCGCGTTCAATTCCTGCTGCTGTGCCTGTGCGAAGTCCTGATACCAATCGAGCGCGGCGGCAGCGGCCGAGGGCGGCACGTTCTTGCCGTGCATCGCGACCTTGAACTCGCCAAGGATCGCCTTGTCCGCATCGGTCGGAGTGAACCCTTCGCGGAAGTCGCCAGGATAGGCCGCAGCGTCTTCAGGGATGCCGTTCGCCTCGCGATAGGCCTTGACCTCTTCCGGCGTCGACTTGTCCGTCAGCGTGACCGGCTTCTTGCCGTTCTTGGCAGTGTTGTAGGCCTCGCGAAACTGCTTCGAGATGGCATCAGCCGACTTGTAGCGGGAGAGCTGCCGAAGCATCGCCTCGTCACCGCCCGCCAGCTTTTCACGGAGGGCCTGCAATTCGGCATCGCCGCCGCCAGAACCGCCATCGCCATCATTTCCACCGCCAGCATTGACGTTCGGATCGGCGCTATTCTGGCCGTGCTCGTTCTGCGTTTCGGTCGTCTGCTGGCCGTCCGGTGCGCCGTTCGTGTTCGTGTCGCTCATCGTGTTCACCTGTCAAAATGGAAAGGGAATGCGTGATCAGCTTCTTGATCTGGAAGCCGACATGCTGCTTGCCGGCGGCGAATGACGTGTCGCGCTCGCCGCCGTGTTCAGCCGGCATCCATGCCATCTGCGTCAGTCCGCAAATGTGCAGGATGGCCGACAGAGCCTGTTTCTGCTGATCCTCGTTAGCGATGCCCGCAGCGAGCGCCTGAAGCGCCACGCAATCACCCTTGCGGATTTCGAGGTCGCTGAGTGGCGGCGCATTATCAGCGCGCACCGTGACGGGGTGCCAAGGCCGATACCGACGTTCCGTCATGCTGCCAGCCCCGCACGGACGGACTGCGCGGCATCGCCGACCTGTTCAGCCACCGCAGCCGCGCCACCGAGGTTCTGCACTTCCTGCTGTCCCGCCATCGCGGCCTGCATCTGCTCACGCGCGGCTTGAGCCTGCTTCTGGTCGACGAGCCAGTCAGCACGCCCACCAGGCACCGCACCGAAGGCGTCGCGGAACATGGTGCCCGCATCGACATCGGCCCGAAGAGACGGATCGAGCGTCGCGGCAACCTGGAGGATGCCGGCGCTTTCCTGAAAGCCGTTGATGATCTGGCGGTCGCGGGCTTCCTTCAGCGCATTGTTGAACTCGTAGGTGACGTTCTGCCCGAGCAGGGCGTCGGGCATGTCGACGGGAACGCCGTTGCGATCGACCGGCCCATAGCCGCCCGCGCGCATGACCTTTTCCGTGACCAGATCGAGCGTGGCGCCGGTCCACTCGACTTCGATCGGGTCGAACAGCGGCAACGCGTGGCGAATGTACTCCTGCACCATCTGCGACGCCTGATAGGCCGTCACGTCCTGCCCTTGCAGCGATGCCATGGGAGCGAGCTTGTTGATGTAGAACGCATCCGCCAGCGTGTTGCGCGTGTCGTTCAGGATGTCGACGCCGAGGCCGACGTTCTTGCCGAACTCCATCGGGCGGATCGCTGCGCCGAACTTCTCGTCATATTCCGCGTCGATGAACGTGACCGCGCTTGGCGACATGTCGATCGGCGACATCAACGCGTCTTGGACAGCCAGAAGCGGAGGATCGACCTGCCGTTCGCCGGCCTCGATGATTGTCATCGCCATGCGCTGAAGCATGCGTGCCTGCGGCAGGGCCACGGTGACAGCCGGCGACATGGCATAAGCCGATCCCCCGAGCGTCGCCCAGCGCGGCGCGATGTAGTCGAACGTGAAGGCCGGAAGCTCCTGAAGGATGACGCCTTCTTCCGTGACGTAGATGTCCGCCCACTTCGCGCCCTTGGGGAACTTGCGATGCGCCTCGTACAGGTCGACCGGGATGAAGATGTGCCGAACCTTAAACTTGCGCGTCGTGTCCTTGTCGCGCAGCGCGTCCTTGGCCTTCTGGGGAAGCTTCGCCTCGCCGAACAGGTGCGCCATCGCCTGAGCGGTCATATCGCACTTGCGGTGGACGTGGTTGATCCTGCCGTCCGGCCCCTCTTGCGCGGCACAATTCTTCGGGTGGTGGCAGCGGAACAGCAGATTATCGCGGTTCTTGCTGTAGGACACCTGCATCCAGCCCATGCCGAACGCCGAAAAGTCGTGCTCGACTTCCTTCGCCGCGCGCCGATAGCCGCTGTCGTTCGAATAGAGGATGGCCCGATTGACGTCGGTCATGAACTCGAGAAAATCGGCCGCTGCCGCATCCCGAGCCACGAGCTTGTTGGACGCCGCCGCCTTGAACCACTGCCGATCCGAAGGACGCACCATCGAGCCGATCTGGTCACCAAGCTCCCGGCGTACCCGGATCGGATGCGAGTCGGTCAGGTCCGCAACAAAGTCGGCTCCAAGCGTGCGGTCCTGCGTGAAGTTAGCGCGCTCGGGATAGAAGAAGTCGGCAACTTCCTGATGGAAGCTGTCGAGCGTTCCCTTGGCCTTGAACAGGCGCTCGTCGATTTCGAGCAGATCGCGGCCAGCCTGATCACTCATCAGGAAGCGCCCAGCGTCGAACGCGAGAACTCACGGCCGAGCGTGCCCGGCACCGTCGACAGCTTGTCCGTCGTTGCACTGTTGGCGAGCGTGCCGCCCTGACGACGGCGCGTGCGCTTCGCCAGCGGGTCTTGCGGATCGGGCATTGCCGCCGGCGGTTCCGGTTCCGGCATCTTGGGCTTCGAAAATAGTCCGCTCATGTTCGTTTGCCTCGTAGTCTGGCCTTCATGGCAGCGTTGGACGTGACGGCTTGCAGGCGGCGAAGGGATTGATCGCGGCGCTCTTGTGCGGCCTTCGGACGCTTCAGCCCGCCCATGTTGGAAGCGAAGAGCATGACCGTCGTGTCGCCCTTGTCAGGCGATCGACCGAGCATTTCCTTCATGTCCTCTTTCGGCAGGACGACCACTTGCTCGCCACGGCCACCAGGACGGATTTCGAACCGGAAGGCGCAGAGGTCAGCGACCATCTCACCGTCAGGCGGCAGGGCGATTTGCGATCCGTAGTCTGGGTCGAGCGCTTCGCGGAACTGCCAGACGACCTGAGAACGCAGGTTCTTGAAGCCGTACATGCCGTCGCGTGTTGACGAGGCAGAGCCGGAACCGCCCTTGAAGCCGTAGCAGTCAATATCCGTGTGAGCGAGCTGGGTTAGCGTGTCGCCACCATAACCGCCGCCCGCATCGACCACGACGCGGCACCTATCGCGCATTTCCTTGATGATCAGCCCGGCCACTGTCGGGCCGTCCGGCGTCTCGCTGCCCTTGTAGCTGGTAAAGGCAGAATACCACCAATCCCGGCGGGACTGGATTTGCGTCTTGTCCGCACCGCCTTGCGCCACGTCGCAGGCCACCGCCGTCATCGGCAGGTCAGGCGGCGTCGATGTCCAGCGTGCTTGAGCAGCCTTGATCCACCGTGTGGGGATCACCTGCCATTCGTCATCGCCCTCGTCAGGCGTGAAGTCACCATCGCGGAGACGTGCCCGAAGTTCCGCCGGCATAGCTTCCAGCGTCGAGGAATAGCCCGAGGCCATGAGGTCGGGATTGTCTTCAAGCTTCGAGCGGATGAACGTGCGCGACCGAGGCCTTTCACCGTTCGGTCCCACATAGTCGCGGCTGACTTCTACGTCCTCGCCGTCGATCGTCGTGAACCAGCGCAGTTCGCCAGGCTTGGCAGGGTTCGCATGCGACGGATCGAGCCACGGCCCCCAATACTTGATGACCCACATGCCCTGCGCCGAGGTAGGCGGGTTGCCAGTTGCCACCACACGGCAGCGCCGGCCGAGTGCGTCACGGTTCCAGCCGATGATGTAGCGGTACTGGCTTTCCGAGAACTGAGTTATCTCGTCAAAGCCCTTCAGACGATGCGGCCGGCCCTGATACTTTTCCTTGTCGACTTCGTGCGGGACGCCGCCCAGCTCGATCGAGCCGCCACCCGGCAGGCGCCAGACGTGGCTTTGCGAATTGTAGCCGTCCCGCGTGTTGAGGATGCGGGCAAGCTCGTCCTCGACACCCTTGATCTGTGTGGCCTGCCTGCGAAGGATCAGCGCCGGTTGATATTCCGTCGCAGCCAGTCCGCAGAGTAGGGCGGTCTTTCCGCCACCTGCCGCGCCGCCATAGAACGTTTCATCGGCCTCCGAGAACCAGGCATCCGTCTGAGGCCCGAGGTTCGGCACGAATGCCATCGCCTTCGTCTCGTCGAGCGCCAGCCGCTTAAGCTCTTCCTGCTCTTGAGGCGGTAGCCCCTGAAGCGCGGCGAGGACTTGGCTAAGCTCCACCGGCCTGCATTCCCTTGGTCAGCAGGAAGGCGATGCGGCGCAGCGTCTCGTTCTCGGAAACGTCCGTCTCAGTCTTGATCGGGTCCATGTCCTTGGAGCCGCCCAGCGCCAGCTTGTCACCGTACTTCTTCGGCAACAGGCGAGACGCGATCCACTTGCGCGTGTCGACGCGGAGAGCGGAGCGGCGCAAAGCCTCGCCATTCTCTCGCCAGCCGATCAACTCGCCTTCCGCGTCCTTGCGTTCCATCCAGTCGTTGGAACCGTCGTCCGCAATTTCGACCAGCTCGTCGGCCATGAGTTCGGCCTGGGCTTCGCGCGCGTGTGAGTACTGTTCGCGGAAGTCGTCGTGCTTGGCGAGCCACCGGCAGACTGTCCCGGCATGGGGCATGTCGTCATCGCGGCAGATTGCCCGCAGGCTTTCGCCCTGTGTCAGGCGCTCGCAGATCGTATCGGCCAGCGCTTCCGAATAATCGGAAGGACGGCCCATGCGTGCAGGAGGGATCAGAACCTCATGTTCATCCATGCGTCACCTTTGAAATTGAAAACCGCTTAGGCCCATGCGGCGGGGGGCAGATCAAAAGCCAAACTTTGGCTTTAGGTCCGTTCAGTCTTCAGGCGGGAAGCCATGTCCATCAGCGATGAACGACACGAACATGCCGCCGCCGATCCCCGCCAGTTCGCGATGCTGCCCGGCGAAGACGCGGCGGGACTTGCCTACCGCTGCCTTGTCCTTCTGCTCACGCGAGACGTGGAGCCAGCCGCATTCGTCAGACGACACCGTTAGTGCATCGAAGGAGCCGTGCAGCTTCACGCCGAACGCGCCGCTGACCAGCTCGACAGGCGCGGGGCCGACAGCAGGGAAGACGCGGCCGGAATGCCCCGTCTCAATGTAGCAGGCCATGCGTCACCTATCGTGCTAAGGAACTTGTGAAGGGGAGGCTTCATGGAGATCGTCAAATATCTGAGAGAGCGCCAAGAGTTGGCCGTCTTGGAAGCCGAGATTGCGGAGGCGGAGGCTTACTTCCAGCCACGATTAGCCACGCTCCGAGGAAAGGACCACGACGAGTATGGCGAACTGCTCTACGATTACATTTCTGCGGTCGAAGAACCTCGCAGCGCCATCAACGCTATTCTCCACCAGCGTCTAATGCGCAAAGCCAGATTTCACGGAGTGGTCATTCCAACAACCACCGAGCACGCCGAGTTTTGGGAACAGTCAAAGTTCGATGGCACTTGGACTCTTACGGCTGAAGGCCGGCAACACGTTCGTCGAGAGATTGCACTTGAGCGCGATAACCTCTGGCGCCCTGTCTGGCACGGCCTACCAATTCTGATAAGCGTCATCAGTCTGGTGGTTTCGTTTTTCGCAGTGGTAAGCAGTTAATTCAGCCACCGATTGCCACAAGCCGCCCTAGCGCCCAGAGCATATGCCTGGGCTGGGTCGGCTCCGCTGGCAGCGCCCGAAGGCCCCCAAACATGACGAGCAAATCATCCAGTCCAATATATAGCGGATGTGCGGATTTTCGACAAGTCTAATCACCTGCACGCCGTTTTATGCACAATTCATGCGGCTTTTGGCCGTGAACCGGTAGGGTTGACCTCTTCGAGTTGGCGAGGCTCAAAGTCGACGGGCACCAGCCGGCCGAAGATGTCGACGAGCGCCTTCACCCGGTCCTGCTGCGATAGGCTCTCCACTGTTGCCATGAACGAGGCGAATGGACCGTCCTTGACCTGGACGGTAGCACCAGCCTTGAAGCGCTCTTCCAATTTCCGGCGAGCAGTTTCACCCCGCACGCTCTTGGCCGCGCTCGTCTCGTCATAAGCGCTGGCAAACTCGGCCTGCATGATGCGCTCTATGACTGGCACAGGAATTTGCAGCGGACCGTGGATGCTCCCAAGCGGCCCGAGAACGCCGTCAATTGCCTTGACCTCGGACCAGTCGTCGACAGGCCGGCCGGCGCGAGGATGGGCGATGAAGAGATATCCCGGCATCAAAGGCTCCGACCATTCGGCCATGACCCGAAGGCGGCGATTGTGTCGATCGTACCGGCGACGCGGAAGATAGACGTCGTATCCCGCCGCGTGCATCTCTTCGAACACCTGATCGGTCAGCCCACCCTTCGTGCTGAGATTGTATGCGGAGCGAAGCCGGACGACGAACCAGCGCCGCTCGGGAACCGTCAACGCCATGCACCCTGGAACCTGAATTTTCATGCTGCCCTCGTTGCCCATCAGTTGTCGTCTGCCCGCCAGTAGAGTTTGTACTTCTTCGGCTTCTCGTACATTCGGCCGCCGCGCCATTCGTACTTGCTGTCCGACCGCTCTATGACCGACCGTTGACGCCATTTGCTCAGCACGATGCCGCGCGATCGGAACTCCACGATTGGTTCATATCGATAGAGCTTGCGAGGAGGTTCGATCTGATACCAAGCCTCGCCATCGTAGAAGAACCGTCGCAAGCCCATGTCCTCGAACGTGTTGTACATAGACACGCGCAGCTCGCAGATGTGGCCATAGAGGTCGGTGGTCATTTCCCTGAGAGGGCGCCATGGGTTTGCGCGATCGTATTCCTCGCGCGCCTTCCGCTCCGCAATGGTCATGCCGGCACCGCCAGTTGCTGCCGTATCGCGGCGAGCATGTCGTCAGGACAAGAGGCGAGGGCACCGAGACGCCCCATTTCGGCCAGCTCATCGGCGCGCTCGTTGCCGAGAATACCGGCGTGGCCCTTCACCCATTCGAGCGTGATCGGCACCGACGTCAGAACGTCGTCGAGTTCCTTCCAGAGTTCTAGATTAGCGATGACCGAGTTCTTCAGCTTGGCATTAGGCCCGCCGCGCTTCCAGCCCTTGCGTTTCCAGCTATGCCGCCACTCGTTGCAGCCCTTCACGACATACTGGCTGTCGCACAGAAGACGCGGCGTTGAACCAGATATGGTTTTACCAGCAGCGGCGACCCAGCGTAGCGCCATAAGCGCGCCCGTCATTTCCATGATGTTGTTCGTCGAGGGATCGGCGGCGCCGTACTCGGAATGGATCTCTATGCCGTCACGATAAACGACAAAGCCCCACCCGCCTTCGCCGGGATTGGGTTCGCAGGTGCCGTCGCAGTAGATTACCAGGCCAGTCATATGGACCTCGCCTTGATTAGTTCTGCTTCGCGGATGGCCTCGACCGCCTGAAGCGGCGTCAGGTCGAAGCTCTTGCGCAGGTGCGGGATGATGGGGTGCGGCTTCTCGTCGTCGGGCGTCGTCGCCAGCCACTTCGCTGCCTTCTGAACGCTCATGAGGGCATCACGCGCGAGAACAGCTCGTCGACCGCTCGCTTCGCATCAGCGGCCATCGGAATAGGTTCGCCCTCTAGAAGTGGCTCGACGTCCGGGAAGCCTTCCAGCATGTTCACGTTTCGCTGCCAGATGCTTTCGTCTTCATCCCGCCAACTCGAAATCAGGTTCTCGCCGACGCACCAGCGAACTTCATGCTCGGGGCAGTAGCACCAGTGAACACGTCCGACGTTCGCCCACCGCGCGGTGCCGCAGTGAGGGCAGCCGCCGAAATACTCTTCGCAAACCAACTGTGTCATCCCGCTGTCCTTTCTCCGAACATGTCCTCTCCGCCCTTGTGGAGCTGGACGTGGTGCAACCGGCAGAGCCAGCGCACCGCGAGCGGTTCGTCGTAGTTGTCGTGATGGGCGTCGATCCGGCCATGGGTCGTGCCACACACTTCGCAGGGCTGCTTGACCAGTTCGCCCCGAGCCAGGGCCTTGCCGACCGCGACATGTGCCCGGTAGCGGCTTGGGTTCTCGTTCCGCCAGCGCGTCTGGCGCGTGTCGCTGGTGAGGTTCATCAGGCAGCCCCTCCAGTCTCACGGTTCTCGCCGGCCATGCGGACCATCTCGCGCTGAACCGCGTGGAAGAACTCGCGAAGCTCCTGCCGGATTTCGTCCTGGTCGACGCCGTTCCGGTCCATCTGGTTGGCAATGGTCGCCACCGACTGTTTCCAGTAGGCCTCGGCGGCGCTGCCGTTCTTGCCGGCCAAGTTCGTCGCCACCGCGCGGATTTTCCCAATGCGTCGGGTGAGCGGGAAGGCGACAATCGCGGCCGATTTTGTCTCGATGGGGTTCGTCATGCTGCCCGAAGCCTCCGCTGTTCTTCGACCATGTTCATGGTGAGCCGACCCGCCAGCAGTTCCTGCCGGAAGTAGTCCACCACGACAGGCGAGCAGCCGATCATCACGAAGTCAGCGATGGCGCTCGCCAGTTCCTCGTCGGTTTCTGGGATGGGGAAGGGCTCGTCAGGGTCGATATCGGGGACCTGACCGTACGACTGCACGTTGAGGTCGAGGACAGTGTTGTCCTTCTTCGGAGCCATATCCTGAGGGGTATCTGCGGGGATATTACCAGCATTCGTTGCGGGGACGTCACACTCACCTAGTGACTGTGACAGGGTCTGTTTTGTATCGGCAACGGCTGCGGGGACGCGCTTCAGCCGACGCCGTTCAGCCTGACGCTCCGCTTGCTGCTCTCGCAGATATTCGGTCTGAATAGCTACGTGCTGACGGCAGTCGTCTCGCCATGGGTTTTCAATTCGAAACACCTGCGTCAGGCCGGACATGCGAACGGGGTTGAGATACTGGCGCTTAGCCTTGTTCGCACCGCTGAGGCGGCGCCGACTGTTCGTTACCGCTCTTTCCGACAGGCCCGTCATGGCGCGGGCGCGGCTGGTCGAAAGCCAGGCCTCGCGCTTGGGCCACTGCATGAGCGCCGCGTAAGCCGCGATGAGCTTCAGGTCGCTCGGCTCCATCAACGGGTCCGCGTTCACTGTCTCAATCAGGTCGAGCTTGAACGACGCCTTGGACGCGTTCTCGGCGCGGGTGCCAGCGGTGTCCTCGTGGATGACACCATCCTCGTCGACATACTCCATTAGCACCCCCTCATTCGTGAGTGCTGGGTTGCCGACTCGGGCACGGCGGCGGTATAACTGCCGACGTTCAGAATAATATCCTTTTGGGAGGGATTGTTTGAACACCGGCTCGGCATTGAGGCTGCAACCTCTGCCGGGCCTTTTGTTTTCGCGAGCATCAAGCAGCGTCCTCCATGAAGAACGCGATGAGCTTGCTGCGTTCGGCGACCCATCGCCCGCCGACTTTGCGCGCCGGAAGTTCTCCTTTCTCAAGCATGTAAAAGGTGGCGCGGGCGGATCGCCCAATGAGCGAGGCTATCGCCTCTGCCCCCCATACCAATGCCAAATCCTTCTCGACGATATCGGGCAATTAGTTCTCCTTCCATTCAGGGTATCAACTCGCTACAAATGAAGCGTAGCGACTCGCGAGGATTGCGGCAACGTCCGAAATATCGCAAGTCGCTACTATCCACATTTGGGCGATCACGTTTTTGTTATGAGTAAGAAACCACGTTACCCCAGCGACGAGCAGGCGCAGTTCATGGTGCGCATGTCGCACGATCTACGTGAGCGATTGAAAGCCCATGCAAAAATGGTCGGCCGATCGATGAACGCCGAAATTGTTGATCGGTTGGAGGCGTCCATCACGTGGCCGAAAATAGATCTGCCGCGCGATTTGTTCGAACGCGCTCTAGACTTGCCGATCGAAATGCTGCTCGCGCTGGAAGAAGAGATCCAGGAAATGGCAGCCGCGAAGGTCGAGCGGGCTGTTCGCGACCATCGTCCCACGACTTGGTTCGACTTTGTCCACTCGTTTTACGACCTTACTCCCGACCTGGATAAAAAAGACCAGCAGCGGTTGGCCGAAGAAATGGAAGCCATCCTTGAGCGCGCCGGACTGAAGTCCATTCCCGGTCGAAGCGAATGAGCGTCCGCAAACGGCTTTGGCCTGACCCGAAGACTGGACCCAAGTCTGCCTGGGTGGTCGACTACACCGATGCCTCTGGAAAGCGCCGCCTCAAGAGCTTTAAGCTTAAGAAGAAGGCGGACGAATTCGCAGCTACCGCATCGGTCGAGGTGAGGGAAGGCATTCACGTTGCGGACAGCGCGAGCGCGACGGTCAAACAAGCCGGCGCTTTCTGGATAGCAAGCGCAGAGGCGGCAGGCTTGGAAAGGACGACCGTCGACAGTTACCAGTCACACCTGAAGCTGCACATCGTCCCGTTGATCGGCGACCTGAAGCTAACAGCGCTCAACATCCCGGCAGTTCGCCAATTCGAGGACCAGTTGCGCGACGGGGGGCGTTCGCCTGCAATGGTTCGGAAAGTGATGGTGAGCTTGGGATCGGTGCTCGCGGACGCCCAGGAACGCGGCCTGACGGGCCGAAACGTGGTGCGCGATATTCGCGGCAGACGCAAAGGCGGTGACAGGCGACAGGAGAAGCGTCAGAAGGGGCGGCTGAAGGTCGGTGTCGACATTCCAACCCGCGAAGAGGTGAAGGCGATTGTCGGGGCGCTTGAGGGTCGCTGGCGGCCGCTGCTGCTGACCGCGATCTTCACCGGCCTGCGGGCTTCAGAATTGCGCGGGCTGCGGTGGAAGGACATCGACCTCGACAAGCGCACGATCCATGTTCATCAGCGTGCCGACCGCTTCAACGAAATCGGCAAGCCGAAGACGATAGCCGGCGACCGCACCGTGCCGGCGCCGCCGATCGTCGTCAACGCTCTGCGGGAATGGAAGCTTGCATGTCCGAAGGGACGGGCCGACCTCGTGTTCCCGAACGGTGCTGGGAAGGTCGAGCAACTGAACAACATCGTGCGCCGAGGTTTCCAGCCTGCACAGGTGAGGGCAGGGGTGGCGGATGGTTCTGGTGAGGTCGACAAGAACGGCGAGCCTATCCTCGTCGCGCGGTACAAAGGGCTGCACGCCTTGAGGCACTTCTACGCCTCGTGGTGCATCAACCGGCCGGCCGATGGCGGGCTCGGTCTTCCTCCGAAAGTGGTGCAGGAGCGGATGGGGCACGGCTCGATCACGATGACGATGGACGTCTACGGCCACCTGTTTCCGCGCGGTGATGATGCCGAGGAACTGGCGGCTGCGGAGGCGGCGCTGTTGGCTTGATGCGACATGGATGCGACATGCAGCCAAAAACACCAATGATTTCAACGGCCGAATTCGGATTGTGGATCCGGAGGTCGCTGGTTCGACCCCAGCCAACCGTACCATTTCCTTCTGCGTGTGCAGCTTCCCGTAAAATTTGGTGGTCGAGAAAGCTCGCTTCTTTTAGTCGAGTTCTGGACCGGTCGATCGTCGTATTGAACACTTGGAGTGAAGTGGTCATACACGCCAATGCGTACACTCTGGATTTTTCCCGATCGGCAAATTAGACAAAGAAGAGTTGCGAAGTAGGGCGGGAGCGATTTGGCTGGCGTGAAAGGTATTCAATTTCCACCGGTGCCGGGCCAAGTATTGATTTGCGATTATCAGACGGGATTTCGCGAACCAGAGATGGTGAAGGAACGCCTAGTGGTTGTCGTGTCTCCGCGCCTACCCTACCGCGACGGTCTATGCACCGTGGTGCCGTTGAGCCAGACACCGCCACGATCCGGTCTGCGGTATCAGTGCAAGATCGAACTTCCGTACGAGGCACCCAAGCCCTATGAGGGTTCTTTCAAATTCGCCAAGGCCGACATGCTTGCTACGGTCGCTTTTCGCCGACTGTCGATGCCGTATACGGGAAGAGATCCGGTGTCAGGGAAGCGGCGATATCTGAAGATGGTCGTTGACCCGATTGAGCTCCGCAAAGTTCGTACATGTCTCCTGCACGCACTTGGGCTGGATCACTTGACGGGTTACTTGTAACGCCACATATTGATGTCGATAGCGCTTGCGGGGGTATACTCGTAGTGCGCCTCAAGTCCACTGAAAGGTGGCGAACCTGGATTGGCGACACCAAGCCCGAAGGTTGACAGCCCCGACTTCCGAGCCGGGGCTTTTTTTTGACCTGCGCACCGATCTCGCAAACGTTGGTGCATTGGAGTTTTAATGCTGGCTGCACGCATTCCGTCAAAGGTCGTAATCCCGACCCTCGCCGCAGCTCTCCTGCTCACCGCCTGCGGCGCGGGCGGCATGGCGCGCGCCGTCACGACGGCAGGCGAGGGGTTCGATCGCGGCGAGTGCCTGTCAGAGCAGTTCCGCACCGGCGAACCCTGCGACCAGGACCAGTTCTCGGTCGACTAGAAAAGAAAAGGGCGCCGATATGGCGCCCTCGTCCTGTTCGGCAGATGCGCTCAGGCGGCTTTCATCGCGGCCGGATTGGCGGTCTTGTCGGCAAGCATCGTCAGGTCCTCGTCGGTCCGCGATTCTTCCTGCAAGGTCGCATCGAGCAGCTTGGCCGCATCCTTCATGCCGAGCGTCTCGGCCCAGCGCTTCAGCGTTCCGTAGCGTGTGATCTCGTAGTGCTCGACAGCCTGCGCGGCGGAGATCAGGCCGGCATCCAGCGCGGCCGTTCCCTTGTATTCTTCGAGGATCTCCTCGCCTTCTGCGATGATCCCCTCGATCGCATCACAGGTCTTGCCCTGGGCGCGTTTGCCGATGATGTCGAACACCTGCTGCAGGCGCTCCACATGGGTCTCGGTCTGCTCGCGATGCTTCTCGAACGCCTGCTTCAGCGCCGGGGCCGTCGCGCCGCGCGCCATCTTCGGCAGCGCCTTCAGGATCTTGCGCTCGGCGTAGTAGATGTCCTTGAGCGTATCGTGGAAGAGGTCTTCGAGTGTCTTTTCCTTGGCCATGGGAAGTATCCTTCTGCATCGATGAGGTTAGCTCACGAAACCGTGAGGAACCTTCCGAAGCATCCGGATCGGCCGATGTTCCATCGGAAAATTGGATGGCGTTAGAAAAGCGTGCCCTGGCCGCCGGTCGGCGTCGCGGGCTTGGCCTTCGGTTTTGGCTTGGCGGCCTCCCCCGCCGCCACCGCATTGACGTCGCCATCGGCGAAGCGGATCGCCAGCGCATCGCCCGTCGCGATTTCCGCCGCCCGTTTGATCAGGTTGCCGTCCCCATCGCGCACCATCGCAAACCCGCGCTCCAATATGCTCGTATAGGACAGCGACCCTGCCAGCCGCGCCGCCTGCTCGAAGCGCTGGCGGCGCATTTCAAGCGCCCGGTCGATCGACTGGCGCTGCCGGCGCTCGAAGGTCTTGAGCCGCTGGCCCGCCATCTCGATGCGCCGCATCAGCGCGTTCGGCGTGACCCGCGCGGCATCGCGGGCGAGCCGGTTGCGCCGGTTGGTGACCATCGCCGAAAAGCACCCCGGCAGTCGCCCCGCGGCCCGCTCGCTGCGCAGCTTCGCGTCGCTCAGCCGCCGCGACAGGATCGCCGGCGACAGGCGCAGCCCGCGGAATTTCTGCTTCTTGGCCTCGGTGTTGGCGATCAGGGCGCGTTGCAGCCGGCTCGCCGCCTCGTCGAAGCGACGGCGCGGCAAGGCGAGCAGCGCATCGGCCGAGGGCAGGGCGCGTGACGTTGCGCGCAGCGCGTCGCGCTTTCTCTGCGTGCAGCGCGAGACCGCGCCCTTGACCCGCGCCGAAAGCCGCGAGACGGCGGCTTCGAGTTCGGCCTTCACCGGCACCGCCATTTCGGCCGCGCCCGTCGGCGTCGGCGCGCGCCGGTCGGCAACGAGGTCGATCAGCGTCCAGTCCGTCTCGTGCCCGACCGCCGAGATCACCGGGATGCGCGACGCCGCCACCGCGCGCACCACGGCCTCGTCGTTGAAGCCCCAGAGGTCCTCGAGGCTGCCGCCGCCGCGCGCGACGATCAAAAGGTCCGGCCGCGTCATGCCGTCCGGCAGCGCGTTGAAGCCCGCCACCGCGTTCGACACTTCCGCCCCCGTCGTCTCGCCCTGCACACGCACCGGCCACACGATCACATGCACCGGAAACCGGTCCGTGATGCGGTGGATGATGTCGCGGATCACCGCCCCGGTCGGCGAGGTGATGACGCCGATCGTCTTGGGCATGAAGGGCAGGGGCCGCTTTCGGCCCGTCTCGAACAGGCCTTCGGCGGCGAGCCGGCGCTTGCGCTCCTCCAGCAGCGCCATCAGCGCGCCGGCGCCCGCCGGCTCGATATTGTCGATGACGATCTGGTATTTCGACGAGCCGGGATAGGTGGTCAGCTTCCCCGAAGCGATCACCTCCATGCCCTCTTCGGGCCGGAAACGCAGCTTCGAGAACGTGCCCTTCCAGATCACCGCCTCGATCCGCGCCCGGTCGTCCTTCAGCGCGAAATAGGCGTGGCCCGACGAATGCGGCCCGCGATAGCCGGAAATCTCGCCGCGCACCCGCACGTTTCCGAACGTGTCCTCGACGACGCGCTTCAGCGCACCGGAAATCTCCGAGACGGAATATTCAGCCGCATTGGTCTTCGAATCGGTGGCGAGAAGGTCTGACATGCGGCTATTTCTACCAACCGGGAAGCATCTGGCTAGGCCGCAGCCGCTTGCCGCGCCCATAGGCGACGCCGGCAAAGTCGAAATGCGCGCCGCTCTCCTCGGCCGCCGGTGGCACGACCGAGATGTTGTCGAGGCTTTCCGAAATGTGCCGCGCCAGCGCGTCGACGATCTGCGGCTGGCTGGAATGCCCGCGCAGGATTCCGATCCGGCAGTCGGGCAGGGCGCCGAACCCGTCCGATTCGCCGAGGATGCGCATGCCGGGCCGCAGCGCGCATTCGGGCAGCACGGAGACGGCGAGGCCGGAGAGCACCGCCGCCATGATGACCGTCGCCGACCAACTCGTGAAGATGATGCGGTAGTCGCGGTTCATCTGGTCGAGCACGTCGCAGGCCGTGCGCCGCCACAGGCAGCTCGGCCGCCCGAGCGCCAGCGGCAGGATGTCTTCCTGGTGCACCTCGTGGTTCATCGACGAGACCCAGAGCAGCGGCTCGCGCCGCACGACTTCCGAGCCGCGCGCGTCGTCATGGGTGATCAGCGCGATGTCGAGATGCCCGCGCTTGATCTGCTCGACGAGGTTGGCCGTCGGCTCGCACACGACCGAAAGCTCGACGCGCGGATTGGAGCGCAGGAACCGCGCCATGATCTCGGGCAGGAAGCGGTCGGCATAGTCGTCCGGCGTGCCGATGCGGATATGCCCTTCGAGCGAGGCGTCGTCGAAGGCCGCCAGCGTCTCGCGGTTCAGCCGGATCAGCCGCCGCGCATAGGCGAGCAGCCGCTCGCCGTCCTCCGTCAGCCGGTTGGTGCGCCCGTCCTTCTCGAACAGCGGCTTGCCGACGCGCTCCTCCAGCCGGCGCATCTGCATGGAGACGGCGGACTGCGTGCGGTGCACTTCCTCCGCGGCCCGCGTGAACGAGCCGAAATCGGCAATGGAGATGAAGGTCTGGAGCTGGTCGAGGTCGAGCGGGGCGGCGGGCATCGGATCAATCCATCATGATCGTTGATGCTAAATATTAGAAACATTCGTTCGACTAATCAATCGAAGCAGCGCATCTTCCGAAACGTAACTGACACCCGACCACTCGGCTTGCCCGCCGGGCCGCGCCTCCCAAGCGCCGCCCGGATGCGAAGCCGCTCGTCCATCGACCACTGGCAATAAAGGAGACCAGTCATGACCGCCCTCGATCACCGGACCGCATATTCCGGTGTCGCCCCGCTGCGCACGGATGTGGCGTCGCGCGTGACGACCGGGCTCAAGACGGTCCTCCGCGCGCTGTTCAACCGACGCCATATCGGCAATCTGGCCGAACTGTCGGACCATCACCTGGCCGACATCGGCCTCTTGCGCACCGACCTCCACCAGGCCGCCCGCACCGGCATCGTCGCCGACCCGACCGCGACGCTCGCCACCCTCCGCCGCCGCCGCGAGGAAGAACGCTTCGCCCGCCAGGTCTGCTGATCCTACCGGCACCCCGACGCCGGCGTCATCCCGGCCGAAGTCCGAGCGCAGCGAGGCGAGAGCCGGGATCCATTCCGTGACGTCCCAAAAGACACGGAATGGCTCCCGGATAGCCACCTTTCGCTGCGCTCAAGCGGGCTTCCGGGATGACCCCAAACATGCCGACGCTTCACCCCCGCGGCTTCCCTCGCACGAAAAAATCGTCCACCAGCTTCGTCATCGCCTTCTGATAGTCCGCCTGCTGCTTGCGGCCGGTCTCGAACATCTCGCCGAAGAAGTTCTCGAACGGAAAGACCTGCGCATCGGTGACCTGATCGCGCGGTGTCCTCGCCTCCGGCTGGCCGAACTGCATCATCTCCTCGAACATCTTCATGAACGGGTTGTGCGCGTAAGGATCGGGCGCCGCCTTCGGCTTCTCGGCCGCCTTCGGTGCGAACATCTCCTGCATCATCTTGGCGTAGGGGTTGCCGAACGGATCGGCGCTCGCCGTCGGCGCCTGCGGCATCATCTGGCGGAACGCGTCGAGGAACGGGTTCGCGCCCGAACCCGGCATCTGCCCTGTCGCCTGCTTGAAGAAACCGCCCATCATCATGGCCGCGAGCGACGGCATCATCTGGCGATAGGCCTCCTGCGCGATTCCTGTCGCCTGCGCGGCCTGGGCCGCCACCGCGCTCACCAGTTCCTTCGAACCGAAGATCTTGCCCAGCGCATCGTTGCCCGCCGAGATGCCCTCCGGCGTGAACGCCCGCGCCGCGTCCTCGAAATACTTCGCGTATTGCCCGCCGCCCATGGCCGTCATGAACTGCGAAAACCCGAACGGATCGGCCGTGTTGCGCTTCAGCGCCTCGGAAAACGCCGGCAGCAACGCCTCAAGCGCCAGTTCCCCCTGCTGGCGCGTCAGGTTCATCTGCCGCGCGAGAAGATCGGCCGTCCGCCCGTTCTGCGCCTTCATCATCATGTCGTAGAGCGGCAGCATGTCGTCCTCCCGGGATTGGTCTGGGGAAAGACTAGCTGAACCGGCGAACGACACAAGCGGCGGTCGAAGAAGGCGGCGGTTGGTCGCCTGAGTGCTTACGCCACCCTAATACGCATACTCCAGGAACGCCGGCTCGATCGACCCGCCCCAGCGCGTATGATACGCCCGCACCATCTCCTCGGCACTCGTGGTCCCGCGCGCGATCACCTCGTCGAGCGGCGCCAAAAACCCCGTCTCGTCATAGCCTTCGCGGTTCTTGCGCGCCCGGTTGGTCAAACCCATCCGCGAAATCGCCAGAACCTCGCGGCCGATCTCGCGCAGCGTGTGGTTGCGGAATGGCGTCGCGAGGCCCTGCGCCGGCACCGCGTCGCGCTGCTCCAGGCACTCCTGATAGTTCCAGTCGGCCGTCAGTTCCTCGGCCGCATCCAGCGCCGCCTCGTCATAGAGCAGCCCAACCCAGAAGGCCGGCAGCGCGCAGATGCGCCGCCACGGCCCGCCATCGGCCCCGCGCATCTCGAGGAAACGCTTCAGCCGCACGTCGGGAAAGAGCGTCGACAGATGGTTCGCCCAGTCGCCCATCGTCGGCAGGCCGTTCGGGATTTCGTTCTTCAGCGCGCCGTCCATGAACTGCCGGAAGGTGACGTGCGTGACGTCGAAATAGCGGCCGTCGCGGATCAGGAAATACATCGGCACGTCGAGCGCCCACTCGACATAGTCCGCAAAGCCGAAATCGCGGCCAAAGCACATTTCGAGCATCCCGGCGCGCGCATTGTCCGTGTCGCGCCAGATCTCGCCGCGCCAGCTCTGCAGCCCGTTCGGCTTGCCTTCGGTAAAGGGCGAATTGGCGAAGAGCGCGGTCGAGAGCGGCTGCAGCTTCAGCGACAACTGCATCTTGCGGCGCATGTCCTCTTCGGACGCGAAGTCGAGATTCACCTGGATCGTGCAGGTCCGGTACATCATGTCGAGCCCGTGGCTGCCGACCTTCGGCATGTAGGCGGTCATGATGTCGTAGCGCGATTTGGGCATGCGCGGCGTCTCGGCCAGCGTCCATTTCGGGCTGCCGCCGAGGCCGAGGAAGCGAATGCCGAGCGGCTCGGCGATCTCGCGAAGCTGCGCCAGATGCGCGTTCCCCTCGCGGCAGGTCTGGTGGATCGTTTCGAGCGGCGCACCGGACAGTTCGAACTGCCCGCCCGGCTCGAGCGAGATCGCGCCCTGTCCGGTCGGCTCGACGAGCCCGATAATGTGCCCGGCATCGACGATCGGGTCCCACCCGAGCGTCTTCTGCATCCCTTCGAGCAGCGCCTTGATGCCCTTCTCGCCGCCATAGGGCACCGGCGCATGGCCGTCGACATAGAACGGAAACTTCTCGTGCTCGGTCCCGATCCGCCACTTGTCCTTCGGCTTGCAGCCTTCGGCGAGGTGAGCGACGAGCTCCGATTTCTCTTCGATCGGCCGGAAATCGGTCGTGTCGCGTGCCATGAAATGTCCCCGGTCCCGAGCCTTGCGCCCGGGCCTTGCGCCAGAGCCGTGCGGATGAATGTGGGTGTGTTGGCCGCAAATGCCACCGCCGATCAAGCGAAAAATCCTGACCGCTGCGTCAACGCTGGTTGATGGGCTGGCCCCATCCCTCGAAGAGGGCGCAACCGGGTGCCATTCCGTCATCTCGATGAAGGAGGCAAGCTCGATGAGCGAGGCGGCCTGGATTCCTGTGACAAGCACAGGAATGACGACTGCGCGAAGGCACTTGCAAAGCACGCAAGTAGGCGTTCGGCACTCCTTTCGATGCCGTCATTCCTGTGCTTGTCACAGGAATCCAGGCCTCTCCTTCCGATGCCAATCGTAACTCCGATCGAAAGCCCTACCAATCCCCCACCGTCGCCTGGATCACCGCCAGCGCCGCCACCGCTGCCGTATCCGCCCGCAATATCCGCGGCCCGAGCGGAATCGCGGTCACGAAATCGAGCGCGTGCAACTGCCGCCGCTCATCCTCCGAAAACCCGCCCTCCGGCCCGACGATCAGCGCCAGCCTGCGCCCCTTCAATCCCGTCAGCGCCGCGACCGGATTATCCCCCGCCGCGCTCTCGTCGCAGAACACCAGCGCCCGCTCCGCAGCCCACTCGGCCAGCAATCTCTCCAGCTTCACCGGCTCGCGAACAGTGGGCACCGCCAGCACGCCGCATTGCTCTGCCGCCTCCACCGCGTTCGCCTGCAGCCGATCCGTGCCGATCTTCGTCATCTGTGTATGCTGCGTGATGACCGGCTGCAGCACGCCCGCGCCCATCTCCACCGCCTTTTGAACCATGTAGTCCAGCCGCCCGGCCTTGATCGGCGCGAAGCAGTAGACGAGATCGGGCGTTGCTGGCTGCGGGCGCGTCTGCTCGGCGAGCGACAGCGTCACGCTCTTCTTCGAAACTGCCGTGACCCCGGCGCGCCACTCGCCGTCGCGTCCGTTGAAGACGAGCACTTCGCCGCCCTCGCGCATTCGCATGACGTTGGTGAGATAATGGCTCTGCTGCGCGGAAAGGGCGACCGTTCCGTCACCGGAAAGGCCGCCCTCCACGAAGAGCCGTTGCATCCTGTAATTCGCTCGCATGGCGAACCAGATGGGGCAGGGGCCGGCCCGCGGTCAAGTGCGGACCGGCCGCCGAATTCACTCGGCGGGCGCTTCGTCCGTCTGCTCGGTCGGCGCCGTGCGCTCGGCCCTGTCGGCGCGCTTGCCGCGCTCGCCGCGCATTCCGCCGCGGAACGGGCGGTCCTCGCCGGTCAGCATGCCGTCATCGTTGCGGTCCATCCGCGCGAACTGGCGCTCGACGCGGTTGTCGATATTGGCCAGGAACTCCTCGCGCGAAATCTGCCCGTCGCCGTCGGCATCGAGACGGTCGAAGCGAGCCTCGGCGCGCTCCGTGACGAAGGAGGCGAAGCGCTCCTGGTCGACGCCGTCGGCGCGGATTTCCTTGCGCAGCTCGCGCATCATCTGGCGCGGCGACTGGTCGCTCTCGCCCGCGTCCTGCGCAAAGGCGGCGGTGGAGGCGGCGAAGCTGGTGATCAGCACGGCGGCGATTGTCTTCTTCATGGCAATTGTCCTCGTCGGTCAGGCAGAAGCGCCTAACAACAACGATGCCCGCCGCAACCTTACCGCGAGTTGTCCGGCGGATTAATTCGCCGTAATGGGCCGCTTCAGCGCTTGCCGCTCGCGCTCGACTTCGGCGCGGCAAAAGCAGCCTTCAATATGGTCGTTGACCAGCCCCATCGCCTGCATGAACGCATAGACCGTGGTCGGCCCGACGAAGCTCCAGCCCTTCTTCTTCAGGAGTTTCGAGATGCGCGTCGAAACCTCCGTCTTCGGGTTGGCCCGGAGCGCATCGAAGTCGAACACCTCCGGCCGCTCATGCGCCTGCGGCTCGAACGACCAGAAGAACGCGGCCAGCGAGCCATGCTCGTCGACGAGTTCCATCGCCCGCCGCGCATTGTTGTAGACCGAGGCGATCTTGCCGCGATGGCGGACGATGCCGGCATTATGCAGATGCCGCTCGATCTCGCTTTCGGGCCGCGTCGCCAGAACGCGAAAATCGAAACCCTCGAAGGCCTCGCGGAAATTCTCGCGCTTCCTGAGGATCGTCAGCCAGGAAAGGCCCGACTGGAAGCCTTCGAGGCACAGCTTTTCGAATAGCCGAATGTCGGCCGTCACCGGCCGCCCCCATTCGGCGTCATGATAGGTCAGATAGTCGGGCAGATTACCGTGCCAGGCGCAGCGCAGCTTGCCGTCCCCACCCTCGATCAACCCCGCAATATCAGCCGCCATCGCCTTGTTTTTCCTCGTTAACGCCGCATTCACCACCGTCATGAACCGGCCGGTAACCACACCTGAAGCTTTACGCGAAGAACGGCATTTTATGAAAGCTGATTCACGCTTTCGTGGCAGCGCCTCCTGACAATGCGCGTTGAAACGACTGTCAATTCAGGTGAGACCGTCCATGAAATCCATTCTCCTTTGCGCGGCTTTGGCCGCGCTCCTGCCGGCCTCGGCCATGGCGCAGGACCGTTATGCGGAGCGCCCGCCGCTGGTCGTCAGCCCCGACCTTTCGGCCCCGTGGGTCATGCAGTTGCAGCGCGCGCCAAACGGCGCCCCGATCCGCGAGCGCGCCGTTCGCCGGCAGGTTGCGCCCGGTGCCCGCATGGCCGTCGCGCCAGCTCCGATCATCCGCCAGCGCGCGGTCGTCGTCGCGCCCGATCCGGTGCACACGGCGGCGATGGCGCCTGCCGCGCCGCGCGATTCCGCCCCGCAGATGGACCCGATCTTCCTGCCGCAGGAAGTCGCCTATACCGGCCGCGAGAAGCCCGGCACGATCGTCATCGATACGAATGCCAAGTTCCTCTACCTCGTGCAGGAAGGCGGAACCGCGCGGCGCTATGGCGTCGGCGTCGGCAAGGAGGGCTTTTCCTGGCGCGGGTCGGAAACCATCACCCGCAAGGCCGAATGGCCGGGCTGGACGCCGCCCGCGCAGATGATCGCGCGCGAACGCGCCAAGGGCAAGATTTTGCCAGCGCACATGCCCGGCGGCCCGGAAAATCCGCTCGGCGCCCGCGCCCTCTATCTCGGCTCCACGCTCTACCGCATCCACGGCACCAACGCGCCCTGGACCATCGGCCAGGCCGTCTCGTCCGGCTGCATCCGCATGCGCAACGAAGACGTCACCGACCTTTACGAACGCGTCAAAGTCGGTACAAGGGTTGTGGTCAGCTAAGGATTGCCCGGCGTGGTGGAAACCGCGTCAGGCGACAACGAATTCCCGGAGAGGGGAAAGCGGGCATCGGGGGACGGTGACCGCGGCGACGGGAAGAACAATCAGAACCGTCGCTTGAAGGGCAGTGCGATCCGTCGCGCTGCCCTTTCGCTTTCTACTCCGCCGCTTCCAGTGCCCGCGCCTCGGGCACCCCCGCCGGCTTCGGTCCGCCATAGGCCCAGTCGAGCAGCGCCACCGTATGCACGATCGGCAGGCTCGACCCCGACGCGATCTGCGTCATGCAGCCGATATTACCGGTCGCGACGAGATCGGCACCCGTCGCCTCGATGTTCGCCACCTTGCGGTCTCGCAGCTTGGCCGAAATCTCCGGCTGCAGAATGTTGTAAGTCCCCGCCGACCCGCAGCACAGATGCCCCTCGCGCGGCTCGCGCACCGTGAACCCCGCGCCCTGCAAAAGCATCTTCGGCAGGCTCGTGATCTTCTGTCCATGCTGCATCGAACAGGCCGAATGATAGGCGACGGCCAACCCCGGCCGCATAGCCGGCTCCGGCAGGTCCAGCCCGGCCAGATACTCCGTCACGTCCTTCGCCAGCCCCGACACCCGCGCTGCCTTTTCCGCATAGGCCGGATCGAGCCGCAGCATGAAGCCGTAATCCTTGATCGTCGTCCCGCAGCCCGACGCCGTGATGACGATCGCATCGAGCCCGCCCTTGTCGATCTCGCGCATCCACGCATCGACATTCGCCCGCGCAAAATCGAGCGCCTGTTCTTCGCGCCCCATGTGATGCGTCAGCGCCCCGCAACACCCTTCGCCGGCCGGCACCACCACCTCGACACCGAGCCGCGTCAACAGCCGCACCGTCGCCTCGTTGATGCCCGGATCGAGCACCGACTGCGCGCATCCGGTCAGGATCGCCACGCGCCCACGCTTTGGCGCCTCGGCAGCATGCACCGCCGGCCGCGCCACATCCGAAGCCGCCGGCACGCTCCTCGGCGCCAGTTCCAGCATCGCGGCAATCGGCTTCAGCCCCGGCACGGCGCGGAACAACCCCGCAAAGGCCCGCCCGATCCCCGCCAGCTTGAGGCTCGCGCGCATCCGGTCCGGATAGGGCAGGGTGACCGCAAGCAGCCCGCGCACCAGCCGGTCCAACAGCGGCCGTCGATACGTCTTCTCGATATGCGCGCGCGCATGGTCGACGAGGTGCATGTAATGCACGCCCGACGGGCAGGTCGTCATGCAGGAGAGGCACGACAGGCACCGGTCGATATGCGTCACGACCGTCTCGTCGGCCGGCCGGTAGTTCTCCAGCATGTCCTTGATCAGGTAGATGCGCCCGCGCGGACTGTCGAGCTCGTTGCCGAGCGTCACATAGGTCGGACAGGTCGCGGTGCAGAACCCGCAATGCACGCAGGTCCGAAGAATCTTCTCGGACTCCGCCACATGCGGATCGGCAAGCTGCGCGAGGGAGAAATTCGTCTGCATCAGCCCATCCTGCCCGGATTGAGAATTCCCTTGGGGTCGAACTGATCTTTCAGCCGCCGCGCCAAGGCGCCCAGCGCCCCCGCCTGCGGCTGGAACACCTGTGTCGCCGCGCGCACCGGCCCGCTCGCGCGCACCAGCGTCGCGTGCCCGCCGCCGAAATGCGCGATCAGCCCCCGCAGCCCTTCGGCATCCGGCTCGGCTTCCATGCGCGCCCAGATCAGCCCGCCCTGCCAGTCGTAGAAAACGTCCGCGCCGGCATGGAGCCGCAATTCGGCGACCATCTTCCACCCCTGGCTCGGCGCCATCGAAATCCGCCAGATCGGCCGGCTGGTGCCGTCGGCATAGGGCAGGCAATCGCGGATTTCGCGCCACACCTGTCGCGACTGCCCCTCCTCCAGAACCTCGATCGTGCCCTGCGCGGCAAGCAGCCCGGTCAGCGTCGCGAGCCGATAGTCGACCGAGGGCCCGAAGCCTTCGAGCCGCAGCAGCGTCGACGCCGGCCCCTTCAGCGCGCCGTCGAGCACGCGCCCCGTAACGCTCGCCGGCAGATGCGCGGCGGACGAAACCTCCGCGCTCGATCCCATCGCCGCCGCCATCGCAAAGGCCGCCGGCCCGTCGTCGAGCCCGCGAATGACGAACGTCTTCTCTGTCTCCGCCGCCGGCAGCACCTTGAAGGTGAGGTCGGTGACGACGGCCAGCGTGCCCCACGAGCCCGCGAGCCCCTTGGAAAGGTCGTAGCCGGTGACGTTCTTGACCACCCGCCCGCCGGACTTGAACGCCTCGCCGCGCCCCGAAACCGCATGAACGCCCAGAATATGATCCCGCGCCGCGCCCGATTTCAGCCTTCGCGGACCGGACAGATTAGCCGCCAGCGCCCCACCCACCGTGCCGCGCCCCGGCTCGGTCCCGAGCAGCGGCCCGTAGTCCATCGGCTCGAACGCAAACTCCTGCCGATGCGCCTTCAACAGCGCCTCGATCTCCGCGATCGGCGTCCCCGCCCGCGCCGAAAGCACCAGTTCCTCCGACTCGTAGAGCGTCACGCCCGTCAGCCCGGAAAGGTCGACCGCATGCTCCGTCTGCGCCGGCCGCCCGATCCCCCGCTTCGACCCATGCCCGAGGATTTCGAGCGGCGTCTCCTCGGAGACAGCCCATTGCACGACATCGAGCGTTTCCGCAGCGGAGGAGGGGGTGAATGTGGTCATGAGCGGACCCCCGCGTAGGTCGGTCGACGATGCGCCCCCTCTCCGTCTCGGGCTTCGCCCGAGCCACCTCTCCCCCGCAAGGCGGGGGCGAGGAAGGCTGCCGCGACGCCGCCGCCATTCCAGCCAGGGTTTCCTCGCCCCCAACGGGGGAGAGGTGGCTCGGGCGCAGCCCGAGACGGAGAGGGGGCTGCAACCTCCCCGAAACCCACGACCTCAATCCATCTCGATCCAGCGGAACTCACGTCCGCACCGCCCGCACGTATCGAACCTCGTGATTGTCCATTTCCTCAAGTCGCCCCTCGACCGCCGCCAATATCGTTTCGCACACGCTCGCCCGCTGCTTCAGCACGTCCAAATTCCAGAACCGCAACACCGAATACCCTTTCGCCTGCATGAACCGGTCCCGCCGCCTGTCATGGTCGGAATCGGCATGCTGGCTGCCGTCGACCTCGACGATCAGCCGGACGCTCCGGCAGGCGAAATCGGCGAAATACGGCCCGCACGGCATCTGGCGAACGAATTTGTGCCCGCCGAGCTTCTTCGCCTTCAACTCGGTCCAAAGCATCGCTTCGGCGATATTGTCGCCCTGCCGCAAATCCCGCGCTCGCGCTATCGAGGTCGCCGCGCGGCGCGCGGAGGTCCCCCTCTCCGTCTCGGGCTTCGCCCGAGCCACCTCTCCCCCGCTATGCAGGGGCGAGGAACCCTGATCCTGCAAGGTCCCGCCCATCAAAACCTCGGAATATCCGGAAACGCCACCTGACCACGGCTGATATGCATCCGGCCCATTTCCGCACATCGATGCAACTGCGGAAACACCTTCCCCGGGTTGAGCAGATGCTCCGGATCGAACGCGCATTTCACCCGGATCTGCTGGTTGAGATCGATCTCGGTGAACATCTCGGGCATCAAATCGCGCTTCTCCACCCCCACCCCATGCTCACCGGTCAGCACCCCGCCGACCTCGACGCACAGCCGCAAGATGTCCGAGCCGAACGCCTCGGCGCGGTCGAGTTCGCCCGGCTTGTTGGCATCGTACAGGATCAGCGGATGCAGGTTCCCGTCACCGGCATGAAACACGTTGGCGACGTCCAGCCCGTATTTCACCGAGAGTTCGCGCATCCGCGCCAGCACGGTCGGCAGTTCCTTGCGCGGGATCGTGCCGTCCATGCAGTAATAGTCGGGCGAGATGCGCCCCACGGCCGGGAACGCCGCCTTGCGGCCCGCCCAGAAGACCGCGCGCTCGGCGTCGGAGGTCGAAATCCGGCTCGTCGTCGCGCCATTCTGCGCCGCCAGTCGCTCCACCTCGCCGATGAGGTGATCGATCTCCGCCACCGGCCCGTCGAGTTCGACGATCAGCAGCGCCTCGACGTCGAGCGGGTAGCCGGCATGGACGAACGCTTCGGCGGCGTGGATCGCCGGCCGGTCCATCATCTCCATTCCGCCGGGAATAATGCCCGCGCCGATGATGTCGGCGACGCACTGGCCCGCCTGTTCGGAGGAGGGGAAGCCGACCAGCATCGCCCGCGCGGCCTCCGGCTTCTGCAAAATGCGCACCGTCACTTCGGTGACGACGCCGAGCAGCCCTTCGGAGCCCGTCATCAGGCCGAGCAGGTCGTAGCCTTCCGCGTCGAGATGCTTGCCGCCGAGGCGGATCACTTCGCCGTCGATCAGCACCATTTCGAGGCCCAGCACGTTGTTCGCCGTCAGCCCGTATTTGAGGCAGTGCACGCCGCCCGAATTCTCCGCGACATTGCCGCCGATCGAGCACGCGATCTGCGAGGAGGGGTCCGGCGCGTAGTAGAACCCTTCCTCCTCGACGGCCTTGGTGATGCCGAGATTGGTCACGCCCGGCTGCGCGGTCACGGTGCGGTTGGGAAAGTCGATGTCGAGGATGCGGTTGAACCGGCTCATGACGAGCAGCACGGCATCGGCGAGCGGCAGCGCGCCGCCCGAAAGCGAGGTGCCCGAACCGCGCGGCACGACGCGGATGTTGCGCTCGTTGCAATATTTCAGGATGCGCGAAACCTGCGCCGTCGTCTCCGGCAGCACCACGACCAGCGGCAACTGGCGATAAGCCGTCAGCCCGTCGCTCTCGAAGGCGCGCATGGCGTGCTCGGCCTCCACCACGCCTTCGCCCGGCACGATGATGCGCATGTCGGCGACGATTTCGGCGCGCCGCGACAAGGTCGCCTGGTCGGCGGCCGGCATGACGGGTCCTGACATCGAAGCTCCTCCCCTCGCTTGCCCCTCATGCAGTTATAACGAGCCAGGCCCGACTGGCCACTTGAAAAAACGCCCTCCGGGTCTATCGTGCCGGCCAACGAGAAGACGGGAAAAGCTCTTGCAACATCAATCGACGAGACGACCGACGGTGGGCCTGTTCGTTACCTGCCTGGTCGACCTTTTCCGGCCGAGCGTCGGGTTTGCGGCGGTCAAGCTGATCGAGGACGCGGGCTGCGCGGTCGACGTGCCGATGGCGCAGACCTGCTGCGGCCAGCCGGCCTACAATTCGGGCGACCGCGAGGACACGCGCGAAATCGCCAAGGCCACCATCGCCGCCTTCGAGGAGTTCGACTACGTCGTCGCGCCGTCGGGCTCGTGCACCGGCATGCTGAAGAAGCACTATCCGGCCCTCTTTGCCGGCGATCCGGCATGGGAAAGCCGCGCAGCGGAGTTTTCCAAGAAGGTCCACGAACTCGTCTCCTTCCTCACGGATGAGATGAAGGTTGAGGGCGTCACCGCCAAGCTCGCCGCGACCGCGACGTATCACGATTCCTGCTCCGGCCTGCGCGAACTCGGCATCCACGACCAGCCGCGCAAGCTGCTCGCCTCGGTCGAGGGGCTGAAGATCGCCGAGATGCAGGAAGCGGACGTGTGCTGCGGCTTCGGTGGCACGTTCTGCGTCAAATATTCCGACATCTCGAATGCCATCGTCACCAAGAAGACCGCCAACATCGAAACCGCCGGCGCCGACATGCTGCTCGCAGGCGACCTCGGCTGCCTGATGAACATGGCCGGCAAGTTGAAGCGCGACGGCTCGGCCATCGAAGTCCGCCACGTCGCCGAAGTGCTGGCAGGCATGACCGACCAGCCGCCGATCGGGGGAAAGTTGTGATGAACACTCACGCCCTACGTTGCCCCCCTCTGGCCTGCCGGCCATCTCCCCCGCAGGTGGGGAGATTAGTCTCGCCATCGACACCGCGTGATCTCCCCCCTCGCGGGGGGTCCGAAGGACGGGCCGAGACCCGTGGCTCGGGCCAGGGCGCCCGGCAGGGCAGAGGGGGGCGTGACGGAGCGCTGCCTTCCAGGTTGGGAGCCATCTGATGCAAATCACCTCCCCAACCTTCAAGGCCAATTCCGCCAAGGCCCTCTCCGACGCCCAGCTTCAAAAAGCCCTTGGCAACGTCCGCGCGGGCTTCATCGACAAGCGCAAAAAAGCCGTCGACGCGCTGCCGGAATTCGAGGCGCTGCGCGAAAACGGCAAGGCGATCAAGGATCACGCGCTCGCCCATCTTGACCTGTACCTGGAGAACTACGAGGCACAGGTGAAGGCGGCCGGCGGGCATGTCCATTGGGCGCAAACCGCCGAAGACGCGCGGAACATCATCCTCGACCTCTGCGCATCGCGCGGCGTCAAGACCGTCACCAAGGGCAAGTCGATGATCTCCGAGGAGATCGCGCTGAACGATGCGCTCGAGGCCGCAGGCGTCCGCCCGGTCGAGACTGATCTCGGCGAATACATCATCCAGCTCCGCGGCGAGCATCCGAGCCACATCATCGCGCCTGCCGTGCACCTCAACAAGGAGCAGATCGAGGCCGATTTCCGCCGCGTCCACACCCATCTGCCGGCTGACCGCGAACTCGTCGAGCACGAGAAGCTTTTGACCGAGGCCCGCGCCGTCCTCCGCGCCGAATATTTCAAGGCCGATCTCGGCATCACCGGCGCCAACTTTCTCGTCGCCGAAACCGGCTCGTCGATCATCGTCACCAATGAGGGCAATGGCGACCTGACGCAGATCCTGCCGCGCGTCCATGTCGTCATCGCCTCGATCGAGAAGATCGTGCCGACGCTGGAAGACGCCGCGCAGATCCTGCGCCTTCTCGCCCGCTCGGCCACCGGCCAGGACATGAGCGTCTACACCACCGTATCGACCGGCGGGCGCCGCGAGGGCGACCCGGACGGGCCGGACGAATATCACGTCGTCCTGCTCGACAACGGCCGCTCGTCCATGCTCGGCACCGAGTTCCAGGAGATGCTGCGCTGCATCCGCTGCGGCGCCTGCATGAACCATTGCCCGGTCTATCACGCCGTCGGCGGCCACGCCTATGGCTGGGTCTATCCGGGCCCGATGGGCGCGGTGCTGACGCCCTCGCTGATCGGCGTCGACAAGGGCGGGCACCTGCCCAACGCGTCGACCTTCTGCGGCCGCTGCGAAAGCGTCTGCCCGATGAAGATCCCGCTGCCGAAGATGATGCGCCACTGGCGCGAGCGCGAGTTCGAGCGTGGGCTGAACCCGGCCGCGGCGCGCTACGGCCTTAAGGCCTGGGCCTTCTTCGCCAAGCGCCCGTCGCTCTACCGCTTTTTCGCCTCGCTCGGCATCCCGGCGCTGTCGGCCGCCGGCGGCGCGAAGCACCGCTTCTCCTGGCTGCCCTTCGCCGGCGGCTGGACGAAGCATCGCGAACTGCCCGCACCGGAAGGGCGAACCTTCCTGCAGCAATGGGCGCAGCGCGAAGCCAGGAAGCAGGAGCCCGCCCGATGAGCGCCCGCGACGCCATCCTCAACAAGGTCCGCGCCTCGCTCGGCGCCGGCAGTGCCAACCGCGCCGACACCGTCCGCGATCGCCTCGCCGGCGCCCCGCGCGGCCTCATCCCCGAACGCGGCCAACTGCCCGACGCCGCCCGCATCGACCTCTTCACCACTCAGGCGGAAAAGGTCCACGCGACGACCGAGCGCCTTGCCTCCTATGCCGACCTCCCGGCCGCGATTGCCGCCTATCTGCGCTCGAAAAACCTGCCGGCCTCGATCCGCATGGGCGACGATGCGCGCCTCGTCGGCGCCGACTGGTCGAGCCAACCCGCGCTCGAAATCCTGCGCGGCCCCTCCGACGGCAATGACGAGACCGGCCTCAGCCACGCCTTCGGGGCCGTCGCCGAGACGGGAACGCTGGTGCTCCATTCGGGCGGCGACAATCCGACCACCGTCAACTTCCTGCCCGAGCATCACCTGGTGGTGGTCGATGCAAAGGACGTCGCCGGCGACCTCGAAACCGTGCTCGCCCGCATCCGCGGCAAGTTCGGCAAGGGGCAGATGCCGCGCACCTTGAACATGATCACCGGCCCCTCGCGCTCCGGCGACATCGAGCAGAAGATGCTGCTCGGCGCCCACGGCCCGCGCGCGCTCCACATCATGGTCGTCGGCGGGTAGCATGGAGCCCGGCGTCCGATACGAGGACGCCGCCGCGCCCGCAGGCATGCGCCTTTACGCCATCGGCGACATCCACGGCCGCGCCGATCTCCTGGCGAAGATGCTGGCCTTGATCGAGGGCGAGATCGTCCGCGACAGGCCGGCCGACTGGCGCGTCGTCTATCTCGGCGACTATGTCGACCGCGGGCCCGACAGCGCCGGCGTCATCGAAATGATCGCCCGGCGCGTCGCGGCAAACCCGCGCCACGTCGCGCTCCTCGGCAATCACGACAAGGTGCTGGCGGAGTTCCTTGCTGATGCCGAAACCTGGTGGCGCTTCGCGGATTTCGAGGGCGAGACGACCGCGCGCTCCTATGGCGTCCGGATCGACTTCTCGTCCGACGCCGCCATTCACCAGAGCCGCGAAGCACTCCTCGCCGCCATGCCGCCGGCGCATATCGCGTTCCTAAGCGGTCTTAGGCTCTCGGCGACGTTCGGAGATTTCTTCTTCTGCCACGCCGGCATCCGCCCCGGCGTCGCGCTCGACGCGCAGGACCCGCAGGACCTGATCTGGATCAGGCGCGAGTTCTCGGATTATCCCGGTCTTCATCCCAAGCTGATCGTTCACGGCCACACACCGCATCACGAACCGGAAATGCGCGCCAACCGCGTCAATGTCGATACATATGCTTTCGCCAGCGGCCGGTTGACAGCGCTGGCGATAGAGGGCCGCGACAAGCGGTTTCTGGAAGTGACCGGCTAGCCTGCCAATTGCAGGCCGCTCAGGGCCGAAATTACTCGGCGACGACGCCGTAGCCGTCAACCACGACGAAATCGCCCGCTGCGTCGGCCGTGTAGATGCCGGCGCCCCAGAACACGATGGCGGAAAGCATGGAGAGGGTAATGAGGGTGGCGCGCACGGTGTTCATCTCGGTTGTGTCCTGCAACTCTTACAACGGGGTCCGTTACAAATCGGTTTCATCAGGAGAATCCGTGGCGCGAAATTTCGTTCCCCGCGATTTGTTTCGCGGTGGTTTCGAAAGGGCGCGTTTGGGCGAAATCTCCGTCTGATGCGGCCGCTGATCTAGGCTTCCAATCGGGCGAAAGCCAGACGGTCCAAGGCTTTGCCACGCCTATTTTTGGTCAGTTGCATTTCTGCAACTCTTCAGCCTCGGATGGTGGAAACCCAGGCCTTCGCAAGTGCCGCGCCCGCCGCATCGGCGGCCGGGCCGAAGCGTTCGGCCTGCCGTTCGTGGCGGCTGCCCCAATCGGGTTCGCGCTCTGCGATCCATCCGGCGAATCGTTCGCTCCACGCGGCGACGAGCGCCCGGTCGGCCTCGAAATGGAACTGGATGCCATAGGCGCGCTCGCCGATCCGGAAGGCCTGGTTGTGCGAGACGAGGTTGCCGGCAAGCCGCGACGCGCCGCGCGGCAGCATGTAATGGTCGTCATGCCACTGGAAGGTCGGGAAACGGGCGGGCAGGGCGCCCAGCACCGGGTCTTCGGCGCCTTCCGGCGTCAGCGCCACCTCGCGCCAGCCGAACTCCCGCGCCCCGCCGATCAAATTCTGCGCGCCATGCGCGCGGGCCAGAAGCTGCGCCCCAAGGCAGATGCCGAGCACGGCCTTCCCGCTGGCGGTGAACTCGCGGATGAAGTCGACGAGCCCCGGCAGATAGGGATGTTCGTCGTCGGCGAGTGCGTTCTGCCCGCCGCCGAGCACGACCAGCCCGTCATGCCCGTCGATCCGCTCCGGCAGCGCGCCGCCATCGTGCAGCGCGCGGATGTCGATCTCGGCGCTCGCCGCGTCGAGCGCCGGGCGCAACTGGCCGAGCCCGGTGCCGTCGAAATTCTGGATGACGAGAACGCGCATCGGCCTGCCTGATTTGCCCATCGATATTCGGCGGGTAACATGGACGGCGAAGCTCTGCCAAGGGATCGAAATGCCGCTGCAAAATCGTGCCGACCCGTCCGGCGCCCTCCACGCCGTCGCCGCCCGCGGCCTGTTCACCGGCAATCGCGGCATCCTGCACGATCCCGAAACAAAGCGCCTCGCCGGCCGGCGGTGGACGACCCGCGCCTGGATCGTCTGCACCTGCACATGGAAGGGCAGGCACCGCGACGTCTGGGGCCACAACGGACGCGGGGGCGGCGCCGGCTGGACCGAGTTGTTCTTCGCCGACGAGGTGACCGCGCTCGCCGCCGGCCATCGTCCCTGCTTCACCTGCCGCCGCGACGCCGCCCGCGCCTTCCAGTCCGCCTTCGCCGCCGGCAATGACCTCCCATCCGTCACCGCGCCGCAGATGGACGAACGCCTCCACGCCGAGCGCCGCCTCTCTTCCCGCTCCGCACCCCTCCCGGTCTCGCCCGACGATCTCCCCGACGCCGCGATGATCGAAGCCGCCGGCCAGCCCCTCGTCCGGCGCGAGGGAACCTGGCTGCGCTGGACCTTCGACGGCTACGTCAAAACCGCCCGCCCCACCGCCCCCGCATTCGCGATCACCCCGCCCTCGACCATCGCCGCCCTCGGCGCCGGCTACCGCCCGGTCTGGGGGTATGCAGAGGTTTGACGATCGCGAGCGAAATTCGTAAAATGACCACAGTGGTCACGTTTCAGCTAATGGTCCGTTCATGAAGGAAATTCAGTTGCGTCAGGCGAAGGCGACCTTGTCGCATGTGCTCGACGAAGTGACCGCGGGCGAGACGGCCGTCATCACCCGCCACGGAAAGCGAGAAGCCGTCATCCTGTCCTATGAGGAGTACGAGCGGCTGCGGCGCGTGCCGTCGCTGGGTTGGTTCCTGGCCAATTCGCCGCTCGACGATGGCGATCTTGCCGAAACGCCACGCAGGCCGGCGCGCGCGTTCCGCGACGAACCGTTTTGACGGCCTATCTCGTCGACACCAACATCGTCAGCCGGGTCGCGCCGGGGCGCAGGCGTACCGACGAGGACACGCGGCTCGCCGCCTGGATCGAGGCGCACGGCGAAAACCTCAGCCTGTCGGTGGTCACGGCCGCCGAAATCCTCGACGGCATTGCAAAGGCAAGGCGAACCGGCGCGACCCGCAAGGCCGAACGCCTCGCGGATTGGTGGCAGGAACTCGCCCACTACTGGTCGTCGCGCATCCTGCCCATCGACCTTGCCGTTGCCGCCGAGATCGGCCGGTTGCTCGATGTTGCTCGTGGCGCGGGCGAGGCGTCCGGCTTCGAGGATGTCGCGATCGCGGCGACGGCGTCCGTCCACGGCATGGTCGTCCTGACCGCGAACGAGAGACATTTCCGCCCGCTCGGGGTCGCGTTCGTCAATCCGCTGGTCGAACTGCCCTCACCCTGAGCCACGAAAAAAGGCGGGCCGTTGCGACCCGCCTTTCTCCTCCCGGCCTGGCCCCAAGCCGGAGGGTGCGCCCGCTGTTGAGAGGGCGGGCGAAGTGGGACGACGCGTCAGTCCCACTTTTCCTTGTAGATCTCTCCGGAATAGTCGACATGCAGTTCGACGCGCTCGCCACGCGCGTTCACCGCCTCGACCTCGTAGTGCTTCTTCTTGCGGTCGATGTCGCCGCGCCATTCATATCCGGCACTCTCGACGATCTGCCGCAACCCGGCCTCGTCGTAGGTCGGGTCGTCCATGGCGATGCGGCGGATACTGCCGGTGAAGTCGATATGCAGTTCGACCTCCGCGCCGTCCGGGCCGAAAGCTTCGACTTCATAGTGGTCGTCCTTGCGGTCGACGTCGTAGCCGAACACGTAGCCTGCATCCTCGGTGATCTTTTTCAGGTCGATTCCGGTGGTCAGCGCCGTGTCGATTTCGCGCTGGTCGTCAGCGTCCGCCCGCCGTTGAAGCCGGCTTTCGCTGCCATCGAGCGATGACTGTCCGGCCCAGGGCGGCGGCATGCCGGGGTCCCGGACTTTGATCTCGCGGCCGTCCTCGTGGATGATCGAAAAGGCGTCGAAGGTGCGCGACGGGTCCGGTTCTCCCATCACCGTCAAGCGCTCGCCGACCGCCACTTCCGTGGTGCGCCACCAGGATGGGCCGGTCTCGACCAGCACTCGGCCGGTGTCGTCCTCCAGCACGAACTTGTTGCCGAAGACATCGGTGACCCGCCCCTCGATGGTGATGCCGGTGGCCGCGTTCAGGTCGCCGATCGCCGTCTGCGCCGCCGCCGGCCCGGCGACCGCGACGAGGGCAGCGACGGCCGCGCCCGTCAGATGTCTCATGTCCGTCTCCTCAGGTCCTGTCGGCACCCGTTTCTTGGCACCGATGTCGACCTTGAATATCGTCAGGCGGGCATGATGGCCGAAGAAGGTTGAACGCCAGCCAAACGACGTGGTTCAACTTCGGTTCAAGCCTGCCGGATAAAAAGTGACGCCATGGACCTTGGGAAACTGAAGAGATCTTTCATCGCACTGATCCTCGTTCTTGGCGCTGCGGTTCCTGCCTTCGCGCAGGGCCGCGACGACGTCCTGCCTTTGCCCGAAATCATCGCCGCCGTCGGCGAGCGGTATTACGGCGAAGTCGTTGCAGCCGAAGTCGTGGCGGGCAACGATCCGGATCTCTATTATGAGCTGCGGCTCATAACCCCGGCAGGCAATGTCCTGCGGATCAGGATCGATGCGTTCACCGCGGCTTTCATCGAAGTTGACGGTCGCGGCCTCGTCGCCGCGCAAAAGCCGGTCGCCGTCCAGCAATAGGAAGCACCTTGCATGAAAGCACTCCTCGCCGAAGACGATGCAAGGCTGAGCCTCCAGCTCGATGCGGCCTTTCGCGAGGCGGGTTTCGTGCCGACGGTCGCCCATGACGGCGTCGACATCGAGCATCTGGGCTCGACCGAGCCGTTCGACGTGGTTGTGCTCGATCTCGGCCTGCCGTCGAAGGACGGCATCTCCATCCTGCAGTCTTGGCGCGGGCAGGGGGTCACGACCCCGGTGCTGATCCTGACCGCGCGCGACGAATGGGCCGAGAAGGTCTCCGGCTTCCGCGCCGGCGCGGACGACTACGTCGTCAAGCCCTTCCGCATGGAGGAGGTGATCGTGCGCGCCCGCAGCCTGATCCGCCGCGCGGCCGGCCACGCCAAGTCGATCATCGCCTGCGGCGGCCTCGAATACGACACCCAGACGACGTCCTTCACCCTCGACGGCCTGCCGCTCAAGCTCACCGCCTTCGAGGCGCAGATCCTGTCCTACATGATCCATCACCAGGACCGGGCGATCTCGCGCACCGAACTGTCCGAACATGTCTACGACCGCGACGCCGACCGCGACTTCAATTCGATGGAAGTCATCATCGGGCGCCTGCGCCGCAAGATCGGGATGGACATGATCCGCACCATCCGCGGCCGCGGCTACCTTCTGTCCGCAACGAGCGGGAGCGAAGCCGAACGTGCGTAAGTCGCTTCGACTGCGCCTTCTGGCCGGCGCGGCGATCTGGATCGCCGGCGCGCTCCTCGTCGCTGGCATGATAATCGCCTCGCTCCTGCGCGATTTCGTCGAGCGCAATTTCGACGAGCGGCTGAACGCGCAGATTCTCTCCATCATGAGCGCGGTCTCGTTCGATGCCGCCGGCACGCTGCAGCCGGGCGGCGTCGTCTCCGAGCCGCAATACCAGCAGCTCTATTCGGGCTGGTACTGGCAGATCGCCGATGCCGAGACGGTGCTCCTGAAGAGCGCCTCGCTCTGGGATTCCGATCTCGGCACGGCGGTCGGCGAGATCGGCCAGCATGGTCATACGCATGATCTCGTCGGCCCGCGCGGCAAGCCTCTTCACGCCCTCTATCGCGACTTCACCGCACCCGGTCGCGGCTCCAACCTGCGCGTCACGGTCGCCGGTCCCGAATCCGAGATCGAGGGCGCGCTCGGCGACATCGTGCCGCCGCTTGCCATCTCGCTCTTCGTCCTCGGCGGCGGCCTGATCTTCGCCGTCCTCCTGCAGATCCTCTACGGCCTGCGCCCACTCGACGCGCTGCGCCGCCAGATCGCCGACATCCGCGAAGGCCGCGCCCAGCGCCTGCCGGATGCCGAGCATGTCGAACTCCAGCCGATGGTCACCGAGACCAATTCGCTCCTCGCCCACAACCGCGCCGTCGTCGAGCGCGCCCGCAACCATGTCGGCAATCTCGCCCATGGGTTGAAGACGCCGCTCGCGGTGCTGGCGAACGACATTGCCGGCCGCACCGATTCGGACGTCGCGGCCGATTGCGTGCGCACGATGGAACGGCTCGTCGCGCATCATCTGCGACGCGCCCGCTCGGCGGCGAGCCGCAACATCGTCGGCGTCTCGACCGCCATCGAACCCGTCATCGACGACATGACGCTGGCGATGAGCCGCATCTATGCGGATAAGATTCTGACGCTCGAAAAAACGGCCGAGAAAGGCCTGAAATTCGCCGGAGACAGCCAGGATCTAGAGGAGATTCTCGGCAATCTCATCGACAATTCGTGCAAATACGCCCGAAACAGCGTCGAAATCGCCGCGAAAAAGGAGGGCGGGGATATCCTGATCGTCATCGACGACGACGGGCCGGGTCTCGAAGCCCATGAGCGCGAGCAGGTGCTCGGCCGCGGCATCCGGCTCGACGAACGGCCGATCGGCTCGGGCCTCGGCCTCTCCATCGCGCGCGACATCGCCGAGCTCTACGGCGGCTCGCTGGAACTCGCTTCTGCGCCCTCGGGCGGCCTGCGCGCCTGCCTCGTCCTGCCGTCCCTATAGGGCGGCGACGGCGGCGGCGATCTCGTCGACCACGGCTTGGTCCGTGGCGGTCCGGTCCCTGATCGAAGAGAACAGGCACGCTTCGGACTTCAGGATCACGCCGTCGGCCAACACCTTGAGATGATTGGCTTTCAGCGTCGAGCCTGTCGTGGTGATGTCGACGATGATGTCGGCCGAACCCGCCGCCGGCGCGCCTTCCGTGGCGCCGAGGCTCTCGACGATCCGGTAGACCTGGATGCCGTGGGTGCGCGAGAAGAACTGCTGCGTCAGCCGCCAGTATTTGGTGGCGATGCGCAGCCGCCGTCCGTGCCGCTGGCGAAACTCGGCGGCGACGTCCTCGAGGTCCGCCATGGTCTCGACGTCGAGCCAGGCATCGGGCACCGCCACCACCACGTCGGCCCGCCCGAACCCCAGCCGCGCACCGATGGCCGCGCGCTCCTGCCAGTCGGAAATTCCTTCGCAAACAAGGTCTTCGCCGGTGATGCCAAGATCGATCGACCCCTGCGCGAGCTCGCGCGAAATCTCGGACGCGGAGAGGAACGCGACCTCGATATCGTCCCGCCCGTCGATCCGCGCGCGGTAGCGCCGGTCGTCGTCCGGCGTCGCGACCTTGAGGTTTGCGGCGGCGAGCTTTTCCAGCGCGGCGTCCTTCAGCCGGCCCTTTGAGGGCAGCGCGAGCGTGATGGTCATGCGGCCTCTCCCTTCAAGGCTTCGATCCGATCGAGCCAGACGGAGAACCCAACCCCCGGAATCGGCGACTTCGCGCCGAGCAGCGTCAGCAGCCGGTCGTAGCGCCCGCCGCCGACCAGCGGGCGGTCGCGGCTGCCGGCCGAAATCTCGTAGACGAGCCCGGTGTAGTAATCGAGCGGGCGGCCGAAGCCGGCGTCGTAGTGGATCGCGTCCTCCGGCAGGCCGAGTTCGGAAATCGAGCGCGAGCGCGCGGAGAAGATGTCGAGCGCGGCGCCGAGCGAAATGCCGGCATCGCCGGCGAAATCGCGCAGCGCATTGCCGGCCTGGCGCAGCGGCGCGTGGATCGCGAGGAAGGTCTTCAGCGCGCCGAGCGCCTCGTCGGAGAGGCGCACGGAACGCAGTTCCGCCTTTTCGATCAGGCGGTTGGCGATTTCCGTCGAGGTGCGGCCTGCACTCTCGGCAAGGCCCGTCTCGGTCATCAGGCCGGCGACGTGCGCCGCCAGCGCGTCGCGGTCGCCCTCGGCGATGAGCGTGGCGACGGGCTCGTCGAGCGTGAGTTTGCGCGACGGGTTGGCGAGGTCGTCGAGCGCGGCGTCGAGCATGTCCTTGGACCCGAAGGCGCGGGCGAGGCGCTTCTGCCAGCCGCGCGGCAGGCCGAGCGCGGCGAGCACCGCCTCGAAGACGCGCTGGTCGCCGATGGTGATCGTCAGGTCATGGTCCGGCAGGACCCCGGCCAGAAGCGCGTGCGCGTCGGCGATAGAGCGGGCATCGGCGCGGGCGATGTCGGCCTCGCCGAGATCCTCGATGCCCGCCTGGAAGAACTCGTTGCCGCCCTCGCGCCGCTGGCGGAACACCTCGCCGAGATAGGCATAGCGCCGCGGCGTGCCGGCCTTCGACGCGATGTGGTCGATGCAGACCGGAATGGTGAATTCGGGCCGCAGGCACAATGCCGCGCCGGTCTCGTTTTCGGTGAGGAAGATGCGCCGGCGAAGATCCTCGCCGGCCATGTCGAGGAACGGATCGGCGGGTTGGAGGATCGCGACGTCCACCATGCCCGCCCCGCGCGCGGCGAAGATGGCGCGGATGTCGTCGGCGATCTGGGGGATGCGGGAGGTCATTGGATTGCTGCTGCGTTTGGCGAGGTCGGCACTCTACGGCGCCCCCCTCTGTCCTGCCGGACATCTCCCCCGCAGGTGGGGAGATCACGCGGTGTCGATGACGAGCCTAATCTCCCCCCTCGCGGGGGAGATGCCCGGCAGGGCAGAGGGGGGCGTGACGAAGCGAAAGCCCTCGTCATTCTGCGCCGTCCCGATCCGCCTTCTGCGCCCCGAGCACCCGACGCACCGCCTCCACCAGCCCGCTCTCCGGCACCGAGAACTGCGCCGGGCGGCTTTCGCGCCATTCGGTGTTGTCGGTGATGCCTTCGGCGGCCTTGGCTCCGGCGATCAAATCCTTGATTTGCACTTCGCCCGCCGCGCGCTCGTCGCCGCCCTGGATGACGACGCAGGGCGCGCCGCGCCGGTCGGCATATTTCATCTGCGCCTTCATGCCCGCGCCGCCGAGATACATTTCGGAGCGGATGCCCGCCGCGCGCAGGTCTGCGACCATCTTCTGGTAGCGGCCGAGGGATTCGGTGTCCTTGTCCATGACGAGGACGACGACCGGCGCGAGGACCTCAGTCGCGTCGAGCTTGCCGAGGTTCTTCAGCGCCGTGACGAGGCGCGAGACGCCGATGGAAAAGCCCGTCGCGGGAACCGGCTCGCCGCGAAAGCGCGAGACGAGGCCGTCATAGCGCCCACCGCCGGCGACCGAGCCGAAGCGCACGACCTGACCGTCCTCGTTGGTGACGTCGAAGGTGAGTTCGGCTTCGTAGACGGGGCCGGTGTAGTATTCGAGGCCGCGGACGACGGAGGGGTCGATGCGGATGCGGTCGTCATCGTAGCCAGCGGCGATAACAATGTCCGCTATCGTTTCAAGCTCTTCCAAGGCGGAGGTTGTCGTGCTGTTCAATTCGTACAACTGTGCCAGCAGCCCCAAATAGTCCCAGTAAGGATGTGGCTCGCGGCGGCGATTTTGCTTGTTAACCGATATGAGCTTGGGATGGGCAGTTCTCAGCCGTTCATCCCAATCGGCAGGTGGTGAATAGTACGGATTTGGGAACTCAACTGAGTCGTAGCCAATCTGGGGTTCCGTCATCTCTTCGAAGGCCACAGCCTTCAGAATGATGTTTACGGAATCATCATCCAACCCAGCACCTTTAGTATAGTCGCCGCTTTCGTCCATGCGGCCCTTACCAAGGAGTGCGCTGACACCTTCTGTGCCAAACTTGTCGAGCTTGTCGATGGCGCGCAGAACCGCCAGTTTTTGAGTGGCTTCGGTGACGCCTATGGCTTCAAGCACTCCGTCCAGCACCTTGCGGTTGTTGACGCGGATCACGTAATCCCCGCGCTTGATGCCGACGGCTTCGAGCGTATCCGCCATCATCATCGCCATCTCGGCATCCGCCGCGACGCCGGGCGTGCCGACGATATCCGCATCGAACTGCATGAACTGCCTGAACCGCCCCGGCCCCGGCTTTTCGTTGCGGAAGACCCAGCCGGAGCGATAGGACCGATACGGCTTGGGCAGGCGTTCGAAGTTTTCGGCGACGAAGCGGGCGAGGGGGGCGGTGAGGTCGTAGCGCAGCGACAGCCACTGTTCGTCATCGTCCTGGAAGGAGAAGACGCCCTCGTTCGGCCGGTCCTGGTCGGGCAGGAACTTGCCGAGCGCGTCAGTGTATTCGATCATCGGCTGCTCGACCGGATCGAAGCCGTAGAGCTCGTAGACCTCGCGGATTTTCGCGGTCATGGCGTCGACGGCGCGGATGTCGTCGGCATGGCGGTCGACGAAGCCCCGCGGGAGCCGCGCCTTCATTTTTTCCGCCTTGTCGACCATGTCAAAAATCCGCCTGCGATGATTGGAAAAGCGCCCGAAACGGGCGCGCCGTGTCGTAACCGATAGGAGCGGATGCGGCAAGTGTCAGGGGATACTGGCCGACGGCGGCGCTCCCCCTCTCCGCCTCGCTGGCGCTCGGCACCTCTCACCCAGAGGGGGCGAGGAAACGGCGGCAGCGGCGACGCGTTTCCAGCCTGGGTTTCCTCGCCCCCATCGGGGGAGAGGTGGCTCGGGCGAAGCCCGAGACGGAGAGGGGGCGACGCAAAAAAGGCGGGCCGGAGCCCGCCTTTGGCGACCGGAGATCGCTGTTTAGAAATTTACGCGCGGGCGGCGACGGAGACCGAGCCGGGGCCCGAGACCGAGAGGGCGAGGAAGCCGCCGGCCATGGCGAGGTTCTTGAAGAAGTTGTTGAACTGGTTCTGGTCGGCAAAATCCATGTGGCCGATCAGGGCGGTGGCGACGCAGAAGAGTGCGAAGGCATAGGCGACGTAGCGCGTCTTAAAGCCGACGATGATGGCGATGCCGCCGAGCACCTTGAGCGCGATGATCAGCCAGGTGACGAGCATCGGCGCGGGCAGGCCGAGCGAGCCCATATAGCCGGCAAAGCCGCCCGGCGCGGTGAGCATGCCGAGGCCGGAAATGAGGAAGAGCGCAACGAGAAGGATGCGGGCGACGAGGAGGACGGCGTCGTTGGACATGGCGAAGTGATTCCCTGGGAGGAGGATTGGATCGCCGGTATGTACTTGTGGCGAGGCGATTGCGCGAGACGTCTGGTGCGCGACGCTGCGTTCAGGATTGGTGAACGATGTGGGGGATTGTGTTCACTGGGGGTGTTCGTCTTCGCGAAGGGGTCCTCATCGAGATAATCTTCCCATCCGCTCTTACCCCGGATGGATCATGTTCTCCGGCCGCACGATGCGATCATAATCCTCGGCGCTGACGTGTCCGCTGGCGATGGCCTCTTCGCGCAGCGTCGAGCCGTTCTTGTGCGCCGTTTTCGCGATCTTGGCAGCGGCATCATATCCGATGGTCGGCGCGAGCGCGGTGACGAGCATCAGCGACTTCTGGACGAGTTCGGAGATGCGTTCCTCGTTCGCTTCGATGCCGGCGATGCAATTGTCGGCGAAGGAGCGCATGGCGTCGCCGGCGAGGCGGACGGACTGGAGGACGGCGTTGGCGATGACGGGCTTGAAGACGTTGAGTTCGAAATGGCCCTGGCTGGCGGCCATGCCGACGATGGTCTGGTTGCCCATGATCTGGGTGGCGACCATGGTCAGCGCCTCGGCCTGGGTCGGGTTGACCTTGCCGGGCATGATCGACGAGCCGGGCTCGTTTTCGGGCAGGAGAAGTTCGCCGAGGCCCGAGCGCGGGCCGGAGCCGAGGAAACGGATGTCGTTGGCGATCTTGAAGAGATCGGCGGCGAGGGCGGCGAGGCTGCCGTGGAAATGCACGGCCGCGCCGTGGCTCGCCAGCGCCTCGAACTTGTTCTCCGCCGTGCGGAACGGAAGGCCGGTGAGTTCGGCGAGGCGGGCGGCGAAGCCCTGGTCGAAGCCGGCGGGCGCGTTGAGGCCGGTGCCGACGGCGGTGCCGCCCTGCGCCAGTGCGTGGACGTCGTGCAGGCTTTCCACGATGCGGCGGCGGCCGGCGACGAGGGCGGCGACATAGCCGGAAAATTCCTGCCCGAGCGTCAGCGGCGTCGCGTCCTGCGTGTGGGTGCGGCCGATCTTGATGATGTCTGCGAAGGCAGCGGCCTTTTCCTGCAGCGCGGAAATCAGGTGGTCGAGGCCGGGCAGGAGGGTCGCATGCGCCTCGCGCACGATGGCGATGTGGATCGCGGTCGGGAAGGTGTCGTTGGACGACTGGCTCATATTGACGTGGTCGTTGGGATGGATCGGCTTCTTCGAGCCCATCTGGCCGCCCATCAGCTCGATGGCGCGGTTGGCGATCACCTCGTTGGCGTTCATGTTGGACTGCGTGCCCGAGCCGGTCTGCCAGACGACCAGCGGGAAATTGTCGTCGAGCCTGCCGTCGGCGACCTCCTGCGCGGCTTCGACGATTTTGCCAGCGCGCTCCGCGTCGAGAATGCCGAGCGCGAGGTTCGTCTCGGCGGCAGCGCGCTTGACGAGGCCGAGCGCGTGGACGAGCGGCAGCGCCATCTTCTCGGTGCCGATGCGGAAATTCTCGATGGAGCGCTGCGTCTGCGCGCCCCAGTAGCGGTCTGCGGGCACGTCGATGGCGCCGAACGTGTCGGTCTCGCTGCGGGTGTTGGTCATGCGGTGCTCCCTGTTGCCTGCCATATGGGGCATCGCCGGGAGAGTTCAAAGGAGCGAGGCGAGGCCGAGGACGAAAGCGTAGCGCGCGGTCTTGGCGAGGCCGACGATGACGAGGAAGACGGCGAAGGAGACGCGCAATATGCCGGCGACGACGGTCAAGGGGTCGCCGATGATCGGGACCCAGGAGAGGAAGAGCGACCAGAGGCCATAGCGCGCATACCAGCCTTCGGCGCGTGCGATCTGGGCCGGCGAGGCGGGGAACCAGCGACGGTCGCGGAACCGCGTGACGAGGCGGCCGAGGAGCCAGTTGACGCACGAGCCGAGAGTGTTGGCGAGGCTGGCGACGGCAAGCAGCGCGAGCGGATCGGCGGCGCGCGCGGCGTGCAGGCCGGCGAGCACGGCCTCCGACGTGCCGGGCAGGAGCGTGGCGGAGGTGAAGGCGGAGACGGCGAGCGCCCAGAGGGCAGCGAGTTCGCCGGTCATGCGTGGAAAAGCGATGCGGTCATGCCGCTTGGTGCCCTGCGGTGCCGATGCTGGCAAGGGGGGAGGAGGCGGGCACGAAAAAGGGCGCCGCGGGGGCGCCCGTCAATTCGAGGCGACAGCCGTTACTTGGCGCGTTCGCGCGCGTTGCCGACTTCCTTCTGGACCTTGCCAGCGGTCTTCTCGGCCTTGCCCTTCATCTCGGTCTTGGTCGAGCCCGTGGCCTTGCCGGCGGCTTCCTTGACGGCGCCCGCAGCCTGCTTGGCGGCGCCCTTGACCTGATCCTTGTTCACCATCGTCATCTCCTTGGGAAACACCGACGAATTGTCGGGCGCGGGATGAACGTGGACTGTGACTTTTGGTTGCAAGGCCGCGCGATCACGAATGCGAAAAGGGCGCCCGCGAGGGACGCCCTTTCCAATCACGTGAGAAGCGGACTCCTTAGAAGTCCATGCCGCCCATGCCGCCCATGCCGCCGGGCATTCCGCCCGGCATGCCGCCGGCAGCTTCCTTCTTCGGAGCCTCGGCGATCATCGCCTCGGTGGTCACGAGAAGGCCGGCAACCGAGGCTGCGTCCTGGAGCGCGGTGCGCACGACCTTGACCGGGTCGACGATGCCCATCTGGATCATGTCGCCATATTCGCCGGTCTGGGCGTTGTAGCCGTAGGTCTCCGAACCGTTGTCGAAGATCTTGCCTGCAACGATCGAGGCTTCCGCACCGGCGTTCGATGCGATCTGGCGGGCCGGAGCCTGCAGCGCGCGGCGAACGATGTTGATGCCGGCTTCCTGGTCGGAATTCTCGCCCTTGACGGTGATCGCCTTGGAGGCGCGCAGGAGGGCGGTGCCGCCGCCGGGAACGATGCCTTCTTCAACGGCCGCGCGGGTCGCGTTGAGGGCGTCGTCGACGCGGTCCTTCTTCTCCTTGACTTCGACTTCCGTCGAGCCGCCGACGCGGATGACGGCGACGCCGCCGGCCAGCTTGGCAAGACGCTCCTGCAGCTTCTCGCGGTCGTAGTCCGAAGAGGTCTCTTCGATCTGCGCCTTGATCTGCGCGACGCGGCCTTCGATTTCCGACTTCTGGCCGGCACCGTCGACGATCGTCGTGTTTTCCTTGGTGATGGACACCTTCTTGGCGCGGCCGAGCATGTCGAGGCCGACATTCTCCAGCTTGATGCCGAGATCTTCCGAGATCACCTGGCCACCGGTGAGGACGGCGATGTCCTCGAGCATGGCCTTGCGGCGGTCACCGAAGCCCGGAGCCTTGACGGCAGCGATCTTGAGGCCGCCGCGCAGCTTGTTGACGACGAGCGTGGCGAGCGCCTCGCCTTCGACGTCTTCCGAGATGATGACGAGGGGCTTGGACGACTGGACGACGGCTTCGAGGACCGGCAGCAGCGCCTGGAGGTTCGACAGCTTCTTCTCGTGCAGGAGGATGTAGGCGTCCTCGAGCTCGGCGACCATCTTTTCCGGATTGGTCACGAAGTAGGGCGACAGGTAGCCGCGGTCGAACTGCATGCCTTCGACGACTTCGAGTTCGGTCTCGGCGGTCTTGGCTTCCTCGACGGTGATGACGCCTTCGTTGCCGACCTTCTGCATGGCTTCGGCGATCATCTCGCCGATTTCCTTCTCGCCATTGGCCGAGATGGTGCCGACCTGGGCGACTTCAGCCGAGGTGTTGATCTTGGCAGCCGAGCCGACGAGGTTCTTGACGACTTCCGAGACGGCCATGTCGATGCCGCGCTTCAGGTCCATCGGGTTCATGCCGGCGGCAACCGCCTTGGCACCTTCCTGGACGATCGACTGGGCGAGAACGGTCGCGGTCGTGGTGCCGTCGCCGGCGATGTCGTTGGTCTTCGAAGCCACTTCGCGCACCATCTGGGCGCCCATGTTCTCGAACTTGTCCTCGAGCTCGATCTCCTTGGCGACGGTGACGCCGTCCTTGGTGATGCGCGGCGCGCCGAACGACTTGTCGATGACGACGTTACGGCCCTTCGGGCCGAGCGTGACCTTCACCGCATTGGCGAGGATGTCCACGCCGCGCAGCATGCGCTCGCGGGCGTCGCGGGAAAACTTGACTTCTTTTGCAGCCATTTGTCTCTGCTCCCGGGCTCCAAGAGCCCATTAGATTGAGTGGGATGGTTGGACGGGACCGGCGATCAGCCGATGATGCCCATGATGTCGGCTTCCTTCATGATCAGAAGGTCTTCGCCGTTGAGCTTGACTTCGGTGCCGGACCACTTGCCGAACAGCACGCGGTCGCCTTGCTTGACGTCCAGCGGAACGAGCTTGCCGGCTTCGTCACGGGCGCCCGAGCCGACGGCGATGACTTCGCCTTCCTGCGGCTTTTCCTTGGCGGTGTCCGGAATGATGATGCCGCCCTTGGTCTTTTCCTCGGAATCGACCCGGCGGACAACCACGCGGTCGTGAAGCGGGCGGAACGTCGACTGTGTCATGTGACTTTGATCCTCGATACGGATGATGGTAGGGGTTCCCTCCGTCCGGAGAACCGGACTTCGTTAGCACTCCCATCAGGTGAGTGCCAACTGGCCGGTGAGATAGGCCCGCCGCAAACGGGAGTCAAGAAGCTGGCCACGCGAAGACGATCCTCCTTCGGCTTTTTCGGCATGTTCGGCCGCTCGTCCGACCTGCGCCAGCTCGACGCGGCGCTGCGCGGGGTGGACCTGCATCCCGCGCTCGTGCCCGAAGGCGTCAAGATGACCATCGTCAATCTGATGAAGGACCATGGCATCGACGAGATGCCGGAAGCCTATCCGGCGGTGGCCGAAATGTTCGGCTATTCGGTGATGGGCGCCAACGCCTTCGAGGCCGTGCATGGCGGCGAACGGCTGGAGGCGATCGAGGCGCGGGTGGAAAAGGCGCTTGATGCAGGCGAGGGGATGGACGCGCAGCTTCTGCTGCTGGCCGTCCACGCAAAGCTGATCCAGCCCGAACTCGTCGAGCGCTACGGCATCGAGGCGACATGAAAGCGGATGACTCGGGCGCGGCGTTCCGCTAGATGCGGGACCATCTCCAATCGCGCTGACGAGCCTGAAATGCCCAATCTGATCGACACTCTGGACGACCTCGCCGACGGCTATTCCGTCATTTTGAGCGATGTCTGGGGCGTGGTCCACAATGGCGTCGACCCCTTTCCGGATGCCTGCGCGGCGCTGAAGCGCGCACGAGAAAAGGGCAAGATCGTCATCCTCATCACCAATTCGCCGCGCGTGCGCGACGACGTGGAGGACCAGTTGGCCGCGATCGGCGTGCCGCGCGACTGCTGGGACTATCTGGTGACTTCCGGCGACGTGACGCGCGACCTGATCGCCGAAGGGCCGCGCCGCATCTTCCATCTCGGCCTCGACCGCGACCTCTCACTCTATGACGGGCTCGACGTCGAACTGGTCGAGGAGCAGGAGGCGTCGGGCGTCGTGTGCACCGGCATGTTCGATGACGAGACGGAGACGCCCGAGGACTATGCGGAGATGCTGCGGCGCTTCCGCTCTCGCGACCTGCCCTTCATCTGCGCCAATCCCGACATCGTGGTGGAGCGCGGCGACAAGCTCGTCTGGTGCGCCGGCGCGCTCGCCCGTGACTATGCGCAGCTCGGCGGCCGATCCTTCGTCGCCGGCAAGCCGCACCAGCCGATCTATGTCGCAGCGCTGATCCTCGCCGCACAGGCGCTCGGTCGCCAGGTCAAGCCGCGCGACGTGCTGGCGATCGGCGACGGCGTGATGACCGACGTCAAGGGTGCGGTGTCGAACGACATCGACATATTGTTCGTCACCGCCGGCATCCACGCCCGCGAATATGATGCCGATGGCGCCCCGGACGTGACGCGCCTCGCGACCTTCCTCGACAGCCACGGCTATGCGCCCGTGGCTTCCATTCCACGACTTCGTTAGGTGACCCTAGGCTCCATGACCGGCGATTTTGCCCATATCTGCGGAAGCGATGCGCTGCCTGAACGCTTGCGCGGCGCCGTCGTCGCGATCGGCAATTTCGACGGCGTGCATCGCGGCCACCGCGCGGTGCTCGACCGGGCCTTGGACGAGGCGCGGCGGCTTGGCGCGCCGGCGTTGGTGCTGACCTTCGATCCGCATCCGCGCACGCTCTTTCGGCCCGACATCCCTCTCTTTCGCCTGACCTCGTCGGCGATGAAGGCGCGGCTGCTTCAAGCCTGCGGCTTCGACGGCATGGTCGAGCAGCGCTTCGACAGGAATTTCGCCGAGCTGTCCGCCGAGGAATTCGTCGCGACGATCCTCGTGGAGCGGCTCGGCATCGCCCATGCGGTGACCGGCTTCGACTTCCATTTCGGCAAGGCGCGCTCCGGCGGCCCGGCCTACCTGATGGAGGCGGGCGGACGCCACGGCTTCGGCGTCACGCTGGTCGACGCCTTTCGCGACGAGGGGGCGGAGATCGTCTCGTCGAGCCGCATCCGCGAATTGCTGGCTGAGGGCGATGTGGCGGAGGCCGCCGGCCTGCTCGGCTACCGCTTCGCCGTGGAGGCCGAAATCGTCAGCGGCGAAAAGCTCGGCCGCACGCTCGGCTACCCGACCGCGAACATGGTGCTTTCGCCGGACGTGCATCTTGCCCATGGCATCTACGCCGTGCGGATGAAACGCGCGGATGGCGCGCTGCATGACGGCGTCGCGAGCTTCGGCCGGCGTCCGACCGTCACCGAGGACGGCGCGCCGCTGCTCGAAACGTTCCTGTTCGACTTTTCCGGCGAGCTCTACGGTGAGACCTGCCAGGTCGGCTTCTTCGCCCGGCTGCGCGGCGAAGAGAAGTTCGACGGGCTCGACGCGCTGACCGCGCAGATGAAGCGTGACGAGGCGGAAGCGCGCGCCGTGATGGAAAAGGCACAGCCGGTGGCCGAACTCGACGCGGCGCTCCACTTCGCCGCGCTCTAAACATTTGTTTACTTGTGAAGGTGCCTCGTAGCGGGCATGGGCGATGGATCGCGTGACGTGCGCGGCGAGGAGATCAAGAATGTCGAAATTTGCAGTTGCCGGTCTGGCTCTTTCCGTCTCGACCATGCTGGCGACGCCGTCGCTCGCGCAGTCAGGCTGGTTTTCCGGCGACTGGAGCCTGACCGTGGGCGTCGCGGCGATTTCGCTCCCGGAATATGAAGGCGACGACAAGTATCGCTTCGTCGCCCAGCCGATCGTCTCCTTCGGCCGCCAGGGCACCGAGCGGCGCTTTTCCTCGCGCAACGACAACATCTCCATCGGTCTGTTCGACAACGGCGTCGTCCGCGCCGGCCCGACCGGCAAGCTCGTCTTCGAGCGCGACGGCGGCGATTCGGACGATCTCGTCGGCCTCGACCCGATCCGCTTCGGCGTCGAACTCGGCGGTTTCGCCGAAGTCTATCCGACCGACTGGCTGCGCGTGCGAGGCGAAGTGCGCCACGGCATCCGTTCGCATGACGGCCTCGTCGCCGACCTCTCCGCCGACGCCTTCATGAACCTCTCGCCCACCGTGCAGATTTCCGCCGGCCCGCGCGTCTCGATGGCCTCGAGCGACTATTTCGACGCCTATTACGGCGTCTCGGCTGTTGAATCCGTCGCCTCCGGGCTCGCTCCCTATACGCCCGAAGGCGGCTTCCGCTCGGTCGGCGTCGGCGCGGCGATCAAGTGGGACGTGACCGACAAGGTGGAGACGAGCCTCTTCGGGGAGTATTCGCGCCTGGTGGGACCGGCAGCGGATTCGAGCCTGGTGCGCCAGCGCGGCGACGAGAACCAGTTCACGATCGGCGTGTCGGCGACCTATCGGTTCGATTTTTCGCTCTGAGAATTCCGGGGAAGGCGAGTCCGGCTGGAGACCCCCTCTCCGTCTCGGCTTCGCCTCGACACCTCTCCCCCAAAAGGGGGCGAGGAACCCAGGCTGGTTGAGCGTCGGCGCTTCGGCGGCGCTTCCTCGCCCCTGCGCAGCGGGGGAGAGGTGCCGAACGCAGAGAGGCGGAGAGGGGGAACGCGGGTGCCATCCCCGTTCGGCCGGAAGGAAACCCCTTTATTCCCGTCCGAGCCTCCGCTAAAAGCGCCCGATGTCTGACTTGCCGACCATGATCGCGCGGACGATACGAATTATTGGCCCGGCTGTCCGGGTGGCCTGATGGCTGCCGGACGGTCCGGGTTGCTGCCGTTTGCCGCGCCGCCCCTTGCGCGCGCTCCCCTTACCGACATTGATTGACGCGCGAACCTTGCCGTTCGCCACAGGGCCATGACGATGACCGACGCTGCCGAGAAGATCGACTATTCGAAGACGCTTTACCTGCCGCAGACGGAGTTTCCGATGCGCGCGGGCCTGCCCGAGAAGGAGCCGCAGATCGTGGCCCGCTGGCAGGAGATGGGGCTCTACAAGAAGCTGCGGAAGGAGGCCGAGGGCCGCCCGCTCTTCGTGCTTCACGATGGGCCGCCCTATGCAAACGGCAACATCCATATCGGCCATGCGCTGAACAAGATCCTGAAGGACGTCATCACCCGCTCGTTCCAGATGCGCGGCTACGATTCCAACTACGTGCCCGGCTGGGACTGCCACGGCCTGCCGATCGAATGGAAGATCGAGGAGCAGTATCGCGCCAAGGGGCTCGACAAGGACCAGGTGCCGGTCAACGAATTCCGCCGCGAATGCCGCGAATTCGCGCAGAAATGGATCGACGTGCAGGCCGAAGAGTTCAAGCGGCTCGGCGTCGAGGGCGATTTCGACAATCCCTATACGACGATGAATTTTCACGCCGAGGCGCGGATCGCCGGGGAACTCTTGAAGTTCGCAAGCTCGGGCCAGCTCTATCGTGGGTCGAAGCCGGTGATGTGGAGCGTCGTCGAGCGAACCGCGCTGGCGGAGGCGGAGGTCGAGTATCAGGATTATGAGAGCGATACGGTTTGGGTGAAGTTTCCGGTGGCCAAAGCAGTCTTCACCGAAGCCTTCTGGGGGCTTTCATCTGACGACGATTTCAAATCCGCATCAGAACTTGTCGCGGATAAGCAGCAGGCAATCAGAGATGCAAGCGTCGTAATCTGGACGACAACGCCGTGGACGATCCCGGGCAACCGCGCAGTCGCCTACTCACCGCGTGTCGGCTACGGGCTGTATGAAGTTACAGGTGCGGAAAACGATTTTGGTCCGCAACCTGGTGAAAAACTCATCTTTGCGGACGCATTGGCCGGGGAATCCTTCACCAAAGCTAAGCTCGGTTTCCGTAGGCTCTTTGAAGTCCCTACGCGCGCTCTTTCGACAATGCAGCTTTCGCATCCGCTCAATGGTCTCGGCGACGGTTATGAATTCCCCGTGCCCATGCTTCCCGGCGACCACGTCACCGACGACGCCGGCACCGGTTTCGTCCACACCGCGCCGGGCCACGGTCGCGAGGACTTTGACGCGTGGATGGAAACCGCTCCCCTGCTAAGGGAGCGCGGTATTGAAACGCGTATCCCGTTCACCGTCGACGATGCCGGATTCTTCACTAAGGACGCGCCGGGCTTCGGGCCGGATCGCGAGGGCGGGGCGGCGCGCGTCATCGATGACAATGGCAAGAAGGGCGACGCCAACAAGGCCGTCATCGAGGCGCTGATCGCTGCGAACATGCTCTTTGCGCGCGGCCGGCTGAAGCACTCCTATCCGCATTCCTGGCGCTCCAAGAAGCCGGTGATCTTCCGCAACACGCCGCAATGGTTCGTCCATATGGACAAGGAACTGGGCGACGGCACGACCTTGCGCTCCCGCGCGCTGAAGGCGATCGACGATACGCGCTTCGTGCCCGCCGCCGGCCAGACGCGGCTGCGCGCGATGATCGAGGACAGGCCTGACTGGGTGCTTTCCCGCCAGCGTGCGTGGGGCGTGCCGATCTGCGTCTTTGCCGATGAGAATGGCGAGGTGCTGATCGACGAGGACGTCAACCGGCGCATCCTCGACGCCTTCGAGGCCGAGGGCGCGGACGCCTGGTTCGCGGCGGGCGCGCGCGAGCGCTTCCTCGGGGCCAAGGCAAACGAGCCGTGGACGATGGTCACCGACATTCTCGACGTCTGGTTCGATTCGGGCTCGACCCACACCTTCACGCTGGAGGACCGACCGGACCTGAAATGGCCGGCCGACGTCTACCTGGAAGGCTCCGACCAGCATCGCGGCTGGTTCCATTCCTCGCTTCTGGAAAGCTGCGGAACGCGCGGCCGCGCGCCCTACGACACGGTCGTCACCCATGGATTCACCATGGACGAAGACGGCCGCAAGATGTCGAAATCATTGGGAAATACCGTCACGCCGCAGGACGTGATGGGCAAGTCCGGCGCCGACATCCTGCGGCTCTGGGTGATGACGACCGACTATTGGGAAGACCAGCGCCTCGGCAAGAACGTGCTGCAGACCAATATCGACGCCTACCGCAAGCTTCGCAACACGATCCGCTGGATGCTCGGCACGCTCGCCCATGACGAGGGCGAGGAGGTCGCGTTCGCCGACATGCCGGAACTCGAGCGGCTGATGCTGCACCGGATCGCCGAACTCGACGAGGTCGTGCGCAAGGGCTACGACGCGTTCGACTTCAAGCGCGTCACCCGCGCGCTGATCGACTTCATGGTCGTCGAGCTTTCGGCCTTCTATTTCGACATCCGCAAGGACGCGCTCTATTGCGACGCGCCGTCGAGCACGCGGCGCAAGGCAGCGATCGTGGTCGTGCGCAAGCTGTTCGACAATCTGGTCAAGTGGCTCGCGCCGATGCTGCCCTTCACCTGCGAGGAAGCCTGGCTGGAGCGCTACCCGGACGCGGTGTCGGTGCACCTCCAGCAGTTCGACGCGGTGCCCGCAGAATGGCGCGATGCCGCGCTGGCGGAAAAATGGCGCAAGGTGCGCCAGGTCCGCCGCGTCGTCACCGGTGCGCTCGAAATCGAGCGCAAGAACAAGACGATCGGCTCCTCGCTTGAAGCAGCGCCGGTGGTCTATATTTCGGACGCAGAATTGCGAGCTGCGATTGTCACATGTGACATGGCAGAAATCTGCATTGCCAGCGGCATCGAGATCGTCGAAGGCGCGCCGCCGGAAGGCGCGTTCGTGCTGGACGACGTCAAGGGCGTCGGGGTCGTCTTCAAGCGCGCGTCCGGCGAGAAATGTGCGCGCTCGTGGCGCTTCACCGACGATGTCGGACAGGACGCCGATTTCCCCGACGTCTCCGCGCGCGATGCGGCGGCGCTGCAGGAACTGCGCAGGCTCGGCCGGCTGGGTTGATGACGGGGCGCTGCGGCGCTATATTCGGTTCTGGAGTGGAGACCCGGCTGTAACCGGGCCTCCGTTTCCTGGATTATACGAATAGAACCCGGACGCGCACTAGCCAGCTTGTCCGGGTTTTTCGTATCTCCAAGGTTACGACGATGGGTATCATCGCAAACCTCCAGTTTGGAGGCAAAGCCGTTGCCACGGCCGGGTCGGCTCATCCTCCCGGTCGCGCCGGCTGGCTCGACGCTGCTGCTTCTGCCCCCAACGATCAGATTGTAGATGCAAATCGTCCGAGAAGTCGAACAGCGATTGGCGCGGCGGGTGGCGCTTGAGGAATTGCGCGGGCTCGCCCGGCTGGGTTGATGGCGGCGCGCTGTGGCGCTATATTCGGTTGTGGAGTGGAGACCCGGCTGGAACCGGGCCTCCTTTTCCTAGATCATATGAGAATGACCCGGACGCGCAGTGACCAGCCCGTCCGGGTTTTTCGTATGTCCAGGGTGACGCACAGTGGAATCCACATAGCGACACTCTCCTTGTTGAAGGCAAAGCCGTTGCCACGGCCGGGTCGGCTCATCCTCCCGGTCGCGCTGGCTGGCGCGGCGCTGCTGCTTTTGCCTTCAACACCTTGAATGTAGACTGCATTCCGATCCTGCAACAAGCGGTTGCGGTGCTGACGGCGAAGTGTGTTGGCAACGCTTGGGCTGCCGTTGCGCGGCGCGGCCTGCCATGCGATACAGGCACCCCGAGATTGGACGCCTTGTTGTCGCCGCGTTTGCGGGCGAAGGCGCGCTGGGGCCTTTAAGCCAAGGACGGAAGAGGGTGCGATGAGCAACGCAAGACTGACGGCGAACCGGATGCTGCCGGCCGGACTGGCCATCGCCTCCGCATTGACGCTCGCCGGCTGCATGGGCCCGACCTACGGCACGGGAACGCCTTCCGACCAGCAGCTTCTCGAGGACGTGACGGGCATTCTCTCGCTGCAGTCCGAGCGGCGCGAGCCGATCAACTACCAGCCGCGCGGCGAATTGGTGCGCCCGGCTTCGCTGGACGTGCTTCCGCAGCCGCAGCAGAGCGCGTCGAGCGGCGAAGCCTGGCCCGAATCGCCCGAGGCGCGGCTTGCCCGCGTCCGCGAGGAGGCGACGCTCAACCAGGACGACAATTCCTACAGCTCCGGCCTGCGCGGCGCGCGCACGGCCGGCAGCACGACCGACTGGGACAAGTCGAAGGGCGTCGAGATGAACGATATCGACCGGGCCAGCCAGCGCGAGGAGTTCAACCGCCGCCTCGCGCAGTCGCAGGCCCGCGACCCGAACCAGCGCCGGTTCCTGTCCGAGCCGCCGACGCAGTACCGCCAGCCTGCCGAGACGGCGCCGGCCGGCGATGTCGGCGAGGACGAGTGGCGCAAGGAACGCGCCGCCCGCCAGGCGCAGGGCAAGATCACCTGGCGCGACATGATTCCAGGTCTCTGACCGCTACGAGCGCTGCGACCTGAAGAAGCCGCGCAGGAGTTCGGCGGATTTTTGTTCGGAGAAGCCCGAATAGGTTTCGGGCGCGTGGTGACAGGTGGGTAAGGAAAAGAAGCGCGGCCCGTTGACGACGGCGCCGCCTTTTTCGTCTTCCGCGCCGAAATAGAGCCGCCGGATGCGCGCGAAGGAAATCGCCGCCGCGCACATGGCGCAGGGCTCCAGCGTGACGTAGAGATCGAGCCCCGTCAGCCGCTCCTGGCCAAGCGCGGCGCAGGCGTCGCGGATGACGAGCATCTCGGCATGGGCGGTCGGGTCGTTGAGTTCGCGGGTGCGGTTGCCGGCGCGTGCGACGATCTCGCCGTCGCGCACGAGGACGGCGCCGACCGGCACCTCGCCGCGCGCGGCCGCGGCCTCGGCCTCGGCGAAGGCGAGGGCCATGAAATCGGGCCGCGCCGTTTGGGACTGGTTCTGAGACATTTCACTCGCAGAGCTGAAAACGCTCTGATAGTTACCCGCGCTGAAAGGCAAAGGCCACAATGACCGACGACAATAAGAACAAGGGCCGCTCCGGCGACCGGACGGGCAACCGCAAGCCGTACGCGGCGCGCGACGGCGAGCGCAGCGAGCGTCCGCAGGGCGCGCGCGGCAAGCCGTTCGTCAAGCGCGAAGGCGCGAGCTCCGGCGAGGATCGGCCGAAGCGGCGCTTCGACGGCGACAAGAAGCCCTTTGCCAAGCGCGAGGACGGCGACCGCAAGCCGTTCGTCAAGCGTGACGGGGACCGCAAGCCCTATGCCGCGCGCGACGGCGAGAAGAAACCGTTCGTGCGCCGCGAGGATGGCGACCGCAAGCCTTACGCCAAGCGCGAGGATGGCGACCGCAAGCCTTTCCAGAAGCGCGACGGGGATCGCAAGCCCTATGCCGCGCGCGACGGCGAGAGGAAACCGTTCGCGCGCCGCGAAGATGGCGACCGCAAGCCCTATCAGAAGCGCGACGACGACCGCCGTCCGCGTACCGACAATGTCGCTGAGGCTGCGCGCGGCGAGGAGCGGATCGCCAAGCGGCTGGCGCGCGCGGGCGTCGCCTCGCGCCGCGATGCCGAAGACATGATCGCCGCCGGCCGCATTTCGGTGAACGGCAAGGTGCTCGACAGCCCGGCGCTGAACGTCACCGGAAAGGACCGCATCGAGGTCGATGGCGAGCCGATCCCGGCGATCGAGCGCACGCGGCTCTTCTTGTTCCACAAGCCATCCGGCGTGGTCACGACCAACAAGGACCCGGAAGGCCGTCAGACTGTCTTCGACGTGCTGCCGAAGGGCCTGCCGCGGCTGTTGACGGTCGGTCGTCTCGACATCAACACCGAGGGCCTGCTGCTCCTGACCAACGATGGCGGGCTTGCGCGCACGCTCGAACTGCCGGCAACGGGCTGGCTGCGCCGCTATCGCGTGCGCGTCCACGGCAAGGTCGAGCCTGAAAAGCTGGAGGCGCTGAAGGACGGCATCGCGGTCGACGGCGTGTTCTACGGCGCGATCGAGGCGGTGCTGGAGCGCGAGCAGGGCACCAATGCCTGGATTTCGGTCGGTCTTCGCGAGGGCAAGAACCGCGAGGTCAAGAACGTGATGGGCGCGCTCGGCCTCGAGGTCACGCGCCTGATCCGCGTCTCCTACGGCCCGTTCCAGCTCGGCGAACTCGCCGAAGGCGAGATCCAGGAACTGCGCGGACGACACCTGCGCGAACAGCTCGGTGACAAGCTGATCGCCGAATCGGGCGCCGATTTCGACGCGCCGGTGATCAAGGAATTCTCCAACCAGCCGGTGGCGCAGCGCGTCAGCGAAGAGGATGTGCGCAAGCCCGCGCCCCGCAAACGCGACAAGGACGAGCGGCGCGAGGATGCGCTGGGCCGTCTGCAGACCTCCAAGCCCGGCGGACGCGGCGGGCCGAAAGGCTTTGGCGCAAAGGGTGCCGGCGGCAAGGGCGCGGATTCGAAGGGCGGCAAAGCCGGCTTCGAGAAGAAGGCCGAGCCGCAGCGTTCCCGCACGGCCAATGTGTGGATGGCGCCCGGCGCCAAGGCGGTGGGACCGAAGAAGGCTGCGCGCCGCGCCGAGGAGACCGAGGGCAAGCGCTATGCCGGCAAGCCCCGGCCGCAGGGCGCCGAGGGACCGAAGGGTCCGCGCCGAGATGATCGGCCCGGTGGCAACAGACCCGGCGGCCGTCCCGGCGGCAATCGGGGAGATCGCGGGCGATGAGGATCGTCGGCGGCGCGTTTCGCGGCCGGCCTCTGGCAACACCGAAGACGAACGCAATCCGCCCGACGACCGACCGCGCGCGCGAAGCCGTCTTCAACGTGATCGCGCATCGCTACGGCGACCATCTCGACGGCGCGCGCGTGCTCGACCTTTTCGCCGGCACCGGTGCGCTGGGGCTCGAAGCCCTGTCGCGCGGCGCGTCCTACGCGGTCTTCATCGAAGAATCGGCGGAAGGGCGCGGCCTGATCCGCACCAATGTCGAGGCATTCGGCCTGTCGGGCCGGACAAAGATCTTCCGCCGCGACGCGACCAAGCTCGGCGAGGCCGGAACGCTCCAGCCCTTCGACCTCGTCTTCGCCGACCCGCCCTATGGCAGGGGGCTCGGCGAACTGGCGCTCAGCGCCGCGCGCGAGGGCGGCTGGCTGAAGCCGGGCGCGCTCTGCCTCGTCGAGGAAGCGGCCGCAACGCCCTTCCAGCCGCCGGCCGGCTTCACGCTCGACGAGCGGCGCGACTATGGCGACACGACCATCGCCTTTTGCCTCGCTGCCTGATTTCGGCCTCTCTCGGTCTCCAGACATGACGAAGATTTAATCGGCGCGCCGGTTCTTCGCCGTGGGCGAACGCGCTATCTGTCGTCCAACGCATATCAAACCGAGGACAAGCGAATGCACCTGATGCCCGCCGCAATGGCGAGAGGTCTGGCAGGAACGGCGATCGGTGTCGCGCTTCTGTCGGGCGCAGCGTCCGCGCAGGACGCGAGCGCCGCGCCGGCCGAAAACCAGATCGCCGACTTCACGCTCGACAACGGTCTCGAAGTGGTCGTGATCCCAGATCGGCGCGCCCCCGTCGTCACCCACATGCTGTGGTTCAAGGTCGGTTCGGCCGACGAGGAGCCGGGCAAGTCGGGCATCGCGCATTTCCTCGAGCACCTGATGTTCAAGGGCACGGAAGAGCACAAGCAGGGCGAATTCTCGGCCCGGATCGCCGAGGTCGGCGGGCGCGAAAACGCGTTCACCTCCTACGACTACACCGCCTATTTCCAGCAGATCGCGCCCGAGCATCTGGAAACGATGATGGAGTTTGAGGCCGACCGGATGACGGGGCTGGTGCTGACCGATGCCGTGGTCGATCCCGAGCGGCAGGTTGTGATCGAGGAGCGCAATTCGCGCATCGAGACGCAGCCGAACTCGATCCTCGGCGAATCCGTCAACGCCACGCTCTACCAGAACCATGGCTACGGCATCCCGATCATCGGCTGGATGCACGAGATCGAGAAGCTGAACCGGGCCGACGCGCTGGAATTCTACCAGCGCTACTACGCGCCGAACAATGCGGTGCTGGTCGTCGCCGGCGATGTCGACGTCGAGGAAGTGCGGGAGCTTGCGACCGAATATTACGGCGTCATCCCGTCCAATCCGGAGCTCGGCGCGCGCACGCGCACCGAGGAGCCGCCGCAGCGCACCGCGCGCACGGTGACCTATCGCGACGAGCGCGTGACGGTGCCGGGCTATTCGAAATCCTGGGTCGTGCCGTCCTACACGACGGCCGAGGACGGCGAGGCCGAGGCACTCGACCTTTTGGCCGAAATCCTCGGCGGCGGCATCCGCTCGCGGCTCTACCAGTCGCTGGTGGTGGAGCAGGGCATCGCATCGTCGGCCGGCGCCTATTTCCGGGGCACTTCGCTCGACGCGACGATTTTCGGCGTCTATGGCGCCCCGCGCGGCGAAGCGACGCTCGAAGACGTCGAAGCGGCCGCCGATGCCGAGATCGAGAAGATCGCCCGGGACGGCGTGACCGCCGAGGAGCTGGAAGCGGCGAAGAACCGCTATCTGCGCTCCATCATCTTCGCGCGCGACGACCAGTCGGGTATGGCGAACCTTTACGGCTCGGCGCTGACGACGGGCTCGACCGTCGCGGACGTCGAGGAATGGCCCGAGCGCATCCGCTCCGTCGAGGCCGACGCCATCAAGGCCGCGGCCGCGCGCTATCTCGACCAGAACCGCTCGGTGACGGGCTATCTTCTGCCGCAAGAGGAGGGCCGCTCGTGAGCTTCCCGTTCAAGGCATCGACTTTCACCGCCGCGCTGGCAAAGGCCGTCGGCGCGACCGCGCTGGCGCTGACCATCGCCTGGCCGGCCTCGGCCGCCGTCGACATCCAGGAAGTGCGCTCGGAGTCGGGCGTCACGGCCTGGCTCGTCGAGGACTACACGATCCCGATGATCGCGATAAATTTCGCCTTCGAGGGCGGCTCGATCCAGGACCCGCACGGCAAGGGCGGCCTCGTCAATCTGATGAGCGCGCTGTTCGACGAGGGCGCGGGCGACCTGGAATCGAACGAATTCCAGGAAGCGCTCGACAATGCCGGCGCGGAGATGTCGTTCGAAGCCTCGACCGACGCGCTCTACGGCTCGATGCGGCTCCTGTCGGACAACAAGGACGAGGCGCTCGACCTTCTCGCGCTGGCGGTCAACGAACCGCGCTTCGACGAGAACCCGGTCGAGCGGATGCGCCAGCAGATCCTGACCGGCATCCGCGCCAATTCGCGCGATCCGCAGCGCCAGGGCATGCAGCAATTCGCCCGCGCGCTCTATGGCGACCACCCCTATGCGCTGGAGCGCGAGGGCACGGAAGAGACGATCACCGCGGTGACGCCGGACGACCTGCGCGCCGTCCATGGCGATCTCCTGGCGAAGTCGAACCTCCACGTCGCCGTCGTCGGCGCGATCGATGCCGAGACGCTGAAGGCCGATCTCGACCGCATCTTCGGCGACCTGCCCGATGAGGCGGAACTGAAGGACATTCCGCGCATCGATCCGAAGCTCGGCGAAGAAGTGCTCTACGAATTCGCACTGCCGCAAAGCTCGCTGCAACTCGTCTATCCGGGCATCGAGCGCGACGATCCGGAGTTCTTCGCCGCCTATCTGATGAACCACATCCTCGGCGGCGGCACCTTCTCCTCGCGCCTCTTCAACGAGGTGCGCGAGGTGCGCGGCCTGACCTACGGCATCGGCTCCTACCTGCAGAATCGCGACCTTTCGACCGCCATGACGATCGCGACCTCGACGCGCGCCGACCAGGTGAGCGAGGCGCTTTCCGTCATCGAGGACGAGGTGCAGAAGTTCATCGCCGAAGGGCCGACGGAAGAGGAACTGGCCAAGGCCAAGACCTATGTCATCGGCGCCTATGCGATCAACAATCTGGACTCCTCCGCCTCCATCGCGCGGACGCTTCTGGAGTTGCAGCGCGACGAACTCGGCATCGATTATATCGACACGCGCGTCGCCGACATCGAATCGGTAACGCTTGACCAGGTAAAGGCTTCGGCGCAACGCTTGCTCTCCGCCGAGCCGTCGCTGCTGGTGATCGGTCCGCAGGCAAAGGAAACCGACACCGGCAACGGCGCGGCGGCCAATGAGGAAGAGACCGACACGTCGAACTGAGACCTGCCATGAACGCGCCCGTGCCGACCCTGATCGAGAACGAGACCGCGCGGCCCACTCCTGCGAGCGGGCCGAGTTTCGCGCTGGCGCTGGGCGGCGGCGGCGCGCGGGGGCTGGCGCACATCCACGTCATCGAGACGCTGGACGAACTCGGCATCCGCCCCAAGATGATCGCCGGCTCGTCGATCGGCGCCATCATGGGCGCCGGCATGGCGGCGGGGATGACGGGCGCCGACATCCGCGACTATGCGCGCACCGTGCTCGGCAAACGGGCGGAGGTGGCGAGCCGCCTCTGGCGCTCGCGCCCGCAATCCTTCGCCGAGATGATGCAGGGCGGAATCAGGTTCGGCCAGTTCAACCTCGAACGCATCCTGCGCTCGTTCCTGCCGGCCGAAATCCCCGAGACGTTCGAGCAGTTGCAGATCCCGCTGAAGGTGACGGGAACGGATTTTTTCGCGCATGACCTCGCCGTGCTCGACACCGGCGACCTGCGCTCCGCGCTCGCCGCCTCGGCCGCATTGCCCGCCGTGTTCCGCCCGGTGCGGCGCGAGGGCAAGCTCCTGATCGACGGCGGGTTCTACGATCCGGTGCCATTCGACCTCGTGCAGGGCGCGGCCGACATCGTCATCGCGGTCGATGTCGTGGGCTATCCTTCGAAGGAGACGCCGAAGGGCCCCGATTCGATCGACCTTCTGTTCGGCACCAGCCAGATCATGATGCAGTCGATCATCGCCCTCAACCTGACGCGCTGCCAGCCGCAGATCCTGATCCGCCCGCCCGTGTCGGAGTTCCGCGTGCTCGACTTCATGAAGATGGAGCTGGTGATGGCGGCGACCGAATCGATCCGCGACGAGCTGAAGCGGTCGATCGATGCGGCGGTCGAGGCGCACGAACGGAAATCTACGGCAACGTAGACGCCTTGCCCGTCGAGAACGCCGAGTTTGCCGCCGGCGGCGGCGCCGGGATGGGCTCGCCGGCCATCATGCGCGGGCCGATGCCGCGGACGGTGCGGAAGGCGATGATGACGGCGGCGATGCCGAAGAAGACGGCGCCGAGCGCCCAGCCGGCGATGACGCCTTTCGAGCCCCAATATTGCGCGCCGATCCAGACGAACGGGATGACGCCGAGCGTCGAGCGGCCCCAGTTGAGGACGGTGGAGTAGGTCGGGTAGCCGAGATTGTTGAAGGCGGCGTTGGCGACGAACAGGGCGCCGTTGAAGAGGAACGAGCCGGCCGCGAAGAGGCAGAAGAAGACGACGAGGTCGCGCGCCTCGCCGGTGGCGCCGAAGAGGCCGGCGATCGGGCCGGCGAAGATTGCGAGCAGTGCCCAGACGGCGAGGACGTAGACGGTGGTGAAGACCAGCGCGTCGCGCAGGGCGTCGTTGAGCCGGTCGTAGCGCCGCGCGCCGTAATTCTGGCCGAGGATCGGCCCGACCGCGCCCGACAGCGCGAAGATGACGCCGAAGGCGACCGGCAGGATGCGGCCGATGATCGCCCAGCCGGCGACCGCCTCGTCGCCGAAGGAGGCGATCTCGACGGTGACGTAGGCGTTGCCGACCGGCGTTGCGATCTGCGTCAGGAGCGCCGGCACTCCGATGCCGAAGAAGGGGCGCAACGCCGCCTTGAAGCCGGCAAGGTCCGGCATCTTCATCAGCCGGTGGATCTTGTGGGCGCTGTAGAGGCCGACGGCGAGGAGGATCGCGCGCGAGATGACGGTCGAGATCGCCGCGCCTTCCAGCCCGAGCCCGAAGCCGAAGATGAAGATCGGATCGAGGATGGCGGCCGCGACGCCGCCGGCGAGCGTGACATACATGGCCCGCCGCGCGTCGCCGACGCCGCGCATGATGCCGGTCGTCGCCATGCCGACCGCGACCATGGGCATGGAGGGGATGACGATCTGCAGGAAGCGGGTCGCCATCTCCTGCGTCTCGCCGCGCGCGCCGAGCAACCCGACGAGCTGGTGCAGGAAGGGCCACATCGCGGCGGCGATGAAGATGGTGGTGGCGGCCATGTAGAGGACCGAGGCGCCGCCCATGCGGGCGGCCTCCTCGCGGTCGCCGCGCCCGAGCGCTTTGCTGACGACGGCGGAAGTCGCGATGGTGAAGCCGATCGCCACCGAGATGGTGAAGAACATCAGTGTCGAGGCGAAGCCGATGGCGGCGGCGAGTTCCTGCACGCCGAGCATGGAGATGTAGAAGAGGTTGAGCGCGTCGACGAAGAAGACGGCGATGAGCCCGATCGAGCCGGTCGCCGTCATGGTCACGACATGGCGCATGGTCGAGCCGGAGACGAACTTGCCGGGCTCGACCAGCGGCCGGGCGTCGGGCGTCTCGTCGGCCGGGCGGTCGGTCATGGCCTGCAGACCGGAACGGAGAGCGAAATCGTCACGGAACGGGTTCCTTGCGTGTTGCCTCCGACGAGGCGGCGGCCGTGTCGGCCATTGCACTTGGCCGGCGCGAACAATAGATGGGGCGCACGACATGTGTGCCAATCCCCGTCCGCCAACAAGGATGTTTGCATGAGCCAGATCGAGACCGCCAGGCTGCAGGACCTCGTCGCATCGCTGGTCGAGGCGGCCAGCCGCGCCGGCGCCGATGCGGCCGATGCGGTGGCGGTTCGCTCGCGCTCGGCCGACGTGACGGTGCGGCTCGGCAAGGTGGAGGCGACGGAAGCAGCGGAGAGCGACGACGTTTCGCTGCGCGTCTTCGTCGGCCGGCGCGTGGCGTCCGTCTCGGCGGCGGCCGGCGCGAATGCGGACGATTTGGCGAGCCGCGCGGTGGCGATGGCGAAGGTTTCGCCGGAAGATCCGGTGCAGGGCCTCGCCGACAAGGAGAGGCTGGCGCGCACGATCCGCGATCTCGACCTGTTCGACGGAACGGAGATCGACGCGGCGCGCATGCGCGAGGACGCGCTCGCCATGGAGGACGCCGCGCGCGCGGTGACCGGCGTGACCAATTCCGGCGGCGCCTCGGCGAGCGCGGGCATGGGCGGGCTGGTGCTGGCGACGTCCGACGGATTCCTCGGCCAGTACATGGCGACGCGCTTCGGCCGCTCGGTGAGCGTCATCGCCGGCGAGGGCACCGGCATGGAGCGCGACTACGACTATTCCTCGCGGCTGCATTTTTCCGACCTCGAAGCACCTGAAGAAATCGGCCGGCGGGCAGGCGAGCGGGCCGTGCGGCGGCTCGGCGCGAGAAAGGCGAAGACAGGCCCGGTCGACGTGATCTTCGATCCGCGCGTCGCGCGCGGCATCGCCGGGCATCTGGCGGGCGCGATCAACGGCGCGTCCGTGGCGCGCAAGACGAGCTTCCTGCGCGACAGGATGGGTGAGAAGGTCGCATCTGCGGCGATCACCGTGACGGACGATCCCTTGCGCGTGCGCGGACCCTCCTCGCGGCCTTTCGACGGCGAGGGCGTCGAAGGCGAGGTGCTGACCATGGTCGAGGAGGGCGTCCTGAAGCACTGGCTCCTGTCGACCTCGGCCGCGCGCGAACTCGGGCTGACGACGAACGGCCGCGGCTCGCGTGCGGGCACGTCGGTCAACCCGACCTCGACCAATTTCGCCATCGAGCCGGGAACGGCCTCGCCGCAGGACATGATCTCGCGGCTGAAGCGCGGCTTCTACGTCACCGAAGTCTTCGGCCAGGGCGTCAACATGGTGACCGGCGAATACAGCCGCGGCGCCTCGGGCTTCTGGATCGAGAACGGCGAACTGACCCATCCCGTCTCCGAGGTGACCATCGCGTCGAACCTGAAGACGATGTTCCTTTCCATGGTGCCGGCGAACGACGTCGACCGCAATTTCGGCACGGCCGCCCCGACGCTCCTGATCGAAGGAATGACGCTTGCTGGCGAATGACGACCAGGCCGAACTGGCCCTGATCCGCGAGGCCGCGCGCGAGGCGGGGCGCATCGCCATGCGCTATTTCGGCCAGACGCCGGACGTGTGGATGAAGACCGGCCAGTCGCCGGTCACCGAAGCCGACATCGCCGTCGACCGCTTCCTGAAGGCCGCGCTTCTGGCCGCGCGGCCGGACTATGGCTGGCTCTCGGAAGAGACGGTGGCCGATACGTCGCGCCTTTCCGCGCGGCGTACCTTCGTCGTCGACCCGATCGACGGCACGCGCGGCTTCATCAACGGCCTCGACACGTGGTGCGTCTCGATCGCGATCGTCGAGGACGGGCGCCCGATCGCCGGCGTGCTCGATGCGCCTGTGAAGGAGCAGGTCTTCGAGGCGACGCGCGGTGGCCCGGCGCTGAAGGACGGCGCCGCGATCAAGGTGCGCGAAGCGGGCGACGTGCCGATCGTCGCCGGCCCCAAGACGATGACGAAGACGCTTCTGCCGGGCATCGGCCAGACGGTGAAGGTGCCCTACATTCCCTCGCTCGCCTACCGCATCGCCATGGTCGCCGACGGCGAGATCGACGCCACCTTCGTCAAGCCCAACGCGCATGACTGGGATCTCGCGGCCGCCGACCTGATCCTGCGCCGGGCCGGCGGGGAGGTGCTGACGCCGCAGGGCGTCGCACCGCTTTACGCCGGGACGAGCCCGCGCCACGGCACGCTCGTCGCCGGTTCCGGCGCGCTTTTGACCGCGATGATCGAAGAGGCGCGCGATCCGGACTGGTCGCAAGGCTGGTAGTGGGCTGGCTGGTAGGTTCCAAAAATCCGCGAACTGATCTAAGCATGCTCGCGCCGGGTGCTTCGCGCGCCCGAACCCGTTTCATGAAAAGCAAAAGCGATCGTCCGATGGCCGAAAACAACGCCGACAAGCAACTCCTCCACCTCGTCTTCGGAGGCGAACTGACTTCGCTCCAGGGCATGCAGTTCAAGGATCTCGCGGGCCTTGATGTGGTCGGAATCTTCCCCGACTACAAATCCGCCGAGGCCGCATGGCGCGCCAAGGCACAGGAAACCGTGGACAACGCCCAGATGCGCTACTTCATCGTGCATCTGCATCGCCTGCTCGAACCGCAGAGCTGATCTGTCCGCCGGATGGGGAAGAAGACCATCAGCAATATCGACGGGATCGATCAGGGCGCCGCGCTGCGCCGCCGGCCGCTGAAGGCGGCATGGAAAAGGCTGCGCGGGCCGCTGGCCGAAACGCCGGCCGCCAAGAATGCGCTTGCCGCCGGCATCGTCGCGCTCCTGCGCGCGATCAAGGCGACCAATCCGCTCGTTTCCGGCTCCGACGACCCGGTCGCCGCGATCCGGCCGCACGAGCCGGTGATCCTGGCACTCTGGCACGGCCAGCATTTGCTCGCGCCGGCCTACCTTCCGCGCGAACTGCGCTTCACCGCGCTGTTTTCGAAGAGCCGCGACGCCGAACTGAATGCGCTCGTCGCCGAACGTCTCGGCTTCGGCATCGTGCGCGGCTCGGGCGGGCGCGAGGGGCATGACACCGACAAGGGCGGCGCGCGGGCGCTGATCATGCTCAAGCGCCTTCTCGACCAGGGCCGCAACGTCGCGATGATCGCCGACATCCCGCACGGCACGCCGCGCGACGCCGGGCTCGGCATCGTCACGCTGGCGCGCATTTCCGGCCGGCCGATCCTGCCCGCGGCGCTGGCGACGAGCCGTCGCAAGGTGCTGGAAAAGAGCTGGGACAAGACCGCGATCAACCTGCCCTTCGGCAGGGCGGCGATCGTCATCGGCGAGGCAATCCACGTGCCGGCGGACGCCGACGACGCGGCGATGGAGGATATGCGCCGCGCGGTGACCGCGGGGCTCGACCGCGTCACCGCCAAGGCCTACGGGCTGGTGGGAGCGGCGGCATGAGCGAACGCTGGGCGCGCGCGCTTCTGACCACCTACCGGCTCGCCGGCGCGGCCGCCTATCCGCTGATCGGCGGCTACGTCGCCTATCGCGCGAGCCGCGGCAAGGAAGACCGCAAGCGCCGCCGCGAGCGCTATGGCGTGACGCAGGTCGCCCGGCCCGACGGGCCGCTGATCTGGGTCCATGCCGCGAGCGTCGGCGAAACGCTGGCCGTGGTGCCGCTGGTCAAGAAGATCGTCGCCGACGGCATCCATGTCGTGCTGACGACCGGCACGGTCACCTCGGCCGGCGTCGCCGACGAGCGCCTCGGCGACGCGATCATCCACCAATATGTCCCGCTCGACCTGAAGCCCGCCGTCGACCGCTTCCTCGACCATTGGGAGCCCGACCTCGCCATCATCGCCGAATCCGAGATCTGGCCGATGACGATTCTCGAACTGGGCGCCCGACGGGTGCCGCAGGTGCTCGTCAACGGACGGCTGTCCGACCGTTCCTTCGCCCGCTGGAGCAAGCGCTCGCACCTCGCCGAAGCGCTGTTCGAGAACCTCGCCCATGTCGTCGCGCAGTCGCAGACCGATGGCGAACGCTTCCTCGCGCTCGGCGCGCGGCCGGTGACGGTTTCGGGCAATCTGAAGGTCGACACCGTGCCGCCGCCGGCCGACCTCGCCGCGCTGCAGGCGCTGAAGGCTGCCGTCGCCGCGCGCCCGACCTGGGCCGCCGTCTCGACCCATGAGGGCGAGGAGGAGATCGCGGCCAACGTCCATCTGGCGCTGAAGAAGCGGCACCGCAACGTCGCGACCATCATCGTGCCGCGCCACCCCGACCGCGCCGACGCGGTGGCCGAGATGTGCGCGGGCAAGGGGCTGAAGGTCGCGCGGCGCTCGAAAGGTGAGCCCATCGCGCCCGACACCGACATCTATCTCGGCGACACGATCGGCGAGATGGGGCTCTATCTGCGGCTGACCGAGATCGCCTTCGTCGGCCGTTCGCTGACCGGCGAGGGCGGGCAGAACCCGCTCGAACCGGCGATGCTCGATACGGCAGTGCTGTCGGGCAAGAACGTGCAGAACTTCCGCGACGCCTACCAGACGCTGATGCAGGCGGGCGGCGCCAAGCTCGTGCGCGACGAGGCGATGCTGGCCGGCGCGGTGAACTACCTTCTCACCAACGACGCGGCGCGCGCCGAGATGATCCGTGCCGGCGCCAACGCCGTCGCCGACATGCGCGGGGCGCTGTCGAAGACGCTCGCCGCGCTCGATCCCTGGATCACGCCGCTGGTCGTCAAGGCGCGGCTGACGAGCGGCGCGCGGCCGAACGGCAAGGGCTGACGGGTGAGCGAGGCGCCTCCCTTCTGGTGGCACAAGCCGGACTGGCGCGCCTGGTCGCTCTGGCCGCTGTCGAAGCTCTACGGCCTCGCCGCCCGCCATCGCCTGCAGACCGCGCCGCGCAAGCGGATCGACGTGCCGGTGCTGTGCGTCGGCAACCTGACCGTCGGCGGCACCGGCAAGACGCCGGTCGCGATCGCATTCGCCAGGCAGGCGAAGGCCATGCGCCTGAAGCCCGGCTTCCTGTCGCGCGGCCATGGCGGCTCGGTCTCCGGCGCCCATCTCGTCAACCTCCACCATGACGGCGCGCGCTATGTCGGCGACGAGCCGCTGCTCCTCGCCGCCTACGCGCCGGTCGCGGTCTCAGCCAACCGCGCCGAGGGCGTCAAGCTTTTGCTCGGCGAAGGCTGCGACTTCGTCATCATGGATGACGGCTTTCAGAGCGCGCAGATCCACATCGACTATGCGCTGGTGGTCGTCGACGCCGAACGCGGCATCGGCAACGGCCACACGATCCCCGGCGGCCCGATGCGCGCCGCGCTCGTCGACCAGATGCGCCATTTGACGGCGCTGCTCGAACTGGGCGAGGGCAGCGCGGCCTCGACGGTCGTCCGCCACGCCGCCCGCGCCGGCCGCCCGGTCTATCGCGCAAGAACACGTCCGCTGCCGCTCGACGCGATCCGCGGCCAGCGCTGCCTCGCCTTCGCCGGTATCGGCAATCCGGACAAGTTCTACCGCACGGTGCGCGAACTCGGCGGCGAGGTGGTGGTCACGCGCAGCTTCGCCGACCACCATTTCTACAGCGCCGACGAGGCGCGCGACCTGATGCAGGACGCCGACAAGGACGGGCTGGTGCTGGTCACCACCGCCAAGGACGCGATCCGGCTGGCGCACGGATCGCAGGCGCTGGAGGAACTGCATCATCGGGCAAAGGTGGTGGAGATCGACGTGGCGTTCGAGACGGACGTGACGCCCGGCGCGGTGATTGACCAGACGCTGAAGGCGTGGAGAAGGCGGCGGCTGGAGGGGTGACCTGCTCGACGCGCGTCATTCCGGCCGAAGTCTGAGCGAAGCGAGGCAAGAGCCGGAACCCATTCCGTGAGTTGAGATGTTACGGACTGGGTCCCGGATAGCCGCCCGTCGCTTCGCGCCGGTGCGGCTTCCGGGATGACGCCGGGCAGGGAATGCCGTTGCCGAGCCATCGTGGGGTTGATGTCGCCGCCGTGGGCGGCATGGAATGACGAGGCCTGGATTCCTGTGACAAGCACAGGAATGACGGGCTTCATGGACGTATTTGCCACTCAGGTTTGCTCAGTTCGGCGCAGCCTTCAATGCCGTCATTCCTGTGCTTGTCACAGGAATCCAGGCCTCGCCGTCTCAACACGCGGAATCGGTCTCGATACGCGTCAGCCCTTCGCCCGCGTCCTCAATTCCGGGTTGTCCTGCAATTCCCGATTCAACGACACCTCGGCGTTCGCATAGGGCTCCTGCCGGGCGACGCTCCAGTATTTGAGCTCGTCGAGCGGGATGCTTTCTCCCGTCACCGCACAGCGCACGAACGATCCCGGCGTCATCACCTGGAAATCGCCGTCGAGATAACGGATGCGGGCTTCCTTGCCGCCGGGGCCTTCGAAACGGTTCATGGGATGCGCCTTCTGGTCCCGGTGGTTCCGCCACAAATGCGGTTGCAGGTCAAGCTTATCTGCGCCCGAAAAGCCGCTCGATGTCCGCAAGCTTGAGTTCGACATAGGTCGGGCGGCCGTGATTGCAGGTGGCCGAACCCGGCGTCGCTTCCATCTGGCGCAGGAGTGCGTTCATCTCGTCGGGCTTCAGCCGCCGGCCCGAACGCACCGAACCGTGACAGGCCATGGTGGCGGCGATGTGGTGGAGGCGGGCGGTGAGCGTTTCGACGGTGTCGTGCTCGGCGATTTCGTCGGCGAGGTCGCGGACGAGTTGCTGCACGTCCATCTCGCCCAGCATCGCCGGCGTCTCGCGCACGGCGACCGCGCCCGGCCCGAAACGCTCGATCGAAAGCCCGAAGCGGGCAAGCGTCTCGGCCTGCGCGACGAGGCGGGCGGCATCGTCTTCCGACAGATCGACGATCTCGGGCAGCAGCAGCATCTGCGCCGGCAGCGGCCTCGAATGAAGCGCCGTCTTCAGCGCCTCGTAGACGAGGCGTTCATGCGCGGCGTGCTGATCGACGATGATCAGCGAGCGGTCGGTCTGGGCGATGATGTAGTTCTCGTGGACCTGTGCGCGGGCGGCGCCGAGCGGCTGGGCGAGGGCTTCCGGGGCGGGCTCCGACAGGCCTGCCCGGTGGTCGGCGGAGGCGATCGTGTCGGCGAAGGCGCTCTGCGTGGCCTCTGCGAAGCCGGGATCGAGCGGGCGCTGGAACGAGGTCGCGGCATCGAAGCCGACCGGCGCATGATGGCCGTTTCCGATGTGCGGCGGTGCGCGGAACATTTCGGCCATCGAGCTTGCGGCAGACGTCGAGGCGCGGATGCCAGCGGTGCCGAGCGCCTGCCGGATCGCGCCGACCATCAGCCCGCGCACCAGGCCCGGATCGCGAAAGCGCACGTCCGCCTTGGCCGGATGCACGTTGACGTCGACCAGCGCCGGTTCGATGTCGACGAAGAGGGCGGTCACGGCGTGGCGGTCGCGCGGCAGCACATCGGCATAGGCGCCGCGGATCGCGCCAGTGAGCATCTTGTCGCGCACCGGGCGGCCGTTGACATAGACATATTGCTGGAGCGCGTTCGCCCGCGTGAAGGACGGGATCGAGGCATGGCCGGACAGGCGCACATCGGTGCGCTCGGCGCGGATTTCGAGCGCGTTGTCGGAGAACTCGCGGCCCATCACCTGCGCGATGCGCTCGCGCTGGCCGGCGGCATCCTCGCTCGAGGCGGCGAGGTCGAGCGTCGTGCGGTCGGGGCCGGAGAGCGTGAAGCGCACATGCGGGAACGCGATGGCGATGCGCTTGACCATTTCGGAAATGGCGGCGGTCTCGGCGCGTTCGCTCTTCATGAATTTGAGCCGCGCGGGCGTGGCGAAGAAGAGGTCGCGCACCTCGACGACGGTGCCCGGATTGGCGGCGGCCGGGCGGACGGGAACGACGCGGCCGCCCTCGACGACGATCTCCGCGCCGTCGCCTGCGCGCGTGCGCGAGCGGATCGTCAGCTTGGCGATCGAGCCGATGGATGGCAGCGCCTCGCCGCGAAAGCCGAGCGAGCGGATGTCGTGGATGTCGTCGGTGAGCTTCGACGTGCAATGCCGCCCGATGGCGAGCGCCAAGTCGGCAGCATTCATGCCGAAGCCGTCATCGGTGACGCGGATCAGTTGCAGCCCGCCGCCGGCAGTCGCGATCTCGACCCGGCGCGCGCCCGCGTCGAGTGCGTTTTCGACCAGTTCCTTCACCACGCTGGCGGGCCGTTCGATGACCTCGCCGGCGGCGATCTGGTTGACGATGGTTTCGGACAATTGGCGGATGGGCATCGGCGAAATCTAGCCGGAATCGGCAGTGCGCGCGAGGGCACGGCGGCGCTTATGGACAGGTTCGGGTCGGTCGGGACACTTGGCGAGGCGACTTCCATGCGCCTAGAGTGCGCTTACGCAGGGAGAGGAGCCCGACATGCTGGACGAAGTGCAGGGCAAAAGGCGCGAGCGCGGCGGACGCGAAGCGCGGCGCGAGGCGCGCGCGGGCGGGCAGGCGGGGCCGGGGCGGCCCTATATCGTCCGCAACATCCCGACCTACGACATTCTGTCCGAGGAGAAGCTCCTGCGCATCGAGGCGACGGCGGATCGCATCCTCGCCGAAATCGGCATCGAGTTCCGTGACGACGAAACCGCGCTCGCGCACTGGCGCAAGGCGGGCGCGAAGGTCGATGGCGTTCTGGTCAAGTTCGAGCCGGGCATGCTGCGCGAGATCCTGAAGACCGCGCCGGCCGAATTCACCCAGCACGCGCGCAATCCGGCGAATTCGGTGCAGATCGGCGGCAGGAACGTCGTCTTCTCGCCCGCCTACGGCTCGCCCTTCGTCATGGATATCGAGCGCGGCCGGCGCTATGGGACGCTTCAGGATTTCGAGAATTTCATCAAGCTGGCGCAGGCCTCGCCCTTTTTGCACCATTCCGGCGGCACGATCTGCGAGCCGGTCGACGTGCCGGTCAACAAGCGCCATCTCGACATGGTCTACGCCCATATCCGCTATTCCGACCGCCCCTTCATGGGCTCGGTGACGGCCGAGAGCCGCGCCGAGGAATCGATCGACATGGCCCGGCTCGTCTTCGGCCGCGATTTCGTCGACCAGAACTGCGTCATTCTCGGCAACGTCAACGTCAATTCGCCGCTCGTCTGGGACGGCACGATGACGAACGCGCTGCGCGCCTATGCCCGCGCCAACCAGGCGGCGGTGATCGTGCCGTTCATCCTCGGCGGCGCGATGGGGCCGGTGACCAATGCCGGCGCGATCGCGCAGTCGCTGGCCGAAACCATGGCCGGCTGCGCGCTGACGCAATTGGAGCGGCCCGGCGCGCCGGTGATCTTCGGCAACTTCCTGTCGTCCATGTCGCTGCGCTCCGGCTCGCCGACCTTCGGCACGCCCGAGCCCGCGATCGGCTCGATGGTGGTGGGGCAGTTGGCAAGGCGGCTGAACTTGCCGCTCAGATGCTCCGGCAATTTCACCACATCGAAACTGCCCGACGCGCAGGCGATGAACGAAGGCACGATGTCGATGCTCGCCGCCGTTCATTGCGGCGCGAACTTCATCCTGCATTCGGCCGGCTTCCTCGACGGGCTTTTGTCGATGTCCTACGAGAAATTCGTCATGGACGCCGATTTCTGCGGCGCGCTTCACACCTATCTCGATGGCGTGAAGGTCGACGACAACGAACTCGCCTTCGACGCTTTTCGCGAAGTCGGGCCGGGCAGCCACTTCTTCGGCTGCGCGCACACGATGGCGAATTACGAAACGGCGTTCTGGGATTCGGGCCTCGCCGACAACGAGGCCTTCGAGAAATGGGAAGACGCCGGCGGCGAAGACGCCATGGACCGCGCCAACCGGCTCTGGAAGAAACAGCTCGCGGAGTTCGAGCCGCCGCCGCTGGACGTCGCGGTGGACGATGCGCTGAGGGATTTCATCGCCAGGCGCAAGGCGGCGAATGACGATGCGTGGTATTAGTAGGTTGGCTCGAGGCTGATCCGCAGCTTATGGCCGGTCGCCTTCGCATAGCGTTCGAGTGTGCGCGTCGACGGCTTGACGCGGCCGCTTTCCAGCCGAGAAACCGCGCTTTCGGTCGTGCCCATGCGGCTGGCGACTTCGGCCTGCGAAAGATGCGCGCGGGTTCGCGCTTCGAGAAAGGAACTCACCAGAGCGAACTCGTCGTCGAGCTCTTCGTAGGCTTCTCGGTATTCGCGGCTTTGCGCCATCCGCGTGGTGTGCAAATCCTTTGCCTTGATCGTCTTCGTCATCTCAAATCCTTTGCCCGCTGGCGGGCCAGTTCGAGTTCGCGCTGCGGCGTCTTCTTGACGAACAAGCGAATGATGATTGCCGCCGATCGGCGAGTAGATTTACCGAAATTGGCAGCGGACGGAAGCGCAGCGCAATTCTATTGACGGCTTGGATGCACGACCGGCGAGGCCTGGATTCCTGTGACGAGCACAGGAATGACGGCTGCATAAGGGTTGCGCGAACTGGAATCTGCTTCGTTTCGCAAATTCCTTGGATGCCGTCATTCCTGTGCTCGTCACAGGAATCCATGCCTCGCCCTTTCCTCTGCAAATCCGTCTCTTACCGCTCCCCCAACCCCTCCAACTCCTCCGCCCGCGTGCGAGTCAAATCCACCATGCACGCATTCCCCTCGATCGCCGCGATAGTGCCTTCGCCGGAGCGATAATACCCGCAGCTTGCGTCGCGATAGGCGATCCAGGCGCGCTGGACGTCGCGGAACTGGGTGCGACGTTCGCCTTCGAGCGGTTCGATGGCGGCGCGGTAGGCGGTGTTGAGGCGCGCGTCCCAGTCCTCGTAGGTTTCGGTCAGGCATTCGACGATGTCGGCGGTGCTGACGGCGTCGGGGCAGGTCTCTTCATCCTCGGCGAACGCGGGCGCTGCGAAAAGAAGAAGAGCGGGAATGATCATCGAAATGGCGCGCATGGACTTGCTCCGTTGGTCTGGAGCGTCGAACAATGCGATGCCCGCCTACGCATCGCAAGCGAGACCCGATGTCGAACGATCCGCTGCTCCAGCCCTTCCAGCTCAAGCATCTGACCCTGAAGAACCGCGTGATGTCGACGTCGCACGAGCCGGCCTATTCGGAAGATGGGATGCCGAAGGAACGCTACCGGCTCTATCACGCGGAAAAGGCCAAGGGCGGCATGGCGCTGACGATGACGGCGGGCTCGGCGCTCGTCTCGAGGGACAGTCCGGCGGCGTTCGGCAATCTGGAGGCCTATCGCGACGAGATCGTGCCGTGGATGCGCGAGCTGGCGGATGCCTGCCACGCGCATGACTGCAAGGTGATGATCCAGTTGACGCATCTCGGCCGCCGGACCGGCTGGAACCGGGCGGACTGGCTGCCGGTCCTTTCCGCTTCGCCGGTGCGCGAGGCGGCGCATCGGGCCTTTCCGAAGGAGGCGGAGGAGTGGGACATCGCGCGCATCGTCGCCGATTATGCGTCGGCCGCGCAGCGCATGAAGGAGGCCGGGCTCGACGGCATCGAGTTCGAGGCCTACGGCCATCTGATGGACGGGTTCTGGTCGCCCGCGACCAATTTTCGCGAGGACGCCTATGGCGGCACGCTGGAAAACCGGATGCGGTTTTCGACGCGGGTGCTGGATGCCGTGCGGGACGCGGTCGGGCCGGATTTCGTCGTCGGCATCCGCATGGTGGCGGACGAGGATCTGGAGACGGGGCTTTCGCGCGCCGAAGGCGTCGAGATCGCGCGGATGCTGGCGCGCTCGGGCAAGGTCGACTTCCTCAACGTCATCCGCGGCCATATCGACACCGATGCGGCGCTGGTCGACGTCATCCCGGTGACGGGAATGCGCTCCGCGCCGCATCTCGATTTCGCCGGCGAGGTGCGCGCCGCGACGAAGTTCCCCGTCTTCCACGCCGCACGCATTTCCGACGTCGCGACCGCGCGCCATGCGATCGCCGAGGGCAAGCTCGACATGGTCGGCATGACGCGCGCGCATATCGCCGAGCCGCATATCGTCGCGAAGGTGAAGGCCGGCGCGGAGCACCGCATCCGCCCCTGCGTCGGCGCGACCTACTGCCTCGACCGCATCTACGAGGGCGGCGGCGCGCTGTGCATCCACAACGCGGCGACGGGCCGCGAGGCGCAGATCCCGCATGTCATCGCCCGAACCGACGGGCCGCTGAAGCATGTCGTCGTGGTCGGCGCCGGACCGGGCGGGCTGGAGGCGGCGCGCGTCGCCGCCGAGCGCGGGCATAAGGTGACGGTGCTCGAAGCGTCGTCCAAGGCGGGCGGGCAGATCGGGCTTGCGGTGCAGAACCCGCGACGGCGCGAGCTCGTCGGCATCGTCGACTGGCGGCTGGCCGAACTCGGCCATCTCGGCGTGACCATCCGCTACGATTGCTGGGCGGAAGCGGGCGACGTGCTGGAGCTGGCGCCCGACGTGGTGGTGATCGCGACCGGCGGCCTGCCACAGAATCCGCCGCTGGAGGCGGGCGACGACCTCGTCGTGTCGAGCTGGGACATCCTGTCGGGCGCGGTGAAGCCGGCCGAGAACGTGCTCCTCTACGACGACAATGGCGGGCATCAGGGCATGTCGGCGGCCGAGATGATCGGCAATGCCGGATCGAAGCTCGAACTCGTCTCGCCCGAACGCCTGTTCGCGCCGGAGATGGGCGGCATGAACCACGTGCCCTACATGCGCGCGTTCCACGAGCGCCACGTGCGGGTGACGATCAACACGCGGCTCGTCGCGGTCAGGCGCGAGGGCAATGCGCTGGTCGCGACGCTCGGCTCGGACTATGCCAAGGGCTGGTCGCAGGAGCGGCGGGTCGACCAGGTGGTGGTCGAGCACGGCACGACGGCCAATGACGAGCTCTACCATGCGCTGAAATCGCGTTCGAGGAATGGCGGCGCCGTGGACTACGAAAGCCTCGTCGGCGGTCAGGGCGCGCTCTTTCCGCAAGTGAACGCGGACGGACGTTTCGAACTCTTCCGCATCGGCGACGCCGTCGCGGCGCGCAACATCCACGCGGCGATCTACGATGGAATCCGCTACGCGATCCGGTTGTAATTCCGAAGCTTCCGCCGATCGGGCACAAAAACTGTTTCGCCGGCCGTCCAATGGCACTACGTTGCGCTCCAAATTCCGGTATTTTGGCAATCTGCAACTCCCGACGGTGACGACATGAACATCGAAGTTAGAGCCAAGGACACGTCCGCGGCTTTCGCCTGGAACGATCCTTTCCTTCTCGACGACCAACTGACCGAAGACGAGCGGATGATCCGCGACACGGCGGCGGCATTCGCGGCCGACAAGCTCGCGCCGCGCGTGCAACAGGCGTATCTGGAGGAAAAGACCGATCCCGCGATCTTCCGCGAGATGGGCGAGTCCGGTCTCCTGGGCGTCACGATTCCCGAGGAATATGGCGGCGTCGGCGCCGGCTACGTGGCCTATGGCCTCGTCGCGCGCGAGGTCGAGCGCATCGATTCGGGCTACCGCTCGATGATGAGCGTCCAGTCCTCGCTCGTCATGCACCCGATCTATGCCTACGGCTCGGAAGAGCAGCGCAAGAAGTACCTGCCCAAGCTCGCCTCGGGCGAATGGATCGGCTGCTTTGGCCTGACCGAGCCGGATGCCGGTTCCGACCCGAACGGCATGAAGACCCGCGCCGTCAAGACCGCCGACGGCTACCGCCTGTCGGGCTCCAAGATGTGGATTTCGAACTCGCCGATCGCCGACGTCTTCGTCGTCTGGGCAAAGTCGGAAGCCCATGACAACAAGATCCGCGGCTTCGTGCTCGAAAAGGGCATGAAGGGCCTTTCCGCGCCGAAGATCGGCGGCAAGCTCTCGCTGCGTGCCTCGATCACCGGCGAGATCGTGCTCGAAGGCGTCGAGGTCGGCGAAGACGCGCTGCTGCCGAACATTTCGGGCCTCTCCGGCCCGTTCGGCTGCCTGAACCGCGCCCGCTACGGCATTTCCTGGGGCGCGATGGGCGCCGCCGAGGATTGCTGGTTCCGCGCCCGCCAGTACGGGCTCGACCGCAAGCAGTTCGGCAAGCCGCTCGCCGGCACGCAGCTCTTCCAGAAGAAGCTCGCCGACATGCAGACGGAAATCGCGCTCGGGCTGCAGGGTAGCTTGCGCGTCGGCCGCCTGATGGACGAGCACAAGTTCGCGCCCGAGATGATCTCGCTCGTCAAGCGCAACAATTGCGGCAAGGCGCTCGACATCGCCCGCCAGGCCCGCGACATGCACGGCGGCAACGGCATCCAGGTCGAGTACCATGTGATGCGCCACGCGCAGAACCTCGAGACGGTGAATACCTACGAAGGCACGCACGACGTCCACGCGCTGATCCTCGGACGCGCGCAGACCGGCCTGCAGGCGTTCTTCTAGGCGCCGCTCGCAACAAGGGATCGGGCGCTTCGGCGCCCGATTTCACAAGCAAGAAACTTCAAAAAAGAAAATAGGAGAACACTCTCATGGCAATGGGAAAAATTGCAGCCCTGACGACCGTCCTCGCCATGCTCGGCTCGCCGGTGATCGCGGGCGAGACGCTTGACCGCGTGACTTCGGCCGGCAAGATCGTCATGTCGAGCGACCCCGCCTATCCTCCGCAGTCCTTCCTCAACGATGCCAACGAGATGGACGGTTTCGACATCGATGTCGGCAAGGCGATCGCCGAGAAGATGGGCGTGGAGCTGGAGATCATCACGCCGTCCTGGGAAGTGATCACGGCGGGAAGCTGGGGTGGGCGCTGGGACATGTCGGTCGGCTCGATGACGCCGACCAAGGCGCGCGCCGAGGTGCTCGACTTCCCCGCGATCTACTACTACACGCCTGCCGCCTTCGCGGTTCACACGGATTCGGAAGTCCAGTCGATCGACGAGCTGAACGACAAGGTCATCGGCTCGTGCGGCGGCTGCACCTATGACGCGTACCTCAACAAGGAACTGGTGATCGACGCCGAGGGCGTGCCGGAGTTCGAATACCAGGTGACGCCGGCCGAAATCCGCACCTACGAGACCGACACCAACGCCTTCGACGATTTGCGCCTCGGCGACGGCGTGCGCATCGACGCTGTGTTCTCGGCCCTGCCGACCATCCAGGCGGCGATCGACGCCGGCTATCCGCTGCGCATCGTCGGCGAACCGGCCTTCTACGAGCCGCTGTCGGTGGCGACCGACAAGGGCGACGAAGAGTTCAACCAGAAGATCGCCGAGATCGTCGCCGGGCTGCACGAGGACGGCACGCTCTCCGAGCTGTCGCAGAAATGGTACAAGGTCGACCTGACGACCGTCGAGTAATGGCTGCAACCGAGACCATGACCGGCGCGCCGGCTCTCCCTGCGGAGAGCTGGCTCGTCCGCGCCCGCCCGTCCTGGGCGGAGGCGGGCGTTGTGCTCGTCATCACCATCGTCCTCGTCTGGATGGGGCTCGGCGGCACGCGCGCCGGCGGCCTCGTCGCGCCGCTGCTCGGCGGGGCGACGGGCGAGGGGCAGGAGGTCGGCTTCGGGCTGCATCTGGCGACGGGCATCCTGCTCGGCGGCGCGATCTGGGCCAACCTGATCCTGATCCGACTGGTGCCGTTCAAGGTCCAGATCGCGATCGTCTGGGTCGAACTTGTCCTGCTCTTCGCGCTCTTCATCACCAGCTTCGACCGCGATCTCGGCGTCTGGTTCGCACCGACCCGCGACGGCGGAACGAACCTCTCCTACATGATCACGACCGGCGCGGTGACGACGCTCTACGTCTCGCTGATCTCGATCGTCATCGCCTCGGTGATCGCACTCGCCGCCGCGCTCGGCAAATTGTCGAAATCGGGCCCGGCCTATGCGATCGCGACCTTCTACATCTCCTTCTTCCGCGGCACGCCGCTCCTCTTGCAGGTCTACCTGATCTATCTCGGCCTGCCGCAGCTCGGCCCGCAATTCGCGATGTCGGCCGTGCCGTCCGGCATCATCGCGCTGTCGCTGTGCTACGGCGCGTATCTGGCGGAAATCTTCCGCGCCGGCATCGTCGGCGTCGCGCATGGCCAGCACGATGCGGCCAAGGCGCTGGGCTTCACGGAAGGCCAGACCTTCCGGCTGATCATCTTCCCGCAGGCGATGCGCCTTATCGTGCCGCCCACCGGCAACCAGTTCATCGCCATGCTGAAGGATTCCTCGCTCGTCTCGGTGATGGGCGTGTGGGAACTGACGCGAACGGCGCAGATCATCGGCCGACGGGACTTCACCGTCTTCGAAATGCTGATCGCGGCGGCGCTGATCTACTGGGCGATGTCGATCTGCTTCGAACTGATCCAGTCGCGGCTGGAGAAGCATTACGGCAAGGGGCATGTGAGGTAGGGTTCGAGGTGGCGCTTTACGGCGCCCCCCTCTGGCCTGCCGGCCATCTCCCCCGCGAGGGGGGAGATCACGCACGGCGATGACGAGACTAATCTCCCCCCTTGCGGGGGAGATGGCCGGCAGGCCAGAGGGGGGCGACATAGGGCACTCGATTCGGAGACAAGCGTGACAACCACCTTCCTTTCCCACCTCTCCACCGAACTCGACGCCCTCAAATCCCAGGGCCTCTACAAGTCCGAGCGCGTGATTTCGTCGATGCAATCGGCCGAGATCACCGCCGACGGGCGCAAGGTGCTGAACTTCTGCGCCAACAACTATCTCGGCCTCGCCGACAATGCCGAACTGCGCGAGACGGCCAAGCACGCGCTCGACCGCTACGGCTACGGCATGGCCTCGGTGCGCTTCATCTGCGGCACACAGGAGGAGCACAAGGCGCTCGAGGCGCGCATCTCCGCTTTCCTCGGGTTCGAGGACACGATCCTCTATTCCTCCTGCTTCGACGCCAATGCCGGCCTGTTCGAGACGCTGCTCTCGGACGAGGACGCCATCATCTCCGATGCGCTCAATCACGCCTCGATCATCGACGGCGTGCGGCTGTCGAAGGCGAAGCGCTACCGCTACGCCAACAACGACATGGGCGAACTCGAAGCGCGGCTGAAGGAAGCCGCCGACGCGCGCTTCCGGCTGATCGCAACTGACGGCGTCTTCTCGATGGACGGCATCATCGCCAACCTTCAGGGCGTTTGCGACCTTGCGGAAAAATACGACGCGATGGTGATGGTCGACGACAGCCATGCGGTCGGCTTCGTCGGCGAACACGGCCGCGGTTCGATCGAGCATTGCGCCGTCGAGGGCCGGGTCGATATCGTCACCGGAACGCTCGGCAAGGCGCTCGGTGGCGCGTCGGGCGGCTACACGTCGGGCCGGCGCGAGGTCGTCGACTGGCTGCGCCAGCGCTCGCGGCCGTATCTCTTTTCCAACACGCTGGCGCCGGTGATCGCGGCGACGTCGCTGAAAGTCTTCGACATGGTCGAGAACGGCGACGCCCTGCGCCGGCATTTGAACGACAATGCCAAGCGGTTCAGGGCGGGCATGGAGAAGGCCGGCTTCACGCTCGCCGGCGCCGACCATGCGATCATCCCGGTCATGCTCGGCGACGCGCAGGTGGCGAAAGACATGGCCGACCGGCTGATGGACCACGGCATTTATGTCATCGGCTTCTCATTCCCCGTCGTGCCGAAGGGGCAGGCGCGGATCAGGACGCAGATGTCGGCGGCGCACTCCGTCGAGGATATCGATCGGGCGGTGGAGGCGTTTGCGGCGGTGGGGAAAGAGATGGGGGTGGTTTGATGCTTGCGCCATTCGACCCCCACTCCGGTTTGCTGCGCAAACCACCTCTCCCCCGATCGACGGGGGAGAGGAAGCGCTGCCGCAATGTCGCGGCTCATCCAGCTTGGGTTCCTCTACCCCGGGCAGGGGGAGAGGTGGCGCGAAGCGCCGGAGTGGGGGTGATTTGCGGACTTTCCGCTACAGGGAGCTTCCCATGTCCAACATGATGCGCGCACTCGTCAAAGCCAGGGCCGAGCCCGGCATCTGGATGGAAGAGGTGCCGCTTCCGCAAGTCGGCCCCAACGACGTGCTGATCAAGGTCAAGAAATCCGCGATCTGCGGCACCGACGTCCACATCTTCAACTGGGACCAGTGGGCGCAGAAGACCGTGCCGGTGCCGATGGTGACGGGTCATGAATTCGTCGGCGAAGTCGCTGATTTCGGCGCGGCGGTCACCGAATACAAGGTCGGCCAGCGCGTCTCGGGCGAGGGGCATATCGTGTGCGGCCATTGCCGCAACTGCCGCGCCGGGCGTGGGCACCTGTGCCGCAACACGCTCGGCGTCGGCGTTAACCGGCCGGGCTCGTTCGCCGAATATCTCGTGCTTCCGAAGCACAATGTCGTGCCGATCCCCGACGATGTGCCGGACGAGATCGCCGCGATCTTCGATCCGCTTGGCAACGCCGTCCACACCGCGCTCTCCTTCGATCTGGTCGGCGAGGACGTGCTGGTGACGGGCGCAGGGCCGATCGGCATCATGGGCGCGCTGGTGGCGCAGGCGGTGGGTGCGCGAAAGGTCGTCATCACGGACATCAACCCGGTTCGCCTCGACCTCGCACGCAAGATGAAGATCCACCACGTCGTCGACGCCTCGAAGGAGAGCCTGCGCGACGTGATGCGCGAGGAGGGGATGACCGAGGGCTTCGATGTCGGGCTCGAAATGTCGGGCTCGGCGGCCGCGTTCCGCGATATGATCGACACGATGAACAATGGCGGCAAGATCGCCATCCTCGGCATCGCGCCGACCGGCTTTGAGATCGACTGGAACAAGGTCATCTTCAAGATGCTGACGCTAAAGGGAATCTACGGCCGCGAGATGTTCGAGACCTGGTACAAGATGATCGCGCTGGTGCAGGGGCCGCTCGACGTGTCGGGCCTGATCACCCACCGCATCGGCATCGACGACTACGCGGAAGGCTTCGACGCGATGCGCTCGGGCAATTCCGGCAAGGTCGTGATGGACTGGTAGGCATTTTCATTCTCAAGATGGCGGCTTTTTTGGAACGCCGGACGTTGCGGCAGAGGCGTATCGGCTGCTAGGCGGCGATGTCCCCGCCAACCGATCGATCCCGCATGCGCACCTTCCTCAAATCCCTTTCCACCCGTCACGAACCGCCGGTCGACACCGTCGCCAATCTGAAGGCCGGGTTCGCCGCGATCCTCGGCATGGCGATCGTCGGCAAGCTGGCGGCCATGACCGGCCTGCCGCTCCTTCTGGCGCCGCTCGGCGCGACCGCGGGCCTGCTCTTCGGCCAGCCGTCGAGCCCGCTGTCGCAGCCCATCAACGTGATGGGTGGCTATTTGATCGGCACGATCGTCTGCGAGGCGGCCTTCCTCGCCTTTCCCGGCGACTGGCTGGCGGCGGCGGTCGCGGTGGGCGTCACCATCGTCCTGATGCGCGGCCTGCGCGTCACGCACTCGCCCGCCGCCGCACTGCCAATCCTCGGCTTCGGCCGCGGCCTCCATGGAATCGAACTCTTCGTGGTGATCTTCATCGGCTGCGTGGTGCTGATCGCGCTGGCGATGGTCATCCACAACATCCCGCCCAAGCGGGATTATCCACATCGGGTGGAGTGACGTTCAAGCGCCGCCCGCGCGTTCCAGCGCGGCGAGGCCGCGCAGGACGGCGTCGCGGTCGGCGGACGACATGTTGGCGAGGAGGTTTTCCTCGAAGGAATTCGCGAAGGGCACGAGTTCGCGATAGGCGGCCTGGCCGGCTTTCGTCAACGTCAGATGTTCGACGCGGCGGTCTTCCGCGCTCGGCGACCGCTTCAGCCAGAGCCGCTTTTCGAGCGCCGAGACGGCGCGGCTGACCTTCGTCTTGTGCATCGCCGAATGCTGGCCGACGGCAGTCGCCGTCATCGTCTCGTACTGGCCGAGGGCGGCGAGCAGCCGCCATTCGGGCCGCGTGAGGCCGTAGCGGTCGCGGTAGATCTTCGCGAAATCGCGGCTGATGACATCCGCCAGCCGGTTCAACCGATAGGGAAGAAAGCGTTCGAGCTCGAGCGTCATCGGGCGCCGTTGATGGTTACATTTTCAATGGTTACGAATGCAACGAAATGCACGGAACGTCAAATCCGGGAGGTCGCCATGAACGAGATGAGCAAAGTGCTCGGCCACACGTCGCCGGCGAAAAAGCCGAAGGCGCGCTTCGACTACATGCCGGGCTTCGGCAACGACTTCGAGACGGAGAGCCTGCCCGGCGCGCTGCCGCAGGGCATGAACTCGCCGCAGCGCCCCGCCTATGGCCTCTATGCCGAGCAATTGTCCGGCTCGCCCTTCACCGCGCCGCGTGGCACCAACGAGCGCTCCTGGCTCTACCGCATCCGCCCGTCCGTGAAGCACCACCGCCGCTTCAAGCCCTACGACCTGCCGCTCTGGCTCTCCGCCCCGTCGAAGGGCGAGCATGAACTGCCGCTCGGCCAGTTCCGCTGGAACCCGGTGCCGATCCCGGCGGAGAAAACCGATTTCATCTCCGGCATGCGCACCATGACGCTCGCCGGCGACGTGCTCGGCCAGGCGGGCATGGCGGCGCATGTCTATGTCGCCAATGCCGACATGGTGGACGACCATTTCTTCAACGCCGACGGCGAGATGCTGGTCGTGCCGCAGGACGGCGGCGTGCGCTTCCTGACCGAGATGGGCGCGATCGAGGTCGAGCCCGGCGAAATCTGCATCCTGCCGCGCGGGCTGACCTTCAAGGTCGAGCTGATGGGAAAGACCGCGCGCGGATATATGTGCGAAAACTACGGCGCCAAGTTCACGCTGCCCGATCGCGGGCCGATCGGCGCCAACTGTCTTGCCAATCCGCGCGACTTCAAGACGCCCGTTGCCTGGTACGAGGACAAGGAGACGCCCTGCCGGATCGTCGTCAAATGGTGCGGCCAGTTCCACGTCACCGAGATCGGCCATTCGCCGCTCGACGTCGTCGCGTGGCACGGCAATTACGCGCCCTACAAATACGATCTCGCGACCTTCTCGCCCGTCGGCGCGATCCTGTTCGACCATCCCGACCCGTCGATCTTTACCGTGCTGACGGCGCCCTCGGGCGAGGAGGGGACGGCGAACATCGACTTCGTCATCTTCCCGCCGCGCTGGATGGTGGCCGAGAACACGTTCCGCCCGCCCTGGTATCACCGCAACATCATGTCCGAATTCATGGGCCTGATCCGCGGCCAGTACGACGCCAAGGAAGAAGGCTTCGTGCCCGGCGGCATGAGCCTCCACAACATGATGCTGGCGCACGGCCCGGACGCGGGCGGCTTCGAGAAGGCCTCGCGTGCGGATCTGAAGGCGGTGAAGCTGGAAAACACCATGGCCTTCATGTTCGAAACGCGCTTCCCGCAGCTCGTGACGAAATACGGGCTTGGGCTGGAGACGCTGCAGGACGACTACATCGACTGCTGGAGCGACCTGAAGAAGCGGTTTGACGGGACGATTGAAGGCAATTGGAGCTGATGTGACACCCCCCTCTGGCCTGCCGGCCATCTCCCCCTCAAGGGGGGAGATCACGCACGTCCTGTTCGCCGACGGCCATGAGACGGTGGCGAGCAGTGTGCGATATCTCGGCGAATGATCTCCCCCCTTGAGGGGGAGATGGCCGGCAGGCCAGAGGGGGGTGTCGACGCAGAAAAGAAGCAGTGACCGCTGGCTTCGACATGCTAGCGTGCAGGGCAAACTGAAAAGGGGATGGAGACCGCATGAAACTTGCCACGCTGAAGAACGGCACGCGCGATGGAAAACTGGTGCTCGTGTCGCGCGACCTGACGCGCTCCACGGATGCGTCCTTCCTCGCCCCGACGCTGCAGGCCGCGCTCGACAATTGGCGCCGCATCGCGCCGCATCTGGAAGCGCTGGCCGAAAGCCTCGAGCATGGCGCGGTGCCGACCGAGCGCTTCCACGAGCACGACGCGATGTCGCCCCTGCCGCGCGCCTATCAGTGGGCGGACGGGTCGGCCTACGTCAATCACGTCGAGCTCGTGCGCAAGGCGCGCGATGCCGAGATGCCGGCGACGTTCTGGACCGAGCCCCTCATGTATCAGGGCGGCGCCGACAGTTTCCTCGGGCCGCGCGATCCGATCGTGATGGCCGACGAAGCCTATGGCATCGACATGGAAGGCGAGGTCGCCGTCATCGTCGACGACGTGCCGATGGGCGCGAGCCGCGACCAGGCGCGCGAAGCGATCCGGCTGGTGATGCTCGTCAATGACGTGTCGCTGCGCGGCCTGATCCCGGCCGAACTCGGCAAGGGCTTCGGCTTCTTCCAGTCCAAACCGTCCTCGGCCTTCTCGCCGGTCGCGGTGACGCCGGACGAACTTGGCGATGCCTGGGACGGCGGCAAGCTCTCGCTGCCCTTGATGGTCGACTACAACGGCAAGCCGTTCGGCCGCGCGAACGCCGGCATCGACATGACCTTCGACTTCCCGACCCTGATCGCCCACGCGGCGAAGACGCGGCCTTTGGTGGCAGGCTCGATCATCGGCTCGGGCACGGTGTCGAACAAGCTCGACGGCGGGCCGGGCAAGCCGGTGGATGCCGGCGGCGTCGGCTATTCCTGCATCGCCGAAATCCGCACCATCGAAACGATCGAAACCGGCAAGGCGGCAACGCCATTCATGCGCTTCGGAGACACGGTGAGGATCGAGATGAAGGACAAGGCCGGCCATTCGATCTTCGGCGCGATCGAGCAGGTGGTGGAGAAGTACGAGCGCGCGATCGGCTGAGGATCGCGCGGCGAAGCACCCCCACTCCGTCGCGCTTCGCGCGCCACCTCTCCCCCTGCCCCGGGGGAGAGGAAATGCGCTTCATCGGCGGCGGCGCTTTTCCAGCCTGGGTTCCTCTCCCCTTTTGAGGGGGAGAGGTGGCCCGCGCAGCGGGACGGAGTGGGGGTATGGCGCATAATGAGCAGTTTGGAGCACACATGACCAAGAACTTCGCATCCACCGGCGACATGGCCGAGAAGACCGTCTCCTTCACCGAGATCGGCCGTGACCTGTGGGCGTTCACCGCCGAGGGCGATCCGAACACCGGCGTCATCATCGGCGACGATTCGGTCATGATCATCGACGCGCAGGCGACGCCGCGTCTGGCGAACAAGGTCATCGAGAAGATCCGCACCGTCACCGACAAGCCGATCAAGTACGTGACGCTGTCGCACTACCACGCGGTGCGCGTGCTCGGCGCGTCGGCCTATGGCGCGTCGGAAATCTTCATGTCGGAAAAGGCCCGTTCGATGGTGGTCGAGCGCGGGCAGGAGGACTGGGATTCGGAGTTCGGCCGCTTCCCGCGCCTCTTCCAGGGCCATGAATCGATCCCCGGCCTGACCTGGCCGACCATGACCTTCAACGACCGGCTGACCGTCCACATGGGCAAGCGCCGCGTCGACCTGATGTTCCTCGGCCGGGCCCATACGGCGGGCGACATCGTCGCCTACGTGCCGGACGAGAACGTGATGTTCACCGGCGACATCGTCGAATACCACTCGGCCTGCTATTGCGGCGACGGTCACTTTGGCGACTGGCCGATGACGCTGGAGGAAATCCGCGCCTTCGACCTCGATGCCATAGCGCCCGGCCGCGGCGACGCGCTGGTCGGCCCGGCCATGGTCAACGACGCGATCGACAGTACCGCCGATTTCGTCATATCGACCTACCGCCCGATTGCCCGCGTGGCGCAGGGCGGCGGCTCGCTGAAGGAAGCCTGGGACGCGTGCCGGCAGGTGTGCGATCCGAAATTCGGCGACTACGCGATCTACGAACACTGCCTCCCCTTCAACGTCGCCCGCGCCTATGACGAGGCGCTGGGGATCGACACGCCGCGGATCTGGACGGCTGAGCGGGACAAGGCGATGTGGGGAGAGTTGCAGGCGTGATGGACGGGCTGTGGGCTTCAAGTCCCCCACCCTCTATCCCTCCCCTCAAGGGGGAGGGAGGGCGTCCGCGTGTATGCCTAATCTTCGGCGAGGCGCCTAGCTCGGCAAAATGTCCTGCAACGCCGACGTCTCCCTCCCCCTTGGGGGGAGGGATAGAGGGTGGGGGTAACTGAAGCCCACGAAGCTTCAGTAACGGAAGGAAATACATGACCAACCTGCAGCGACATTTCTCCGCCATGGCGCGCAACAATCGCTGGTCGAACCATGTCCTGCTGCGCGCCTGCGCCGAACTCGACGGCGCGGCCTTCACGGCAACCGGTACCTCGTTCTTCCCCTCCGTCGCCGCGACGCTCTCGCACAATCACTTCGTCGACCTCTACTACATCGACGCACTCGAAGAGGGCGGTCGGGGCGAGCGGGTCTATGACGACGAGATCGTGTTCGCCCACGCATCCGACCTTGCGCCGCTGCAATTGGCGGCGGACGAGCGGCTGATCGCTTTCTGCGACCGGCTGGCCGAAGCCGACATGGAGCGCGTCGTCGTCACGGATCGCGGCCATAAGGGACAATTCCCCGAGCGCGTCGACCACGTCCTCGCCCATCTCTTCCAGCACCAGATCCACCATCGCGGGCAGGCCCATGCGATGCTGGCGGGAACGGATGTGAAGCCGCCGCAGCTCGACGAGTTCTTCCTCGCCTTCGAGCGCGATCCCGAGATCGGGCGGATGGGGCTCGCCTGATGCCGCGTTACCAGTACCAGCCCTTCGCATATGTCACCCCACCGGAACTCTCCGGCGAGCCGCGCGCACGCAAGAAAATTATCATCGTCGGGGCCGGGCCGGTAGGCCTTGCAGCCGCGATCGACTGCGCGCTGCACGGCATCGAATGCGTGGTGCTGGACGACAACGACGTCGTCTCGCTGGGCAGCCGCGCGATCTGCTGGTCGAAGCGCACGCTGGAGATCATGGACCGGCTCGGCATCGGCGAGCGCATGGTGGAAAAGGGCGTGACGTGGAAGGTCGGGCGGCTGTTCCACCGCGACCGCGAGGTCTGGAATTTCGATCTTCTGCCCGAGCCCGGCCACAAGATGCCGGCCTTCATCAACCTCCAGCAATACTATGTCGAGCAATATCTCGTCGAGCGCGCGGCCGAGTTTCCCCGCCTGATCGACCTGCGCTGGAAGAACCTGGTGACGGGCGTCGAACCATCCGCCGACGGCGTGCGCGTCGCGGTCGAAACGCCGGACGGACCTTACGAGATCGAGACCGACTGGCTGATCGCCTGCGACGGCGCGCGCTCGCCCGTGCGCGCGAAGATGGGCCTGGAATTCGCCGGCCGCGTCTTCGAGGAACGGTTCCTGATCGCCGACGTCGAGATGAAGGCGGACTTTCCGTCCGAGCGCTGGTTCTGGTTCGAGCCGCCGTTCCACAAGGGCCAGTCGGCGCTTCTGCACAAGCAGCCCGACGACATCTACCGCATCGATTTGCAACTCGGCTGGGACGCCGATCCGGAAGTGGAGAAGCAGCCCGAAAACGTCATCCCGCGCATCGAGGCGATCGTCGGCCACCGCGATTTCACGCTCGACTGGGTGTCGGTCTACACCTTCCAGTGCCGCCGGCTCGACCGATTCGTCCATGGCCGCGTCGTCTTCGCGGGCGATAGCGCACACATCGTCTCGCCCTTCGGCGCACGCGGCGGCAATGGCGGCATCCAAGACGTCGACAATCTCGTCTGGAAACTGGCGATGGTGGTGAAGGGCGAGGCGCCGGAAAGCATTATCGGGACATACGACGAAGAGCGCATCCACGGCGCCGACGAGAACATCCTGAACTCGGCCCGCGCGACCGGCTTCATGACGCCGAAGACCGAGATGGAGCGCATCTTCCGCGACGCCGTGCTGGACCTCGCTGGCGAGCACGAATTCGCGCGGCGGTTGGTGAATTCGGGACGCCTGTCGCGGCCCTGCTCGCTGGCAGGCCTGTCGCTGCAGGGAGCCGGCGAGGGTGTCGGGCAGGCAATGTCCGATGCGCCGGTGGAGGGCGGCTGGCTGCTCGACCATTTCGGCGGGCGGTTTGCGGTGATGGCGGTGGAGGCGGATTTGCCGGAGGGACTTCCGGCGGAAATCTACCGCGTGGTCGTCACGGCCGACCGTTCACCGCGGGGCGATGCGACGGTCTTGATCGACGCCCATGGATTGGTCGCGAAGCGCTACGGCGCGGGCACGGTCTGGCTGGTCCGGCCGGACCAGCATCTTGCGGCGTGGTTCGAAAACCCATCGGCGGCTGAGATCGTCGCTGCATATGAGCGCGCGAAGGGGATGGCATGAGTGGAATCGGCAAGGACAGGCTGGGAGCGGCGGGAGACGATGTTTATGCAGCGCTGATGGCCGCGCATGAGGGCCTGAGCCTTGAGGACAGCGCGCGGCTGAATGCAAGGTTGGTGCTGCTGCTGGCGAATGCGGTCGGGGATCGCGGAGTGCTCGATGCTTGCATGAAGGCCGCCAAGCTTGACGGGCCTAATAAATGTAGCTACATTAAATGAAAATCGTCTGGGACGAGCCGAAGCGGCTCACCAACATTCGAATTCACCGGTACGACTTCGATCAATTAATGGACTTTGATTGGGACCGTGCCGTTGTGCGCGCCGCAAAGGATGGGCCGCACGGCGAAAAGCGGTTCATGGCAGTAGGTCCGCTCGAGGAAACGATGATCGCGATTGTCTTTTCGCTGCTGGGACGCGAAGCCATGTCGGTCATCAGCATGCGGCCGGCAAGCCGGTCGGAAAGGAGGCGTTATGCCCGTGAGCAAGAAGCCAATCATTGAGATCAGTGACGAGGAAGAGGCCCGAATTCAAGCAGGCATTGCGGCCGATCCGGACAATCCGGAGTGGACAGAGGAGAATTTTCGCAACGCCCGCCCGTTCGCAGACGTTTTTCCACATTTCGCCGAAAGCATTCGCCGCGCGCGAGGCCGACCGTCGGTGGAGCATCCCAAGAAGCAGGTCACGCTCCGCCTCGACGCGGATGTGGTCGAGAGCTTTCGGGCGGGCGGGCGGGGCTGGCAGAGCCGCATGAACGCGGCGCTGCGCAAGGTCGCAGGTTTGGGTGGCTGAGGACGATTACGCCACCTTGATAACCCCACGCCGGATCTGGTCTTCCTCGATGCTCTCGAACAGCGCGCGGAAATTGCCTTCGCCGAAGCCTTCGTCGCCCTTGCGCTGGATGAACTCGAAAAAGATCGGGCCGATGACGGTCTTGGAGAAGATTTGGAGTAGAATCTTCGTCGTGCCGCCGTCGACGACGCCTTCGCCGTCGATCAGGATGCCGTGCTTCATCATCCGCTCGATCGGCTCGTCATGGCCGGCAACGCGGTCGTGGCTCTTTTCGTAATAAGTTTCCGGCGGCTTCGGCATGAACTTCAGGCCGTTCGCGTCGAGCCTGTCGGTCGCGTCGTAGATTCCGTCCGTGCCGACCGCGATGTGCTGGATGCCTTCGCCGCGATACTTCTTCAGATACTCCTCGATCTGGCTCGTCTCGTCCTTGGATTCGTTGAGCGGGATGCGGATCTTGCCGCAAGGCGAGGTGATCGCGCGGCTCATCAGGCCGGTGATGCGGCCGTCAATGTTGAAGAAGTGAATCTGCTTGAAGCCGAAGAGCTCGCGGTAGAACGCCCACCACTTGTCCATGTTGCCGCGATAGACGTTGTGGGTCAGGTGGTCGAGATAGTAGAAGCCGACGCCCTCGGGTTTGGGGTTCTTTTCGCCCAGCCAGTCGAATTCGGCCTCGTAGGCCGAGCCGCGGTCGCCATAGGTTTCGACGAAATAGAGAAGCGAGCCGCCGATGCCGACGATCGCCGGCACGTCGAGCGTCTTGTCGTCGCCTTCATAGGGCGTCGCGCCCTTGGAGACGGCATGGTCGAAGGCGTGCTTGGCATCGACGACGCGCCAGGCCATGGCGGGGGCGCAGGGGCCGTGCGCGTCGACGAAGCGCATCGCGTGCGAGCCGGGTTCGGCATTGACGACGTAGTTGATGTCGCCCTGCCGCCAGACGTCGATCTTCTTCGTCCGGTGGGTCGCGACCTTCACGTAGCCCATGCGGGTGAAGAGTTCGGCGAGCTTCTCGGGCTCGGGATGCGCGAACTCGACGAACTCGAACCCGTCCGTGCCGGCGGGGTTGGCGCGGGTGATCTCGGCGGGCGGGGCGTCGTGCGGGAAGGGACCCATTTCATCCTCCTGGATTGATTGTCCCGATCCTACGCCGCCGCCCGCGCAAACGGCTTGCATTGTGGCGCGCGAAACGGGCATCATATGCACAGATCGTGCATAGAGACGCATAGTATGGCTGACACTGAACAGATCGACGGCTTCGACCGCAAGATACTCGCGCTCTTGCAGCAAGATGCGCGGCTGACGAACAGCGACCTCTCCGAGCGCGTCCACCTCTCGCCTTCGCAATGTTCGCGCCGGCGCCAGCGGCTGGAGGAGGCGGGGATCATCCGCGGCTATCGCGCGACGCTCGACCGCGACCGGCTCGGCTTTCCGCTGGTCAACGTCATTTCCGTGACGCTCGCCACCCACAACCGCGACAATGCCCGGCGCTTCTCTGAACTTCTCGCGCGTCTGCCGCAGGTTCAGGAGGCCTACGCGCTGACGGGCGAGATGGACTATTTCCTGAAGGTCGTGACGCCCGACCTGAAGTCGCTCGCCGACTTCGTCAACGAGGTCCTCCTGCCGCATGAATCGGTGCAGCATGTGAAGACGGCGATCGTCCTTCAAACCTTGAAGGAGACCGACGCACTGCCTCTTTGATCTGTTACGAAAATGACGCGCGGCGGCTCTTTATTGTTACATAAATCCATGTAGGATCGCGGCCTGAAGACCGGCTATCGTGGGAGAGCGGCCGGTCCGCAGCATCAGGGAGGAAATCGATGCAGATGACGACTTTCAAGGCGGCGTTCGCCGCCGGTGTGCTGGCCTCGGCGACGTGGCTGGCCGGTTCCACATCCGCGCTGGCGCAAGAGGTGACGCTGCGGCTGCACCATTTCCTGCCGGCGCAGGCCAACGTGCCGACGCATGTCCTCGACGTGTGGGCCGACAAGATCGAGGACGCCTCCGGCGACCGTATCAAGATCGAGCGCTATCCGGCCATGCAGCTCGGCGGCACGCCGCCGCAGCTCTACGACCAGGCCGCGGAAGGCACGGTCGACATCGTCTGGACGCTGCCCGGCAACACGCCCGGCCGCTTCCCCTCGGTGGAAGTGTTCGAGCTGCCCTTCATGATGACCAATGCCGAAGCGACCTCGCGCGCCTATTGGGACATCTTCGACGCGAAACTCCGCGACACCGAATTCGCCGATACCCACATCCTCGGCACCTGGGTTCACGGCCCCGGAATCATCCATTCCAACGAGCCGGTCGAGACGATGGAGGATTTGTCGGGCATGACGATCCGCGCGCCGACACGCGTCATCACCGCGCTGTTGACCGAACTGGGCGCCAATCCGATCGGCATGCCGATCCCGCAGGTTCCCGAAGCGCTGTCGAAGGGCGTAATTCAGGGCGCCGTCGTGCCGTGGGAAGTCACGCCCGCGCTGCGCGTGCCCGAACTCGTCAAGAACCACACCGAGTTCGGCGGCGACCACGCGCTCTATACGACGACCTTCGTGCTGGCGATGAACAAGGCCAAGTATGACAGCCTGCCCGACGATTTGAAGACGATCATCGACGACAATTCGGGCGCCGAGTTCTCCGCCTTCGCCGGCCGCACCCAGCAGGAATACGATGCGCCGGGCCGCGAACTGGCCGAAGGCAACAACATCATCGAACTGTCGGCCGAGGAATCGGCGAAGTGGCAGGAAGCTGCGCAGCCGGTGATCGACAACTGGGTCGCCGAGATGGACGGCAAGGGCATCGAGGGTCAGGCCCTGCTCGACGAGGCGCGCGAGCTGATCGCGAAGTACACGGCTGAATAGGCCGGGTGCCGGGCGGAACCGGTGGGTTTCCGCCCGGCCCATCTTCCCTTTTCGCGCGCCGGGGTGCACGGTTCATGTGCTGGCCGGCGCAGTGGCCGCCAGCTTGATTCTCAACGTTATGTTCTATAACAATCCGCGTCAGGAGTTCATTGCTCCGGGCCGGGCGCGGCTGTAGCCTGCCGGCCGGAGCAGTGTTGATGAGGGAGGAGAGGATGAACCTCTCGAGGATCATGACGGGGCTCGCGCGCGGGCTGGCGATCATCGGCGGGCTGGCGCTGGTGGCGATCACGGTCATCACCGTGGTCTCGATCACCGGGCGCGGGCTGACGGCGTTCGGGCTGAAGCCGGTGCCGGGCGATTTCGAGCTGGTCGAGGCGGGAACGGCCTTCGCCGTCTTCGCCTTCCTGCCCTGGTGCCAGTTGACGCGCGGCCACGCGACGGTCGACGTCTTCACCAGCTTCCTGTCGGCAGGGGTGAACCGCGTCATCGACGTGGTCGCCGAATTCGTCATGACGGCCGTCGTTATCCTCATCGCCGTGCAACTCTGGCACGGCATGTGGGACAAGGTGCGCTACAACGAAACCACCTTCATCCTGCAGTTCCCGGTTTGGTGGGGCTTTGCCGCAGCGATGGTCGCCGCCTCGATCGGCGTCGTCGTGTCGCTCTACGTGCTGGTGGTGCGCGTGCAGGAATTTCGCCAGGGCCGCACGATCCTCGGCGGGCAGGGAGTGGTCCATTGAGCGGTCTCGAACTCGGGCTCTGGTCGTTCCCGGCGCTTCTCTTCCTCATCTTCCTGCGCATTCCGATCGGGCTCGCCATGCTCGTGACGGGTCTCGTCGGCACCTACCTGATCATGGGGTCGCCGGCGCCGATCCTGTCGCGGCTGAAGGGCGAGACCTACTCGACCTTTTCCTCCTATTCGCTCTCGATCATCCCGCTCTTCCTCCTGATGGGGCAGTTCGCCTCGCTGGGCGGCATGTCGCAGTCGCTGTTCAACGCCGCCAATTCCTGGCTCGGACACCGCAAGGGCGGTGTCGCCATGTCGGCCATCGGCGCCTGCGCCGGCTTCGGCGCCATCTGCGGCTCCTCGCTGGCGACGGCGGCGACGATGGCGCAGGTCGCGCTGCCGGAGCTGAAGCGCTACGGCTATTCCGGCGCGCTGGCGACCGGCACGCTGGCCGCCGGCGGCACGCTCGGCATCCTCATCCCGCCCTCGGTCGTGCTGGTCATCTACGCCATCCTCGCCGAGCAGAACATCGCCAAGCTCTTCGTCGCCGCCTTCATTCCGGGCATCCTCGCGGCCATCGGCTACATGATCGCCATCGCGATCTATGTCCGCCTCTATCCCGAATCCGCCGGCTCCAGCGAGCGCCAGCCCTACGGCCAGCGCTTCCGCGCGCTGTTCGACGTGTGGCCGGTGCTGCTGGTCTTCGTCGCGGTCGTCGGCGGCATCTATACGGGCTGGTTCACGCCCACCGAGGCGGCCGCGATCGGCGCGGCGGGCACCGGCCTCATCGCCTGGATCAATGGCGGCCTGACCCGCAAGACGATGATCGAATCGATCCTGATGACCGCCTCGGCGACCGCGATGATCTTCTTCATCGTCTTCGGCGCGGCCTTCTACAATTCGTTCCTCGCGCTCTCGCAGATGCCGGTGGCCGCCGCGACCTTCATCACCAGCCAGGGCTTCGACCCGATGATGGTGATGATCGGCATCCTCGTCTTCTACATCGTGCTCGGCTGCTTCATGGATTCGCTCTCCATGATCCTGCTCACAATCCCGATCTTCTTCCCGATCGTCTCAGCCCTCGATTTCGGCCTCGGCCCGGAAGAATTCGCGCTCTGGTTCGGCATCCTCGTCCTGATCGTCGTCGAGGTCGGCCTGATCACGCCGCCGGTCGGCATGAACCTCTTCGTCATCAACTCGATGGACCGCTCGACGCCCATCGTCCAGACCTACAAGGGCGTCCTGCCCTTCGTCATGAGCGACATGATCCGCACGATCATCCTCCTGGCCTTCCCGGTGATCACGCTGTTCCTGGTGCGGGTGCTGTACTGAGGATGGAACGAGAAAGGGCCGCTTCGAGCGGCCCTTTTCAATTCCGGTGATTGCCTGAACCCTACAGCCCCATCTGTTGGATCGCGGCGTGGAGGTTGGCGCAGCGGGTGCCGGAGCGGCAATAGGCGAGGACAGGCTTGGGCAGTTCCTTCAGGAGCGCGGCCTGGTCGCGGGCGTTGTCCTCGGTCATCTGGCCGGAGATCACCGGCAGATGGCGGAAGGCGAGGCCGGCTTCCTCTGCAGCCTTGCGGATGACATCGACCGAAGGCTGGCCGGGGTCCTCGTCGTCGGGGCGATTGCACACGATGCTCTTGAAGCCCGCGCCGGCGATGAGCGGCACATGCTCGACGCCGATCTGCGGGGCGACCGAATAGTCCTCGGTGATCTGGCGGATTTGCATGTTTCGTCTCCTGCGGGCGCCTGTCGGGGCCGCAGATGTGGCATGGCCGGCCGCACGAGGCAACCGGCCATGAATGCCTCAGGCGGCCTCGAACAGCCCTTGGCCGCGGGCGAGGGCGCTGAGGTGAAAATCGGCGTCGCCGAACTGCGTGTCGATCATGGTCATGCGCTTGAAATAGTGCCCGACGGCATATTCCATCGTCATGCCGACGCCGCCATGAAGCTGGATCGCGTTCTCGCCGCACACGCGTCCGCCACGGCCGATCTCGGCCTTGGCCGCGTGCATCGCCTGCGCGCGCGCCGCCGTATCGTCGCTGCCCGCCATCATCGTGGCGTAGAGCGTGATCGAGCGCGCCTGCTCGATGGCAACGAACATGTCGACGGCCTTGTGCTGAAGCACCTGGAAGGCGCCGATGGCGACGCCGAACTGCTTGCGGACCTTGAGGTAGTCGACCGTCAGCTCGTGCATCGCCGACATGACGCCGATAGATTCGGCCGACAGGGCCGCAATGGCGCCGTCGATGGTCTTCTTCAGCGCCGGCAGTCCGTTCGCCGGATCGCCGAGTGCTTCGGCGGGGACGTTGTCGAGGCTGAGTTCGGCCGCGCGCGAACCGTCCTGCGTCGGGTATCCGCGCCGCGTCAGGCCCTCGGCGGCAGCATCGACGAGGAAGAGCCCGATGCCGTTCTCGTCGCGGATGTCACCTGAGGTGCGGGCGACGACGATGATCCGGTCGGCCGCTTCGCCGTGCAGCACGACGCTCTTCTGGCCGGTGAGCCGCCAGCCATCGCCGTCCTTCACCGCCTCCGTCTCGACATGGTGGAGGTCGTAGCGCGAATTGCGCTCGGTGTGCGCCAGCGCAAGCTTCAGCGAACCCTCGGCGATCTGCGGCACGAGTTCGGCCCGTTGGTCGGCGGATGCCGCCGCCTTGAGCGCGCCGCCGCCAAGGATGACGGTCGCGAAATAGGGCTCGAGCGCGAGTGCGCGGCCGAGCGATTCCATCACGATCATCGTCTCGACCGGCGTGCCGTCGAGCCCGCCATCCTCCTCCGAAAAGGGCAGCGCCATCAGCCCCATCTCGGCATAGGCGTTCCACATCTCGGCGCTGAAACCGGCGGGATCGGCCATGTGTTTCCTGCGTTGCTCGAAACCGTAGGAGTCTTTCAGCAGGCGGTCGAGAGAGTCCTTGAGCATGGATTGCTCGTCGGAAAGGTCAAAGTCCATAGGTCCTCCAATACGCAGTTTCGGCCGTCGAGCGGCGGTATGGGCGAGGCATGGATTCCTGTGACGAGCACAGGAATGACGGTGGCGAGGGTGGCGCTTCGATGGCTCGACGTAGGTGATTGACCGCAACATCAATGCCGTCATTCCTGTGCTCGTCACAGGAATCCATGCCTCGCCCCATCCGCTCCAGAGCCCTCGCAGTCACCTCACAACCCCAGCACCGCCTTGGCGATGATGTTCTTCTGGATCTCGTTCGAGCCGCCATAGATCGAGACCTTGCGGAAGTTGAAATAGCCCGGCGCGGCGGTGGCGGCGTAGTCGGGTTCGATCGGCAGTTCGTTCGAGCCGTCCATGTCGCCCGAATGGAACGGCATGGCATGCGGACCCATGACCTGCATCAACAGATGCGTGGTCGCCTGCTGGATTTCGGAACCCTTGATCTTGAGGATCGACGACGCCGGGTCCGGCTTGCCGGTATTGCCGCGCTTGGCTTCGGCCGCGACGACGCGAAGCTGCGTCAGTTCCAGCGCCTTCAAATCGATCTCGACGGAAGCGAGCTTCTCGCGGAAGCGCTCGTCCTCGATCAGCGGCCGGCCGGCCGACATCTCCTTTGCCGCCAGTTCGCGGATGCGCGCGAGGCGCTGCTTCGACATGCCGACGCGGGCGATGTTGATGCGCTCGTTGCCGAGCAGGAACTTGGCGTAGTCCCAGCCCTTGTTCTCCTCGCCGACGAGGTTTTCGACCGGCACCTTCACGTCGGTCAGGAACACCTCGTTGATCTCGCGCCCGCCATCGATGGTCACGATGGGGCGAACCTCGATGCCCGGCGTCTTCATGTCGATCAAAAGGAACGAGATGCCCGACTGCTTCTTGGCGTCCGGATCGGTGCGCACGAGGCAGAAGATCCAGTCGGCATATTGCGCGAGCGTCGTCCAGGTCTTCTGGCCGTTGACGATGTAGTGGTCGCCGTCACGCACGGCCTTGGTCTTCAGCGAGGCGAGGTCGGAGCCGGCGCCCGGCTCGGAAAAGCCCTGGCACCACCAGTCGTCGAGATTGGCGATGCGCGGCAGATAATGCGCCTTTTGCGCCGCGTTGCCGAACGTATAGATGACCGGCCCGACCATGTTGACGCCGAAGGCGAGCGGCTGCGGCGCCGGCCATTTCTGCGTTTCCTCGAGATAGATGTACTGCCGCATCGGGTCCCAGCCCGTGCCGCCATACTCAGTCGGCCAGTGCGGCACGGCCCATCCCTTCTCGTTAAGGATGCGCGACCAGGTGACGAGGTCGTCCTTGTCCATATGCTCGCCGTCGATCAGCTTCCGGCGAATGTCGGCCGGCAGCTTGTCCTTCAGGAACTGGCGCACCTCGTCGCGGAAGGCGAGTTCCTCGGATGTGTAGCGAAGGTCCATATGTGTCTCCTTCTAAACGTTGCGCAGACCCCCACTCCGGCCTTTCAGGCCACCTCTCCCCCTCAAAAGGGGAGAGGAAACCAGGCTGGAGAAGCGTCGGCGTCGCGGCAGCCTTCCTCTCCCCCGGGCAGGGGGAGAGGTGGCACGCGAAGCGTGACGGAGTGGGGGTGCTTCATTCTCAAACGATCTCGAACAGTCCCGCCGCGCCCATGCCGCCGCCGACGCACATGGTCACGACGGCATATTTGACGCCGCGGCGCTTGCCCTCGATGAGCGCGTGGCCGGAAAGGCGGGCGCCGGACATGCCGTAGGGGTGGCCGAGCGCGATGGCGCCGCCATTGACGTTGAGCTTGGCCGGGTCGATGCCGAGCTTGTCGCGGCAGTAGATGACCTGCACGGCGAAGGCTTCGTTCAGTTCCCAAAGGCCGATGTCGTCGACGGTGAGGCCGTGGCGTTCGAGCAGGCGCGGCACGGCGAAGACCGGGCCGATGCCCATCTCGTCGGGCTCGCATCCGGCGACGTTGAAGCCGCGCATGATGCCGAGCGGGGTCAGCCCGCGGCGCTGCGCTTCCTTGTCGCTCATCATGACGTGCGCTGACGCGCCGTCGGAAAGCTGGCTGGCATTGCCGGCGGTGATCGTACCGCCCTCGCGCACCGGCTTCAGGCCGGCAAGGCCCTCGGCGGTCGTCTCGGCGCGCGGGCCTTCGTCATGGGCGATCTCGACGTCGCGATGCGAGATTTCCTTGGTCTCCTTGTCGACGACGGCCATGCGCGTCTTCATCGGCGCGATCTCGTCGGCGAACTTGCCCGCTTCGCGGGCGGCGGCGACGCGGCGCTGGCTTTCGAGGCCGTATTCGTCCTGTTGCTCGCGGGTGATGCCGTATCGCTTGCCCACATTCTCGGCCGTGTCGATCATCGGCAGGTAGACGTCGGCGACCGAGCCCGTCAGCGACTTGTCGACGAGGCGGAAGGTGTTGCGGTGGTCGTTCTGGACGAGCGAGATGGATTCGACGCCGCCGGCGATGCCGACCGGCACGCCGTCATTGCGGATGGCGTTGGCCAGAAGCGCCATCGACTGCATGCCCGACGAGCACTGGCGGTCGATCGTGGTGCCGGCAGCGGTGACGGGCAGCCCGGCGACGAGCGCGGCGCGGCGCGCGACATTGAGGCCGGTCGTGCCTTCCTGCATGGCGCAGCCCATGATCACGTCCTCGATCTCGGCGCCGTCCACCTTTGCGCGGGAGAGCGCATTGCGGATGGCGTGGGCGGCGAGGTCGGCGCCGGCCGTGTCGTTGAAGCCGCCGCGATAGGCCTTGCCGATCGGCGTCCTGGCGGTCGAGACGATGACTGCGTCTGTCATGAAGTCCTCCTCATTGGGCGGCCTTTGCGGCCACCTCGCGTTTCAGTTCGAGTTTCGAAAGCTTGCCGACGGGCGTGCGCGGCAGCGCGGCGCGGATTTCCAGCGCGCCCGGCAGTTCGTGCGGGCCGATCTTGCCCTTGAGAAAAGCGCGCAGGGCCTCGAGCGTCAATTCCGGCGCGCCGTCATGGAGCTTGGCAAACACTTTCGGCGTCTCGCCGCGATAGGCGTCGGGAATGCCGATCACCAGCGCTTCCTCGATGTCGGGATGCGCGTAGACGGCCTGCTCGATGAGCTGCGGATAGACGTTGAAGCCGCCGCAGATGATCATGTCCTTCTTGCGGTCGACGATGGTGAAGAACCCGTCGGCGTCCATGAAACCGATGTCACCGGTCAGGAACCCGCCATCGGAAAAGATGGTGTCGTTGTCGCCCTCGCGGCCCCAGTAGCCGGACATGACGTTCGGTCCGAAGATGCGCAATTCGCCCGTTTCGCCGGACGGCAGCACGCGATGCGGATCGTCGAGCGCGACGATGTCGACATAAATGCCCGGCAGCGGCACGCCAATCGTGTCGACCCGGTCCGGGTGAGTGACGGGGATGTTGGTGCCGGCCGGCGACGTCTCGGTCATGCCCCAGCCGCCGAGGATGTCGTGGCCGGTGGCGCGCTTCAATTTGCGCGCGATCTCGACGGGAAGCGGCGCGCCGCCCGAGGCGCAGTAGCGCAGCGAGGAGAGGTCGCGTTTCTCGAAGCCGGGCGTCGCGGCGATGGCGATCCACATGGTCGGCACGCCCGGAAAGCTCGTCGCGCCGGCCTCGATTTCGGCCAGCGCCGTCTCGGCGTCGAAGCGGGTATGGAGAAGGAGCGTCAGCCCGTTCTTCACCCCGCGCAGCATGACGGCCGTCAGCGCATAGATGTGGAAGAGCGGCAGGAAGAGAAGCACGCGGTCCTCGCCCGGCCGGATGAGGCCATGGGCGGAAAACCATGCGTCGTAACTGGAGACGGCCGCGGTCAGGTTCGCATGCGTCAGCATCGCGCCCTTGGGCAGGCCCGTCGTCCCGCCCGTATATTGCAGGAGCGCAAGGTCGCCGGCCTCGACCTCGGGGAGGGCAGCGATCCCGCCCATCTCGATGCCGTCCCAGTGCGGCCCCGCGCCGTCGAGCGCCGCGTCGCTGCCGGTGATGACGCGCTCGACCAGCCCGGCCTCGCGCAGCGCCCCGGCCTTGGCCGAAAGCCCGCCGAGATCGGTCGTCGCGATCGCCCGCGCGCCGCTGTCGGCGATCTTGTGCCTGAGCACGATCTCGCCATCGAGCGGTGAGAGGTGCACGACGGTCAGCCCCGCCTTCAGCGCGCCGAAGAAGGCGATCGGGTGGTAGAGCGTGTTGGGCAGGAGAAGCGCGATGCGCTCGCCCTTGGTATAGCCCGCTGCTGCGAGCGCATGCGCGAAGGCGTCGACCGCGCGCGCCAGGTCGCGATACGAAAAGTCCTGGCCGCGAAAGACGAAGGCCGCCTTGTCGCCCCATGTGTTCGCCGAGCGCTCCACCAGCTCGTGCACCGGATAGGTGTCGAGCGGCACGTCCGGCGAGAGGCCCGCCGGATAGATGCCTTTCCAGGGCGCGTCGGCGAGCCGGGTCATGCCGCCTTCTTTTTCGGCGTCGTGAAGCCCGCGCCCTCGTCGGCGAGGCGGCGCAGGAGCGCGGACGGCTTGAAGACGTCCTTGCCGGTTTTGCCGTGCCAGTGGTCGAGGCGCTCGACGATCTTCTTCAGCCCGACCGTGTCGGCATAGAACATCGGGCCGCCCTTGCCGATCGGGAAGCCGTAGCCGTTTGTCCAGACGATATCGATGTCGGACGGCCGCGCGGCGATCTCCTCCTCGAGGATCAGCGCGCCTTCGTTGATCAGCGGATAGAGCGTACGCTCGGTGATCTCCTCGTCGGAAATCTCGCGGCGGTTGACGCCCTTTTCGCGCGCCTTGTCCTCGATCAGCTTTTCGACGTCGGGATCGGTCTTCGGTGCGCGCGAGCCGGCCTCATAGAGATAAAATCCCTTGCCGGTCTTCTGGCCGAAGCGCCCCTGTTCGCACAAGGCATCGGCGATCGCAGCCGTCTTGCCGAGCGCCTTGCGGTTGCGCCAGCCGATATCGAGGCCGGCGAGATCACCCATCGCAAACGGGCCCATCGGCCAGCCGAAATCTGTGAACACCTTGTCGATCTGCGCCGGCGTCGCGCCTTCCATCAGAAGGTCCTCGTTCTCCGCCGAGCGCGCCGAGAGCATGCGGTTGCCGACGAAGCCGTGGCAGACGCCGACGACCACCGGCACCTTGCCGATCTTCTTGGCGACTGAGAGCGCCGTCGCCAGCACGTCCGGCGCGGTCTTCGCGCCGCGCACGATCTCCAGGAGCTTCATCACGTTGGCCGGCGAGAAGAAGTGCAGGCCGACGACGTCCTGCGGCCGGCCCGTGGACGCCGCGATCTCGTCGACGTCGAGATAGGAGGTGTTGGAGGCGAGGATGGCGCCGGGCTTGGCGATCTGGTCGAGCCTGCCGAACACCTCCTTCTTGACCGACATCTCTTCGAACACGGCCTCGATGATGAGATCGCATTCGGCAAGGTCGGCATAGTCGGTGGTCGGCTTGAAGGCGGCGAGGCGCTGCTCCTTTGCCTCCGCGCTCATCGAGCCGCGCTGGACGGAAATGTCGTAGTTCTTCGCGATGGTGGCGAGGCCGCGGTCGAGCGCTTCGCGGTTCATCTCCAGAAGCGTGACCGGGATGCCGCCATTGACGAAGGACATGGCGATGCCGCCGCCCATCGTGCCCGCGCCGATGACACCGACGCGCGCGACCGGACGCGGCTTCACGTCACTGTTAACGCCCTTGACCTTGGCCGCCTCGCGCTGCGCGAAGAAGAGATGGCGCTGCGCGCGCGACTGCGTGCCCTGGACGAGTTCGAGGAAGAACTGGCGCTCGGCCTTGAGCGCGGCGTCGAAATCCATCGTCACCGCATTGCGCACGGACTGCGCGCAGGCGACCGGCGCGTCGAGCCCGCGCGCCTTCTTCTTGACCTCGCCGACGGCCGCGTCGAAGGCGGCCATGTCGACATTCTCGATCCTGTCCGTGCGGTCGCGCACGGCGACGAGCTTTTCGCCGATCCTCGAGCGCGCGAAGGCGATGGCGGCCTCGACCAGATCGCCATCCGCAATCTCGTCCACGACGCCGAGCTTCAAAGCCTTGTCGGCCGAAATCGGGTTGCCGGTGGAGATGATCTTCAAAGCCTCGACCGGTCCCGTCAGGCGCGGCAGCCGCACCGTGCCGCCGGACCCCGGCAGGAGGCCCAGCTTGACCTCGGGCAGGCCCACCTGCGCCGACTTCACCGCGACGCGATAGTGGCAGGCAAGCGCCAGTTCCAGCCCGCCGCCGAAGGCCGTGCCGTGGATGGCGGCGACCGCCGGTTTCGGCAGGGTTTCGAGCAGCTTGCACAGCTCCGGCAGCGACGGCGAGGCCAGCGCCTTCGGCGACCCAAATTCGGTGATGTCGGCGCCCGAGATGAACGTGCGCCCCGCGCAGGCGATGACGATGCCCTTGACCGCGCCATCGTCGCGCGCAGCCTCGATCGCGGCGAACAGCGGCTCGCGCAGATGATGGCTGAGCGCGTTGACGGGCGGGTTGTCGAGCGTGATGACGGCGATCTCGTCCGCGCGGGTTGTCTTGACGTAGTCGGTCATGGTGCTTCCTCGTTTAGTTCAGCGCTCCGTCGCGCCCCCCTCTGTCCTGCCGGACATCTCCCCCGCATGGGGGGAGATTAGTCTCGTCATCGAAACCGCGTGATCTCCCCCCATGCGGGGGAGATGTCCGGCAGGACAGAGGGGGGCAACGTAGAGCGCGTCCTTCGCATGTCAGTTCCGCGTCACGAATTCCTCGATGAGCCGCGCCGTCTCCGCCGGCTTCTCGATGCACGGCAGATGCCCGGCCCCCTCGATGATCTCGAACCGGCTGCCCCCCACCAGATCGGCCGTCGAGCGCACGAGGTCGGGCGGCGTCGAGCCGTCCTGGTCGCCGACGATGCACATCACCGGCATCTTCAAGGCGGCGGTGGATCGGGTCAGGTCGGCGTCGCGCAGCGCCGCGCAGGTGCCGGCATAGCCGTCGACGGTCGTGCGGGTCAGCATGGCGGTGTAGCCGGCGAAATCGGCATTGTCGGCGCGGCGATAGGCGGGCGTGAACCAGCGTTCCAGGATCGCGTCCGACATCGCGCCGATGCCCTTCAAGGTCACCGTGTCGATGCGCTGGTTCCACATGTCGGCGGTGCCGATCTTGTGCGCCGTATCCATCAGCACGAGGGCGGAAACGAGGTCGGGGTGCCTCGCGGCAAGCCCCTGCGCGATCAGCCCGCCGACGGACAGGCCGACGACGGACGCGCTGGTGACGCCGAGATGGTCGAGCAGCGCGGAGAGGTCGCCGACATGGTCGTCGAGCCGGTACGGCGCGGGCGTCGCCTCCGAAAGCCCATGGCCGCGCTTGTCGTAGAGGACGACGCGGAAATCGTCGCCGAGCCGGGCGACGACGTCGTTCCAGATGCGAAAATCCGTGCCGAGCGAATTGGAGAAGACGAGGACGGGCGCCGTCGCCGGGCCGCGGACCTCATGATGCAAAACGACGCCGTTGACGCGCGCGAACGCCATCCCGGACCTCCCTTCCGGTTGAACATACCGCAAAGTATGTCGCAAGCGCCGCCCGCGTCAATCGAAGGCGGCGAAATTCACATATGGTCGATGCCGGTAAGGTCGAGTTCGTCGGGCAGTGGCGCGAAATAGGCTTCGATGTCGGCGTCGCTCACCTCGGCGAGCGTCGCGGGTCGCCAGTCGGGCGCATTGTCCTTGTCGATGATGACCGCGCGCACGCCCTCGAAGAACTCATGTCCCTCGATCACGCGGCTGACGATCCGGAACTCGATCTTCATGCAGGCTTCGAAATCGGCCTTCGCGCCGTCTTGCATCTGGCGGAGCGCGATCTTGAGGCTCGTCGGCGACTTGGTGCGGATGATCGCGGCCTGCTTCGCCGCCCACTCGCCGCCACCCGCGTCGAGCGCGGCGACGATGGCCTCGACAGTGTCGCCGGCAAAGCAGCGTTCGATCGTCGGCGCGAGGTTCGGCAGCGTCGCGCCTTCGGGCTGAACGGCAAAGGCGCTCAGCGCCGCGTCCGGCGCGCCGCCTTCGGCCAGCGCGTCCTCGATCTCGGCAAAACGTTCGGCCGGCGCGGAATGCGTCGTCAATCCGCACCAGTGCGCATCGGCTTGCCCGAGCCGCGCGCCGGTGAGCGCTAGCCACGTGCCGATCCGGTGCGGCAATCGCGGCAGGAAATACGTTCCGCCGACATCGGGGAAAAGCCCGATTCCGGTCTCCGGCATGGCGAACATCAGCCTGGCCCCGCCGGCGCGGTGGCTGCCATGGACCGAGACGCCGACGCCGCCGCCCATGACGATGCCGTCGACGAGTGCGACATAGGGCTTCGGGTAGCGCTTGATGAAGGTGTTGAGGCGGTATTCCTCGCGGTAGAAATCGCGCATCGCCGGGTTCTTCGCCTTGCCCCAGTCGTGGAGCTGGCGGATGTCGCCGCCGGCCGAAAACGCCTTCTCGCCCGCCGCCTTGATGACGACCGTCGCGATGGCCGGGTCGTTCGCCCATTCGACCAGCCTGGCGTGGAGGTCGCCCACCATCGTCCGCGTCACGGCGTTGAGCGCCTTCGGACGGTTCAGCGTCACGATGCCGGCCTTGCCGCGCGTCTCGAACAGGATTTCAGCCTCGGACATGTCCACCTCCACTTCGCCGCCAGCCTAAGGTCGAATGGCCTTCCCGCCCATCGGCGGCTATGCGCAGCGGATGTGCAGAAAACGACGCGCAACGGTGCATGGCAACCCGGTCTTGCGGCCAACGCCCTCTTCGCGGCCCGGATTAGGGCGCGGCGCGTTGTGCGTGGATCGACCAAGGACGGCGCGCGGCTCGCGCGAATTTCGCCGCGCCGCTGCCGCCCGCCCTTCCCACGGCGGGAAATCGCCGCTAATCGGAATGACCGTGAATTGAGGGAGGAGTTTGCGATGGCGATGTCCTTGCCCGGATGTGAGGGGAAGTTCCGCTGATGCGCGCAGTTCTCGAACAGTTGGAGGAGCGGCGCGGCCAGGCGCGGCTCGGCGGCGGCCAGAAGCGCATCGACGCGCAGCACGCCAAGGGCAAGCTCACCGCGCGCGAGCGCGTCGAGGTGCTGCTCGACGAAGGCTCGTTCGAGGAATACGACATGTATGTCGTGCACCGGACGACCGATTTCGGCATGGCCGACCAGAAATTCTCCGGCGACGGCGTCGTCACCGGCTGGGGCACGATCAATGGCCGCCTCGTCTACGTCTTCTCCCAGGATTTTACCGTCCTCGGCGGCTCGCTGTCGGAAACCCACGCGCAGAAAATCTGCAAGATCATGGACATGGCGGTGCGCAACGGCGCGCCGGTCATCGGCCTCAACGATTCAGGCGGCGCGCGCATCCAGGAAGGCGTCGCCTCGCTCGGCGGCTATGCCGACGTCTTCAAGCGCAATGTGGACGCTAGCGGAGTCGTGCCGCAGATTTCCGTGATCATGGGTCCCTGCGCCGGCGGCGCGGTCTATTCGCCGGCGATGACCGACTTCATCTTCATGGTGCGCGATTCATCCTACATGTTCGTCACCGGCCCGGACGTCGTGAAGACGGTGACGAACGAGATCGTCACGGCCGAGGAACTGGGTGGGGCGCGGACGCACACGCAAAAATCGTCGGTCGCCGATGGCGCCTTCGACAATGACGTGATCGCGCTGGAGGAAGTGCGCCGGCTGTTCGACTTCCTGCCGCTCAACAACCGCGAGAAGCCGCCCGTCCGTCCCTTCCACGACGACCCGGCCCGCATCGAGGACCGGCTCGACACGCTGATCCCGGACAGCGCCAACAAGCCTTACGACATGAAGGAACTGATCCACGCGCTCGCCGACGAGGGCGAGTTCTTCGAGATTCAGGAAGCCTTCGCCCGCAACATCATCACCGGCTTCATGCGCATGGAGGGCCAGACGGTCGGCGTCGTCGCCAACCAGCCGATGGTGCTCGCCGGCTGTCTCGACATCGATTCCTCGCGCAAGGCCGCGCGCTTCGTGCGCTTTTGCGACGCCTTCTCGATCCCGATCCTGACGCTGGTGGACGTGCCGGGCTTCCTGCCGGGCACGGCGCAGGAATATGGCGGCGTCATCAAGCATGGCGCAAAGCTGCTCTTCGCCTACAGCCAGGCCACCGTTCCCATGGTGACGCTGATCACCCGCAAGGCCTATGGCGGCGCCTATGACGTCATGGCCTCCAAGCACATCGGCGCCGACGTCAACTATGCCTGGCCGACCGCCGAAATCGCCGTGATGGGCGCCAAGGGCGCGACCGAAATCCTCTACCGGTCGGAGCTCGGCGATCCGGAAAAGATCGCCGCCCGGACGAAAGAATACGAAACCAACTTCGCCAATCCGTTCAAGGCCGCCGAGCGCGGCTTCATCGACGAAGTGATCATGCCGCATTCCTCCCGCAAGCGCATCGCCCGCGCCTTCGCCATGCTGCGCTCCAAGAAACTGGAGCAGCCATGGAAGAAGCACGACACGATCCCGCTTTAGGGGCGGGGAATGCCGGTAATCCTGCGTTGGCTCGGACATCGTTTCCTGTTCTATTCCAAGGAAGTAGGCGAGCCTCCTCATATCCATGTGCTGAAGGACGATAAGCAACTGAAAGTGTGGCTGAAAGACCTTCAAGTGGCGCGCAATGCCGGTTTTGCGCAGCATGAGGTGAATGTTATCGTTAAGGTCGTAGCCGAAAACAGACAGTCGTTCATGGAGGCTTGGCATGACTATTTTGGACATTGACGAGCGGCAACTGCTGGTAGCGCATGTTGAGGTGACGAACGATTTCATCATCTTCGACATGGTCGATGGTCGTCGGATCGAAGCGCCCCTGTGGTGGTATCCGCGTCTCCGCGACGCCTCGCCTCTGGAACGTGCGGATTGGCAAATTCTTCCTTTCGGCGACGCTGTCGGCTGGGAACAGCTCGATGAATACATCAGTGCGAAGGCTTTGATCGTCGGCGGTGCGGCGCCGGGCGCCGTGCCACCTGCGCAGGCGGCCGAATGACCTTTTCCCGTTTTTCTCCCGCGATGTGAGTCCGAAAAGAATGTTCAAGAAAATCCTCATCGCCAATCGCGGCGAGATTGCCTGCCGGGTCATCAAGACGGCGAAGAAGCTGGGTATCGCGACGGTCGCTGTCTATTCCGACGCCGACCGCGACGCGCTGCATGTGAAGATGGCGGACGAGGCGGTGCATATCGGTCCGGCGCCGTCGAACCAGTCCTATATCGTCATCGACAAGATCATCGACGCGATCGCCAAGACCGGCGCCGATGCGGTCCATCCGGGCTACGGTTTCCTGTCGGAGAACCCGCTTTTCGCGCAGGCGCTGGAAAGGCAAGGCGTTGCCTTCATAGGCCCGCCGGTAAAGGCCATCGAGGCGATGGGCGACAAGATCACGTCGAAGAAGCTCGCCGCCGAGGCGGGCGTCTCGACCGTGCCGGGCCACATGGGGCTCATTGCAGACGCCGACGAGGCGGTCAGGATTTCGACCTCGATCGGCTATCCGGTGATGATCAAGGCATCGGCCGGCGGCGGCGGCAAGGGCATGCGGATCGCCTGGAACGACGCCGAAGCGCGCGAGGGTTTCCAGTCGTCGAAGAACGAGGCGAAGAACTCCTTCGGCGACGACCGCATCTTCATTGAAAAGTTCGTCACCCAGCCGCGCCATATCGAGATCCAGGTGCTCGGCGACCAGCACGGCAACGTGCTCTATCTCGGCGAGCGCGAATGCTCGATCCAGCGCCGCAACCAGAAGGTCATCGAGGAGGCGCCGTCGCCATTCCTCGACGAGGCGACGCGCAAGGCGATGGGCGAGCAGTCGGTCGCGCTGGCAAAGGCCGTCGGCTATTTCTCGGCGGGCACGGTCGAGTTCATCGTCGATGGCGACCGGAACTTCTACTTCCTCGAGATGAACACGCGCCTGCAGGTCGAGCATCCGGTGACGGAACTGATCACCGGCATCGACCTCGTCGAGGAGATGATCCGCGTCGCCGCCGGCGAGAAGCTTCGGATGGCGCAGGACGACGTCGAGTTGAACGGCTGGGCGATCGAAAGCCGGCTCTATGCGGAAGACCCGTTCCGCAACTTCCTGCCCTCGATCGGCCGGCTGACGCGCTATCGCCCGCCGGCCGAAGGCAAGCTGGATGACGGCACGATCGTGCGCAACGACACCGGCGTGTTCGAAGGCGGCGAGATCTCGATGTATTATGATCCGATGATCGCCAAGCTCTGCACATGGGCTCCTGATCGCCTCGCCGCCATCGACGCGATGAGCGCTGCGCTCGACGATTTCGAGGTCGAGGGCATCGGCCACAATCTGCCGTTCCTGTCGGCGGTGATGGAACACGAGCGCTTCCGCGACGGCCGCCTGACGACCGCTTTCATCGCCGAGGAATTTCCCGAAGGCTTCCAGGGCGTCGTGCCTGACGCGTCCGACGGCCGTGTCCTCGCCGCCGTCGCCGCCTTCGTCAACTGGCGCAGCCAGAAGCGCGACGTGCTGATTTCCGGCGGCATGGACAATCACCGCCGCGCCGTCGGCCGCGACTGGATCGTCGCGATGGGCGAGAGCGAATTCGAATGCTTCCTGCGCGAGGAGGGCGGCAAGGTGCTGGTTTCCTTCGGTCCCGACAAGGCGGTCGAGGTCAGGTCGGACTGGCTGCCCGGCAAGAGCCATGCGCGTTTCACAGTCGACGGCGAGCCGGTGGGCGTGAAGATCGACCGCATCAATTCGGCCTGGCGGCTGCGCTGGAAGGGCATCGACGAAAAGGTCCATGTCCGCACCCCGCGCATCGCCGCGCTGGCGCGCCTGATGCCCGAAAAGCTGCCGCCGGACACCTCGAAGATGCTGCTCTGCCCGATGCCGGGCGTGATAACCTCGATCGCGGTCAAGCCCGGTGACACCGTCGAGGACGGCCAGCCGCTCGCCACCGTCGAGGCGATGAAGATGGAAAACGTCCTGCGGGCCGAACGGCGCGGGGTCGTGAAGTCGGTCGCCGTTGAGGCGGGCGCGAGCCTGGCGGTGGACGAGATGATTTTGGAGTTCGAGTAGGGTCATGTTGAACCGTCTGCGCCTCTTCGCGCCCCCCTCTGTCCTGCCGGACATCTCCCCCGCGAGGGGGGAGATCAGCCAGTCGCAAAGGTCAACGCGCGTGATCTCCCCCCTTGCGGGGGAGATGTCCGGCAGGACAGAGGGGGGCAACGTAGGGCGCCTCGCAACACGAGGAGCCGACGCATGACCAACCCCAACCTCGACCAATGGCGCAAGGCCGCCGAAAAGGAGGTCAAGCGCGACCCGGACACGCTCGTCTGGAACACGCCCGAAGGCATCGCGGTCAAGCCGGTCTACACCGCGGACGACATCGCCGGGCTCGACCACATCCACTCGCTGCCGGGCCAGAAGCCCTTCCTGCGCGGGCCGCGCGCGACGATGTATACGGGCCGGCCGTGGACGATCCGCCAATATGCGGGCTTCTCGACCGCCGAGGCGTCGAACGCCTTCTACCGCAAGGCGCTGGCGGCGGGGCAGCAGGGCGTGTCGGTCGCCTTCGACCTCGCCACCCATCGCGGCTATGACAGCGACCATCCCCGAGTCGAGGGCGACGTCGGCAAGGCGGGCGTGGCGATCGATTCGGTCGAGGACATGAAGATCCTCTTCGACGGCATCCCGCTCGGTGAAATTTCCGTCTCGATGACGATGAACGGCGCCGTGATCCCGATCCTCGCGAACTTCATCGTCGCGGGCGAGGAGCAGGGCGTCGCGCGCGCCGAGCTTTCCGGGACCATTCAGAACGACATCCTCAAGGAGTTCATGGTCCGCAACACCTACATCTATCCGCCCGAGCCCTCGATGCGGATCATCGCGGACATCATCGAATACACCGCCAAGGAAATGCCGAAGTTCAATTCGATCTCCATTTCCGGCTACCACATGCAGGAAGCCGGCGCGACGCTCGTGCAGGAACTCGCCTTCACGCTGGCCGACGGGCGCGAATATGTCCGCGCCGCGCTCGCCAAGGGGCTGGACGTCGATGCGTTCGCCGGCCGCCTGTCCTTCTTCTTCGCCATCGGCATGAACTTCTTCATGGAAGCCGCCAAGCTGCGCGCCGCGCGCTTGCTTTGGACGCGGATCATGGAGGAGTTCGAGCCGAAGAAGGCGTCCTCCCTCATGCTGCGCACGCACTGCCAGACGTCCGGCGTCTCGCTACAGGAGCAGGACCCCTACAACAACGTCATCCGCACCGCCTACGAGGCGCTGTCCGCCGCGCTCGGCGGCACGCAGTCGCTGCACACCAATGCGCTCGACGAGGCGATCGCGCTGCCGACGGAGTTCTCGGCCCGCATCGCCCGCAACACGCAGTTGATCCTGCAGCACGAGACGGGCGTGACCAGGGTCGTCGATCCGCTCGCCGGCTCCTACTATGTCGAGAGCCTGACCAATGACCTCGCCGAAAAGGCTTGGGCGCTGATCGGCGAAATCGAGGCGATGGGCGGCATGACCAAGGCGGTCAATGACGGCTATCCCAAGCGCCTGATCGAGGAGGCGGCGACGCGCAAGCAGGCGGCGATCGACCGCGGCGACGAGGTCATCGTCGGCGTCAACAAGTACCGGCTCGAGACCGAGGACGACCTCGACATTCTCGACATCGACAACAAGGCGGTGCGCGAGGCGCAGATCGCGCGCATCGAAAAAACCCGCCGCCAGCGCGACCCGAAGACGTGGGAGGAAACGATCGCCGCGCTGCGCGACGTCGCCCGCACGGGCAAGGGCAACATCCTCGAAGCCGCCGTCGAGGCCGCCCGCGCCCGCGCCACGCTCGGCGAGATTTCCGATGCGCTGCGCGAGGCCTTCGGCGACCACAGCGCGGTCCCCGAAGTGGTTCGCGATGTCTACGGCCCTGCCTATGAGGGCGAGCCGGAATACGAGACGCTGGTCGAGCGGCTGGACGGTCTGGCGAAGATTCTCGGCGAGACGCCGAAGGTGATGGTCGCCAAGCTCGGCCAGGACGGCCACGACCGCGGCGCCAAGATCATCGCGTCCGCCTTCGGCGACATCGGCTTCGAAATCCTTGCCGGCCCGCTCTTCCAGACACCGGGCGAGGCGGCGGAGCTGGCGGTGGCGCAGAAGGTGCACGTCGTCGGCATGTCGTCTCTCGCCGCCGGTCACAAGACGCTCGCGCCGCAGCTCGTGGAGGCGCTGAAGAAGAAGGGCGCGGAGGACGTGATCGTGGTCGTCGGCGGCGTCATCCCGCGCCAGGACTACCAGTTCCTGATCGACAGCGGCGTCGCCGCCGTGTTCGGCCCCGGCACCAACGTGCTCGACGCCGCCCGCGCGGTCATCGACCTGATGGAAGGCAAGCGCCGCAACGTTTGAGGGGCGCAACGGCAGAAACCCCCACTCCGGTTTGCTGCGCAAACCACCTCTCCCGCTTGCAGGGGGTGAGGAAGGGAGCGCGACATGGCGGACGGCGCTTCCTCTCCCCCGTCGAACGGGGGAGAGGTGGTTTGCGCAGCAAACCGGAGTGGGGGTCGACCCCCGCAGCCGGATTATCGCCGCGCCGATGCGCTTCCAGTTTGACGTAAACGTCAAAAAAATCTAGCCATGGTTGCCACGCATTCGAGCCGGAGGAAAGCCTATGTATCGCGCGCCTGTCGACGACATCGCATTCACCTTGAAACATGTCGCGGGGCTCAACGGGGCGATGGCTGATGGCCGTCTCGGCGATCTCTCCGACGATCTGGTCGACGCGATCCTCGGTGAAGCCGGCCGCTTCGCTTCCGAAGAACTGGCGCCGCTATACAAGGTCGGCGACGAGGTCGGCGCGGTCTGGAAGGATGCGGCGGTGACGACGCCACCCGGCTGGCGCGAGGCCTATCGCCACTGGATCGAGGGCGGCTGGAACGGGCTCTCCGGCCCCGAGGAATTCGGCGGCCAGGGCCTGCCGACCATGCTCGCCATGGCCGCGATGGAGATGTGGAACTCTGCCTCCATCGCCTTCGCGCTCTGTCCGACGCTGACGGCCGGCGCGGCGGAAGCCGTCGACAAGCACGGCTCGGACGAACTCAAGGCGACCTATCTCGAAAAGCTCGTCACCGGGGAGTGGACCGGCACGATGAACCTGACCGAGCCGCAGGCCGGCTCCGACCTCGCCGCGCTGCGCACCCGCGCGACGCGCGCCGATGACGGCAGCTACCGCATCTTCGGCCAGAAAATCTTCATCACCTATGGCGAGCACGACTACACCGACAACATCGTGCACCTCGTCCTCGCGCGCCTGCCCGATGCGCCGGCCGGAACGCGCGGCATCTCGCTGTTCCTGGTGCCGAAATTCCTCGTCAATGCGGACGGTTCGCTCGGCCGGCGCAACGACGCCTTTTGCGCCTCGATCGAGCACAAGCTCGGCATCCACGCCTCGCCCACCTGCACCATGATCTTCGGCGACGGCTTCGTCGACGGCGAGGAGAAGGGCGCGGTCGGCTATCTCGTCGGCGAGGAGAATCGCGGCCTCGCCTGCATGTTCACCATGATGAACAATGCCCGCCTCGCGGTCGGCATCGAGGGCGTCGCGGTCGCCGAGGCGGCGTTCCAGAAGGCGCATGCCTATGCGCTCGACCGCCGCCAGGGCAAGGCGCCGGGACATACGGGCGACGGCATGGCGCCGATCGTCCTGCACCCCGACGTGCAGCGCAATCTCCTGACCATGAAGGCGCTGACGCAGGTCGCGCGCGCCATCTGCTATTCCTGCGCCCACGCGATCGACATGAGCCATGCGGGCGGCGACGACGCGGCCGAATGGGCCGACCGCGCCGGCCTCCTGACCCCGGTGGCCAAGGCATTCTCGACCGATATGGGCGTCGAGATGGCCTCGGTCGGCCTGCAGATCCACGGCGGCATGGGCTTCATCGAGGAGACGGGCGCGGCCGCGCTCTATCGCGACGCGCGCATCGCGCCGATCTACGAGGGCACCAACGGTATCCAGGCCATCGACCTCGTCACGCGCAAGCTGCCGCTCGGAGGCGGCAAGCACGTGCTGCGCTTCATCGACGAGCTCCACGCCGACATCGAGGCCGTGCGCACGTCGAACCGCGACGGCTTCGGCGCGACGGCGGAAAAATGCGAGGCGGCGTTGAACGACCTCTCCGAGGCGACGGCCTGGCTTCAGGCAGCGCTCGACGGCGGGCGCACCGACGAGGCGCTGGCCGGCGCGACGCCCTACCTGCGCCTCTTCGCGCTCGCCGCCGGCGGCGCGTATCTGGCGCGCGGTGCAGTCGCGGATGAGAGCGGCAAGCGCATCCCGCTTTGTCGCTTCTATGCCGAGAACCTGATCGAGGAGACCGCCGCGCTTCGCCGCCGCGTCGTCGAGGGCGCCGTCAGCCTTCGCGAAGCCGGCGCGGCACTTGTAGCTTGAGCGAGATAGACATGAACGAACACATCGAGATCGAGCGCCGCGGCGCCATCCAGTCCATCCGCATGAACCGGCCGGACAAGAAGAACGCCATCACGCGGGCGATGTATGCGCAGATGGCGCAGGCGCTGACGGCGGGCGACGGCGACCCGGAAATCCGCTGCCATGTCATCCTCGGCGTGCCGGGCGCGTTCTCGTCGGGCAACGACCTTGCCGACTTCATGACCGTCGCGACGGGCGGGGAGGGTGGTCGCGAGGTCTACGACTTCCTGCTCGCGCTGGCGAAGTCGCAAAAGCCGATCGTCTCGGGCGTCGATGGCATCGCCGTCGGCATCGGCACGACGATCAACCTCCACTGCGATCTGACCTTCGCCACCCCGCGCACCGAATTCCGTACCCCCTTCGTCGATCTCGGCCTCGTCCCCGAGGCAGGCTCCAGCCTGCTCGCCCCGGCAATCGTCGGCCGCCAGCAGGCATTCGCCCTGCTGGGCTTGGGTGAAGGCTTTTCGGCCGAACGCGCGAAGGAAGCGGGCCTGATCTATGCGGTGGTATCCGAAGCCGAACTCGAAGCCGCCGTCTTCGAAGCCGCCGAACGCATTGCGTCGAAGCCGCCCGAAGCCCTGAAGATCGCCCGCGACTTCCTCCTCGGCGACCGTGCACCGCTCATCGCCCGCATCGAGGAAGAAGGCGTCCAGTTCCGCAACCGCCTCAAGTCGGACGAAGCCCGCAACGCCTTCATGGCCTTCATGAGCCGGAAGAAGTAGGCAGATCGTCCGCGCATTTGCGCGTCACCCCACCCCCACTCCGTCGCGCTTCGCGCGCCACCTCTCCCCCTCGAAAGGGGGGAGGAAACCAAGCTGGAAAAGCGTCGCCCATGCGGCAGCGCTTTCCTCTTCCCCTCGAAAGGGGAGAGGAAACCGAGTTGGAAAAGCGTCGCCCATGCGGCAGCGCTTTCCTCTCCCCCGGGCAGGGGGAGAGGTGGCGCGCGAAGCGCGACGGAGTGGGGGGTGCTTCTCCCCGCTTGATCTCGTTAGCTACGGATAAAGCCGCTGCTTCCCCCAGCCGTCGCCCTCGCGCTTGAACTGCAACCGGTCGTGCAGGCGGAAGGGGCGGTCGTGCCAGAATTCGATCTCGACCGGCCGGATGCGAAACCCCGACCAGTGCGCCGGGCGCGGAATGTCGCCGATCGCGTATCGGGCGGTGTATTCCGCGACCGCCTTTTCGAGCGCGAACCGGCCTTCGAGCGGGCGCGATTGCGCCGACGCCCAGGCGCCGATGCGACTGCCGCGCGGGCGCGTCGCGTAGTAGGCGTCGGCCTCGGCGTCGGTGACGATCTCGACCGGCCCGCGCACCCGAACCTGCCGGCGCAGGCTCTTCCAGTGGAAGCACATGGCCGCCTTCATCGAGCCCAAAATCTCGCGGCCCTTGGCGCTTTCGAAATTGGTGTAGAAGACGAAGCCGTGCGCGTCGAAACCCTTCAAAAGCACCATGCGCACGTTCGGCAGGCCTTCGCCGTCGACCGTCGCGAGCGCCAGCGCGTTCGGATCGTTCATCTCGCTCGTCTCGGCGTCCTTGAGCCAGTCGGCGAAAAGGCGATAGGGCTCGGTCGCTTCGGTGAAATCATGGTTGGCTCGCTCGTTCATCACACTATCTCAGCGGCGTTTATTGACTGGGGCTGTCTGTTGATGAAGGCGTGTCTATAAGACTTAGTCACTGCCGTCGCCATACATTTAACGGATCCGCCGAGCGACATAGCAGGTCGCGGAGCTGATTCGAATTGAACGAAATTCGAATGAGCGTTGAATTTAGTGGAATTCTGCTCCAGATGTTATGTAGATTGATTGGAAGTGATATTTCCACTGTTATTGTTGTTTCCATGTCTGCCTGACGCGGACCCTTCTCAATAAACGGACAATTCCTATGCGCGCTCTAATTTGCACAGCCTTCGCACTCTTAGTTACTGTAGCACATGGACAGGAATGGCCAGAATATACCCAGAAACCCGAGTGGATCGCGGAGTTGAACGAGCGGTACGCCGGGAGGTCGGGAACCTTTCACGATACCTCTTACCCCCATTTTCTCGCTCGTTATGCGCATGACGGCGACTACCTCAACTGGGGCAAGATACGTGAGTTCCGCAACGACAATGAAATCGTCATGCATGAAAACGGCCTGCCTCAAGTGTGGCAGGACGAAGAGCCATACTGGAATGCGGTTGTGCTGGCCCAATTTGGGTTGACGATGCACGGCAGAATCGTTTTGGGAGATCTGTCGGCGGAGCCGATGTTCTGGAGCACCGTCGATAAACTTATCGAACTTCAGCGCGCTGATGGCGGCTTTCCCTATCCTCCCCGACCGCACAAGGACTACCAGTTGGAAGACGGTTGGGTTTCCGCCATGGCCCAAGGACAAGTTCTGAGCGTACTTGCGCGAGCCTTGCAACTCCGGCCTGACGAGCGAGTTGCGGAGGCAGGAGAGCTTGCATTCCGCAACTTGATGACGCCAGTTCCTGAAGGTGGTGCGTTCAGCACTATGGCTGATCTCGACTCGTCTCTTTCCGATTTCTTGTTCTTTCCTGAATATCCATCCGATCCTATCGATTACACTCTGAACGGATACATATTCTGCCTGCTTGGAATATACGATTGGTCAAAAACAGATAGCAGATCGCATTTAGAGGCGGAGGAAGTATTCAATAAGGGTGTTGAGACGACCGAGCGGATAATTCACTATTTTGATGTCGACGGTTTCTCGACATACGATCTAGGCCACATCGTACTTGGCAACTGGCCATATGTGTCGGAGCACTATCTTGGAATTCATGTTTATCTTCTGCATGCACTCCATTCCATTACGAATGTAGAGCGGTTTAAGGAATATGAAATAAAGTGGGCGGACAAAATTGACCAGATGAATAGGCCCCTGAGGCTTACCACTTTCGTGATAGAACCTGACTTGCTCAAGGCTGGAGAGCCGATCACAATTCAAGTTGGCGTCTCGGGTGGATCAGAAAAACCGGCGGAGTTTCGGCTTGCGGTAAAGCAAGGAAATGATTGGACGGACATATCAGCATTCTCGACCGCGACGAATATCAAGTGGACGCCCAAAGAAAGTGGTGAGTTCATTGTGGGGATCTTCTCACGAAATGTCGGGTCACAGACTGATTACGACAACTTTCGCTACCAATCCGTGACGGTAGAGTGAGTGGCCATGCCAGATTTGGTGATGAGCTATAGATCTCGCTTTGCAGTTCGTGTGTTTTGTTTTATACGACTTTCCCTTCTGGTCGGCAGGTGCTTCATGCTCCGACCAGCTTGCTACACGCGTTAACGTTAGATGCCCCTTAGAGGCGGAGTGAAATTCACGCGACGAGAACTCTGCGTTAACTCAATCCCCTACATTCTACACCTCTGCGCGCATGATTCCTGGGGAGATGACGCATTGTTGCACCCGTTGCAAGCGATGGCGATGACGGCACGGCGGGCGATTTTGCTGGCCACGATGGCGTCGTGCCTTGCCGCCTGCGGCTCGCGCGGCGTCACGCTCGAGGACGTCGCCAAGGACACGTCCATCGTCACCGGCTCGGTCCAGAAGACCGAGGCGCCGAAGGATGCGACCGAACTTTCCGATGCGGCGACCATCCGCAATGTCGTCTCCGCGCTCGACCTCGAGGCCGGGGCGCCCGATGCGCTGGCCTGGGCGAATGCCGAGACGGGCTCGCGCGGCGCGCTGCGGCAGATCAGCGAATACAACGAACAGGGCACGCGCTGTCGTCGCTTCGAGGCGACGCGCGAAAGCTTCGACGGCATCGCGCTCTATCAGGGCGAATCCTGCCTCGCCTCGGGCGGCATGTGGGCGATGACGGCCTTCGACAAGCGTTGAGAACCGGCTTTCCGGCCGCGCCGCACCCGTTCAGCTTCGGTTTGGCGCTCGTGCGCTAGACTGTCTCCAACATCGGAAAAGACGTGGCGGGCCGCGCCGAACGAAAACCCTTGTGCGCACCGCGCATCAGGGAACGACCAACTGCGCGCGGCCGGCAAGTTGAAGAGGAGAGGGCGATGGGCTCTCGCATGGTTCGCAACCTCGTTCTGGTCGGCGCGCTGGCTGCCGTCGCCGGCTTCGTAGTCCAGGGATCATCCTTCGGGCCCGGATCGGCCGAGGCGGTCGATCTGCCGACGGCCGACATCGCCGCCGGCGCGATCGAACACACGGTGACGGCGGCCGGCAAGCTCGTGCCCTTGCGCGAGGTCGATGTCGGCGCGCAGGTTTCCGGTCAGTTGCAGACCCTGCACGTCACGGAGGGCGATCAGGTCGGCCGCGGCGACCTTCTGGCCGAGATCGACCCGACGCTTGCCCGCGCCGGTCTCGTCGAGGCGGAGGCCTCGGTCGACATGCTGCGTGCCGACCTTGGCGCGCGGACGGCAGAGCGCGAAGCGGCGGCGGCGACCATCGACCGGCTGCGCACGCTTGCCGCCCGCAACATCGTGACCGGCGCCGAACTCCAGATCGCCGAGACGCAACTTGCCGTCACCGAGGCCGCCGCCGCCAGCCTCGAGGCGCAGATCCGGCAGGCCGAAGCCGTGCTGGATACCGCTCGCGCCAATATGGCCTACACGCGCATCCTCGCGCCGATGGACGGCACGATCATGTCGATCGCCGCCCGCGAGGGGCAGACGCTCAACGCCAACAACGAAGCGCCGCTGATCCTGACGATCGCCGATCTCGACCGGATGCGCGTCGAGGCGGAGGTATCGGAGGCCGATGTCGCGCGCCTGTCCCCCGGCCTCGATGCTTATTTCACCGTTCTGGGCGGTGGTGGAGAGCGCTGGGACGGCCGGCTTCTCCAGGTCCTGCCGCAACCCATCATCGACAATCAGGTCGTCTTCTATCGCGCGTTGTTCGAGGTCGACAATGCCGACCGGCGGCTGAAGAGCCAGATGACGGCGCAGATCTTCTTCGTGCTCGAAAGCGCGGCCGGCGTTCCGCTGGTGCCGCTCGCGGCGCTGGAGGCGGCCGGCCGCGGCGGCGACGAGGACCGGGTGACGGTGCGCGGGGCTGATGGACGGCTGGTGGAACGCGTCGTCACGCTCGGCGTGCGTGACGAAATCCGTGCCGCCGTGCTCGACGGCCTGTCGGTCGGCGAGACGGTGATGCTGGGCGGCCCGGCGCGATGAGCGCCACGCCCCATCCGCGCGAATTCGCCGCGGCGGCCGACGCCGCCCCGCCGCTGATCGCCCTGCGGGGCGTCACGCGGACCTATGGCGAGGGGGAGGGCGCGACGACGGTGCTGCGCGACGTCGATCTCGACATCGGCGCCGGCGAATTCGTCGCCATCGTCGGCCAGTCGGGGTCCGGAAAGTCGACGCTGATGAACATCATCGGCTGCCTCGACAGGCCGACGCTGGGCGTTTTCACTGTCGCCGGACGCGAAACGGGGGCGATGCCGCCCGACGAGCTCGCCGCCCTTCGCGCCCGGCATTTCGGCTTCGTCTTCCAGCGCTACCATCTGATTTCGGGCATGAGCGCGGCGCGCAATGTCGAGATGCCGGCGATCTATGCCGGCCTTCCCACCGACGAACGCCGTGCGCGGGCAGGCAAACTCCTCGCGCGCCTCGGTCTGGAAGCCCGCGCGTCGCATCGACCTGCCGAACTTTCCGGCGGTCAGCAGCAGCGCGTCTCGATCGCGCGCGCACTAATGAACGAACCGGAACTGATCCTTGCCGACGAGCCGACCGGCGCGCTCGATTCCGAAAGCGGCGACGCCGTGCTGGCCCTTCTGCGCGCGCTTCACCGCGAGGGGCGCACCATCGTGCTCGTCACCCATGATCCACAGATCGCCGCCTCGGCCGACCGTGTCGTTACCATCCGCGACGGCCGGATCGTCTCCGACGAGCGTCGGGGCGGCGCGGGCGATGCCGGGGCTAACGTCCCTCCTGTTCCGGCATCGCCCGGCCCGTCGGGCGCGAACGCATCGGGATCGGGGCTCGGCGAAGCGGCCGCCATGGCCGTGGCGGCGTTGGTGCAGAACCGGCTGCGCTCGCTCCTGACAATGCTGGGCATCATCATCGGCGTCGCGTCGGTCATCGCCATGCTGGCGATCGGCGCGGGCGCGCGCGAGCAGGTGCTCGACGACATCCGCAAGATGGGAACGGACCTGATCGAGGTGAAGCGCGGCGCACGAAACGTGCGCGGCGGCGGCGACGACGTGCGCACGCTGGTCGCCGGCGACCTCGACGCGTTGTCACGCCTCGACGCAGTGTCCGGCGTGGTGCCGGAGACCGACCAGTCGGTCGTCCTGCGCTACGGTGGCATCGACCATCAGATCACTGCGCTCGGCACCAGCAGCCAGTTTCCCCACGTTCGCGACTGGCCGGCGGTGCGGGGCGTTTTCTTCTCGCCCGACCATGAGCGACGTTATGCCAACGTCATCGTCATCGGAGCGCGGACGGCCGAGACGCTCTTTAGCGACGGGGCCGACCCGCTCGGCGCCTTCGTCCTCGTCAACAACGCGCCCTTCCAGGTGATCGGCGTGATGGAGGAGAAGGGCATCGTCACCGGCGGCGGCCGCCACGATCGCGACGACCAGATCTGGGTGCCCTACACGACGGCCGGCGCGCGGCTCTTCGGGCAGGATCATTTCAAGGAACTGTTCGTGAAGGTCGCGCCCGGCCATTCGCTGGCGGCGGCGGAACAGGAAATCTTCGACACCGTTCTCGCCCGGCACGGCCGCGAGGATTTTCATCTGCGCAACATGAGCGCGGCGATCGCGCAGGCCGAGGCCGCGCAAGGCACCTTCACCGTGCTTCTGGGGACCATCGCCGCGATCTCGCTTCTGGTCGGCGGCATCGGCGTCATGAACATCATGCTGGTCTCGGTCACCGAGCGCATCGGCGAGATCGGCATCCGCATGGCGGTCGGCGCGCGCCGGGCCGACATCACCACCCAGTTCCTGGTCGAGGCGGTGATGGTCTGCATGGCCGGCGGCCTGATCGGGGCGGCGCTCGGCATCGGCGTCAGCATCGGCCTGCCGATGCTCGACGATGGCTGGCGCGCGATCCTCGAACCGGAACCGGTGATGATCGCGCTCGCTTGCGCACTGGCGACCGGGCTCGTCTTCGGTCTTGCCCCGGCCCGCAAGGCGGCCCGTCTCGATCCGGTCGCCGCCCTGGCGCGAAACTGAATGGCCACTGGAATTCCTTCCTAGCCATGCGCATATTGGGCCCGACCCATCCTCAATTCGGGCAGGCAATTCATGCGCGATCCCTATCAGGTCCTGGGCGTTGCCAAGAACGCCTCGGCCAAGGACATCAAGTCGGCTTACCGGAAGCTGGCGAAGAAATATCATCCGGACCAGAACGCCGACGACCCGAAGGCGCAGGAGCGCTTCGCCGAGGCGAGCCAGGCCTACGAGATCGTTGGCGACGACGACAAGCGCGGCCAGTTCGACCGCGGCGAGATCGACGCGACGGGCAAGCCCCGCTTCACCGGCTTCGAGGGCGCGGGCGGTGGCGGCGATCCGTTCGGCGGCTTTCGGCGCGCCGGCGCAGGCCCGGGGGGCGGGCGCTACGAGTTCCGCTCGGCGGGCGGCGCCGATCCGTTCGGAGATGCCGGCGAGGACATCTTCTCGCACATCTTCGGCCAGGCCTTCCGCCAGGGCGGCGCGCAGGCCGGGCCTCAGCCGGGCGCCGGAGCGCAGGCAGGCCAGCGCCGCCAGCCGCGTGGCAGCGATTTGCAGGCGACGCTCGACGTGACGCTCGAGGAAGCGGCGACGGGCGCCAAGGTCACCGCCGTCTTTCCAGACGGGCGCAAGATCGCGGTCAAGCTGCCGGCCTTCCTCGAGGACGGGCAGACGATCCGCCTGAAAGGGCAGGGCGAGCAGCTCGGCATAGGCGAGCCTGGCGACGCGCTGGTCAAGATCCGATTCAAGCCGCATCCGCTTTACCGGATCGAGGGACGCGACCTTCATGTCGACCTGCCGGTGCAGCTCGAGGATGCGGTGCTCGGCGCCAAGCTGCCGGTCGAGACGCCGACCGGCCGCCTCGCGGTCGCCATTCCGGAATGGTCGAGCTCGGACAAGCGCTTGCGCTTGAAGGGCAAGGGCCTGCCGACCAAGCATGGCGGCCATGGCGATCTCTACGTACATGTCGCCGTGATGCTGCCGCTTGACCGCGACGACGACCTCGAAGCGCTGATGCGCGCGCGCCGCGCGTCCTGATCGCCGGTGCCGTTCGACGGTCTCGCGGCTTGATGCCGCACACCCTCTATGCGATAGGCTCGGTCCAACGGGATCGCGTCGAGGGAATGACATGGCAGGTGGGAACGGATTGATGGCCGGCAAGCGCGGCCTCATCATGGGCGTGGCGAACAATCGCTCGATCGCCTGGGGCATCGCGAAGGCCTGCGCCGAACAGGGCGCCGAACTCGCCTTCACCTGGCAGGGCGACGCCTTGAAGAAGCGCGTCGAGCCGCTCGCTGCCGAACTCGGCGCGCATCTGGCCGGCCATTGCGACGTGTCCGACATGGCGACGATCGATGCCGTCTTCGCCGACCTCGAAGCCAAATGGGGCAAGCTCGACTTCGTCGTCCACGCCATCGGCTTTTCCGACAAGGACGAGCTCGTCGGCCGCTATGTCGACACCAGCCACGGCAATTTCGTGAAGACCATGGACATCTCGGTCTATTCCTTCACCGCCGTCGCGCAGCGCGCCGAAAAGCTCATGACCGAGGGCGGCTCGCTCCTGACCATGACCTATTACGGCGCCGAGAAGGTCATGCCGAACTACAACGTCATGGGCGTCGCCAAGGCCGCGCTCGAAGCGTCCGTCCAGTATCTTGCGGTCGATCTCGGCCCGAAGAACATCCGCGTCAACGCCATCTCGGCCGGCCCGATCAAGACGCTCGCCGCCTCCGGCATCGGCGATTTCCGCTACATCCTGAAGTGGAACGAGTACAACGCCCCGCTGCGCCGCACGGTCACCATCGAAGAAGTCGGCCAGACCGGCGTCTACCTCCTCTCCGACATGTCGAAGGGCATGACGGGCGAGGTGCTGCACGTCGATTCCGGCTACCACGTCGTCGGCATGAAGGCGGTCGACGCGCCGGACATCTCGACGGTCTGACGACCCTCACCAACAAATGACCGACTGTAACTTGCGGCCCGGCGACGGGTCGCGCTAATCCAAGCGCATGGCAACGCTCATCTATTTCATCCGGCACGGCCAGACCGACTGGAACGCCACCATGCGCCTGCAGGGGCAGGCCGACACGGACCTGAACGATCTCGGCCGCGCGCAGGCCGACCGAAATGGCGAGCGGCTGGCCGAACTCCAGCCCGACATCGCCTCGTTCCGCTTCGTCGCGAGCCCCCTGAAGCGCACCCGCGAGACGATGGAGCGCGTGCGCGCCGGCGCCGGCCTGCCGCGCCGCGGCTATTTGACCGACCCGCGCCTCATCGAGGTCCATTTCGGCGACTGGCAGGGCAAGACGCTGGAAGAGGTGGAGGCCGGCAGGCCGGGCTCGACCGCCGCGCGCGAAGCCGACAAATGGCATTTCGTGCCGCCCGGCCCGGCCGGCGAAAGCTACGACCGCCTGATGTCCCGCTTCCGGCCGTTCCTCGACGAGATCACCCGCCCCACCGTCTGCGTCACCCACGGCGGCATCCTCCGCGCCGTCTTCCGCATCGCCGGCGGCCTTGGCGCCGCGGAAGCTGCAGCGCTCGTCATCCCGCAGGACAAGATCCTGCGGTGGGACGGCGTGAAGCTGGAGTGGTTGTAGGCGGGCTGGCTGCAATGCCGCACGTGTTGGAAGGACGCACCACGTTGAAACGGCGAGGCCTGGATTCCTGTGACAAGCACAGGAATGACGGCATGGATGTAAATGCGAACCTGTTGCTTCGAGGCGTGCGGCGACGACCTTGCTGCAGCCGTCATTCCTGTGCTTGTCACAGGAATCCAGGCCTCTTCATCTCAACCGGCTGCGGCTTCCATCAGTTCCCCACATCCATATCCGTGATCTGCTTCTCCCCCTCGATCTCCTCATACGCCAGCAGCACGTCCATGCCTTCCGCGATCGCCTCGACGTCGAACTCGCCGGGCAATTTGTAGACATTGCCGTTTTCGAGCGTGATCGTCATCGCCTCACGGTCGATGGCGGTGATCGGACCTTCGTCGTTGGCGGCGAGGGCGGCGGTGGCGACGAAAGTGGCGGCGGCGGTGAAAAGGGCGAGCTTGCGCATCAGATGGAATCCTCCGGATGATCGAGAGGATGTTTGAATCGAAACAATGTGTCAAAACTCCGCGCGGTTTGACCCTCCGGCAAAACGCCAATAGAAGCGGTGGCGAAACGGCCCTTGAAGGGTCGGCGGGACAGGGACCAGCATGTCGCACAACACGTTCGGGCATCTCTTTCGCGTGACGACCTGGGGCGAGAGCCACGGGCCGGCGCTCGGCTGCGTGGTCGACGGCTGCCCGCCCGGCATCCGGTTCAGCCTTGCCGACATCCAGGCCGATCTCGACCGCCGCCGCCCCGGCAAGTCGCGCTTCGTCACCCAGCGGCAGGAACCCGACCAGGTGAAGATCCTGTCCGGCGTGCTCGAGGACGGCGACGAACTCGTGACCACCGGCACGCCCGTCTCGATGCTGATCGAGAATGTCGACCAGCGCTCCAAGGACTATGGCGAGATCGCCCGGCAATACCGCCCGGGCCACGCCGACTACACCTATGACGTCAAATACGGCCTGCGCGACTATCGCGGCGGCGGGCGCTCTTCGGCCCGCGAGACGGCGGCGCGCGTTGCGGCCGGCGCGCTTGCCCGCAAGGTGGTGCCGGGCATGGTCGTGCGCGGCGCGCTCGTCTCGATGGGCGTCAAGGACATCGACCGCGCCAACTGGGACTGGGATTTCGTCCAGTCCGCCGACAACCCGTTCTTCACCCCCGACCCGAAATCGGTGTCCGTCTTCGAGGACTATCTCGACGGCATCCGCAAGGCTGGCTCATCGGTCGGCGCCATCGTCGAGATCGTCGCCGAGAACGTCCCGGCCGGGCTCGGGGCGCCGATCTACGCCAAGCTCGACCAGGAGATCGCGTCGGGCCTGATGTCGATCAACGCCGTCAAGGGCGTCGAGATCGGCAACGGCTTCGAGGCCGCGCGCATCACCGGCGAGGAAAACGCCGACGAGATGCGCATGGGCAATGACGGCCCGCGCTTTCTGTCCAACAAGGCCGGCGGCATCCTCGGCGGCATCTCGACCGGCCAGCCGGTCGTCGCCCGCTTCGCCGTCAAGCCGACCTCGTCGATCCTCAACACCCGCCAGTCGGTCGACGTCGACGGCCAGGAAGTGGACGTCAGAACCAAGGGCCGCCACGACCCCTGCGTCGGCATCCGCGCCGTGCCGATCGGCGAGGCGATGGTCGCGTGTGCGATCGCCGATCATTATCTGAGACATCGCGGCCAGACAGGGCGGTGAATGGTGAATAGTGAATGGTGAATGGCTGGAGATGAGTATGAGAACTGAACACCCGCGCCGCCGCGCCGCCCAGCGGACTGCGTCCATTCACCATTCACCATTCACCATTCACCACCACGGCTGACCCATGCCCTACGACCAGCAAAAAACCGTCGAAGCAATCCGCGCCTTCGAGCGCGGCGAGATCGTCGTCGTCATGGACGATGACGGTCGCGAGAACGAGGGCGATTTGATCGTCGCCGCCGTCCACTGCACCCCCGAGAAGATGGCCTTCATCGTCCGCCACACCTCCGGCATCGTCTGCACGCCGATGACGCGCGAGGACGCCAAGCGACTGAACCTCGCACCCATGGTCGCCGACAATGACGCGCCGCATTCGACGGCCTTCACCGTCTCCGTCGACTTCAAGCACGGCACGACCACCGGCATCTCGGCCGAAGACCGCACGCTGACGGCGCGCAATCTCGCCAACGGCAATGTCGGCGCGTCCGACTTCGTCCGTCCCGGCCACATCTTCCCGCTCGTCGCGCGCGAGGGCGGGGTGCTCATGCGCTCCGGACACACCGAAGCTGCGGTCGATCTGTGCAAGCTCGCCGGCCTGCCGGCGGTCGGCGTCATCTGCGAACTCGTCAACGATGACGGCACGGTGATGCGCGGTCCGCAGGTGCAGGGCTTCGCCCGCCAGCATGGCTTGAAGGAAGTCTCCGTCGCCGACCTGATCGCCTATCGCCAGCGCCAGGAGACGCTGATCGAGCGCATCTCCGATTTCGAGATCGAGACGCCCGGCGGCAAGGCGCGCGCGCTGACCTACCGCCTGCCATGGGACACGATGCACCATCTCGCTATCGTCTTCGGCGACATCCGCGACGGCCGCGACGTGCCGGTCCGCCTCCACACGGAGGACGTCGTCGCCGACGTGTTCGGCGCCGGGACGGAGCTGAAGGACCTCCTGTCGAAGTTCGGCAACGAGCGCGGCGTCCTCGTCTATCTGCGCGAGGGTTCGGTTGGCGTGGCGCACAATGCGCGCAATCGCCCGATGGGCGAGCGCGAGGCGCATGAGGAGGCGCTGGTGCGCGAGGACGAATGGCGCGAGATCGGCCTCGGCGCGCAGATTTTGCGCGATCTCGGCATCTCGTCGATCCGGCTGCTCGCCTCGCGCCCGCGCCACTATATCGGCCTCGAGGGCTTCGGCATCGAAATCGCGTCGACTGAAATCATCCAGAGCTGATCGCTGTTGATCGCTCGGCCGAAGTGAAATCGGGGCGTGGTCACGCGCCCTGATCGGCCCTATATCAAGCGCCCATGGTCACACGTCTCTACACGCACCCGATCTATCTCGAACATCTGATGCCGGCCGGCCACCCCGAGCGGCCGGATCGCCTGCGCGCGCTCGAACGCGCGCTGGAGGCCGAGGCCTTCGACCGGCTCGACCGGCATTTGTCGCCGATCGGCGACATCGAGACGGTGCTCTACGCCCACCCGCAAAGCCATGTCGACAAGATCCGCGCGCTGATCCCCGCCGAGGGTCTGGCGAGCATCGACGGCGACACGACCGTCAGCCCCAAGAGCTTCGAAGCCGCGCTCACCGCCGTCGGCGCCGCCAATGCGGCCGTCGATGACGTTTTCGCCGGCCGCGCCGACAACGTCTTCGTCGCCTCGCGCCCGCCCGGCCACCATGCCGAAAAGGCGACGGCGATGGGGTTCTGCCTCTTCAACCACGCAGCCATCGCCGCCCGCCACGCCCAGAAGGCGCATGGCGCCGAGCGCGTCGCGATCGTCGACTGGGACGTCCATCACGGCAACGGCACGCAGGACATCTTCTACGACGACCCGTCGGTCCTCTATTGCTCCACGCACCAGATGCCGCTCTATCCCGGCACCGGCGCGAAGTCGGAGACCGGCGCCGGCAACATCGTCAACGCGCCGCTCGATCCGGGCACCGGCAGCGAGACCTTCCGCGAGGCGTTCGTCAGCCGCGTCCTCCCCGCTCTCGACGAATTCCGCCCCGACCTCATCATCATCTCCGCCGGCTTCGACGCCCACCACCGCGACCCGCTGGCCGAGATCAACCTGACCGAAGACGATTTCGACTGGGCGACCGGCGAACTGATGGAGCGCGCGACACGCCACTCCAACGACCGCCTCGTCTCGCTGCTCGAAGGCGGTTACGATCTGCAGGGCCTGGCCTTCTCGGCCGCCGTCCACATCGCCCGCCTGATGAAGGGATGACCATGACCGACCAGACCACCCCGAATGCCGACATCAAGGCGATGAGCTTCGAACAGGCGCTGGAAGCGCTCGAACGCATCGTCGACGACCTGGAACGCGGCGACGTCCCCCTCGACCAGTCCATTCGAATCTACGAGCGCGGCGAAGCGCTCAAGGCGCATTGCGACCAGCTTCTGAAGGCCGCCGAGGACAAGGTGGAGAAGATCAGGCTGTCGCGCGACGGCAAGCCGATGGGCACGGAGCCGCTGGACGGGGACTGAAGATAACGCAGAATGTCGTTTCGATTTTCGTGACAACCACTATTTTACCATTATATGCGCCATTTATGAGTTCGCGCTAATTCCAATGTACGGCTTGCGCGTGTCGGTCTGTCGTGGCATTTGGTTTTTTACTCCGTTGCGTCCCGCTATCGTTTTGAGGCCGCAACGGCATAAAGAGGGCTCCTGCGGGAGCCCTTGCTATTTTTAAGTGGGGGAATCGATGAACAGGACCGCCGTATTTGTCGACGCCGGTTACCTCTTTGCCCAAGGAAGCGTCGCACTTACAGGCAGCAAAAAAGCACGAACGGCGCTTATTCTAGATGCCAGTAAGGCCATTGCAGCTCTGAAGTCCATCGTCGAGCAGAAAGCCCCAAGCAGCAGCCTTCTCCGAATATATTGGTATGACGGAGCTGTCGGGGGTGTTCGACCTACTACAGACCAAGCGGCGCTGGCAAATTTGGATGACGTGAAGCTGAGGCTTGGGTTTATCAACAGCCATGGTCAGCAGAAGGGCGTCGATTCGCTGATTGTTACCGATTTGATCGAACTCGCCCGACTTAAGTCGATAAGCGATGCAGTATTATTGTCAGGTGACGAAGACGTACGGGTCGGCGTTCAAATTGCCCAAAATTATGGTGTGCGGCTCCATCTAATTGGCATTGCACCCAGTCGGGGTTCGCAATCCCCGCAGTTGCTCCAAGAAGCGGACACCACATCCGAATGGTCTCCGGACATGATCAGCAATTTTCTCTCATTGAGAGAGGATCAATCCGCGCAGATCATCGACATTGTTGACGTCGTCGTAACCGATAACCCGCAGATTTTGGGGGAGCAGCAGATACTCGAGAAGATTGAAGCGGCCGTTGCAACCTTCGTTGCTAGCTTGGCGGCTGCCGATGTTCAGGGTATCGTCGCTTACTGGGAAACTGCACGTGGTGTTCCGACCGAGCTTGACCGCAAGATTTTGCCGATATGTGGTACCGCGCTCGGAAGGAACTTGGATCGCACCGAAATTAGGCACATGCGCTCGTGCTTCCAAACAACTGTAAAAAAGCGCGTCGACGGGTAAGCAAGAACCCATGAGCTTCTTCCCCGGGACTGACCCCGCCGCGGGCGACGCGTTCGCCTGCGATGCCATCGAAACGCTCATCATCCCGCGCGCGCATGACATCGGCGGCCTCGAAGTCCGCCGCGCGCTGCCGTCGGCGCGCCGCCGGCTCGTCGGGCCGTTCATTTTCTTCGACCGCATGGGCCCGGCGATCCTGCGTGCAGGGCAGGCGCTCGACGTGCGGCCGCACCCGCATATCGGGCTCGCGACGGTCACCTATCTCTTCGACGGCAAGATTCGCCATCGCGATTCGCTCGGCACCGAAATGGTGATCGAGGCCGGCGACGTGAACCTGATGACGGCCGGGCGCGGCATCGTGCATTCGGAGCGCTCGCCGGAGGAATTGCGGGGTGGCCCGCTCTCCATCTCCGGCCTCCAGACCTGGCTCGCCTTGCCGGACGACAAGGAGGAAATCGCGCCGCTGTTTGAGAATACCGGCCGCGCCGAACTCCCCGAAATCGACGGCGAGGAGGCGACGGGGCGCATCGTCATCGGCTCGTTCTCGGGCCTCAAGGCGCCGGTGCGCACCGCATCCGACACGCTCTACGCCGACATTCGCCTGAAGCCGGGCGGGCGTATCCCGATCCCGGCGGATACGGAAGAGCGTGCGATCTATATCCTTGAAGGCGAGGTCGACATCGCCGGCGATCGCTTTGCGGACAACCAGCTTCTCGTCTTCCGCGAGGGCGACGAGATCGTCGTCGGGTCGGAGCGCGGCGCGCATTTCATGCTCTTCGGCGGCGCCTCGCTCGGCTCGCGCCGCTACATCTGGTGGAACTTCGTCTCTTCGTCGAAGGAGCGGATCGAGCAGGCGAAGGAAGAGTGGCGCACCGGACGGTTCGACATCGTGCCGGGCGATGCCGAGGATCGCATTCCGCTTCCCGAGGGCTGAGCGTCGCATTTACTTTCGCAACCCGAGCCACTATCTCCCCGTTAACGCGCGACGAGAGATCATGGCACCTGTGAAATCACCCCCCGAGACGCCACTCCTGGACCAGGTCAAGGTTCCAGCGGACCTTCGCCGCCTGAAGGAAGGCGACCTGCCGCAACTGGCGGACGAGCTGCGTCACGAACTGATCGACGCCGTCTCGCAGACCGGCGGGCATCTGGGCGCAGGACTCGGCGTGGTCGAACTGACCGTCGCGCTGCACTATGTCTTCGACACGCCCGCCGACCGCATCATCTGGGACGTCGGCCACCAGGCCTATCCGCACAAGATTCTGACCGGCCGCCGCGACCGCATCCGCACCCTGCGCCAGGAGCACGGCCTGTCCGGCTTCACCAAGCGCTCCGAAAGCGAATATGACCCGTTCGGCGCGGCGCATTCCTCGACATCGATTTCGGCCGGCCTCGGCATGGCCGTCGCGCGCGATCTCGCCGGCGCGAAGAACAACGTCATCGCGGTCATCGGCGACGGCGCGATGTCGGCCGGCATGGCCTATGAGGCGATGAACAATGCCGGCGCGCTCGACGCGCGGCTGATCGTGATCCTCAACGACAACGACATGTCGATCGCCCCGCCCTCGGGCGCAATGAGCCATTATCTCGCGCGCCTCGCTTCGGGCTCGACCTATGCCGGCATCCGCGATTTCGGCAAGAAGCTCACTGGGTATCTCGGCAAGCGCGCCGACAAGGCGATCACCCGCGCGGTCGAGCACGCGCGCGGCTACGTCACCGGTGGAACGCTCTTCGAGGAACTCGGCTTCTTCCATATCGGCCCGATCGACGGCCACAATCTGGAACACCTCGTCCCGGTGCTGAAGAACGTGCGCGACAATGGCGAGGGGCCGATCCTGATCCATGTCGTGACCAAGAAGGGCAAGGGTTACGCCCCCGCCGAGGAAGCCGCCGACAAGTATCACGGCGTCAACAAGTTCGACGTCATCTCCGGCGCGCAGGCTAAGGCCCCCGCCAATGCACCGGCCTACACCAAGGTCTTCGCTGACGCGCTGATCCAGGAAGCGCGCGAGGACGACAGGATCGTCGCGGTCACCGCCGCGATGCCTTCGGGCACGGGCCTCGACCATTTCGGCAAGGAGTTTCCGGACCGCACCTTCGATGTCGGCATCGCCGAGCAGCACGGCGTCACCTTCGCCGCCGGCCTTGCGACCGAGGGCTTCAAGCCCTTCGCCACCATCTATTCGACCTTCCTCCAGCGCGCCTACGACCAGGTCGTCCACGACGTCGCGATCCAGGGCCTGCCGGTGCGCTTTCCCATCGACCGGGCCGGCTTCGTCGGTGCGGACGGCGCGACCCATTGCGGCGCGTTCGACGTCACCTATCTCGCCTCTCTGCCCGGCTTCGTCGTCATGGCCGCCGCCGACGAGGCGGATCTGAAGCACATGGTGCGCACCGCCGCCGCCTATGATGACGGCCCGATCTCCTTCCGCTATCCGCGCGGCAATGGTGTCGGCGTCGAGATGCCCGCACGCGGCGAAATCCTCGAAATCGGCAAGGGCCGCATCGTCAAGCAAGGCACCAAGGTCGCGCTCCTCTCCTTCGGCACGCGGCTGGCGGACTGCCTGCTCGCCGCCGAGGAACTCGACGCGGCCGGCCTGTCGACCACCGTCGCGGACGCCCGCTTCGCCAAGCCGCTCGACGAGGACCTCGTCCGCCGCCTCGCGCGCGAGCACGAGGTGCTGATCACCGTCGAGGAAGGCGCGATCGGCGGTTTCGCCAGCCACGTCCTGCACTTCCTCGCCCATGACGGCTTGCTCGAAACCGGCATCAAGGTCCGCCCGCTGATCCTGCCGGACGAATTCACCGACCACGCGAAGCCGGAAAAGATGTATGCCGACGCCGGGCTCGATTCCGCCGGCATCGTGCGCACCGTCTTCGCCGCCTTGGGCCGCGACCGCGCAGCCGCCACGGCGTGAGCGCGGAAAAGCTTCGCCTCGACGAACTGCTCGTCACCCGCGGGCTCTTCGCCTCCCGCTCGCGCGCGCGCGACGCGATCCTGCGCGGCACGGTTACCGTTGCCGGCGCGGTCGTGACCAAGCCCGGCCTCGGCGTTTCCGTAGATGCCGAAATTACCGTCGATGACCCGGCGCAGGACTACGTCTCCCGCGCGGCTCTCAAGCTCGTCCACGCACTCGACGCCTTTGGCCTCAATCCCTCCGGCACCACCGCGCTCGACATCGGCGCCTCCACCGGCGGCTTCACGCAGATCCTGCTCGACCGCGGCGCGGCGCATGTCTTCGCCATCGATGTCGGCCACGACCAGCTTGACGCGACCCTCGCCGCCGACCCGCGCGTCACCTCCATCGAGCGCCTCAACGCCCGCGACCTCGCCGCCGAGCACCTGAACGGCATCGCGCCCGATTTCCTCGTCTCCGACGTCTCCTTCATCTCGCTGAAGCTGGCCCTGCCGCCCGCACTCGCCCTCGCGGCGCCCGGCGCGCGCGGCGTCTTCCTCGTCAAGCCGCAATTCGAGGCGGGCCGCGATGCGATCGGCAAGGGCGGTCTCCTGCGCGATCCCGCACAGGCGGAAGCCGTCGCCGAAGACCTCCGGAACTGGCTCGACGCCATGCCCGGCTGGCGCGCGATGGGCCTCGTCCCGTCTCCCATCGAAGGCGGCGACGGCAACCGCGAATTTCTGTTGGCCGGAGTGAAGAACCGATGAGCACCGCGCTCACCATCGACCATCTGGGCGCGCAGGGCGACGGCGTCGCCCCCACCGGCAACGGCCAGGTCTTCGTTCCCTTCACGCTGCCCGGCGAGCGCGTTACCGCGGCCGTAGGCAAGAACCGCGCCGACCTCCTCGCCATTCTCGATCCATCGCCGCAGCGCGTCGCGCCTGCCTGCCGCCATTTCGGCACCTGCGGCGGCTGCGCCCTGCAGCACATGGCGATGCCCGCCTATCTTGGCTGGAAGCGCGACAAGGTTGTCGCCGCCTTGAAGGGCAGGGGCATCGACGCGCCCGTCGGCGACATCGTTGCCAGCCCGCCGCATTCGCGCCGCCGCGTCGTCTTCGCCGTCCGCCGCACCGAGCGCGGCATGCTGCTCGGCTACAACCAGGCACTGTCGCACCAGATCGTCGACATTGAGGAATGCCCGATTTCGGTTCCGGCCATCGTCTCGGCGCTCGACAAGCTGCGCGAACTCGCGCGCATCGCATGCAACACCGGCGACGCCTTCCGCATGGCCGTCACCGCCAGCGAAACCGGCCTCGACATCGAATTGCGCGATGCTGGCAAGCTCACCGACGACGCCCGCACCGCCGCCTCCCGCTTCGCCATGGCTGCCGGCTTCCCCCGCGTCAGCTTCGATGGCGAGATCGTCATCGAGCCGAACAAACCTGTGCTTCTTGCTGGCGAAATCGCCGTCATGCCGCCCCCCGGCGCCTTCGTGCAGGCCGTCGCCCGCGCCGAAGAGGCGATGGCGGCGCTCGTCACCGATCATCTGCGCAAGGCGAAGAACGTCGCCGACCTCTTCTGCGGCTGGGGCACGTTCTCGCTGCGATTGGCGAAGCGATCGCAGGTCCACGCCGTCGAGGCCGACGCCCCGGCGCTCGCCGCCCTCGACCGCGCCTTCCGCTTCGGTGAGGGCCTGAAGACTGTCACCACCGAAAAGCGCGACCTCTTCCGCCGCCCGCTCACCTTCAAGGAACTCGACGCCCGCTTCGACGGCCTCGTCTTCGACCCGCCCCGCGCCGGCGCGGAGGACCAAGCCAAGCAGATCGCCCGCTCGTCCGTGCCCCACGTCGCCGCCGTCTCCTGCAACCCCGTCACACTAGCCCGCGACCTCGAAATCCTGATCTCCGGCGGCTACGCCTTGAAATCGGTCACGCCCGTCGACCAGTTCCTCTGGTCGCCGCATGTCGAGGCGGTTGCGCTGTTGGAGAAGCCGAAGAAGCGGCGGTGAGTTGATAGGAGGACGGGCGTCATTCACCGGCGCGCAGGATGGGCCTTGAAGCGAAATATTCGGGCATCGAAGGCCCTTCCACCTTTTCCAGAAGTCCGATTTCTTCCAGATTTCCGATGGTCATGCGCGCCGCGCGATGAGTGACGCCGAGGAGCGACCGGACCATCGGTGTCGTTACCACCGGCGCGGCGAACAGATAATCGATCAGGATGACCACGTTATTGGAACGGAATTTCGTCATTGCCAGATCGCGATAATGCGTCTGCAGATCGATCAGGCGATCGATGATCTGGATGGAGTTGGTGCAGGTGTCCTGGCAGATGGCCAGGAAAAACCGCAGCCATTCGGTCCAGTCGCCTGCCGTGGAAACATTGAACATCCGGTCGATATATTCGTCCTTGCGGGCTTCGAGGCTAGCGCTGGGATAGAAGACGGGCGTCGCGAGCGCGCCGCGCGCCATGAGAATGAGAGGGATCAGAATTCGCCCCACGCGTCCGTTGCCATCGGCAAATGGGTGAATCGTCTCGAATTGGTAGTGAACCATCGCCGCTTCCAGCAGCGGGGGGATGTCATCGGGATTTTCGCGATTGATGAACCCCTCCAGCCGGTCCATTGCGACGATCGTCTCCTTGGGAGGCGGCGGAAGGAACCTCGCCTTTTCGGGCGTCGGCCCTCCGATCCAGTTCTGGTCCTGCTTGTAGTCGCCGGGCCGCTTGTTGCCACCTCGGTTATGGGACAGTCCTGACAGGAGTTTGCTGTGCGTTTCTTGAATGAGGCGATGGCAGATCGGAAGGTCGGCCATGAGGTTCATCGCGTGAGCCAGTGCCGACGCGTAGTTCAAGACTTCGACCGTATCGGCACGAGCGCCATCCTCGGCGCCCGCCTCCAGCAGAGCCAGTTCGTCATTGGTCGTGTATGTCCCTTCCATCGCAGAAGAGAGCAGTGCTTCGCGCCGTTGAAGCGGGCGGATGATCAATTGCGGATTGCGAAGCTGCGCCATCTTGGCATTCAAGGCGCCGATGCCCGCCATCGCTTCGCCATAGGACATGAAGATGGCCGACAGGTCCAGGCGGGGTGGCAGCGGATCGGGAACGAATGCCTGCGCGCCCTGGATCGTCGAAACCAGCTTGCCTGGGGAGTGTTTGCCGAACAGGCCGTATTCCATGATGATACCTTAGGGCCGGTTTGATATCATCCAACGGTGTGCAGTGTACCTAGGTATCGTGTCAAGCCTCACGTGATACATAAACACTGATTATGTATCACGCCCTCGTCCCGCCCACCGTCATCTTGTCCATCCGCAGATGCGGCTGTCCCACCCCCACCGGCACGCCCTGGCCGGCCTTGCCGCACATGCCGATGCCGGTGTCGAGCTTCATGTCGTTGCCGATCATGGAGACGCGATGCATCGCGTCCGGCCCGTTGCCAATCAGCATCGCGCCCTTGATCGGCCGGGTCACCTTGCCGTTCTCGATCCGGTAGGCTTCGGTGCAGCCGAAGACGAATTTTCCGGACGTGATGTCGACCTGCCCGCCGCCGAAGGAGACGGCGTAGATGCCGTCCTTCACCGAGGCGATGATCTCCTCGGGCGTATGGTCGCCGCCGGTCATATAGGTGTTGGTCATGCGCGGCATCGGCTGGTGCGCGTAGGATTCGCGGCGCCCGTTGCCGGTCGGCGCCATGCCCATCAGCCGCGCGTTCTGCCGGTCCTGCATGTAGCCGACGAGCTTGCCGTCCTCGATCAGCACGGTGCGGTTGGTCGCCGTGCCCTCGTCGTCGATCGTCAGCGACCCGCGCCGCTCCGAAATCGTGCCGTCGTCGACCACTGTGACGCCCTTGGCAGCGACCTGGCTGCCCATCAGGCCGGAAAAGGCGGATGTCTTCTTGCGGTTGAAATCGCCCTCGAGCCCGTGGCCGACGGCTTCGTGCAGCATCACGCCCGGCCAGCCATTGGCGAGCACGATGTCGAACGTGCCGGCCGGCGCATCCTCTGCTTCGAGGTTCACCAGCGCCTGGCGCAGCGCCTCGCCGGCCGCGAACTGCCAGCTTGCGTCGGCGAGGAACTCGCCGAATCCCTTGCGCCCGCCCGCACCGTAGGAGCCGGTCTCCTGCCGGTCGCCGTCGCCGACGACGACCGCGACGTTGAAGCGGACGAGGGGGCGCACGTCGGTCGCGATCCGCCCGTCCGCGCGCACGATCTCGACATGCTGCCACGAGGCGGCGAGCGAGGCCGTCACCTGCCGCACACGCGGGTCGCGCCCCCGCAACCACGTGTCGATGTCCTGCAAAAGCTTCGCCTTCTCGGCAAAGCCGGGCTCGGCGATCGGATTGGCGTCGCCATAAAGCTTGGCATTCGTGCCCTGTGGCACAGCCGCGAGCGTGCCGGAATGGCCGGCCTTCACGGCGCCGACCGCATCCGCGGCACGCAGCAGCGCGGCTTGCGACAATTCATTGGCATGCGCATAGCCGACCGCCTCGCCGGCGACCGCGCGCAGCCCAAAACCCTTGTCGGTGTTGAAGCTGGCGGTCTTCAGCCGGCCATTGTCGAACACCAGCGCCTCGCCCTCGCGATATTCGAGGAACAACTCACCATCGTCCGACCCGCCGACCGTCTCGGAAACGATCCGGCGCACGGCCTCTTCGGAAATGTCGAACTGTTCGATAAGGCGCTGGGTCACGAGGGGTCTCCGTGGACTGAAACGGTCCGCCCTATATAGAGACGCCGATCCGGTTTCGCGACCCGGCGAACGCATCATGCCCGACAGCCCGCGACAGGCGTCATTCCGGCCGAAGTCCGAGCGCAGCGAGCCGAGAGCCGGAACCCATTCCGTGCAGTTTCCGCCCGGAACCACGGTCACGGAATGGCTCCCGGATACGGAGCCGCTGCTCCGCGCCGGCTCCGTTCCGGGATGACGCGGAGAGGGAGGTGCTCGTCATCTGCAAACGTCCGGCGTGACGTGGAGTGGGCAGCGGCGGAGACGAATGTGGCGCAGAGGGAGGTGCACAAAAATGGACCGTCCGCACCCCTCGACAGGCGTCATTCCGGCCGAAGTCCGAGCGCAGCGAGGCGAGAGCCGGAACCCATGCCGTGAGGTCTCCGCTCGGAACCACTCTCACGGACTGGCTCCCGGATACGGACGCCGCCGCTTCGCGCCGGCCCCGTTCCGGGATGACGCGGAGAGGGGGTGCTCGTCATCTGCAAACGTCCGGCGCACCGTGGAGCGGGCAGTGGCGGAGACGAATGTGGCGGAGAGGGAGGTGCACAAAAATGGACCGTCCGCGTCCCTCGACTGGCGTCATTCCGGCCGAAGCCCGAGCGCAGCGAGGCGAGAGCCGGAACCCACTCCGTGCGGTTTCCGCCCGGAACCACAGTCACGGAATGGCTCCCGGATACGGGCATGTCGCTGCGCGCCATGCCCGTTCCGGGATGACGCGCTTCATCAAGGTTTGCGCATCTTACGGCAGCGCGTCAAACCCCTCGCCGAACCCGTCCAGTTCCACCGGAATGCCGATTCCTTCCTCGGGCGTCTGGAAGACGATGAACGTTGCCGCCTCGCCGTTGCGCAGCGTTTCCTTCAGCGGGTCCTCGAGGATCACCTCGGCGTAGCAGCCGTCCTGGAAGCAGCGCACGAAATAGGCGCGGCCGATGTCCTCGCCGTCGACGTTGAGCCCAAGCCCGTTGGGCAGCAGCACGCCGAGCGGGGCGAGCACGCGCAGGATTTCGGCCTGGTTGTCGGCGGTCTTGAGCACGACGACCGAGAGCCCGACTTCCGGCCGATCCTCCGCGACGACGTTCTGGATCAGCGCGCATTGCTCCGAGGTCGAGCCCGCCGGCGTGTCGCAGATCAGCGACCAGGCGCCATGGGTGGAGCGCACCGCGCCCTGCGGCGCCTGCTGGGCGACCGCGCTGCCGGTGATGAGGGCCGCACCGAGCGTGAGCGTGGCAAGGACCGGGCGGAGGCTTCTGGAGATCGTCATCTTTATCCTGCGAATCGCGGATGGAGGTGGAGACAAGGTGTATCGCAAGACGCGCATGGTCTTCCACACCTTGTTTGGCCGGGCAGGCGGAAGGCCGCTCCGGCGCTGTCCGGCAGCGTTTTTCCACAAATCAAGCGAATTGAGGGCGCTTTGCGCCGATCCGTCCGCTCGCGCGCAAAAATGCCGCACACATCCATTGACGGCTTTCTTGCGGTCGAACCCGGAGTATGATTTGAACGCGCGACGAAAGCCATGCAATCCGCGTGGCGGCTGCCGCATTGGCGCTGCGCGATGGACGATCCGGGAGACGAGAGGGTGATGAAGAAGTTCCTTTTGGGCCTCAGCACGGCAGGCGCCGCACTGGCGGCGACGGCGGCGTGGGCCGACCAGCCGCGCCCCTGGCAGCTCGGCTTCCAGGAAGCGGCGACGCCGATCATGGAGCAGATCCGCTGGTTCGAGCAGTACACGCTCTGGTTCATCGTGCCGATCACGCTGTTCGTGTCCGCGCTGCTCGCCTGGGTCATCATCAAGTACCGCGCCAGCGTCAATCCGGTGCCCTCGCGCACCAGCCACAACACGCTGATCGAGGTCGTCTGGACCGTCGCTCCGGTGGTGATCCTGCTGTTCCTCGCCGTCCCGTCCTTCCAGCTTCTGACGGCCCAGTATGATCCCGACGAAGACCCGACGATGACGGTCAAGGCGACCGGCTTCCAGTGGTACTGGGAATATGAATACCAGGCGGATACCGACGAGGACCAGGCGGTCACCTTCTCCTCGATCATGCTGCAGGACGGCGATCGCGCCGCTGCCGGCAAGGAGGACATGGCTGCCTATCCGCGGCTCCTCGCCGTCGACAACGAGGTCGTCGTGCCGGTCGACACGACCGTGCGCCTCCTCGTCACCGCCGCCGACGTGCTGCACGCCTTCGCGATGCCCGCCTTCGGCGTCAAGGTCGACGCCGTGCCGGGCCGCATCAACGAGACGTGGTTCCGCGCCACTCGCGAGGGCCTGTACTACGGCCAGTGCTCGGAGCTGTGCGGCAAGGACCACGCCTTCATGCCGATCGCGATCCGCGTCGTGAGCCAGGGCCAGTTCGACGCGTGGCGCGTCGCCGCCGCCGAGAATGTCGGCGAAGCGAACCGCGCGCTGGCCGCCGCGATCGACGGCACCCAGGACGTAGCTGACGCCGGCAACTGAGCCGACGCTCTAAATTATTGATTGGCATCGGAATTCCGCAAACCGGGTTCCACTTTTCGGTCCGATGCTCGCGAACAAGGAACGGAGCGGGAAAATGGCAGGCGCTGCTGCTCACGACGACCACGATCACAAGCCTTACGGCTGGACGCGCTGGGTCTATTCGACGAACCACAAGGATATCGGCACCCTCTATCTGATCTTCGCGATCTTTGCGGGCGTCGTCGGCGGCTTCCTGTCCGTCATGATGCGCTGGGAACTGGCCGAGCCGGGCATCCAGATCTTCCACGGCCTGGCCGCGATGGTCTACGGCATCCCCGAGGATGCCGCGCTCGATGCCGGCAAGCACATGTACAACGTGTTCACGACCGGCCACGGCCTGATCATGATCTTCTTCATGGTCATGCCGGCGCTGATCGGCGGCTTCGCCAACTGGATGATCCCGATCATGATCGGCGCGCCGGACATGGCGTTCCCGCGCCTGAACAACATCTCGTTCTGGCTGCTGCCGCCCGCCTTCATGCTGCTGCTGATCTCGATGTTCGTTCCCGGCTCCGCCGGCGGCTTCGGCGTCGGCACCGGCTGGACGATGTATCCGCCGCTCTCGACCATGGGCTCGCCCGGACCGGCGATGGATCTGGCGATCCTGTCGCTGCACATCGCCGGCGCTTCGTCGATCCTCGGCGCGATCAACTTCATCACCACCATCTTCAACATGCGCGCCCCGGGCATGACGCTGCACAAGATGCCGCTCTTCGCCTGGTCGGTGCTGATCACCGCCTTCCTTCTGCTGCTGTCGCTCCCGGTCCTGGCCGGCGGCATCACCATGCTCCTGACCGACCGCAATTTTGGCACGGCCTTCTTCGCGCCCGAAGGCGGCGGCGATCCGATCCTCTACCAGCACCTGTTCTGGTTCTTCGGTCACCCGGAAGTCTACATCCTGATCCTGCCGGGCTTCGGCATCGTCAGCCACATCATCGCGACCTTCTCGCGCAAGCCCGTCTTCGGCTATCTCGGCATGGCCTACGCCATGGTCGCGATCGGCGCCGTCGGCTTCGTCGTGTGGGCGCACCACATGTACACGACCGGCCTGTCGCTCAACACGCAGCGCTACTTCGTGTTCGCCACCATGGTCATCGCGGTGCCGACCGGCATCAAGATCTTCTCGTGGATCGCGACCATGTGGGGCGGGTCGATCTCGCTGCGCACGCCGATGCTGTGGGCGATCGCCTTCATCTTCCTGTTCACCGTCGGCGGCGTGACGGGCGTCCAGCTCGCCAATGCCGGTCTCGACCGCTCCTACCACGACACCTACTACGTCGTGGCGCACTTCCACTACGTGCTGTCGATGGGCGCCGTGTTCGCGATCTTCGCGGCGTGGTACTACTGGTTCCCGAAGATGACTGGCTACATGTACAATTCGTTCATCGCCCGTCTGCACTTCTGGATCACCTTCATCGGCGTGAACCTGATCTTCTTCCCGCAGCACTTCCTGGGCCTGGCCGGCATGCCGCGCCGCTACATCGACTATCCGGATGCGTTCGCGGGCTGGAACCTCGTGTCCTCCTACGGCTCGTATTTGTCGGCGATCGGCGTCCTGGTCTTCCTCTACGGCGTCTTCGAGGCCTTCTCGAAGAAGCGCGAGGCCGGCGCCAACCCGTGGGGCGAGGGTGCGACGACGCTCGAATGGCAGCTCTCCTCGCCGCCGCCGTTCCACCAGTGGGAGCAGCTTCCCAAGGTCAAGTGACCTTCGGAGCACCGCACCGAGATCAGAGACCGCCGGCCCGTCGGCGGTCTCTCCCGATGAAAAAGTAACGAGTAGCAGATGGCCCTGGTCGAAAAGCACAGCCTGACGGACGCCGCGGAGTTCCGCGTTTCCGAAGCCATGCCCGGCGACTTCCTGGCGCTCCTGAAACCGCGCGTGATGTCGCTCGTCGTCTTCACGGCCTTTGTCGGCCTCGCCACCGCTCCGGGGACGATCGACCCGTTCATCGCCATCATCGCCATCCTGGCGATCGCCGTCGGCGCGGGTGCGTCGGGCGCGCTCAACATGTGGTACGACGCCGACATCGACGCCGTCATGTCGCGCACGGCCCAACGTCCCATTCCGGCCGGCCGCGTCACGCCCGAACAGGCGCTCGCCTTCGGCATCGTACTCTCGGTCCTGTCGGTGATGACGCTCGGCCTTCTGGTCAATGCCTTCGCCGGCGCGTTCCTCGCCTTCACCATCTTCTTCTACGCCGTCGTCTACACGATGTGGCTGAAGCGCTCGACGCCGCAGAACATCGTCATCGGCGGCGCCGCCGGCGCCTTCCCGCCCATGATCGGTTGGGCTGCCGTCACCGGCTCGGTCTCGCTCGAGAGCGTCGTCCTCTTCCTCATCATCTTCCTGTGGACGCCGCCGCATTTCTGGGCGCTGGCGCTGTTCAAGTCGCAGGACTATGCCAGCGTCGGCGTGCCGATGATGCCGAACGTCGCCGGCGAGGAATCGACCAAGCGCCAGATCTTCGCCTATTCGCTGCTCGTCGCCGCCATCGGCGTTGCGCCCTGGCTCATCGGCATGACGTCGCCCGTCTATGGCGCGGTGTCCGTCGCGCTCGGCGCCGCCTTCGTCTGGTATGCCTGGAAGGTGCTGAAGATGCCTGCCGCCGACCGCACGATGGGTCCGGCCAAGGCGCTGTTCGGCTATTCGCTGGTCTACCTCTTCGCCATCTTCGCCGTCCTGCTCGCCGATGTCGCGATCGCGCGTCTCCTGGGGCTGTGACCATGGACCCGATCGAGACCGTCGAACTCACCGAAGCGCAGAAGAAGGCGCGCAAGCGCCGCAACGTCGCGATCGCGCTGGCGCTCGTCGCCATGGTGGTGATCTTCTACGTCGCGACGCTGACCAAGCTCGGCCCGCAGATCCTCGTGCGGCCGATGTAGGAGAAGGCGATGGCTGGGAACTACACGCTCGACAAGGACAAGCAGAAGCGCAACCGCAACGTCGCGATCGCCTGCACCGTGTTCTTTTCCTCGATGATCGGCGTCGCCTATGCGGCCGTCCCGCTCTACGAGATGTTCTGCCAGATCACCGGCTATGGCGGCACGACGCAGCGCGTCGAGCAGTATTCGCAGACCGTGCTCGACCAGGAGATCAACGTCCGCTTCGACGCCAACGTGTCGGGCGGGCTGGCGTGGAAGTTCGAGCCGGTGCAGCGCTCGACCACGTTGAAGATCGGCGAGACGACGCAGGTCGCCTATCGCGCGACCAACGTTTCGAAATATCGCGCCATGGGCCGCGCGAGCTTCAACGTCTCGCCGCATCTGGCCGGCGCCTATTTCATGAAGGTGGAATGCTTCTGTTTCACCGATACCGAATTGCAACCGGGCGAATCCATGGATATGCCGGTTGTCTTCTATGTCGACCCTGAGATCGTGAACGTTCCCGAGCTCAAGGACGTCAGGACCATTACGCTGTCCTACACCTTCTTCCCCGTCGCCGAGCCTGCCTCGGTCGCCGCGAAGTCGGGTGAGGGCGACAAAACGAACGCAGCGGCCGATTCCGAATTCGGGGGTTGAAATGGCAGACGCACACGCAAAGAACCACGACTACCACATTATCGACCCCAGCCCGTGGCCCTTCCTCGGATCGGTCGGCGCCTTCATCATGATGCTGGGCGGCGTCGGCTACCTGCAATATTTGAACGGCGGCCAGTTCAATCTCCTGGGCATCAACCTGGCGGGTCCGTGGCTGTTCTATATCGGCCTCGCGATCATTCTCTACGTGATGTACGCCTGGTGGTCGGACACGATCAAGGAAGGCCGCGAGGGGCACCACACGCCCGTCGTTTCGCTGCACCTGCGCTACGGCATGATCATGTTCATCGCCTCCGAGGTGATGTTCTTCGTCGCCTGGTTCTGGGCCTTCTTCGACGCCAGCCTCTTCTACGACGAGGCCGCCCAGGTCGCGCGCACTCAGTATACGGGCGGCCAGTGGCCGCCGGCCGGCATCGAGGTGCTCGACCCGTTCCACCTGCCGCTCTACAACACCGTCATCCTGCTTCTGTCGGGAACCACGGTCACCTGGGCGCACCATGCGCTGCTGCATGACGACCGCAAGGGCCTCGTCACCGGCCTCGCGCTGACCGTCGTCCTCGGCGTCCTGTTCTCCTGCGTCCAGGCCTACGAATATTCGGTCGCCCCGTTCGACTTCTCGGGCTCGCTCTACGGTGCCACCTTCTACATGGCGACCGGCTTCCACGGCTTCCACGTCTTCATCGGCACGATCTTCCTGCTCGTCTGCCTCATCCGCGCGATGAATGGCGGCTTCACCAAGGAAAAGCATTTCGGCTTCGAGGCGGCCGCCTGGTACTGGCACTTCGTCGACGTCGTCTGGCTGTTCCTCTTCGTCGCCATCTACGTCTGGGCCTCGGTCGGCGCCCCCATCGCGCACCACTGACCCGGAACTGTTGCGCACATGAAAACGGCCGCGCGAAAGCGCGGCCGTTTTGTTTTGGGGGCGGGGTTCTGAACCGCATGCGCGTTGTTGACGACGAGGCCTGGATTCCTGTGACAAGCACAGGAATGACGGTTGCAGGAGCCGGTTCCGCCAACCTTTAACGCTGACGACCTGCATCCACCCCCGATGCCGTCATTCCTGTGCTTGTCACAGGAATCCAGGCCTCGCCATCCCCACCGGCAGTCCGGTCAAGACGAGTCACCGACTCACAGCAGGTGCGAGCTGATGTCATGCCAATGGGGGTTGCGCGCTTCGATGGCATTGATGTTCCACCGGCGCGGCCATTTCTTCATGGTCTTTTCGGTGGTGATTGCCTGGGTAATCAATTCGTATTCGTCGAACCAGACAAGCCGCATGACGCCGTACCTAGACGTGAATTCAGACCCCGTTCCGCTTTGATGCTGCAGCAATCGTGCCGCAAGATCGCTCGTCACGCCGATATAGAGCGTGCCGTTCTTCTGCGATGCCAGAATGTAGACATATCCCCGCCGAGCCATTCGATGGACTGTAGAGGCCTGGATTCCTGTGACAAGCACAGGAATGACGATGGCAGAGAAGGCGCCGCCAACTCTGAGTTTTCGAGGCTGGCATCCACCCCCAATGCCGTCATTCCTGTGCTTGTCACAGGAATCCAGGCCTCGCCATCTCAACCAGGCTAAACCTCATCTCTTGCGGCCAATAAGTCGGACGGCGAGGCCTGGCCTCGCCATCTCCACCCCCCTCCACCTGCGTCGCCATGGCGTTGGCATCTTCGCGGCCGATCCGATAAACCAACCCGCATGAACGACGACCGCGCACACCACCAGCCCGTCGCCCCCGTTCGCGCCGGGCTCGCGGGGCGCTGCCCGCGCTGCGGGGAAGGGCGGCTGTTCTCCGGGTTCCTGACATTGCGCAACCAGTGCCGCAATTGCGGGCTCGACTACGCCTTCGCCGATTCCGGCGACGGTCCGGCCGCCTTCGTCGTCCTCCTCGTCGGCTTCGTGGTCGTCGGCCTCGCGCTCTATGTCGAAGTGACCTACCAGCCGCCGCTCTGGTTGCATTTCCTGGTCTGGGTGCCGCTCGCCATCGCGCTCTCGCTCGTCGCCATGCGCCTCGCCAAGGGCGTCCTCATCACGCTCCAATATGCCAACAAGGCGGCCGAGGGCCGGCTCGACGGACCGCAATGACCGACATCGAAACACCCCGCATGGGCCGCTTCTGGGCGGCCGGCCTTGGCATCGGCAGCGTCGCAGCGCTCGTGGTCCTGCTGATCCTCGGCACGTGGCAGGTGCAGCGCCTCCACTGGAAGGAAGACCTTCTCGCCACCATCGCCGCACGCGTCGAAAGCGCTCCGCGCCCGCTCGCCGAGATCGATGCATTGGAGACGGAAACCGGCGACGTCGATTATTGGCCGGCCCGCGCCGACGGCACGTTCGTCCACGGCTCGGAGCGGCACTTCTTCGCCACCCACCAGGGCGGCTCGGGCTACTATGTCTATACGCCGCTGCGCCTCGACGACGGCCGCTTCCTGTTCGTCAATCGCGGCTTCGTGCCGTTCGACCGCAAGGATTCGGAAACGCGGGCCGAGGGCCAGGTCGAGGGCCGCGTCACCATCGAGGGCCTTGCGCGCAACCGGCTCGACGAAAAGCCGTCCTTCATCGTGCCGGAAAACGAGCCGGACACGAACGTCTTCTTCTGGAAGGACATCGACCTGATGGCTGCGACGGCCGGCCTTCCCGATGGGGCCGAGGTGCTGCCGTTCTTCCTCGATGCCGACACGACCGCCAATCCGGGCGGCCTGCCGATCGGCGGGGTGACCATGATCGACATGCCGAACAACCATCTGCAATACGCCATCACGTGGTACGGCCTTGCGCTGGCGCTCGTCGGCGTGCTGGCCGCCTGGTTCTGGCGCTCGCGGCGCAAACCTTGACACCGCCCAGTCGAGACCGCATGTGCGGGCCTGAGCCGAGAGAGAGCCGATGACAGTCCAGAAGCGCCCCCTGACCTTGAGATTGTGCGAGCCGCGCGGCTTTTGCGCCGGCGTCGATCGCGCTATCCAGATCGTGGTTCTGGCGCTGAAGAAATACGGGCCCCCGGTCTATGTCCGCCACGAGATCGTGCACAACAAATATGTCGTCGAGGGACTGAAGGCGCGCGGCGCGGTGTTCATCGAGGAACTCGAGGAAATCCCCGCCGCCCATGCCGACAAGCCGGTCGTCTTTTCCGCCCATGGCGTGCCGAAATCGGTCCCGGCGGATGCGCAGGCGCGCAATCTCTTCTATCTCGACGCGACGTGCCCGCTGGTCTCCAAGGTCCACAAGCAGGCGATGCGCCATTCGCGCCTCGGCCGCCACGTCGTGCTCATCGGCCATGCCGGCCATCCCGAAGTCATCGGCACGATGGGCCAGTTGCCTTCCGGCGACGTGACGCTGGTCGAGACCGAGGCGGATGTCGGCGGGCTCGGCTTTGCGCCGAACCTCGAACTCGGCTTCGTCACGCAGACGACGCTCTCCGTCGAGGATACCGCCGGCGTCATCCGCGCTCTGCAGGAGCGCTTTCCCCACATCCAGGCGCCGGCGGCCGAATCGATCTGCTACGCGACGACGAATCGCCAGGAAGCGGTCAAGGAGGCTGCCCCCGGCGCCGATTTCTTCCTCGTCGTCGGCGCGCCCAATTCGTCGAACTCACGCCGCCTGGTCGAGGTTGCCGAGCGGGCAGGGGCCGCGCGCGCGCTCCTCGTCCAGCGTGAGGCGGAGATTCCGTGGGACGAGCTCGGCGACATTTCCGTCCTCGGCCTCTCGGCCGGCGCCTCCGCACCCGAGATCATCATCGACGAGATCATCGCGGCATTCCGCGCCCGGTACGACGTCACGCTCGACGTCGTCATCACGGCGGAGGAAACCGAGAACTTCCCCGTCATGAGCGCGCTTCGCGATGTGGAATTGACGAGTGCCGACATGGCGTTTGTGAATGGAAGCGTCTAGGACAATTGCATTTCCAGCGCTTCGGGTTTCCATGGCCGTCTATACCGACATCAACGAGATCGAGCTCGCCGACTTCCTGACGGCCTACGACATCGGCACACTGACCTCCTACAAGGGCATCGCCGAGGGCGTCGAGAACTCGAACTATCTGCTCCACACCACGGCCGGCGCCTATTTCCTGACGCTCTACGAAAAGCGCGTCAACCGTGACGACCTGCCGTTCTTCCTCGGCCTGAAGCAGCATCTGGCCGCGCGCGGCGTCCGCTGCCCGGTCCCGATCGCGCCGAAAAGCGGCCCGCTGATCGGCGAACTCGCCGGCCGGCCCGCCGCCATCGTCTCCTTCCTCGAAGGCATGTGGCCGCGCCGCCCGACGGCCGAGCATTGCCGCGCGGTCGGCGAAGCGCTCGCGCGCATGCACATCGCCGGTGCCGATTTCGCGATGACGCGCCCGAACGCGCTCTCCATCGACGGCTGGCGCGCGATCTGGGACAAGGCTCATGCCAGCGCCGACCAAGTCGAGCCGGGCCTCGCCGCCGAGACCGACGCCGATCTCGCGCGCGTGGAGGCAAGCTGGCCGCGCGACTTGCCCGCCGGCACCATTCACGCCGATCTCTTCCCCGACAACGTGCTGTTCCTCGGCGCGGAGCCGGGCCTGATCGACTTCTACTTCGCCTGCACCGATTTCCTCGCCTACGACGTCGCGATCTGCCTCAACGCCTGGTGCTTCGAGCGCGACCACGCGTTCAACCTGACCAAGGGCGCCGCGCTCCTGAAGGGCTACACCTCGGTCCGCCCGCTCTCCGCTGCCGAGGCGGCCGCCCTGCCGGTTCTCGCCCATGGCGCGGCGCTGCGCTTCATGCTGACGCGGCTCTACGACTGGGTGAACACGCCCGCCGGCAGCCTCGTCGTCAAGAAGGATCCGCTCGAATATCTGCGCAAGATGCGCTTCCACCGGCAGGTGGCCACCGCCGCCGAATACGGACTGCCCCGATGACCAAACATGTCGAGATCTTCACCGACGGCGCCTGCTCGGGCAATCCCGGCCCCGGCGGCTGGGGCGCGATCCTGCGCTTCGGCGACATCGAGAAGGAACTGTCCGGCGGCGAGGCCGAGACGACCAACAACCGCATGGAACTCCTCGCGGCAATTTCGGCGCTCCAAGCGCTGAAGGAGCCGGTCAAGGCCGACCTCTACACGGACTCCAACTACGTCCGCGACGGCCTGACCAAGTGGATTCACGGCTGGAAGAAGAATGGCTGGCGCACCGCTGACAAGAAGCCAGTCAAGAACGCCGAGCTCTGGCAGGCCCTCGACGCCGCGCGCCAGAAGCACGACGTCACCCTGCATTGGGTCAAGGGCCATGCCGGCCACCCGGAAAACGAGCGCGCCGACGAACTCGCCCGCCTCGCCATGGCCCCCTTCAAGCCGAAGAAAAAGGCGCCTGCGGCCACCGCCGAGACGCCTCTCGCTCCAGCCCGAAAGCCGCGCCTGATGGGCAACGCGTCGCGTAAAGCCTAGAGCGTCTCCAAAATCTTCGCCGCGCCCGATTCAACCGCCTTGCCCGGCGCGTCGCCGCTGTGGAGTGCGGTCACCGTGCCGTCCTCGACGATCATCGAGAAGCGCGTTGCGCGCAGGCCCATGCCGGCGGCCGAAAGGTCGACGTCGAGCCCGCAGGCCTTGGCGAATTCGCCGCTGCCGTCGGCCAGGAACACGAGCTTGCCTTCGCCGCCGGTGAAGCGCGCCCAGGCGGTCATGACGTGGATGTCGTTGACGGCGACGACGGCGATGGTGTCGACGCCCTTGGCCTTCAGCGCGTCGAAATTCTCGAGATAGCCCGGCAGGTGGTTGTTGGAGCAGGTCGGCGTGAAGGCGCCCGGCACGCCGAAGAGCACCACCTTCTTGCCGGCCGTCAGCTCGGCGGTCGTGATCGTCACCGGCCCGTCCGCGCCGATGGTCTTGAAGGTCGCCTCAGGCAGTTTGTCGCCAACCGAAATCGTCATGTCTTCGCTCCGAATTTTCAGGAAGTTCCGCGATAGCGCCACGCGCGCGCCTTGGCAATGCGTCAGGGCAGGGCGAGCGTGCCGGCCACCGCCTCGTCGCCCGCGACCAGCGTGTAGTCGGCCAGGATGGCGCCGCCCTTTGCGGGGGCGATGATGCGCGCCGTGAAGGTGCCGCCGTCTTCGCCGGGCGCAAACTCCGGCGAGGCGAGCATCAGCCCGTCCTGTCCGGCGAGGAAGAGTTCGGCCGCGTCGATGCCATCCGGCAGGGCGACCTCGATGGCGATCGCATCCTTTTCATGCGAGGCCCGGACGACCTCGAACCCGTCCTGCGGCTCGCCCGGCAGGTTGGCGAAGGCGGCCGCGATCCCGGCTTCGTCGATCGGCCCGATATCCTCGCCCGGCGTCACGGTCAGCGTCGCCTGCACGGGCACGCAGATCGTCTCGCAGACGCCGAGGAAGATGTCGACGCCGAGCGCGGCGGCATCGTCGCCGAGCCCCGTCACGACGACCGGCAGCGTGACGTCGCCGGCATAGCCCGCCCATTGCGAGGTGCCGTCGTCGAAACGCTGCGGCGCGGGAAAGAGGAGCGCGACGCCGTCGGCCGGCGCGCCCTCGTGCAGCGAAATCTGCGGCGCGACGCCGCTTTCGCCCGGTTCCTGCCAATAGGTCTTCCAGCCGTCGTCGAGGCGGATTTCGAGCGCGCCGCGCAGGGTGCCGTCGGCCCCCGCCGCCCGCTCGGTGACCAGCCGCAGCTTGCCGCCGGTCGTCTCGTGCCAGTCGCTGGCGCCGGCATGGGCCGTTGCGGGCGCGAGGGCGAGAAGACCGGCAAGGGCGGCAGATCGAGCGTTCATGGCTCGGGTTTTGGCCCGGCCCGCGCGCCTTGGCAATCTCCCGCGATGGTTCGATGGATCATTTCGCGGTGATGTCGGTTCAACAAATGACACCGGCTTGACTTTCGCGGTTATCGGAAACGGGTTACGCTTTCGCCATGGACATTCTGGGCCACAGGAAAGGCGCCGCCGGTCAGGGCTTTCTGGAGAACCAGTTCCTGATCGCGATGCCGGGCATGCAGGACGAGCGCTTCGAGCGCTCGGTCGTCTATCTGTGCGCCCATTCGGAAGAGGGCGCGATGGGGCTGATCATCAACCAGCCGCAGCAGCTTCTCTTTCCCGATCTCCTGGTGCAACTCGACGTATTGAAGGAAGACGAGGCGATCCGCCTTCCCGAGCCGGCGCGTTCGATCATCATCCGCAATGGCGGCCCGGTCGACCGCTCGCGCGGCTTCGTCCTCCATTCCGACGACTACATGGTGGAATCCTCGCTCCCCGTCGCCGGCGACGTGTGCCTGACCGCGACGATCGACATCCTGCGCGCGATCTCAGCCGGCAAGGGCCCGCAACGCGCCCTGATGGCGCTCGGCTATTCGGGCTGGGGCGCAGGGCAACTGGAGGAGGAAATCGCCCAGAACGGCTGGCTGACCTGCCCGGCGAGCCCCGGTCTTCTCTTCGACGCCGACCTCGGCAGCCAGTACGACCGCGTCCTGGCCTCGATCGGCATCGATCTGTCGCGCCTCAGCGCCCAGGCCGGGCACGCCTGATCGTGCGCATCGGTGTCCGGCGAGCGGCCCTTTCTGGGGGCCGCTCCCAATGCTTTCGCAGCGGCGTCAGCCTGCGAGGAATTCGCCGATCCGGCCGTAGAAGCCCTGCCGCTTCCCGCCAAGTTCCGCCCGCAACGCTCGCGCAGTGGTCGCCGCGCTCACCGTCGAACCGAAATGGCAGTAGCAGATGATTTCGTGCAGTTGGTGGTCGGTCAGTTCGAAGAACCGCTTGGCCTCGCCGTAGCTGTCGTCCTTCATGCCGGCGTCGCGAAGCGTGACATCCGCGAACGCGACCGCGATCGCCGTGTCGTCTCCACGCATGGTCTGGCGCACCGCGGCTGGCTGATACTCCGTCTCGCGGAGGGTCGAGAGCAGTCTGTGTGGCTGCTTTTCGAGCAGTTCCGCCCACCGTTCGAGACGTTGGGTACGCGACATGTTCTTCGGATAGTCCTGATCGACTTCCGCGACTGACCGCAATTGCTCAAGTGCCTGATGTTTCATCTTGACCTCCTATCTCAAGCGATAGTTGGTCCCCCGGACCATCGGTCCCAGAGTGCAACATGACTCCAACCCATCGGGAAATCGAATCACGATGTGGGTGGAGGTTTGTCCGCCAATGTGGGGAACGAAAAAGGGCAGGGGATTTCATCGCAAAGGCACGCGGCGCAGCTACGCGTTACTCCACGATCTTCCAGTACGAATCCTTGCGGATCACCTTTCCTTGCCCAAACGTATAGAAGTCGCAGCCCCTCACATGCGTCTTTGTCCCGTCGCGGCTCGTTCCCGTCAGCGTCCATTTCGACATGCCCGTTCCGGCGGCCTCGTCGGCGAAGTGCTCGGCCTTGCCGTAGTGAACGTCCGGCAGACCCTCGAAGCGGGCCGCGATCGCCTTGCGCACGGCCTCCCGGCCTTCGAAACGCGCGCCCCACGGCTCCTTTCCGCGCGGCATTTCGAGCACGCAGTCATCGGCGAAGAACGCCATGACGCGGTCGGGGTCGTGCGCGTTGAAGGCGTCGCACAGCGCCTGCAGGGTCGATCTGATGTCCATGTCCGGGCCTCTCTTCCGAAGGCGGCCGTCAGCCGGTGGCGTGGGCCGCGCGGCTGTCCTGCGGCGCCTCCGCCCGGTCATTCATACCATAGTCGCGCGCCACTTCCGCGATCCGCAGACGATAATCGCTGAACACGCCGCCGCGACCCTTCGCCTGCGTCTTGCGATGCGCAGGACGGTTGCGCCAGGCGCGCACCGCCTCCTCGTCCCGCCAGAAGGAGAGGGAGAGGAGCTTGCCCGGCTCGGTCAGGCTCTCGAAGCGCTCGACGGAGATGAAGCCGTCCACGGTCTCGAGTTCGCCGCGAGCGCGGCGGCGAGGTCGAGATAGTGCGCCTGTTCGCCCGTTGCGGGCCAGACTTCGAAGATGACGGCAATCACGATGGCTGCTCCCTTGCCGGGCGCGAAAGGTCAGCGCGCCTCGGGCACGTCGATGCGCACGAAGATGCGCGTCTGCTGGGCGCCGGCCTGCGGGATCGGGACGGCCGGATCGTTGAAGACGAACTGCGTCGCGCCCGCCGTGTCGGTGACCTGGACGCCGTAATTCACCGGGTTTGAATAGATCACCTCGCCGCCGCGGCGCGCCTCGACGACGAGCGGCACGGACACCTGGCCGGGGCCGCCGACCGGACCTGGCACGATGCGGCCGGCGACGGCGACGTTCACGGTGATCGCGTCGGCCGAGTAGGAACAGGCGCGGGTGGTTTCGGAAATCGTCGTGCGATGGACGAGCTTTGCCGCGTCGCCGTCGCCGCCGCGCTCATATTGCGACCAGACCGTGCCGTCCGTCTCGAGAATGACCTGCGGGCAATAGGCGCGAAGCTCCTCGACATTGACCTCGGCCGGCTGCGCCGCCGCGCTCGCCGCACCGTCGCTCGACTGGCAGCCGGAGAGGGCCACAAGGGAGCCGAGGCTCGCCAGCACGGCAAGATGACGGATCGACGAACGACAAATCGGCATGGACGGCCCTTCCCTCACGCAAAGCTGGTGTTCTATACCAACCCCGCAATCAAAATGCGACCGGACCCCATGCGTTTTCCAAAGGGGTGCGAAACCGCGAAGAAACGGAATCCGATGCGCTTTTCGAGTACGCGCGGCGAGGCGCCGCAACTTGGCTTCGCCGATGTCCTCCTCGCCGGCCTTGCCCGCGACGGCGGGCTCTACCTTCCCGACGCCTGGCCGCATTTCTCCGCCGACGACATCCGTGCGATGCGGGGCCTGACCTATCCCGAACTCGCGATCCGGCTGCTGACGCCGTTCGTTTCCGAAGACATCGCGGAGGCCGATTTCCGCCGCATCGTCGAAGAGGCCTACGCCACCTTCCGGCACGACGCGGTCTGCCCGCTCGTCCAGACGGGTGCAAACGAATATGTGCTCGAACTCTTCCATGGGCCGACACTCGCCTTCAAGGACGTGGCGATGCAGTTGCTCGCCCGGCTGATGGACCATGTGCTGGAACAGCGCGGCCAGCGGGCGACGATCTGCGGCGCGACCTCGGGCGACACCGGCGGCGCGGCGATCGACGCCTTCGCCGGTCGCGACCGGACGGACATCTTCATCCTCTTCCCGCATGGCCGCGTCTCGCCGGTCCAGCAGCGCCAGATGACGACGTCGCGCGAGGCCAACGTCCACGCGCTCGCCATCGAAGGCAATTTCGACGACTGCCAGGCGCTGGTGAAGGGCATGTTCAACGATCATTCGTTCAGGGATCACGTGATGCTTTCGGGCGTCAACTCGATCAACTGGGCGCGGATCATGGCGCAGATCGTCTACTACTACTCGTCCGCCATCTCGCTCGGCGCGCCGGACCGGCCGGTCTCCTTCACGGTGCCGACCGGCAATTTCGGCGACATCTTCGCTGGCTACGCCGCCAAGAAGATGGGACTCCCGGTCGAAAGGCTGGTCGTCGCGACCAACGACAACGACATTCTCGCGCGCACCTTCGAGACCGGGCGCTACGAGACGCGCGGCGTCGTCGCCACCACGTCGCCCTCGATGGACATCCAGATTTCCTCCAACTTCGAGCGCCTCCTGTTCGAGGCGGCGGGGCGCGATGCGGCGAGCGTGCGGCGCTCGATGGAAAGCCTGAAGCAGTCCGGCGCCTTCACCATCGATGCCGGACCCCTCGCAGCGATGCGGGCGGAGTTTTCCGCCGGGCGCTCCAGCGTCGACGAGACAGCGGCGACGATCCGGCAAGTGCTTGAAAAATCGGGCTATCTCGCCGATCCGCACACGGCGATCGGCATCAAGGTCGCGCGGGATTTCAAGCGCGATGCTGCCGTGCCGATGGTCGTTCTGGCGACCGCGCATCCGGCGAAGTTCCCCGATGCCGTCCGGCGCGCGAGCGGCGTCGAGCCGATGCTTCCCGCCTGGCTCGGCGACCTGATGGCAAGGCCCGAAAAGTTCGACGTCCTTCCATCCGACCTGAAAATGTTGGAAGATCACATCGACCGCCATACAAGAGCGGCCGCAAACCAGTAAGGCGTGTCCCCATCCACCGACACGCAATGTCCAGGGAGTACGACCCGCATGAGGGTTGAGGTTAGCCGTTTGTCGAACGGCCTGACGGTTGCCACCGAGACGCTGCCGCATATCGAATCCGTGTCGCTCGGCATCTGGGTCAAATCCGGATCGCGCGACGAACGCGACGACGAGCACGGCATCGCCCATCTGCTCGAACACATGGCTTTCAAGGGCACGGGCAAGCGCTCGGCCTGGCAGATCGCGTCCGACATCGAGAATGTCGGCGGCGAGATCAACGCCGCGACCAGCGTCGAGACCACGTCCTTCTTCGCACGCGTCCTGAAGGACGACGTGCCGCTCGCCATCGACATCCTCGCCGACATCCTGACGGATTCGAAGTTCGACGAGGGCGAACTGGAGCGCGAGAAGCACGTCATCCTGCAGGAGATCGGCGCGGCGCACGATACGCCCGACGACATCGTCTTCGACCGCTTCACCGAGACGGCGTTCCGGCACCAGACGCTCGGCCGCTCGATCCTCGGCACGCCGGAGACGGTGCGCTCCTTCACCTCGCAGCAATTGCGCGGCTTCCTCGAGCGGCAGTATGCGGCCGACCGCATGGTCGTCGTCGCGGCCGGCGCCATCGACCACGACGCCTTCGTGCGCGAGGTCGAAAAGCGTCTCGGCTCGTTCCAGGCGCGCTGCGAGGCGACGCTGCCGCAGCTTGCGCATTATGTCGGCGGCGATTTCCGCGAGAGCCGCGACCTGATGGACGCGCAGATCGTGCTCGGCTTCGAGGGCCGCGCCTATCACGTGCGCGATTTCTACGCTTCGCAGGTCCTCTCCATGATCCTCGGCGGCGGCATGTCCTCCCGCCTCTTCCAGGAAGTGCGCGAGCAGCGCGGCCTCTGCTACTCCGTCTATGCCTTCCACTGGGGCTTCTCCGACACCGGCATCTTCGGCATCCACGCTGCGACCGGCAAGGAGGACATCGCCGAACTGACGCGTGTGCTCCTCGCAGAACTCAAGCGCTCCGGCGAGGCGATCCTGCCCGAGGAGCTCGACCGCGCCCGCGCGCAATACCGCGCCGGGCTCCTGATGTCGCAGGAAAGCCCGTCGAGCCGAGCCTCGCAGATTGCCCGGCAATTGCTGCTCTATGGCCGGCCGATCCCGATGGACGAACTGATGGATCGCCTGTCGAAGCTCACCACCGACCGGCTCGCGGACCTCTCCTCGCGGCTCTTCTCCGCCCGGCCGACCATCGCGGCCGTCGGTCCCGTCGGCACGCTGCCGGCCTTCGAGACCGTGTCGGAGATGCTCGCGGCCCAGCCGGCGCCGGCGCGCAAGCTCGCCGTCTGACGGGACGATGCCGTTTTCGCCCTTTCTCAGGAGCGCCATGCCGGCGCTTTCGGGAGGCGGCGTCACGCTTCGCCCGCCGCGCAAGCGCGACCATGAGGAATGGGCGCATCTGCGCCAGGAAAGCCGCGGTTTCCTCGAGCCCTGGGAGCCGCGCTGGCCGTCCGACGACCTCGACTATTCGGCCTGGCGGCAAAGGTTGCGGCGCTACAATGCCGAGGCGGCGGCGGGCACCGGCCACGCCTTCCTCATCTTCGAAACCGAGCGCGGCCGGCTCGTTGGCGGCATTTCCGTTGGAAACATCCGCCACGGCGTCGCTCAGAGCGCGCAGATCGGCTATTGGATGGGGGAACGATATGCAGGCCGGGGACTGATGCAGGCGGCGATGAGGCTCGCGCTCGCGCATTCCTTCGACACGCTGAAGCTGCACCGGCTGGAGGCGGCCTGCATTCCCGACAATGCGCGCTCCATCCGCGTGCTTGAAAATGCCGGATTCCGGCGCGAAGGACTTCTTCGATCCTACCTGCGCATCAATGGCGTGTGGCGGGATCATCTTCTCTATGCCCTGATCGCCGAAGAGCATCGGGCCAGACATGAACGAGGCTGAGGTTTGGGGCGTTTCAAGGCCAGCGCGATCCTGCTTTTCCTGGCGGCGCTGATGGCGTTCGCCACGGGACCGGCCCGCGCGCTCGACCCGGTCGCCATCACCGGCAACGAACCGGCCATCGAACTGACCGGCCGCATCGACCTCTACCGCAACCAGGGTTCCAGCTTCCAGGTCTCCACCGCGCCCGGCACCGACGGCATCGTGCGCCGCATCGAGGTCGACGCGAACGACGAGCGCTCATCGGGCGACTGGGCGGTGTTCTCGATCTCCAACCCGACGGACCGCCAGATCGACCGTCTGATCGTCGCGCCGCATTTCCGGCTGGTCGATTCCGGCATGATCTGGCCCGACCTCGGCTCGAGCCGCATCGTCGCCATCACCCCGTCGGAGGGCTTCGCGCTCGACCGGCAGGCCGCGCCCGACGCCGACGTCTTCCTCGTCACGCTCAATCCGGGCTCGATTGTCACCTTCGTCGCCGAACTCGCCTCGCCCGACCTGCCGCAATTGCGCCTTTGGGAGCCGGAAGCCTACAAGGACAACGTCAATTCCTACACGCTCTTCCGCGGTATCGTCATCGGCATCGCCGGCCTTCTGGCGCTGTTCCTGACCATCCTCTTCGTCGTCAAGGGCACCTCGCTCTTTCCCGCCACCGCGGCGCTCGCCTGGTCCGTCCTGGCCTATATCTCGATCGATTTTGGCTTCCTGACCCGCGTCATCGAGATCACCCCCGGCAACGAGCAGATCTGGCGCGCCGGCGCCGAGGTGTCGCTCGCCACGACGATGGTCGTCTTCCTCTTCGCCTACCTGAACCTCAACCGCTGGCACTGGCATTTCAGCTACGCCGCGCTCGCCTGGGTGTTCGGCCTCCTGATGATCGCCGGCGTCGCGACCTTCGACCCGGCCATCGCGTCGGGCATCGCACGGCTGTCCTTCGCCGTCACCGCCGTCGCCGGCCTCGGCCTCATCGGCTATTTCGCCGTCCAGGGCTATGACCGCGCGGTGATGCTGATCCCGAGCTGGCTGATGATCCTCGCCTGGCTCGCCGCGGCCTACATGGCGGTGACCGGCGGCATCGACAACGACATTATCCAGCCCGCGCTCGGCGGCGGCCTCGTCCTCGTCGTGCTCCTCATCGGCTTCACCGTCATGCAGCACGCCTTTGCCGGCGGCGGCATGCAGCAGGGCCTCTTCAGCGACCTCGAACGCCGGGCGCTCGCCGTCACCGGCGCCGGCGACACGGTGTGGGACTGGGACGTGGCACGCGACAAGATCGTCACCCGCCCCGACGTCGCCCGCCAACTCGGGCTCGAAGCCAACAGCCTCCACGGCCCGGCGCGCAACTGGCTGCCCGCGCTCCACACCGAGGACCGCGACACGTTCCGCACCCTGCTCGACGTCATCCTGGAGCACCGCCGTGGGCGCATCAGCCAGGCCTTCCGCCTGCGCGGCGCCGACGGCCATTTCCACTGGTTCACGCTGAAGGCGCGGCCGGTGATCGGCTCGGACGGCGAGATTTTGCGCTGCGTCGGCACCATGGTCGACACGACCGAGCAGAAGAAGGCCGAGGAACGCCTGCTGCACGATGCCGTCCACGACAATCTGACCGGCCTGCCCAACCGGCAGATCTTCGTCAGCCGGCTCGACGCGCTGCTCTCCGTCGCCAAGTCCGAGGACGCGATCCGCCCGTCGGTCTTCGTCATCGACATCGACCGGTTCAAGCAGGTCAATGACAGCCTCGGCATCTCGGCCGGCGACACGATCCTCTTGACCGTCGCGCGGCGCCTTCACCGCATCCTGAAGCCGAAGGACAGCCTCTCGCGCATCGCCGGCGACCAGTTCGCGCTGATGCTCGTCTCCGAACAGGACCCGGTGCGCGTCGCCGCCATCGCCGAGGCCGTGCGCGACGCGATCAGCGCGCCGATCACCTTCGCCCGGCGCGAGATCGTGCTGACCGCCTCGATCGGTCTCGTCTCCTGGACGATCAACACGACCAACGCGGCCGACATGCTGAAGGACGCCGAGCTTGCCATGCACCAGGCCAAGCGCTTCGGCGGCGACCGCATCGAGCCCTTCCGCCCGGCCTTCCGCACCGGCGGCAGCGACCGGCTGCAGATCGAATCCGACATGCGCCGCGCCGTCGAGCGCGGCGAGATGCAGCTTGCCTACCAGCCGATCATCCGGCTCGAAAACGGCACCATCGCCGGCTTCGAGGCGCTGATGCGCTGGGAGCACCCGCGCCGCGGCGCCATCCCGCCCGGCGAGTTCATTCCCATCGCCGAAAGCTGCGGCCTCATCGTCCAGCTCGGCCAGTTCGCCATGCAGAAGGCGGCGGACGATCTGCACCATTGGCTGCAGCTTGCCGGCGACCTGCCACTCTTCGTCTCGGTGAACCTGTCGAGCCGCCAGCTCCTGCGCCGAGACCTCGTCTCCGACGTGCGCTCCGTCGTCGCCCGCGCCGCGATCAAGCCGCGCAACTTCCGGCTGGAGCTGACCGAGTCGCTGGTGATGGACAATCCCGAGCAGGCCTCGCACGTCCTCGCCAAATTGCGCCAGATCGGCATCGGCCTCTCGCTCGACGATTTCGGCACCGGCTACTCCTCGCTCGCCTACCTCACCCGCTTCCCCTTCGACACGATCAAGATCGACCGCAGCTTCGTCGAGGATGCGAGCCCCAAGCGCCTCGTCCTCCTGCGCTCCATGATCAGCATGGCGCACGAACTCGGCCTCTCGGTCGTCGCCGAAGGCGTCACGCAGGACAGCGACGCGGAGGAACTGCGCGAATTCGGCTGCGAATACGTCCAGAGCTTCGCCTTCGGCCAGCCGATGTCGGCCGGCGAGATCATGCGCATGCTGAAGGAAAAGCCGGCTCCGGCGGCGGCGGCGGAGTAGGGGCGTCGGGTCTGCCGGGCCCTTACAGTCCCGACGTCAACCCCGGCAGTTCCGCCAGAAACGCGTCCCGCGCCCGCAACCCGCTCGGCCCGTCCGTGCGCTGCTCGTCCTGATTCAGTCTGGCGAAGATCACGGTGCGCTCGCCCTTCGTCGCCCAGCCGACATACCAGCCCCAGGCGCGCGCCCGGTCGAAGCTGCGGTCGGCGCGGCGCGGATAGGCGGAGCCGGTCTTGCCCTTCACCGACCATTCGCCCGCCGAATGCCCCTCGACGATCGCGACGGTCATCTCCATCGCGGAAGCCGACACCGGCAGCGTCCGGTTCACCAAACCATGGAGAAACCGGACCTGCTCGACCGGCGAGACCTGGAGCGACGAGGCGATCCAGGCGCGCTCCAGCCCGTTGTCGTGCCCTGGATCGCCGGAGAAATCGGCGTTTCCGTAGCCCCACGCATCGGCGAAGGCCGACAACCGCTCCGCACCGAGCGCCTGCGTGATCTGCTGCGAATACCAGACGACGGAATGGCGCATCCACGCCGCCGGGTCGGTCGGCCGGCGCCATTCGGCGATCCAGTCCGGATAGCCTTCCTTGAAGTCCAGCACCGGCGCGTCGGGCGCCGTCAGGAAGCCGGCCTCGAAGCCCATCACCGCCAGCGGCACCTTGAAGGTCGAGGCGGGCGTGGCGCGCGAGCGGCAATCGCCGCGCTCCATCAGGATTTCGCCGCTCTTGCCGTCGGCGATCAGCGTGCAGATTTCCGCTGCCTTCGCAGCCGGGACCGCCGCGAAGATCGCGGCGGTAGCGAGCAGCATCGCGAACCGCGTCATAGCCTCAATCCTCCGACCAGGCGCTGAGCGCGGCGAGCGTCGCCGGCAAATCCGCATGGCGGCGGATGACGGTTTCGGCGCCGGCCTCGGTCAGCATGTCGGCATGGCCCGGATGCGTGTGCGAGGCGCCGGTAAAGCCGATCACCCGCATGCCGGCGAGCCGCGCGCCCTGGATGCCGTGGATGGAATCCTCGATGACGAAGGTCTTTGCCGGATCGGCGCCGAGCGTTTCGGCGGCGTGCAGGAAGACGTCCGGCGCGGGCTTCGGCTTCTTCGAGGGCGTGTCGAGCGAGGAGAAGACGACGCCGTCGAAGAACGGCTTCAGCCGCACTTTGGTCAGCATCATGTCGAGCCGGGCGGTGCTCGAATTGGAGCAGATGGCGCGCTTGCCGGTCACCGAGGCGACCGCCTCGTGGACTCCCCCGATCGGCTTGACCTCGGCCTTCAGCCGCTGGTCGACGCGCTTTTCCACTTCATCCAGCATCGAGATCTGGAACGGGATCGCGGCTTCGCGCTCGATCCGCAGCATGATCTCGCGGAAGGTGAGCCCGGCATAGGATTCGGCCAGTTCCTCGGCGCTGATCTCGTAACCGGCGGCCGACAGGATTTCGGCCTCGACGCGCGCGGCGATGATCTCCGAATCGACGAGCACGCCGTCGCAATCGAAAATGACGAGTTCGGGGGAGGCCATGGCAGATCCAGTCGAAAAGGAAGGTGCCCGCCTCCTACACGACGATGGGCGAGGGGGCAATTCGCCAGCCTTCACGCGATGTTAACGGTGATCGGTAACCATAACGGGCAGTAAAGTGTGTGTGTTGTCGAGTATCGGGTATCCTCATGTCTGCCGTGCGTCACCTTGCCGACCTTTCCCCGTCAGCCGAAAGCTCCGTCTGGCTCGACACGATCCTGAAAGGGGATTGCGTCGCGGCGCTGAACAAGCTGCCCGACCACTCCATCGACGTCATCTTCGCCGACCCGCCCTACAACCTCCAGCTCGAGGGCGATCTGCACCGTCCCGACCAGTCGAAGGTCGACGCGGTCGACGACGAATGGGACCAGTTCGAAAGCTTCGCCGCCTATGACGCCTTCACCCGCGCCTGGCTGCTCGCCGCGCGCCGCGTCCTGAAGCCGAACGGCACGATCTGGGTCATCGGCTCCTACCACAACATCTTCCGCGTCGGCGCGATCATGCAGGATCTCGGCTTCTGGATCCTGAACGACGTCGTCTGGCGCAAGACCAACCCGATGCCGAATTTCCGCGGCCGCCGCTTCCAGAACGCCCACGAGACCATGATCTGGGCCTCGCGCGACCCGAAGGCCAAGGGCTACACCTTCAACTACGACGCCATGAAGGCGGCCAATGACGACGTGCAGATGCGCTCGGACTGGCTGTTCCCGATCTGCACCGGCAATGAGCGGCTGAAGGACGAGAACGGCAACAAGGTCCACCCGACCCAGAAGCCCGAGGCGCTGCTCGCCCGTGTCATGCTGTCCTCGACGAAGCCCGGCGACATCGTGCTCGACCCGTTCTTCGGCTCCGGCACCACCGGCGCCGTCGCCAAGCGCCTCGGCCGCCACTTCGTCGGCATCGAGCGCGACCAGACCTATATCGACGCCGCGCAGGAGCGCATCGATCGCGTCAAGCCCTTGGCCGACATGGACCTTTCCGTCCTGACCGGCAAGCGCGCCGAACCGCGCGTCGCCTTCGTCAGCCTCATCGATTCTGGCCTCATCAAGCCCGGCGCCGTACTGCACGATATCAAGCGCCGCTGGCAGGCCCGTGTCCGCGCCGACGGCACCGTCGCTGTCGGCGACCTCTCCGGCTCGATCCACAAGGTCGGCGCCCTGGTGCAGGGCCTCGACGCCTGCAACGGCTGGACCTTCTGGCACTACGAACGCTCCGGCGGCCTCAACCAGATCGACGAACTCCGCCGCATCGCAAGGCTGGGCATGGACCGCGCGGGGGCGTAAGTCACCGGCCTCGCATCCGCTCGGCGTCATCTCCCGCCAAGGGCGTCATCCCGGAAAATGCGCGACGCGAAGCGGCGTGGATTTATCCGGGACCCATGCCGTGACCTTCGACGCCACGGAATAGGTCCCGGCTCTCATCTCGCCTTGCTCGATTCGGCCGGGATGACCCCCCGTCAGTGAACGGCCTTCCAGCCTGGCAGCGTCTCCCAATGCCGTCACCCCTGTGCTTGTCACAGAGGTCCAGGCCTCTCCAGTCCAAAATCAAAACCGATTCAATATCCTACAGAACGCCCAATCTCTTCAGGTCGTCCTTCAACGTCCCCGCATCCGTAAACTGCACCGCCTGCCACCTCGCCGACTTCGCCCCTTCCACATTCTTCGCACTGTCGTCGATGAACAGCGTGTGCCGCGGGTTCAGCCCGAACGTCCGCGCATGCAGCTCGTAGATCTCCAGATCCGGCTTGATCAGCCTGCACTCGCCCGAAACCGTCACCCCGCGTGGCTTCCTCAAGAACGCAAACCGCTCCCTGGCCTCCGCGAATGTGTCGGTGGCGAAGTTGGTCAGCATGGTGACGTCGTGCCCGTCCTCGATCAGCGCTTCGAGGATGGCGACGCTGTCGTCATAGGCGTGCGGCACCATCCTGTGCCAGTTCTGTCGGAAGGCGCGGATGTTCGGCTCGTGGTCGGGGAAATCGGCGACCAGCAGTGCCTCGGCGTCCGGCCAGCTTCGGCCGCGATCCTGCTCGATGTTCCAGTCGCCGGTGGTCACCGTCTCGAGGAACCAGCGCCGGTCGTCGGCATCGGGAATGAGGTCGCGATAGGCGAGGTCGGGGTCGTAGTGGATCAGCACCCGGCCGATGTCGAAGACGATGTGGCGGATTTCGGTCAACGCGATTTTTCCTTCGCTCTGGCTTTCGTCGAACCGGGTATGGCAGCTTCGATTGCCTTCTTCATGACAGTGGGAAGCGCTTCCGTGTGGATATCTTCGAGCCGCGCCCACCAGCCGCCGTTTTCGACGGGATTCTCGGTGATTTCGGCGCGAAAGACGGTCAGTTCCAGCGCGAAATGGGTGAAGACGTGGCTGATCGAGCCCGAATTCTCCCATTTCGCCGCAAAGGGTGCGGCGCTGGGGACAAGTTCGCCGTCGGTGCGCGAGTTCCAGCCCGTCGACGGCACTTCGGCCATGCCGCCGAGGAGACCCTTCGCCTCGCGCTTTCTCAGGAAGACCGCCCCGTCATGGATCGCGACGAACGCCGCCCCGCGCCGCAACGGCTTCTCCGCCTTCGCGGCCTTGACCGGATAGTGCTCCGGGTCGCCCTGGCGCAGGGCGAGGCACTCGTCGTTGACCGGGCACATCAGGCATTTCGGGCGGCGCGGGGTGCAGATCGTCGCGCCGAGGTCCATCGTCGCCTGCGCGAAGTCGCCGGGCCGATTCAGAGGCACAGCAAGCGCGACCAAGTCCTTGATTTCGCTCTTGGCTTTCGGCAGCGGCGTCGCGATGGCGGCGAGGCGAGTGAAGACGCGCTCGACATTGCCGTCGACCACTGCGGCAGGCCGGTCGAAGGCGATGGCGGCTATGGCCGCGGCGGTGTAGGGGCCGATTCCGGGCAGGGCAAGCAGGCCGGTTTCGGTATCTGGAAATGAACCTGCATGAGCATTTTCAACGACTTCCGCGCAGGCCTTCAAATTGCGCGCGCGCGAATAGTAGCCGAGCCCGGCCCAGGCCTTCATGATGTCGTCGTTGTCGGCTTGGGCGAGATCGGAGACGGTTGGCCAGCGCTCGATGAACTTTAGAAAATAAGGCTTTACCGCCTCGACGGTCGTCTGCTGGAGCATGATTTCCGAGAGCCAGACACGGTAGGGATCGGCGCGCAATCCGGCGGCCAGATCACGCGGCGGGATGCGCCAGGGCAGGTCGCGGTGGTGCTTGTCGTACCAGGCGAGAAGCGCCGTCGAGACACGTTTTCCGCGCTCGCCGTCGAACCATGTCCCGTCGCCCGATGGCGCCATTCTTCCGTTCCTGATAGGAGTTTGCCGAGACCCAAGCGCATAAAGGATTTACCCGATGGCAGGCAAACCAAAAGGGCCGTGGGGCGCCCAGCCGGTTGCCGACCTGGCGACCCGCATACTCGATCCGGTCTTGAAAAAGCGCGCCGGCATTTCGGTCGCGCTGATCCAGTCCTGGGAGGAGATCGTCGGCGAGCGCATTGCTTCTGCCTCGCGGCCGGAGAAGATCGTCTGGCCGCGCCGGATGAGCGAGGACGACCCGTTCGAGCCGGCCACTCTGATCGTCGCCTGCGAGGGCATGGCCGCGCTGGCGCTGCAGCACGAGACGGGGGAGGTGATCGCCCGCGTCAACGGCTTCCTCGGCTTTTCCGCCGTCGGGCGGATCAGGATATTGCAGAAGCCGGTCACCATCGATCCGCCGCGCCGCCCGCGCGGTCCGGCGAAGCTCGACGGGCGCCAGGAAGCGCATCTGAAGAGCGTGACGGCGAAGATCGAGGATGACGGCCTGCGCGCGTCGCTCGAACGGCTCGGCGCCGAGGTGATCGGCGCGAAACGTCGCAGCGCTTGAAACGCAACCGCCGAAGTCGCACCTTTGTGAACACAGTGTCGCGCTTTGGCGGTAGGAAAGGGACGATCCTTGCCGTATTCGCTCATTAGAGGGATGGAATACAGGCAACACTAAAACTGGACGCAAGGTGATTCGAATGGCCTCTTACTTGTCGCGCAGACATATCCTGACCTCGCTCGTGGCGCTGCCCGCAGCAACCCTCGCGCTCTCGGCATGCAGCGACAGTGGCAACGCAAACAGCACGGCCGCGGCCGCGACCACCGACCCGGTGACGACGGGCGCGACCGCGCCGAACCCGCAGGGCACGGTCGACATGGAAGCGCTGCTCGAGCCGGGCACGCTGGAAGACAAGGTGATGGGCGAGGCCGACGCGCCGGTGACGATCGTCGAATACGCATCGATGACCTGCGGCCATTGCGGCAACTTCCACAACAACACGCTGCCGGCGATCAAGGAAAAGTACATCGACACGGGCAAGGCGCGGCTCATCATGCGCGAATTCCCGTTCGACCCGCGCGCCGAGGCCGGCGCGATGCTGGCACGCTGCGCCGACGACAACTATTTCGCCATGTCGGATGTGCTCTTCAAGCAGCAGAACAGCTGGGTTCCGGTCGACAACGCGCGCGAAGCCCTGCTCAAGATCGCGCGTCTCGGCGGCTTTACACAGGAATCCTTCGAGGCTTGCTTGACGGATCAGGCGCTTCTCGATGAAATCCGTGCGGTAAGGGCTCGCGGCCAGAACGATTTCGGTGTCGAGGCGACGCCGACTTTCTTCATCAACGGCAACAAGTATTCGGGAGCACTGTCGGTTGACGAAATGTCGGCCATCATCGACTCGATGCTCTGACGTCCACATCGTAAATGCCGGGCGTGGCAAAGCCGCGCCCGGATTTCCGGCAACGCGCTGATGCGCTTCAACCGGCTCCGCCTCCTCGGCTTCAAATCCTTCGTCGATCCCGGTGAATTCGTCATCGAACGCGGCCTGACGGGCGTGGTCGGGCCGAACGGCTGCGGCAAGTCGAACCTCGTCGAGGCGCTGCGCTGGGTGATGGGCGAAAGCTCGTACAAGAACATGCGCGCGTCCGGCATGGACGACGTCATCTTCTCCGGTTCGGGCACGCGGCCGGCGCGCAACACCGCCGAAGTCACGCTTTTCCTCGACAATTCCGACCGCACCGCGCCCGCCGCTTTCAACAATACCGACGAATTGCAGGTCTCGCGTCGGATCGAGCGCGCCTCGGGCTCGGTCTACCGCATCAACGGCAAGGAGGCGCGCGCCAAGGACGTGCAGCTTCTCTTCGCCGACCAGTCGACCGGCGCGCGCTCGCCTTCGATGGTGGGGCAGGGGCGGATCGGCGAACTGATCCAGGCCAAGCCCCAGGCGCGCCGGGCGCTGCTGGAAGAGGCGGCGGGCATTTCCGGCCTGCACTCGCGCCGCCACGAGGCGGAACTGCGCCTGCGCGCGGCGGAGCAGAACCTCGAGCGTCTCGACGACGTGACCGGCGAACTGGCGACGCAGATCGACAGCCTGAAGCGGCAGGCGCGGCAGGCGCAGCGCTTCAAGACGCTTTCGGCCGACATCCGCAAGGCCGAGGCGACGCTGCTTCATTTGCGCTGGGTGCACGCCAAGGCGCAGGAGGGCGAGGCGAAATCGACGCTGGCGCGCGCGACGTCGCTGGTGGCCGAGCGCGCGCAGGCGCAGATCGAGGCGGCGAAGGCTCAAGGCATCGGCGCGCACAAGCTGCCCGGCCTGCGCGAGGCGGAGGCGGCGGCGGCCGCCGTTCTGCAACGACTGACCATTGCCCGAACGCAGCTCGAGGAAGAGACGAAGCGCATCGCCGCCCGGCGCGACGAACTCGCCAAGCGGCTGGCGCAGGCCGATGCCGACATCGCGCGCGAGCGGCAGTTGATGAGCGAGAATGCCGGCATTCTCGACCGGCTGGCGGCAGAGGAAGTCGAGCTGAAGGCCGCCGGCGAGGGGCAGGCCGAGCGCGAGGCGGAGGCGGCGACGCGGCTCGCCGAAATCTCCGATCGGCTGGAAGGCTTCGAGCGTGACTTGTCGTCGGTGACGGCGAAGCGGGCGGAAAGCGCGGCGATCCGCGCGCAGGTGCAAAAGACGCTGCGCGATCTTGCCGAAAACCAGGTGCGGACCGAGCGCCAGAGACAGGCGAACGCGGCAGAACTGGCCGCGCTGGACGCCAAGGCCGCGAACCTGCCCGACCTAGCCGAAAAACGCGCCGAATTCGAGCGCGCCGAGACCGAGCGCACTGAGGCGGAAGACGCTGCGGCGGCAGCCGAGGCTGCGGTCGCGCCGGCGCGGGCGGCGGAAGCTGCGGCGCGCCCGCCGGTGCAGGAGGCGAAGAACGCGCTGGCGCGGGTGGAGACGGAAGCGCGGACGCTGGCGAAGATCCTGTCGGCGGGCGCCAGCGCGGCGTATCCGCCGGTGCTCGACAGGATTTCCGTTGCGCGCGGCTACGAGACGGCGCTCGGCGCGGCGCTGGGCGACGACCTCGATCTGCCGCTCGATGCCGGCGCGGCCGCGCGGTGGGCAATGATCGACGCGAGCGGCGATCCCGATCTGCCGTTGGGGGTCGAGGCACTTGCGGCGCATGTGACCGCGCCGGCCGAGCTTGGCCGTCGCTTGCGGCAGATCGGCGTGGTGTCGAAAGAAGACGGCGCGCGGTTGCATGGCGCTCTCGCGGCGGGCCAGATGCTGGTCTCGCGGGAGGGCGATGTCTGGCGCTGGGACGGGGTGACGGCTGGCGCCGACGCGCCGAGCGCCGCCGCGCAAAGGCTGGCGCAGCGCAATCGCCTCGCCGAACTCGAGCGCGAGCAGGACGCGGCGCGGGAGGCGGTCGCGACCAGCGAAGCGGCGCTGAGGCGGGCGGAAGACGCTGCGCGCCATGCGGCGGACGCCGAACGGGCGGCGCGCGAGCGGCTGCGGCTTGCGCAGAAGGCCGTCGGCGAGAGGCGCGACGCGCTGGCGCAGGCCGAACGCGCGCGCGGCGAGATCGACAACCGGCGCGGCGCGCTGGACGAGACGGCGACACGGCTGGCCGAGACGCTGGCGGAGATTGCACGCGTCAGGGCGGAGGCCGAGGCGGCGCTGGCCGAGGCGCCGGATCTGACCGCGCTCGACGCGGCGTTTGCCGACCTGTCCGCGAGAGTTTCGGCCGAGCGGCAGGCCGAGGCCGAGGCGCGCGCGGCGCGCGACGGGCTGGTGCGCGAGGCCGAGCAGCGCGCGCGAAGGCTAGCCGCGATCGGCAGCGAGCGGCAGGGCTGGGTGACGCGTGCGCAAAATGCCGGCGACCAGGTGAGCGCGCTCACGGTTCGGCGCGACGAGGCTGCCGCGGAGGCGGCGCAGCTCGCCGATGCGCCGGATGAGCTTGAGGTCAAGCGCCGCGCGCTCGCCGGCGAGATCGACAAGGCGGAGGCCGCGCGCAGGCTGGCCGCCGATGCACTTGCGAGCGCGGAAACGGGGCAGGTGGTACTCGACCGCGCCGCGGCCGACGCGATCGAGGGGCTGAGCCGCGCGCGCGAGGAACGCGGCCGCGCCGAGGAGCGGCTTTCGGCCGCCGAGGAGCGGCGCAAGGAAGTGGAAGTGCGCATGCGCGAGGTGGTCGGCGTCGAGCCGCATCTCGTCGCGCGGCAGGCCGAACTTCTGGCCGACCAGGCGGAGCCCGAAATCGCGGATGTCGAACGCCGGCTCGACCGGCTGAAGGGCGAGCGCGAGCGGCTGGGCGCGGTCAATCTGCGGGCCGAGGAGGAGGCGCGTGAGCTTTCCGAACGCTACGACCTGATCACCAAGGAGCGCGTCGACGTGGTGGACGCGATCGCGCGGCTGCGCGAGGCGATCCAGAGCCTGAACCGCGAGGGCCGGGAGAGGCTTCTGGCTGCGTTCGGCCGGGTCGATGCCGAGTTCCGGCGGCTTTTCACCCATCTGTTCGGCGGTGGGACGGCCGAACTGCAACTGATCGAATCCGACGATCCGCTCGAAGCGGGGCTCGAAATCCTCGCCCGCCCGCCCGGCAAGCGGCCGCAGACGATGACGCTGCTTTCGGGCGGCGAGCAGGCGCTGACGGCGATGGCGCTGATCTTCGCGGTGTTCCTGACCAACCCGGCGCCGATCTGCGTCCTCGACGAGGTTGACGCGCCGCTCGACGACCACAATGTCGAGCGCTTCTGCAATCTGATGGACGAGATGGCCGCGACGACCGAGACGCGCTTTGTCATCATCACCCACAATCCGATCACCATGGCGCGCATGAACCGGCTGTTCGGCGTGACCATGGCCGAACAGGGCGTGAGCCAGCTCGTCTCGGTCGACCTGCAGACGGCCGAACAGATGCGCGAGGCGGTATGAGCGACGACTTGGCGAAGAGGGCAGCGGAGCTGTCGACGGCGCTGCGCGACATGCACAAGGCGCTGATCCATGCCGAGGCCGGCGACGATCCGGCCTATGCGAACCCCTATACGCTGCTCTTCGACGTGATCGGCAATCCGCGCTTTGCCTGGCTCGAAAGCCTGTCGCAGCTCATCGTGGTGCTGGACGAGGCGCGGGCCGACAAGGAAACCTTCTCCGGCGACATCCTCACTGATGCGGCACGGAGCGCCGGTCGGCTGATCGGCGAAGGCGAGGATCACGACGCGCAATTTCGCCTGCGCCACCTGATGGCGGTGCAGAACGCACCCGACGTCGCGATCGCAACGGGCAGGCTGCGCCGTACGCTCGCGTCGATCACCTAGAGCGCGATGAGCTCGGGTTGAACCGTTCTGCCGGGTGCATTCGCGCCAAATCCGTCGGCCTTCGGACTTGACCGTATCTCGATACGGCCTGCGCCGAAGCCCTCGGCCTTGTCACGAATTCCCTCCGGCAGAATGGTTCAACCCGAGCTCATCTCGCTCCTAGTCATTCGGCCCAGACGGCCAGCTCATTGCCCGCCGGATCGGTGAAATGGAAACGGCGGCCGCCGGGGAAGTCGAAGATCGGCTTCACGATCCTGCCGCCTGCGCCCTGCATCGCGTCCAGCGTGCGCTCCAGGTCGGTCGAGAAAAGGACCGGCAGGGGCTTTGCCTCCGGCGCGGCCGAGCCGTCGAAGCCGCCGTCGAGGCCTTCCGAAAAGGCGGAGTAGCGCGGGCCGTAATCGGTGAAGGTCCAGCCGAAGGCGGCGCTGTAGAAGGCCTTGACGCTGTCGATCGCGCCGCCCGCCGCCTGCATTTCGAGATAATCGAGTTTTCCGTCCTTGCGCATTCGTCAACTCCGTGTATGTTCACTTTATGTTCTAACCAATCCGAGGAGGAAAGGCAAGCGAAAGCATTGGAAATGAAGCGTGTCCGGGACTCAATCGATTGAGGTCGGCGAGCGGGGAGGGGACGCCTTGCCTTTTGCTGCGCTGCACTCTATCGCTCGAAACCCGCAGCATGGAGGACGGCATGGCGAAGTGGGTCTACGCATTCGGCGACGGCAAGGCGGAGGGGCGCGCCGGCGACAAGAACCTGCTCGGCGGCAAGGGCGCCAACCTTGCCGAGATGTGCAATCTGGGCCTGCCCGTACCGCCCGGCTTCACCATCACGACGGCGGCCTGCGTCCACTATTACGGCAATGGCCGCGCCTTTCCGGGCGAACTGGAGCGCGAGGTCGACGCCGCGCTCGAGGAAGTCGGCCGCATCACCGGCAAGCGGTTCGGCGATCCGGCGAAGCTGCTGCTCGTCTCCGTGCGGTCCGGCGCCCGTGCGTCGATGCCGGGCATGATGGACACGGTGCTGAATCTCGGCCTCAACGACGAGACGGTAGAGGCGCTGGCGCGCGAGGCGGGCGACGAGCGTTTCGCCTTCGACAGCTACCGCCGGTTCATCACCATGTATTCGGATGTGGTGCTCGGGCTGGACCATGAGGTGTTCGAGGAGATCCTGGAGGACGAGAAGGCGCAGCGGGGCGTGGAACTCGACACCGAACTGTCGGCCGCGGACTGGCGGCAGATCGTCGATCTCTACAAGCAGAAGGTCGTCGAGGAGCTTGAAAAGCCGTTCCCGCAGGACCCGCGCGAGCAGCTCTGGGGCGCGATCGGGGCGGTGTTCTCGAGCTGGATGAACCATCGCGCGATCACCTATCGGCGCCTGCACGACATTCCCGAAAGCTGGGGCACGGCGGTCAACGTGCAGGCGATGGTGTTCGGCAATATGGGCGACACGTCGGCGACGGGCGTCGCCTTCACGCGCAACCCGTCGACCGGCGAGAAGGCGCTCTATGGCGAGTTCCTCGTCAATGCGCAGGGCGAGGACGTGGTGGCGGGCATCCGCACGCCGCAGAACCTGACCGAAACCGCGCGGATCGCCGCGGGCTCGGACAAACCATCGCTGGAAAAGGTGATGCCGGAGGCGTTCGCGACCTTCGTCGACATCGCAAACCGGCTGGAGCGGCACTACCGCGACATGCAGGATCTCGAATTCACCATCGAGCGTGGCAAGTTGTGGATGCTGCAGACGCGCTCGGGCAAGCGCACGGCCAAGGCGGCGCTGCGGATCGCGGTCGAGATGGCGGGCGAGGGGCTGATCGGCAAGGACGAGGCGGTGGCGCGCATCGACCCGGCGTCGCTGGAGCAGTTGCTGCACCCGACGATCGACCCGAAGGCGGAGCGCAACATCATCGGCACCGGGCTTCCCGCTTCGCCCGGCGCGGCGACGGGCGAGATCGTCTTCACCTCGGACGAAGCGGAGGAACTGAAAGGGCATGGCCGCAAGGTCATTCTGGTGCGCGTCGAGACGAGCCCGGAGGACATTCACGGCATGCATGCGGCCGAGGGCATCCTGACGACGCGCGGCGGCATGACGAGCCATGCGGCGGTGGTCGCGCGCGGCATGGGCAAGCCCTGCGTCTCGGGCGCTGGCGGGCTGCGGGTCGACACCCGCGCCGGCACGCTGATGGCGATGGGCGTGACGCTGAAGAAGGGGGAAATCATTACCATAGACGGTGCGAGCGGGCAGGTGCTGAAGGGCGCGGTGCCGATGCTGCAGCCGGAACTGTCGGGCGATTTCGCCGCGATCATGGAATGGGCCGACGGCGCGCGGCGCATGAAGGTGCGCGCCAACGCCGAGACGCCCGCCGACGCGCGCACGGCGCGCTCGTTCGGCGCGGAAGGCATCGGGCTTTGCCGCACCGAGCACATGTTCTTCGACGAGGACCGGATCATTTCGATGCGCGAGATGATCCTGGCCGAAACGGAGGACGGCCGGCGCGCCGCTCTCGCCAAGCTGTTGCCGATGCAGCGCTCCGACTTCGTCGAACTGTTTGAGATCATGGCGGGCCTGCCGGTCACGATCCGCCTGCTCGACCCGCCGCTGCACGAATTCCTGCCGAAGACGCAGGAGGAAATCGGCGAGGTGGCGAAGGTGCTCGGCGTCGACCCGGCGAAGCTGACCGAGCGCACCGAGGCGCTGCACGAGTTCAACCCGATGCTCGGCCATCGCGGCTGCCGTCTGGCGGTCTCCTATCCGGAGATCGCGGAGATGCAGGCGCGCGCGATCTTCGAGGCGGCGATCGAGGCGGGCAAGACGACCGGCAGCCCGGTCGTTCCCGAAATCATGGTGCCGCTCGTCGGCATCATGAAGGAGCTCGATTTCGTCAAGGCGCGGATCGACGAGACGGCCCGTACGGTGATGGAAGAAAAGGGCGAGAAGATCGACTATCTCGTCGGCACGATGATCGAACTGCCGCGCGCGGCGATCCGCGCCCATGTGATCGCGGAGGCCGCGGAGTTCTTCTCCTTCGGCACCAACGACCTGACGCAGACGACCTTCGGCATCTCGCGCGACGACGCCTCGTCCTTCCTCGAAACCTACCGGCAGAAGGGCATCATCGAGCAGGACCCGTTCGTCTCCCTCGACCAGGACGGTGTCGGCGAACTGGTGCGCATGGCGGCGGACAAGGGCCGCGCGACGCGGCCTGAAATCAAGCTCGGCATCTGCGGCGAGCACGGCGGCGACCCGTCGTCGATCCATTTCTGCGAGGAAGTCGGGCTCGACTACGTCTCCTGTTCGCCCTTCCGCGTGCCGATCGCGCGGCTGGCTGCGGCGCAGGCGGCCGTCAGGAAAAGCTAGAGCAAGATGGGCTTGGGTTGAACCATTCTGGCGGAGGGAATTCGTGACAAGGCCGAGGGCCGCGGCGCAGGCCGTATCGAGATACGGTCCGGAGGCCGACGGATTGGGCGCGAATGCACCCGGCAGAATGGTTCAACACGAGTTCATCGCGCTCTGGATTGGGCTGAGCGGCGTTTTGCTCCGATAGCAAACGAGGCGCGTAAACGCTGGAGCGGCGGGCATTCTGACGAATGCCAAGTACGCCGCTTGAGCTGTCAGTCCGGCCGCATTTCTGCGTTGCCGGACGATTCTGCTTGGCCGCAAGATGCGTCATTGGAGGTCGATGTACCGCATCGGCCGTGTCCGGCATACGTTGCGGGAGCCCGCCGACGGTGAGGCGGAAGGGCCGGGTGAGTTCGCGCCAAATCCGCCGATCTTCGGAGTTGGCCGTACCGATCCCGATGCGGTCAAGGCAAAAGCCGCTGTCCTTGCCGCGATCCTACCGGCAGAGCGATTCAACCCAGTTCGTCGCGCGCTCGGGAACAGCGCGCGCCGGGATTGCTTCCGGCGCGCCTGTCCGATTTCGGCTTCACGCCTTCTTTGCGTGCGGCTGCCAGAGTTCGAGCAGCGCCAGGAGCGCGACGAGCGCGCCGAGGCCCATGTGCCAGGCGCGCAGGTCGCCTGCATAGTTGAACACATAGGGCGACGCGATCATCCACAGACCGCAGACCAATGCCACCGCCTCTTCCCACAACCGGTGCGCCGCGAGCTCCATCAGGCCGATGGCCATGACGAGGCCGCCCGCGACGATGGTCGTCACGAACATGACCGTCATGCCTTCGAAGCCGACGATGAAGGGCGAGGCCACGATCAGCGCGCCGAGCGCGATGGCTGCGAAGTCCTCCCAGCTCCGGTGTACGGAGAGCCCGAGAGGTTCCATATTGTTGAGCGTTGCCATGACAAATCCTCCTTCAGGCTACGTTCGTGCGCAGCCGGACTGCCGGAGGACTTCTGGCGTCACGAAACTCCTCATTCGGTCAGTTCGCACGCACGGATAGGATTATCTTCCATCTGGTGTTTGTTTTCAATGGGATAGATGTCGCAGGGCGTGTCGCAGGCGAACGAAGCCTTCAAGCGGGTCCATCCCGAGATATACCCAATTCGCCAATTGGGTATATTGACAGGAAGGCAAGAGTTCGCGCAAGGTTATACCCAAATCGCATTTTGGGTATAAATCCATGTCGTCGAGACTTGACATCGCCTACGCAACCTTGGTTGCCGAGCTGCTCGACCGCTGCCTCGACGCCCAGTTCGACGCCGATTTCGACGAAGCGGGCTCCTTCATCAAAGTGAAGTCGAAGGACCGGCACTACTGGTACTACAAGCCGTCGCTGCGTGGAGGCGCTGCGGACAAGCGCGTCTATGTCGGGCCGGCTCACGACGCCGAGATCAACCGACGCGTCGAGACGTTCAAGAGCTACAAGAACGATTTCCAGGCGCGCCGCCGGATCGTGTCGACGCTGGTGCGCGAAGCACGTCTGTTCGCGCCCGACCAGCGTGTCGGCGATGTCGTGGAGGCGGTCTGGAAGGCCGGGCTCTTCAGGCTTCGCGCATGTCTTGTCGGGACCATCGCCTTCCAGACCTACGGCACGGTCCTCGGTTATCGCATGTCGGGCGCATCGCTCCAGACCGGTGACATCGATCTGGCGCTCTTCCATTCGATTTCGGTCGCGGTGGAAGACACGATGCCTCCGGTGCTGGCCGTTTTGAAAGGCGTGGACGAGAGCTTTCGGCCGATACCGCAATTGGGAGACGAGGCAGGACCTTCGCGCTTCCAGGCGGATCAGGGACTTCGCGTCGAGTTCCTGACGCCGAACCGGGGCTCGGACGATCATGCCGACAAGCCCGCTGCCATGCCTTCGCTCGGCGGAGCGTCGGCGATGCCGCTTCGGTTCCTCGATTTCCTGATCCGCGACCCGGTTCGCACCGTCCTGCTGCACAAGGGCGGCGTGCCCGTCCTCGTGCCCGATCCCAATCGCTATGCCGTTCACAAACTGATCGTGGCTGCGCGTCGCAGGACCGGGACCGGCAAGGATTTGAAGGACCTGGAGCAGGCTGCAATGCTCGCCACGGCTCTACAGGCAACGGGTCGAACCGCGGATCTGAAGGATGCGTACGAGGAGGCGCGCGAGCGAGGCGCTGCCTGGCGCGAGGCGCTCGACGCCTCCCTGTTCCGCATGGAACGTCTGGGGCTCAGGTCGATGTCCGAAGCCTTGGCGTGACATTCACCCCGCGTCGATCGTGACCTTGTGCGGGTAGAACGCGCCGTGGTCTGCGATGGCGGAGACCTCGTCGTAGGGCCGTTGATAGGCCCACATGACGTCAGGCTCGCCTTCGCCCTGGCCGGTGACGCTCCAGTAGGTCGCGTCGCCCTTGAAGGGGCAGTGGGTCTTCGTGTCCGACGCGAGGAGATGCTCGAAATAGATGTCGGCGAAGGGGATGTAGAGGACCGGCGGATAGGTGGCCTCGCGCAGTTCCAGCGCATTGCGCGTCGAGGCGATGACGACTTCGCCGAACCTGACGGTGACGGCGCCGGGATGGGGCGCGATGGTGATGGTGTGGCCGGGATCGCGCTTCAGGCCGGGTGACGGATTGGACATGGCAACCTCCTGATCTGACGGGGAAGTAGGGTCGCCATGCCGCCGGAGCAAGTCGTCGGCCGGCATGCGTCCATGCCGGGCTGTAGACGCAATCGTTCATTCGGTGTGATGATGGTCGTGGTGCCGATGCGCCGAATGGGTCCCGGCCGAGCGACGCTCGCTGACGCTTTGGCGGACGATCTGCCACGCCGAGGAAAGGAAGAGCGCGGCCATGCCGAAGGCGACGACGACGTCCGGCCAGCCGGTCGCGCTGCCCCAGACGCCGAGTGCGGCAAGCATGACGGCGACATTGCCGATGGCATCGTTGCGCGAGCACAGCCAGACGGAGCGGACGTTGGCGTCGCCGTCCTTGTAGCGCATCAGGATGAGGACGCTGGCGACATTGGCGGCGAGCGCCATGAAGCCGATTGCGCCCATGATTTCGGCCTGCGGCGTGCCGAGATAGATGACGCGGTCGACGGTGGAGCCGAAGACCCAGAGACCCATGAGGAGGAGGCTGACGCCCTTGGCGAGCGCCGCCGTCGCGCGCACCTTGAGCGAGGCGCCGATGACGGCCAGGGAAATGCCGTAGGTCAGCGCGTCGGCGAAGAAATCGAGCGCGTCGGCCTGGAGCGCCTGCGAATGGGCAAGCTGGCCCGCAATCATCTCGATGGCGAACATGCCGGCATTGATGGCGATGACCGCCCAGAGCCTCCGCTTGTAGTCGTTGGAAATGCCATCGAAAACGGCATCGTGGCCGCAACTGGCGCTCATCATGGTCTCCTTGTCTTCGATGAGCACAGACACTAGAATCTCTAGCGACTAGAGGTTCAAGAGGTATTTTCGATGCTGTCGACCGGCGAGGTTTCGCGGCGGGCGGGGATCAAGGTTCCGACGATCCGCTATTACGAGCAGATGGGGCTGGTCGCCGACCCGGGGCGGTCGGAAGGCAACCAGCGGCGCTACGGCAAGGCGGAGCTCGACCGGCTGATGTTCATCAGGCACGCCCGCGAACTCGGCCTTGGCATCGATGCGATCCGCGAACTGCTGGACCTGAGCGACCACCCGGCGCAGCCCTGCGCCGATGCCGACCGGATCGCGGCCGAGCAGCTTGCGGCCGTACGCGCGAAGATCGCGCGGCTGCGCAAGCTCGAAGCCGAACTCGAACGGATCGCGACGCAATGCCGGGGCGGGACGGTGGACGCGTGCTACGTCATCCACGCGCTCGCCCATCACGAGCTGTGCGCGGACGAGCATCCTCGGTAGGGCCCATTGCAATTCTGGCCCGGCCGGCCTGCAAACGGCAGCTTTCTGCGCTTCAGGTGCTCATGTGCCCAATGCACACTCCGCTCCGGTTCTCAAAATCTGCCGTTTTCGGCTCACCCGAACCAGAATTTCAACAGACTCCAAAAACTAGCGCCGGCGCGAGCGGCGGGCGGCCTTGATCTCGGCGATGCGGACGGTGTCGGTTTCCTGCAGGAAGCGGCCGCGTTCGAAAAGTTCGAGCGAATATTCCTCATAGGTGAGGCCGAGCGCGGCGGCGCGGCGCTCGCGCATCAGGGCGATCTCCGGCGCGACCTTCTTCCAGGCGGCACGGCTTGCCGCCTTCCACGCGAAATAGGTGCCGATGCCGCCCTTGCCCCATTCGGGCGTATGGGCGGGCGGGTCGAGCGGCGGGCCGCCATTGTGGCCGATGCGGGAACGGTTCGCGATGCGGGGCAAGGGAACCGCTCCCGGTCGGCTGATCGTCAGGCCGCCTGGCGCAGGCTCTCCTTCGACACCCAGGCTTCGGCGTCGGCGAGCGCGAGTTCGAAGCGGTCGAACATCTCGTTCAACTCGGCCTCGGTGATGATCATCGGCGGGCAGAAGGCGATGGTGTCGCCGATGGCGCGCAGGATGACGCGGCGGTTTTCGCAGAACTTTGCGATCTGGGCGCCGACGCCCTTCTTCGGATCGAAGGAGCGCTTGGTCGCCTTGTCGGCCACCATCTCGACGCCGCCGACGAGGCCGGCCGAGCGCACTTCGCCGACGAGCGGATGGTCGGCGATCTTCTTGAGGCGCGCCTCGAAGGTCGGTGTCATGTTGCGCACATGGCCGAGAATGTCGCGGCGCTGGTAGATTTCGATCGCCTTGACGCCGAGCGCGCAGCCGAGCGGATGGCCGCCATAGGTGAAGCCGTGGCCGAACGTGCCGATCTTCTCCGAATGGCTGACATAGGCGTCGTAGACGTCCTGCGGGACGAGGACTGCGCCGAGCGGCGCGTAGGCGGCGGTGAGCTGCTTGGCGGCCGAGATCGTCTTCGGCGTCATGCCCACCGTCTGCGCGCCCCACCAGTTGCCGGTGCGCCCGAAGCCGTTGATGACCTCATCGGAGATCATCATGATGTCGTGCTCGTCGAGCACCTTCTGGATTTCGGCGAAATAGGTGGCGGGCGGGACGATGACGCCGCCCGCGCCCATGATCGGCTCGGCGATCATCGCGGCGATCGTGTCGGGTCCTTCGCGCTCGATGAGATCGCGGAGCGACTTCACCAGACGGGCGACGAACTGCTCCTCCGTCTCGCCGGCTTCGCCGAAGCGGTAGAAATGCGGGCAGTCGGTGTGGACGACGCGGTCGACCGGCAGGTCCCAGCCGATGTGGTTGTAGGGCAGGCCGGTCAGCGAGGCGGCCATGATGGTCACGCCGTGATAGGCCTTCTGGCGCGAGATGATCTTCTTCTTGTTCGGCCGGCCGAGCGCATTGTTCATGTACCAGGCGAGCTTGACCTGGGTGTCGTTGGCCTCCGAGCCGGACGAGGTGAAGAACACCTTGGAGATCGGCACCGGCGCGATCTCCTTCAGCTTCTCGGCGAGCTCGATGGCGGGCTCCATGCCCTTGGCGCCGAAGAGGTGGTAGTAGGGCAGGGTGCGAAGCTGCTGGGTCGCGGCCTCCACCATCTCCTCGTCGCCGAAGCCGAGGCCGGCGCACCACAGGCCCGACATGCCCTCGATATAGTCCTTGCCCTGCGTGTCGTAGACGAAGACGCCTTCGCCGCGCTCGATGACGAGCGGGCCGTTGGTCTTCAGCTTGTGCAGCGGCGTATAGGGGTGCAGCACCGCCTCGATGTCGCGGGTCTGCAGGTTCGTGAGCGGGGGCTGGTCGAGCATGGCTGTCTCCTGGGGGTTGGAGAGAGCCTAGCCGTTTATCGGCGCGCGAAGAACCCCGCTGCGCGGCTGGTTCGATTGGTCCAGTCGGGCTGGTCCAGTGAGACGCCGGTCAGTTGAAGGCGGAGGGCAGCGTCGCGGCGAGCCCCGCATAGGCGGGGATGAGGGCGGCGATAGGCAGATCGGACGAGGCGGCCGGTTCGATGGAGACATCCTCGCCCTCGGTCTGGCGCACGATCAGGAAATCGGCGGTCTCGCTGTCGGCGGTGACGATCGCGGCGACATCCATCGCGGGCTCGAGGTCGATGCGCATGTGGAAGAGGAAATGCGCGGGCAGATCGTCGACGGCAGAGCGCACGCGGTCCTCGAAGGTTTCACCGTCGCCGGCGGCGACCGCACCGAGGATGGCGGCGGAGAGGTCTTGTGCGGCAGGAATGGGGGCGGACTTCACCCGGGCGTGCTTCGCCTTCTTCATCGCGTTTTTCCGTTTGTCGACGCCGTCCCGTCCGACCGCAAAAGTTGCCGCCAAACGCGGCTCGAATAAGGCGCGGGCAAGCCATTGAACTTTCTGGCAATCACGCTGGTTTTGCTGGACACGGGCCACGATCCGAACAAAATAGCCATCCGTTCGAACTGGGAGGATTATATGCTCGGACTGATGCAGGACTGGCCGCTTCTGTGCCACAAGATTCTCGATCACGCGGCGATCCAGCACCCGAACCGGGAGATCGTTTCGCGCTCCGTCGAAGGGCCGATCGTGCGCACCAACTACCGCGACGTGCGCAGCCGCGCGCTGAAGGTCGCCAAGCGGCTCGAGCAGGAGGGCTACAAGGTCGGAGACCGGATCGCGACGCTCGCCTGGAACACCGCGCGGCATCTCGAAGCCTGGTACGGCATCATGGGCATGGGCGGCGTCTACCACACGCTGAACCCGCGGCTTTTCCCGCAGCAGATTGCCTGGATCATGAACCACGCCGAGGACAAGGCGCTGTTCGTCGACCTGACCTTCCTGCCGCTGGTCGAGAAGATCGCGGGCGAGGTGAAGTCGCTGAAGCAGATCATCGTGCTGACGGACGGCGCGAACCTGCCGGAGACGAAGCTGCCGAACGTCGTCGCCTATGAGGACTGGATCGGCCAGACCGATGCCGACTATTCCTGGAAGGCGCTCGACGAGAAGGCCGCGTCCGGCATGTGCTATACGTCCGGCACAACGGGCGACCCGAAGGGCGTCGTCTATTCGCACCGCTCGAACGTGCTCCACGCCATGATCGCCTGCATGCCCGATGCGATGGGCATCTCCGCGCGCGACACGATCCTGCCTGTGGTGCCGATGTTCCACGCCAATGCCTGGGGGCTCGCCCAGTCGAGCCCGATGATCGGCGCCAAGATGGTGATGCCCGGTGGGCGCATGGACGGCGAGGCGATCTACGAATTGCTGACCACCGAGAAGGTGACGTTCACGGCGGCCGTCCCGACCGTGTGGCTGCTCCTCCTCCAGCACATGGAGAAGAACGACCTGAAGCTGCCGCACCTGAAGAAGGTGGTGATCGGCGGCTCGGCCTGCCCGCGCTCGATGACGGAGAAGTTCGAGAAGAACTACGACGTCGAGGTGATCCACGCCTGGGGCATGACGGAAATGTCGCCGCTGGGCTCGCTCGCGACGATCAAGCCCGAATATGCGGCGACGACCGGCGACGCGCTGCTCGACGTCAAGCAGACGCAGGGCTACGCGCCGTTCGGCGTCGAGATGAAGGTGACGGACGACGAAAACAACGAAATGCCGTGGGACGGCAAGAAGTTCGGCCGTCTCAAGGTACGCGGCCCGGCCGTCGCCGCCGCCTATTATGGCGGGGCGGGCAAGGAGCAGTTCGACGCCGACAACTGGTTCGATACGGGCGACGTCGCCCATATCAACGAGAACGGCTACATGCAGATCACCGACCGCGCCAAGGACGTGATCAAGTCGGGCGGCGAGTGGATCTCGACCATCGACCTCGAAAACATCGCCGTCGGCCATCCGGACGTTGCCGAGGCAGCGGTGATCGGCATCGCGCATCCCAAATGGGACGAGCGGCCGCTGCTGGTGATCGTCAGGAAGGAGGGCAAGACCCCGTCCAAGGACGAATTGCTGGCCTTCATGGAAGGCAAGATCGCCAAATGGTGGATGCCGGACGACGTCGCCTTCGTCGACGAAATCCCGCATACCGCGACCGGCAAGATCCAGAAGACGACGCTGCGCGACCAGTTCAAGGGATATGAACTGCCGACGGCTTCCAGCGCCGCATAAGCGTGCTAGAACCCGCGCCATGATGTTGACCAACCAGAACTGACGACATGGCGCGGGACGACTATCGACAATATGCGCCGCAGGCGCGTCCGGCGCGCGGCATCGCGTTCTTCGCGCTGGTGCTGCTCGTGGTGGCGGGCCTCGGCCATCGCTTCGGCTCGATCGCGACGCCGGAATTCCTGTGGGTGCTGGGCATCGTCGCCGGGCTCGGCGCGCTTGCGCTGGTGCTCGCGGTGATCGGCCTGCGGCGCATCTGGATCGAGGACGATGCGGGGACGGGACCGGCGGTCGTCGCCGTGCTGCTGGCGCTGATCGTCCTGGCGCCGTTCGGCGTGGCGGCCGAGGGCGCGCTCACCCATCCGCGGCTCTTCGACGTGTCGACCGACCGGGCGACGCCGCCGCAATTCGTGGTGGCCGCCGAGAACCGCGACGAGCGCATGAACGCGATCGGGGCGATTGCACCCGACGATGCGGACGCGATGGGCCAGGCCTATCCGGAACTCGTCGCGCGCTCCTATGCGCTGCCGCTCGCCGATCTGGCGCAGGCGGTGCTGCGCGTGGCCGACGCGCGCGGCTTCACGCCGCTCGGACGAACGTCGGCGGCGGATGGCGAGACGCTGGAGTTCATCGGCTATTCCGCCGTTCTCGCCTTTCCGTCGGACGTCGCGATCCGGCTCAGAGCGGAGGGCGAGACGACCCGCGTCGACATGCGCTCCGCCTCGCGCTACGGCGACCACGACCAGGGCGAAAACGCCAAGCGGATCGTCAATTTTCTCGACGCGCTCGACTATGAGGTTGACGTGATGACGGGGGTGATCGTCGAGGAGGAGTAGGGGCTTCGGCGACGGTTGCGCGGTGGAAATGGCGAGGCCTGGACCCCTGTGACAAGCACAGGGGTGACGGCTGCAGGGAAGCTGCTGCCAATCGCGAAGGTTTGGGTCTGGCATTTCCTTCGGTGCCGTCACCCCTGTGCTTGTCACAGGGGTCCAGGCCTCGACCTGTCGGCGCCTCGACCTATTTCGACGCGCCCTACGCCAACCTGTAAACTGCGTCGATGGACGGTTCCGGCTCCGCCGCGACGAGGCTGCGAGCCACGAGGTCTTCGAGGTGGGCGAGGACGGAGAGGGCGGCGGCGCCGTGGAGGCGGGGGTCGGTGTCGCGGTAGATGGCGGTAACGATGTCGGGGATGGTGCGGTCGCCGGCCTTCAGCCGTTCCAGGATCGCGCGCTCGCGCATCTTGCGGTGGGTGCGCAGGCCGCGCACGAAGGCGCGCGGATTGGTGACCGGGCCGCCATGGCCGGTGTGGTAAATGGCGTCGTCGCGTGCCGCGAGGCGGTCGAGCGAGGCCATGAAGTCCGACATCGCACCGTCCGGCGGGGCGACGATGGAGGTGGCCCACGCCATGACGTGGTCGGCCGAGAGCAGGATGCCGGTATCCTCGATGGCGAAGGCGACATGGTTTGCGCAGTGGCCGGGCGTGTGGATCGCGCGGATGGCCCAGCCGTCGCCCTTGACGAGTTCGTCGTCGGCGAGTGCGTGGTCCGGCGCAAACTCGGTGTCGGCGCTGGCGTCGAGCGGGTTGATCTCGCCGATGCGCAAGGGGCGCGCGGAGCGGTGCGGGCCTTCGGCCATGATGAGCGCGCCGGTGTCGGCCTTGAGGCGGGCGGCGAGGGGCGAGTGGTCGCGGTGCGTGTGGCTGACGAAGATGTGGCTGACGGGGCGGCCGGCAATGGCCTTCAGCAGCGCCGCGTAATGCGCTTCGTCCTCGGGGCCGGGATCGACGATTGCGAGCGAATCCGTGCCGAGAATGTAGCTGTTGGTGCCGTGGAAGGTGAACGGGCCGGGATTGTTGACGGTGAGGCGCAGGAGCTTATCGGCGACGGGGACGGCCTCGCCGTAATGCGGCTCGAACTTGGTGTCGAATTCCATTCACGCGCTCCTTCGCATTTGCGAAGGCGGTCTACCACGGCAGCCTTCTAGCCGAGAAGGCCGAGCGAAGGGAAAGTTTCCAGAAGCCAGAACGAGGCGGTCTGGATGCCGCCGGTCAAAAACAGGATGCCGGCGACGACGAGGAGGCCACCCATGACCTTTTCGACGCGGCCGAGATGGACGCGGAAACGGCCGAGAAAGCGCATGAAGGCGCCGGAAAAGAGCGCGGCGACGAGGAACGGGATGCCGAGGCCGAGCGAATAGGCGGCGAGCAGCATCGCGCCTTCGCCGACCGTCTCGCGCCCGCCGGCAAGCGTCAGGATCGGGCCGAGGACCGGGCCGATGCACGGCGTCCAGCCGAAGGCGAAGGCGAGGCCCATGATATAGGCGGCGAATGCGTTGGCGGGCGTGACGTTGGCCTGGAAGCGCGCCTCGCGCGACAGGAAGGGCAGGCGGATGATGCCGAGGAAGTTCAGCCCCATGAAGATGATGAGAACGCCGGCGACGATGGCGAGCTCCTGCTGCCAGGCGCGCAGGAGGCCGCCGATGGACGACGCGCCGGCGCCGAGCGCGACGAACACGGTGGTGAAGCCGAGGACGAAGGCGAGCGCCGAGCCGATGAGCGCGGTGCGCGCCCGGACGGGCTTCGTGCCTTCGCGGAACTCGTCCACCGAGACGCCGGCCATGTAGCACAGATACGGCGGGACGAGCGGCAGCACGCAGGGCGACAGGAAGGAGATCGCCCCCGCTGCAACAGCACTCGCATATCCGACGTCAAGCGCCATTCGTCTTCCCGTTCCGTTTCGTGCGCGTGATAGCGCAAAGGGGCGGCGCGCCGCCAATCATAAACGCGTGGCCAAACGTCGCGAGGTGGGGCCTGGCGAGGAGGGGCAAAGGCATCCAAACGGAGCGGCCGGCGTTATCGGAGATCAGACGAAGGGAGATCGACATGATCGAGAAGAGCCGGATCAAGGAACATGCCGAGGTGATCGGCGCCGATGGCGTGCATGTGGGCACCGTCGACCACGTCGAGGGCGACCGCATCAAGCTGACGAAGAAGGACAGCGGCGAAGGCTCGCATCGCGGCCACCATCACTTCATCCCGCTGTCGCTCGTCGCCGACATCGAGGGCGACAAGGTGCGCCTGTCGGCCAATGGCGACGTGGCGGTGACCTTCGAGGAAGAGGCCGACCACCGGCCGATGTGACGGCCGATCCGCGACGCTCGTCTCAGACGAGGGCGAGCGTCAGGGCCGGGAAGAGCGCGATCAGGAGAAGGCAGACGAGCATCACGCCGATGAAGGGCATGGTGCCGAGGAAGATTTGCTCGACGCCGACGCGCTTGTCGGCAAGGGTCGAGTGGACGGTGAAGACGGAGATGCCGAAGGGCGGCGTCAGGAGCCCGATCTCGACCGCCAGCACGGTGACGATGCCGAAATGGATGAGGTTGAAGCCCAGCGCCTCGGCGATGGGCGCGGCGATCGGCACCATGATGAGGAGGATCGACGAGGAATCGAGGATCATCCCCATCAACAGGATGATGACACAGTAGAGCAGCAGGAAGCCGTAGGGCCCGAGGCCGCTCGCCTGGACGAGGTCGCCGATGGCGACGGGGATGCCGGCGACGGAGAGCATGCGGCTGTAGAAGCTGGCGGCGATGAGCAGGATGAGGATGCCGACCGAGACGGAGCCTGTCTGCTTCAGCACTTCCCAGATGCGGTGACGGTCGAGCGAGCGGCGCGCGAGCGCGATCAGGAGAGCGCCGAAGGCGCCGATGCCGCCGGCCTCGGTGGGCGTGAAGAAGCCGCTGTAGAGCCCGCCGAGCACGAGTGCGACGAGTGCGAGGATCGGCACCAGCTTGACGAGGATGTCGCGGCCCGAAAGCGTCGGACCGGATCGTTCGGCATGACGCAGCTTCGCCTTCTCGACGTCGGAAAAGACGAAGGAGGGCTTGAAGAAGGCGAGCCCCATGATGACGGCGACCATGCCGAGGGCGAGGAGGATGCCGGGTATGACGCCGGCGATGAACATGCGTCCGATCGACTGCTCGGCGAGGACGCCGTAGATGATGAGGAGCAGGCTCGGCGGGATCATCATGCCGAGGACGGAACTGCCGGCAACGGTGCCGGCGGCGAAGGACGTGCGGTAGCCGTGGCGGACCATCTCCGGCACCGCGACCTTGGTGAAGACGGCGGCCGACGCGATCGACACGCCGGTGACTGCGGCAAAGACGGTGTTGGCGGCGACGGTGGCGACGCCGAGCCCGCCGAGAAGCCGGCGCAAGAGCGCTTCGGCGACCTCGAACGTGTCGCGCCCGACATTGGAGATGGAGACCAGGAGCCCCATCAGGACGAAGAGCGGGATGGTGGCGAAGAGATAGTCGGCGATGCCGTTATAGGACGTGACCGACAGCATCCGCATCGCGAGCTCGAAATTGTCGCGGATGATCCAGATGCCGACGAAGCCGGCGGCGAAGAGCGCGATGGCGATCTGCAGGCCGAGGAGGACGAGCAGGATCAGGACCGCGATCAGGATCAGGCCGATGGCAAGCGCACTCATGAACCGGCTTTCGCTGCGTCTTCATCCTGCGTGGCGGCCCGCACCATGAGGATGAGGTAGGAGATGATGGCGGCGACCGAGCCGATGACGATGATCGCGCGGAAGGGGAGGGTCGGAATGGTGAAGATGCCCTGGACGCCGAAATATTCGCCGCTGCGCCAGGCCTTCGTCATTTCCGGGAAGGAGGCATAGGTGATGGCGGCGAAGACGGCGGCGCCAATGAGCAGGAACAGGATATCGATGGCGCGCATCAGGCGAGGCGCGGCCTTGGCGATGTAGTTGACCAGGAAATCGGCGCGCGTCATCCGGCCGGCGAGGACGGCGGCTGAGATTTGCAGGAAGACGATGGCGACGACCGACCGCGCGGCCATCTCGGCGACGCCGGTGATCGGGCTCGAGAGGAAGTTGCGGCCGACAACGTCGGCGACGATCAGGAACATCAGGAGGAAGATCCAGATGGTGCCGATGGCGGCGAGCGCATTGGCGGCGACGCCGAAAAGGCCCGCCTCGACGGGCCGGCCGGTGCCTTCTTCGATGTCTGGAATCGGATCGCTCATCAAGAACCTTCACGCAACGCAGGAACGGGAAGCCGGCAGTTTTCCGCCGGCTTCCGAAGGGATGATCAGAGGCCTTCGTCCCAGTTGCGCAGCGGCGTCACGCCGCGTTCGCGCAACTCGGCGAAATAGGCCTTGAGCACGGTCTGCGCCGCCTCGCCATTGGCCTCGAGCCAGGGGGCGACGACATTGGGCAGGCTCTCGACCCACTTCTTCTTTTCGGCTTCCGGCAGTTCGGAAATCTTCAGCCCCTCGGCCTCCATCTTCTCGATCGCCGTGTTGGCCTGCTCGGTGACATAGGCGCCATGGGCGAGCGACGTGGCCTTGCCGGCCTCGATGATCGCATTCTGCACCTCTTCCGGCTGGCTGTCGAAGAAGTCCTTGTTGGCCGCGATGCCGCCGAAATACATCGCGCCGATGCCGACGCGGGTCAGGTTCGGCGCGACTTCGTAGACGCGGGTCGGCAGGATGCCCGAAGCGAAGGAGAGCGCGCCTTCGGAGACGCCGGTCTGGATGTCGGTGTAGTAGGTGGTGAGCGCCCCGTCGACGGGGGTGGCACCGGTCTGCTGCAGCCAGTTGGCCGAGGTACCGGGCGCGTTGATGCGCCGGTTCGCCATGTCGGTCAGCGCGCCGATCTCGAAATTGGCGTAGACGTCGTAGCTGTCGGTGATCAGCGAGGAGAGGTGGACCATGTTCTCGCCTTCCCAACTGTCGCGCAGTTCGGGCAGTTCGGCCGTGAGCTTGTCGAAGATCTCGATCAGCATCTCGTGGTCGGAGGTGGCGAAGGGCGTGAAGTAGGTGACGTTCTGGAGCGGCATGGCGGAGCCTTCCCAGACCGTGCCGACCATGCCGATGTCGACGATGCCGTCGCTGACGGCCGCGCGGGTGTCGGTGAACTTGTAGAGCGTGCCGCCGTAGTTCTCGACCCATTCCACCTTGTAGTTGCCGCCGGCCTCTTCGAGCAGGCGGTCGACTTCCGGCTGGAACGAGTTCTTCATCGCATAGGCCCAGATGTTCTGGACCGGATGGCTGGAGCCGATATTGATGGTGACGGTTTCCTGCGCGGTTGCGGTGCCGGCGAGCATGGTGCCCGCCAGGGCCGCGGCGATCATGTGGTGAATGTGCTTCATGCCAGTTTCCTCCCTGAAACGTGGTTTGAGTGCGCGTGTTCTGTCAGTGCTGGATGGTCCCGAGAGCGGTCAGGATGCGCTCGGGGGTAAAGGGCATCTGGGTGACGCGCGCGCCCAGCGGGCGCAGCGCGTCGTTGATGGCGTTCATGATGGCGGCAGGCGCACCAGCCGTGCCGGCCTCGCCCGCGCCCTTGGCGCCGAGCAGCGATTCCTTCGTCGGCGTCTCGACATGGCCGATGATCATGTCGGGCATTTCGGCCGCCATCGGCACGAGATAGTCGGCCATGTTGGCGTTGAGCAACTGCCCTTCGCCGTCATAGACGCATTCCTCGTAAAGCGCGCCGCCAATGCCCTGCACGATGCCGCCGCGAATCTGCTCGTCGACCAGCATCGGATTGATGACGCGGCCGCAATCCTCGACGCACCAGTGCTTCAGGAGCTTGACGAAGCCGGTGTCGATATCGACTTCGAGATAGCTCGCCTGGACGCCGTTGGTGAAGGCGAAGGGATATTCGCTGGTGATGTAGTGGCGGGTGACGACGAGTTCGCGCGGCAGGCCCTTGGCGAGCGTGTCGCCGCGGAAATAGACGATGCGGCCGAGTTCCTCGAGCGGCATGCGCGCCTCGCCGGTCGCCTTGTCGACGATCTGGCCGTCGGCGACGTCGAGTTGTTCCGGCGTCGATTGCAGCATGGAGGCCGCGATGACGAGGATGTTTTCGCGCAGCGCCAGCCCCGCCTGAAGCGCCGCCTCGCCGCCGATGCCGGCGCCTCGCGAGGCCCAGGTGCCGCCGCCATAGGGCGTGGTCTGGGTATCGCCGGTGATGATCCTGACCTTGGACACGGGCACGCCGACGCCTTCGGCGACGATCTGCGCCAGCATGCCCTCGGTGCCCTGGCCCTGTTCGGTGACGCCCGACATGGCGACGACCGAGCCGTCCGGGTCCATGCGGACGGTGCAGCCGTCCTGCGCGGAAATGCGCGCGCCGCCGATGCCATACATGAAGGGGCTGGGATTGGTGAGCTCGATGAAGGAGGCGATGCCGATGCCGCGATGAATTCCCTGTTTGCGGGCTTCGGCCTGGTCGGCGCGAAGGGCATCGTAGTCGATCATCGAAAGCAGCTTGTCGAGGCTGGCGTGGTGCGACAGGCCCTCGAAGCGCATGTTGGCGGCGGAGGTGTAGGGATAGGCGTCGTCGGCGACGAGATTGCGCCGACGTATCTCGACCGGATCGAGGCCGAGTGCTTCTGCCGCCATGTCGACGAGCCCTTCGGTGACCGCGGTCGCGATCGGGTGACCGACAGCGCGGTACTGGCAGGTCGGCGTCTTGTTCTGCAGGACGACGGTGGTGCGGGCGCGGTAGGTCTGGAAGTCGTAGGGCCCGCCGCACAAATTGACGACCTGGTTGCCCTCGATGGCGCTGGTGCGCGGATAGACGGAATAGGGGCCGATGCCGGTCAGATCGTCGATATCGAGCGCGAGAATCCTGCCGTTCTCGTCGACCGCGATGCGGCCGTCGATCTCGTGGTCTCGGGCGTGGATGTCGGTGGCGAAGGATTCGAGGCGGTCGGCGACGAACTTGACCGGGCGTCCCATGATCTTCGCGATCGCCGCTGTCGCGACCTCGTCGGGATAGACGTGGACCTTGATGCCGTAGGAGCCGCCGACATCGCCGCAAATGACGCGGACCTTCGCTTCGGGCAGGTCGAGATGCTGGGCGAAGACCGTCTGCATCATATGCGGGGCCTGCGTCGAATGATGGACGGTGAGCTGGCCCTCGGAACGGCTGTAGTCGGCGAGGATCGAGCGTGGCTCGAGGCAGACGCCGGTGTGCCGCCCGGTCTTGAAGCGGGCCTCGACGATTTTGTGGGCGGAGGCGAAGACGGCGTCGATCTCGCCCTTCTCGTGCAGGCGCTGGAAGGTGAGGTTGTCGCCGAGCTCGGGATGGATAAGGGGCGTCTCGGCGTCGAGCGCGGTGCGCATGTCGACGACGACGGGGAGCGGATCGAAGGACGCCTCGATGGCGGCGAGCCCGTCCTCGGCGGCGGCGCGGCTGTCGGCGACGATGGCCGCGACCGGCTCGCCCACCCATGTCGCGTGCTCGACAGCGACGGCATGCTGCGGCGCGGATTTGAGGCCCTTGAGGTGCGCCAGGACGGCGACCCAGGGCGTGCAGGTTTCGGCGATCTCGGCGCCGGTGAAGACGCGGATGACGCCAGGGATTTCGAGCGCGGCGCCGACGTCGATCGCCTCGATCTTCGCGCGGGCATGCGGGCTGCGCAGGAAGGCGACATGGACCATGCGCGGCAGGACGACGTCATCGACATAGCGCCCCGCGCCGGCGACGAGCTTGCCGGCATTGGGACGCGGGACGGAGCGGCCGATATAGGAATTGGGGCGGTCGGGATTGCCGAAGGCGATGGTCATTCGGCAGCCTCCTTCAGGGCCGGGACGGGCATGCCGCAACGCTTCGCGGCGGTCGCCTCGATGGCGTCGACGATCGCCTCGTAGCCGGTGCAGCGGCAGTAGTTGCCGGAAATTTGCTCGCGGATATGCGTGCGGTCGGGCGTGCTTGCGGCGTCGAGGAGTTCGGCGGCGGTGAGCAGCATGCCGGGGGTGCAATAGCCGCATTGCAGCGCGTTTCGGGCGACGAATTCGTCCTGCAGATCGGCGATCTCGCCGGTCTCGGTGACGCCCTCGACGGTCCAGACGTCGGCGCCGTCGAGCTGGACGGCGAGCGTCAGGCAACCGCGAACGATCGCGCCGTCGACACGCACCGTGCAGGCGCCGCAGACGCCCTGCTCACAGCCCGCATGGGAGCCGGTGAGGCCGAGATCGAGGCGGAGGAAATCGATCAGGTGGCGGCGCGCATCGACCGTGCGGCGCACGCGCTCGCCATTGACCTTGAGGCCGATCTCGACGCTTTGCGAAAATGGTGCCGTCATCGCGCTCTCCCTCATGCCGCGTCGGACTGCCGGTCGCCCGACAGAGCGCGCTTCAGGAGCACGCGCGAGATGTGTTTCTTGTAGCCGGCCGAGCCGTTGATGTCGTCGGCGGGGTCGAGATCGTCTTCGAGCGCCAGCGCAGCCTCATCGACCGAGCCGCCGTCGGCGAGGACCGCCATCGCGCCTGCGGCGACGACCGGCGCGTCGCCGACGCCGAAGAAGACGAGGCGCGGGGCATCGGTGGGGCCGGCAATCGCGAGGCCGGCCAGCGCGTAGTCGCCGGAGCGGCGCACGAGTTCGCGGATCGACTGGCGTTCGCCGGGTTTGATCTTCGGGAATTCGATGGCGACGAGAAGCTCGTCGTCGCGGCGGGCCGTCTCGAAAAGGCCGAGGAAGAAATCGGACGCCATGACGCGGCGCTCGCCATCGGTCTTCGAGGCGAGGACGATGGTGGCGTCGAGCGCGACGACGCAGGCCGGCAGTTCGGCCGCCGGGTCGGCATTGGCAACCGAGCCGCCGATCGTGCCGCGCGTGCGGATGGCGGCGTGGGCGATGAGCGGCGCGGCTTCCGAAAGGATCGGAACGTGGCGGGCGATGATGTCGCACGCCATCAGGTCACAATGGCGCGTCAGCGCGCCGACGCGCACGACATCGCCATCTTCGGCGATGCCGTGAAGGTCGTCGATGCCGTTGATGTCGATGAGGTTCGGGCTTTCGATCAGCCGCAGATTGAGCGAGGCGACGAGACTCTGGCCGCCGGCCAGCACCTTTTCCTCGCCGTCGCCCTCGGCCAGGAGGTCGAGCGCATGGGCAAGGCTGGTCGCTCGGACATAGCCGATCGGCGATGGCTTCATAGTCGATTTCCTCCCGGACGATCCGGCTTGTCGGCCGGACCGTTGCGAGCGCCCGGCGGCTGCCGGTTCCTCATTGCGCTCTTATTGATCAAATGATCTATTATGATTTCACGCTTGGCAAGCGGAAAATTTTCGCTTCGCGAGGCGGGGCGAACGGCGCTATGAGGGCGAGAGCGAAAAGGGGGCGCAATGGCGGGACAGGCAGCGAACGAACGCAAGAGATATGCGCCCGACGAGCGTCGCCAGATGATCGTCGACGAGGCGGCGGCGTTCTTTTCCGAGGTCGGGCTGGAGGGAACGACGCGCGAGCTTTCGCAGCGGCTGGGCGTGACGCAGTCGCTTCTCTACGCCTATTTCGCGTCCAAGGCGGACCTTCTGGAGGCGGTGTTCGAGCGCGTCTATCTCGACCGCCTGTCGCCCGACTGGCCGGCGCAGATCGCCGACCGGACGGTGCCGGTGCGCGCGCGGGCGCAGCACTTCTACCGCGAATATACCGGCGCGATCTTCACCTATGAGTGGATGCGCATCTTCATGTTCTCCGGCCTCGCCGGCACCGAACTCAACCGGCGCTATCTCGGCCACCTGGCAAAGCTGATCCTCGAACCGCTCTGCGCCGAGATGCAGCATGCGGCGGGGAAAAAGGACGGGCCGCAGATGGAGGACATCTGGAACCTCCATGGCGGCATCGTCTATATCGGCATCCGCAAATTCGTCTATTGCGTGCCGACGCCTGACGATTTCGGCCCGCCGGTGGAAGCGGCGGTGAACCGGTTCTGCGACAGCTTCGGGCTGGAGTGAGGGCGAATTTTAGGTCCTGATGGGCGCGTTCCCGGGGGCCTGCAGGAATGACGGTCGAAATCCTCTGCTGGTACGTCTTTCCGCTGATCGTCGGCGCGGCCGCCTTCGGCTGGATCGCTTATGATCGCCGCAAGGACCATCACCCGCGTCCGGGTAAATAGCGGCTAGGCCGATTCCAACTCCATCGCCTTTCGGGCAGCCTGCGCCAGAAATCCGGAGCGCGTGAACCCGTGCGACTCCGCAAAGGCGTCGATCTGTTCCAGCACGTCCTCAGGCAAGGTGACGTTCACGCGGACGGCCTTCTTGCCAGCGATCCGGGCTGAAACAAGGATCGCCACGCCGTCGCGGTTTTCACGATCGGCCATGACCTCTTCGAGCGAAGAGGGCTCGCAAATGGCCTCGCCATCCGCGACCAGCCCCTCGATGTGAAGCGCCAAAGCCTCCTCGGCCATGGCGCGCGCGTCGTCGAGGTCCGTGCCGGCCGTGACGACGCCCGGAAAATCGGGAAAAGACACGCCGAAGTCGCTGTCGGCATCCTTGTGGATGAGTCCGATATACTGCTTCATATCCTCGACCTCAGTTTCAAGCCGGATTGCTTCTCGATGCTCTTCAAGGTGCCGATCGGAACATCGCGTTTGGGATGCGGAACCGTTACGCGCCCCGGCTTTTCTGGGTGCTTGAACTGGACGTGACTGCCTTTTCGCGCCACCTCGCTCCAGCCGTCCGACAACAAAGCCGCGATGATGTCGGCGCTCTTCATCGGCAGAATATATACACATGAATGTGTATAATCAATGTCGGGATGTCGTCGGATGAACGACCTGAGACATAGGTGACGTTTCGTACCGGACACATGGGTAACACTTTTCGCTTTGCGGGAGGTGTTGATGCCGTGGAAGGAGTGTTCGGTTATGGACGAGCGGGTTCGTTTCGTCGGCCGT
>JACVCH010000031.1 GCA_016742175.1 Rhizobiaceae bacterium
GGTCTGCTTTTCGACCACGCAAGATGCCATTGAAACGCATGGCGAGGCGCCGCATTGTTGTGAAGGCAGGCGAGCCTTCCTTGAGAACTTCGACTTTTCTCGCCTGTTCCAAGGTGAACTTTCCTCTTGGTTTGATGCAGAGTGCGGCCGCGATAACCGGGGAAATCGCGTGCCCGGTTTCCGGGTCCCGGACCGGTGCAAGGATCTGATCTTCCTTGATGGGTCCCTCCTGTTCCTGTTTTTCGGCTCTGCGCCATCCGGCCAAGAGCCGCTGCAAGTTTGACAGGCTGCCCTCGTAACCACGTTCTTGGATCAAAGGGAGCAGTGCATTGCCGCTGCGAATACCGTTCTCCCAGCGTTGCTTCAGGTACTCTTCAAAATACCATGCAGACGAGCGTTTGAGGACCGCGCGCTTTCGGTCCGGTGGCGTCTCGAACTGCAGCCATTTCGCGACGCTACGTCGGGGAAACCCCGTCCTCCGCCCGATCTCGCTGCACGTCAGCCCTTGCTGCCGAAGTGCCCGAATTGTCTCGTATATCTCCTCGCGAGACTTGCGGTGCGCAAGACGTGACTTCAGAAGGTTACTGGCCGTGCTGATGTTGTCTGCATCGGAGAGCAATGCTCTGCCAGTCGCGCGACCGTGCAAGTTCATTTGCTCCTCGATTGCCATGCGAAGGTTCTGCACGATATGAAACCGGTCGGCGACCTGTTCCGCCTGCGGCGCTCCTTTTCGGGCGGCTTGGGCGTAGAGACCGCAGCGATCCCGGCTTATGACTTCCACCTCAGGATGACGCCTTAGCCAGTCGGTGCATGTGACGACATCACGATCTTCGAGAACATCGATGACGGCGCGACGCTCGAGGTCGATGATGATCGTCCCGTAGTTCTGCGACTTTCGCCAACTCCAATCATCGATCCCGATGATCCGTGCGCGTGGTGGAACAACTTGAGCTGCGCGTAGCAACTGTCGGAGAATAGTATCGTCACTGACCCGGATACCCAGTCGCCGCAAGAGCCGTTCAGCTGGGGTGCCGCCAGCGGCGTGCGCCACATGGCCTAAGAGTTGCGCCTGTCGAGACGTCCGGCGCGCATAAGGGGTCGCCACCGCCGCCTCGCGATCGGAGAACGTGCGGCGGCGGCAATCCGAGTTCAAACATCGCCATCGACAAACCCTGAGCTCGATCCAAACCGCTTGGCCCTGAGCAGGAAAATCCTCGATCCGCCGGCACCTCCAACCATGTCGCTGTCTTGAGGGCGTCCCGCACTCAGGGCAGGTGCCATTCGGAGCCAGTCTGCCAGATACGACCCATGCACCCGTCTCAGACTGGCGGACCTCACCAACCTCCACGTTGGCGGTTGGAGCCCAATGCTTCTTCGATACCACGGCCTGATCCCTTCAATCTGTGAAACTCGGTCAGACCGTGACACACAAATTGAGGATGACCCGATTTAGGGGCAACGCGACACCGACGCTCGCCGCTATTTGCCGCGCGCGCTAGAACCCGTGAAGTTGCTCAGCAGCAGCTCGACCACGCCGTTCTACGCGAAAGATAGACCTACCCGAGGTCAGCGAATAAGGATTGCGCGGAAATCATTGACGTTCGTGCCGGTTGGTCCGGTCACATGGAAGTCGCCGATGGTGGAGAATGCGGTATAGCTGTCGTTGCGATCCAACATTTCGCGCGGATCGATTCCAGCGGCGCGCAGACGTCGCACTGTCGTTCCGTCGGCAAAAGCGCCGGCATTGTCCTCGGAGCCGTCGATGCCGTCCGTATCGGCCGCCAGAACCTCGATAGCGTGGCCGTCGATGGCAAGCGCCATGGCGAGCGCGAATTCACCGTTTCGGCCGCCCCGCCCGCCCCTTCCCCGCAATGTCACCGTCGTCTCGCCGCCGGAAAGCAGCACGGCCGGTCGCGAAAACGGGCGGCCGCGCGCCAGCACCTCGCGGGCGATCGCGGCATGGACGAGCGCCACGTCGCGCGCCTCGCCTTCCATCGCATCCGATAGGATCACCGGCATGACGCCGCGGCCCCGTGCCTCGTCCGCAGCAGCCTCCAGCGAAACACGCGCCGAGGCGACGATGTGATGCTCGTGTCGGGCGAAGACCGGATCGTCGGGCATCGGTGCGTCGGCCGCCGGCCCGTTCAGATGCGTCATGACGGCGGCCGGCAGATCGAGGCGGTACTGCGCGACGATCGCCAGCGCATCCGCACGCGTCGAGGCGTCGGGGATCGTCGGGCCGGATGCGATGGCGGCAGGATTGTCGCCCGGAATGTCGGAGACCAGCAGGCTGACGACGCGGGCGTTGGTCGCGGCAGCGAGCCGCCCGCCCTTGATGCGCGAGACGTGCTTGCGCACCATGTTCATCGCCGAGATCGGCGCGCCGGAGGCGAGCAGCGCCTCGTTGACGGCGATCTCGTCGGCGAGAGTGAGCCCTTCGGGCGGCGCCGGCAGCAACGCCGATCCGCCGCCGCAGACCAGCGCGATGAGGAGATCGTTTTCCGTCAGGCCGGAAACCAGATCGAGGAGCCGCGCGCCGGCTGCAAGCCCGGCCTCGTCGGGAACCGGGTGCGCCGCCTCCAGCACCTCGATGCCACGCGTCTCGCAGCCATAGCCGTAGCGCGTCACGACGATGCCGGTAAGTGGGCCGGGCCAGAGCGTTTCCAGCGCCGCCGCCATCTGTGCCGCGCCCTTGCCCGCCCCGATAACGACCGTGCGGCCGCTCGGCGGCGGCTCCGGCAGGTGGGCGCGGATGCCGGTCAGGGGATCGGCCGCCTGGACGGCTACGTCGAAGAGGGCGGCGAGGAAAGGCTTGTCCATCGCTCAGTCCCGCGGTTTGCCGGTGAAGGGGCCATGAAGGCCGAGTGCGCCTATCAGGGCGGCCTGCCGATTGACGTCCAGCATCACGCCGTCGCCCATCGCCGCGCAGAGTGCCTGCCGCTCTTCTGCATCTGCCGCGGCGGCAAGGCGCGTCCAGAAATCATGGAGTCGACCGGCCATATCGGCGAATTGCTTCACGACGTCCGCATCCTCGGCAACGCCCGCCAACGTGCCGGCGGAAACGCCGCCGATGCCGTGGATCGCGCGGCCGGGCACGGCGGTATAGCCATCGGGGAGATCACCCTTGAGATTGCCCACGCGACGGAAGCGGATCGCCTCGAGGATCTGGTCTACGGCCTGTTTCGCGCCCGCCACCCGCGACGGATGGTCGGTGTCGGCTACCGCATGCGGCAGAACCAGCAGGCGGCCGTCATGGCGTTCCACCAGCGGCAGATAGGGGGCGAGTGGGCCGGAGACCGCGCCGGTCGCGGCGTCTCTGAAGATGTCGGCGTCGATCGCGGCGAAACGGATGCGGCCGTCGCCCATCGCGGTGTCGAGGGCTGCGGCGTCGACCAGTTCGCCGCGATCGAAATTGACGAGCGTCGCGCCGGGGCTGACCGCATCGAAGATCGCATCGCCGACAAGGCCGGCATTGGCGAAGCGCCCGGTCGTGGCATCGGCCGCGCCGAGGCCGAGATGGACGGAAACGATGTCGGCGCCGGCGGACGCCTCGACGGGCGTTGCCGCGTAACGGAAGCCTTCGGCTTCGATCCAGCGGCGATGCTGCTCGCGGGCATAGATCACAGGCCGCATGCGGAAGGCATCAGCAAGGCGCGCGACCTCGCGGCCGATGTTGCCGTAGCCGAGCACGGCGATGCGTCTGCCTTCCAGCTTCCCGGTCGGGAAATCCTTGAGGTCGCGGCCCGTATCGAAACGGCCGGACACGGAGCATTCGTGCAGCAGGTCGAACGGCAGATCCGGCAGGAAGCGCAGGATCGCCTTCATCACCATCTGCGCGGTGGCGCGGCTGTTGATGCCGGGCGTGTTCATCAGCGGCGCCGCGCCGCCGGCACCCGATCCGCCGCCCCAGGAGCGGGAGTGCATGTTGCCCGTGCCCGCCCCGATCCGAACGCCGCCCTCGGGGAAAACGGTGTCTGCCGGCACGACGGTCGCCGCAGCGATCACCGCGTCGTACAGGCCATCACCCGCTTCGGCGACGAGGTCTTCGGCGGTGTTCAGGTCCGGCCGGTAAACGAAGTGGATACCGCCACCGCCGATGTCAGCAGCGACGATGCCGTCGCCATCGTGGAACGTGCAGCAGGCCTGCTCGACGTGTCGGCGCACCTCGGAGCAGTCCGGCCGGCCGTCAGGCCCCGGCCTCAGGCCCACCAGGTCGCAGATGAGGATCCGGTAGGTCCGGCGGGCGTCACTGTCATACATGGTTTCGTCTTCCTCTCGGCCGGTCGCTGCGGTGCGTCAGGCTCAGTTCACCAGATCCGGATCGGTCCGGATGATCCAGTCGTAAATGGGCTGGAAGTGTAGCCACCCCATGAAGGGCGTCGCAAGGTGCTTGGCGGAATGGGCGGCCTTTTCCGGCGCGACCAGTTTCAGCGGCGAGCCGGTCGCCTCCGCCTTCAGCTGGATTTCGCAGGCGCGTTCCAGCGCAATGAACCACCAGGCGGCCTCGTCGATGCTGTGACGCCCGACGCTGAATAGCCCGTGGTTCTGGTGGATGGCGACCTTAGCGTTGCCGAAGGCATTCGCGACGCTGTTGCCGGCCCCCTTCTCCACCACCACGGCGCCGGCCTCCTCGGTGATCACCGCCTGATGACCGTAGAAGCCACAGGCGGTCTGGGTGATCGGATCGAGCGGACGCCCGAGAGCCGCCCACGCCATGCCGTTGACGGTGTGGGCATGGCAGGAGGCCACGATGTCGGGATGCGCTTCGTGGATCGCCGAATGCAGCACGAAGCCGGCGCGATTGACGGCCCAGGTGCCCTCCACAACCTTGCCGGCATGATCGACGAGGATGAGGTCCGAGGCTCGCACCCGCGAGAAACTCATGCCGAAGGGGTTGGTCCAGAACAGGTCGTGGTGCTCGGGATCGCGCACCGTGACGTGACCCGCGAAGCCGTACTCGAACTTGTAGCGGCCGAAGATCCGGCAGACGGCGGCCAGCCGCTCGCGGCGGTGCTGGCGTTCCTCCGCCAGCGTATGGAAGACCGGTTCGCGGGGGAAGTGCAGGCCTTCCTGATCGGGTTCGTAGATCGATTTCTTCTGCTGTGCGGTCGGCATGGAAATCCTCCTTCGCTGGTCGGCGTGACGACTACTTGAGCAGTTGCGGAAGCCAGAGGCTGAGGCCCGGCAGATAGGTGATGATCGCCAAACAGATGAGCAGCGACAGGTAGAAGGGCAGCATGCTGCGGATGATGTGCTCGATCCTCAGCCCCGCCACCTGACAGGCGACGAAGAGATTGACGCCGACCGGCGGCGTGGTCATGCCGACCGCGAGATTGACGATCATGACGATCCCGAAATGGATGGGGTCGATGCCCATCTTCAGCGCCACCGGCGTCAGGATGGGGGCCAGCACGGTGATCGCGGCACCCGTCTCCAAGAACATGCCCACGAGAAGCAGCAGCAAGTTGATCAACAGCAGGAAGACCAGCGGATTGTCGGAGATCGACACGAAGACCTGGGAGATCAGCTCCGGGATGCGGTTTGCCGTCAGCACCCAGCCGAAGACGCTGGCCGACGAGATGATCAGCAAGATGACGACGGTGTTCAGCAGAGACGACTGCAGAGCCATCACCAGCTTCTCAACGGTGATGGTGCGGAACACGACGACACCGATGATCAGCGCAAAGCAGACAGCGGCCGCCGCGGCTTCGGTCGGCGTGAAGACGCCGCCGTAGATGCCGCCGAGGATGAGGACGGGCAGCATGAGCGGCAGGATGGCCGCCTTGAAGCTTTCCCACACGCCGGGCTGCGGGCCGAGCCCGTCGCCGGACGCGCCGGGTTTCGCCCTGCCATAGCCCTTGCGCTTGCTGACGAGGTAGACGGTCAGCATCAGGCCGCCGGCCACCAGCAGGCCGGGAAGGATACCAGCGAGGAAGAGATCGCCGATCGAGACCGGCACGCCGGCGGTCAGCGCGAAGATGATCATCGGGATCGAGGGCGGGATAATGACGCCGAGCTCCCCGGAGGACGCCTGTACGGAAGTGGCGAAGGGCCGCGAATAGCCACGCGCCGCCATGGCCGGGATGAGGATGCTGCCGATCGCCGCCGTCGTCGCGGCGCTCGATCCGGAAATCGCGGCGAAGAACATCGCCGACAGCACGGCGACGAGGCCGAGGCCGCCGGTGGCGCGGCCGACGAGCGATTGGGCGAAATTGACCAGGCGGGTAGAGATGCCGCTCACTTCCATCAGCGCGCCGGCGAGGATGAAGAAGGGAATGGCTGTCAGCGGGAAGGAATCGAGCGCAGCGAACATGCGCTGGATCATGGCCTGGAGCGGGATGCCGGAGCCGTACATGGCCATGGCCGAGACCATGCCGAGCGTGACGGCGATCGGCACCGCGCAGGTGAAGAAGACGAGCATGGAAGCGGTGAGCGCGACGGGAAACATGGCGATGCTCTCAGTTTGCGGCCTGGACGATCACGCTCGGCGGCGGATCGACGGCGACAGCGATGGTGTTCACGAGGGCGAGGAGCGCTCCGACCGGAATGGCGAGGTAGACGTAGCGCATCGGCAGTTCGAGCGAGCCGGACATCAGGGTTCCGACCATGCCGCTGACGGTCCAGCCGTAGTAGACGAGGATTGCCCAGAAGACGATGCTGACGGCGACGCTGAAGACGCTTATGATTTGCGCCACGGAAGCGGGCACGACGATGAAGATCGCTTCGACGGCTACCAACATGCCGCGGCGCACCACGACGCCTGCGCCGAGGAAAACGCACCAGATGAGCGCGAAACGGATGAACTCCTCCGACCAGGCAATAGGCGATTTCAACACGTAGCGCGCCACGACCTGGGCGATCCCGAGACAGGCAAGAAGGCCCATGATGCCCGCCAGGAAATTGAGGATCAGGGCGTTGAGCATGTCGAGCCATCGGATCATCGCCCATTTCGGGCGATGATATTGCTGGCTCGTCGAAAGGCCGACAACGGCCTCGTTGGACGAGGGTTTCATCGAAGCATCTTCCGGTTACGTTGGCTTACTGCCCGTTCGGGGCCTCGACAGCGGCGACGCTGTCGTAGAGATCGGCGACGGGGGCGAACGTCTTGTGGACAAAATCCGTGCCGACACGCTCCTGGAAAGGCTTCTTGTCCGGCTCGATCAGCGTCATGCCGACGTCCTGAAGCTGCTTGACGAAGGTTTGCTCGCCCTTCTGCACCTCTTCTGAGGCATAGGCCTTGGCGACGCCGTTGGCGGCATCGACGATTGCCTTGCGCTGGTCTTCCGGCATAGCGGCGAGGCGGCCGGCATCCATGACGACCACCACCGGCTCGTAGGCGTGCTCGGTGCGCACGAGATACTTCACGACTTCCGAGAACTTCGAAGACAGGATCAGCGACAACGGGTTTTCCTGCCCATCGATGACGCCCTGCTGGAGGGCGTTGAATACCTCGCCGAAGTTCATTGGTGTCGCGGAGGCGCCAAGTTGGTTCCAGGACTGCACGGTGACTGGGCTGTCGGGAACGCGGATCTTCAGGCCGGAAAGATCTTCCGGCTTTTCCACAGGGACCTTCGTGGTCAGCCAGCGCGGGCCGCGCAGCCAGTAGGCGACGACCTCGTAACCGGATTCGTCACGGATGCGCTTGGTGATTTCGCCGCCCACCGGGCCGTCATAGACGGCGTTGTAATGGTTCACGTCACGGATCATGAAGGGCAGCGTGAAGATACGGGCGGTCTCGGACGCCGTCGACAGCACGCCGGCGCCGCCGACCCAGATGTCGTTGGACGAGAACTTGATGCCTTCGAGCAGTTCGCGGTCGCTGCCGAGCGTGCTGTTGCCGTGGATCTCGATCTTAACCTCGCCGTTCGTGGCGGCCGCGACGTCGTCGGCGAACTGCTTCGCCGCCGCCGCGTGGATTTCCGAATCTGGCCAGACATGGCCGAGGCGAAGGACGGTTTCTGCAGATGCACTGGTGGCAAAGAGAGCCACTGCAGCCAGCAGGGCTGCCGTTTTCAGTTTCATGTTCATGTTGGTCTCCTCCCGATTGAACACTAGCTTTGGAAATAGACGGCCTTGACGGTCGTGAAGAACTCCTGGTTGGAATGGCCGATGGAGTAGGCGCCGAAGCCGGACGCCTTGACGCCGCCGAAGGGCATGTGCGCCTCGCTGGCAGTTCCGTGATTGACGTGGACCATGCCGGACTGGCTCTCGCGGGCGAACCGCAGCGAGAGGTTGACGTCGTTGGTATAGACGGAGGCCGCCAGCCCGTATTCGACGCTGTTGGCCACCTCGATCGCCTCATCGATCGAGCCGACTGGAACGACGGCGAGCACCGGGCCAAAGACCTCCTCCAGCGCGAGCCGCGAGGTCTTCGCGACGCCGGTGAACAGCGTCGGCGCGACGAAATGACCCCTGGCGAAGTCGCCGGCTTCCATGGATGTGCCGCCGAGCGCGAGCGTCGCGCCATCCTCCCGCGCATGGGCGATATGCCCCATGACGGAGGCCTTGTGCTGGGCGGTGATTAGCGGACCCATCGTGGCGCCGGCTTGCCAGGCAGGGCCGACGCTGATCGCCGCCATTTCTGCTTCCAGCGCCTCGGTGAGCTCGCGAGCGTTCTTCTCCAGCACGACGATGCGGCTCAGCGCCGTGCAGCGCTGGCCCGAACAGGCGAAGGCGGCGCCGGCGATCTGCCTGGCGATGGTCGCAGCATTGTCGTAGTCGAGGACGACGGCGGGGTTTTTCCCGCCGAGCTCCAGCTGGGTGCGCACCAGTCGGCGGCCGGCCTCTGCGTTGATCGCGACGCCCGTGCCGGTCGAGCCGGTGAAGGATACGCCGCGCACCAGCGGGTGGCGGATCAGCGCCTCGCCGACCGCACGGCCGGAACCCAGCACGAGGCTGACGACGCCTGCCGGTACGCCGGCGTCACGGAACACGTCCATCAGCTTGACGGCGGACCACGGGGTGAGGTTCGACGATTTCAGGACGACGGTGCAGCCGAAGGCAAGCGCCGGGCCGATCTTGCGCACCGGGGTGACGACCGGGAAGTTCCACGGGCCGATGGCGGCGACGACGCCGATCGGCTCTCGCAGCGTCATGGCGAAGCCGTTGCGCTTTTCGCTTGGCAGCACGTCACCGTCGATACGGCTCGCCTCGCCGGCGGAAAAGCGCAGCTCCTTGGCGGCGCGGCCGACTTCGCCGCGCGCCTCCGTCAGCACCTTGCCCTGCTCGGCGGCGAGGATGAAGGCGAGCTCGTCGATTCGCTGCTCCAGAAGGTCGGCGGCGCGGAACAGGATCGCGCCGCGATCCGGGCCCGGCACCTGCCGCCATGAGAGCCATGCCTTGTGGGCCGCGACGACCGCCTCGTCCACTTCGGCCGCGCCGCTGTCGGCGAAACGGCCGAGGGACTGGTCGCGATCTGCGGGGTTGAAGATCTGGGACGTCTTGTCGCCGGCAGGCTTCCATTCGCCGCCGATGAAGTTTCCGTAGGTTCCGCCAACGGCTCCGGCGAGCCAGTTCAACATGTCGGACATCGTCATTCTCCTCCCCGGCCGCTCAGACCAGCTCGGCCCTAAGCAGGGCCTTCATGTCGTCTTTGGTCGGCTGGCGCGGATTGACCGGCACGTTGCCGGACAGCATCGCCTCATCGACGATCTCGTCGAAGCGGCCTTCCGTGACGCCGAAATTGCTGAGCTTTGCGGTGATGCCGACATCGAGCTTCAGCTTCTCGATGGCCGAGACGGAGAGCGCGGCAACCTCCTCGACCGGAAGACTGGCGGTCTTCTCGCCGAAGATCTCCGCGATGCGGGCGAACTTGCGGGGGTTGGCGAGATGGTTGAAGCGCATCACCCCCGGCAGCATGATCGCGTTGACCAGGCCGTGGGGAATGCCGAACTTCGCGCCGAGCGGCATGGCGAAGGCGTGTACCAAGCCCAGGCGCGTGCTGTTGAAGGCCATGGCCGCGATGGTGCTGGCGAGCAGCATGTCGCCACGCGCCTCGACGTCGGAGCCGTCGGCGACCGCCTTGCGCAGGCTCCTTGCGATTAGCGTCATCGCCTGGTCGGACATCGCCTCCGAGATCGGCTGCGTCGCGGTGTTGACGTAAGACTCCAGCGCGTGGGTCAGCGCGTCCATGCCGGTGGCGGCGGTGATCTGCGGCGGCAACGAAAGCGTCAGTTCCGGATCGAGAAGCGCGATCGCCGGGCAGTTCAGCACGCTGCCGACGCTGATCTTGGCCTTCGCGACCTTATCGGACAGCACGGACCAGATGGTGAGTTCGCTGCCCGTACCGGCCGTGGTGGGTACGGCGATCACCGGCGCGCCGGCCCTCGGCACCTTGCCGATGCCGACATAATCCTTGATGTTGCCGTCGTTGACCAGCATCAGGCCGATGGCCTTTGCGGTGTCCAGCGCGCTACCGCCGCCGATGCCGACCACGAGGTCGCAGCCGTTCGCTTTGCCGTGGACGGTGCCCTCATCAACGGAGCGGGTCGCCGGATCGCTTTCGACATCGGCAAAGACCGCGTTGAAGATCGAAGCGCCGGTGAGGATCGCCTGGACGCGATCGATAAGGCCGGCGCGCTGCACGCCGGGGTCGCCGACGACCAGCACGCGCGAGCCGCCGAGGGCCTTGACGAACTCCGGCAGCCGGGCGATCGCGCCATTGCCGAATTCGATCTGCGTCGGGATGTGGTAGGAGAATGCACGCATGGCTCGTTCTTTCAGGACAATTGAAGTTCGTTGAGCGAAAGGCCGTAGGCCGCGCCGAGGGCGTTGAGTTCGTCCTCGACCTTGGCCGGCAGCGTGATGCCGTCGCGGAGGCGGCTGGCCTCTAGCCGGCCTTCGATCTCGCCCGCGTAGAAGATTTCTTCGACGCCGCCCGCCCGGGGCTCCAGCTTCAGAAGGCGGATGTAATCATCGAGGCGGGCCATGAAGGTTTCGAGCGGCATCCAGCGCGCAATGTCGAGCACGATGAACATGTGACCGACGTTCTGGGGCTCTTCCCAGTTGTCGTACATGTTGTTCACCGAGGGGCCGAAGCCCGCGCCGGTCAGCACGCCGCACAGGATGTCGATCGCCATGGCGAGGCCCGAACCCTTCGCGCCCCCGAGCGGCAACACAGCGCCGTCGAGAGCGGCATGGGCGTCGGTCGTCGGATTGCCGTCCTTATCGACAGCCCAGCCGAGCGGGATCGCCTCGCCCTTGCTGGCCGCGACGATGATCTTGCCGCGGGCGACGAGGCTCGTCGCCATGTCGAGGATGAAGGGGACGTCGGTGCCGGTCGGAAAACCGAAGGCGATCGGGTTCGTTCCCATGAAGGGCCGCACACCCCCTGTCGGCGGCATCGTCTGGGACGCGTTGGACATGACGATCATCGCCAGCCCCTGCGAGACCGCCTGCTGCAGGTAGTGCGCGCCGGTGCCGAAGTGGTTGGAATGACGGACGCCGAGAATGTAGGCGCCGTGGGTCTTGGCGCGGGCCATGGCGATGTCGAGACCGCGGGCGCCGACATAGGCGCCGAAATTGTTGCGGCCGTCGAGCAGGCCGACCGGCCCGTCGTCGCGCTCCAATTTAGGTTCGGCCTTCGGATCGATCATGCCCTCGGCCATGCGCTTCAGGTAGACGCCGAGGCGCACCACGCCGTGGGAACTGACGCCACGCAAATCGGCCGCGACAAGGCTTTCGGAGACCGCACGGGCCACGGCGTCCGGCGCACCGGCCGCCGTCAGTAGCTTGGTGGAAAAATCGACGAGTTTCGAGGCGCTGTGGGCCATGGCGCTCACAGTCCCTTGGCGCGCAGCGTCTGGTCGACCCAGGTGCGGTCGACGGTGCCATCGGCGATGCTGGCGAGGATGCCGGTCTCGCGGGCCTGCTGGGCGACCGCGAGCGCCAGGATCTCCTCCGCGTGGCTCTGCGGAACGGCGAGCACGCCATCCTCGTCGCCGAGCACGATATCGCCGGAGGAGACCACCATGCCGCCGACCGTGACCGGCACGCCGACCTCCCCGGGGCCGTCCTTGTAGGGGCCGCGATGGGTGACGCCACGGGCATAGACCGGCAGGCCGCTCTTTGCGATCGCGCCGGAATCGCGCACCGCGCCGTCGATGACGAAGCCGGCGACACCGCGGGTGATTGCGTAGTTGAGCATGATCTCGCCGATGATGGCGTTGGTGAGATCGCCGCTGGCGTCGACCACGATCACGTCGCCCGGCCTGGCGATGTCGAGCGCCTTGTGGACCATGAGATTGTCGCCTGGGCGGGTGCGCACGGTCAGCGCCGAGCCGCATAGCACGGCATCACCGTGGAAGGGCCGCAGGCCCGTGCCGCCGGCGAAGATGCGGTGCATGTTGTCGCTGACGATGGCGGTGGGGATCGTCCGAAATTTTTCGACGAGTTCCTTGGACGGACGACCGAAGCCCTCCATTACGCGAAATCCTAGCAATGTAACCTCCCGAAACGCAGTCGCGTTTTTTGTTCGTGTGGGGGATCGTAGGCAGCCCTTCTATTGACGTCCAATACATTAAGAGCCTTCTATTGATGCCTTGGAGGTATTGCCGATGCTCGAAATCCGTCAGTTGCGCTATGTGCAGGCCGTGGCCGAGGAACTGCATTTCGGCCGGGCGGCGGCACGCCTGCACATCGCCCAGCCGGCGCTGTCGCGGCAGATCCAGCAGATCGAGCAGCAGACGGGTGCCGCACTCTTCGTGCGCACCCAGCGGAAGGTGGAACTGACGGCCGCCGGCGCGCTGATGCTGGAGCGCAGCCGCTCCATCCTGCGCGAACTCGAGCAGTTGGAGCAGGATGTGCGCCGCGCCGGCAAGGGCGAACTCGGACGGCTTACCATCGGCTTCATCCATTCCTCGACCTACGGGCTCCTGCCGCGAACGCTGCAGCGTTTCCGCGATCTCTACCCGGACGTGGAGCTGGAACTCAGGGAGATGAGCATCGCCGACCAGGCCACGGCGCTCGCCCGCGATCATATCGACGTCGGACTGACGCGGCCGGCCCGCTATGCGCCGGGCATCGAGACGCTGTCGATCATGGAGGAGGATTTCGTAGTCGCGGTGCCGGCCTATCACCTGCTGGCCTCGTCTGCGTCCACGCCGCTGGCGCGGCTTTCGAACGAGCCGTTCATTCTCTTTCCCCGCGCCAGCAGCCCGCTGTTCAACGCCTCGATCCTTAGGATGTGCGAGGCGGCCGGCTTCACCCCGCAGGCGATCCAGACGGCGACGCAAGTGCACACCGTCGTGGGCCTCGTCAGCGCCGGCATGGGGGTCGCGATCGTACCGGTGACCGCCAAGAACATGCAGGTCTCCGGCGTCGCCTTCCTGCGCATCCAGGAGGACCCGCCGCCGGTCAGCGTCGTGTTGGCCTGGCGGACGAGCCGCGAAATGCCGTCGCTCCGCGCCTTTCGCGCCATCGCGCTGACGGTCGGCGAGGAGTTCATGGCCGAGCAGGCGATAACTCGACTGCGGAGGTGATATCAGATTGTAGTCGCGACCATGGGTAGCTTTCCGGCAACCACCAACGTCATCGCCATCTGTCGCACAATTACTGGGTCATCCTCAATTTGTGTGGTGCAGAGGAAGCATTCGGGCCCTGAGCAAGTTCGGGCCGGCTCGCCCATACATCG
>JACVCH010000032.1 GCA_016742175.1 Rhizobiaceae bacterium
GCACTATGATCTCGGATACATCGACCTGGAACAGAGGACCTTGCAGACCATCGACAACCCGTTCGGCACGAGGTTGTCACCCATGTCTTAGGTACAAACTGTTACCCATGTCTCCGGGTCGTACAGGATGGCGATGGTGAGCGCGCAGGGACTCGAACCCTGGACCTACAGATTAAAAGTCCGTTGCTCTACCAACTGAGCTACGCGCTCTTACCAGGGCCGTCGGCCCGCATGTTTCCAGGCCGTGGCGGCCCGGAAATTGCGGCGGAACATAGGGAGAGGGGGCAGGGCGGTCAACTGCTAAAACGCGATGCCGGTAGGGCAATCGCGCGCAGGCTGGCAGCGCTGCGAACGAGGGCGGCTCAGCCCTTCGCGGCCGCCCGCGCGTCCTTCTCGGCCTTCAGCTTTTCGCGCAGCGCGGTGCCAAGGCCATCCTTGTTTTCCTGGCGGGCGCGGCCGAAGGCGAGGGCGCCGGCGGGAACGTCCTGCGTGATGACGCTGCCCGACGCGACATAGGCGCCGTCGGCGATCGTGACCGGGGCAACGAGGGCCGAGTTCGAGCCGATGAACGCGCCCGCGCCGATCTGCGTCAGGTGCTTGAGGAAGCCGTCATAATTGCAGGTGATCGTGCCGGCGCCGATGTTCGCCGCCGCGCCGATCTTGGCGTCGCCGATATAGGAGAGGTGGTTGATCTTGGCGCCGGGCGCGACTTCGGCATTCTTGACCTCGCAGAAATTGCCGACCTTCACTTTCTCGGAAAGCCGCGCGCCGGGGCGCAGCCGCGCGAAGGGGCCGATTTCGCCATGGTCGGCGACGTTCGCGCCTTCGAGGTGCGAGAAGGAATGGATGACGACGTTCGCGCCGAGCGTCACGCCCGGCCCGAAGACGACGTTGGGCTCGACGATCGTGTCGGTGCCGATCTGCGTATCGTGCGAGAAATGCACGGTTTCGGGCGCGACGAGCGTGACGCCGGCCAGCATCATTGCGCGCCGCTTGCGCGCCTGCCAGACGGCTTCGGCTTCGGCGAGCTGGACGCGATTGTTGACGCCGAGCACGCTCTCCTCGTCGGCGGTGGTGGCGACGACGGCAAGGCCGCGCGCGGCGGCGATCTCGACGATGTCGGTGAGGTAGTATTCGCCCTTGGCGTTTTCGTTGCCGACGGCTTCGATCAGCGACAGCGCGTGCGCGCCCGAGATGGCCATCAACCCGCCATTGCAGAAGGTGACCGCGCGCTCGGCCTCGGTGCAGTCCTTGTCCTCGCGGATCGCGACGAGGCGGTCGCCTTCTGTGAGGAGGCGGCCGTAGCCGGTGGGATCGGCGGCCTCGAAGCCCATCACGACGACAGAGGCGCCCTCGGCAAGGCCGTTGCGAAGGGCCGCGATGTCCTCCGGCTCGACGAGCGGCGTGTCGGCGAAGAGGACGAGGATGTCGTCATGGCCTTGTGCGATCGCCTCGCGGGCGGCGAGGACGGCATGGGCGGTGCCGAGGCGCTCGTGCTGGAGGTAGAGCCGGGCCGACGGCGCGACCTTCGCGGCGGCCTTCAGGACCTCGTCCGACTGGCGTCCGGCGACGATGGCGAGATCGGCCCGTCCGGCCGCCTGCGCGGCGCGCGCGGCATGGCACACGAGCGGCAGGCCCGCCACCTCGTGCAGCACCTTCGGCGTCGCGCTCTTCATTCGGGTGCCTTCGCCGGCGGCGAGCACGATCGCAAGGCAGCTACGTTCGGTCATCGGAATCTCTCAAGGCTGATCGGTCGACACGACCTAGCACCTCGACGCCGCTCCCGCCAAGCGGGGCGAATTCCTTCACGCGGCGGTAAGCGCGATCGGCTAAGGTGGCCGCCGTCAACAAAAGCCGAGGGGTTCTGATGACCGTTCTCGTGACCGGCGGCGCCGGCTATATCGGGTCGCACATGGTGTGGCGCCTGCTCGACCAGGGCGAGGAGGTGGTCGTGATCGACCGGCTCTCGACCGGGTTTCACTGGGCCGTGCCGGCGGAAGCCGAACTCGTCATCGGCGACATCGCCGACCAGGATCTGGTCGAGGCGACGATCCGGCGGCGCGACGTCGACGCGATCATCCATTTCGCCGGCTCGATCGTGGTGCCGGATTCGGTCGCCGACCCGCTCGGCTACTACCAGAACAACACGGTCAAATCGCGGGCGCTGATCGAGAGCGCCGTGCGCTGCGGCGTGCCGCATTTCATCTTTTCCTCCACCGCCGCCGTCTACGGCACGCCTGCCGTCTCGCCGGTGACGGAGGGCGCCGAACTCAAGCCCGAATCACCCTACGGCACCTCCAAGCTGATGACCGAGATCATGCTACGCGACACGGCCGCCGCACACGACCTCGCCTATACGGTGCTGCGCTATTTCAACGTCGCCGGCGCCGATCCGGGGCTGCGGACCGGGCAATCGACCAAGGGTGCGACGCACCTGATCAAGGTGGCGGCGGAGGCCGCGACCGGCAAGCGCGCAGGCATCGACGTCTACGGCACCGACTATCCGACGCCGGACGGAACCTGTGTGCGCGACTACATCCATGTCAGCGACCTCGTCGACGCGCACGCGCTGGCGCTTGCCCGCCTGCGGGGTGGCGGCGACAGCCTGACCGCCAATTGCGGCTACGGCACCGGCTATTCGGTGTTCGAGGTGATCGACGCGGTCAAGCGCGTCGTCGGCCGCGACTTCGATGTCCGCACCGGCCCGCGCCGCGCCGGCGACGCCGTTTCCATCGTCGCCGATCCGGCCCGCGCCAAGGCGGAGTTGGGCTGGCAGCCCCGCCACGCCGACCTCGACACCATCGTCGCCCACGCGGTGCAGTGGGAAGAGCATCTTCGCCACCTCAACGCCGCCTGACCAGAAAACACGTGAGGGCGGGCTGCAAACGCCGGCGTGCTGCGCTCCGGTGCTCACGTACTGAATGTACGCTCCGCTCCGGTGCTCGCACGCCGACGTTTTCGCCGCGCCCTGACGTGTTTTGGCGGCGTCGCAAAGATTGCTGTTGGGGATCGCTTGCGATTGTGGCGATGCGGGCGGAATTTTCTGCTAGGACCGGGGAAGGGACGCGCAAGACCGGCGGGCGCTGAATGACGATCGACTATGGCGAGGCACTGACGCGGCTCGAACCTCTGGCGCTGGCTGCGGGGCGGGTCGTGATGGATGCCTATCACGGCGGCTGTACGGTCGAGACCAAGACCGACGACAGCCCGGTGACGTGGGCCGACCGCGAGGCGGAACGCATCATTCTGGAAGGGCTGCGGCGCGCGTTCCCGCAGATTCCGATCGTCGCGGAAGAAGAGGTCAGCGCGGGGCTCCTGCCCGCCGATCTCGGCGCGACGTTCTTCCTCGTCGATCCGCTCGATGGGACGCGCGAATTCGTCAATCGGTCAGAGGATTTCACGGTCAATATCGGCCTCGTCGCCGATGGCGAGCCGGTGCTGGGCGTCGTCTATGCGCCGGCGCGCCACCAGCTCTATCTCGGCCGGCCGGGCCGGTGCGAGATGGCGCGCACAACGGACGACCACGAGATCGAGGGACGGCGGGAAATCCACACGCAGGCGCCGGGACCGACGCCGGTGGTGGTCGCCAGCCGCTCGCACCGGACGATCGAGACGAACGACTATCTGGCGAAGCTGCCGCAGGCGGAGATCGTCTCGGTCGGCTCGTCGCTGAAATTCTGCCTGATCGCGAGCGGAGCTGCGGATTTCTACCCGCGCTTCGGGGCGACAATGCAGTGGGATACGGCGGCCGGCGACGCGGTGTTGCGCGCCGCCGGCGGGCGCACGCGCACGCTGGAGGGCGAGGCGCTGCGCTATGGCTGTTCGGGAAAGCTGGAGGCAGCCGCCTTTGCCAATCCGTGGTTCATCTCGGATTGCGGCATCGACGCGCCGGCCGGGCCCTGAACGATCAGGCCGCGTTGCGCTTCACGAAATTGCGGATCGACTGGATGATGCGGTCCTGGTCGGCGTCCGACAGATAGGGGTGCATCGGCAGGCAGAGGATGCGCTCGGAAAGGCCCTCGGAGACAGGCAGGCCGGCGGGGGTGCGGGGGAAGTGCTTGTAGGCGGTCTGCAGGTGCAGCGGCTTGACGTAATAGATGACCGACGGGATGCCCTCGGACGTCAGATGCGCCTTGAGACCGTCGCGGGCCGAATGTTCGATGGCGAACTGCGCCCAGGCGGAGCGGTTGCCCTCGGGCAGGTGCGGGACCTTGACGACGTCGCCGAGCGCGTCGTTGTAGCGCCGGGCGATGCGCTCGCGCGCTTCCATCTCGTCTTCGAGGATGGCGAGCTTTTCGAGGAGGATCGCGGCCTGAATCGTGTCGAGGCGCGAGTTCAGGCCGATATGGATGTTGTCGTACTGCGTCTCGCCCTTGCCGTGGAAGGCGAAGGAGCGGAGCTTGTCGGCGAAGGCCGCGTCGTTGGTGAACATCGCGCCGCCGTCGCCATAGCAGCCGAGCGGCTTGGCGGGATAGAAGCTGGTCGAGCCGACATGGCCGAACGCGCCGCATTTCGTGCCGTTTCGGATGCCGCCGATCGACTGGGCGGCGTCCTCGATGACGAGAAGGTTTTCGCGCTTGGCGATCGCGTCGAGCGCGTCGTAGTCGGCGGCAAGGCCGAAGAGGTCGACCGGGATGATCGCCTTCGGCGTCAGGCGGCCTTCGGACTTCACCATCGAGATGGCGGCTTCAAGGCTCGCGATGTCGATATTGTAGGTGTCGGGGTCGACGTCGACGAAGATCGGCTCGGCCTTGGCGAGCGCGACGACCTCGGCCGTCGCGGCGAAGGTGAAGCTCGGCACGAAGACGGCGTCGCCCGGACCGATGCCAGAGGCGTAGAGCGGCAGGAGCAGCGCGTCGGTGCCGTTGGCGCAGGCGACGACGTGGTCGACGCCGACATAGTCCGCCAGCCGCTTTTCGAACTCGCCGACCTGCGGCCCGAGAATGTAGCGGCCTTCGGCCACGACATTGTCGATGGCGGTCTTGAGACGGTCGGCAATGCGGTCGCGCTGGGCGCCAAGGTCGATGAACTGCATGGGACGTGATCAATCCGAACTTGCGGGATGGCGGCTTGATGCCGGCTGGCGGCAATGCATCCGGGAGGTGGCTGGGGCGCCTGGATTCGAACCAGGGAATGGCGGTACCAAAAACCGCTGCCTTACCGCTTGGCTACGCCCCATTGCGAGCGGATGTGTGAATATCGTGCCGACCCCGGCAGGTAAAGCGCAAAATCGGGCCCGGGAGGTGACGGAACCGAAACCGCCCTGCACCGGTTTGACGCACGCCGTGCATGTTCCTCGAAGCTGGCAATTTCAGCCGAAACGGGGCAGAAAGCGAAGCCCGACATTTGATTGAGCATCGGAAAAATCCGAAAACCGGTTTCCACTTTTCGGTCCGATGCTCGCCAACGGAGACTGACCCTTCATGATCGCCATCATCGAGACCACCCCCTTCGACGACCAGAAGCCGGGGACCTCCGGATTGCGCAAGAAGGTGCCCGTCTTCCAGCAGCCGAACTATGTCGAGAACTTCGTCCAGTCGATCTTCGATTCGTTGGCGGGCTATCGCGGCCAGACGCTGGTGCTGGGCGGCGACGGGCGGTTCTACAATCGGGACGTCATCCAGATCGTCATCAAGATGGCGCTGGCGAACGGGTTCGGTCGCGTCATCGTCGGGCAGGGCGGCATTCTCTCGACGCCGGCGGTCTCGCACCTCATCCGCAGACACGAGGCGTTCGGCGGCATCGTGCTTTCGGCGAGCCACAATCCGGGCGGGCCGACCGAGGATTTCGGCATCAAGTACAATGCCGGCAATGGCGGGCCGGCGACGGAAAAGCTGACCAACGCGATCTACGAGCGCTCGAAGGTGATCGACCGCTATGCGATCGCGCAGATCGGCGACGTTGCGATCGACGCGGTCGGATCGCGCGAGGTCGGCGGGATGACGGTCGAGGTGGTCGATCCGGTCGCCGACTATGCCGCCCTGATGGAGACGCTGTTCGATTTCGACGCGATCCGCGCTTACTTCGCATCGGGCTTCACGGTGGCGTTCGACGCCATGCACGCGGTGACCGGGCCCTATGCCGTCGAGATTCTTGAGCGACGCCTCGGCGCGGCGAAGGGCACGGCGCGCAATGCGGTGCCGTCGGAGGATTTCGGCGGGCACCATCCCGACCCCAATCTGGTCCATGCGAAAGAGCTCTACGATTTGATGATGTCGCCCGACGCGCCCGATTTCGGCGCGGCGTCGGATGGCGACGGCGACCGCAATCTGATCATCGGCAAGGGCATCTTCGTCACGCCCTCCGATTCGCTCGCCGTGCTGGCGGCGAACATGCACCTGGCGCCCGGCTATGCGGGCGGGCCGGTGGGGATCGCGCGGTCGATGCCGACGAGCGCGGCGGCCGACGAGGTCGCCAGGGCGCTCGGGATCGAGCTCTACGAGACGCCGACGGGCTGGAAGTTCTTCGGCTCGCTGCTCGACGCCGGCAAGGTGACGATCTGCGGCGAGGAGAGCGCCGGCACCGGCTCGGACCATGTGCGCGAGAAGGACGGGCTTTGGGCCGTGCTGCTCTGGCTCAACATCCTCGCTGCGCGCAAGGAAAGCGTCGCCGACATCATGCGCGATCACTGGGCGCGGTTCGGCCGCAACTACTATTCGCGGCATGACTACGAGGCGGTGGACGCCGGCGCGGCCAACGCGCTGATGGACGATCTTCGTGGGCGTCTCGATCACCTTTCGGGCCAGATCTTCGCGGGCCTCGCCGTCGCGCAGGCCGACGATTTCGCCTATCGCGACCCGGTCGACCAGTCGGTGACGGAAAAGCAGGGCATCCGCATCCTCTTCGAAGGCGGCTCGCGCGTCGTCTTCCGCCTGTCGGGCACCGGCACGGAAGGCGCGACGCTGCGCGTCTATATCGAGCGCTTCGAACCCGCCGGCGGCCGCCTCGACCTCGACACGCAGGCCGCGCTGGCGGATTTGATCGAGGCGGCGGAGGCGATTGCGGGCATTCGCAGCCGGACGGGGCGCGATGCGCCGACGGTGATTACTTAAGCTACTGAACCAGCACCGGCCGGCCGCATTCGACGTGGTGGACGCGGATATCGGCTTCGCCGAGCGAGATGCCGAGGGCGGCGAGGAGGCTGTCTAGGACGGGATCGACGGCACCGAGCGTGTTGCCGACGAGACCGCCGAGCGTTCCTGTGAGGCCGGAGGGGATTCCGAGGCCGAGGCCGAGCGGTTTGACCTCGAGCCTGAGGTTGGACAGGAGCGAGCCGGAGAGGGTCTGGAGCGTGTTGCGGGTGCGGACGGTCTTGACGGTTTCGGCCGCGATGTCCGTCGCGGTGAACGGGAGCGTGTCGGGCGCCATGTTGGTTGCGGCCGCGTGGGCGCGGGCGTTGACGGTGAGCAGGATCGGCACATGCAGGAGCCGCGCGTCCTTCAGGTGTGGCAGGCGGGAGAAATCGTGCATCCGCGCGGTGTCGGCATCGGCAAGGTGCAGTTCGACGATGCCGGGCCGGGCTTCGACGCTGGCGCGGGCGCTCTCCGGCCGGCCGGTCGGGCAGGACGCGGATTGCAGCTTCGCTTCGCCATAGGCGACGTCGACGAAAAGCGGAACGTGGACGCCGACGCCGAGCAGCGGGCCGATGCGCGCATCGAGGCGGATGCGGGTCTGGACCGTGCGCACGATCGCGCCGGCCGGGCCGAGCGCGAACCATGAGGCGCCCTGCGGCGGCTCGCCGATCGCGACGGTTGCCGTGAGGTCGAGGAGGCCGGGGATCGAACTGCCGAGGTCGAGCGCGACCTGGTTGGTGCCGTTGGCAAGGGCGGCGGCGGCATTGAGGAGCTGGACGGCTCCGACGCCGGCATCGAGACCGGCGGAGACGCCCTCCACGCGCGCGACCTCCATCATTCCCGGATCGAGAAGCTGGCGCAGCGGCAATTCGCGCGCGGCAGGAACTGCGCTGGCGAGGCGCTGCAGGACGGTGCGGGCGGGCAGGCCGACGCCGGGCGTCTGCGAGAGCGCGCGCAGGACGTCGCGCAGGGCGACATCGGCGGTCAGCAACTCGTCATAGGTCGCGGCGGTCAGGTCCGCCTGGATGCCGAGCGCTTCGGAGAAGGCGAGAAGGTCGACATCGGTGTCGAGGAGCGCGCGGTAGTCCATCGCGCTGAGGCTGACGCTGGTGCCGAGAAGCTGCGTCAGGAGCATGTTGGCGATACCGCCTTCGAGGCGCGCGAGGCGCGAGCCGATGGAGAAGGACGCCTTCGGCACCATCGAGGCGACGGCGGCGGTGCGGATGAGCGGCGCGTCAATGAGCGAGGCGGAGAAGAACCGGGTCGCGCGGGTTTCGAACTCGACGCGGACGGCATTGGCCGGTTCGACGCCGGCGACGAAGCGCCTTTCGGCGGCAAGGCTCGCGTCGGGCGAATAGGCGCCGGGCGTCACGGTCACGCGCTCGGCGGGAACGATCTGCGGTTCAGGAGATGGCTCGACAGGCTGCGAGCCCTTTAGCGTCACGACCGTGACGTTCTCCCAGCCATTGTCGGCGAAGACGGCTTCTGCCGCTTGACGCGCGCGCTCGGGGGCGCGGGCGGCGGTCATCGCGGCGAGGTCGGTCAGGTTCTGCGCGCTGCGGCGCTCGACGAAGAAGGAGCCGACATCGACGCCAAGCGCGGCGACGACGATCAGCATCGGGCTGACCAGCGCCGTCATGGTGGCGAAATTGCCGCGCCGGTCGCGGGCAAGGCGACGGAGCGTGCGCATCACACGCCTCCGATCCGGACGGTCGAGCGGCGCTCGATGGTGGTCGAGGGGAGCATGACGCCGTCGAAGAGGTTCCAGATCGGCAGGTGGCGGGCGTCGTAGCTGAGGTCGACGACGAAGCGGGAGGCGTCGGACGGACTGTCCGCGACGGTGATGGCGAGCTTTGCCGGGTCGACTAGGCCGTAGCCCTGCGAGTGGCTGGCGATGAAGGCGAGCGCCATCTCGCGGCGCTCGGCCTCGTGCAGCCCGGCGACGGACAGGCGGGCCGCCTCGGAGGCAAGCTGCTGCACCGAATGCGATGCGCCGAGATAGATGCCGTAGGCGATCATCCCGAACAGGAACATCAGGTAGATCGGCGACAGGATCGCAAACTCGACCGCCGCCGTTCCGTTCTTGCATGCCCACCGAACTGCCATGGTTGTGCTCCGCTGGTTGATTGCACGCAATGATTGCAATCAAATGCGAACGAAACGTCAAAATACACGCATGAATTGTAGTGGGCGCGGATTTCCTCTGTGGCGCGGACGCAACGGCAGGAAGGCATCGCGCGCGAGCCTCACAGAATGTATCGCGCGGTAACCATAAATCGGTCTAATTGTGAGGCATGGTGTTTGGCACCAACGAATCGCGTCACAGGGGAGAGTGGCCGGGATGATCATGCGGAAGGGAAAACGCAGGACGCAGGCTCGGGCCTTTGCCACGCTGATCATGCTTCTCGTCGCCGCCTGGGCGACCGCCGCGCATACCGTTCCCGAATACGTGCTCTTCCGCGACCGGCTGGCGCTCGACATCCTGAAATTCGACAGCAAGCTGAAGCTCGAGCCGATCGAACTGACGGCGGCCGACGGGCTGAAGCTGCGCTCCTATTATTTCGCGCCGCAGCCCGGCAAGCCGCTGATCGTCTATTTCCCCGACCGGCTGGGCGACATCATCTACAAGCCGCGCCACCTGACGGCGATCGCGGAGGAAGGCTACGGCCTGCTCCTGACCGGCTATCGCGGCTATGGCGGCAATCCGGGACTGCCGAGCGAGGCGATGCTCTATGCCGACGCGTCGGCGATGATGGAGCGCATCGCGGCCGACGCGCTCGCGCCCGACGGCGTCATCATCTACGGCTATTCGATGGGCACGGGCGTCGCGAGCTACGTCGCTGCGCGGGCCGAGACGCTGGGCCTCGTGCTGGAGGCGCCGTTCACGACCTTCGGCGACGCGGTGCGGCAGCAATTTTCGCAGGTGCCCGAATGGCTCGTGCGCACCAAGTTCGACACGCGCTCGCGCATCGACAAGGTCGACGCGCCGATCCTGATCCTCGCCGGCGGCAAGGACCAGATCACGCCGGCGAGCTTCGCCGAGCGGCTGGCGGCGATGAATTCGGACCACGCCTCGCTGGTCGTGGTGCCGGACGGCAACCATTTGAACCTCATCCGCAAGGGCGGCGCGGCCGCCGTGCAGGGCTTTCTCGCAAGGCTGAAGGCGCCTTTGGCCGGCGCGGAGACGGACATGGCCTATGGCGATGCGCCGAACGTCCTGCCGGCCAGCAGCGTCTATTGAGGGTGCGTTGATATTCAGGCCTGAGCGGCCTGCAAATGACGGCTTTCTGCGCTTCCGGTGCTCATGTACCAAATGTACATTCCGCTCCGGTTCTCGAAATCCGCCATTTTCGACTCGCACAGACCTGAATCTCAACGCACCCAAGTCGGTGCATTCCGAACGTCGCAAGAGCTGTTTTTGCTGAATCGCGGGCAACAAAAAAGGCCGGGCTGAACCCGACCTTTCCGTCGCCTGAAGGGACCTGCTGCCAGTACATCCGTGGTCAGCGTTCCGCAATCAGGCATATCGGCGGCGTCTGAGCATGCTCGTCACGCATCGAGGATGCGTGTGGCGCGACGCCGGCCGAATTCTGTTAGACGGCCTTGAGGTTCTCGGCCGAGTTCTTGCCCGAACGACGGTCCTGGACGATCTCGAACGAGACCTTCTGGCCTTCGTTGAGGCCGTTCATGCCCGAACGCTCGACGGCCGAAATGTGGACGAACACGTCGCCACCGCCCTGCTCGGGCTCGATGAAGCCGAAACCCTTGGTCGAATTGAACCACTTAACGGTACCTGTAGGCATAACGATCTCCTTGAATCGCTCGTGTAGAATTTAGCCCGGATGGGCCGTTTAGATCGATTATGGGAGGGACGTTCGTCGCAGGCGCCGTGGCGCAAAACAAAAATCATCTAGCAAGATCGATGCGCTAGAAGTGGCGTCCACGCCCCAAAAAGTCAAACTTTTATTTTCTTCGTCGCCTTTTTTGCCTTGGGAGCCGGTGCCTCCTTGGCCTCGGCGGCCTCCCGTTCCATGCGCAAAAGCTGCAGGCGTGCGGTCTTCTTCTCGCGCGCGGTCACCTCGTCGTCGATGATCGCGCGGGCGGCCGCCGTCGTGATGTCTGCTTTTGCGGAAGGTGACGGCTTGGCGGTCTTGAAGACGGGATTGGAAAGATCAGACACTTCCGGAACTACCTCTCGGTTACGGGCCGACCGAGCAGAATACCGGGCCGAATGACGACGGACTGCCGTCGTTTCGTCTTATATAGGCGCTTCGGGGGAAAATTGCCATGCGCGGGTGGCATGGCATGGGAGAACGACCTGAGACATAGGTGACGTTTCGTACCGGACACATGGGTAACACTTTTCGCTTTGCGGGAGGTGTTGATGCCGTGGAAGGAGTGTTCGGTTATGGACGAG
>JACVCH010000001.1 GCA_016742175.1 Rhizobiaceae bacterium
TATTCCCCTATTCCCCTACTCCCCTACTCCCCTCAATGCGGCCCCGTCCGCCCGCGCGTCTCGGCCATCAGCTCGTGCACGTAGCGCAGCTTCTCCGCCGCGGGCTCCGAGATCACGAACGGGTAGAGGTCCGGCAGGCCCATGCAGCGGTTGATCTGGTTCGAGGCCTCGCACAGGATCAGCCAGCGCGTCAGGAGTTCGTCGAAATCGGCCGGCGGCTCCGGGTCGGCGGGCTTGGCGGCGACGGGCTGGTCGGCGAATTCGCCTTCGTTCGGCGGCAGATCGTGCTCGACCGCCGTGTCGAGCCGGCCGAGCGGCATGTTGAGCGCGGCGGTCATTTCCAGCGTGTCGTAGATGTGGAGATAGTGCGCCCAGGTTTCGGCCCAATCCTCCCAGGCATGGCTCGCCGCATAGTGGGAGATGTAGTTCTGCTCCCAGCCGGGCTGGGGACCTGCCTCGTAATGGCGCTGCAGCGCCTGCATGTAATCGTCGCGGTCGTCGCCGAAAAGCGCGCGGAAACGGTCGAGCCACTGCCCGTCGTCGCGGATCAGGCGATCCCAGTAATAGTGGCCGAGTTCGTGGCGGAAATGGCCGAGCAGCGTGCGATAGGCCTCGCCCATCGCGACGCGCATCTTCTCGCGCTCGGGGCTGTCGGCCTCGGCGACGTTGAGCGTGATCAGACCGTTGTCGTGGCCCGTCAGGACCCGCTCTCCGCCCGGGCCGCCACCGACCGGGTCGGCGAGAAAGTCGAACGCAAGGCCGATCTCGTCTTCCGGACTGGCCTTCGGGAAGACGTCGAGGCCGAAATGGAGAAGCTGGTAGATGGCGCGCTTCTTCGCCGCCTCGGTGTGCGCCCAGCGCTCCGGATTGCCGATGATCGACAGGTCCGGGATGGTCTTGTTCAGCGCGCAGGCGCGGCAGAAGCCACCCTCGACCTCCGCCACCCAGTTGCAGGCGGCCGGCAGGGCGTTGGTGCAGGTGAAGCCGCCCTGTCCGGTGATGACGAAATTCTCCTGCATCGGATCGTAGAGGACGGCGGTGCCGCAGGCGAGGCACATGCCGTTCTCGAAATAGAGACGGCTCGAACATTGCGGGCAGGAGAAGAGCTTCATGGGAGGGTCATCCGGGAGAGGGTGTCGAGCCCGCAAAACTCGCGACGATCGCTGCCGTTCCGACGAACGCCGCATCGCGCAAAAGAAAAGCCGCCGGCGCGGCGCCGACGGCTCTTCCTGCGAGATGTCCGGGCTTAGCGGACGATGTAGACGATCCGGCGCGATTCCGGCTCGATGACGACCGGCTGGCCGTTGATGTAGGCGTAACGGTAGTCGTAGTCCGGGATCTCGCGGATCTCGACCGTGTCCGGCACGCCGGCGCCGACGACGACTTCACCTTCGAGATAGACCGGCTCGACCTCGTTCTCCATCACATAGGTGCGGAGCTGCGGGTCGGGGTCGGTCAGGACGCCTTCGGTGAGGCCGCCGGTGGCAGCGCCGGCAACGGTGCCGACGGCAGCGCCGATCGGGCCGGCGACCAGCGCGCCGGCAATCGCGCCGGTGGCGGCGCCGGAAATGGCGCCCGCGCCCGTCGCAGTGCTTTCCTCATAGGTCGCGACCGGGATCATTTCGGCCGGGCGCTCAGTGACGACGATCTGCGCGCCGGCATTGTCGGCGATCAGATAGTCGGAATAGGCCCAGCCCTGCGAACCGCCGGCCGAAACCTGGCACCACTTGGAATTCTCCAGGCAGCCCGAAAGCGTCGCTTCGCCATTGGCGGCGATCGAGCCGACGATCGGGTATTGCGGGCCGGGGCCGGCGCGCACGTTCAGATCGGTGGTGGCCGTGACGGCCGTCTGGGCAAAAGCCGTGGACGAGGCCAACAGCACGACGGCAAAAGCCGCCGACGAGGTCAGGATGTTCTTCATTTTCGTGTTCTCCGCAGGGGTGTCACCTTCCCGGTAACAACGGCGTGAAAGCGTTGCGGTTCCGCGGCGTTGCGACGGATCACAATTCGGTCATCATGATCGGACAACCAGCACGTATAACGTGCGGGTAAGAAGCGTGTGCGAGAGTGATCGGCAGGCCGACGCTTTGGCGTCCATGCGCCCGGACGGGCCGCACTTGATCTCAGGCAATTCGAAAGGCAGACGGATGGCAGGACGGGGAAAGATTTTGCTGGGTGCGCTCGTGGCGCTCGGCGTCAGCGTGTCGCTCGCCCAGGCGCAGCAATGCGGCAATGACGGCTCGGGCTTCGAGGCCTGGAAGGGCCAGTTCGCACAGCGCGCCGCCTCGAGCGGCATCGGCCAGCGGGGCATTTCGGCGCTTCAGGGCACGAGCTACGCGACGCGCACCATCTCGGCCGACCGCAAGCAGGGCGGCGGCTTCACGCTGACGCTCGACCAGTTCCTCGAGCGGCGCGGCGGCAACGCCATCGTCTCGCGCGGCACCCAGCTAAAGCGTCAGAACGCCGACCTCCTCGCCCGCATCGAGCGCGTCTACGGCGTGCCGGCCGGGCCGATCCTCGCCATCTGGGGCATGGAGACGGGCTTCGGCGGCTTTCTCGGCAACGAGAACATCCTCTCCGCCGTCGCGACGCTCGCCTATGACTGCCGGCGCTCGGAATTCTTCTCCACCCATCTGATCGGCGCGCTGCAGCTCGTCGACCAGGGCAATCTCAACCCCTCCGCCAAGGGCGCTGCCCATGGCGAGATCGGCCAGACGCAGTTTCTGCCGGCCAATGTCGTGCGCTACGGCGTCGACGGCGACGGCGACGGGCGCATCGACCTGATCGGCAGCCGTGCCGACGCGCTTGCCTCGACCGCCAACTTCCTGCGCGGCCATGGCTGGCGTCCGGGCGCGGGCTACCAGCCGGGCGAGCCGAACTTCGCCGCGATCCAGGGCTGGAACGCCGCCAGCGTCTACCAGCAGGCGATCGCGCTGCTCGGGCGCCAGATCGACGCCAACTGAGGCGGCAACCCCAGACATGAAAAAGGGCCCGCGAGGGCCCTTTTTTGTGCCTTGTTTGCGCGGATCAACCGTTGCGCTTCCGTGCCGCCAGCGTCCTCAAACGCAGAGCGTTCAAGCGGATGAAGCCTTCGGCGTCCTTCTGGTCGTAGGCGCCGCGGTCGTCCTCGAAGGTGACCAGCGCGTCCGAATAGAGCGATTTCGGCGAGCGGCGGCCGGTGACGATGACGTTGCCCTTGTAGAGCTTCAGGCGGACCTCGCCCTCGACGTCTTCCTGGCTCTTGTCGATCAGCGCCTGCAGCATCTCGCGCTCGGGCGAGAACCAGAAGCCGTTATAGATCAGCTCCGCATAGCGGGGCATGATGTCGTCCTTCAGGTGCGCCGCGCCGCGGTCGAGCGTGATCGATTCGATCGCGCGGTGGGCGGCGAGAAGGATCGTTCCGCCGGGGGTCTCGTAGACGCCGCGCGACTTCATGCCGACGAAGCGGTTCTCCACGAGGTCGAGACGGCCGATGCCGTTGTCGCGGCCGAGGTCGTTGAGCGCGGCGAAGAGGGTCGCGGGCGACATCTCCTTGCCGTTCAGCGCGACGGGGTCGCCCTTCTTGAAGGTGACGACGATGTCGGTCGCCTTGTCCGGCGCTTCCATCGGCGAAATGGTGCGCATGTGGACATATTCCGGCGGCTCCTGCCACGGGTCTTCCAGCACTTTGCCCTCGGAGGAAGAGTGCAGAAGGTTGGCGTCGACCGAGAACGGCGCCTCGCCCTTCTTGTCCTTGGTCACCTGGATCTGGTGCTTTTCGGCGAAGTCGATCAGGTCGGTGCGCGACTTGAAGGACCAGTCCCGCCACGGCGCGATGACCTTGATATCGGGGTTCAGCGCATAGGCGGAGAGCTCGAAGCGGACCTGGTCGTTGCCCTTGCCGGTCGCGCCGTGCGCGATGGCGTCGGCGCCGGTTTCCTCGGCGATCTCGACGAGGCGCTTGGAGATCAGCGGCCGGGCGATTGACGTGCCGAGAAGGTAGGTGCCCTCATAGACGGCGTTGGCGCGGAACATCGGGAAGACGAAGTCGCGGATGAACTCCTCGCGGACGTCCTCGATATAGATGTCCTTGATGCCCATCTGCTCGGCCTTGCGGCGCGCCGGCTCGAGTTCCTCGCCCTGTCCGAGATCGGCGGTGAAGGTGACGACCTCCGCGCCCAGCTCCGTCTGGAGCCATTTCAGGATGATCGAGGTGTCGAGGCCGCCCGAATAGGCGAGCACGACCTTCTTGACGTCTTTCCATTTCGACATTCGGGACCTGCCTGCGAAGGAGTGGGCGCACGGGCTGGCAAGCCCATGCGGTCGCCGGGTCTTTTAGCAGGAATGACCGTGCGGACAAGGGATGCGGCGCACCATCAGTTGCCGGGTGCGCCGCGCCGGAAAAGCTGGTCCCAGACGTCGTAGGCGGCAAGGCCGAGGCCGAGCAGCACCGCGCCCGCCAGGTCGAGGCGCGGCACGAACCAGAGCAGGATGCCGCAGAACAGCCCCAGCGTCGCCATCGCCATCAGGGCGAAGGCGCGCTTGCGACCCATGCCGGTGCGGACGGGTAACTGTTCCATCTCAGCCTCCGTAAAGCGCGTTGGGCAAGCCGAAGACGAGGCTCGGGAATATGTAGATCAACACCATGCACAGGATGACGATTCCCATATAGGGCATCATGCCGATGAAGATGTCGGTGAGCTTCACATGCGCCGGCGCGATGCCCTTCAGATAGTAGGCCGACATCGCCATGGGCGGCGACAGGAACGCCGTCTGCAGGTTGATCGCGACGAGGATGCCGAAGAACAGCGGGTCGATGCCGAAATGCGGCAGGAGTGGAATGAAGATCGGAATGAAGATGACGATGATCTCCGTCCATTCGAGCGGCCAGCCCAGGATGAAGATGATGAGCTGCGCCAGGATCAGGAACATCAGCGGCGACATGTCGAGGCCGGTGACGAAATCGCTGATCAGTTGCTGCCCGCCGAGATAGGCGAAGACCGAGGCGAAGGTGGCCGAGCCGACGAAGAGCCAGCAGACCATCGCCGAGGTTCGCGCGGTGAGGTAGACGGATTCCTTCAGCCGCTGCCAGGTCAGGGCGCGGTAGACGGCGGCAAGCAGCAGCCCGCCGAGCGCGCCGATGGCGGCCGCCTCGGACGGTGTCGCGAAGCCGAACAGGATCGCGCCGAGGACGGCGAGGATCAGGAAGGCGAGCGGCACGAAGGAGGTGAACATCATCCAGATGATCTGGCCGGTCGTGTGGGTGCCGATGTCCTCGTCGGTCGGCTTGGGCGCCAGCGAAGGGTTCATCAGCGCGCGAGTGACGACGTAGATCAGATAAAGGCCGGCCAGCATCATGCCCGGGATCAGCGCCGCCGCATACATGCGCACCACCGAGATGCCGGAGGTGGCCGCGTAGACGATGAGCAGGATCGACGGCGGGATCAGGATGCCGAGCGTACCGCCGGCGCAGATGACGCCGGTCGCATAGCGCACGTCGTACTTGGCCTTGAGCATGGCGGGCAGGGCGAGCAGGCCCATCAGCGTGACGACGGCGCCGACGATGCCGGTCGCGGTCGCAAAGAGCGTGCAGGTGACGAGCGCGGCCACCGCCATCGAGCCGGGCAGGCGCCGGGTGGCGATGTAGAGGGTCGAGAACAGTCGGTCGACGATGTTGGCGCGCTCGACGATGTAGCCCATGAACAGGAACAGCGGGATCGCGGTCAGGACGTCGTTCTGGATCACCGAATAGGTCTGGTTGACGAAGAGGTCGAAGATCCGGTTGTTGAAGAAGCCGCCGGCCCACAATTCGGTCTGCTCGAACCAGCTTGCGCCGTCCTCGACCGCGCGCTCGAAGGCGCGCCACATGCGGCCGCCGTCGAAATAGGCGTAGTAGCCGAAGCCCACGCCCAGCGCCATCAGCGTGAAGGCGACGGGAAAGCCGAGGAAGATGGCGAGGATGAGAATGAGCAGCATCCCGACTGCGATATGTGCGTCCGTCATCGGGGTGCCCCGTCCCTTGAATTGTCGATGCCCGACGGCTCGGGCGGAAGCCCGATGACCGGTGTGACCCCGGACTGAACCTGGTCGAGCAATACCTTGTCGAGTTCCTCGACGTCCTCGGCCGCCTTCACCCATTCGCCGGTCCGCAGGCACACGATGCAGCGGCAGACCTGGGCGATGCCCTGGATGAAGAGCAGGATGCCGGCGGCGACGATGACCGCCTTGAACTGGAAGATCGGAATGCCGGCGGGACTGTTGGAACTGACTTCCAGATAGCCCCAGCTCCGCGCGGTGTATTTCCAGCCTGCAAGGACCAGCGCGATGATGCCGGGGAAGAAGAAGATGAAATAGAGGATCAGCTCGACCGTCGCCTGCGTCCTCGGCTTCCAGAGCCGGTAGATGAAGTCGCCGCGCACATGGCCGTCACGCGACAGCGTATAGGCGCCGGCCATCATGAACAGGGTGCCGTACATCATGTAGGCGAGGTCGAAGGCCCAGGGCGTGGGCGCGCGGAAGAAGTAGCGGACCAGGACTTCGTATCCGATGCCGAACGCCATGATGATGACGCCCCAGGCGAACACTTTCCCGAACCACGCCGACAAATCGTCGGCGAACGCAATGAAACGAAGCATCAAATGTCTCCGGCGCCGAAAAGCCGGCCGCACGAGTGCGGCCGGCGTTCGGCGTTTCCCAAAAGGTCGGTCAGCCTTCCATCTTCAGCTTGCCGGGGAAGTAGTGCTCGTAGGCAAGCGCCAGGTCGGCGGAGCCCATCAGCTCGTAGTAGGTGACCCGCTCGACCCAGGCGCGCTGGCTGTCGAGCACCTTCTTCATGAACGGATCGGCCTCGAGCGTCGGGATGATCTTGTCCCAGGCCTCGAGCTGCGCGGCGAGGATCTCCTTCGACGTGCGGTGGACGGTGACGCCATGCTCTTCCTGGAGCCGGACGAGATCGGCCGAGTAGTTGTCGAGCGCGAGCGCCGTATTGGCGGTGGAAGCGGCCTCGACGCCATATTCGAGGATCGCCTTCAGGTCGTCGTCGAGATCGTCGAAGACGTCGCGGTTGAACATGAACTCGAAGGATTCGCTCGCCTGGTGGTAGGACGAGAGCATGTAATGCTTGGCGACGTCCTGCGAGCCGAAGCGCAGATCCGACGACGGGTTGTTGAACTCGAACGCGTCGATGACGCCGCGCTCCATCGCCGGCACGATTTCGCCGCCGGGAAGCTGGGCGACGCTCATGCCCATCGACTGCAGCAGATCGGCGGCGAGGCCGACCGTGCGGTACTTGAAGCCGTTGATGTCGGCGACTGTGGCGACCGGCTCCTTGAACCAGCCGAAGGGCTGGGCGGGCATCGGGAAGCCGTAGAACGCGACGACGTTCAGGCCCATGATGTCCTGCGTCAACTCGGTGTAGAGGTCCTTGCCGCCGCCCTGGTGGAACCAGGCGAGCATGGTCGTGGCGCTGCCGCCGAAGACCGGGCCGGTGCCGAAGAGCGAGGCCGCCTTGTGCTTGCCGTACCAGTAGACCGGCACGGTGTGGGTGGCGTCGATAACGCCGTCATTGACGGCATCGAGAACCTGGAACGCACCGACGACGGCGCCGGCCGGCAGGAGCTCGAATTTGATGCGGCCCGCGGACATCTTCTCGACGCGCTCGATATATTGCCGGGCGAAATCCATCCAGATGTCGGATGCCGGCCACGACGTCTGCATCTTGATGGTGACCGGCGCCTGCGCCAGGACGGCGGGCGCGGCGAGCGCACTCGCGGCCGTTGCGCCGACCACGGTCGTTGCACCAGCGCCGAGGAACTTTCGACGCGAAAGCGATTTGGTTTCCATATGGGTCTCCTCCCAAAGACAGTGCCGGCATTTCTCGCCGGCCCCGCTGGCGAGGATAGCTATTACGTTAAGTAACGCAAGCGGCCGACGCCCGTTGTGTGGCGCATACGACTAATGGCTAATATGATCGCCGCCGCGTTTCCTTATCCGGATGGAGCCCATGGAATTCCTGCCGACCACCGCCACGCTCATTCAGTTCGCGATCGCCACCTTCGTCATCGCGATCACGCCCGGCCCGGACATGACGCTCTTCGTCGGACGCGCCCTGTCCGAGGGGCGCGCTGCGGGCTTTGCCTGCATGCTCGGCGCGATGACGGGCATCGTCATCCACACCGCGCTCGTCGCGCTCGGCCTTTCGGCGCTGATCGTCGCCTCGCCGCAGGCCTTCTTCGTCTTGAAGCTCGTCGGCGCGCTTTATCTCGTCTGGCTCGCCTGGCAGGCGATCCGGCACGGCTCGGCTTTTTCGCCCGGCACCGGCGAGACGCGCGCCAAGCGCTCGTTCTTCGCCAACTGGGCGACGGGGCTGGGGATCAACCTCCTCAATCCGAAGATCATCCTGTTCTTCATGACCTTCCTGCCGCAATTCGTCTCGGCGTCCGACCCGGACGCGCCGGCCAAGCTGTTCTTCCTCGGCGCGCTGTTCATCCCGCTGTCGCTGCCGGTCACTGTGCCGATGGTGATCGCGGCGGATTCGTTCTCCGCGCTCCTGAAGCGCTCGCCGCGCGTGACGCGGGTCATCGACTATGTGTTCGCGGGGGTGTTCTCGGCCTTCGCGCTGCGCATTCTCATGACGCAGACGCGGTAAACTACGCTTCGTCACGCCACAGGCCGGCATTGCGCCCGGCGACTGCCCAATAGGCGATGCCGCCGACGAGGCCGGCGGCAACCGTGATCAGCATCAGCCCTGGATCGGACGCGGCGCCGGGCGCATCGAGTGTCGCGGCCATCCGCCAGCCGGCATAAAGCGCGACCGGCGCGCCGGCGAGTGCGTGGGCGAGCCATGAGCGCCACCTGAGAATCTCGGCCGCGACCGCCACGACGAGGAACGCCCCGAAGGCGAGATTGGCGACGATCAGCGCGAAGAAGGGGACGGTGACGAACAGCGTCGGCCGCGCCGCCTCGGCAAATTCGGGAATGACCGCGACGATCGTCGAGGCGAAGAGCACGTTGACGAAAAGGCTCGCCGCCAGACACGCGACGACGAAGCCGGCGAGGATCGCGACAAAGCGGACGATGTAGGTGACGAGGCGGTTCATCCCGCGCTTGTCACTCGCCGTGGCCCGCGATCATCATCGCCTCGAGCGCCAGGCGCTCCGATTTCTTCATGCGCTCGGATTCGGACTTCAGTTGGCCGCAGGCGGCGAGGATATCGCGGCCGCGGGGGGTGCGGATCGGCGAGGCGTACCCGGCCGCGTTGACGTAGTCGGCGAACTTCTCGATCTGCTCCCAGTCCGAGCACTGGTAGTTGGAGCCCGGCCACGGGTTGAACGGGATCAGGTTGATCTTGGCCGGGATGCCGCGCAGGAGTTTTACCAGCGCCTTGGCGTCGTCCATCGAATCGTTGATGTCCTTGAGCATCACATACTCGAAAGTGATGCGGCGGGCGTTCGACAGGCCGGGATAATCGCGGCAGGCCTGGATCAACTGTTCCAGCGGGTACTTCTTGTTGATCGGCACCAGAACGTCGCGCAGATCGTCGTTCACGGCGTGAAGCGAGATCGCCAGCATGACGCCGAGCTCGTCGCCGGTGCGGTAGATTTCCGGCACGACGCCGGAGGTTGACAGCGTGATGCGCCTCTTCGACAGGGAAAGCCCGTCGCCGTCGGAGGCGATCAGCAGCGTCTTCTTCACCTCCTCGAAATTGTAGAGCGGTTCGCCCATGCCCATCATGACGATGTTGGTGATCTTGCGCCCTTCGGCGGGCACGATCGCGCCATCCGGCGTGTCGCGATCGGGGAAGTCGCCGAGCCGGTCGCGCGCCGTCATCAACTGGGCGAGGATCTCCTCGGCCGTCAGGTTGCGCACCAGCTTCTGCGTGCCGGTGTGGCAGAAGGTGCAGGTCAGGGTGCAGCCGACCTGGCTCGAAATGCACAGCGTGCCGCGCCCCTCTTCAGGAATGTAGACGGTCTCGATCTCGACGGGACGCCCGGCGCCGCGCGGGGGAAAGCGGAACAGCCATTTGCGCGTGCCGTCCTCGGAAATCTGCTCCTCGACGATTTCAGGACGCGAGATCGCGAACGCGTCCGCGAGCCTGGCCCGCAACTCCTTGGAAATGTTGAACATGTGCCCGAAATCGGAGACGCCGCGCACGTAGAGCCAGTGCCAGAGCTGCTGGACGCGCATCTTGCGCTGCTTTTCGGGAATGCCGATCGCGCCCAGCGCCTCGGCCATCTCGGCCCGCGACATGCCGATCAGCGACGGCTTTTCGGCGCTCTTCGGGCGAAGCGCGGAGCGGGTCTGCGGCTGGGTCAGGTCGAGCGTCAGGGTCATCGGTCGGTGATCTCGGAAATCTGGACAATCGCGGCGGCTGGAATTTCCCCGTTCCTATCACGAACGGGTCTTCGCCGCTAATCGGGCGGCGCTGGCGCCGGCCCGTCGGTGGCGCTCACATAAGCGACATTGCGGCAAATGAAAAGGCCGGAGCGTGAAGCCCCGGCCTTCGATCGATCTGAAAGGCGATCCTAGCTGCAGTTCTGGATCGAGCTCAGGGCGGCCGTGATGCCGCGCAGCGAGAAGGTGTAGTTGGTCGGATTGCCGCGACCCGAGGTCGCCGAAATCTTCATGTCGGCGCCGGCGCGCATGGAGGCGATCAGTTCGCCTTCCTGGGCGGCGTTCTCCAGCCAGGCGGAGGTGCCGCGCGTGAACATGGAATAGCTCTTGTCGCCGACCTGGACCGTGACCTTGGAATTGGCCTGCAGGTCGTAGGAGGCGATGAATTGCGGCTCGTAGGAGACGTTCTGGCCCGGCTTCTGGCTGACGAAGAAGAAGATGTCGCCATGGTTGAGGCTCGTCGGCTGCTTGTCGGTCGGAACCGTCAGCACGTAGCAGACGCGGCCGCCGTCACCCTCGTAGGAATAGGTGCCCCAGGCATTGTGCTGGCCGATCTTGGTGGCGGACTGGGCGAGTGCCGGCGTGGCGAGAGCGACCATGCTGAGGCAGGAGAGTGTCGCGATTGTTCTGCGCATGGCTTACCTTGGTTCCCTGTCTGATCGTTTTGGACTGGTTAACGAAACGGGTCGAAAAGGCCCGAATTGCCTCGAATTTTACGGAAACGGGGTTACCAAAAAATAAACCGGCTGGCAGCGGCTGGCTGGCATTCGCGGTTTCCCCTCCCATGCCCGAACGCGTCGCCCGGATCAGGGTGTATGCGATGTCCCTGAAATGACCTTGAAACGGGCAAAGGCGGCAAGATTTTGACTGAATGTGTCAGGACGTGAACTCGGCCGAGCGCCGGCCGGCCTTATGGAATGATCCGAAACCGGATTCCCCTTTCATGTCCAATGCACTAGTCTTTGCTAAAACAGCGGCAACCCGGCCGCTCGGGAGAGTTTGCCGCCTCGCATGACGACCCTGTCTCCACAAGACCATGCCAGGCTGGCGGCCCGCGTGGCCGTCGATCGCGACCGCGCCGCCTTCGAAGCCCTGTTCGATCATTTCGCGCCGCGCGTGAACGGCTATCTGCAGCGGCTCGGCATGGATCGGGCGCAGGCCGAGGATCTCGCGCAGGAGGTGTTGGCGGTGCTCTGGCACAAGGCGCATCTGTTCGATCCCGCCAAGTCCTCGCTCGCCACCTGGCTCTATCGCGTCGCGCGCAACCGGCGCATCGACCATTTGCGCCGCGACAAGTCGGACCGGATCGATCCGGCCGACCCGATCTTCGAGCCGGATGCGCCAGAACCCGCTGACGAGGCCGTCGACGCCGCCCGCCGCGACCAGCGCATCAGGCTGGCGCTCGGCGCGCTGCCGCCTGAGCAGATCGAACTGATCCGCCTCGCCTTCTTCACCGGGCTGACGCACAGCCAGATCGCCGAGACGACCGGCGTTCCGCTCGGCACCGTCAAGTCGCGGATACGGCTCGCCTTCTCGCGGCTGCGCAAGGCGCTGGAGGCCGACGCGCAGGTGGACACTGACGTTTAAAGGCTAGGCCGAGCGGGCGAAGCGCTCGATGGCGGCCTGCGCGGCCTTGCGATGCTGCGGCTTGATGTTGGCGCGCATGTTGGCGATCGCGGCGGTCAGCACCGCGATGTCGTCGGTGAAGCCGAGGCCGAGGATAAAATCCGGCACCATGTCGAAGGGCAGGACGAAATAGGCGAGCGCGGCGAGGAGCGTTCCGCGCACGCGCAACGGCGTCTTCGGGTCGAGTGCGCAGAAATAGGCGGCGACGAGTTCGTCGGCGAAGGGAATGTGGCGCGAGGCGCGCTTGAAGGTGCGCCAGAACCCGCTGGCGACACGGCGCGCTCGCTCCTGATCCGTGTGGCTGTCGCCCGGTTCGAGAATGTCGTCGATGGTCGCCTGCTTCATCGGTGTTCGATCCCGTTAAACGGGTGAGACATGGGATCGACGCGAAAGCGCTTCAAGCCTGGAAGAATTTGTCGAAGCGCTTCGCCATGTCAACGTCGCGCTGCGACAGTCCGCCGACATCGTGCGAGGTCAGCCGCACGTCGACGCGGTTGTAGACGTTCGACCATTCGGGATGGTGGTCGGCCTTTTCGGCGGCGAGCGCGCAGCGGGTCATGAAGCCGAAGGCCTGGCTGAAAGTCTTGAACTTGAAGCCGCGCGAGATGCCCTTGCCGTCGGCGTCCAGCTTCCAGTCCGGCAGCGCCTCGAGCGCTGCCGCGATATCCGTCTGCGAAAGGGCGTCCTTCGCCATCAGCGCGGCGTCCATGCCGGCTGGGGCAGATGCGCCCGGCCGCCCCGCAAGGCCGGCTCGATCTGGTCGAGCGGCCAGGCCTCCTCGACGACATAGGGGCCGCCGCCGATCGAATCGCGCGACGACATCATGACGAAGCGACCGATCCGGAACGGCGCGGTGGAGAAATTGCCGCGCATGGACAGGTAGTGCGCGACTTCGCCCGGTGAGACGTTGCGCAGCCGCGCGACCGTCACATGCGGGGTGAACCTGCGCGCATCCGCCGGCAGGCCGAGGCGCTGGCCGATCCGCTCGATCTCGGCCTGCAGCGCATTGAGTTCGGGCGAGGGCGCGACGCCGGCATAGACCGAATGCGGCTTCTTCGAACCGAAGGCGCCGACGCCGGACAGCGCCAGCGTGAAGGAGGGACGGCGGATGCGGTCGAGTGCGCCGGCGATTTCGTCGGCCACATGGCCCTGGACGTCGCCATAGAAGCGCAGGGTCAAATGGTAGTTCTCGGGGTCGATCCAGCGTGCGCCGGGCAGGCCGCCGCGCAGGAGGGAGAGCGAAAGGGCGGCGTCGCGCGGAATTTCGAGGGCTGTGAAAAGTCGCGGCATGGTCTGGTCCTTCCCCAAATCCGGCCGGCTGCTGACGTGAGCAGGCGGCGTGCACCGCTTCGGCGCGTGATTGCCTGGAAGGCGCCGAAGCCGGAATGTCAGCCCGAAGATCGGGCGGCGAACCGGTCGGCGAAAAACGACGCTTTGCAGTGCGGCATCTGCCGTCCGGGACTTTCTCCGGCACTTCGAGACCGGCTCTGGCCCTCCTCGAATCGACTGCGTCTGGTATTCAAGCGAATCACCGGCGGCTTCGTTCCGCAAGCGATTTTGCAGCGCAGCGTAATTCATCAACCGTTAACGTTACCCTTGCGCCGCGATATAGGCCTCGACCATCGGCAGCACGCCCTCGACCATCCGGTCGACGCCGGCCGCGCTCGGGTGCATCCGGTCGTCGAGCGTCATGCCCGAAACGGTGGTCACGCCGTCGAGGAAGAACGGGTAGAGCTCGACGTCGAACCGGCCTGCGAGCTCCGGATAGATGCCGTTGAACCGTTCGCCATAGGATGCGCCGAGGTTCGGCGCGGCGAGCATGCCCATCAGCATCACGTCGATGTCGCGGGCGTCGAGCCGTTCCAGCATCTCGGTCAGGTTGTTCTCGGTCACGCCGGGGTCGACGCCGCGCAGCATGTCATTGGCGCCAAGGCCCAGAATGACGAGTTGGGTGTCGTCCGGCACCGACCAGTCGAGACGGGCAAGGCCGGCGCTCGTCGTGTCGCCGGAGACGCCGGCGTTGGCGATCACCACATCGTGACCGCGCGCCTTCAGCGCTTCCTCCAGCCTTTCGGGGAAGGATTCGCCCGGGTTCAACTGGTATCCGGCCATCAGACTGTCGCCGAAGGCCACGATCCGAACCGGTTCGGCAATCGCCGAGGCAATACCGACGAAGAGCGCCAGACCGGCTGCGACCAAAACGCGTATGGAAGAATTGAACGCCATCACCCACAACCCATATGAAACCCGCCGGTTCGCCGGCCCGTCAGGGAACGACCGTTCCCGCTTCAAGCGCATATAGGAGCGATCGGCCGTGACTAAACCCGTCATCGAGATGAAAGACGTTTCGCTCACGCTCGGCGAGGGCGCATCGTCGGTCCATGTCCTGAAGGGCATTAGCCTCGACATCGCCGCCGGCGAGACGGCCGGTATCGTCGGCCCGTCCGGGTCGGGCAAGTCGACGCTCCTGATGGTGCTCGCCGGCCTGGAGCGCATCGATGCAGGCCAGATCCGCATCGCCGGCGAAGATCTGACGGCGATGAGCGAGGATCAGCTCGCCGCCTTTCGCGGCCGCAATGTCGGCATCGTGTTCCAGTCCTTCCACCTGATCCCGAACATGACCGCGCTCGAAAACGTCGCCGTGCCGCTGGAACTCGCCGGCCGCGACGACGCCTTCGCCATCGCCGAGCGCGAACTTGCCGAGGTTGGGCTGAAGGACCGGCTGACGCATTATCCGGGCGAGCTTTCGGGCGGCGAACAGCAGCGCGTCGCCATCGCCCGCGCGCTGGCGCCCTCCCCGCGCCTCCTCATCGCCGACGAGCCGACCGGCAATCTCGACCAGGCGACCGGCCGCCAGATCGCCGACATGCTGTTCGCCAAGGCCATCGAGCGCGACATGACGTTGATGCTGGTGACGCATGATCCGGCACTGGCGGCGCGGTGCTCGCGCCAGATCGCGATTCGGTCGGGGCGGATCGAGAGCGAGCCGCAATTGCAGGCGGTGCGGGCGTGATGGGGATGGTTGAATCGCATTTGCCCTATGTTGCCCCCCTCTGTCCTGCCGGACATCTCCCCCGCAAGGGGGGAGATCACGCTCGTCGTCAATGCGGGCCAATCTCCCCCCTCGCGGGGGAGATGTCCGGCAGGACAGAGGGGGGCGCGAAGGAACACATAACCTGCCGAATGGAGCGATTGGCATGACCTCCCGCCACCTCGCCCTCGCCTTCCGCTTCGCCGGCCGCGAAATGCGCGCCGGCCTTTCCGGCTTCCTTATCTTCATCGCGTGCATCGCGCTCGGCGTCGCCGCCATCGGTGGCGTCAACTCGGTCGCGCAGGCGATCACGCTCGGCGTATCGAACCAGGGCCAGACCTTGCTCGGCGGCGACATGCGCTTCGAGCTCAACCAGCGCGAGACCACGCCGGACGAAGCCGCGTTCCTGGCCGCGCTCGGCGACGTGACCCACACGGCCGGCATCCGCTCGATGGTGCGGCTGGAAGACGGCTCGGACCAGACGCTTGTCGAGGCCAAGGCCGTCGATGGCGCCTATCCGCTCTATGGCGCGGTCGAGACCACGCTCACCGATCCCATCACGACGCAGATCGAGGAACGCGACGGCGTCTTCGGCGCGGTGGCGCCGGACATCCTGTTCCAGCGGCTCGGGCTCGAGATCGGTGACCGCGTCGTCCTCGGCGACCAGGTTTTCGAGCTGCGCGCCGAACTCCTGACCGAGCCCGACGCGATTTCGGACGGGTTCGGCCTCGCACCGCGCCTGATGGTCTCGATCGACGGCCTGCACGCCTCCGGCCTGTTGCAGGAAGGCAGCCTCGTCGAGCATGGCTACAAGATCCGCATGCCGCTCGGTACGTCGGAAGACGAGATCGCGGCCGTGCAGGCCGAGGCGGGTGAGCGCTTCCCCGAAGCCGGCTGGTCGATCCGCTCGCGCACCAATGCCGCGCCGTCCCTCTCGTCCAACATCGAGCGCTTCTCGCAGTTCCTGACGCTGGTCGGGCTGACCGCGCTGGTTGTCGGCGGGGTGGGCGTCGCAAACGCCGTACGCGCCTATCTCGACGCCAAGCGCGGCGTCATCGCCACCTTCAAGAGCCTCGGCGCATCGGGCGCGCTGGTCTTTTCCATCTACCTGATCCAGATCCTGATCATCGCCGGCGTCGGGATCGCCATCGGGCTCGTGCTCGCCGCGATCATGCCGTTCGCGGCGAGCGCGATGCTCGCCAACGTGCTGCCGATCCCGTCCGAAGGCGGCATCTATCCGGGTGCGCTGGCGCTCGCCGCGCTGTTCGGCCTGATGGTGACGCTCGCCTTCGCCATATTGCCGCTCGGCCGCGCACGCGACGTGCCGGCCACCGCGCTCTTTCGCGAACTCGGCCTCGAAGGCCGCGGCATGCCGCGCGCGGTCTACGTGCTGTCGGCCGCGACGATCGCGGTCCTCCTCGCCTTCCTCGCCGTCTGGTTCTCCGACGACCGGCGCATCGCGACCATCTTCGTCGGCGCGACCATCTTCGCCTTCCTCGTCCTGCGCATCGTGGGCAACCTCGTGCAGACGCTCGCCCGGCGCTCGCCGCGCGTCTCCTCCACTGCGCTCCGGCTCGCGCTCGGCAACGTCCATCGCCCCGGCGCGCTGACGCCGTCGGTCGTCCTGTCGCTCGGCCTCGGCCTGACGCTCCTCGTCACGCTCGCGCTGATCGACGGCAACCTCCGCCGGCAGATTTCCGGCAATCTGCCCGAGCAGGCGCCGAACTTCTTCTTCGTCGATATCCAGGCGAGCGAGGTGGAAGATTTCGCCGCGCTGGTCGAGGCTGAAGCGCCCGAGGGCAAGCTCATCCGCGTGCCGATGCTGCGCGGCCGGGTGATGGAGATCAACGATGTCGACGTGCGCGAGATCGAGGTGCCGCCGGAAGGCGCCTGGGTGCTGCGCGGCGACCGCGGCATCACCTATGCCCGCAACGCGCCGGAAAACTCGACGCTGTCCGAAGGCGAATGGTGGCCGGAGGATTACGACGGCGAGCCGCTCGTCTCGTTCGCCGCCGAAGAGGGCAGCGAGATCGGCCTCAAGCTCGGCGACACGATCACCGTCAACGTGCTCGGGCGCAACGTTACCGCGCGCATCGCCAATTTCCGCCAGGTCGAGTGGGAATCGATGGGCATCAATTTCGTCATGGTGTTCTCGCCCAACACTTTTGCCGGCGCGCCGCATTCCTGGCTGGCGACGCTCGCCGACGACACGGCGACCAATGCCGACGAGGCGCGCATCCTCAACGCAATCACCCGCAACTTCCCGTCGGTGACGTCGGTGCGGGTCAAGGACGCGCTCGACATCGTCAACCAGATCGTCGCGCAGCTTGCGGTCGCGATCCGGGCGGCGGCAGGCGTCGCGCTCGTCGCCTCGGTACTGGTGCTTTCGGGCGCGCTTGCCGCCGGCAACCGGGCGCGGGTGCACGATGCCGTGGTGCTGAAGACGCTCGGCGCGACGCGGCGGACGCTGATCACCGCCTTTTCGCTCGAATACACGATCATCGGGCTGGCGACGGCGGTCTTCGCGCTCTTTGCCGGCGGCGTGGCGGCATGGTTCGTGATCGCCCGGATCATGGGCCTGCCGTCGGCGTTCCTGCCCGAAGTGGCGGTGTCGACGATCGTCATCGCGCTGGTGCTGACGGTCGGCTTCGGGCTCGTCGGCACGTGGCGCGTGCTCGGCCACAAGGCGGCACCCGTCTTGCGCGAGCTTTAGAAACGGCTCACATTGTTGTCAGCATTGACGAATCGGGACCATTTGCCGCCGTTCACGCCACATTTCAGCGCCGGTTTGGTCTTGTGATCGTCGCACGGAATGCGCATATTCCGCCACAGGCATGCTGGAGTCCCGCCAGCGGCGCCTGGGCGAATGTCTGAAGTTTAGCCCGACACCGGACGGGACAGAAGCAAAGAGGACCATTCACATGGCTGACCTTCGTAATTATCAGGCGCGGTACGGGGCCGCCGGCGTCCAGGCCGATGCCTCTATCGACCAGGGCCTGCGCGCCTATATGCTCAGGGTCTACAACCTGATGGCGCTCGGCCTCGCCATCACCGGCGTTGCCGCCCTCGGCACCGTCTCGCTCGCCACCACCTCCGATCCGAGCCAGGCCGTCGCCACGCTCGGCAACGGCTCGATGCTGACCGCGCTCGGCGCCACGCTCTACGGCTCGCCGCTGCGCTGGGTCGTCATGCTCGCGCCGCTCGCCATGGTGTTCTTCCTGTCGTTCCGCATCGACAAGATGAGCGTATCGGCCGCGCAGACCACGTTCTGGGCCTACGCCGCGCTGATGGGCGTGTCGCTGTCGTCGATCTTCCTGGTCTACACGGCCCAGTCGATCACGCAGACCTTCTTCATCACCGCGACCGCCTTCGGCGCCCTGTCGCTGTGGGGCTATACGACCAAGCGCGACCTGACGGGCATGGGCTCGTTCCTGATCATGGGCGTGTTCGGCCTGATCATCGCGATGATCGTCAACATCTTCCTGCAGTCTTCGGCCTTGCAGTTCGCGGTTTCCGCGATCGGCGTGCTGATCTTCGCGGGCCTCACCGCCTACGACACGCAGAAGATCAAGGAGATGTATTTCGAGGGTGACGGCGCTATCGTCATGGGCCGCAAGGCCATCATGGGCGCGCTGCGTCTCTACCTCGACTTCATCAACCTCTTCATGTTCATGCTGCAGTTCCTGGGCAACCGCGAATAGTCGGCACGAACGGAAATGGACAAGGGCGGCCTTCGGGCCGCCCTTTTTCGTTGGGCCAGCCGCACGCGGGATTTTCCTGATCGGAAAGCTCTCCTATCAATGATCGACCGGAGAGCCTTTGCATGACCGCCATCACCATCCGCCCCGCCACGCGCGCCGACCTTCCCGCCATCACCGAAATCTACGCCGACGCCGTTTCGAACGGCACGTCGAGCTACGAGCTCGTCCCGCCGGATCTTGCCGAGATGACGACGCGCTTCGCCGCGCTCGAGGCGGGCGGGTTTCCGTATCTCGCGGCCGAGCGGGCCGGGAAGCTCGTCGGCTACGCCTATGCGGGCGCTTTCCGTCCGCGCCCGGCCTATCGCTTCATCGTCGAGAACTCGGTCTATGTCGCGCCCGACGCCAAGGGTGCGGGTATCGGACGGTTATTGATGGAGCGCCTGATCGAGGCAGCGACGCGGCTCGGCTTTCGCCAGATGATCGCCGTCATCGGCGACGGCCGGCCGGACAGTGCTTCGGTGCGGCTACATGCGAAGATGGGCTTTGCGGATGCCGGCAGGCTCGTCGGCACCGGCTACAAGCATGGCCGCTGGCTCGACACGGCCTTCATGCAGCTTGCGCTCAACGAGGGCGCGGATGCGCCGCCGGACCCCGCCTCGCTGCCCGAGCGCCGGTTCCGCGGCGAGGCGTGAGGTTCAGTCCGACGACGATTTGAGCGCCAGCGCCGCCGCGAACGGGCCGATCACCGCGAAGAAGAGGGTGAGGGCACACAGGATCAGGAACGGCGGCAGGAAGGGCTGCGGGTCGTTCGCCGCGCCATAGGCAGCCGAGACGCCGAAGATCAGAACCGGGATCACCAGCGGCAGGATCAATACCGAGACGAGCAGCCCGCCGCGCGGCAGCGAGACGGCGACCGCCGCGCCGACCGCGCCGATGAAAGCGATGGCCGGCGTGCCGGCGAGGAGCGTCGCCGAGGTGGCGAGGATCGCGACCGGCTCCATGTTCATGAAGAGGCCGAGCAGCGGCGAGGCGACGACCAGCGGCAGCACGCTCGCGGTCCAGTGCGCGGCGCATTTGACGAAGATGGTCACGGCCAGCATGTGGCGCTGGTCGGCGAGGATCAGGAGATCGAGCGACCCATCCTCGCGGTCGGCCTGGAACAGGCGGTCGAGGCCGAGGAGCGAGGCGAGCAGGGCGCCGATCCAGAGGATCGCGGGGCCGATGCGGGCGAGGAGGTTCAGGTCGGGTCCGACGCCGAACGGGACGACGGCGACGACGGCGAGGAAGAACAACACGCCCACCAGCGCCCCGCCGCCGGCGCGGATGCCGAGCCGGATGTCGCGGTGGAGTAGGGCTAGCATGAGGGTGATCCCCAAGCATTGCGGATAACCACCCCCACTCCGTCCGCCTTCGGCGGCCACCTCTCCCCCTGCCCGGGGGAGAGGAAAGCGCTGCCGCATCGACGGCGCTTTTCCAGCTTGGGTTCCTCTCCCCCGGGCAGGGGGAGAGGTGGCACGCGAAGCGTGACGGAGTGGGGGTGATTGCGGCGCTTCATGCGTCAGCGCCGCCCATCACCATCTCCCGAGCCCCCGCAATTCCCAGCGGCACGTGCGTCGCCGCCATGATCAGCCCGCCATCCTCCAGATGCGCCGCCATCAGCCCCGCGAACTGCCGTTCCGAACGCGCGTCGAGCCCCGCCGTCGGCTCGTCCAGCAGCCAGACCGGGCGATAGCTCACCAGCAGGCGCGCGATCGACGCCCGGCGCTTTTGTCCTGTCGAAAGATAGCCGAAGGGCAAATGTCCGATGTCGGGGAGGCCGACCATGTCCAGGGCCTCGTCGATCTCCAGATGCGGCTCGCCCTCGAAGTCGCGCCAGAATTTGAGGTTTTCCTCGACGCTCAAGGCCGTCTTCATTGCGTTCTGGTGGCCGAGATAATGCGCCGACGAGGCAATCGTCTCCTCGCCGACGCCTTCGAGAGAAACACTTCCCGCCGAGGGCGCGAGAAGCCCGGCGACGATGCGCAGGAGGGTCGATTTGCCCGAACCGTTCTCGCCGGTGACGACCAGCGCCTCGCCGGCCGAAATCGCGAAGTCGAGCGGGCCGAATACATGTTCGCCGGCCCGTTCGCCGCTCAGCCCTGTTGCCACGAGCCGCATGGCGGACCCCCTGCCAAATATCTATCTTTGCGGCGAATTTTGCCCCGCCTCTCTCTAGAACTCTTCTACGAAATTCTCTATAGAACCGGCAACCACGCCAGCGGTCGGCGTGCAGATCATTTTGGCCGAACCAGCATGCGCGCCGCCTTGAACGGCCCGGTTGCGAGGTGACGGACAGCGGAAATGACCGTACCCGCACCTTTGCGCGTGATGCACACTGGCGTTCGTCCCCCATCGGCACCGACAGTTAGGGAACGCACGTGTCAAAATCTCTCGACAGCTTCAATTGCCGCCGCACGCTCGACGTGCAGGGCACGCAATACACCTACTACAACCTGATCGAAGCCGAGAAGAACGGCCTGAAGGGCGTTTCCAAGCTGCCCTATTCGATGAAGGTGCTGCTCGAAAACCTGCTGCGCAACGAGGACGGCCGCACCGTCACGAAGGAAGCGATCCAGGCGGTCGCCGAGTGGCTGAACGACAAGGGCACGGCCGGCGTCGAGATCGCCTATCGCCCGGCGCGCGTCCTGATGCAGGACTTCACCGGCGTTCCGGCCGTCGTCGACCTCGCCGCGATGCGCGATGCGATGGTCGCGCTCGGCGGCGACCCGGAGAAGATCAACCCGCTCGTTCCCGTCGACCTCGTCATCGACCACTCGGTCATCGTCGACGAGTTCGGCACGCCGATGGCGTTTGCCCGCAATGTCGAGCTCGAATATCAGCGCAACGAAGAGCGCTACAAGTTCCTGAAGTGGGGCCAGCAGGCGTTCGACAATTTCCGCGTCGTGCCGCCCGGCACCGGCATCTGCCACCAGGTCAACCTCGAATATCTCGGCCAGACGGTCTGGACGAAGGAAGAGGACGGCGAGACCATCGCCTATCCCGACACCTGCGTCGGCACCGACAGCCACACGACCATGATCAACGGCCTCGGCGTCCTCGGCTGGGGCGTTGGCGGTATCGAGGCCGAGGCCGCGATGCTCGGCCAGCCCGTCTCGATGCTCCTGCCGGAAGTCATCGGCTTCAAGCTGACCGGCAAGCTCAGGGAAGGCGTCACCGCGACCGATCTCGTGCTCACGGTCGTCCAGATGCTGCGCAAGAAGGGCGTCGTCGGCAAGTTCGTCGAGTTCTACGGTTCGGGTCTCGACAACATGACCCTCGCCGACCGCGCGACGATCGGAAACATGGGCCCCGAATACGGCGCCACCTGCGGCTTCTTCCCGGTGGACGGCGAGACGGTCAACTACCTGACCATGTCGGGCCGCGACGAGCACCGCATCGCGCTGGTCGAGGCCTATTCGAAGGCGCAGGGCATGTGGCGCGACGGCGACGGCTCCGACCTCGTCTTCACGGACACGCTCGAACTCGACATGGGCACGGTCGTCCCGTCCATGGCCGGGCCGAAGCGTCCCGAGGGCCGCGTTGCGCTGGAAGGCATCGCCTCCGGCTTTGCCGAGGCGCTCGGCGGCGAATACAAGAAGACCGTCGACACCGACCGCCGCTACGCGGTCGAGGGCGAAGACTACGAGATCGGCCATGGCGACGTCGCCATCGCGGCCATCACGTCCTGCACCAACACCTCCAACCCGTCGGTGCTCATCGCCGCCGGCCTTCTGGCGCGCAACGCCAACCGGCTCGGCCTGAAGCAGAAGCCGTGGGTCAAGACCTCGCTCGCGCCCGGCTCCCAGGTGGTCGCCGAATATCTCGAGCGCGCCGGCCTTCAGACCGAGCTCGACCAGATCGGCTTCAACCTCGTCGGCTTCGGCTGCACGACCTGCATCGGCAATTCCGGCCCGCTGCCGGCGCCGATCTCCAAGACGATCAACGAGAAGGGTCTCATCGCCGCGGCCGTGCTTTCGGGCAACCGCAATTTCGAGGGCCGCGTCTCGCCGGACGTCCAGGCGAACTACCTCGCCTCGCCGCCGCTGGTCGTCGCCTACGCGCTCGCTGGCACTGTCACCAAGGACCTGACCAAGGAGCCGATCGGCCAGGACAAGGACGGCAAGGACGTGTTCCTGAAGGACATCTGGCCGACCTCGGCGGAAATCCAGGACTTCATCGCCAGGAACGTCACGCGTGAGCTTTTCGCGTCGAAATATGCCGATGTCTTCAAGGGCGACGAGAACTGGCAGAAGGTGCAGGCGCCGTCCGGCCAGACCTATAGCTGGGACGACGGCTCGACCTACGTTCAGAACCCGCCCTATTTCGAGGGCATGGGCAAGAAGGCCGGTGGCTCGATCGCCCCGATCGCCGGAGCGCGCGTGCTCGGCCTCTTCGGCGACAAGATCACCACCGACCACATCTCGCCTGCCGGTTCGATCAAGGCCGCCTCGCCCGCGGGCGCCTACCTTACCGAGCATGGCGTCGGCGTCGCCGACTTCAACCAGTACGGCACGCGGCGCGGCAATCATGAAGTGATGATGCGCGGCACCTTCGCCAACATCCGCATCCGCAATCATATGCTGGGCGAGAACGGGCGCGAGGGCGGCTACACGATCCACTATCCCTCGAAGGAGGAGATGTCGATCTACGACGCGGCCATGCAGTACAAGGCCGAAGGCGTTCCGCTCGTCGTCTTCGCCGGCATCGAATACGGCAACGGCTCGTCGCGCGATTGGGCGGCCAAGGGCACGAACCTCCTCGGCGTGCGCGCCGTCATCGCCCAGTCCTTCGAGCGCATCCACCGCTCCAACCTGGTCGGCATGGGCGTCATCCCGTTCTGCCTTGAGGACGGCACGAGCTGGAAGGATCTGAACCTCAAGGGCGACGAGACCGTCACCATCGACGGGCTCGACCAGATCAAGCCGCGTCAGCTCATGACCGCGAAGATCACCTATGCGGATGGTTCCGTGAAGGACGTTCCGGTCTGGTGCCGCATCGATACGCTCGACGAGCTCGACTACTACAAGAATGGCGGCATCCTGCACTACGTGCTGCGCGATCTCGCGGCCTGACCGTTCGCACGACCATCAAGGTCGCGTGATCGAAACCGGGGCTTCGCGCCCCGGTTTTTCGTTTTCGGAGTCGAAAGGCAGGCAAATGCGCGAAAAACGGCGTCATTTGACATCGTTTGGCGCAAAACTTTCACTGCAACGTGACTTTCCGTTGACGTTCGGCTGCGCCTAACCTTATCCCGGTCTGGCGGCGCCATCCCGGCTCGACCGCTCGCAACCGGAACGATCATGGGCAAGCGAAGCGCATTCGGGCTCATCGCCTTTGCGATAGCCAGCCTCGGGGCATTTGCCGCATCGGCGACGCCGGATGTCGACCGGCCCGTGGCGGTGGTGGAACTGTTCACCAGCCAGGGCTGCAATTCCTGCCCCAAGGCCGACGCGCTTCTCGGCGAACTCGCCGAACGCGGTGACGTCGTCGCGCTCGCCTTCCATGTCGATTACTGGGACTATCTCGGCTGGAAGGACACGCTGGCGCGGCCCGAGCACACCGAGCGCCAGCGCGACTATTCGCGCATGTTCGGCAACCGCTCGGTCTATACGCCGCAGATCGTCGTCAACGGCTCGATCGATGTGAAGGGGTCCAAGCCCGCGCGGGTCGAATCGGCACTGCGGCGCGCGCAGATGGGCCACGCGCTCCCGGTCGAGGTCGACCTGTCCTTCACCGACGACAGCCTCGTCATCGGCATCGGCGCGGGCAAGGCCGCTGCGGAAGCCGCCATCGTGATCGTCTATTTCGACGAGCGGGCCGATGTCGCCATTACGCAGGGCAGCAATCGCGGTCGCACGCAAAGCTATGTCCACCCCGTCCGGGCGTTCCACAGCGGCGGCATGTGGCAGGGCGAGAGCCAGGAATTGCGGATGCCCCTGCACGAGGTGCAGAAGAAGAGCAGCGGCGGCGTGGCCGTGCTCGTGCAGGAGATCAACGCCAACGGGCTGCCGGGAACGATCCGCGGCGCGGCGATGATCCACCATCAGCCGGGCTCCTGACCCGACCGCGACTGCGCTGATTTTCAGGGCGGATTTTTGAGGATTGTTGACCGGAGTTGGTTCGATCCGACGTCGGCCCCGTGGGCGGGGGGCTTGGGGTTACGGAAACCGGGTCGGACCGAACCGTCTCAGGCAACGGCTGCAGACTGTCCCCGGATTGGGGCCGCAAATGGGATTAATTGTGGCGAAATTATGCCCTGCCATCACCAATTCGGACAGACTGTCCCGCGTCGTGAAAGCGGTGTGACTGCCGGGCAACAGTACATTTGGCCTTGCAATCTCCAGCCGCCCGCGCGACCCTTCCTCGTCGCGAAACTGTCACGAGGAGGTTCGCCGATGACCGATGGCGGATTTGGCGGAGGCACCGATTCCTCCGCAATACTCATCCCGCTTCATGAAGCTCGCCGCGAGCGCATGGAGCTTCCCGTCACCTTTCACCGTCTCGAACTCGACCTGATCCTGCGTCTTTACAGCCGCATGGTCGCCGCCGGCGAATGGCGCGACTACGCCATCGACCATCTCAAGGACAAGGCGCTGTTCTCGGTCTTTCGGCGAACGAGCGAAGTTCCACTCTTCCAGATCGTGAAGACGCCGGCGCTCGCCCGCAAGCAAGGCGCGTTCTCTGTCGTGGCAGCGAACGGAGCCATCCTGAAACGCGGACACGAACTGCCACGCGTCCTGAACGTCTTCGATTCCAAGCTGAAGCTCGTCGGCGCCTGAGGCGCGCGACGAACTCACGCACACGGGCGTGATCATGCGGCGATTGCACGGCCGACCGCCGCGGTTTATCTGGAAGCGATGAGCGAAACGAGCGCCCCTCAAGCCAGATTGACCGATATCGCCAACCCGACACGGTTCATAGGCATCGTCGACCGCCTGCTTCCGTGGATCTACGGACTGGCGGCGGCAACGCTGGCCGCAGGCCTCGTCCTGAGCTTTTCCGCGCCGGAGGACTACCAGCAGGGCATCACCGTGCGGATCATGTATATCCACGTGCCCTTCGCGTGGCTTGCCATGATGTGCTATTCGCTGATGGCGGTTTCGGCGCTCGGCACGCTCGTCTGGCGCCATCCGCTGGCCGACGTCGCGCTCAAGGCGGCCGCGCCGCTCGGCGGCGCCTTCACGCTGCTCGCGCTCGCCACCGGCTCGATCTGGGGCAAGCCGATGTGGGGAACGTGGTGGGTCTGGGACGCGCGGCTCACCTCCGTCTTCGTCCTCTTCCTCATGTATCTCGGCATCATCGCGCTGACCCGCGCGCTCGACGATCCGGGACGGTCTGCCAAGGCTGCGGCAATCGTCACTCTGGTCGGCTTCGTCAACATCCCGATCATCAAGTTCTCGGTCGACTGGTGGAACACGCTGCACCAGCCGGCTTCCGTCATCCGCCTCGACGGGCCGACGATCCATTCCTCGATGCTGTGGCCGCTGCTGGTCATGGCGCTGGGCTTCACGGTGCTGTTGCTGGCCTTTCACCTGACCGCGATGCGCACCGAAATCTGGCGCCGCCGGGTCGCCGCCATGCGCCGGCTGGCAGCGCGGCGGGCGGATGCGGAGGTGCGGGTTTGAGCCACCTTGCCTATGTCAGCGCGGCTTATGGTGCAGCGTTCCTCGTCCTGGCCGCGATCGTGGTCTGGCTTGCCGCCGATCACCGCGCCCGCCGGCGCGAGCTTGCCGAACTCGAGACGCGGGGCGTGCGCCGCCGCTCGCAGGCGCGGCCATGAGCGTCGAGGCCGAAGCGCCGAAAAGACGCCTGCCCTGGCTGGCGCTCCTGCCGCTCGCGCTTTTCCTCGGCCTTGCCGGCGTGTTCCTGTTTCAGCTTCTGTCCGGGCGCGATGCCTCCGTCGTGCCCTCCGCGCTGATCGGCGCGACGGCGCCGCAGACCAACCTGCCGCCGCTCGAAGGCTCGCCGCTGCCCGGCATCGAGAGCGCCGCCTTCGACGGCAAGCTCACGCTCGTCAACGTGTGGGCATCTTGGTGCGCGCCCTGCCGGCAGGAGCATCCGCTGCTGATGGACCTCGCCGAGGACGAGAACCTCGTGATCGCCGGGCTGAACTACAAGGACCGGCCGCAGCAGGCGCGCGGGTTCCTGGCTGAACTCGGCAATCCCTATGACGCCATCGGCGTCGATGGTTCGGGACGCACCGCCATCGACTGGGGCGTCTACGGTGTTCCCGAAACCTTCCTCGTCGGGCCGGACGGTACGATCCTCTACAAGCATGTCGGGCCGTTCACGGCGCAATCGATGCGCGACGGCCTGATGCCGGCGATCGAAAAAGCGCGCGGCGGCTGATCAGGCGAGAAGCGCGCGGATTGTTCGTTCGAGCAGGGGCCGGCCGCCGGGTGTCCAGCCAAGTGATTTCAGCCGGGCGCAATCCATCTCGTTGATCGCTGACGCGTCCGCCCGACCGGGCAGGGGATGCGCCGAGCCGGTCGCAGCCTTGACGATGGCGAGCAGGTGGTGCCGGTCGACCATCAAATCGGACACGTTGAGGATTGCCGGCGTCGGCCCGTCGAGCGCGATGCGGATCGCGGCGGCGACGTCCTCGCCATGGACTTCCGTGCCCGCGCGGGGCGCGATTTCCTTGCCTGCGAGGTAATCGTCGAAGAGGTCGGCCCATTTGTGCCGGCGTCCCGGGCCAGCAGGGCCGTAGACACCGGTGACGCGCAGGACGGACGCGGTGAAATCTCCGTCCACCACTGCGAGCAATGCCTGTTCCGCATCGCGTTTGACCTTGCCGTAGAGCGTGTCCGGCATCGCTGGCGTGTCTTCGTTGAGCGCCGTGCCGGGTGCTTTGGGTCCGTAAACGGCCCGAGTCGAGAGAAACACCGCGCGCGGCACCCCGGCCTGCTTTGCCGCCTCAAAGAGCGCGACCGAGCCATCTCGGTTGCGGCGGACGAAACCTTCAGGATCGTCGCCCTCACCGCCGCGATACTTCCCCGGCAAATGGTCGAAGGCCGCGTGGACGACCGCGTCGAAGCCGGCGAAGGTTTCGGGGCGGAACGTCCGCGGTTCGAGGTCGCCCATATGGAAATCGACAGGCTTCGAGAAGAAGTTCGGAGGCGGCGGGTTCCTGCCGAGAACCGTCACCGAGTCGCCGTCGGCCAGCAACCGCTCGACGATGAAGCGGCCGACATAGCCCGAACCGCCGGTGACGAGGATGCGGGTCATGGCGACGGGTTGGCCAGCGTGTCGATATCCGGAATGTTCTCTCCGGTGAGATATGCGCGCCACAGATCGATCAGCGGGCGCAGACGCTCGGCCTTCGGATGGTCGGTTTCCCACGGTTTTTCATACTGGAAATGGATCACCCGGACCGACTTCCAGTCCCACAACGCGGGCAGCGCGAACCAGACATATTGCAGCATGTTGTCGAAGACCGGCAGGCCGTGCCAGTCTGGGAAGAAATCCTGCAGGAAGGTCTGGTCGGTGCGCGGCCAGTGCGCGCCGGGTGCGTCGAGCCGGGCAAGCATCGCGTCGAAGGTCGCGCGCGAGGGCCTTGCCACGAACACGCCGGAGTTCATCCGGTGAAAGTCGGCAAGGCTCTCATAGACGTTCGGCGCCGCGCAGAATTCGGGATAGGCGAACAGCCGGTCGATGTTGCGGATCACGATCGCGTCGGCGTCGATGAAGACGATGCGGTCGTACGCTTCCATCTCCCAAAGCCGCAGCTTGGCGAAATTGTCGAGCGGGGTGTGGAAGTCCGGCTTGCGGCCCTTGGTGAAGGGCTTTTCGGCGTGGATTCGGGCGCGGGAATGGCGCTCGTTGAAGGCATCGGAGGTGGGCAGGAGGTCGGCACAGTGGAGCTTCGCGCCGAGCGCGGCCAAAGGTTGCAGCGCCGCGCAGTCAATGCCGCCGGTGTGCATGACGACGATGTCGGCAACGGTGCCGGTCAGCTTCAGCGAGCGGACGAGCGCGGTGGCGCCGAGGACGTAGTCGGGATTGGTGACGAGGGTGGCGTAGGCGTGTTTTTCGGGCTTCACGTCGCCGTACGCGCTTTGTCGCGCCCCCCTCTGTCCTGCCGGACATCTCCCCCGCACGGGGGGAGATCAGCCAGTCGCCGACGTTGACGCGCGTGATCTCCCCACCTGCGGGGGAGATGGGCGGCAGCCCAGAGGGGGGCAACGTCGAGCACTGACATCCCGGTCAATTCACGAAACGCTCTTCAGCGCCTTGCCTTCCGGGTCGCGGTCGAGCGTGGGGGCAAGGTCCTTGGTCCAGGCCGAGACGGCGGGAATGCGGGAGCGGTCGACGCGATAGGCGTATTTCTTCGCCACGTCCACGACTTCCGAAAGCAGACCTTCGGCGAGCCGGATCGGGTCGAGGCCGAGCGCCATGAACTGCTCGTTCTTCACGACGAGATCGTTTTCGGCCGCTTCCTTGCGCGGATTGGGGAGATACGCGACCTTCGCGCCGGCGATCTTCGCCACGAGTTCGGCGAGGTCGCGCACGCGGTGCGTCTCGGTCATCTGGTTGAAGATCTTGACGCGGTCGCCGCGCTTCGGTGCATTCTGAAGCGCGATCTCGATGCAGCGCACCGAATCCTGGATGTGGATGAAGGCGCGGGTCTGGCCGCCGGTGCCGTGCACCGTCAGCGGATAGCCGATCGCCGCCTGGATCAGGAAGCGGTTGAGCACCGTGCCGTAGTCGCCATCATAGTCGAAGCGGTTGACGAGTTGCACGTGCCGGCGCGTCTGGTCGGTATGGGTGCCCCAGACAATGCCCTGATGCAGATCGGTGATCCGCACCCCGTCGTTCTTCGCATAGAACTGGAACAGCAACTGATCGAGGCACTTGGTCATGTGGTAGATCGAGCCGGGATTGGCGGGATAGAGGATATTCTGCTTCACCGTCTCGCCCGCCATCGTGTCGATGCCGACCGGCAGGTAGCCCTCGGGGATCGCCGCGCCGACGGTCGAATAGCCGTAGACGCCCATGGTGCCGAGATGGACCAGATGCGCGTCGAGGCCGACCTCGACCATCGCGTTGAGCAGATTGTGGGTCGCGTTGACGTTGTTGTTGACCGTGTAGTTCTTGTGCCGGTCCGACTTCATCGAATAGGGCGCGGCGCGCTGTTCGGCGAAGTGGATGATGGCGTCGGGCCGCTCTGTCGCGAGCCAGTTCTTCAGGATCTCGTAGTCGCGGGCGAGGTCGATCAGGTGGAAATGGATGCGCCGGCCGGTCTCCTGATACCAGATGCGCGTGCGCTCTTGAATCGAATCCATCGGCGTCAGCGACTGGACGCCGAGCTCGGTATCGATCCAGCGGCGCGACAGATTGTCGAGGATGTGGATGTCGTGGCCGGCATTCGACAGATGCAGGCTCGTCGGCCAGCCCACGAAACCGTCACCGCCCAGAACCGCAATCTTCATCGAAGCACACTCCTTGGATCGCCGGGCCGAATGTCGCCGGCCGATGTGACGTGGATATTACCAGAGCGACTTTTTGTAGGCGTCGTCCAGATCGCGGTCGATGACATCTGCGGCGACCGAAAGGGCGAGCTGGTCGCGCAGCATTTCGCCCAGTGTCGGCATCTCGTCGCGGGCGGGCCAAGTGTCCGGCTTCCACAGCGCCGAGCGCATGAATGCCTTGGCGCAATGCATGTAAGAGGCGCGGATCTCGACCACGAGCGCGCTGACCGCGGGCCTGCCGTCGACGGCGAGGCGGCTGCGCAGCTCCGCATCCGCCGTGATGCGGCCGATCCCGTTGATGCGCAGCGTCTCGTTCATGCCGGGGATGAGGAAGAGGAGGCCGACTGCCGGGTTGGCGACGATGTTTTCCCACGTGTCGAGCCGGTTGTTGCCCGGCCGGTCGGGAATCGCCAGCGTGCGGTCGTCGAGGATAGCGACGAAGCCGGGCCGGTCGCCCTTCGGCGTCACGTCGCCATTGCCGGCGCCGTCCGACGAGCCGATCAGCACGAAGGGCGAGCGTTCGAGAAAGCGGCGGGCATGGGCGTCGAGCGCAGGCAGTTCCTTGCGAACGGCCCCGTCGCTCGCCTGCTTGTAGTGCGCGCGCAGGCCTTCGCGGCTGGTGATGAACTCCATGTCGAAAACCCTATTCGGCCGGCTCGCTCTTGCCGGGCTCGGCCAGCGAGTGCCGCATGATCAGCGGCATCTGGGAAAGCGTGAAGGCGATGGTGATCGGCATCGTGCCCCAGACCTTGAAGGCGACCCAGAAATCGGTCGAGAAGTTGCGCCAGACAACCTCGTTGAGAATGGCGAGGAAGACGAAGAACAGGCCCCAGCGCAAGGTCAGCTTGCGCCAGCCCTCGGCATCGAGCTTGAAGGCCGCCTCGAAGACGTAGCCGAGCAGCGCCTTGCCGAACATCAGTCCACCGAGCAGCACGGCGGCGAAGAGGCCGTTGACGATTGTCGGCTTCATCTTGATGAAGATTTCGTCCTGCAGGTAGAGCGTCAGCGCGCCGAAGATCAGGACGACGACGCCTGAGACGAGCGGCATCATCGGCAGGGTGCGTGTCAGCACCCATGAGACGGTGAGCGCGACCGCCGTCGCCACCATGAACAGGAAGGTGGCGAGGAAGATCGGATCGCCGATCGAGCCGAGCGCCGGGAACGTGTCGATCAGCCATTCGCCGCGCAAATTGGCGAAGAAGAAAACGAGCAGCGGCCCGAGTTCGAGGGCGAATTTCAGCAGCGGATTGATTTCGGTCTTCTTCGGATCGCCGGGCTCGCGTTCGATGATTTGGTTCATGCTTGGTGCTTTCGCGCAGAAGGTGATGCCTGGAAGGTTGGCGCTCTACGGCGCCCCCCTCTGTCCTGCCGGACATCTCCCCCGCACGGGGGGAGATCACGCGCGGCGAGGTCGGCGGTTAGCCGATCTCCCCCCTCGCGGGGGAGATGTCCGGCAGGACAGAGGGGGGCGCGAGAGAACGCAGCGATTTCCAGCCTTAAGTTCATGAACTCAATTCACTCCAGCGATCGCGCGGGCGAAATCGCGTGCTTCGAAGGGTTCGAGGTCGTCGACGCCTTCGCCGACGCCGATGAAATAGACGGGCAGGCGATATTTGGCGGCGATTGCGACCAAAATACCGCCGCGTGCGGTGCCGTCGAGCTTGGTCATGACGATGCCGTTGACGCCCGCCACGTTGCGGAAGATCTCGACCTGGTTCATCGCGTTCTGGCCGGTCGTGGCGTCGACCGTCTGGAGCACCGTGTGCGGCGCGTCCGGGTCGTGCTTGCCGAGGACGCGGACGACCTTTTCCAGTTCGGCCATCAGCTCAGCCTTGTTCTGCAGGCGGCCGGCGGTGTCGATGATCAAGACATCGGAGCCGTTCGCCTTGGCCGTCTCGAAGGCGTCCCAGGCGAGCCCCGCCGCATCGGCGCCGAGCTTGGAGGCGACGATTTCGGAGCCGGTGCGCTCGCCCCATATCTTGAGCTGTTCGATGGCGGCGGCGCGGAACGTGTCGCCCGCTCCGAGCGTGACCTTGAGGCCGCCGGCGACGAGCTTGGCGGCCAGCTTGCCGATGGTGGTCGTCTTGCCGGTGCCGTTGACGCCGACGACGAGGATGACGTGAGGCTTATGCGAGAGGTCGAGCTCGAGCGGCCTGGCGACCGGGCCGAGCACCTTCTCGACCTCGCTCGCCATGACCGCGCGTACCTCGGCGTCCGAGACGTCGCGGCCGAAGCGGCCTTCGCTCAAGGAATCGGTGATGCGGATCGCGGTCTCCATGCCGAGATCAGCGCGCAGCAGCACGTCTTCGAGGTCCTGCAGCGTGTCGTCGTCCAGCTTGCGCTTGGTGAAGACGCCCGAAATGTTGGTCGAAAGCTCGCGCGAGGAGCGCGACAGGCCGTCGCGCAGCCGGTCGAACCAGGGACGCTGGACGGAAGGCACAGCAGCCGGCGCCGCGGCGGGGCCGCGTTCGACGGTCTTCGACACGCGCACCAGCGCCGATGGATCGGGTTCGGTCTCGACCGTGCGCTTCAGGAACTCGGGAACGGCCGGCGCTTCGGCCTGCGGCGGTGGTGGCGGGGCCGGCGTCGGTTCGGGCGCGATCTCGGGCACGGGTGCCGGTGGCACCTCGACGGGCGCGGGCGGAACTTCCGTTGGCGGCTCGGGCACCTCGACCGGGGCGGGCGCCGGCGCAGGCTCTTCGACCGGAACCGGCTCGACCGGCACTTCGGCCGGCGGCGTGACAGGCTCCGGTTCGCGCGGTGGCGCGAGGGGTTCGGGCTCGCGCGGCGGCGCGAGGGGCTCCGGCTCGGGAATCTCACGCGGTTCGGGCGCCTGGTTCGGCGTCTCGATCGGCACTTCGGGAACGGGCTGCGGCGCGGGCGGGACCGGCGTCGGCTCGGGTTCTTCCGCGCGCTGGCGCAGGAAGTCCGGCAGGGCCGGCGCGTCGACCGCAGTGCCGGTCACACTCGATGCGATCTCCTCGCGCGGCGCTTCCTCGGCGGCATCGTCCTTGCGGCCGAAGGAGAACATCTTCTTGAAGAAACCGGCCATCGAATTCCCTTATGCGGCGCGCATGGCGCGCGTCGTTGCGGTCAGCCGCTCGCCGTCATGGCCGGTGACGACCGCATCGACGATCTCGCCGGGCGCACCGGCATCGATGGCGGCCATGGTGAAGCCTTCGGTGCGGCCGATCCCGTCGCGCTCGACGAGGATGCGCTGGCTGGTGCCGGAGAGCTTGGTCAGATGGCGACGATAGACCGCGTCACCCGCGGCGCGAAGGCGCGCGGCGCGGTCCTTGACGATTTCGCGCCGCACCTGCGGCATGCGCGCGGCGGGCGTGCCTTCGCGAGGCGAAAACGGGAAGACGTGGAGATGCGTCAGCCCGCATTCCTCGACGATCTTCAGCGAGTTCTCGAACATCGCCTCGGTCTCGGTCGGGAAGCCGGCGATGATGTCGGCGCCGAACACCATGTCGGGGCGCAGCGCGCGGACTTCCTCGCAGAAGCGAATCGAATCGTCGCGCAGATGGCGACGCTTCATCCGCTTCAGGATCATGTCGTCGCCGGCCTGCAGCGACAGATGCAGATGCGGCATCAGCCGGGCCTCGGTCGCAATCGCCTCCATCAGCTCCGGGTCGGCCTCGATGGAATCGATGGAGGAGAGGCGCAGGCGCGAAAGGTCGGGCACCTGGCGCAGAACGGTGCGCACGAGCTTGCCGAGCCGCGGGGCTGCGGGCAGGTCCGCGCCATAGCTCGTCATGTCGACGCCGGTCAGGACCACTTCGCCATAACCATTGCCGACGAGGCGCTTGACCTGCTCGACCACCGCGCCCATCGGCACGGAGCGCGAATTGCCGCGGCCGTAGGGGATGATGCAGAAGGTGCAGCGGTGGTCGCAGCCGTTCTGCACCTGCACGAAGGCGCGGGCGCGGCCCTCGAGGGCGTCGACCATGTGGCCGGCGGTCTCGGTCACCGACATGATGTCGTTGACGCGCGCCTTTTCGAACTGGTTGACGCCGAAGTCGGGCAAGGCGCGGTAGTTGTGGCTTTTCAGCTTTTCTTCGTTGCCGAGGACGAGGTCGACTTCGCCCATTTCGGCGAAGGTGCCCGGCTCGGTCTGCGCCGCGCAGCCGGTGACGATGATGCGCGCGTCGGGGTTCTCGCGCCGCGCCTTGCGGATCGCCTGCCGCGCCTGACGCACGGCCTCGGACGTCACCGCGCAGGTGTTGAAGACGATCGCGCCGCCGGCAAGTTCGCCGAGCCCGGCTTCCGTCGCCTCGCGGCGCATCACCTCGGATTCGTAGGTGTTCATGCGGCAGCCGAAGGTGACGATGTCGAGGCCTTTGGTCATGCCGCGCTCGTCTCGTCGCGCTGCCAAGCTCCCGTTGCCGGGTCGAACATGCCGGAAAATTCCCATTCCGCCGGGCCGGTCATGATCACGTGGTCGTCCTCGCGCCATTCGATCAGCAGCGGCCCGCCGGGGACGGTCACGGTGACGACGCGGTCGGTGCGGCGCGTGCGGACGGCGGAGACGGCGGCGGCGCAGGCGGCAGAGCCGCAGGCGCGCGTCAGGCCCGCGCCGCGCTCCCAGGTGCGTATCGTCATCGCGTCGCGCGCAGTGACCTGCGCGATCGAAATGTTGCAGCGCTCGGGGAAGATCGGATGGTTTTCGAGGAGCGGCCCAAAGCGCTCGAGATCGTAGGACCACACGTCCTCGTCGACCCAGAAGATCGCGTGCGGATTGCCCATCGAGGCGACGGAGGGCGAATGCAGCACCGGCGCGTCGATCGGGCCGATCTGGAGTTCGATCATGCGCGTGTCGCGAAACTCTTCGGCCAGCGGAATGTCCTGCCAGCCGAATTTCGGAATGCCCATGTCGACGGAGATCTGCCCGTCCTCGTGCTCCTTCGCCGTCAGGATGCCGGCGATGGTCTCGAAGGTAAAGACACGCTCGCCCGTCTCGGCGGCCAGCGCCTGGACGACGCAGCGCATGCCGTTGCCGCAGGCCTGCGCCATCGAACCATCGGAATTGATGATCTCGACATAGTTGGCGGTGCCGGGCGTGCGCGGATCGTGGATCGCCATGATCTGGTCGAAGCGTGTCGCGGGATCGGCGTTGAGCCGAACAGCGGCGGCCGGCGTGACGCGGCCGGCGCGGCCGCGCATGTCGGCAACGACGATTTCGTTGCCGAGCCCGTTCATCTTCGCGAATGGCGCCAGATTGCCCATGCGCCGCTATATGGCGGAAACGACGCGGAATTACCAGTGTCGGCGCCGGTCAGAGCTGGACGGAATCCGCCCAGCCGAAGACCAGAAGCAGGATGACGAACAGCGCGATGGCGAGTGCGGCGATCGCGAACGCGATGCGGCTTGCCACCCGCGAGACGCTGCGCATGGCCACCGCACCGGCGACGACCGCCACCGCGACGAAAAAGACGAACCAGCCGAACATTCAAAGCCCCCTCTGAAAGTGCGCCGCCAGCTTAAGCGATTCCTGATGGAATGTCCCATGCCTCGCCGGGCTGGAGCGGGCGGAAGCGTTCGCGGGCGATGCCGGCCGTGTCGAGCGCCACGAGAAGCAAATCGCGCGGCTCTTCGATCGCCTCGTTGGTCAACTGGAACGTGCCCCAGTGGTGGCCGATCGCAAAATCGGCATTGGCGAGCCTCATGCCCTCCACCGCCTCGTTCGGGTCCTGGTGCTGGGCGGCCATGAACCAGCGCGGGTCGTAGGCGCCGACGGGCAGGATGGCGAGGCGGAAGCCGTCATGCTTTTCGGCAACCGCGCGGTAGTTGATGCCCGAATGAAAGCCGGTATCGCCGATATGGTAGATCCTACCGGCCGGAGTCTCGATCACGAAGGAGGCCCACAGCGCCATGCGCCTGTCGCGCATGCCGCGCGCCGACCAGTGATGCGCGGGCTCGCAATGGATGGTGAGCGGGCCGAATTCGAACGCGTCGCCCCAGTCCTGCACGTGGAGGCGCATGTCGGGAATGTCTGTCTTGACGATCACGTCGTTGCCGAGCGGCGTGACGACCAGCGGGTCGTGATCCTGCTTGAGGCGCGAGAGCGTCAGGAGGTCAAGATGGTCGTAATGATTATGCGTCAGGAGCACGAGGTCGATCTTCGGCAGCGCCTCGAAGGCGATGCCGGGCGCGTTGACGCGCGCGGGGCCGGCGAACTGGAAGGGGGATGCGCGCGTCGAGAACACCGGGTCGGTCAGGATGTTCAGCCCGGAAACCTGAATCAGCATCGTCGCATGGCCGATCATCGAGACGCGCATCGCGTCGCCGTCGACGGATGCATCCGGCACGGCGCCGGCGAACGGACTTGGAAACTCGTCCGGCCAGCGGGCCTTGGTCTCGCCGAACTGCCAGCGCAGGAGATCGGAAAATCCGCGCGGCTCCTCGCCGCCCGGATTGAAGAAGGTGCGTCCGTCGAAATGGTCGCTGACCGGGCCGCTATAGTAGCGGTTTCCGCTTTGCGCCTTCGCGATTCCGATGCCGCCGGCCATCGCCGCCAGCCCGCCCAGTCCCAGCCATGTCAGCATGCGTCGCCTGTTCATCTTCATGAGCGCGAAATTATCCGATGGTTCGTCATGCGCAAATGACATAAGCGTGGGTTTAAGCCCATGAGACTGTTGAATTTCGGCAACAGCACATCGTAAATTAACCTTGTTATGCCGAATATGACCCGACCGTCGCCACAGTTGCGCGCCATTGGGCGCATCAAGGGACGCACAGACAGGAACCTGCGGAGTGACCGGGCGTTGCTTCGACGGAGGTGGATCAATGACTCTGACTAAAAGCACGCTACTCATCGCGGTTTCCGCTCTGGCCGTCACCGGCTGCACGAGCGACCGGTTCTCCCGCGTCGACACCCGCCCGGCGGTGGTCGCGACCGCGCCTGCGCCGATCACGGCCGCACCGGCCGGCCAGGTTTCGTCCAGCCAGTTGCCGCCTCCCACCCAGCCCGGCGTCACCAATCCCGGTCCGATCCAGCCCGGAATGACGCAGGGCGCCTTCCCGGCGGCCCCCGGTTCCGAAGAAGGCGGCGCGCAGGTCGCCTCGCTTCCCGCCGCCGGCGGCGGCACGCCGGTTTCGGCAGGCGGCGTCGCGGGCGTCTGGAACGCCTCGGTCGCCGGCCAGTCCTGCCGCATCGCCACGCCGCAGACGCGCTTCGGCGAAGGCTTCCGCGCCGGTCCGCTGCGCTGCCCCGCCCCGCTCGACGGCGTGCGCTCGTGGAACGTGTCGGGTTCGACGCTGACCCTCTACGACGCCAATGGCGGCGCGCTCGCCAATCTGTCGTCGGCCGGCAGCGGGTCGTTCAACGGCCAGACCACGACGGGTCAGCCGCTCTCGCTGTCGCGCTAGACGCCGGACGCTCTGCCCCATGCCGCATGACGGCCTGCCCGAATTCCGCTCGGTCCGGGATGCCTATCTCGACCGCGTGGCGCATGGCGCGCTGTCGCGCGACGAGCGGCAACTCGCGCTGGCCGACCGGTTCGACCGCCTCACGGCCGAAATCCGCACTAGGCGGCTGGCTGCAAAGTCGAGCGCGCTCGGCTGGCTGTTCGGCAAGCGCCGCGAGGCGCGGGAACTGGTGAAGGGGCTTTACCTTCATGGCGGGGTCGGGCGCGGCAAGACCATGCTGATGGACCTCTTCTTCGAACTCCTGCCGGTCAAGCGCAAGCGGCGCGCGCATTTCAACGACTTCATGGCCGACGTTCACGACCGCATCGGGCGGCACCGCGACGCGCTGAAGCGCGGCGACACGAAGGAGGCGGATCCCATTCCCGTCGTCGCCGCGGCGCTCGCGGACGAGGCATGGGTGCTCTGCTTCGACGAGTTCACCGTCACCGACATCGCCGACGCGATGATCCTGTCACGCTTGTTCACGGCGCTGTTCGAGCGCGGCGTGGTGCTCGTCGCCACCTCCAACGTCGCGCCGGACGATCTCTACCGCGACGGGCTCAATCGCGGCCTCTTCCTGCCCTTCGTCACCGTGCTCAAGGCGCATTGCGAGATCCTGCCGCTCGACGGGACGACGGATTACCGGCTGGAAAAGCTCGTCCGCATTCCGGTCTACATCACGCCCTGCGACGGCGAGGGCGCGCGGCTGATGGACCAGGCCTGGGAGGTCGCCAGTTCCGGGCACCAGACCCAGCCGCGGACGATCCATGTGAAGGGCCGCGACGTCGCCGTGCCAATGGCGAACGGGCGCACGGCGCGCTTCGCCTTCGAGGATTTGTGCGCCCAGCCGCTCGGCGCGCGCGACTACCTCGCCATCGCCGCCGAGTTCGACACGATCCTCGTCGACTGCGTGCCGGCGATGGGGCTCGACCGGCGCAATGAGGCCAAGCGCTTCATTCTCCTCGTCGACACGCTCTACGACCGCAGGATCCGGCTGATCCTCTCGGCCGAGGTGCCGCCGCAGGATCTCTACCATGCGCGCACCGGCACCGAGGCGTTCGAATTCGACCGCACGGTCTCGCGCCTGATTGAAATGCAGAGCGCCGAATGGGTCTCCGCCGCGCGGGCGGCGTGAACTTTCTTACGTTTACGTAAATCCCGTTATATCTAACCGATTGAAAGATATAGGGTACAAAGAATCGGTTGAATTTTTTGGCCGATCGGTCTATGCGACGCCCACTCCCGGGCGACCTCCCGTGCCCGCGTTCAATGGTTGAAACGCATCTTCGGCTCCGCGCCGTCGCAAACCAATCCAGGGGATTTCCATACATGGCTCGCAACAAGATTGCCCTCATCGGCTCCGGCATGATCGGCGGCACGCTCGCCCACATGATCGGCCTCAAGGAACTCGGCGATGTCGTCCTGTTCGACATTTCCGAGGGCGTGCCGCAGGGCAAGGGCCTCGACATCGCGCAGTCCTCGCCGGTCGACGGCTTCGATGCGAGCTTCACCGGCGCCAACGACTATTCGGCGATCGAGGGCGCTGACGTGTGCATCGTCACCGCCGGCGTGCCGCGCAAGCCGGGCATGAGCCGCGACGATCTTCTCGGCATCAATCTGAAGGTGATGGAGCAGGTCGGCGCCGGCATCAAGAAGTATGCCCCGAACGCTTTCGTCATCTGCATCACCAACCCGCTCGACGCGATGGTCTGGGCGCTGCAGAAGTTCTCCGGCCTGCCGAAGAGCCACGTCGTCGGCATGGCCGGCGTGCTGGATTCGGCCCGCTTCCGCTACTTCCTCGCCGACGAGTTCAAGGTCTCGGTCGAGGACGTCACCGCCTTCGTGCTCGGCGGCCATGGCGACACGATGGTGCCGCTGACCCGCTATTCGACGGTCGCCGGCATTCCGCTGCCCGACCTCGTCAAGATGGGCTGGACCAGCCAGGACAAGCTCGACAAGATCGTCCAGCGCACCCGCGACGGCGGCGCCGAGATCGTCGGCCTCCTGAAGACCGGCTCGGCCTATTACGCGCCGGCCTCCTCGGCGATCCAGATGGCGGAGGCGTATCTGAAGGACAAGAAGCGCGTCCTGCCCTGCGCGGCGCATCTGTCGGGCCAGTACGGCGTCAAGGACATGTATGTCGGCGTGCCGACCGTGATCGGCGCCGGCGGCATCGAGCGCGTCATCGAGATCGACCTGAACAAGGCCGAGCAGAAGATGTTCGAAAAGTCGGTGGAATCGGTGAAGGGCCTTTGTGACGCCTGCTCCGAAATCGCGCCCGCCCTGAAGCAGTAAGGATTTCCCGGCATGAATATCCATGAATACCAGGCCAAGCAGGTCCTGAAGTCGTTCGGCGCTCCGGTCGCCGAAGGCGTTCCCGTCATGAAGGCCTCCGAGGCGGAAGCCGCGGCAAAGTCGCTGCCCGGCCCGCTCTACGTCGTCAAGAGCCAGATCCATGCCGGCGGGCGCGGCAAGGGCAAGTTCAAGGAGCTCGGCGCGGACGCCAAGGGCGGCGTGCGGCTCGCCAAGTCGGTCGAGGAGGTCGTCTCCCACACCAACGAAATGCTCGGCAACACGCTCGTCACCAAGCAGACGGGCGACGCCGGCAAGCAGGTCAACCGCCTCTATATCGAGGACGGCGCGGACATCGACCGCGAGCTCTACCTGTCGATCCTCGTCGACCGCGCGGTCGGCCGCGTCGCCTTCGTGGTCTCCACGGAAGGCGGAATGGACATCGAGACGGTCGCGCATGACACGCCCGAAAAGATCATCACCGTCGCGATCGACCCCGAAAAGGGCGTCACCGCCGACGACGTGAAGAAGCTCAACGCGGCGCTGGAACTGACCGGCGATGCGGCGAAGGACGGCGAGACGCTGTTCCCGATCCTCTACAAGGCCTTCACCGAGAAGGACATGGCGCTGCTCGAGGTCAACCCGCTGATCGTGATGACCAATGGCCGCCTGCGCGTCCTCGACGCCAAGGTCTCGTTCGACAACAACTCGCTCTTCCGCCAGGCCGACATCGTCGAGCTGCGCGACACGACCGAGGAAGACGCCAAGGAAATCGAGGCGTCGAAATACGACCTCGCCTATGTCGCGCTCGACGGCAATATCGGCTGCATGGTCAACGGCGCCGGCCTTGCCATGGCGACCATGGACATCATCAAGCTCTACGGAGCCGAGCCCGCCAACTTCCTCGATGTCGGCGGCGGCGCCTCCAAGGAGAAGGTGACGGCGGCCTTCAAGATCATCACGGCCGATCCGGCGGTGAAGGGCATCCTCGTCAACATCTTCGGCGGCATCATGAAGTGCGACGTCATCGCCGAAGGCGTGATCGCGGCCGTCAAGGAAGTCGGGCTCAAGGTGCCGCTGGTCGTGCGCCTCGAAGGCACCAATGTCGAGCTCGGCAAGAAGATCATCAATGAAAGCGGCCTCAACGTCATCTCCGCCGACGATCTCGACGACGCGGCGCAGAAGATCGTCAATGCAGTGAAGGGGGCCTGAGCCTGATGTCCATCCTCGTCAACAAAGACACCAAGGTTCTCGTCCAGGGCCTCACGGGCAAGACCGGCACGTTCCACACCGAACAGGCGCTCGCCTATCACGGCACGCAGATGGTCGGCGGCATCCATCCGAAGAAGGGCGGCGAGACGTGGACGGGATCGAAGGGCGAGAGCCTGCCGATCTTCGCCACCGTCGCCGAAGGCAAGGAGCGGACCGGCGCCGATGCGTCGGTGATCTACGTTCCGCCGGCAGGCGCGGCGGATGCGATCCTCGAGGCGATCGAGGCCGAGATCGGCCTCATCGTCTGCATTACCGAGGGCATCCCGGTCATGGACATGGTGAAGGTCAAGGCGCGCCTCGACCGTTCGTCCTCGCGCCTGATCGGCCCGAACTGCCCCGGCGTGCTGACGCCCGACGAGTGCAAGATCGGCATCATGCCGGGCAATATCTTCAAGAAGGGCTCGGTCGGCGTTGTCTCGCGCTCCGGCACGCTTACCTATGAGGCGGTCTTCCAGACCACCAATGCCGGCCTCGGCCAGACGACGGCCGTCGGCATCGGCGGCGATCCGGTCAAGGGCACCGAGTTCATCGACATGCTCGAGATGTTCCTCGCCGACGACGAAACCAAGTCGATCATCATGATCGGCGAGATCGGCGGCTCGGCCGAGGAAGACGCCGCGCAGTTCCTGCGCGACGAGGCCAAGCGCGGCCGAAAGAAGCCGATGGCCGGCTTCATCGCGGGCCGCACGGCACCGGAAGGCCGCACCATGGGCCATGCCGGCGCGGTCATCTCGGGCGGCAAGGGCGGCGCGGAAGACAAGATCGCGGCGATGGAGGCGGCGGGCATCCGCGTGTCCCCCTCGCCGGCACGTCTCGGCACGACGCTGGTCGAGGCATTGAAAGGTTAGTGAATGGTGAATTGTGAATGGTGAATGGGATGATGGATAGGCCGCCACGCTTCGGCCCAAACCATTCACCATTCACCATTTTCCCATTCACCCCAAAAAGGAGACGGAGCGCGGCGCTCCGAGATTGAAGAACATGGCACGTCAGGACCAGGCCAACGACCGGGCTTCGCTCACCTCGTTCCTCTATGGCGGCAACGCCGCCTATATCGACGAGCTTTATGCGTCCTGGCAGGAGAACCCCAACGCGGTCGAGCCGGAATGGCGCGCGTTCTTCGCCGAACTGAAGGACGATGCGGAGAGCGTCAAGAAGGGCGCCGCCGGTGCTTCCTGGTCGAAGAAGAACTGGCCGGTCGCGGCCAATGGCGAACTCGTCTCGGCCCTCGACGGCAATTGGGGCGCGATCGAACAGCATTTCGACAAGAAGCTGAAGGCGAAGGCCGCCAACGGCGCCGCGGCCGCCATTTCGGCGGACGAGATGCAGCGCGCCGCGCGCGATTCCGTCCGCGCCATCATGATGATCCGCGCCTTCCGCATGCGCGGCCATCTCCACGCCAATCTCGATCCGCTCGGCATCGCCGAGGCCAAGGAAGACTACAACGAGCTGTCGCCGGAGAACTACGGCTTCACGGAAGCCGACTGGGACCGGCCGATCTTCATCGACCACGTGCTCGGGCTCGAATTCGCCACCGTGCGCGAGATGGTCGACATCTTGAAGCGCACCTATTGCTCGACGCTCGGCGTCGAGTTCATGCACATCTCCAATCCCGAGGAGAAGGCCTGGATCCAGGAGCGCATCGAGGGGCCGGACAAGGGCATCGAATTCACCGCCAACGGCAAGAAGGCGATCCTCGCCAAGCTGGTCGAGGCGGAGGGCTTCGAGCAGTTCATCGACGTCAAGTACAAGGGCACCAAGCGCTTCGGCCTCGACGGCGGCGAGGCGCTGATCCCGGCGCTCGAGCAGATCATCAAGCGCGGCGGCGCCATGGGCTTGAAGGAGATCGTGCTCGGCATGGCCCATCGCGGCCGCCTCAACGTGCTCTCGCAGGTGATGCAAAAGCCCCACCGCGCGATCTTCCACGAGTTCAAGGGCGGCTCGTTCGCGCCGGACGACGTCGAGGGCTCGGGCGACGTGAAGTACCATCTCGGCGCCTCGTCGGACCGCGAGTTCGACGGCAACAAGGTGCACCTGTCGCTGACGGCCAACCCGTCGCACCTCGAAATCGTCAACCCCGTCGTCATGGGCAAGGCGCGCGCAAAGCAGGACCAGATCTTCGGCCGCACGCGCGAGGAAGTCGTGCCGATCGAGGAGCGCGCCAAGGTGCTGCCGCTCCTGCTTCACGGCGATGCGGCCTTTGCGGGCCAAGGCGTCGTCGCCGAGATCCTCGGCCTGTCGGGCCTGCGCGGCCACCGCGTCGCGGGCACGCTGCACTTCATCATCAACAACCAGATCGGCTTCACCACCAATCCGCGCTTCTCGCGCTCCTCGCCCTATCCGTCGGATGTGGCGAAGATGATCGAGGCGCCGATCTTCCATGTGAACGGCGACGATCCGGAAGCCGTCGTCTACGCGGCCAAGGTCGCGATGGAATACCGGATGACGTTCCACAAGCCGGCCGTCGTCGACATGTTCTGCTACCGCCGCTTCGGCCATAACGAGGGCGACGAGCCGGCGTTCACGCAGCCGATCATGTACAAGTCGATCCGCCAGCACCACACCAGCGTGCAGCTCTATTCGGCCAAGCTCATCTCCGAAGGCGTCGTCTCGGAAGACGAGGTTGAGAAGATGCGGGCCGACTGGCGCGCCCATCTCGAGCAGGAATGGGAATCCGGCCAGGCCTACAAGCCGAACAAGGCCGATTGGCTCGACGGCGCGTGGTCGGGGCTTCGCACCGCGGACACGCAGGATGAGATGCGCCGCGGCAAGACGGCGATGCCGGTCAAGTCGCTGAAGGAGATCGGCCGCAAGCTGACCGAAGTGCCGAAGGATTTCGAGGCGCACAAGACCATCCAGCGCTTCCTCGACAACCGCCGCAAGATGATCGACACGGGCGAGGGCATCGACTGGTCGACCGCCGAGGCGCTCGCCTTCGGTGCGATCCTCATGGACGGCAACCCGATCCGCCTCTCGGGCCAGGATTCGGAGCGCGGCACGTTCAGCCAGCGCCACTCGGTCCTCTACGACCAGCGCGACGAGAACCGCTACATCCCGCTCAACAACCTCGGACCGCAGCAGGCCAATTACGAAGTCATCAACTCGATGCTGTCGGAAGAGGCGGTGCTCGGCTTCGAATACGGCTTCAGCCTCGCCGAGCCGCGCGCGCTGACGCTGTGGGAAGCCCAGTTCGGCGATTTCGCCAATGGCGCGCAGGTCGTGTTCGACCAGTTCATCTCATCGGGCGAGCGCAAGTGGCTGCGCATGTCGGGTCTCGTCTGCCTCCTGCCGCACGGCTATGAGGGGCAGGGTCCGGAGCACTCCTCTGCACGCCTCGAACGCTTCCTGCAGATGTGCGCGGAAGACAACATGCAGGTCGCCAACGTCACCACGCCAGCGAACTACTTCCACATCCTGCGCCGTCAGTTGAAGCGCGATTTCCGCAAGCCGCTGATCATGATGACGCCGAAGTCGCTGCTGCGCCACAAGCGCGCCGTGTCGACGCTGTCGGAAATCTCGGGCGAAAGCTCGTTCCACCGCCTGCTGTGGGATGACGCGCAGTATCTCGGCGACCAGCCGATCAAGCTGGTCAAGGATTCCAAGATCCGCCGCGTCGTCATGTGCTCGGGCAAGGTCTATTATGACCTTTACGAGGAGCGCGAGAAGCGCGGCATCGACGACGTCTATCTCCTGCGCGTGGAACAGCTCTACCCGTTCCCGGCCAAGGCGCTGATCAACGAACTCTCGCGCTTCCGCAACGCCGAGATGGTGTGGTGCCAGGAAGAGCCGAAGAACATGGGCTCCTGGGCCTTCATCGATCCCTATCTGGAATGGGTGCTGCAGCACATCGACGCCAAGCACCAGCGTGTGCGCTATACCGGCCGTCCGGCCGCGGCATCGCCGGCCACCGGCCTGATGTCGAAGCATCTCGCACAGCTCGAAGCGTTCCTCGAAGACGCGCTCGGCGAATAGAAACGAACAAAGGCAAGGCAACGAAACGATGGCCACCGAAATCCGCGTCCCGACCCTGGGCGAATCCGTCGCAGAGGCAACCATCGGCAAGTGGTTCAAGAAGGCCGGCGACGCCATCGCCGCCGACGAGCCGATCGTCGAACTGGAAACCGACAAGGTGACCGTCGAGGTGCCTGCGCCGGCCGCCGGCACCCTGTCCGAGATCACCGTCAAGGAAGGCGAGACGGTCGAGGTCGGCGCGCTTCTCGGCATGATCGCAGCCGGCTCGAGCGCGGCCGCCGCTCCGAAGAAGGACGAGGCGCCGAAGGCGGAAGCCAAGGCCGCTCCCGCGAAGGAAGAAAAGGCTCCGGCCAAGTCCGGCGACATGCCGGCCGCACCGTCCGCCGCCAAGCTGATGGCCGAGAAGAACGTCTCGGCCGACCAGGTTTCCGGCTCCGGCAAGCGCGGCCAGGTTCTCAAGGGCGACGTGCTCGACGCGATTGCCAAGGGCCCGGCTGCCAAGGCAGAGGCCCCGCAGGCTCCGCGCGCGCCGTCCTCCGGCGACGATGCCTCGCGCGAGGAACGCGTGAAGATGACGCGCCTGCGCCAGACCATCGCGCGCCGCCTCAAGGATGCGCAGGACACCGCCGCCATGCTGACCACCTTCAACGAGGTGGACATGAAGCCGGTCATGGATCTGCGCTCCAAGTACAAGGATCTGTTCGAGAAGAAGCACGGCGTGAAGCTCGGCTTCATGGGCTTCTTCACCAAGGCGGTGACCCATGCGCTCGCCGAGATCCCGGCGGTCAATGCCGAGATCGACGGCACCGACATCATCTACAAGAACTTCGCCCATATCGGCGTCGCCGTCGGCACCGACAAGGGCTTGGTCGTGCCGGTGGTGCGCAATGCGGACGCCATGTCGATCGCCGAGATCGAGAAGGAAATCGGCCGCCTCGGCGTCGCCGCGCGCGACGGCAAGCTCGGCATGGCCGACATGCAGGGCGGCACCTTCACCATCTCGAATGGCGGCGTCTACGGCTCCTTGATGTCGACGCCGATCCTCAACGCGCCGCAGTCGGGCATCCTCGGCATGCACAAGATCCAGGAGCGACCGGTCGTCGTGGGCGGCCAGATCGTCATCCGCCCGATGATGTATCTCGCGCTCTCCTATGATCACCGCATCGTCGACGGCAAGGAAGCCGTGACCTTCCTCGTGCGCGTCAAGGAGACGCTGGAGGACCCCGAGCGCCTCGTCCTCGACTTGTAGGACGAGGTCAGCGAGGCTTTCCGCCATGGCGTACGATCCCGACATTCCGCCGATCCAGGTTCACCTGTGCGTCAAGGGCGGGAAGGCGGCCGTCGCCTGGTACGAGACCGCCTTCGAGGCGGTCGAGACCTACGAGCAGATGGCCGAGGACGGAACCCGCATCCTGCACGCCAACCTCGCGCTGTTCGGCTCCGAGGTCATGCTGCATGACGAGTTTCCCGAATTCGGCGGCGACGTGATGGGACCGGACACGCGCGGCGGCGCCAGCATGACGGTCTCGGTCAACCTGTCGACGCCGGAAAAGGTGGACGCCGCCTTCGCGCGGGCCGTGGAGGCCGGAGCGGATGTGGTGATGAAGCCCGCCGACGTGTTCTGGGGCGCGCGCTATGCGAAATTGCGCGACCCGTTCGGCCACGTCTGGGCATTCAATGCGCCGTTGGGTGCGCGCAGATGACAGGATACATCGTCGCCCCTTCGCGCCCCCATCTGCCCTGCCGGGCATCTCCCCCGCAAGGGGGGAGATCACGCGGTGTCAATGACGAGACTAATCTCCCCCCTCGCGGGGGAGATGGCCGGCAGGCCAGAGGGGGGCGCCGTAGAGTGCTTCGATCGGTGATTGGCCTTCAGGAATGTTGCGCATGACCCCCCGCATCCTCATCATCACCGGCGCCTCCCGCGGCATCGGCGCCGCTACCGCCCGGCTTGCCGGCGCGGCCGGCTATGACGTCCTCGTCAACTACGTCTCCAACTCGGATGCCGCCGCCTCCGTCGTCGCCGAAATCGAATCCGCCGGCGGACGCGCCTTCGCGGTCCAGGCCGACGCATCCACCGCGGCCGGCATCGCCACGATCTTCGCTGCTGCCGACGCGCGCGGCAAACTCGCCGGCCTCGTCAACAATGCCGGAATCGTCGATGCCAAGTCGCGCGTCGACGAGATGGACGAGGCACGTCTGACGCGCATGATGCGCACCAACATCGTCGGGCCCATGCTGTGCGCAGGAGAAGCCGTGAAACGTCTCTCCACGCTCAACGGCGGCGCGGGCGGCGCCATCGTCAACGTCTCCTCGGTCGCGGCAAAGCTCGGCAGCCCGGCGGAATATGTCGACTATGCCGCCTCCAAGGCCGCGATCGACACGTTCACGCTCGGCCTTGCCCGCGAAGTCGCGGCCGAGGGCATTCGCGTCAACGCGGTGCGGCCCGGCATCATCGACACTGAAATCCATGCCTCGGGCGGCCAGCCCGATCGTGTCGCGCGCGTCAGGGGCATGGTTCCCATGCTGCGCGAGGGCAAGGCCGACGAGGTGGCGCACGCCATCCTGTGGCTTTTGTCCGACGAGGCATCCTACACGACAGGCGCGCTGCTCGACGTCGGCGGCGGGCGCTAACATATCATCAGGAAGGACGGATCAATGAGCTATGATGTTGTGGTGATCGGCGCGGGGCCGGGCGGCTATGTGTGCGCCATCAAGGCGGCGCAGCTTGGGCTCAAGGTCGGGCTCGTCGAAAAGCGCGCGACGCCCGGCGGCACCTGCATCAATATCGGCTGCATTCCGTCGAAGGCGCTGCTGCACGCCTCCGAAATGTTCGCCGAGGCCGGCCATTCCTTCGCCGCGCTCGGAATCGACGTCGGCAAGCCCAAGCTCGACCTCGACAAGATGCTCGGCCACCGGCAGGCGACGGTCGACGCCAACGTCAAGGGCCTCGAATTCCTGATCAAGAAGAACAAGATCGACTGGCTGCGCGGCACCGGCAAGGTGATCGGGCAGGGCAAGCTCTCCGTCACCGGCGACGACGGTGCGGAGACGGAGATCGAGGCGAAGAGCATCGTCATCGCCACCGGCTCCGACGTCGCCGGCATTCCGGGCGTCGACGTCAAGTTCGACGAGAAGGTCGTCGTCTCGTCCACCGGTGCGCTCGCGCTGGAAAAGGTGCCGGGCACGCTCGTCGTCGTCGGAGGCGGCGTCATCGGGCTCGAGCTCGGCTCGGTCTGGTCGCGCCTCGGCGCCAAGGTCACGGTCGTCGAATATCTCGACACGATCCTCGGCGGCATGGACGGCGAAGTCGCCAAGCAGTTCCAGAAGCTCCTCGCCAAGCAGGGCCTCGACTTCAAGCTCGGCGCCAAGGTCACCGGTGTCGCCAAGTCGGGCAAGGGCGCCAAGGTCACGTTCGAGCCGGTCAAGGGCGGCGATGCCGAGACGCTCGACGCCGATGTCGTGCTGGTCGCCACCGGCCGCCGCCCCTTCGTCGACGGGCTCGGCCTCGAGGCTGCGGGCGTCACGCTCGACGAGCGCGGCCGTGTCGCGGTCGACGATCATTTCCGCACCTCGGTCCCGGGCGTCTACGCGATCGGCGACGTCATCCGCGGCCCGATGCTCGCCCACAAAGGCGAGGATGAGGGCGTGGCCGTCGCGGAGATCATCGCCGGCCAGGCCGGCCATGTGAACTACGACGTCATCCCGAGCGTCGTCTATACGAGCCCCGAAGTCGCCTCGGTCGGCAAGACGGAAGAAGAGCTGAAGAAGGCCGGCATCGCCTTTAAGGCCGGCAAGTTCCCGTTCTCCGCCAACGGCCGCGCCCGCGCCATGCAGCAGACGGACGGCTTCGTGAAGGTTCTGGCCGACGAGTCCACCGACCGCCTGCTCGGCGTCCACATCGTCGGCTTCGGCGCCGGCGAGATGATCCACGAGGCGGCGGTGCTGATGGAATTCGGCGGCTCCTCCGAAGACCTCGCCCGTACCTGCCACGCGCACCCGACTATGTCGGAAGCGGTCAAGGAAGCGGCGTTGGCGACGTTCTTCAAGCCGATCCACATGTAGGCGACAACGAGCGTCATCCCGGCCGAAATCGAGCGAAGCGAGATGAGAGCCGGGACCCATTCCGCGGTCTTTCAGATCACGGAATGGGCCCCTGATAAACGCGCGCCGCTTCGCGCCGCGCATTTTCCGGGGTGACGCCTTGCTTATACCAGCCCGCGCTTTGCCATCATCGCCTCCGCGGTCGGCATCCTGCCGCGGAACGCGAGATAGAGCTCTTCGGGGTCCTTCGACCCGCCGGCCGCATAGATGTGCGTCTTCAGCTTCTGCGCCATCTCGCCGTTGAACGCGTCGCCGGTTTCCTCGAAGGCCGCGAAGGCGTCGGCGTCGAGCACTTCGGACCACATGTAGGAATAGTAGCCGGCCGAATAGCCGTCGCCGGAGAACACGTGCAGGAAATGCGGCGTGCGGTGGCGCATGGCGATGGCGTCGGGCATGTCGAGCCGCTTCAGCGTCGCCGCTTCGAACGCGGCCGGGTCGGCGGGCGCGTCGGCTTCGGCGTGATAGGCCATGTCGACCAGCGCCGAGGCGGTGAACTCGACCGTCGCGAAACCCTGGCCGAAATTCTTCGCCGCCAGCATCTTGTCGAGAAAGTCCTGCGGCAGCGGCTCGCCGGTGCGGTAGTGGACCGCATGCGCCTTCATGATTTCCGGCACGGTCAGCCAGTGCTCGTAGAGCTGCGAAGGCAGCTCGACGAAGTCACGCGAGACCGAGGTGCCGGAAACCGATGGCCACGTGATCTCGGTCAGCATGCCGTGCAGCGCGTGGCCGAACTCGTGGAAGAGCGTGCGCGCCTCGTCCATGGAAAGCAGCGCCGGCTCGCCCTTCGGCGGCCTGGCGAAATTCATCACGTTGTAGATGATCGGCGGCTGGCCGTCGCCGAGTTCGAAGCCCGATTGCAGGCTGCTCATCCAGGCGCCCGAACGCTTCGAGGGCCGGTTGAAATAGTCGGCGAGGAAAGTCGCGCGGTGCGAGCCGTCCGCGTTCTGCACCTCGAACACGCGCACGTCCGGGTGCCAGGCAGCGATGCCGGTCTTCTCCTCGAAGGTGACGCCGAAGAGCCGCGTCGCGACATCGAAGGAGGCTTCGATGATGCGGTCGAGCTGGAGATAGGGCTTCAGCTCCGCCTCGTCGAAGGCATAGCGCTCGGCGCGCAGCTTTTCGGCGTAGTGGCGCCAGTCCCAGGCGGCGAAGGGCTCGTTCGCGCCGGCTTCGCGCGCGAGGCGCTCCAGTTCGCGCTGGTCGTCGGCCGCGCGGCTGCGTGCGCGGTCCCAGACGGGCTCGAGGAGACCGAGAACGGCGTCGGGCGTCTTCGCCATCGTGTCGTCGAGCTTCAGCGCGGCGTAGCTGTCATAGCCCAGCAGCTTCGCCTTTTCGGCGCGCAGCGCCAGCGTCTTCGTCACGAGGTCCGCATTCGACTTCTCGCCACGCGAGGTGAAGCCGCGCCAGGCCTCCTCGCGCAAGTCGCGTCGCGTCGAATAGGTGGTGAAGGGCTCGTAGATCGAGCGCGACAGCGTCACCGCATAGCGCCCCTCCTGCCCGCGCGAGGCGGCCGCCTCGGCCATCGCGTCGCGGACGAAACCCGGCAGCCCCTCAAGGTCGCCTTCGTCGAGGAAGCGCACCCAGCCGGCCTCGTCGGCGAGCACGTTCTGGCCGAATTCGGCACCGAGCGAGGCCAGTTCCTCGTTGATCGCGCCGAGCCGGGTCTTCGACACCTCGTCGAGCTTGGCGCCCGATTTGACGAAGCGCTTCCAGGTCTTTTCCAGGACGCGCAGCGCCTCGGCATCGAGGTCGAGGGTTTCGCGCCGCGCGTAGAGTGCGTCGATGCGGGCGAACAGCGCCGCGTTCATGTGGATCGCGGAGAAGTGGCGCGCCATCTTCGGCGATATCTCGCGCTCCATCGCCTGGATCTGCGGGTTGGTGTCGGCCCCGGCCTTGCACCAGAAGATCGCCGAGACGCGACCGAGCGCTTCCCCGGCCAGTTCCAGCTTCGCCAGCACGTTCTCGACCGTCGGCGTCGCCGGATTGTTCGCGATCGCGTCGATCTCCGCTTGGTGCGCCGTCAGCGCCGCGTCGAAGACGGGGCCGAAATCGGCGTCGGAAATCTCCTCGAAGGCCGGCAGGCCGAGCGGACCCGTCCAATGTGTGAGCGGATGGCGGGCAAGATCGATGGTCATGAACATCCTCGGGCGAAATGGCGTCCTCGATATTTAGGCCGCGCACAACCGCGCCGCAACCGCTTCCGCTTGACGCTGCGCTGCACAAATACTAAGTAGGGCAGATAATAAGGTTTACTTATCATTATGCCCCGACAGATCGACCCTGAATCCTTCGGTTTCCTGGTGACCGACATCGCGCGCATGCTGCGCGCCGAGATGGACCGCCGCATCGCCGGCTCCGGCATGGAGTTGACGCCCGGCGAGGTGCGCCTTCTCGCGCAGGCCGCGCGCGCGGGCACAGTGCGCCAGTCCGTCCTGGCCGATCGCATCGGTGTCGAAGCCATGACGGTTTCCGCCTATGTCGACCGACTGGAGGCGCGCGGCCTGATCGAGCGCCTGCCCGACCCGTCGGACCGGCGCGCCAAGCTGATTTCGCTGACGGATGCGGCGGATGCCGTGCTCGACCAGGTCAAGGTCTTTGCGGACGAGGCGCGCGGACAGGCCGCGCAGGCCGTCGGTCCAGCCGAGTGGGCCGTCATGCTGAAGGTGCTGAAGACCGTGCGCTGCAATCTGTCGGATGCGCGCATCGAGGCGCGGAGTTCAGCCGCATGAACATGCAGCCCGCCCAGCCCGTCGTTTCCCAACCGGTGATGAGCGAATTGCGCGTCTCGATCATCGGCGCGCTCCTCGTCGCCATCGGCCCGATCTCGATGGCGCTGTTCACCCCCGCCATGCCCGAGATCGTGCGCGCGTTCGGCACCACCGACGCTGCCGTGAAGATGACACTGTCGCTCTATTTCGCCGGCTTCGCCTTCGCCCAGCTCGTCTGCGGGCCGCTGTCGGACGGCTATGGCCGCAAGCCGATCACCATCGCCTTCATGGGCATCTACCTCGCCGCCACCGTCGCCGCGATCCTCGCGCCGACGATCGAACTGCTCATCGCCGCGCGTTTCGCGCAGGGCGTCGGCGCGGCGGCCGGCGTCGCCATCTCGCGCGCCATCGTGCGTGATCTCTTCACCAACGAACGCTCGGCGCGGATCATGAACCTCATCGGCATGATCCTCGGCATCGGCCCCGCCTTCTCGCCGACGCTCGGCGGCATCACGATGGAACTGTTCGGCTGGCATGCGATCTTCGGCTTCATGCTCGCCTTCGGCGTCACCATCATTCTCGTCGTCAAGTTCGCGATGACCGAAACGGTCGTGCGCGATCCTTCGCGGGTCAAGGCGCGCGCGCTCATGCGCTCCTACAGATCGCTGTCGACCAGCGGCTACTTCATGTGGTCGAGCCTCGTCATGGGCGGGTCGGTCGGCGCGCTCTATACGCTCGCCACCATCCTGCCCTTCGTGCTGATGGACCGCGTCGGGCTGACGCCCACCCAGTTCGGCCTCGGCATGCTGATGCAGTCGGGCGCCTTCTTCATGGGCGCCGTCGTCATGCGCCGGCTGATGGGAACGCGCAGTGCCTACCAGCTCGTCCGGCCCGGCCTTTGCTTCATCGCCGCCGGCAGCCTTCTCCTGGCCATCGGCCTGCACCTCTTCGAGCCGAGCTTCCTTCTCGTCATGGCCCCGGTCGGCGTTTATGCGTTCGGCATCGCATTCGTCATGCCGGCCATGTCGACGGCTTCGCTCGCGCCCTTCCCGCACATGGCGGGGGCGGCGGCATCGATGAGCGGCTTCATCCAGATGGGCGGCGGGCTTGTCGGCGGCATGATCGCGGCGCTCGTCGGCGATCCCGTCACCGGCATCTCGACGGTCATCCCGGCGATGGGCTTCTTCGCGATCCTGTCGTGGGTTCTGTGGAGCCGCTATCCCGAGCCGGCGCTGGCGCGCACCGTCATCACGCCGGCCGCGCCCGCCGAATAGGGTTCGAACCGCCGGTCAGGCCGGCGTTTCGACCTGGACGAGGTCTGGCCGCTCGAAATCGCCGGTCACCGGGTCCATCGCCCACAATTCGCCGGACGAGATGTCGAACCAGGCTCCGTGCAGCGTCAGCCGGCCCTTCTTCTCGAGAATGTCGACGCAGGGAAAGCTGCGCAGATTGGCGAGCGAGAAGCGGATCGAGATCCGCTCCAGCGCCGTCTGCCGCTCGACCGCCGTCATCATCTCGTTTTCGGCCACCATTTTCGCCGCCGGCGCGACCATGCTCATCCAGCGGCCGATGAAGTCGCCCGGCGAGAGCGGTTCGGCGGACGGGTCGAGCGCGGCGCGGATGCCGCCGCAGCGGCCGTGGCCGAGGACGACGATGTGCTTGACCTTCAGGCTCTGTACCGCAAATTCCAGCGCCGCCGAGGTCGCGTGCAGCTTGTCGTCGGGCTGGTAGGGTGGGATCAGATTGGCGACGTTGCGTACGACGAACAGCTCGCCCGGACTGGCGTTGAAGATCGTCTCCGGCGCCGCGCGGCTATCGCAGCAGGCGATCACCAGCGTTTCCGGCTTCTGCCCTTCCTTGGCCAGCGTTCGATAACGCTCGCTTTCGGTCGCGTAGCGGCCGCTCATGAAATCGCGATAACCGGTGAGGAGGGTGTCGGGGAGGTGGCTCATGCGGTCGGCATAAACCGAAAATTCCGTCGGGGCAATCACGTCCAGATTGCGATCGGAATGCCGTAGCCATCCTGAAGCGGCGGGTTGGGGAAAGGCTGCGCCTCACCTCGGGCGCGCCGCCCGGCCACCAGCAGCATGGCGCAGGCGTCGAGGAAGTCGTCCGCGCCGGCGCCGACAGGGCAGCGTTCCCGAAGGAACGCCGCGTCGAGCCCGCATGCGGCAAGAAGCGCGCGCCGCTCCTCCATGCCGGTGGGATTGACCTGGCCCTTGATTTTCTTCGGCAAGCGCATCGCCCGCTCACAATTCAGCCGCCAGAACGCCGCCTCGGGGTGGGACTCGATGACGCGCGTGCGCAGTTCAGGGCGTGCGCGCAGGAGCGCGTCGATCTCCCGGATTTTAGGGAACAGCGCGAAGGCTTGGATCGAAACGCCGCGCGGCGGCTCCGAGGTTCGGCGCGCGGCGTCGCTCGCTTTGCGATGATCCTCGTACCATTTCTCCAGCGTGGTGAACGGGTCGGTCGCGGCATAAACCGCCGCCCTCGACGGAATCGCAAAGACGCTCGATTGCCGTTCGCCCAGATGCTTGCGTGCCAGCGCCTCCGGCCCGCGCCCGGCACGGCCGATCCGATCGGGAAGGCCGATTGGCATGTCGACGGCAATGATCGCGTCTAGGGGATAGGAAGCGATCAGCGTCTCGAAGGTTGCGTGGATGCGGCAGGTGGTTCTGCCATCGCCGGATCGTGAAACGGCGATCCAACCGCCCTTGCAGCCGTCGACGCCGACGACCGCCCGGTTAGCCAACTGACCGAACATCGATACCAGCTTTCGGCGCGGTCAGGCTCGCCGCGTCCGTCTCCAGCATCAGTTCGTCCACGCCCCGCTCGGCTGCCCGCGACAGGATGTCGAAGACGGCAGCGGTGACATGCCGCACGGCTTCGGCCGCAGCTTTGCCGTCCAGACGTTGCGCCAGAAGCATCGCCGCCGTCAGATCGCCGAGCCCGTTCGGCGGTTTCGCGACGACGCCGTGACTGGCAAGACTCGCCGTCTCGGCTTCCACCCAGAGATTGCCGATGCGCCTGTCGCCCGCCGGCGCGGAGGTGACGAGCATGGCGCGCGGCGGCAGGCTGCGCGCCATGGCAGCGATGTCCTCCAGCGTCTCGCCCGCCCTGCCCGCCAGCCAGTCGAGTTCGGCCCGGTTCGGGGTCGCGATATCGGCGAGCAGCAGGAGACGGTCGCGGATCGCCTCGGCCGTCGCCTGTGGCACATAGAGCCCGCCGCGGTCGCCGATGACCGGATCGCAGACATAGAGCGCGCCGGGGTTCTTCGCCTTCACGGCGGCGATCAGCCGCGCGATCGGCGCGGCCTGCTCCGCGCCGCCGAGATAGCCGGTGAGCACGCCGCCGACCTCGCCCAGCCACGACGCGCCTTCGAGGTCCGCCAGCATCGCCGCGAAGGCGTCGGCGGGCGGAACGATGCGCGTCGCGGGTCCATGGCCGGGGTGCCAGGGCAGCGTCACGGTCGGCACGGCCCAGACGGGGAAACCGAGCGTTTCGAGCGCGAAGACCGCGGCGCGATTGCCGACCGTGCCGCGTACGACGTGGCTCGAAATGACGAGGATCGCCGGCTTCGTCATAGGGTGCGGATGAAGTCGATCAGCCACCAGACGAGCACGGCGGCGAGAATGATGCTGAGGACGCGGCCGATGCGCGTGCCCCAGACCTCGACCCAGTCGTCCGGATCGGCGTCGGCGCCCGTCAGGTGACGGCGTACGCGCGTCGCCATCGTCGCCTCGCTCTCCTGCCCGACGCGGCGGATGATGCGCTTCGATTCCTCTTCGTCGCGGCTCATCCGGCGAGCTTCCGTTCGACCAGCCGGACCCAGTAGGAGACGCCGGCGGGGATCGCCTCGTCCTCGAAATCATAGGCGGGGTGGTGCAGGTCCGCCGACTTACCGTTGCCGAGGAACACCAGCGTTCCCGGCCGCAATTCCAGCATGCGCGAGAAATCCTCGCCCGCCATCACCGGCGCCACGTCACCGTCGACCTGCGCCTCGCCGACGACCTCGCGCGCGACGTCGGTCGAGAACGCGGCCTCGTCGGGGTCGTTGTGCGTCACCGAGATCGTCTGGTTGTAGTCGACCTCGACGCTTGCACCGGCCGCCTCGCCGATCTTGGTCGCGATGTGGATGATCCTGTCCTCGGTCGCCTTCGCCACCTCCATGGAGAGGGCGCGCACGCTGCCCCACAATTCGATCACTTCGGGAATGATGTTGTAGGCCGTGCCGGCATCGAACTTCGTCACCGTCACCACGGCCGACGTCACCGGATCGGTGTTGCGCGCGACGATCGTCTGCAGCGCGGTGACGATCTGCGCGCCGGTGACGATCGGGTCGATCGTTGTGTGCGGGCGCGCCGCATGGCCGCCGCGGCCGGTGACGCGGATGGTGAACTTGGCCGAAGCGGCCATGATGGAGCCTGGACGCAGCGCGATGTGGCCGGTCGCCAGCCCCGGCATGTTGTGCATGCCGTAGACATGGCCGATGCCGAAACGGTCGAAGAGCCCGTCGTCGATCATCGCCCTGGCGCCGCCGCCGATCTCCTCGGCCGGCTGGAAGACGAGCACCGCCGATCCCCTGAAATTGCGCGTCTCGGCGAGGTATTTTGCGGCGCCGAGCAGCATCGCCGTGTGGCCGTCATGGCCGCAGGCGTGCATCGCGCCGTCGATCGTCGAGGCATGCGGCTGCGACGTCGCCTCGACGATCGGCAGCGCGTCCATGTCGGCGCGCAGCGCGATGGCCGGCCCGTCGCCGAGGCGGCCGCGGATCACGCCGACGATTCCCGTCTCGCCGAAGCCGCGATGGATCTCGTTGACGCCGAACTCCTCCAGCTTGCGCGCGACGAATTCCGCCGTCTGGTGAACCTCGAAGCCGATCTCGGGATGTTGGTGGATGTGCCTGCGCCAGCCGACGATCTCATCATGCAATTCGCTCGCGCGGTTCAGGATCGGCATCGTGGTCTCCAGTTCGCTCGAGCGAGACTAGCCAGCGGCTTGCGCCATGGGAACCGAAAATGTTGCCCCGCGCGCGCACGCTGACTACGGTGCGGCCGGCAGCAGGGAGACGCGCGCATGGCCGAGGAAGCACTGATCGTCATCGACGTGCAGAACGATTTCTGCCCCGGCGGGGCGCTCGCCGTCGAGGACGGCGACGCCATCGTGCCGATCGTCAACCGGATGATCCAGTCTGCGCCGCACGTGATCCTGACGCAGGACTGGCACCCCGCCGGCCATTCCAGCTTCGCCTCGCGGCACGAAGGCAAGTCGCCGTTCGAGACGATCGAGATGGAATACGGCATGCAGACGCTCTGGCCGGACCATTGCGTGCAGGGCACGAAGGGTGCGGCCTTCCACGCCGATCTCGACTGGACGCGGGCCGAGTTGGTCGTCCGCAAGGGGTTCCGCCCCGCCATCGATTCCTACTCCGCCTTCTTCGAGAACGACCGCACGACACCGACCGGGCTTGGCGGCTATCTCAAGGAGCGCGGCATCCGCAGTTTGAAGCTCGTCGGCCTTGCGACCGATTACTGCGTCGCCTATTCGGCGCTCGACGCGGCCAGGCTCGGCTTTTCCGTCACGGTCGCGCTGGAGGCCTGCCGCGCCATCGACCTTGGCGGATCGCTCGCTGCCATGACGGACGAAATGAAGAAGGCAGGCGTGGTGCTCGCATGAGGACGGTTGCCGCGCTCCTGCTTTCCATGGTCGGCGTCGGCCACGCCGAGATCGTCTCCGAATATACCGACTTCGACGCCGACAGCGACTGCAGCGTCCATCGCGCGGCCGAGGAGGGCGACGGCGACTGGGCCGACCTCGCCTGCGCCGGCTATCGCGGTTATCCGGTCCTGCTGAGCTACACCGATCTGCGCGAGACGATCTTCTACGGCTTGCCGCCCGAGGGCGAGATGCCGCGCCAGCCGGGTTTCCACCCCTTCAACCATGCCGGCCCGCGCATCGAATGGCGCATCGACCGGCAGGAGCGCGGCGAGACGCCCTTCGCGGCAATCCATCGCTGGTTCGTGGCGGCGGACGGCGAGGGCGCGGCCGACGTCGAGATCCTCGTCGTCAGCAAGGTCTCCGGCCTCGAGGATCGCGAAGGGTGTTTCGTCGGCTATGTGATGGCGTCGGGCAATCCAAATGCCAACGCTGCCGCGCGCGAGATCGCCGACGAAAAGGCACGCGGTTTCGCCTGCAGCACCGATGCGCCCGAATTTTCGGACCCGTCGATCCGCGACTTCGTCAGCCAATGAAAAAGGGCGCCGAAGCGCCCTCGTTTCGCCCGTGCGGCCCGGTCAGGCCTTGGTCTTCGCGCGCTCGACCGCCTCGAGGATCATCGTGCGCGCCGTCTCGGCGCCCTGCCATCCGCCGATCTTCACCCACTTGCCGGGCTCCAGATCCTTGTAGTGCTCGAAGAAGTGCTCGATCTGCTTCAGCGTGATTTCCGGCAGGTCGGTGTAGTCGTGGACGTTCTCGTAGCGGCGCGTGACATGCGGCGACGGCACGGCGATGATCTTCTCGTCCTTGCCGCCGTCGTCCTCCATGATCAGGACGCCGATCGGGCGCACGTTGATGACGCAGCCGGGAACCAGTTCGCGCGTGTTGCAGATCAGCACGTCGATCGGGTCGCCGTCCTCCGACAAAGTGTGCGGCACGAAGCCGTAATTGCCGGGGTAGCGCATCGGCGTGTAGAGGAAGCGATCGACCACCAGCACGCCGGCCTCCTTGTCCATCTCGTACTTGATCGGCTGGCCGCCGGCCGGCACTTCGATGAGGACGTTGACGTCGTGGGGCGGGTTGTCGCCGATGGAAATGGCGTCGAGACGCATACGCTGATCCTGTCTTCGCAAGGTTCTGAAAATGTGCGCAAGCGGTTAGCGCGTCTCATGCTGCAATGCAAGGAACCGGCGGGTCACGTCGCGTCTCAGGGGTGACATGGGGGGCGGCTGGTCGGCGGCTTCGGCGGCTAGGCTTGGTCGGCAGGGTTCTGCCCGTCGTCAACGTCGAGGCCTGGATTCCTGTGACGAGCACAGAATTGCGGTGGCATGTATGGCGTCGATGCCGGACCGATGTTGGCGATTGGCCTCAACCCCCAATGCCGTCATTCCTGTGCTCGTCACAGGAATCCAGGCCTCGCCATCGCGCCTGACGCGCCATTCCAAGCCGGCCGTGAGATACGTCAGTTCCAGACGTAAGCCACCTTCTTCAGCGCCTTCTGGTCGAATATCTCGACGCCTTCGGCGACGTCGCGGCCGCCGGCGCCCTCGTAGAACGCGCGGGCGCCGTCATTGTCCTCCAGCGCCCAGACCACGAGGCCCGAAAGGCCGTGCGCCTTCAGCCGGTCGCGGGCGGCCTTGAAGAGGCGGGTGCCGAGGCCGATGCCCTGATATTCGGGCAGGAGGTAGAGCTCGTAGATCTCGCCGTCTTGCGGCAGGTCGCGGGCGCGGTTGCGGCCGAGCGTGGCGTAGCCGACGACGTTTCCGTCGATCTCGACGACGAGGACGCTCGCCGCGCGGCGGATCGCCTTCTCCCACCAATGCGTGCCGCGGCGCGAAAGCATGGAGTTCAGCGCGCCGTGCGGGATCAACCCGGCATAGGCGCCGACCCAGGCATCGTGATGCACGCCGGCGATCGCGTCCGCGTCATGCGGGTCGGCCTTGCGAATGTCGATCGAGAGCGTCTTCATGATTTGTTAATCATAACTGGCGAACGCACTTGACGGCAAGCATGAAGGTGGCGGGGTGACCAAGTTCACGCAAGCTTGCAGCTTAGGACACATACGGCGATTTATGATTGCATATTTTTGCAATCGTTTTTATATGGGTTAGAGATTCAGCCGGAGGGACGACATTGAAACAGGTCACCGACAAGCTCTTCATCGCGCCGCAACTCTCCGCCGCCGACATCCGGGCCGCGAAGGCCAGGGGCATTGCGGCCATCGTCAACAACCGCCCGGACGGCGAGGAAGCCGGCCAGCCGACGGCAGAGGAAAACCGCCGCGTCGCCGAGGCGGAAGGTCTGTCCCATGCGCACATTCCGATCGCCGCAGGCCAGATCACCGAGGACAAGGTACGCGCCTTCCAGGCGGCGGTTGCCGAAGCCCGCGGGCCCGTGCTCGCCCATTGCAAGACCGGGACACGCTCGGCGACGCTTCATGCCATCGGCGAAGTGCTCGACGGCCGCATGGCGCGCGACGAAGTCGTGCCGCTCGGCCAGCGCCTCGGCCTCGATCTTGCCGGCGCGGTCAAATGGCTCGACGCCAACGGCCGCTAGGCCCATCCAGATTTCACGGAAAGAGCGCCATGACCAGCAAGCCCGACGTGAAGGCCTTCTTCGACAAGCGCACCTTCTCGGTGCAGTACGTCGTCTCCGACCCGGCCACGAAGAAATGCGCGATCATCGACCCGGTGCTCGACTTCGACGAGAAGTCCGGCGCGACGGCGACGATCAATGCCGACCGGATGCTCGACCATGTCGATCGCGAAGGGCTGACGATCGAGTGGATCCTCGACACCCATCCCCATGCCGACCACTTCTCCGCCGCCCGCTACCTGAAGGAACGGACCGGGGCGCGGACCGCCATCGGCGAGAAGGTGGTCGAGGTGCAGAAGCTCTGGAAGGATTTCTACCACTGGCCGGACTTCCCGGCCGACGGCTCGCAGTGGGACAAGCTCTTTGCCGAAGGCGAGGCGTTCCGGCTCGGCGACATGGATGCGAAGGTGCTCTTTTCGCCCGGCCACACGCTCGCCTCGGTCACCTATGTCATCGGCGACGCCGCCTTCGTCCACGACACGCTCTTCATGCCGGATTCGGGCACGGCGCGCTGCGATTTTCCCGGCGGCAGCGCCGCGCGGCTTTGGGATTCGATCCAGCAGATCCTCGCTCTGCCCGACCATACTCGCATCTTCGTCGGCCACGACTACCAGCCGAACGGGCGCGAGCCGCGCTGGGAATCGACCGTCGCCGAGCAGAAGGCGACGAACACGCACATGGCGAAGTGCCGCACGAAAGAGGACTACGTCACCGTGCGCGAGGCGCGTGACGCGACGCTGCCCATGCCCAAGCTGATCCTGCACGCGCTGCAGGTGAACATGAATGGCGGCCGCCTGCCCGCGCCAGAGGCCAACGGCAAGCGCTACCTCAAATTCCCGCTCGACGTGCTGGAGGGCGCGGCATGGGAGTGACGCTCACCACCCGCGACCTTGCGCCCGAAACGGCCGAGATGGTCGAAAATGCCGGCGAGGCGGCCGAGTTTTTGAAGAAGCTCGCCCATCCGTCGCGGCTGATGATCGTCTGCGCGCTGGTCGACGGCGAACGTTCGGTGCGCGATCTCGAAGACACGCTCGGCATCCGCCAGCCCGGCCTGTCGCAGCAGATCGCCGAACTGCGTGAGGCCGGCTTCATCATCGGCCGCAAGGAATCCAAGCATATGTTCTACCGGCTCGAAGATGGCCGGGTGTCGGAATTCATCGCCATGATGCACGCCATGTTCTGCGCCGCGCCGCGCGAAGGATCGAACCCATGACCGAATTCACCCCGTTCGCCTCGCTCGTCGGCGGCATGATGATCGGCCTCTCGGCCGTTCTCCTGATGCTGTGGGAAGGGCGCATCGCCGGCATCTCCGGCATCGCCGGCCGGCTCCTGCCGCCCTATCGCGACGGCGCGTTTCGGTCGCGTTTCGGCTTCGTCGTCGGGCTGGTCGCCGCCCCGCTCGCCATGATCGCGTTCGGCGTCGAGGTCGGCCAGACCGTCTCGTCGAACATCCCGCTGATGATCGCCGCAGGCCTGCTCGTCGGCTTCGGCTCGGTGTGGGGCAATGGCTGCACGTCCGGCCACGGCGTCTGCGGCCTGTCGCGCCTTTCGGCGCGCTCGCTCGTCGCCACCTCGATCTTCATGGCGACGGCCTTCGTCACCGTCTTCCTCGTGCGCCATGTCATCGGAGCCTGACCTGATGTCCTTCCTCGTCAATCTCGCGCTCGGCCTTCTCTTCGGCGCCGGCCTCGTCGTTTCCGGCATGTCGGACCCGGCAAAGGTCATGAACTTCCTCGACCTCTTCGGCACGTGGGATCCTTCGCTCGCCTTCGTCATGGGCGGCGCGGTGCTGGTCGCCTTTTTCGGCTACCGGCTGGTGTTCGCGCGCGGCCGGCCGATCGCCCGTGGCGGCTTCAACCTGCCGACGCGCACCGATATCGACGCGCGCGTCGTCGCCGGCCCGGCGATCTTCGGCATCGGCTGGGGTCTCGGCGGCTTCTGTCCCGGTCCGGCGCTGACCGCGCTCGGCCTCGGCGCGACCGGCACGCTCGCCTTCCTCCCCGCCATGTTCCTCGGCATGTGGGCCGCGCGGCTTCTGTCCGAAGCGGATGCGCCGCGATACGAAGCGCTAGGGTGAAGACGCCTCAGCGGCTGCGTGACAGTTCGCGCGTCGCCTTTTCGAGCCCGTTCAGCGTCAGTGGGAACATGCGCTCGGAAAAGATCTCGCGGATCATCTGGATCGAGTGCGTATAGCCCCAGTGTTTCTCGCGCACGGGGTTGAGCCAGACGGCCTTCGGCCAGTGCTGGAGGACGCGCTGCAGCCAGACGATGCCGGCCTCCGCGTTCCAGTGCTCCACCGCGCCGCCCGGATAGGCGATCTCGTAGGGGCTCATCGAGGCGTCGCCGACGAAGATCGCCTTGTAGTCGGCGCCGTATTTGTGAAGCACGTCATAGGTCGGGATCACGGCCGTATGCCGGCGGGCATTGTCCTTCCACACGCCTTCGTAGACGCAGTTGTGGAAATAGAAATACTCGAGCTGGCGGAACTCCGCTCGCGCGGCCGAGAACAGTTCCTCGACGATGCGGATGTGGTCGTCCATCGAGCCGCCGACGTCGAAGAACATTAACAGCTTCACCGCATTGCGCCGTTCGGGGCGCGTCTGGACGTCGAGATAGCCGTGCTCGGCGGTCGACTTGATCGTGCCGCCGAGGTCGAATTCCTCATCCGCGCCCTCGCGCACCCAGCGGCGCAGGCGCTTCAGCGCGACCTTGATGTTGCGCGTGCCGAGTTCGACCGAATCGTCGAAGTTCCTGAATTCGCGCTTGTCCCAGACCTTGACCGCGCGGCGGTGCCGGCTCGTCTCCTGGCCGATCCGCACGCCTTCCGGGTTGTAGCCATAGGCGCCGAAGGGCGAGGTGCCGGCGGTGCCGATCCATTTCGACCCGCCCTGGTGGCGGCCCTTCTGCTCCTCCAGCCGCTTCTTCAGCGTCTCCATCAGCTTTTTGAAGCCGCCGAGGCTCTCGACCAGCTTCTTTTCCTCGTCGGTCAGGTGCTTTTCGGCCAGCCGCCGCAGCCATTCGTCGGGAATGTTTGCGACATCGACGGCGCTCTCGCCAGACACCGCCTCGACGCCCTTGAAGACGTGACCGAAAACCTGGTCGAACCGGTCGATGTGCCGCTCGTCCTTCACCATCGCCGCGCGCGCCAGGTAGTAGAAGCCCTCGACGTCGTAGTCGACGAGATGCGCGTCCATGCCTTCGAGCAGCGACAGGTATTCCCGCAAGGAGACGGGAACGCGCGCGGCCTTCAGTTCGAGGAAGAATGGAATGAACATGGGGCGCAAACTAGAGCGGTTGCCGGGCAGATGGAAGCCGTCTGTTCCCTTCTCACCCGAGCCTTGCTAAGGGGCGCACGATGACCGCGCCCGTTTCCCCTTTCACCATCCTTCTCGGCGGCGATGCCGAGCCGACCCCGCGCCTTGCCCGCCAAGTCGCCGGCAGCCGCGTCATCGCCGCGGATTCCGGCATGCGCCATGCCGGGCCGCTCGGCCTCGTGCCCGAGCTTTGGACCGGCGACTTCGATTCCGTCGATGCCGCGCTCGATGCCGCCCATCCCGACATTCCGCGCGAGATATTCCCGCCCGCCAAGGATCTGACCGATGGCGAGATCGCCGTCGAGGCGGCGCTGGCGCGCGGCGCGGCCGCCTTGACGCTGGTCGGCGCCTTCGGGGGGCCGCGCGCCGATCATGCGTTCCTGCATCTGGCGCTCGGCGTGCGACTGGCCGAAAGCGGGCTATCCATCTTGCTGACCAGCGGAACGCAGGAAGGTGTTCCGCTGCTTGAAGGCGCATCGCGCCTCGACTATCTGCCGGGCACCGTGTTCTCGGTCGTCGCGATGACCGACCTAGCCGGCCTGACGCTCGAAGGCGTGCGCTGGCCGCTCGACAAGCGGCACGTCCCCTTCGGCTCGTCGCTGACGCTCTCCAACGAGGTCACCGGCGATCTGACCGTTCACCTGACCTCCGGCCGCGCGATCCTCATCGCCCATCCGTCCGGCCAATAGGAAATCCATGGCGCCTCCGCTTCTCAATCTCGACGGCATCAAGCTCACCTTCGGCGGCACGCCGCTGCTCGACGGCGCGGCGCTCTCCGCGCAGGCCGGCGACCGCATCGCGCTGGTCGGGCGTAACGGGTCGGGCAAGTCGACGCTGCTCAAGATCGCCGCCGGTCTCGTCGAGGCGCAGGACGGCGAGATCTTCCGCCAGCCCTCGGCCACGATCCGCTATCTGCGCCAGACGCCCGACATGGAAGGCTTTTCCACCGTCCTCGCCTATGTCGAGGCGGGGCTTGGGCCGAGCGACGACCCGCACCGCGCGACCTATCTCATCGAGAGCCTCGGCCTTACCGGTTCGGCGGCGCCGGAGAACCTGTCGGGCGGCGAGGCGCGCCGTGCTGCGCTTGCCCGCGTTCTCGCGCCGCAGCCCGACATCCTGCTTCTCGACGAGCCGACCAACCATCTCGACCTCGCCACCATCGAATGGCTGGAAGGCGAACTCGTCCGGTCCACCTCCGCCATCGTCGTCATCTCGCACGACCGACGCTTTCTCGAACGCGTCTCCAAGGCCACCGTTTGGCTCGACCGGGGCCAGACGCGCCGGCTCGACAAGGGTTTTGCCCATTTCGAGGAATGGCGCGACCAGGTGCTGGAAGAGGAAGAGCGCGACCAGCACAAGCTTGGCCGCCAGATCGTGCGCGAGGAGCACTGGCTGCGCTACGGCGTCACCGCGCGGCGCAAGCGCAACATGCGCAGGCTTGGCGAACTCCATTCCATGCGCCAGCAGTTCCGATCGCACCGCGGCGCCGAAGGCAAGGCGACGTTGCAGGCGAGCGACGCCAACGAATCCGGCAAGCTCGTCATCGAGGCGAAGGCCATCGCCAAGAGCTTCGGCGAGCGCCAGATCGTCCGCGATTTTTCCACCCGCATCCAGCGTGGCGACCGGATCGGTCTCGTCGGCCCCAACGGCGCCGGCAAGACGACGCTCCTGAAGATGCTGACCGGCGAACTCGCACCAGACACTGGTTCGGTCCGCCTCGGCGTCAATCTGGAGATCGCCACGCTCGACCAGAAGCGCGATCTCGACCTCGACGAGACGCTTTCGCACTACCTGACGGACGGGCGCGGCGACAGCGTCGTCGTCAATGGCGAGCAGCGCCACGTCGTCTCCTACATGAAGGATTTCCTGTTCAAGCCCGAACAGGCGCGCACGCCGATCCGCGAACTGTCCGGCGGCGAGCGTGCGCGGCTCGTCCTGGCGCGCCTTCTCGCGCGACCGGCCAATCTCCTCGTCCTCGACGAGCCGACCAACGACCTCGACATGGAAACGCTCGATCTGCTGCAGGAACTGGTCGCGGGCTTTCCCGGCACGGTCATCCTCGTCAGCCACGATCGCGACTTCCTCGACCGCACGGTGACGAGCACCGTCGCGCCCGTCGAGGACGGAAGGTGGATCGAATATGCCGGCGGCTATGCCGACATGCTCACCCAGCGCGGCACGAAGGCGTTCACGCAGAAACCGGCGAAGTCCGAGCTGCGCGACAAGCCCGCCGCTCCCAAGCCGGCCGGCAACGCCAATTCATCGAAGAAACTCTCCTTCAAGCAGAAATTCGCGCTGGAAAAACTGCCGGGCGAGATGGAAGCCACCTCCGCGAAGATGGCGACGCTCGAGACGAAGATGGCCGACCCGCAATTCTATGTGCGCGATCCGGCCGGGTTCGCGAAGTCGGCGTCCACGCTCGACGCGCTCCGCGCCGACCTCGCGCGGATGGAAGAGGAGTGGCTGGAACTGGAGATGCTCCGCGAGGAGATCGAGGGTTAGCCTCACAAGCACGCCTCGCAGATCGCCGCGATGTGCCGGCGATCCGTTCCGCAGCACCCTCCCAGCACCGAAATCTGCCCGAACTGCCGGCGCATCTCGCCATATTGACGGCCGAGATCGATCGGGTCGCCGGGATCGAGTTCGCTCGCCTCGTCGAGTTCGGCATGGCTCTTGGCCGAGGCGTTGGCGCGGACGCCGCCCAGCCTTTGCATCCAGGCCTCGCCATTGCCGAGCGACGTTGCGAAATGGCTCGGGTGGGCGCAGTTGATCATGTAGTAGATCGGGGCGCCGTCGGTGTCGTCGTCGACGGTCTCGATCGCCGCGCGCAGGCTCGTGCCGGAGGCGAGGTTGCCGTCGGTCTCGACGGTGAAGGAGATGACGCAGGGCAGGCCATAGGCCGCTGCTGCCCGCGCGATGCCGCAGGCTTCCTCGACATAGTTCATCGTCATGGCGCTCACCATGTCGGCGCCGGTGGCGTGGAAGGCCTCGATCTGCGCATGATGGTAGTGCTCGGCGCCGTCGCGGTCCATCAGGGACGTCGGCCGGTAGCCGTCGCCGCGCGGGCCGACCACGCCGTTGACGACGATCCTGTCGCTGCCCTCGCCGAGTTCCCGACGCAGCGATTTCGCCCACGCGACCGCCTCGCGGTTGATCTCGGCCAGCGCGCTTGCGTCGAAGCCGAGCTTTTCGCCCCAGTCGCGGTTCGCCCGCCAGGTCGGCGTGTCGATGATGAAGCCCGCGTGGCGGGCGAGCGCCATCTCGACGAAGGGCGCGAAATAGTCCGTCAGTTGCTGGCGGCCATAGGCATTGAGCAGAAGCGGGAAGGCAGCGAAAAGCGGCAGGTCGACGCCGTCATGGAAGATCAGCGAGGTTTCAAGCCCGCCATCGGTCAGGAAGACCGCACCGCCCGGCCGCGGCAACACCGCGTGCGACATGATCATGGCTCATCCGGCCCACGCCCGCTCAAGGCAGCTTTGAAGCCGCCTTGCGAGGATGATCCGCCTGCAAGCGAATGCTGTCAATCGATCGACGACACCTGGCTTGCGGGCCGATGGGTATGCGCATATCCTATGCGCAGAAACGAGGCCCGATCGCATGCGCCACGAAAAACCCGCCGCCCGCAAACCGACCAACCTGACGCTCGACGCCGCGTTGTTGGCCGAAGCGAAGGAACTGTCCGTCAACGTCTCCCGCGCCGCCGAAACCGGCATCGCCGAAGCCGTCCGCGCCGAGAAGGAGCGGCTCTGGCTGGAGGAAAACCGCGAAGCGCTCGAAAGCTGGAAAGCCTGGGTCGAAGAAAACGGCCTACCCCTCGCCAAATATCGCATGTTCTGATGGCGCGGTATGACGTTTATCGCGCGCCCGACGATGCGCTTCTGCTCAACGTCCAGTCGCCGCTGCTCGACATTGTCGGTTCGCGCGTGGTGATCCCGCTTCTGCCGGCGTCGTCGACGCCCCGCTCGATCGCGCGGCTCCATCCCGTCTTTGACGTCGACGGCGAGCCGCACGTTCTGGCCACGCATCTGATCTCGGCTGTGCCTGATACGCTGGTCGCGGCTCGAGTTGCCAATCTAGCGCGACACCACGACGAAATCGTCGCGGCGCTCGACATGCTGTTTCAGGGGTACTGAGGCCAACCGCCGATAAGGAGCCCTCATTGGACGAGATCGTCATCAGGCCGGCCGTGTCGAACGAATGCGAGGCGCTTTCGGCCCTGTGTCTGCGTTCAAAGGGCTGGTGGGGGTATGACGAAGTCTTTCTCGAGGCATGCCGGGCCGACCTTACCGTCACCCAACAGGACATCGACGGCATCTTCCGGGTTGCAGAACTGAACGGACGGCTTGGCGGTCTTGTCCAGGTGGTCCGCGACGGTGGCGAGTGGTCGCTTGGCGCCCTGTTCGTCGACCCGCCATTCATCGGCCGGAAGGTAGGAGCCGCAATGATGCTGTGGGCGATCAATGCTGCGAGAGAAAACGGCGCACGCCGGCTCGTGATCGAGGCAGACCCGGCGGCGGTAGATTTCTACCGACGCTTCGGTGCAGTCGATGACGGCGTGGTTGCGTCGAGCGTACTGCCTGGGAGATTTATTCCACGGCTGTTGCTAGGCGTCGACTAGACGAGAGGCGATCACACCTGCCGCGGCCTGCCGCTCAGGCGGCTCGCCACCACTTCGAGCCGTTCGGCGAAATCGGCCAGAGCGCCGGTCAGCGCGGTGTCGTTCTTGTCGGCCTTGGTCAGCGCGTCGTCGCGGGTCTTGCGCAGCGTGCCGATCTCGGTCTCGAAGCCCTTGGTGCGCTTTTGCAATTCGACCAGCTCGTCCATGACCATGATGCCGGCCATCACGGTCAGGCGCTGGTCGCCGATTTCGCCGAACGAATCCTTCAGGTGCATCACATAGCGGTCGAACCGGCTGGCGAGCGAGATCAGGTGCTCTTCCTGGCCTTCGTCGCAGGCCATCCGGTAGGCCTTGCCGTCGATCGTCACGGTAACCTGAGCCATGGGTCCCTACCTGTCGAGCACGGCGCGGATCGTCTCCATTGCGGTCACGAGCCGGCGCGAAACTTCCTTGTTGGCATCTTCGAGGCGCTCGGCGCGCGCTTCCGACGCGTCGAGTTCCTGGGCGAGGCGCGAGCGGTCGGCGTGCATGCGCTGCGCCTCGGCGTCCGCTTCCTGATAGTCCTGGTCGTTTTCGAGACGCGACGAGACCGCGCCTTCCAGCGCTTCGACCGCGGCTCCGAGACGGCCGATGACTTCCCTGAGTGTGGTTTCCCCTGTCATGGCTCCAACCTGGGCCCCCGACGCGAATCATTGTTACATGAGAACGTCTTAATCGGAAAACATTAAGCGGCGGACGAATCGGGCGTCAACAGAACGCGCCGACTATCCCCGGCATTCGCCCCGCCCGCGCGCCCGCGCGGCGTTGACTCCCCGGCCCGAACGGCTATGTGTCGCCTGCCGAAAGGGCCGAGCGCGCCTCCCACTCCCCAATTCTTCGCAGGACCAGAGCGATCATGACCACACGCGACAAGCACGACCGGATGGCCAATGCGATCCGCTTCCTTTCCATGGATGCGGTCGAGAAGGCGAATTCCGGCCATCCCGGCCTGCCGATGGGCGCTGCCGACATCGCGACCGTGCTTTACACCCGCTTCATGAAGCATGATCCCCAGCATCCGCACTGGGCCGACCGCGACCGCTTCGTCCTGTCGGCCGGCCACGGCTCGATGCTGCTCTATTCGCTGCTCTATCTGTCGGGCTACGAGGACATCACCCTGGACGAGATCCGGAACTTCCGCCAGCTCGGCTCCAAGACCGCCGGCCATCCCGAATACGGCCATGCGGCCGGCATCGAGACGACGACCGGCCCGCTCGGCCAGGGCCTCGGGAATGCGGTCGGCATGGCGATCGCCGAGCGCGTGCTCAACGCGCATTACGGCGACGGCCTCGTCGACCACCATACCTATGTGCTCGCCGGCGACGGCTGCCTGATGGAGGGCATCAGCCAGGAGGCGATCTCGCTCGCCGGGCACCTCAAGCTCAACAAGCTGATCGTGATGTGGGACGACAACAACATCTCGATCGACGGCCCGGTCTCGCTTTCGGATTCCACCGATCAGGTCGCGCGCTTCGCCGCTTCCGGCTGGAACACGCTGCGCGCCGACGGCCACGATCCCGAAGCGATCGCCCACGCCATCGAGACCGCACGCCAGTCCGACCGGCCGACCATGATCGCCTTCAAGACCACGATCGGCTATGGCGCGCCGACCCGCGCCGGCACCAACAAGGCCCACGGCTCGCCGCTCGGCGCGGACGAGATCGTCGGCACCCGCAAGGCGCTGAAGTGGGACGCGGAAGCATTCGCCGTCCCCTCCGACATCCTCGACGCCTGGCGCCTGGCCGGCCTGCGCTCGGCCAAGGAGCGCAAGGCCTGGGAAGGCCGTCTCGCTGCGACCGAAAGCGAGAAGCGCGCGGAGTTCGAGCGTCGCATGCGCGGCGAATTGCCCGAAGGCCTCGACGCCGCGATCGTCGACTACAAGAAGAAGCTTTCCGCCGACAAGCCGAAGGTCGCGACCCGCAAGGCGTCGGAAATGGCGCTTGAGATCATCAACGCCATCCTGCCCGACACGATCGGCGGCTCGGCGGACCTGACCGGCTCGAACAACACCAAGACCTCGCAGACCAAGCCGATCACGCCCTCGGATTTCTCCGGCCGCTATGTCTATTTCGGCATTCGCGAGCACGGCATGGCCGCGGCCATGAACGGCATGGCGCTGCATGGCGGCATCATCCCCTATGGCGGCACGTTCTTGGTCTTTTCCGACTATGCGCGCCCGTCGATGCGCCTCGCCTCGCTGATGGGCATTCGTTCGATCTTCGTCATGACGCATGATTCCATCGGTCTCGGCGAAGACGGCCCGACCCACCAGCCCGTCGAGCACCTGGCGGCGCTTCGCGCGATCCCGAACCACTACGTCTTCCGTCCGGCGGATGCGGTGGAAACGGCCGAATGCTGGCAGATCGCGCTCGAATCCGAGACGACGCCCTCGACGCTCGCGCTCACGCGCCAGAACCTGCCGACGCTGCGCGTCGAGCATGACGAGGACAACCTGTCCTCCTACGGCGCCTACGAACTCGAGACTGCCAGCGACGAGGCCAAGGTCACGATCTTCGCCTCCGGCTCGGAAGTCGAGATCGCGGTGAAGGCGCGCGAGATCCTCGAGGCCAAGGGCCACCCGACGCGCGTCGTCTCCGTGCCGTGCTTCGAACTCTTCGGCGAGCAGAGCTACGAATACCGCCACGCGATCGTCGGCGACGCGTCGATCAAGGTCGGCATCGAGGCCGGCATCCGCATGGGCTGGGAGCGCCTGATCGGCTCGAACGGCATCTTCGTCGGCATGACGGGCTTCGGCGCGTCGGGTCCGGCCGAGGAGCTCTACAAGCATTTCGGCATCACCACCGAAGCGGCCGTCAAGGCGGTCGAAGAGCGGATATCGAACGGTGGTTGAGCCAAGCCTCGGAAAATAAAAACGATTTAGTCGAAAAGGGCGGGTCTGCACCCGCCCTTTTCTCGTTTCTGGCGCTGGATTCCTCCACATTGCGCCGCTAAAGACGGCGCATCCGAGCCCCTACCTTCTCCCGGGAGACAGCGAATGACTGTGAAAGTTGCCATCAACGGTTTTGGCCGCATCGGCCGCAACGTGCTGCGCGCGATCTACGAATCCGGCCGCACCGACATCGAGGTCGTCGCGATCAACGATCTGGGCCCGGTCGAGACCAACGCCCACCTGATGCGCTACGATAGCGTGCATGGCCGTTTCCCCGGCGAAGTCACCGTCAAGGGCGACGCGATCGACGCCGGCCGCGGGCCGATCAAGGTCCACGCCGTGCGCAACCCGGCCGAGCTGCCGTGGAAGGCCGAGGGCGTCGACATCGCGCTCGAATGCACCGGCATCTTCACCTCCAAGGAAAAAGCCTCGGCGCATCTCGAAGCCGGCGCCAAGCGCGTCATCGTCTCGGCGCCCGCCGACGGCGCCGACCTGACGGTCGTCTACGGCGTCAACCACGACAAGCTGACCAAGGACCACAGGGTCATTTCGAACGCGTCCTGCACCACCAACTGCCTGTCGCCCGTCGCCCAGGTCCTCAACGATGCCGTCGGCATCGAGAAGGGCTTCATGACGACGATCCACTCCTATACGGGCGACCAGCCGACGCTCGACACGATGCACAAGGACCTCTACCGCGCTCGCGCGGCGGCCCTGTCGATGATCCCGACCTCGACCGGCGCGGCCAAGGCCGTCGGCCTCGTCCTGCCGGAACTCAAGGGCAAGCTCGACGGCGTCGCGATCCGCGTGCCGACGCCGAACGTCTCGGTGGTCGACCTGACCTTCATCGCCAGGCGCGAAACCTCGGTCGAGGAGATCAACGGCGCGATCCGCGCCGCCGCCGACGGCCGCCTCAAGGGCATCCTCGGCTACACGGACGAGCCGCTGGTCTCGATCGACATCAACCACGACCCGCGTTCGTCGATCTTCCACATGGACCAGACCAAGGTCATGGAAGGCACGATGGTACGCATCCTGACCTGGTACGACAATGAATGGGGCTTCTCGAACCGGATGAGCGACACCGCCGTCGCCTTCGGCAAGCTGATCTGATCGCCAACGGCGATTTTTCCCGACAAAGTGGACGCCCGGCCTCAAACCGGGCGTTTTCTGTCCTAGATAGGGAGTGGTGGTCGTAACGGGCAAAGAGGGGACATGACGGGCGGATGATCGAGGGGATCTATCTCATCACCCTGATCGGCACGATGCTCGTGCTGGTCGCCGCCTTCTCCAGCCTGCTCGCCTTCCGCTTCGGCGCTCCGCTGCTTCTTCTCTTCCTCGGCATCGGGCTCGGCGCCGGCGTCGACGGGCTCGGCATCGCCTTCGACAATGCCGCAATCGCCTATTTCATCGGCTCGCTGGCGCTCGCCGTCATCCTCTTCGATTCCGGCTTCGGCACGTCGATCCAGTCGTTTCGGCAGGCGGCCGGTCCCGCCATCGCTCTGGCGACGTCCGGCGTGCTCCTCACGGCAGGCATCTTCGGCCTGATCGCGCATTATCTGATCGGCCTGCCGTGGATGGAATCGCTCCTTCTCGGCGCCATCGTCGGCTCGACCGATGCGGCCGCCGTGTTCTTCCTCCTGCGCATTGGCGGCATCCACATCCGCGACCGGGTGCGCTCCGCGCTCGAGGTCGAATCGGGCTCGAACGACCCGATGGCGATCTTCCTGACCATCGCCCTCGTCGAACTGATCGCCTCCGGGGCGGGACTGGAGACGATCGGTCTCGAACTGCTTTTGCTCTTCTTCACGCAGATGGGCATCGGCCTCGTGGCGGGCCTTGCCGGCGGCCAGATGATCGTGTTCCTCGTCAACCGGCTGCAGATGGAGCGCGGCCTGTCGCCGATCTTCGTCCTGGCGCTGTCGCTGCTCGTCTTCTCCGTCACCGGCGCGATCGGCGGCTCGGGCTTCCTGGCCGTCTATGTCGCCGGCCTTTACGCCGGCAACCACAACATCCGCTCCGCGCCGACCCTGAAGCGCTTCCAGGACGGCATGACCTGGCTCGCGCAGATCATCATGTTCCTGATGCTCGGCCTTTTGGCGACGCCGTCCGAATTTCCGGCCATCGCCGTCTCGGCCGTCATCCTCGCGCTGGTGCTGATCTTCGTCGCCCGGCCGCTGGCGGTCTGGCTGTCGCTCTTGCCGTTCAACTTCCCGCGCGCGGAGACCGCCTTCATCTCGTGGGTGGGCCTGCGCGGTGCGGTGTCGATCCTGCTCGCGCTCGTGCCGCTTCTGGGCAATCTCCAGAACGGCTCGATGTTCTTCAACTACGCCTTCATCATCGTCGTCGTCTCGCTGCTGATCCAGGGCTGGACGATCAACCCGCTCGCCAAGCGGCTCGGCCTCGTCGTGCCGCCGCGCATCGGCCCGGTCGACAAGGTCGAGCTCGAACTGCCCGGCACCGCGCATCACGAACTCCTCGCCTACCGGGTCGTCGCCGATTCGCCCGTTGCCAAGGGCGAGCGCGTGCCGCGCTGGGCGCGCCCGTCGCTGGTCATCCGCGACGGCCATTCGATGCGCTATCAATATGCCGGACGTCTGCGTGCGGGCGACTATGTGTACCTCTTCATCTCCTCGCGCTATCCGCGCCTTCTCGACCGTCTCTTCGCCAGCCCCGCGCCGGTCGACGTCGACGACGCCGAGTTCTTCGGCGCCTTCGCGATCGACCCGAAGCGGCCGGCGCGCGACCTCGAGGCCGCCTATGGCCCGTCCCTGCGCGAGGGCGAGGAGGAACTGTCGATCGGCGACCTGATGATGGTGCGGCTCGGCGGGCGCGCCGAATATGCCGACCGCGTCTCGCTCGGCCCGGTCGAGCTCATCGTGCGCGACACCGACCAGGACGGCGACATCATCACCGTCGGCGTCTCGTTCGAGCCCGAACAGCGCGAGCCGCAGATCCCAGCCTTCCTGTCGCTGCGCGAGATGTTAATCCTCGTCAGGGGCTGGCTGAAGCCGGCGCCGAAGCCCGGCCCGGACGACGCGCCGCAAGCCTGAAGGCTTGCACGCGAAGCTTTAGGCGGTATTGTCCGCCGCAACTCATCCGCCCGTTTCGAAGGAGCCCCCATGGCCGGTTTCCGCACGCTTGACGACATCGACGCCAAGTCCAGGCGCGTCCTGGTGCGCGTCGACCTCAACGTCCCGATGAATGAGGACGGCACCGTCTCCGACGCGACCCGCATCGAGCGCGTCGCGCCGACCATCACCGAGCTTTCCGACAAGGGCGCCAAGGTCATCCTGCTCGCCCATTTCGGCCGCCCGAAAGGCGCGGTCGTGCCCGACATGTCGCTGCAGCCGATCGCACAAGCCGTCGCCGACACGATCGGCCGCGAGGTGGCCTTCGCCGACAACTGCATCGGGCCGGCGGCCGCCAAAGCCGTGGACGCGATGAAGGACGGCGACATCCTCCTCCTGGAGAACACCCGCTTCCACAAGGGCGAGGAAAAGAACGACCCCGAATTCGCCAAGGCGCTCGCCGCAAACGGCGATCTCTACGTCAACGACGCCTTCTCCGCCGCGCACCGCGCCCATGCCTCGACCGAGGGGCTTGCGAAGCTCCTGCCTTCCTTTGCCGGCCGCACCATGCAGGAAGAGCTGGAAGCGCTCGAAAAGGGCCTCGGCAAGCCGCAAAAGCCCGTCGTCGCCATCGTCGGCGGCGCCAAGGTCTCGACCAAGATCGACCTTCTGATGAACCTCGTCACCAAGGTCGACGCGCTCGTCATCGGCGGCGGCATGGCCAACACGTTCCTGGCCGCCCGCGGCACAAATGTCGGCAAGTCGCTGTGCGAGCATGATCTCGCCGGTACGGCGAAGACGATCATGACCGAGGCCGCGCAGGCGGGCTGCGCCATCATCCTGCCGGTCGACGCCGTCGTCGCGCGCGAGTTCAAGGCGGGCGCTGCGAGCGAAACCGTCGCCGTCGAGAACGTACCTTCGGATGCGATGATCCTCGATGCGGGGCCGCAGTCCGTCATCCGCATCAAGGAATGGATTGGCCGCGCCAACACGCTGGTCTGGAACGGCCCGCTCGGCGCGTTCGAGATCGAGCCCTTCGATAAGGCGACCATGGAAGCCGCCCGCTTCGCGGCGGCCGAGACGAAGTCCGGCAACCTCGTCTCCGTCGCCGGCGGCGGCGACACCGTCTCCGCGCTCAACCAGGCGGGTGCAGCCGACGACTTTTCCTACGTCTCGACCGCCGGCGGCGCGTTCCTGGAATGGATGGAAGGCAAGGAACTGCCGGGCGTCGCGGCGCTTTCGCGCTGAGCGGGCTTACAGTCCGCTTTTGCCGTCCGACGCGATATAGGCGATCCGCAGCATGTTGGTCGCACCCGGCGTTCTGAGCGGCACGCCGGCGGTGATGATGATCCGGTCGCCCGGGCCGCCGAACTCCTCGCGATGGGCGATGCGGCAGGCGCGGTCGACGACATCGTCGAGGTCGCTCGCATCCTCCGTCACAACGCAATGCGTGCCCCACAGAAGCGACAGCCGCCGCGCGGTCTCGATCACCGGCGACAGCGCGATGATCGGCACCTGCGGGCGCTCGCGCGCGACGCGCAGGCCCGTCGTTCCCGATCCGGTGTAGCAGACGATGGCGGCAAGGTTCAGCGTGTCGGCGATCTGCCGCGCGGCGAGCGCGATGGCGTCCGGCCCGGTCGCTTCCGGTTCGGTGCGCTGGGCGTTGATGATGCCCGGATAGAGCGGATCGCGCTCGACCTGCACGGCGATCGCGTTCATCGTCGAGACGGCCTCGACCGGATACTGGCCGGCGGCCGATTCGGCCGAGAGCATGACCGCGTCGGCGCCCTCGAAGACCGCGATCGACACGTCCGAGACTTCCGCGCGCGTCGGCACCGGTGCGGAGATCATCGATTCCAGCATCTGCGTGGCGACGACGACCGGCTTGCCGGCGCGGCGCGCGGCGCGCGTGATCTGCTTCTGGATGCCGGGCACGGCTTCGAGCGGCATCTCGACGCCGAGATCGCCGCGCGCCACCATCAGCGCATCGGACAGTTCGATGATCTCGGCCAGCCGCGCGACGGCCTGCGGCTTTTCGATCTTGGACATGATCGCGGCGCGGCCGCGCGCGATCTTGCGCACCTCGGCGATGTCCTCGGGCCGCTGGACGAAGGACAGCGCCACCCAGTCGACGCCGGTCGCCAGCACCGCGTCGAGGTCCTTGCGGTCCTTCTCGGTCAGCGCGCCGACGGGCAGTTCGGTGTCGGGCAGCGAAACGCCCTTGCGGTCGGAAATTTTGGTGCCGGAGATGACGGTGCAGCGCACCTTGCGCCCGTCCGTCTCCTCGACGCGCAGCGCCAGGCGGCCGTCGTCGATCAAGAGCCGGTGCCCCGGCTCGACGGAGGAGAGGATTTCGGGATGCGGGAGCTGGACGCGGGTGGCGTTGCCCGGCGCCTTGTCGTCGTCCAACGTGAAGCTCTGGCCGATCTCGAGCGTCTCCGCGCCGTTCTCGAACTTGCCGACGCGCAGCTTCGGCCCCTGCAGGTCGGCGAGGATGCCGATCGGGCGCTGCACCTCCGCCTCGACCTTGCGCAGCCGCTCGACCAGCGTGCGCATCAGCTCATGGCTCGAATGGCTCATATTGATGCGGAAGACGTCGGCGCCCGCATCGAAGAGCTTGCGGATCATCTTTTCGTCCGAGGATGCCGGACCGAGGGTTGCGAGGATCTTGACCTTGCGGCTGCGTCTCATTCGGTTTCACCCGGCGTTGCGCCGTTAGGGGTCTCGTTCGGCGTTGCCCCGTTGGGGGTCTGGCTCGGCGTGGCGCCGTTCGAAGGGGCGGTGCCGCCGGTCACGGTCGGCAGGCCGTTGCCGGACGGCTCGTCGGTCAACTGCACCATCCAGCTCGACTGTTCGCGGGTGTCGTATTCCTGGAATCCGGCGCGCTGGAAGCCGCGCGCGAAGCAGTCGCCGGGGCCGGAAATCTTGAACTCGCGCTCGGCCACGCACATGTTGACCTCGCCTTCCCAGCGCCCGCCGCGCTCGGCGTCCTCGGCGTAGAGATAGTAGTAGCGCGAGGCGAGGGCGCCTTCGATCAGCGTCTTGCAGCTCGACGCCTCGATGTGCCACCAGCCCTCGGTGACCCAGCCCGCCTGCGCGCGATAGCCGATCGCCACACCGACGAGGCTTTGCGTGGCGTTACAGACGCGAAAGTCGGCAAGGGCGGGAACGGCGCTTGCGCCGAGGCCGAGCCCGGCCGCGATCGCCACGAGAGGCGCGCGCCTTTTGACCCATCCGGCGATGGGGCGAAGCAGGCGCGTGAAGCTTGAAATCAGCATGGTTTCAACCTTTTCGGCAATCGGCCGGACCTTGTCAACGCGCGATGCGCGTGGCGCAAATCGATTTAGGCCGATCGTCAGCCACGATCTTGTCGCATGGATGACATTGCACCAGCCTTGCGTCCCACTCGATTTTGCGTCCATGACAGATCAAGACGTTCCCCCTTGCCTGCATCAGGACCCGCCATTCCATGACACGCGCCGCCCTCTTCAACCCCGTCGAACTCGTCGATGGCGACCGTAAGCGCGGACTGGTGCTCCTCGCCGACCATGCCCGCAATTCGCTGCCCGACGAATATGGCGACCTCGGCCTGCCGAAGAGCGAATTTGCCCGCCACATCGCCTATGACATCGGCGTCGAGATGGTGACGCGCGCGCTCGCCGCGCGGCTCCACGCGCCGGCGGTGATGGCGACCTATTCGCGGCTTCTCATCGATCCCAATCGCGGCGAGGACGATCCGACGCTGATCCGCCAGCTCTATGACGGCACGATCGTGCCGGCGAACTACCCGATGAGCGCGGCCGAGCGCGAGCGCCGGCTGGAGCGCTACTACCGGCCCTATCACGATGCGGTGGGCGCGCTCGTCGCTTCGGTCGCCCATGCGAGCGGCTGTGCGCCGTTCATCGTCTCGGTCCACTCCTTCACGCCCACGATGCAGGGCCGGCAGCGGCCGTGGGAGATCGGCATCCTGTGGGATTCGGACCCGCGCGCGGTCGAGCCGATGCTGGCCGCGCTCAGCGCCGACCCGGCGCTGACGGTCGGCGACAACGAGCCCTATGACGGCGCGCTTCGCGGCGACACCATGTTCAAGCACGCCATCGTCGAGGGCTACGCGCATCTCCTGATCGAGATCCGGCAGGATCTGATCGCCGACCAGACCGGCGCCGACGCCTGGGCCGACCGGCTGGCGCCGATCCTTGACGCGATCAATGCCGATCCCGACATTCATGTCGCGCGGCAGTTCGGCTCGCGCACCGGGCCGGTCCTCGAAGGAGAAAAGCGATGACGGAACTCACCGACAGGCAACGCGAGGCCTATGAGGCGGCGGCCTTTCGCCGGCTCTTGTCCCATCTGCGCGAGCGCAGCGACGTCCAGAACATCGATCTGATGAACCTTGCCGGCTTTTGCCGCAACTGCCTGTCCAACTGGTATCGCGACGCGGCCGAGGCCGACGGCGCGTCGCTGTCGAAGGACGAGGCGCGCGAGATCGTCTACGGCATGCCGTATGTCGAGTGGCAGGCGAAGCACCAGACCGAGGCGAGCGGATCACAATTGTCCGCATTCGAGACGAACCGCCCGAAAGACCATTGACCCGTTCGCGGCACTGGGGCAACCAAGCGCCCGATCCCTCCGGCTGCGCACGACGTCCTTGCGACCCGCCCTTCGGAGCCGTCCCCAATCATGCGGCGCACCCGCCCGCTCCCGAACCACACGAGGTCGACCATGGATGACGTAACAGCAACGCAGGACACCGTCGCGGCCGCCGAACTGCGCCAGTTGATCGAGCGCGTCGAGCGCCTCGAAGAGGAAAAGACCGCGCTCCAGGACGACATCAAGGAAGTGATGGCCGAGGCCAAGGGCCGGGGTTTCTGATCCCTCCCCAAATCTGTAGCACGTGTTTAGCTACAGTCACTTAACACGCTACATGTAGCTGCTGCACGCAGAGCTCTTGTAGTCATGAGCAATGAGGACCTCCAGGTCCTCCCAGACGTTAAGATGGATACAGACAAGTGGTGGATGAAGTTTCTGACAGCACGCATGAGGTAGCGGCCGGCCAACTCCGCGCGTTTATCGAGAGGATCGAACGTCTCGAAGAAGAGAAAAAAGCTCTGGCCGACGACATCAAGGAGGTTTACGCGGAGGCCAAAGGCACCGGTTTCGAAGTTTCGGCCATCCGTCAGCTCGTCCGATTGAGAAAGCAGGACCCGTCGGATCGCCAGGAGGCCGAGGCAATTCTGGAACTCTACAAAGCCGCACTTGGCATGTAGATCGGCCCAGCCTCAACTAGAACGCAGTGACATTGTGAGGGCCCCGAGCAACGAGCGCGCGGATCGCCGAGCACCTTTGCCCGGGCCCCGAACCGTCACGAATACTTCGGTTCGATTTCACGTCGGCTCGCTGATCAATTCCGCATAGGTTTCTTCGCCAATTTGTCGGACGAAAGATCAATCGTGATATGCCACGAGAAACCGTTGATCTGCTCGTCCGAGCGATATTTGTACCCGTAGGGATTGCAAACGAGACATGTCCGGCCAACTGTCTGACGGTGCGCTCGATGTGTGTGACCATACACCCAAAGTTCGGGGCCACGACCATCGGATAGGATGTCACCGAATGCGTCTGCCGAATTCGTAAAGCAACAACTCAGCCGAGAATTCCGATAGAACGGCGGCTCACCTGCCGGATGTGGAACATGATGGCTGACCACCACCGTCTTTCCGGCATGTTGCCGGGAAAGAGATGACCGCAGAAATGCTTTGGATTCGCGATGCATGGTGAGAACCGCTTGCGCGTCCAAACCGGGTACTCGTCCATAGTCCGGGATCGATTCTTCGGCGTCCTTCATGTTCTCAGCGACGGTTTCCCTCGGACAGTTCCCGATGCCACGTCCATTGTTGTCGTGAGCGAAATCTGTCCAAAGCGTCGCACCAAGAAATCTGACATCTCCCCGGACCATTTCGCTATCATCGAGAACGTACACAAGCTGGCCCGCGTCACGGATGTCGTGGGAGAGTCGGCTCATGGTCTGGCGATCATTAAGGATTCCACGGCGGTAGCCAGAGCGATGAGGGTGAACATAATACTCGTGATTGCCCGGCACGAAGATCACTGGCAGGCCGTACCGACCAACAATCAACCGCAGTTCAGCCCCTACTCTTTCGGCGTGGGTAAGGTCGCCCGCTATGACGATAACGTCTGCCCCTGCTGGAGCGCTGAGCGGATATTGCACGGATTGCATTTCGCAGTGCAGGTCACTCCAAATCCACAGTCGCATTAGCCGCCCTCTCCGCGATGCCTCGTCCTGAGGAGCTTGAGAAACGTGTAATCAAGCTCGCGGGTGCGGGCGTCGGATTGGTGGAAATCCGATTGGATCCTGTGTCATCTATCCGGCGTTCGGTGAAGCAAGGCGGTCACATACGACAGGGTTTACCGTGACCCCATACGGATTGTCGGATGCTCTTGCAGGACGGAAACGTAAGTGATCACCGTTCCCGCAGTTTATGCACCGGTAGGATGACAGGTCGGCGCGCCTACCAGCATAATGACGTTGTTGATCCTGAGGTGAGAGGCGATCGAAATACCGGTTGAAGGACTCGATCATCCTCTCCGCTTCGGCACGCGTTACTGCGTAGGAAATCCATCCGCAGTCAAGACAGATGATCTCATTTGGCCCTGCTTCATTGTGCAGTGATCGATCGCTTCCGCGGTTGTGCTGCTGGGCCAACAGTCCGGTAACGATACCGGGTGAAACGGGGTTCGCATTGTCCCCCGGGCTAGGTTTTCCTGACTGCGAGATCGCATATTCCAACCCCGAAAGAGTCCCAATCCCGAAATCCCCAACCCCGTACCTGTCACTACACCAATTCAGGAGCGCATCGAGGGCTGGCCACGCAATCTCACCTTTCGGCGCTCGCCCGAGAAGCCTGTATCGCCGATGTAGGCAGTCCGTGACCGTGAGGCACGAACCAAGGTGGACAGGGTACGCGGCGTCCAATTGCTGGCCAACTTCGTCATCAACCGGCGATGTAAGCTTCTCCAACCTATCCGAGCACAAACCGGTGCCTTGGGCGTCCAAGCCCATAACGACAAAAAATGGCGTTTCGCTTGCTGAACCGAAACTGATCAAGGTCCAGCGGTCAACATCGACAGTCTCAAGCATCGTGTCTTTTCCCCGATTGTCCGCCAAGCATGTAGAAGCGCGAAAGCGTCCGTGCGAAGCCTTGTTCAGGATCTACGTAGAGCAGTAGCGAAGTGTAGATCGGCCGCCCGGTGCCGGTGAGCAACGGATGGCCGGAAACCAATCCCTTCAATCGCGGACTGTCATACTCGTCCTCGAAAATGGACCATTCGGACAGTCGCGGGGGTTGATCCCCCTCATGCAGCAGTGAACCGATACGGCCATCAACCGATATCAGGTTCGAGACCGCCTGCCTGGCGCGTCGAAATTTTTCGATTGAAGGTTCAGCCCATTCGATCCGTTCGGCTTCAAGCTCACGGATCGCCTCCTCCAGATTGACCAACAGCTCTCTTAGGTTCCACTTTCCTGATCCGGCCAGGCGTTCGGATCCTTTGAACCGTCCAGTGCCCACTTTTCGCCAGTCAGTCGTCATGTTTCGGCCTCGTGCAACAATGGCCATCGCACCCCACATGCCCGTGGGGTCTCCACGAACTTGGCACCCATCCACGCGCAGGGCCTGCGATCGTATGGCAAGGATTAAAACCTGTCTGAAGCGGGTAATAACCCGCATGAAACAGGTATGCAAGGGTTTTTATCCATGGATTCTTGACACCACCAAGGGCTGGTCCCACCGGTGGCTGCCATGGTTGTCATCCACGATGCTAAGCTACTGAAAGCTGCCCGGGTCGCTCTCGGTTTGAAGCAAGACGATTTGGCCGCCCTAGCCGGCGTCTCCAAGGACACCGTGCAAAAGTTGGAAGCAGATGCGTCATCGGTGCGCCGCCCGCTGTACGTCAAAGTCGTGGCGGCGCTGGAGTTCCAAGGCATCGAATGGCTCCCCGCGACGGGCGATAGAGGGGAAGGATTCCGCCTCGTACCCCGCGTCCGTCCTCAGGCCACGACAACGAGATAGTGCTCTCAATAACCGTGCCGGAAAAAGGATGCTGTGAGCGCATTCGCCGCAAGCAGCCCTATTGTGACCGTCAATCTGTTCGAGCTGAGTGGCATTTCGACGAGTTAGGTCGGCAAGTTCCCGCACTACATTGTGCCGCAACCACTGCGCGAGCGGACGAAGCGCCGAGCACTCCAGTCCTCCTAACGTCTGGCGGACGCAACTTGCAGGCGCGCTTTGACACAAAACAATCTACTTCTTTAAGTCTGGCGCATCGGGCGAGGAGATTGGTGGGTTGTCAGAAGGCGATGTGGTCGAGACTCTTCCGGAGATCGTGAAGCAGTCAGGGCTCAAGCGATACGTTTGGCTCTATTTTCTCATCGTGCCCCTTGCCGCATCAACGGCGTCAGCCGTCGCCATAGTCATTGCGGCTTTGCAGGGACTGTCTGCACACGAAACGTCTTCCCGCATGTACGCACTCGTTGTGATCGTAGGGTTCAAAGCAATCGCAATAATTGGCGGGGCCTACCTGATCGGTTTGATCATGGCGCTCGGATCGGCGTTTCTCATATCGACTCGTCGAGAGCGAGCGGAGCATGAACTCCGTCATGGCCGGATGTCAGATCCTGAGTATCGCGCAATGTGGGGGCGACACATCAGCTACCAGTTGTACAGAAGCGAGAGATTGGTGCAGCTGACGTTGGTAGGAGCCGTGTTCTACAGCGGCTTGCTTCTCATTACTGGTGGCTACTACTACTTGTGGGAAGACGTCGTCATCCTTTGGGATCTATTGGATGAAATTGCAAAGCCGCTAGTGGAGCCGAACAATTGACGGAACTGGACGTCGGAACAATGCAACCATGATGAGTGGGACGGTTATATTTGTCCGTGTTGTTCATAGCGATTGACCAGCCACTGAGTTTTTCCTCCACCTGGAGTTAGAGTCCGGCCTTGATCGAAGGACGGACAGATGAAGCGGAAGCGATTTACGGAAGAGCAGATCATCGGGGTTCTACGCGAGCACGAGGCGGGTGCGAAGGCGGCCGACCTGGCCCGCAGACACGGGGTCAGCGAGGCGACGCTCTATAACTGGAAGGCGAAGTATGGCGGCATGGACGTGTCCGACGCCAAGCGCCTGAAGTCCTTGGAAGACGAGAACGCGAAGCTGAAGAAGCTGCTCGCCGACCAGATGCTGGAAGCCTCGGCACTTCGCGAGCTTCTGTCAAAAAAATGGTAGGGCCCGCCGCCAAGCGCGAAGCCGTCGCGCATCTGCAAGCCGTCATGGGCCTGTCGGAGCGTCGGGCCTGTTCTTTCGTCGGTGCCGATCGCAAGATGGTCCGCTACCAGTCCTGCCGTCCTCCAGAGACCGAACTGCGCGGTCGGCTACGCGACCTTGCCAATGAGCGACGGCGTTTTGGCTATCGACGCCTGTTCATCCTGCTGCGGCGGGAAGGCGAGCCATCTGGCATCAACCGCATCTATCGGCTCTACCGGGAGGAGGGCCTGACGGTTCGCAAGCGCCGGGCGCGGCGACGCGCGGTTGGCACGCGAGCGCCGATCCTGGTCGAGGCAAGACCGAACGCACGCTGGTCACTGGACTTCGTGCACGACCAGTTCGCCTGCGGTCGGCGCTTTCGGGTGCTCAATATCGTCGATGACGTGACGCGCGAGTGCCTGGCCGCGATCCCGGACACATCGATCTCCGGTCGTCGGGTGGCACGTGAGCTGACTGATCTGATCAGCCGTCGCGGCAAGCCAGACATGATAGTTTCGGACCACGGCACCGAGTTCACCTCGAACGCGATCCTCGCCTGGTCGAAGGATCACCGTGTGGAATGGCACTACATCGCGCCCGGAAAGCCGATGCAGAACGGCTATGTTGAATCCTTCAACGGCCGCATGCGCGATGAGCTGCTGAACGAGAGCCTGTTCTTCGGCATCGACCATGCGCGCAGCGCCATCGCCGAATGGAAGCAGGATTTCAACACCGCGAGACCACACTCCTCGCTCGGCTACCAGACCCCGGCGGCCTTCGCCGGAACCCTCACCGCAACCGGCTCCGACGCTTCGCTCGATAAGGGCTTCGCGTCTCCACCGGTTGCTCAACCCGCGCCCTACGGCGTAACAGAATCGGTCGAGGCTCTAACCGCCACTGGATGACAGTTCAGTGGCAGGTCAGGACCTGCCGCAGTCGGATGCGCCGTTCGTGAAGGCCTATCCAGCCGAGACGACGGAAGCGTTCCTAGATGGCCATGTGTCGGCCTTCGCCTTCTTCGGCGGCGTGCCGCTGTCGGTTCTCTACGACAATCTGAAGATCGCGGTGGCGAAGATCTGCGGCGACGGCAAGCGCGAGCGGACGCGGGCGTTCACGGAACTGGTGAGCCATTATCTCTTCAGCGACAGGTTTGGGCGGCCCGGCAAGGGCAAGGTCGAGGGGCTTGTGAAGGATGCCCGCTCGAACTTCCTGACGCCGATCCCGGTGGCAGCCAGCTTCGATGATCTCAACGACATGCTGGCTGCGCGATGCCGGTCGCGACAGAACGAACGTGCCGGCCGCCATGCTCGGACCATCGGGGAACGGCTTGCCGCCGATCTTGAGGCCTTCAGGAATCTGCCGGTCGTGCCGCTGGAGCCCTGCGAGAAGCGGGCGGCGCGCGTCTCGTCGACAGCGCTGGTGCGCTGCCGTGAAGAGCCTCGACACCTTCGACTTCACTGCCATTCCTTCCCTCAACAAGATGCTGGTGCTTGAGCTGGCGCGCTGTGAGTTCATCCTGCGTCGCGAGAACGTCATCGCGCTCGGCAACTCAGGCACCGGCAAGACCCATGTCGCGCTCGCGCTTGGCCTTGCCGCCTGTCAAAAGGGATTCCCCGTCGCCTTCACCACCGCCGCGGCCCTGGTGCACCAGCTCATGGAGGCCCGCGACGAGAGACGGCTTTTGAAGCTGCAGCGCGAACTGCAGGCCGTGAAGCTGCTCATCGTCGATGAACTGGGGTACGTGCCGCTGTCGCCGACCGGAGCGGAATTGCTGTTTGAGGTGTTCTCACAACGCTACGAGCGCGGCTCGACCATCGTCACTTCGAATCTGCCTTTTGAAGACTGGACATCCGTCCTGGGCTCCGAGCGGCTCACCGGCGCGCTGCTCGACCGGTTGACCCACCACGTGCATATCCTGAGCATGAATGGCGACAGCTATCGACTGAAGCAATCCGCTGGCCGTCGCCGGGCAGCCGCCACGGTTGACGCGGCGGAGCAAAACCAGGCCACCGCCGATATGGGCGATCAGCCAGGAACCGTCTGACCACAACAGCCACGCCAAATCCTGACGGCCGCTCGCTCGCCACGGCGCTAATTGGAAAGCGCGCTTCGCGAGCGGCCTCCGCCGCGCCAACTGGCCTGCTTTTACTCCGCCGCAGTGGCTTGGAATTCGACCGCCGTTGACATGGGCTTTCAATCGCCGCCCACCGCCGGATGCCATCCACTATTCGCGACGTAGCGCCACCGGTGTCGTGCATGTCTAACCCCGAAATAGCGTCTATGCCTTGGCATCTACCCTGACACCGCTCTCAGCGTCAAAAAGATGAACGTCGTTCTGGTCAACGTCGAAATTGATGGACTCGCCAGCCGCCGCACTGGAGCGGCTGCGCAGAAGGACGACAAGCGGCGCGCTGGCTGCGCGGACGAGAAGTTGAGTATCGGGGCCGGTTGGCTCAACCACCTCAACTCTGGCACTAAATCCTTGCGAGGCCGGGATGAGGGATTCTGGACGCGCGCCCCAAAGAACTTCCCTTCCTTCATTCGAACCCCCTGCTGAATTTCCGCCTGGCAGGGCCGTTCCATCCTCCGTCACCACACGGCCTCCTCGAATTTGCCCTTTGATGAAGTTCATCGACGGCGAGCCAAGGAAGCCCGCAACGAATGCGTTTGCAGGGCGATCATAAAGTTCCAGAGGGGCCCCCTGTTGCTCGATACGACCGGATTGCATCACCACGATCCGGTTCGCCAATGTCATTGCCTCAATCTGATCATGGGTGACATAGACCATCGTGTTTCTCAGCCGCTGGTGCAGCGCCTTGATCTCGGTACGCATCTGCACACGTAGCTTGGCATCCAGATTGGACAGGGGCTCGTCGAACAAGAATAGCTGCGGATCGCGCACAATCGCTCGCCCAGTTGCTACGCGCTGCCGTTGTCCACCCGACAACTGGCCAGGATATCTGTCGAGCAGCGCGTCCAGTCCAAGAATACCAGCGGCGTCGACAACCTTGCGCTCAATCTCGCTTTTGTTTGCCCCTCGAAGCTTAAGGGAAAAGCCCATGTTGTTGCGCACGGTCAAATGCGGGTAGAGCGCATAATTCTGAAACACCATGGCTACGTCGCGTTCCTTCGGTGGAAGGCCCGTCACATCTTTGGTGCCGATTGTAATCTTGCCTGCAGTTGCCACCTCCAAGCCCGCGATCAGTCTGAGAAGCGTGGATTTCCCGCAACCGGAGGGGCCTACCAATGCGACAAACTCTCCGTCGCGAACGTCGAGATCGATACCGCGCAAGATTTCTGTATCGCCGAACGACTTGCGCAGCCTGCTGATGTTCATCGTCGCCATTAGCGAGCTCCATATCGATTTCGGCTGGTCATTTGATGCCGCCGGAGATGAGGGTACGGACGTAGAATCGCTGGATCAGCAGGAATGGGATCGTGCCCAGCAACACGGCGAGGTTGGTTGATGCAAACAGACCGCCCCAATCGCTTTGCTCGAAATTTATGTTCCGGGCGATCGCCACTTGAATGACTGCGTAATCAGGATTGCTCGCTGCGACCACTGGCCAGAAAAACGAGTCCCATTGAGAGAGGAACAGCATGAGACCTGACGTTGCTATTGTCGGCCATGACAGGGGCATAGCGATGCGCGTGAATATGTATAGCCATGACGCACCATCGACTCGCGCAGCCTCATAGAAGTCACGTGGTATCGAGGCAAAGAATTGCCGAAAAAGGAAGATGACCATGCCATTGGCGATCTCAGGCACAATCAGCGCCTGATAGCTGTTCGCCCAACCGAACGCGCGGATCATCACGTAGAGTGGCAAGACGATCGCCTCGAAAGGCATCATGAAGCTGGCGATGACCAGGAGGAACAGAAGGTTCTTGCCGCGAAAGTCGAACGCAGCGAACGCGAAACCAGCCATGGCATTGACGAGAATACCGAAGAAGACGGTCATCAGTGCTACAAAGGTGGAGTTCTTGACGGCAAGCGGAAAGTCACTCGCCAAAAGTGCACGGTAGTTATCGAGCGTCAGCCGGGAAGGGACGAAGGTACTCCAGCCGAACTCGGAAACGGGCTGGAAGATCTCGCTTTGCGGGCGCAATGATGCCAAGGCCAGCCATGCAAGAGGACACACCACCACAAACGCCAGCACGGAGAGGAGTCCGTATCGCAGCATGATGGCATGTGGGCTTTTGAACTGTGCTTCCATTAGGAACGCTCCTCTGGCGACCGCAAGAGGCGGAATTCAAGAACGACGATCACAAGAATGATGCCCAGGAGGATCGTCGAAATCGCAAGGGAGCGTCCAATATCGGAAAACGTGAAGGCCGATCGGTAGGCCTCGAACATGAGGAGCGACGTCGCCCCACCTGGTCCACCGGATGTCAGGATGTAGACAGGGGCGAAAAATAGAAAGTTGATGGCTGTGTCTGCCACAAGGACGAACGCCATCGGCTTACGCATAAGCGGTAGCGTCACATACCGGAATCGTTGCCAGCCGGACGCTCCGTCGATTGTCGCTGCCTCGTAGACTGTAGATGGAATTGAGTAGAGCCCGGCAAGCAGGAACAGCATCCAGTAGCCAGCCCCTTTCCACGTCGCAATGCCGATCAGCGTATAGAGGGCTTGATCCTGGCTGCGATGGAAAGGTTGAGCGCCTACACCGATCCATTCGAGGAAGCCGTTAAACGGCCCAAGATTGCTGTCCAGGAACAGCCCAAACAGCACAGCGCTAATGCCCGTCGATACAGCCATCGGCAAAACCAGAAGCGCTCGGTAGATCCACAGTCCGGGCAAAGGCCGAAAGACCAACATCGCGAGCCCGAATGCGATGGCAAGCTGAAGGGGGTTGATTATGAGATTGAACCACAAAGTAATCTTCAGCGACGCCCAGAATTGTGGATCGCTGAGCAAATAGTGGAAATTCTCTCCGCCGACGAAATTGAGGTCTCCCATCAGGGACACGCCCGTAAGGCTTCCGCCCACGGCAATCCCAATCGGCACCAGCCTGAAGATTAGAAGCCCGGCGAGTGCTGGAGCAAGAAAGAGAAACGGAGTCCATCGAGAAGATATCATCGGGCAACTCGCGGCAAGGTGGAACGGCCCCGCCGCTCCACGATGCTATGTCGTCAATAAGTGAACCTGCCTACCGATACTTGCGCATCTCGCGGTCAATGTTCTGTGCTGCACGCGTTAGCGACTCTTGGACGTTCGCCCCTGTTTGGATGTCCTGCATGGCCGTGCGCAGGAAGTCTTCATATTCGCGATATGCAGGGGTGGGCGGTCGCGGCGTTGCCGTATTGGCAAGTTCGTGGCGGACGATTGCCCAAGCAGGATCGACAAAAGTGGTATCGGCCCGCTGTTCCCAGATTTCTTCAAGCGATGGCGGGTACTGCCGCAAATCAAACCACAGATCCATTGCTTCCCGCGTTGACAGCCAACGTACGAACTCTTGCGACTGCGCCATGTGCACGGTGCGCGGATTGATCCCGATATGCCAGCTCCCTGTTGGTGTGACGGCTCTACCTCCCTCGAAAAAGGGATGTGGCGCGACGCCGAAATCGAGGTCCTCAAACTTCTCAAAACCGACCAAATTCCAGGTGCCGCCGATAATCATCGCCAGTTTGCCGGAACCGAACATCTCCTGAGTCACACCAGTCTGGAAGGTGCCTACAGGGCCGACCTTATGTGTCTGGTAGAGATCTTGATACCAACTCATCGCCTCGACCATGCCTTCGCCGTCGACATATCCTGAAGCGGTGAGGCCGTCCGGCCCGATGACCTCCGCACCTTTGCTGAGTGGCACGGGCAGTAGTTGATAGGGATTGGCGTTTTCAAAAGCAAAGCCGAACTGCGAAATCTCCGGCTTTGTCAGCTGTTGGGCAATCGGTAGCAGTTCTTCCCACGTCATCCTTGCTTCAGGGTCCGATGACGGCACATCGATACCTGCTTCGGCAAATAGCTTCTTGTTGTAAAACAAGAGCTGCGATGACGTTCCAAGCGGCATGGCAAAGAGCTTGCCATCGTAGCTGCCCTGCTCGATCGTCGTGGGGAGAAAGCGATCCTTGTCGCCAGCAAGCATTTCATCGAGGGCGAGAAGATGCCCGCGCGCCGCATATGATGCAGTTAAAGGACCGTCCACCAAGTAGACGTCCGGCAACTCGTTTCGTGCCTGCAACCGGACTTCCAATGTCCGGAACAACTCGGTGATCGGCAAACGTTCAGCAGAAACGCTAATGCCGGTCGCATCCTTGAACGCTTTCATCAGAGGTGCGACCTGCTCCTCCGGCCAGCCCATCCAAGGCGCTGAAAGGGTTACTTCTTGGGCGGCCGCCCCGCCGATCGATCCAGCTGCCGCGAGACTTGCAGCACCGACCATGAACTGACGTCTTCCAATATGCATCTCGATCCCCATTGTTTCTCGTTCCGACCGCGACCAGCCGTTATTTCCGGTTGTGCACACGTGTGAACAATGCATATTAAGCTCGGCTTCTAGTCAAGGGGGAAGTTTCGGACGACAAGCGGGGATAGATTGGCAGCGAATTCGGGGACGGAATTGGACAAGCGGAAAAAGCAGATACGCTCGTTTGAAGTTGCTGAGCTGGCAAACATCTCGCGTTCAACCGTTTCGCGCGCCCTGTCAGGTGATCCACGGATATCGGACGACACGCGAGCGCGGGTGGAGGCGGCGGCAGCAACGCTTGGGTACCAGCCAAATCTGATTGCTCGCGGCTTGAAAAACCAAACGACAGGTATCGTCGGTGTAGTCGTCACCGACCTGGACAATGCATACCATGCACACGCTCTCCAGCTGCTCATTGAGAAACTGGGAGCAAAGCGCCTTGCGCCGCTCGTATTCGTGGGAAACACCGCTGAAGGGGCCGAGAACGCAATCGCTCGTCTCATGAGTTACCAAGTGGATGCGGTCATTGCCCTCGCCGCGCCATTCAGCAGTGAAATCGTGGCAGCCTGTCGAGCAGGCAAAAAACCATTGGTTCTGATGAACCGTCACGACGGTCCTGAGGATGTCAGCTTGGTTTATGGTGATAGCCTTCGAGCTGGGGCAATGGTTGCCGATCACCTAATTGAGCAGGGTGCGACGTCGTTCGCGTTTTTCGCGGGCGACGACACGACTTCCATCAGTGCCGATCGTGAGCGTGGTTTTACTGACCGCATTTACGAAAAGGGCTTTCAAATGGTCGGCCGTGCTGCGAGTCGTTATTTGCACGCAGAAGCCCTGAGAGTTGCACCTGGTCTGCTGGCCAGCGGTGCTCAAGCAATATTCTGTGCTAATGATACTCTTGCATTCGCTCTCGTTGATGCAACTCGGAGTGCCGAGATAACCACAACTCCCTTGATTGTAGGATACGACAACTCGGCGCTTGCGGCATGGCCTGCCTACAGCCTGACGTCTGTCGATCAGAACCTCGGGGAAATGACTTCAGTCACGGTGGATATAGCCCAAACCATGGTGACTGGTGCATCCAATAAAGCTCGCCGCGTGATCATCGAGCCTTTCCTGGCTGCACGTAGGTCGACACAGGGTCAAGCAAGGAAATGACATGACGAAGGTTCTGATCGACTGCGATCCGGGGCATGACGATGCTACTGCCATACTGTACGCCGCTCGTCATCTCGATCTCATCGGCATCACCACGGTCTACGGCAACCAGTCGGTGGAAAAGACGACACGAAATGCCCTGTCGCTTGCTGCATTGCTCCGCCTGGATGTTCCAGTAGCACAAGGCTGCGAACAGCCATTAATACGTGCGTTTCGTCACGGTGGAGATGTGCACGGCAAGACAGGTATCGACGGCGCAGAATTGCCAGAACCGGTTCAGAGTGTCGTCGATGCACACGCAGTCGATTTCATTATTGAGTCCGCGCGCCAGCACCGCGACGAGCTGGTGCTTTGCCCCATTGGCCCGTTTACCAACGTAGCGGTCGCTCTGCGCAAGGAGCCGCGCCTTGCAAAGTGGCTGCGCGGAATTAGCTGCATGGGGGGCACAACGCAGGTTGGTAATACGACACCCGTAGCCGAATTTAACATTTGGAGCGATCCCGAGGCTGCAGACATCGTTTTCCGAAGTGGCGCGCCGATGTGGATGGTCGGGCTCAATGTTACGCGTCAGGTAGGTATTACGTCGGACGACATCGAGCGTCTCGACGCAGGTGGCGAAGTTGCGCAGACATATGCCGGGCTATTCGACTTTTTTCGTCAGCGGCTGAGTGAAATCCATGGAATATCAACTGCATCGCTGCATGACCCGTGTGCGCTGGTCCCGTTCATCGTACCCGATTTCATCACTTATGCGGAGTGTCCGGTTGAGATCGAACTGAGCAATGGCCTGACACGAGGAATGACAGTGTGCGACTTCCGAAGCCTAACAAGCGCAAAGCTCGAGAATATTAGAGCAAAGACAGCTTCCAATTGTCAGGTTGCGGTGTCTGTGAACTCGCGTGCACTGGTCGAGCATATAATGGACGCTATTCTGGAATGGCCATCAACTGAAAGCGCGAACGACTATGTGCGATCAGATAGCCTATCGTAGAGGAAAGGGTGTGACCGGCGCGCGCTGTCTGATCCGGACGCCCTGAGTAAGCATGCGAAATTTTGGCTCTGGGGCGCAGAAAAGCAGCTGTAAAGCTAAATCGAACCGCAGGCTATTAGGTTATCGAGTAGCAGTGCAACTGTCGGGAGGTTCGCCGTGCGGGCAAGGCAAAGGACCATCTGTAAAGCCATTTCTCCGCGCACCGCGTTCGCAGGCAGTCGCCTTCATGGTTGCAATTCGAAGCCGCCATTCGGCTAACCACCCCCTGTCTGCCGATCGACGCCGTTGGAGCAGACGCTTGAAAGCGGTTCATCCGCTTCCGACCTCGTAACGGACGTAGACCGTCTCATGCCATTTTCTCGAAACCGGCCGTCCGCCGGCTGCGGGGTGAAGTGTCTTGCGGCACCCCCGCCTACCAAGGCACCAGTCGGTTCTTCTCATCTGAAAAACAGATACTTAACAAGGGCGGCTACGACGAGTATGAGGACTGCCGAGCCGAGAAGGCCCCAAAGTCCCATTCCCCACATCATTCCACCATCCATCTTCATGGTCATCTCCTTGAACTGTGCGGCTTCCGCTGACTAGATTGTCGGCTGGCGTCAATCGGCGGCTGCAGTGAACCGTCTAAGGCGCAATGAATTCGCGAGAACGAAGACGCTCGAAAGGGCCATCGCTCCGGCCGCGAGGACAGGTGACAGGAGGATTGCGAACGCGGGGTACAGGATGCCCGCTGCGACCGGGATCAGCGCTGTGTTGTAGGCGAAAGCCCAGAACAGGTTCTGCCGGATGTTGCCGATCGTCGCTTTCGACAGGGCGATGGCGTTGGGGATGGAGTGAAGGCTTCCGGACATCAGGACCACATCGGCCGCCTCGATTGCAATATCGGTTCCCGTTCCGATGGCCAGACCTACATCGGCTTCGGCGAGCGCCGGAGCGTCGTTGATCCCGTCACCGACGAACGCCACCGCGCCATGCTCGCGCTTGAGGCGGCGGATCGCCTCGACCTTGCCGTCGGGGAGCACTTCCGAGACGACGTCGTCGATGCCGAGACGGTCGGCGATCGCCTGCGCCGTACGCGCATTGTCGCCGGTGATCATCGCCACCTTGAGGCCGAGGCGGTGAAGCGCGGCAATCGCGTGGGGCGTCGCGGGCTTGATCGGATCAGCGACCGCGATGACGGCAGCCGGTCTGCCGCCGACCGCGGCATAGAGTGGCGTCTTGCCCTCGACGGCGAGCTGGTCCGCCTTGACGCGGAAGCGGGAAACGTCGATGCCGATTTTTGCCATGAACCTGTCTGCACCGACCTCGATCCGCACGCTGTCGGACACACCGCGGACGCCCAGGCCCGTCATCGATTCGAAAGACTCGATTTCGGGAAGTGCGATGCCCTCCGCCTGCGCCGCATCGACGATCGCGCCCGCGATCGGATGTTCCGACTTCGACTCCACCGCGGCGACCAGCCCCAGAACCATGGACCTGTCGAACCCGTCGGCCGTCACGAAATCGGTGAGCGTCGGCTTGCCCTCGGTCAACGTCCCGGTCTTATCGAAGGCGACGACTCGGGCGTCTTTCAAAGACTGCAGCGCCTCGCCCTTGCGGAAAAGCACGCCCATTTCCGCGCCGCGGCCGGTGCCGACCATGATCGATGTCGGCGTTGCAAGCCCCATGGCGCAGGGGCAGGCGATGATGAGGACGGCGACGGCGTTGACGAGGGCGAAGGTCAGTGCGGGCGACGGACCGAAGACCAGCCAGACCGCGAAGGTCAGGACCGCGACGGCCATCACTGCGGGGACGAACCACATCGTGATCCTGTCGACTAGAGCCTGGATCGGCAGTTTCGAGCCCTGCGCCTCCTCGACCATGCGGATGATCTGCGCCAGCACGGTCCCGCCGCCGACGGCGGTCGCACGGAAAGCGAACGCGCCCTTCTGGTTGACAGTGCCGCCCACGACGCCGCTGCCGGGCGACTTGGCGACCGGGACCGGTTCGCCCGTGATCATGGATTCGTCGACGTAGCTTTCGCCTTCGACGAGTTCGCCATCGACCGGAATGCGCTCGCCGGGACGAACGTCGATCACGTCTCCCGCTGCGACGTTCGCGATCGGCAGTTCGACCGTCGTCTCTCCGCGGCGCACGCGCGCGGTCTTGGCCTGCAATCCGACGAGCCTCTTGATCGCCTCCGACGTCCGGCCTTTTGCCCGCGCTTCGAGATAGCGGCCGAGAAGGATGAGGGTCACGATCACCGCGGCCGCTTCGTAGTAGACGTTGACGGTGCCTTCGGGCAGCAAGGCGGGCGCGAAGGTGGCGACGAGCGAATAGCCATAGGCGGCGATCGTTCCCACGGCGACGAGCGAATTCATGTCGGGTGTTGCGCGCAGCAGGGCGGGGAAGCCCTTCCGGTAGAATCGGATGCCCGGTACGAACAGGACAAGGGTGGTGAGCGCGTACTGGATGTACCAGCTGCCCTGCATACCGATCGTATTGGCGATCAGCTCATGGATCGCTGGAACGAGATGCGAGCCCATCTCGAGGATGAAAACGGGCACCGTGAGCAAGGCGGCGACCGTCAGATCGCGCCGCAATTCGCGGCGCTCCTCGTCCTTTCGCTCGTCGGCGGTCTCACCCGCCGTTCCGGCCTCGTCGATGGCCCGCGCTTCGTAGCCGGCAGCCACTACAGCAGCCTTGAGGTCACGCATGTCCGCCGACCCGGCGATCGTAGCCCGTTCCGTCGCGAGATTGACTGATGCGTCCGTAACGCCGGGGACCTGCCGCAGTGCTCTTTCGACGGCTCCGACGCACGAGGCGCAGCTCATGACGTCGATTGCCATGGACACTGATTGTTCGGCTGTCACAGCATAGCCTGCAGCCTCGACGGCTTTTGCAAGCGCGTTCCGGTCGAGGTTCGTTCCGCGGATTGTCGCTTTCTCGGTCGCGAGATTGACGGAAACATTCTCGACGCCCGGGACTTTCGATAAGGCCTGCTCGACCCTGCCCACGCAGGACGCGCAGCTCATGCCTTCCACAGCAAGCGAAGTGGTCGACGAGGATTGGTTCCTGAACGGAGCATTCACGGCTGCTTCTCCTTGAGTGGAGTTCATTTTTGGCAACGATGGCGCTTCCCGCCGCTGGAAGGTCAAGCGTTTATTCCGGCCGACACTTTTCTCAGCACGAATGGCGACTTTTCTTGCCAGACGTCTGTTGACCTTCCAGCGGCGGGAAGCCGCATAAGCCTTCTCCAGTCGAGAAAAAAGGAGACCGACATGCAGCTCAAGATCGAGAAGATGGCCTGTGGCGGGTGCGTGAAGACTGTGACGGCAACCGTCACAGCGGTGGATCCGGCAGCCAGGGTTGAGGCCGACACGGCGGCTAGGACCGTAAAGATCGAGACCACGGCCAGCGCCCCCGCGATCGAACGCGCATTGGCCGACGCCGGTTACCCGGCCCAACCGTTTTGACGAAGGGCGCGATGGACAAGTTGCCCCCCATCTTCATCGCGGCCTCCCTCGTTGCGGCCGCAGGTCTCGCCTACGCCCAGAGCCAGATCGGCGAGCCTATGGGGCCCGACGCTGCGCCAGGACATGCCGTTCACGGCAGCGCCCAACCCGGCGCTCCAGTCGGCATGGAATGAAGGGCGCAGTCGGCGCGAAGTGGCTGCCGGATCGGCAACGTTCGATTTCGGCCGGTCGCAGCGTCGGGCAACGTCTCACAAGGAAGGGAATGGCAATGGATGTCGGAAGAAACAAAAATGCTGACCTTTTCCGGATGGTCACTCCGGAACATACCTGTCCGTGGGGTTTGAAGACGCTCGACCTCCTGAAGCGCGAAGGTTACGAGGTCGAGGATCACCAGCTGACCTCCCGCGCCGAGATCGATGCGTTCAAGGCCACACATGGCGTGGAGACGACGCCGCAGACCTTCATCGAGGGAGTGCGCGTCGGCGGATATGACGACCTCCGGGCCTATTTCGGCAAGGAGACGAAGGACAAGGACGCGGTCACCTATATGCCCGTCATCGCCCTGTTCGCGATGGCCGCCCTGATGGCATTGGCGGCGAGCTGGGCGGCGTTCGAGAGTGTATTCACCATCGCTGCGGGCGAGTGGTTCATCGCCATCGCCATGTGTCTTCTCGCGCTGCAGAAGCTCAAGGACGTCGACGGCTTCGCGACGATGTTCCTTAATTACGACCTCCTGGCGCAACGCTGGGTCCGCTATGCCTATATCTATCCGTTCGCCGAGGGGCTGGCAGGCGTGTTGATGATCGCCGGTGCGCTAATGTGGCTATCGATCCCCGTTGCCTTGTTCATCGGCACGATCGGCGCGGTTTCCGTGTTCAAGGCCGTCTATGTCGACAAGCGGGAGTTGAAGTGCGCCTGCGTCGGCGGCGACAGTAACGTTCCGCTCGGCTTCGTCTCGCTGACGGAGAACCTGATGATGGTCGCCATGGCGGTCTGGATGCTTTTGAAGCCAATGGGCATGGGCCTTGGCCACTGAAAGAAGGAGAACGGGAAACATGGACAACCATGCGCATTCCAAGGGCCATTCCGGCCACGCGCGGCCCTACCTGATGTTCTGGGTCAACATGGCGCTCAGCCTGGTCGTCATGTACGTCGTGATGTTCACGATGATCGACGGTCCGGCTGACTTTCGGAACAATCTGAACATGGCCTACATGGCCGTGACGATGTGGGCTCCAATGGGCGTCTTCATGCTCGCCACCATGGGCGGCATGTACCGCCGCAAAGCCCTGAACCTGGTCATGTACGGGGCGTTCGTGGCCCTGACCATCGGATCGTTCTGGGCGACGCGCGCTCAGGCGCTGATCGACGACCGGCAATTCATCGCGTCGATGATCCCCCATCATTCGGGGGCCATCCTGATGTGCCGCGAAGCGGCCTTGGCCGATCAGGAACTGGTGGCTCTGTGCGCGGAGATTATCGAGGCGCAACGTTCCGAGATCGACCAGATGGAGCGCATCGCTGCGAGGCTGGATTAAGTCCGGCTCGAATTGGCGCTTCGCCGCCAATCCGGTCGGTCACGATTTTCGGGAAGATCCTGCTCCGGTCACATTGGCTTGTCCGATCATCGCCCGCTGCTTTACGGATTTGTAAAGAATGGTGTTCTTGACCGGCATGGCGTCGTCATTCATAGGATTCAGGATGGCACTCGCGAAGGTAGATTTCGGACGCACGGGGAAGCTGGCAATCCAGCTTCTGGTAGCTGTCGTCCTTCTCCTGAGCCCCTATGCGCAGATTGCTGCGGCGGGAGGGGTTGGCGGCGGCGATTTTGCTGCTGACCACCATATGACCATGAACCAAGACGATCATGGCGATCACGACGATCATGGTCACGCCGCAGATAGCCCTTCCGGGCAAGAGAACGGCCATCATGGCTCGTCGTCGGACATGGCAGCGCAGTGCTGTGACATGTTCTGCGTCGGGTACGCCTTTTGCGTCCCTGCTTACGGGCTGCCTGCACGGGCGGCTGTGCAGGTTGAGCATGTAATCGCCGACGCCGATGTCGCGCCCGGCGAGTGGGTTCTGCCACATCGTCCTCCAAACGCCTGACCTGAATTCAGCCTTTTGAGGCCGTGACCGCCGGGAATCCGCCAGCGGTCGGCGCTCGTCGAATTCAAAGATCAGGTAATTCACATGAACAAGACCGTTTCGATGGTCGCGCTACCGCTATTCGTGGGCGGCTGCGCGGCGACATTGCCGGCCGACGTCACACCGACGCGTTCGCCCGCACTGCCCTATGAGGCGAGCCGCCTCCATCATCACAACCCGATCGGTGCCTACACGCATCGGGTTCCCGTCGAGCCGCGTCCTTGGCGGCAGCAAAACGATGCCCAGGGACCGGGAGGCGGCCAATGAACCGCGTTGCGCGAACGGCGTCGATCCTTGCCCTGCCGCTCTTCATCGGCGGGTGTGCGGCAACCGCCCAGGAGGCACTTTACGGCGATTCGCTTGCAGGTTTCGGAACGGTGCAGGCTGCTACCCGAACGGCGACCGGGAAGACCGCCGTGTGGGTACAAGACAGACAGACGGCTGATAGGACAACGTCGCAGGTCCGGACCATGGTCCAGGGCAAGACCGTCGGCGCTGATACCGCCGTTCAAGTCGCCCTTCTGAACAATAGGGGTCTGCAGGCCGCCTATGCCGAACTTGGACTGTCTGCGACCGATGCCTGGCAGGAGACGATGTTCGTCAACCCGACGGCGTCGATCGGGGTGCTAGGGATCGGCGCGCCCGAACTCGGTGCCTTCCGCGCGCTCGAAGGGATGATCGTCAACAACATCTTCGCGCTCGTGACTCGGGACCGACGCATCGACATTGCCGACACGCGCTTCAGGAAGGCCCAGTTTGACGCGGCCGTGGCAACCCTGTCGTTGGCCGCCGAGACGAGGCGCGCCTGGATCGAGGCTGCCTCGGCCTGGGAGCGTGTCGCTTATCTGAACCAGGCCCGGGCAGCGGCCGATGCGGCGTCTGAACTGGCGGCCAGGCTTGGCGAGAGCGGCGCGCTCAACAAATCCGGCCAGGCCCGGGAGCACGTGTTTAATGCCGAACTGGCGGGCGAAACGGCACGGGCGAGACTTGCCGCACGGACCGCCAAGGCCGAGCTCACCCGTCTTATGGGCCTGTGGGGTTCGGACATCGAATACGAGGTTCCGAACCAGCTGCCCGCGTTGCCGAAGTCGCTCGCCCGCGTCGAAACCATCGAAACCGATGCCTTGGGCCACCGGGCCGATCTGAAGGCGGCTGCCTTGGAACTCGAGGCGCTGGCGAAGCAGTACGGCCTGACCGAAGCCACCAAGTATGCGACAGACATCGCGTTGGTGGCGGGGCTGGAAGGCGAAGGCGAGATAGAGGACGGGGATCGGGACGTTTCCGTGTCGCCGAATCTGGATCTCGAGGTCGAGTTCGCCATTCCGATCTTCGACAGCGGTCGTGCCCGGATGCGGCGCGCAGAACTCGAATACATGGCGGCAGCCAACCGGCTGGCCGAGCAGGCGGTCAACGTCCGGTCCGAAGCCCGCTCGGCCTACGACGAGTACAAGTCGACCTACGATATCGCCAGGCACTACAGGAACAATGTCCTTCCCCTTCGCACGACGATCGAGGAGGAGGCCCTGCTGACTTACAACGGCATGATCACCAGCACCTTCGAACTGCTGGCCGACACCCGGGCCAAGATCGACTCCGTTCTGCTTTCCGTCGATGCCAAGCGTGATTTCTGGCTCGCCGAAGCCAACCTCGCGCCGACCATCTACGGCGGCCGTTCCGGCGGCTCGGCTGGCGGCGGCGGGGAAGCAGCGGCCGTCGCTGACGCAGGCGACGCCGCAGGACACTGAGAAAGGATATGACGATGCTTAATCGCAGACAGTTGCTCGGTGCCGGCGCGACGATCGTCGGAGCTGCCGCCTGGACAAAGACCTCGGCCATGGGCCTGCCCGACGCGCCGACCATGGAGAGCGCTTCCACGCAGGCTCCTCTTGTTCCCACCTCGGGGCCGGACTACCAGCCGGTCGTCACCCTCAATGGGTGGACGCTGCCGCACCGGATGAATAACGGCGTCAAGGAATTCCACCTCGTCGCCGAGCCCGTCGAGCGCGAGATGGGCGAAGGAATGACCGCCTATCTGTGGGGCTACAACGGCCAATCGCCTGGGCCGACGATCGAAGCCGTCGAGGGCGACCGGGTCCGCATCTTCGTGACCAACAAGCTGCCGGAGCACACCACCATCCATTGGCACGGAATGATACTTCCCTGCGGCATGGACGGTGTGACGGGACTGACGCAGCCTCCCATTCCTGCAGGCAAGACCTTCGTTTACGAGTTCGATCTCGTGAAGAGCGGTACGTTCATGTACCACCCGCACGGGGACGAAATGGTCCAGATGGCGATGGGCATGATGGGCTTCTTCGTCATCCATCCGAAGGACCCGCAATTCATGCGGGTCGACCGCGACTTCGTCTTCCTGCTCAACGCGTTCGACATCGAGCCAGGCTCGTATGTGCCCCGCGTCATGGAGATGACCGACTTCAATCTGTGGTGCTGGAACAGCCGGGTGTTTCCGGACATTGACCCACTCGTCGTGTCCAAGAACGATCGGGTCCGGGTGCGCGTCGGCAACCTCACCATGACCAACCACCCGATCCATATGCACGGCTACGATTTCGAGGTCACGTGCACGGACGGAGGCTGGGTGCGGCCCGAAGCGCGCTGGCCGGAAGTGTCGATCGACATTCCGGTCGGCGCGATGCGTGCCTACGAATTCGACGCCGTCTACGAAGGCGACTGGGCCATACACTGTCACAAGTCGCATCACACAATGAACGCCATGGGCCACGACGTCCCGACCTTCATCGGCGTCGATAAATCGCGCGTCACGCCGATGATCCGCCGCCTCCAGCCGGAATACATGCCGATGGGTACAGCAGGTATGGCCGACATGGGCGAGATGTCGATGCCGCTACCGGACAACACCATCCCGATGATGACGGGATGGGGCCAGTTCGGTGCGATCGAGATGGGCGGGATGTTCTCGGTGGTGAAGGTACGCGAGGGCATCGCGGCCGACGATTACGCCGATCCCGGCGACTACGAGCACCCGGAAGGTACAGTCGCCTACGAGTGGACGGGCGAACTGCCCGACGCGCCGAGCGCGACGGACGCGAAGACGCAGACGCCGACGAAACCGGCTGCTGCTCCGGGGCACGGCGGCCATGGCTGACGTGCGACCAACACTTCCTACAACAACCAGGAGACAATACCGATGAAGACACTTATCGCATCCGCCGCCTTCTTGGTCATATCCGCCGGCTTCGCCGCTGCCTCACCGGGCCATTCAGGGGGCCACGACGAGATGGCAGTCGGAGAGCCGGGTGACGCGGCGAAAGCGACGCGCACGATCAACGTAACGATGTTCGAGAGTGACGACGGAGAGATGCTCTTCCAGCCCAACTCATTCGAGGTGAAGGAAGGACAGACCATTCGCTTCAACATCCTGAACAAGGGCGAGCTCGACCACGAATTCGTGCTCGACGAGAAGGCGAAGAACGCCGAGCACCGGGAACTGATGATGAAGTTCCCGGAGATGGAGCATGACGATCCCAATGCGATCCGCCTGGAAGCGGGTAAGCGCGGGAACATCGTCTGGACGTTCTCGAATACCGGCACGTTCGAGTTCGCGTGCCTGATCCCCGGCCACTATGAATCCGGCATGCACGGTGCCGTCGAAGTGTCCGCCAAGTAACCAGAAACGAAGGAGTAGGTACATGAAAACCAAACTCATCATCGCCGCGGTCATGGCCGCTCTCGTTTCGGCCGCGCCCGCGGTCGCTCAGGAGTACACCAAGGGGACCGTGAAGGAGATCAAGGCGGACCAGGAAAAGGTCACCGTCATCCATGAAGAGCTGAAGAACCTCGACATGCCCGCCATGACGATGGTGTTCAATGTCGCGGACCCGGCAATGCTCGACGACATGACGGAAGGCGCGACGATCGAGTTCGTGGCTGACCGTGTACGTGGAAAGCTGACGATCACCGACGTGAAGTAGCCTCCGCTTCCGTCGACGGCACCGTCCCACGCTTCGCGGGGACGGTGCCGCTGCATGAAAAGCCCCCCGCTGCGACCGTTCCAAAATGCGCATAACAAGGGAACGCGCCCATGAGGATTCTCCTCGTCGAAGACGACAAGCGGACCAGCGACTATATCGAAAAGGGTTTGGCTTCATCCGGTCACGTCACGGATGTTCTGGCCGATGGCCGCGACGCATTGGCCGCGAGCCTGCGTGAACCCTACGATGTCGCGATTGTAGATCGAATGCTGCCGGGACTTGACGGTCTCGCATTGGTCCGGGGCCTGCGCGCGGCCGGCGGCAAGCTCCCGATCATCTTTCTGACAGCGATGGGCGGCGTCGACGACCGTGTCGAAGGCTTGGAGGCCGGAGCGGACGACTACCTCGTGAAGCCGTTCGCTTTCAGCGAACTGCTCGCACGCGTCAACGCATTGGGGCGTCGGCCCCCGATCTCGCAAGAAACTAGGACGCTCTGCGTCGCCGATCTTGAACTTGACGTCGTGAAACGCATCGCCATCCGGGCGGGTCAGACTATCGAATTGCTGCCCCGCGAGTTTGCTCTGCTGGAACTCCTGATGCGCAACGAAGGCCGAGTTCTGACGAAGACGATGCTGCTTGAGCGGATATGGAACTTCAACTTCGATCCGCAGAGCACCGTCGTCGAAACCCATGTCAGCCGACTGCGGGCCAAGGTGGACAAGCCGTTCGATGTGTCCCTGATCCACACCACGCGCAGCACCGGCTACAGCATCCATGCCCCTCGCTAGGCTCGTCCGAAGCACGCCGTTTCGGCTGGCAGCCCTCTATGTCGGCTTGTTCCTCGTCTCGCTTCTCGCAGGTAACGTGTCTGCCTATCGCATGGTCGCCGCCTATCTTTACGAGCGGCTGGACTCCCATGTGATGGAACGCTTTCGCGAGATCGACGTCGCCTATTCTGCGAGGGGAGTCGAAGGTGCGGCGACGATGATCGAGAACCACGCACCTGCCATCGTTCGACAGGAAACCCTTTATCTGTTGCGCGATCCCGGGGGCGAGGTTGTGGCGGGCAACTTCAGTCTGCCGGAGGTTTTCCGCGGCTTCAAGACGTTCGAAGCTTCGGCTTCAAAGGGCAAGACCACGAGCTATCGGCTATACGGCTCCGCCTTGGGCGACCACGAACTGGTTGTCGGTGTCAGCTATGAGGACACCAATCGTCTACGCCAGATCGCTCTTGTGAGCTTCGGTTGGGCAAGCGCCATCGTGCTGGGAGCCGGGTTGGGCGGAGGAGCCTTCCTGGCATTTCGCACAAGACGGCGGATCGCGGAATTATCGGAAAGAATGAAGTCGGTCGGAGGCGGAAAACTGGGCGTGAGGCTGCCGGTATCAAGCCGAACGGACGATATCGACACATTGGCATCCGAGGTCAACGTCGCCCTGGAACAATTGGAGGCCAGCATGTCGGCCATGAAACAGGTGACGACGGATATCGCGCACGACCTCAAGACCCCCATCGGCCGCCTGGTCCTGACACTGGAGTCGGCTCTGGAAAAAACGGACGCTGGGATCCTTCAACGCGAACCTCTCGAAGCGGCCCTTGCCGAGGCGCTCCAGATCTCGGCCACCTTCGACGCGCTGTTGCGCATTTCGCAGATCGAAGCGGGAGCAAGGCGGGACAGGTTCACGAAGGTCGAACTGAGGCAGATCGTCGACGAGGCGGTCGAGGTCCACGGGCCGGTCGCCGAGGAAGCTGGGAAAGAGCTGCGACGTTTGCCCGATACCGACCCGGGAACGTTTGGCGTCGTTGGAGATATCGATCTTCTTCGACAACTTTGCGCGAACCTCATTGCCAACGCAATCCGACACACGCCGACGGGAACAGAGATTCTCATTGCTGCCGGGAAGGAGAACGGCAGACCGTATCTTCTCGTGGCGGACGATGGTCCCGGCATCCCCGAAGCCGAACGCAAGAACGTTTTCGAACGCTTCTACAGGCTGGAGAAGAGCCGTACGACGGATGGGAGCGGGTTGGGTTTGAGCATGGTTAAGGCGGTGGCCGATCTGCACGGCGCGCGTGTCGTGCTTGCCGATCGCGCGCCGGGGCTTTCGGTTGGCGTGGTGTTTCCCGAAGCATGGCCCGGCGCGTAGCGGCCTGTCAGTATTCGTGCAATGACGGGCGCGCATGGCGCGCCCGTCGGTGATTGGCCAATCAACGCCCGCTCTTCAGTTCCCAATCGGTGACCTGCGAACCGTAATTTCCTCCAACCGTATGGGAAGGCTGGTTGATCGAGGACGTGGTCTGGGTGTCCGGGCCCGCCTGCTTCGACGAAGAACCGCCGATGTAAGCGCCGCGCATTTGGCGTCCCGGATAGCTGCGAAGCGACTCCCTCGAATCGTGCTGGGAGCGCACGAGCGGCGGATTGTAGTCCAGGCCATAGACCGGTGCTTCTTGGGCCATGGCGGAACCGATCGTCCCTCCGAGCGCGATCAGGACAACGGCGGTGATGGTCTTCATTGCATGTTACCTTCTTCAGAGGCGGCTCCGTGCCGCGATGACGCTTGCTGGGCAGGCGTTGGAGAGAAGGTAGGCAATCGAGTTCAAATGGATTTGACGCCGACTATACTTTTTCGCAAAGCGACAGAACGGACAGCCGCCGCAAATTTATGCTCTCGACATCGATTGGCCGGACCTAAGCGGTTCAGGCAACACTTGCTTGCGCGCAATGTTCGTGAAATGACGCTCATGGCGCATGTAAACGACTCCATGCCACCATCCAGGTCATCGCACACCTCTGTGTCCATTGAACTCCTCGAGGCCCCATTCATCTGTGTGGGCATCGACGTTTACGGAGGGCGTTCTCCCATGAGCGTCCCTTACAAATATGTAAAGTAGCACGGGCTTGACCGGATGCGGTGACTGCCGCAGATCAAGACGATGCGCGCCCGCGCGGCGCAGGGTGATCGACCGAGCCGCAAACCGTATCCCATTAAAGTAAAGAGAAACGGAGACGATCATGGCAATTCGCAAACTCTTGCTGTCGTTGGTCACTGCGGGCGCGGTGCTTGCCGGGTCGCCGGCGATGGCGGCCGTCCTGGAGGTTTACAAGACGCCGTGGTGCGGTTGCTGTACCGCGTGGGCGGAGGCGTATCGCGACGCCGGCTACGACGTTCAATTGACGGACATGGAAGATCTGACGAACGTTCGTGAAAAAGCGGGCGTTGCCGAAGAGCTCCAGGGCTGCCACACGGCCGAAATAGAAGGATACTTTGTGGAAGGTCACGTGCCACTCGAAGCGGTCGCGAAGCTTCTCGAGGAACGCCCCGCCATCCGCGGATTGGCCGTACCGGGGATGCCGTCCGGCTCCCTCGGTATGGGCGATGATCCGGAAGCAGCCTATGACGTCGTTGCAGTCGATAGCGACGGACGGACGTCCATCTACATGAGTGTCGGCAAGCGGTGAACCCGGCCTTCTGTAGGGCTGTTGTCCTGGCGATGGCTGCTTTCGCGACCGGATCGATGCTCGTCCTCGGTCCGGGCCTTCTGGAAGGTCGACACCTGACGAAGGGGCGAAATCTCTACGCGGTTCATTGCGCGTCCTGCCATGGACGTGATCTCGAAGGCCAACCGAACTGGCAGGTCCGGAACTCTGATGGGCTGCTGCCCGCGCCGCCTCATGACGAAAGCGGCCATACATGGCATCATGAACGAGATCTCCTCGTGGCGATAACGAAATACGGCGTCGCAGAAGCGGCCGGCCTCGACGATTATCGCTCTGCCATGCCTGCGTTCGACGATGTTCTGAATGACGGCGAGATCGAAGCTGTCATCGACTGGATCGCCTCCACCTGGCCAAACGAAATCCGAACGCGGTGGGAAAATCGCTAGACGCGCCTATCCGCGCGACGCTGCTTTGCCAAATGCCAGCCGATAGGCAGCAGAAACCCAGAGCATGGCGAACAGCCATCCCGCGAGAATATCCGACGGCCAGTGCGTTCCAAGGAAGACCCTGCTCACGCCGATTGCGAGCACGATGGTCAGGACGATCGCAGGCATCAATCGCCGAAGCTTCAAGTCGCGGGGCTCCCACAAGACGAGTATCGTCAAAATGAGAAGAAGCGACAAGACGGCATGGCCGCTCGGAAAGCTCGTGGCGGCCATCTCGTTTGAGCCCGGCAGGTGATGGGGCTTCGCCATCGCGAACGCCGCCTTCGTGACGTAGGCAAGGGCCGCGCCGCCTGCCAAGGCCACGAATGCGAACCAGGCGCGAGACAGTTCCTTGCGAACAAGGGGGATGGCGACGAGTATCGCCGACATGGGGACAACGAAACGCGGGCTGCCGAGAGCCGTGAACATCCAGGCCAGCCAGAATAAGATGCCGGACCCGTGACGCGCGCCGTCCGGCGTGCCGAGCTCCATGAGCAGCAAGCGGTCAATTGCGTGAAAGTCGACCAGAAATGCGACAGAAAGAAGCGCCAGCAGCACCGCCGCCCAAGGGATGAATCGGTCGAGATGGAGCATGAGGGATCGGCGGGGCAGCATCCGGCGTCAACTAATCGAAATTGCCTAACGCGCCGTTTCGAACCTCACCGAATGGCGGGCGGGACTTGTCGCTGGGCCTGCCCTACCCATATCCAAAGGACGATTTTACGGTCGGTTTACGCAAGCCGGGTGCGGCGCTGGCCACAGCGGCTTTGTGTCATCGAGAACCTCGCGCCGAGTGGTGAACCTTTGAGACGAGCGATCCGATACATTCCCCGCATCCAGCCGATGATTTGCGTCCTTTTCGTCTTGGCGTTCGCTATGGCACCGGTCGTCGGGATGGCGGGGCCAGCGACGCCCATGGGTTCAGCGGTACATTCGGGCTGCGACCAGCACCATTCGTCGCAGGATGAAACAGGCCTTCGCCTTTGCAGCATGTCCGCGTGTCACCCCGGCGTAGCGGCGATACCTGTATACTTGTCCCGTACGAAGCCGCGGTACGTGCATGACATCGGTCGCCTTCCCGAAGGAATCGGCATTCTCCCCGAACTTGAACTGCCGCCACCCCGATCCGCAATCTGAACCTCTTGCAACGTCAGTTCAGATTTACGGAGAATTCCGATGAAACACTTCGCTTCAATTCTTGCGGCCGCGGTCGCCGCTGTGTCGCTCTCGAACGTCGCCCTCGCACAGGGGGATGGCGAAACCTTCAAGCTTCCCGAGCAGTGTTTGGCAACCGATGGCGGATCCATCGGCCACTCAGGAATGGGTCAGATGTCGGGTGGCTCTTCCGAAGGCGGGATGGGCGCGATGATGGGCATGGAGAGCATGGATATGGACTCCATGCCCGAACATGTCCGCGAGAACATGCAGAAGATGATGCAGACCATGCCCGCGATGCACGAAGGGATGATGAACGAGAACCCGAACGTGGCCTTCGCCTGCGGGATGATCGCACATCACCAGGGCGCGATCGACATGGCAGAAGTGATGCTCGAGCATGGTGACGACGAGCAGTTGCGGACGCTGGCCGAAACGATCATCGAAGCCCAGAAAGCGGAAATCGCAGACATGACGACCTGGTTGGCCGAAAACGCCAACTAACTCGTCTCCCTTCCGCGCGGCGTGAACGCCGCGCGGAAGGCTTGTGCCGCATCTTTGTGCTTGAGCTTCCATCTGCTGGAAGGACTATCGTTCCTACGATCTTGCCAGGGAGCCCAAGCAATGAACATCGGAGCCGCTTCGCGCCAGTCGGGCCTGCCGTCGAAGACGATCAGATACTATGAGGAGATCGGTCTTCTGACGGCGGATCGTGCCTTGAACGGATACCGGGACTATTCGACGGAGGACGTTCACCGGCTCCGCTTCCTGCAAAGGGCTAGGGGCCTCGGTTTCTCGGTTGAGGAGTGCAGGGAGCTGCTTTCGCTCTATTCCGACCGCGAGCGCGCCAGTTCCGACGTCAAGGCGATCGCCAAGGAGAAGCTTGCCGAGATCGACCGGAAGATCGAGGAATTGACAGGGCTACGATTGATGCTCGGCCATCTTGTCGACAATTGTCACGGCGACGCGCGGCCGGACTGCCCGATCATCGACGGATTGTCTGGACGGCTCGAGCACTGAGCTGCCGAACTTTGGGACAAGAAGCTGGAGCCTGGCCGAGACGCCGATGCACGATGACATTCGGAAAATTTACGCCTTGACCTTCCAGCCGCAGTAAGGAGCACGCTCACGAAGTTGGACGAATTTCGCGGAAGGACCAGCCATGGTTTCCGATCACATTCACGCGCATCATGACTACCATCAACACGCCAAAGCTCGACCGCCGGAACAGGCTGTCGCCGCCGCGACCACCGGACACGATCATGCTGGCCACGGGATGATGGTCGATAGTTTCCGCCGCCGCTTTTGGGTATCCTTGCTCCTGACGCCACCCATCCTATTCCTGTCTCCAATGATCCGGCACTGGATGGGCTTGGGAGCGTCGTCGGCGTTCCCGGGCGACGGCGCAATCCTGTTCCTATTGTCGACGGCAGTCTATCTCTACGGCGGTTGGCCGTTTTTGTCGGGCTTCGCTCGGGAACTGCGCAGCGGACGGCCGGGAATGATGACCCTCGTCGCCATGGCTATCTCCGTCGCCTATTTCTATTCGGCTGCCGTCACCTTCGGCGTCCCGGGCATGTCGTTCTACTGGGAACTGGCGACGCTGATCACGATCATGCTGCTCGGCCACTGGCTCGAGATGCGGTCAGTCCTGGGCGCGTCGCGCGCGCTCGAAGCGTTGGTCAGGCTCTTGCCTGACACCGCCACCAGAATGGATGCCGATGGCACCGGACGGGAGGTCCCCATCAGCGGCTTGTCGCCAGGCGACAGGGTGCTGGTCCGCCCGGGCGGGAAGGTGCCGGTCGACGGGCGGCTGGTCGAGGGCGTGTCCTCGTTCAACGAATCGATGCTGACGGGCGAATCCCGTCCCGTGCCGAAGCAGGCAGGCGACGTGGCGATCGGAGGGGCGATCAACGGCGCGGGCGCGGTGACGATCGAGGTCACGGCGACCGGCGGCGCGACCTACCTCGCGCAGGTCATCGACATGGTGAGGAAGGCCCAGGCCAGCCGCTCACGCAGCCAGGACATCGCCAACCGCGCCGCTGGTTGGCTGACCTATATCGCCCTGACGGTTGGCTTTGCCTCGTTCGGATACTGGACCCTGGTCGGCCAGAGTTGGGAGTTCGCGATCGAACGGATGGTGACCGTCATGGTGATCGCCTGTCCGCATGCGCTAGGGTTGGCCGTTCCGCTGGTGGTTGCGGTCAGCACTTCCCTCAGTGCCGGCAACGGTCTTCTGATACGAGATCGGGCAGCCTTCGAACGAGCCCGCAGTCTCGACGCGGTTGTCTTCGACAAGACCGGCACGTTGACCGAAGGTCGGTTCGGCGTCAGCGATGTCGTTCCTCTGACATCCATCAGCGAAGATGCAGCCCTCGCGCTTGCGGCTTCGGTCGAAAGCCGATCGGAACATCCCATCGCGCACGGCATCGTCACGACCGCGCGCGAGCGAGGCCTTTCGATCCCACGCTCAGACAACGTGCTGAACATCACGGGCGAAGGCATCGCAGCGAATGTCGGGGGAAGAGAGATCGTCATCGCAAGTCCCGGCCATCTGGAACGCAACGGACACGGAGTAAGCCACCCGGCTTTGACCGCTCTGGAGGCAAAGGGCAAGACGGTCGTCGTTCTCGCCGTCGACGGCGCGCCGAGCGCCCTGTTCGCCATGGCCGATGTCGTACGGCCGGAATCGGCGCAAGCGATACGGGAACTTCGATCTCTGGGCATCCGGCCCATCATGCTGACCGGGGACGCCGAAGGCGTCGCGCATTCGGTTTCGGCCGAACTCGGGATCGAAGAATACTATGCCGAAGTCTTGCCGGACCAGAAAGCGGCAAAGATCGCCTCGCTTAGGCGCGACGGTCGACGGGTCGCGATGGTCGGCGACGGTGTGAACGACGCGCCCGCGCTGGTCGAAGCCGATCTCGGAATCGCAATCGGAGCTGGAACGGATGTGGCCGTCGAGTCCGCGGACGTCGTCCTCGTGCGCAGCGACCCGAGGGACGTCGCCGCGATACTTGGCTTGTCCCGGGCCACCTATCGGAAGATGGTTCAAAATCTGATCTGGGCGACGGGATACAACGCGGTCGCCATTCCGATGGCGGCCGGGATCACCTTCGGCACCGGGTTCCTGATGACGCCCGCCATCGGTGCGGTCTTCATGTCGCTCAGCACCATCATCGTCGCCGTCAATGCCCAGTTGCTCCGGTTCTATCGCGGAAACAGTGGCAACCAAGCCCGGCGACTAACCCCCTGGCAGGGAACGGAGCGGACACCGCAGGGTGCCCGTTCCGGATGACTTACATGCCGCCGACTTTGAAGGGCAGCGCGTAGGGCGTGTTGTCCGGACGCATTCCGGGCGTGTCGACGTCAGTCATGCCTTCGGCGAAATCATAAGTGCCGTTGTCGTTGGTTTCGTAGTGGATCATCGCAACGTAATCGGTGCCTTCCATCGCTCCGCCTTCAATCTCGACAGAAACATTCTCGCTGTCTCCAGCGGACACGGCCGTATGTCCGATCGACGCCGGAATGACGGGTTCGCCGTTCTCGACCGCGTGGATCACAACGTAGCCGTCCTTGTCGATCTTGACTGACGGAAAGACCACCGAGTTGCCTTCGATCGTTGCCCCTTCGACGTCGATGTTAAGGTGGTCGGCGTGGGCCACTGCCGGCACGGCGGCGATCGCGGTGACGAGTGCAATCTTGATAAGGTTCATGGAATTTTCTCCCTTTAGTTTTGACCGCGCAGATACGAGCGAAAAAGCGAGAAAGTTTCAGAGCCGGTAGATTGAGAACAATGGGCTAAATCGGATGCAAGTCGCGATGCCGCGCTTACCGATACGAAGCCGTCAGCTTTCAGTTCATTTCAACCTGAAAGCCGACTGACAGGAAACCACCCCGGATCGGCCATGGGCGTCGCCCGGTTTTCTGGACGTTGGAAGATGATTTCCCGCCGATGCCTTGGGGGCCGATACCGGACTGACCGGTCTCAGCAGGGAAATGTAGAAAGCAGACAGTCGACCGACCCCATTGCGGGCATGTTGAAGCTGCTGGCAACTGATGTCGCCATAGGTCAGCGAGAAATCAACGCGTTTCCCAAGTCAATGGCCGCCTTGCCTCGCTAGCGCGCAGTCGTGATGCCAAAAACTGCCACCGTCGCATAATCTAATCAGTTCTTGAACATCGAGATCACGTGCGGACACGTATTGCTGCTGCACGGACAGTATTCTCAATCAGGCAGGCGATCGTCATTGGCCCCACACCTCCAGGGACTGGCGTAGCGGCTTTCGCGTGCGTGAGGCCGTCCAGTTCGGCGTCGCCGACGATCCTGCGTCGGCCGTTCTCGAAAATCTCGTTGACACCGACATCAATGAGAACTGCGCCTGGCTTGACCCAGTCTGGCCGGACCAGGCCCGGGCTTCCTGCAGCGCTTACCAATATATCTGCGGTACGAGCGATTTCCGGCAGGTTGCGCGTGTGGACGTGCGTGACTGTCACGGTGCACTCACGGTCGAGAAGAAGCATGGCAACGGGTTTTCCAACGATGTTGGACTTGCCAATGACCACTGCCTTCAGGCCGCGAAAATCGTCGATCACAGAGCTCAGGAGATGCATGCATCCAAGAGGCGTGCACGGGACAAGGGCTTTGCCACCGGTCGAGAGCCGACCCACGTTGACAGGGTGAAAGCCGTCTACGTCTTTTGAAGGGATGATCGCGTCGAGTACCGCTTGTTCATCGATCTGGCGCGGGAGGGGAAGCTGGACGAGTATGCCGTCTACCTCGCCGTTTTTATTGAGAGACGCGATCAGCTTCAATAGCTCGGCGGTAGTGGTGGCAGCGGGGAGCCGATGCTCGAGTGCCCGAACGCCCACCTGGCGGCACTTGGCAATTTTGCGCCTGACGTAGATGTCGCTGGCGGGGTCATGACCGACAAGAACGACCGCCAGACCCGGTATCACTCCGGTCGACTTGAGCCCGGCGACCGCCTCCGCGCATTTCCCGAGAATCCCTTCGGCCATGGCCGTTCCGTCAATGATTTTCATGGCTTATCCTCCGCCGCCGCTGCAAAACCGTACACGGTGCGTGATAAAACGTATACGGTTTCACCACAAAACGCGATATGGAGTTGCAGAAAGACAGAAAACGTATACGGTACACTTCAATGTGTGTTCGGTGCCGATAGGGAGGAGCGTACCGATGTCGAGCGACAATGCGCAATCACAGACGCTGAAGGCCATTCTCGGCCTTCGTGGATTGATCGTCGATGGCGAAATCCAGCCGGGCGAGCGCGTTTCGGAGACGCTCATCACCGAGCGGTTCGGGGTCTCTCGCACGCCTGCGCGGATGGCTTTGGTTCAGATGTCGGATGAAGGCCTTCTCGAGCGGCGGGCATCCAGCGGCTTCTCGGTGCGGGCGTATACGGAATCGGATATCTATCAGGCAATCGAGATACGAGGGACCTTGGAAGGTCTTGCTGCCCGATTTGCGGCGGAAGGAAATCCGTCGGCGGCGATCATCTCCGAGATGCAGTCCTGCGTCGTCGAGCTCGACAAGGTCGTCGACAATCTCGACGAGAAGATCGAACAGGACGAGTACGTCCGTCTCAACGACCGCTTCCATATGCTTCTGGTCGAGGCGTCGGGCAGCCAGATGGTCGAGCGGTCGCTAGAAAAGATCAAGACACTGCCGTTCGCGGCCGCGAACGCTTTCGTCAAATCACTCAGCCTTAACAAGCCTGCCGTGCAGCGCGTGCTGCTCGTTGCCCAGGAACAGCATCGCGGCATCGTCGAGGCGATCAGGACGGGCAAGGGCGCGCGCGCCCAGGCGCTGGCCCTCGAGCACTCGTTCTGCGCCGCGCGGTACCTCCAGCTCCTGCGGGCTTTCAAGCAGAAGATTCCGTGGGCCATTGACGAGGACATCGTCGAGGAACCCCGACGCGCCAGGCGCTCGGTCTAGGCCGCAACAAACACATCAAGAAACGGGAGATACGCATGGGCATCCATGAGATGCGGCGCACGCCGCCGGGATACTTCACGACCAGATGGGGCCAGCCTGAATACACCGACTGGCAGGATGAGAGCATGTCCTGGAAGGAGACTTGCTACATTGGCGATTGGTCATTCCTCTGGGAGCGTCGCTTCAAGGGTCCCGACGTCCTCAAGCTGTTCTCCGACGTTTCGGTCAACAGCTACGAAAAGTTCGCGATCAACCAGTCCAAGCACTGCATCCACACGAACGACGACGGCAAGGTGATCGCAGAAGGCATCGTGACGCGGCTGTCCGAGGACGAGGTCATGCTGTTTGGGCGTGGCACGTTCTGGGTCGACTACAAACTCCGCAACGGCTCTTACAACGTCACCTCGACGCCCGACGACTGGTTCAATTTCCAGATCTCGGGGCCGCAGGCCGTGCATGTCGTGGAGAAGGCATGCGGCCAAGGCTTGCGCGACATCAAGTTCATGCACAACGGCTGGATCAAGATCGCCGGGCGGGACGTGCTGGCACTGCGTCAGGGCATGGCTGGAGAAATCGGCTACGAGCTTCAGGGTTCGACCGAATATGCCGGAGAAGTCTATGCGGCGCTTCTGGAGGCGGGCAAGGAATTCGGCATGCGCCAGCTCGGTGGCCGGACTGCCTTCATCAATCACCTCGAAGCCTGCTTCCCGACGATCATAACCGACTACCTGCCTGCGATGTTCGACGAGGACATGAAAGCCTACCTCGATGAATTCCGCAGCGCGATGCCGGCTTTCGCATCGACTTTCAACATTGCGGGCAGCTTCGAAAGCAACGACATCCGGGACTGGTACCGTAGTCCCGTTGAACTCGGCTGGGGCAAGGTCATCAAGTTCGATCACGATTTCATCGGCCGCGAAGCGCTCGAAAAGGAAGTCGCCAACCCGAAGCGGGTGATCCGGACGCTCGTCTGGAATCCGGATGATGTGATTGACGTCTACGCTTCCCTGTTCAAACAGGGGCAACCCTTCGACTTCATGGAGATGCCGCGAGACCAACGTGGCTTCATGTACGCGGACAAAGTGATGAAGGGCGATACGCTCGTCGGCGTCACGACGTCACGCGGCTACAGCTTTTACTTCCGGCAGATGTTGTCCCTGTGCACGCTCGACGTCGAGCATGCCGAGCCGGGTACGGAAGTTTCCGTCGTTTGGGGCAATCCCGGCCATCCGCAAAAGGTCGTCCGAGCAACCGTCGCGCCTGCTCCCTACAAGACCGACAACCGCCGTGCAGACGTGACGGCAATCTGAACTTTGACGGCGACCGCAGGAGGCGGTCGCCACAAACACTCCGGCCCGTATCCGGAGACCCAACGGGAGGAAATGAAATGAAGAAGGCATTGCTTTGCGCAACGGCTCTGGTCGCCGCTGCTTTCGCACAGTCAGCTTACGCTCAGGAAACCGTCAAGGTCGGTATCATCGCCCCCTTTTCGGGTGGCTTTGCCGGGTCGTTCGGCGAACCGTTCCGCCAGGGCATCGAAACGTATGTCGCGATGCACGGCGATCCGTCCGATAATCTGAAGATAGAGTTCATCTATCGGGATCTGCCTGCAACTGATCCGGGCCGGGCGCGCAATCTGGCGCAGGAACTGGTAGCTCGCGATGGCGTGCAATACCTCGGCGGCTTCGTATTCACCCCCAACGCGATTGCGGCCGCGGCCGTGTCCGAGGGCGCGAAAATACCGACTGTCATCTTCAACGCATCGGCGTCCGCGGTCGTCTCGCAATCACAATACTTCGTCCGAACGTCCAATACGCTGCCCCAGGTGACCGTACCCACCGCCAAGGAGGCGCTCGAAAAGGGCTTCAAGACGGTCATCACGGCCGTGAGCGACTACGGTCCCGGCATCGATGCGGAAACATTCTTCAAAAAGACTTTCGAGGAAGGGGGCGGTGAGGTTCTCGAGACGATCCGCATGCCGCTCTCGACGACCGACTTCGGACCATATCTGCAGAACATCAGCCTCAAGTCCCCCGATGCCCTGTTCGTGTTCCTGCCCTACGGGCCGCCGACGTTCAGTTTCGTCAACGGCTATCGCGACAACGGCCTCGACCAGGCGGGCATCAGCTTCATCGGCCTGTCGGAAACGCAAGAGTCCGACTTGCAAACCCTTGGCGATGCTGCCGTCGGGCTGGAGACTGGTTACTTCTATTCAGCTGCCCATGAATCGCCCGAAAACGAGGCCTTTCTGGCCAAGTTCGATGAGCTCTTCCCCGATTCCGATCCGAACCCGGCTACCATCTCCGCATTCGACGGCACGCACGTGCTTTATGAGATGATCCGCGCCACCGAGGGACAGGCCGATCCGGACGCCGCGATCGACGCCGTCAAGGGTCTCGCCTGGGAGAGCCCCCGTGGGCCGGTCTCGATCGATCCGGAAACACGCGACATCGTCCAGAACGTCTACATGCGGGTCGTCGAGCGCGACGAAGATGGCAAGCTGATCAACAAGGAGGTCAAGACCTACGAGGCCCAGCCCGACTACGGCGCACAGCAGTAGAAGAGCGCGACGATGGCCCTCCTGGCAAGCATACTCATCGATGGTGTCGCCTACGGCATGATCCTGTTCATGATCGCCGTCGGGTTGACGGTGACCTTGGGTCTCATGCGCGTCGTCAACCTGGCGCACGGTTTGTTTGCCATGCTGGGGGGCTATCTCGCGGCCTTGCTGATGGCTCGTTTTGGAACGGGCTACATCGTCGCCGTCATCGCTGCGCCCCTGATCGTGGCGGTGTTCGGACTGGCTCTCGAACGCGGGCTGGTCCGGATGATCTACGGCCGCACGGAACTCGATCAGGTTTTGCTGACAATCGGCATCGCTTTCATGGGAATTGCAGGGGCGGGAGTTCTTTTCGGCAATTCGATCGTTGCCGTTCCGCTTCCGGCATTCCTTTCAGGAGCGACCGATATCGGCTTCCGCATGATGCCGACACAGCGTCTTGCCGCCATTGTCGTCGGCGCGGTCGCGGTGGTTGCGATTTGGGTGTTGATGGAAAGGACCCGGTTCGGCATTCATCTGCGCGCCACGGTCGACCATACGCAAGCTGCGCAGGCGTCCGGAATAAACACATCGCGCGTCTATGCTCTGACCTTCGCTCTCGGGGCGATGCTGGCAGCGATTGGCGGCATCATCGGTGCGCAGTTGCTGCCGATCGAGCCGAACTACGTCCTCAAATATCTTGTCCTGTTCTTAGCCGTCGTGGCGGTGGGCGGGCTGGGCAGCGTCTGGGGTTCGCTCACCGCGGCCGTACTGCTCGGCACCATAGAGACGGCAGGGAAATATCTGATGCCTGATCTTGCAACCGTTGGCCTTTATCTAGCCATGCTGGCAATCTTGAGCTGGAGACCCGGCGGTCTCTTCGGGAGGCAGTGATGGCGGTTACCGCTCATGCCCCGGCGACCATGAAGCATCGCTTCGGCCCGGAACTGCTTATTCCGATTGCTGCAGCGGCTTTGGCGTTCATCTTCCCCAATCAGCTGAATTTCCTCATGCTGATTGCAATCACGTCGATCTTCGTTCTTTCTCTGGATCTGGTCGTCGGCTACTGCGGCGTCGCAACCCTTGGCCATGCGGCATTCTTCGGAACCGGTGCCTATGCCGCCGGGATTTATGCCATCAACGTAACCGCCGAACCCCTTTCCGGCCTCATCATAGGCTCGGCCAGCGCAGCTCTCGTCGCTTTCTTGTCCGGACTTGTCGTGCTGCGCGCACATGGGTTGACGCTGCTGATGATGACGGTCGCGGTCGCCCAGGTGCTCTACGAAATTGCGAACAAGGCCAGATCAGTCACCGGCGGTGACGACGGCCTCTACGGCATCACCATGTCGCCAATACTCGGTGTCTTCGAGTTCGACTTCTACAGTCGAACCGGCTTCGCCTACAGCGTGATCGTCCTGACGCTTGTCATGACCGGATTACGCGTTCTCGTAACTTCTCCCTTTGGACGAAGCGCTGTCGGCATCCGGGAGGATCGGGAGCGGATGTCGGCCATGGGCATGAGTGTCTTTCCGCACCTTCTGAAAGTCTACGTGATCAGTGGATCGATCGCCGGTCTGGCGGGTGCACTGATGGCCCAAACGGTTCAGGTCGTGGGCCTGAACTCGCTCTCGTTCACGATGTCGGCGGAAGCGCTCATCATGCTCGTGCTTGGCGGTCTTGGACGGTTGTGGGGTGCCTTGATCGGAACGCTCGTGTTCATGATGATCCATCACACGGCTGCCGAGCTCGACCCGTTCCGCTGGATGTTCCTGATCGGTGCGATGCTGGTGGGCGTCGTGCTGTTCCTGCCGGGCGGCATCTTCAATGCGCTTGCAAATCTTGCGGAACGCCTGCGCCGGAGCGCCACCCGATGACCGCCGCTCTACAGACCATCGGTCTCGCCAAGAATTTCGGTGCGCTGAACGTGACGCGCAATGTCAGCCTGGACTTCGAGCGAGGCGCGCGCACAGCCCTCATAGGCCCGAACGGCGCAGGCAAAACGACCCTCGTAAACCTGATCACAGGCGCATTGGACGCCAGCGCTGGGCAGGTGTTCCTCGATGGACATGAGATTTCCGGTCTGAGCCAGGCTGCGCGAGCCCGAAGAGGCCTCGTCAGGACATTCCAGATTTCGCGGTTGTTCAGGCCACTTACGGTCGAGGACAACATCCGATTGGCCTGTATCCAACGCCTCGGGCTGCAGAGCAGCATCATCCTCAGCGGTAGCGAAAAAGCCGATCTTGGCGATGCCGTGGCCAGCGTCATGGACCTCACGGGTCTGTCCGATAGCGCCCGTATGACGGTCTCCAGCCTCGCCTACGGCGAGCAGCGCCTCGTGGAACTCGCACTGGCTCTGGCGCTTCGACCGAACGTTCTGCTGCTCGACGAGCCGGCGGCGGGCGTCCCTCAGTCGGAGTCGCATATCATCATGGACGCCATCGCATCCCTGCCGTCCGAGCTCGCCGTCGTCTTCATCGAACACGACATGGATCTCGTCTTTCGGTTCGCCAAAAAGATCGTGGTCCTGGTCGATGGTGCCGTCCTTGTCGAGGGCACGCCGGACGCGATCGCTTCGCACGAGGAAGTCAAGCGCATCTATTTCGGGGAGGCCCGTCCGTGACGCTCACCAGCATCGAATGGAAGGCAGTGTCAGCCGGATACAACGGGACGACCGTCATTGAAAACATCGACTTCGCTGTAAGACGCGGTCAGCGGGTCGGATTGATCGGACGCAACGGCGCGGGAAAGACAACCACCCTCGCGACCGCCATGGGGTTCACCCAACTGCGTGGCGGATCAATTCTGATCGATGGCAAGTCGGCAGCATCGCTGTCGCCATCCCGGCGAAGCAATCTGGGCATAGGCTGGGTGCCTCAGACGCGCGATGTGTTCAGATCGCTGACAGTGGAAGAAAATCTCCTGGCCGGGCTCAAATCGCAGCCCGCAACTCGCCTCGACCGCGCCTACGAATTTTTCCCAAGGCTTGCCGAGCGTCGACGAAATCTCGGCTCCGCATTGTCCGGCGGAGAGCAACAGATGTTGTCGATTGCGAGGGCTCTGATGGGCGATCCAGGCATCATCCTGATGGACGAGCCTCTCGAGGGGCTCGCGCCGGTCGTGGCTGCCGAGGTCATGCAAACGATCCGCCGTCTTGCGGACGAACAAGAGGTCGGCATCGTCCTCGTCGAGCAGCACGTCGGGCTCGTCACCGAGTTCTGCGAAGACATCCTCGTGCTCGAGCGAGGACAGCCAACGTTCCACGGAGCGACGAAGGACCTTCTGGCGAACCCGGATATCCTGGATCGCGCCATCGGTCTTGCGCGCTGACCTTCACACCTTTGCCAAACGAAGAGTGACCATGTCCGATCACTACATCCTGACCCTATCCTGCATCGACCATCCCGGCATCGTTGCCGCCGTTGCATCTCATCTGTCGCGCAGTGGCGGCAACATTATCGAAGCCAACCAGTTCGAGGATGCCGAAACCGGCCGCTTCTTCATGCGCGTCGCTTTCCATTTCGTCGGCATGGACCGTCGGGAGGAATTCGAAGCCGGCTTCGCGAGCGTCGCAAGTGACCATGGCCTCGACTTCCGCCTGCGCAGGACGAGCGAGCGAAAGCGCGTTCTGTTGCTTGCATCGAAATTCGACCATTGCCTGGTCGACCTGCTTTACCGCTGGCGCATCGGGGAACTTGCCATGGAACCCGTCGGCATCGTCTCGAACCATCCGGCGGAGACCTACCGGAATATCGACTTCGGCGAAGTGCCGTTCCATCATCTGCCGATAAGCAAGGATACCAAGCCAGAGCAGGAATCGCGCATCAAGGCGATCGTGGACGAGACGCAAGCGGATCTGGTCGTGCTCGCGCGCTACATGCAGGTGCTTTCGAACGATATGGCCTCGTTCCTGTCGGGCCGCTGCATCAATATCCACCACTCGTTCCTGCCAGGATTCAAGGGTGCGAAGCCCTATCACCAGGCTCACAAGCGCGGCGTCAAACTGATCGGCGCGACGGCGCATTATGTGACCAGTGACCTCGATGAAGGGCCGATCATCGAGCAGGACGTCGAGCGCATTTCCCACGCCGACCAACCCGACATGCTGGTCCAGAAAGGCCGTGACATCGAGCGCCGTGTGCTCGCAAAAGCGGTGGGACTCTATCTCGAAGATCGAGTGCTTATGAACGGCGACAAGACAGTAGTATTTAGAAACTGAACTGCAATTGATCGATCAGGGGCGCGCCACCGTGACTAGTTGCACACCCACCTGCCTGACTGAGAACCTGGCTCGAGATCAGATGGCAAACTAAGCGGAAATTTATTTCCGACGCGAATGGGGCCGTATCCGGACAGTCTGTTATTGGGAAGCGCTTGGCGATTAGCTGACATTCAGGGTACGCATTGTCAGGCAAACTTTGCCTGGTCAGCAAACGACCCCAATCCGGTCATTTCCGGTGCGTCGAGGAGTTCCCGAGAGCTGCCCGACCAACTAATAGATTTCTGCCACATTCCAGCCGGCGAAATTGAAATCTATGAGCGATGTCGACTTCACACTATGAGGCCATCGAAAAGTTGCGCGGCGAGAGCCGCACCTTGGTCCCCTACGTCCCGGAAGAGCCCAAAAACGATCGAGGAAGCGCTCGCGGAAAGCGATCTGCTCGATCCCGAACACATCCGTGCGTGGACAAAAGCCTTGCAGCGCTTGCCGCTGCAAGGCTGCTTCCGATAGGCGCGCTAAGGATTAACCAAGGGGAAGAGTTTCAGCCTGCCTTCAGTGCTTCACCAAGTCGCCATCCGGCAACTGCAGTGCAGCCATGCCTTCCGGCAGAACGAATTTGAGAATGTCTGCGAGCGTTACGATGCCACAAACATATTCATCCTCCATGACGATTGCCAATTGGACGCTTGATCCGCGCATCCGGCCAAGCGCCTCATAGACAGGTGTTTCGGGTGCGAGAATGAAGGTCGGTCGAGCAAGTTCGATCGCAGATTGCGTGTCCGGGCACAAAAGGGTGTCCCGCACATGGACGACCATCGGCGGTCCAGCCTTGTCGCGAAGCAGGATGCGCATGTGACCCGACTTAAGTGCGGCGCTCCGCACATCAGACACAGTGGCCGAAGCGCCCACTTCAGTCAGCGGAGCATCCGGCGAGACCAGTTTTCCGACCGGCAGCGTCCCGAGATCGATCAGCCCTGAAAGCTGTTGCTGCAATTGCGGTTCAAGGCTTCCGACCTTGGCAGAGTGTTCGACAAGCTGCCGTATGGTCGCGGCGTCCTGCCCACCAACGGCGGCGCTTTCGACGGGTTCGACCCCGCTCGCCTTCACCAGGCGGTTCGCGATGCTGTTTACCCAGATCAGAAGGGGACGGAGCGGCCAGATGTAGGCGCGCGCGACAACGCCGATGGCCAGAGCCGAGGTCTCCGGGTGTGCGATCGCCCATGACTTTGGAGCCATCTCGCCGACGACAAGGTGGAGGAAGGTGACCAGGAACAAGGAGAGTGCGAAGGCCGTGCCGCCGGCCGCCCATTCCGGCAGCCCCCAGGTAGTGAACACTGGCCCTAGCCATGCATCCACCGCGGGTTTGGTTATTGCGCCCAACGCGAACGTGCAGGCGGTGATGCCCAATTGAGCACCTGCAAGCATCAGCGTCAGGTCGTTCATGCCCCGCAGCGCAGCGCGGGCGGACATGCTCCTTTCGGCGAGTTCCTCGAGTCGATGCCGCCGCGCACCGAGCAGGGCGAACTCGATGATGACGAAGAACGCGCTCAGCGCAATCAGGCCGACGGTGACGGATGCAACGACGATAGGATCGCTCATTGGTCGCGCTCCCCGATCGGCTCTTCAATGAGGCGCACGCGTACCTCGGTTGGAACATGACGCTCGACGCGCAGCACGTCGATTTCGAGCCGGCGGCGGACCGGCATATCGGCGACCAGCTCGGCTGGATCCATGGGAAGGTCGATTGCGACCGTCTCGCCCTCTGCAGGCAACGCCCCACGCTCGGCAATGAGCATTCCAGCAATGGTCTCGACGTCGCCGCGAGGTAAGTCATATCCGATGGCGCGTTCGACCTCGTCGAGATGCACGTCCCCTTCCATGATCCAGACATTTTCCCCTTTGGACACGACCGCTTCTCCCGTCTCGAGATCGTGCTCGTCAGTGATCTCGCCAACGATCTCCATCGCCAGGTCTTCGATCGAGAGCACGCCCGCAAAGCCACCGTATTCGTCGATGACGCAGGCGAGCTGATTGGTGGACTCGGTCAAATGGCGCAAGGCGTCGGGAAGAAGCATCAACGTGGGCAGAACGACAGCGGGCCGCATGACGGACGCAACCTTCTCCTCGATGCCACCATCTTCCAGCCGCGCAATGACGTCAGGAAGATGGACAACGCCAAGCGGCGTATCGTCGTCGTCGATTACCGGGTAGCGCGTGTGAGCGCTCGCCATAAGCGTGCGCATTTCATCGAGCGTGGTGTCGGGGCCGACCCAGTCGACTTGCGATCGCGGAACCATGGCGTGCTCGACGTCGCGCTGGGGGAAGTCGAGAATCCGGTCCATCATGATCGACAGTTCGACCGGAAGGTCACCACTGTCACGCGAATCCGCGATGATGTGCGGAAGGTCGGCGGCGGATGCGCTGACGTCGAGATCGTGGACCGGCTCGATCCGCAGTACCCGCAGCAGGAGGTTCGCAGACTTGTCGAAGAAGCTGATGAGCCAGCCGAAGACCGTCATGTAGAGAAGCGTCGAGCCAGCCAACCTGCGCGCGAGGGGCTCCGGGTCCGAGATGGCGAGGTTTTTGGGGTAAAGCTCGCCGAAGATCATCTGGATGATCGTCGCGGCGACGAGAGCGCCGATGGTGCCGACGGCGACACCTGCGGCACTCGGGATACCCGCCCCGCCCAAGAGTTCTCCCAAGGCGGCCCCGACCATCGGCTCGGCAACGAAGCCAACGAGCAGGCCGGTCACGGTGATGCCGAGTTGTGCGCCGGACAGCATGAAGCTCGTGCGCCGCGTCACCGCCAATGCGCGGCCGGCGGACGCATCGCCTTCGGCCGCGCGCGCGGCAAGGCGCGTTCGGTCGACGGCCATGTAGGCGAATTCCTGCGCGACGAAGTAGCCGTTGGCGGCGATGATGGCGAGGATCACCAGGATGCCGAGGAGCAAAAGAAGCAGCGGCTCAGCCACGACACGGCCTCGCGCCATGCGAAGGTTTCGGCGCGTGGATGTCGCGACTGCCCTGAGGGCGCGCTATCGGACTGGGCATTTCTATTCCTTGAAGGAAGACATTGTAGGTTGGCACGGCTTTACGCTGCGGCTCCGCGATCAGACGAGAACGGCGACGGCCGCCCAACATGCGGTGATCGTTCGAACGGTTACCATCTGAACGGGCACGACATGGCGCGATGAACGCCAGACCGCCACGGCGATGAACAGCGTATAGGGAAGCGCGGCGAAATAGGTTCCCAGGATCACATAGGTCGGAGCCTGATGCGCGGCCAGCACCAGCGACAACATCAAGCTGGCGATGGCCAGTCCGGTCCCTACCAGCAGCATGTCGCGCCAAAAGACCACGCCGAGGGGAGCGGTGCCGGCAAGGCGATCTTCGATGAAGCGAGACAGAGCGGGCAATGTTGAACCCCGGGAGCCTATGGCTCGCGATTGAACCGGTCAGGCTTACGTCGTTTGCGGCAGTTGGCACGAGAAGCATCAATTTGCTGGCGACCAGCAAGTTCCTTTTGAGAGGATGAGGGTGGCCCCGCCGATGCGGAGGGGCCACCTTGTCCGTCAGAACTCCATGTCGCCGAAGTCGCCGCCGTCAAGGCCTGCTTCGTCGGCTCCCGTATCGTCCATCTCGGGCTCTGCCGCTTCGGCGTCCCCAGCGAGCATGCCGCCGATCATGTTGCCGAGCAAGAGACCGCCCGCAACGCCCATAGCGGTCTGAGCCGCACCAGCGAGAAAGCCGCCGCCGCCGCGACGCTGCGCGGCTACCGGGTCCGGCATGCGTGGTGCGCCCATCGGCGATCTACCGGTGCGTGGCACCGAGCCGCGGGCCTGGCTGCCGGATCCGAATAGGCCGCCGAAGAGCCCGCCCGAGCCTTGCGACTGGGACGCGGACTGCTCCAGTTCTTCGATGCGTGCCTGCGCGGCCTGAAGGGCCTGCTCCTGCACAACGATGGTCTGCGCCATGTAGTAGGGCGCGCCGGGCTGCCGGTCGATCTGCTGGCGGATGAAGGCCTCGGCTTCCGCGTCGCGCGGCTGCGACTGGCGCTCAACCTGATCGAGCTTGCCGAACAGGTCCTGGATCGCCTGCTGGTCGTTTCTATCCATGATCGTGTCCTCGTTGGTGGTGGAATGCTATTCGCGCTCGCCCGTGAAATTGAGCAGAAGCTGGAAGATGTTGACGAAGTTCAGATAGAGCGACAGCGCGCCGAACACGGCCATCTTCTGCCGCGACTCCGAATCGAAGTTCTCCGCATATTGTTCCTTGATCGACTGCGTGTCCCATGCCGTCAGGCCAAGGAAGACGAAGATGCCGATCACCGAGATCGCGAACTGCAGTGCTGACGACTGCAGGAAGAGGTTGACGAGCGCGGCGATGATGACCCCGATCAGGCCCATGATCAGGAACGACGAAAACTTCGTCAGGTCAGTCTTTGTCGTGTAGCCGTAAAGGCTCATCGCGCCGAACATCGTGGCGGTGATGAAGAAGGTGCGGGCGATGGACGTTCCCGTGAAGACGAGGAAGACCGACGCCAACGACAGGCCCATGACCGCGCAGAAAGCCCAGAACATGGTCTGCGCCGCCGAAGCCGACATGGATTGGATGCGGAACGAGAAGAACAGGACGAAGGCGAGGGGCGCGAGCATCACCACCCATTTGAGCGGGCTGGAGAAGATCGGCACGTAGAGCGCAGGCACCGATGCGACGGTGAAGGCGACGACGCCCGTCAGGACGAGGCCGATCGCCATGTAGTTGTAGACGCGCAGCATGTGCTGGCGCAGACCCTCGTCGAAAAGGGCGGCGCTTTGCCGGCCGAAGCCCGCGCTGGTGCCGTAATTGGGCATGTTCATCGAAATTCTCCTCACGAGTGGTGATCAATAGAGCGTATCGGCGATCCGCTTGGCGGCGGCGTCGAGCTTGCGCGCATCCCCCGAGGCGACGAGCGCATAGGCGACCTCGCCGATCTGGAAGAAGGCGGCGGACGTTTCGCTTCCGCCAGCGATCGTCGGGCGCACGACGTCGAACGCTCCGGGGCGCACGGCGAAGAGCGAGACGAGGCCCAAGGTTTCGGTCCCGATCGCCATCTCGACGCTCGGGCCGAAGCGCGAGGGGAAGACCTGCACGTCGCGGACGACCCATTCGTCCGGTAGTTGGGGCATGACGATGCCGGTCGCGGCACGCAGCTCCACCGGATCGTAGTCGGGGACCTCCGGCTGCGAGACCATGGTGGCGCGCAGCGCGCTCGTCACATGGGCGCGGCGCGCGTCCTCGACATAGGCGGGCGGCGGAGCGGAGGCGACCACCTCGCCGATGCCGAGCGGGCCGACCGCTTCGTTCGCGAGCCAGCCGACGCCGACGAACACCGCGATCGCGGCGGCCCGGCGCAGCCCCGCCATGAAGCGGTCGCCGCGCAATCCGCGCTCGACCCGGCGCGCGGCGTCGGCGGTTCGCGGGTCGGAGCGGGTGCCGCGTGCGGCAAGCGCCAGTCGCAGTTCGTCGCGGGCGCGCAGGTCAGCCATGATGCGCGCCGCCTCCTGAGGATGGGCGGCCAGATGCGCCTCGACGGCGATGCGGCGCGCCGGGTCGAGCTGGTCGTCGACATAGGCGTCGAGGTCGATTTCGCCGATGGCGGTATCAATCATCACGTCCTCCTATGAGACGAAGTGCGGGGCGGTCCGCCACGCTCTCCTCGAACGAACGCAGCGCAGCGCGGGCGCGGCCGATGCGCGACATCAGCGTGCCGACCGGAATCGAAAGCGCTTCGGCGGCATCCTGATAGGTCAGCCCTTCGATGGCGACGAGATGCAGCGCGGCGCGCTGGTCCTCGGGCAGGGCATCGAAGGCGCGCCGGATTTGCGCCAGCCGGACCGAATGCTCCTGCGAGGGATCGAAACCTTCTTCGAAAAGTTCCGCCGTTTCCACCTCGCGCCGACGCTGCGCTTTCGTCCGGCGCAATCCGTCGATGAAGGTGTTGTGCAAGATGGCGAAGAGCCAGGGAAGAGGGCGCGAGCCCGGGCGGAAGCTTTCGCGTCGTTCATGCGCGCGCACGAGCGCGTCGTGGACGAGATCTTCTGCATCCGCCGGATCGCGCGCCAGCGAACGCGCGTAGCGCCGAAGCGCCGGAAGCTGGCCTACAATGTCGAAGCGGACTTTGCCCATGACCTGTATTACGCAGCCGCCTGCGTCTTTAATCCGCCGGGCGTGCAATTTTTCTGCACGGATGCAGAACCTGCCGCACGAGAAGCATCGCACCGCCAAGGGCGAAACCCAGCGCGATGTCGTCGAGCATGACGCCGATCCCGCCCGGCACGGCCTCGATCCGGTCGAACGGCCAGGGCTTGAGCCGATCGAGGGCGAGGAACAACAGCGCCGCCATGCCGGAAACGCGGCAGCCGCTACCGCCGATCACGGCAAGCACGGCGGCATATCCGGCCACTTCGTCGATCACGATCAGCCGGTTGTCGGAAATGCCGGTCGCGGTCTCCCACACGCCGGACGCCCAGCTGCCGGCAATGGTCGTGCCGAGCAGCAAGCCAAGCCAGATTCCGCGCGACGATACGCGAAAGGTAAGAGCGAGTGCGAAGACCGATGCGACGGCGAGCCCGGCCCTCAAGGGATCGACGAGGCCCGCCCCGAACCATGTGGCGATCCACACGGCCGGGGCGGAAGCGTCGAGCCCGTCGGGAAGCGGAAGGAGCGTCACCGGCCCGGCCGCTCTTCGGCAAGGCGTGCTTCACGTTGCGCCGCGACAGGGTCGGTATCGGCGCGCGTGGCGAAGAGCGACGCGACGATGCCCGTGGCCAGGATCGCGAAGGTGACGCCGAGCGAGATCAGTGGCGGGACCTTGTCGATGCCCATCAGGTCGGCGGCGAACACCTTGGAACCGATGAAGATCAGCACGCCAGCCAGCGCGTATTTGAGATAGACGAAGCGGTGCGCCATCGCCGACAGGGCGAAATAGAGCGCGCGCAAGCCGAGGATGGCGAAGATGTTCGATGTGTAGACGATGAACGGATCGGTGGTGATGGCGAAAATGGCCGGCACGGAATCGACGGCGAAGATGACGTCCGCGATCTCGATCAGGACCAGGGCCATCAGCAGCGGCGTCATGAACAGGACCGGCTTGCCGGTCTTCGGGTCGGGCTGGCGCACGAGGAATTTAGGGCCATGGAATTCCTCGGTCACGCGAAAGCGCCTCCGCATGAAGGCGATCACCGGATTGTCGCCGATCGGCTTCTCCTCGTCGGAGGAGAACAGCATCTTGATGCCGGTGATGATGAGGAACCCGGCGAAGATGTAGAGCACCCAGGAGAAGTTCGTCACGATGGCCGCGCCCGCACCGATCATGATGGCGCGAAGAACGATGACGCCCAGAATTCCCCAGAACAGGACCCGGTACTGATAGATGCGCGGAACAGCAAAGTAGGAGAAGATCAGCGCGATGACGAAGACATTGTCCATCGCGAGCGTCTTTTCGACGAGAAAGCCCGTGACGTAGTTGACGGCAGGCTCTTCACCGAGCGTCCACCAGACGAAGCCGCCGAACGCAAGGCCGAGCGCGATGTAGAAGCCGGACAGCGCGAAGCTCTCCTTGACGCCGATTTCACGGTCGTCCTTGTGCAGGACGCCCAGATCGAACACGAGCAGTGCGACGACCACGGTGATGAAGCCAAGCCACATCCAGGCGGGCTTGCCGAGCCAGTCGGCGAACAGAAATGCGAATTCCATGGATAGTCCCTCTCAGGCACCGGCATGAACGACATCGGAAAACGGTCCGACATCGCAAGAGAGCCGGCGCTCTTGCCAGAGGGGCCCGGACCAGCGGGACGCGCCGCAATTGGTTCGGATGACAGGGAATTTCAAGGAGGTACTCATCACGACGCCGTGACCGGCCGGTATCCCCCGTAAACTTGCGATCCGTCCGGCGACCAACTAACGAGCGTGGAACGACAACGCGGGATCCGCCATGAAAGCGATGGAGCTTCTGATCGAGCGCATCATCCTTTCGGCGCGTTGGATCCTCGTCGTCTTGTACGTGGGACTCGCCGCCGCGCTCGGGGTGTACGCGGTCGCCTTCCTCTACAAGCTCGCCAAGGTGACAGGAGACGTCTTCACGCTGGACGAATCCGAGATGATCCTCGCCATGCTCGGACTCATCGACGCCGCCCTCGTCGCCAGCCTCATAGTCATGGTGATGATTTCCGGCTACGAGAACTTCGTCAGTCGGTTCGACGGGCACGACAACGAGGAAATCTCCTGGCTGGGCAAGCTCGATGCCGGAAGCCTGAAGATCAAGGTGGCGTCGTCCATCGTAGCCATTTCCTCGATCCACCTCCTGCAGATTTTCCTAAACGCCCAGCAATATGACGGCACCCGCCTCATGTGGGCGACGTTGATGCATCTGGCCTTCGTCGTATCCGCGCTGATGCTCGGCTACCTCGAGCAGATCATGACGAAGCTGAAGGCGTGAATTTCGGACGGCAATGATGAGACGCGAGTTCCAGTCCTTGGCTTCCAAGGTTTCCTGCTTCGGCCGATCCACGAGCGGTTGTTCGACCGGCTGAAGGCGTCCGACAAGCTCTTCGCCGACGAGACGACGGCCCCGGTGCTCGATCCCGGCCGCGGCCGCACCAAGACCGGCCAGCTGTTCGCCTATGCGCGAGACGATCGCCCCTGGGGCGGGATCGATCCGCCCGGCGTCGCCTACCTCTATGCGCCTGACCGAAAGGCCGAACAGCCCCTGCGGCACCTTCAGGGCTTCGTTGGAATCCTTCAAGTCGACGGCTATGCCGGATACAAGGTGCTGGCCGAGCGCAACGCCGTGAGCCTGGCCTTCTGCTGGTCGCACGTGCGTCGCCGCTTCTACGAACTGGCGCAGTCCGGACCCGCGCCGATCGCCACGGAGGCGCTCGCCCGCATCGCCGAACTCTACAAGATCGAGAGCGAGATCCGGGGCCGCTCGCCCGAAGAGCGGCGCACCGCCCGTCAGGAGAGAAGCCGACCTATCATCGATGCCTTCGAGCCGTGGCTACGCGGGAAGCTTGCGCTGGTCAGCCAGAAGAGCAAGCTGGCCGAAGCGATCCGCTACCCGCTCTCGCGCTGGGCTGGGCTCGGCCGCTTCCTCGACGACGGCCGCGTCGAGATCGACTCCAACGTCGTCGAACGCAGTATCCGCCCCATTGCCCTCAATCGAAAGAATGCGCTCTTCGCCGGCTCCGACGGCGGCGGCGAACACTGGGCGACGATCGCCTCGCTCATAGAAACCGCGAAGCTCAACGGCGTTGATCCGTTCGCCTACCTCGCCGACGTCATCACCCGCATCGTCGCCGGTCACCCGCAGAACCAGATCGACGACCTGCTGCCATGGGCCTATGCCCCAGCGCCACTCAAGGCCGTGGCCTGAAAACAGCGGTTACTCTGAGTGAACGGACGCTTGGTGCCCACCTTCTTTCCGGCGTTCCAAGCCGCACGCTCGCGGATAGCATCATCGAATTGAGAATGGCCCATTTGAGTTCTCCTCGGCCATGAGTGGCCGAAAGAGAAACGTCGCAGGATACTGCCGCTCAGGGGCAGTATCCGGACGGTCCGCTTTTGGGGATTATTTGCCGTTCGCTGCCGTTTTGGGTCCGCCTTGTCAGGCAAAGTTTGCCTGGTCAGCACACGACCCCATCTCGGTCGTTCAGCATCCGCTTTCACTAGGACCGCTTTTAGCCCAAGCGGACTTGCCATTCCAGAATATGACCGCCTAGTGCCGATACTAGAAAGGCGGGCCCGACGTCGTTGATCCCGCCTTGCAACGGCTATTCCCTACAGCACGCGCTCTGATTAACCTAGTCAGACGCGCGCGCTGATGAGACAGACTCCGTTCCGCGAACCGCTCTGCCCAGTATCCCTGCAGGCCCAAGTAGCGCGCTAACGTCAGATCGGAGAGTTCGTGAAGGTCGGACTCGTCGTAAACCGAATGCACGCGTTCACCGTCCTGCTCCTGCCACGCCTGGAATATCCCGTATCCGGCAAGTAGTTCTGTCCCTGTCAGCACCACCAGCGGATTGCAGGCATGGCCATGAAATACGTCGCGTCGTCCCCACAGCGCAAGTTCACGTAAAACCGCCAGTTCCTGCGGCATGTACTCGGATATGTGGCGGAGCGATGAGACAACCATCACTGAGCCAGGAAACCGTGCGGCGACCTGCCTCAGCCCGTCGACCGTTTTCGCGTCAAACGCGCCGCGACCAAAGCTCTTTGCCTCGCCGAACACCAGCAGTGGCTCTTCGCGTTCGTCGCGGAGGATACCCTCGCGACGATGCCATCCGATGAAGTCGACCTCTCTGTTGAGCTGCGGAAGACGAAGGCCCGTGGACCAGGTCATCTCGGCGTGGTTGGGATGAGTCAAAGTACGTAGGGTTAGGGCCACAGCATATCCGCCGCCAGCGTAGTCAGGCGCAGCGAACGGGCCGATGACGCGGTAGAACCAGTTCACCCGGTTTAGGGCCTCCGGCGTCTGGGCGAAGTCGAACTGGTTCAGGCAGCGCGTGCAGGTCGGGCGATAGGTCAGCGAGTCGAGGTCGTACCAGTTCTGGTACTGGCAGACCGGGCATTGCACCCTCAGACCAGCCCGAAAGACGTTGGCCTTAAGGAATTGTTCCAGTCCATTCCAGAGACCGAACGCACCCTTAGCGCGTGCGTCGAAGTGTTCTTTGATGACACCGACGTGTTTCGCGCGGTCTGGAACTGTCGAGATCACGCGCTTGCCGTCGCGGCTAACCTCGGCATGGTTCTCGGCCATCCCGCCCAGCAGCTCGATGGTTCTGCGATCAGCGAATATTGCCGCTTGCGCAATGCCGCCCACGGCAGCAATGACCTGAGCGGCGACTTGGCCTTCAGAAGATGGTTGGGCTTCGACGCCTTGGGACTTCAGCCAACCAATTACCGCATCGCGCCCGCTTTCCGGACGCACCAGCGAGTAATCGATGCGGTGTTCCTTGGCGAGCACCCAGCCCTCACGGCCTATCCGCAACGTATCGCCCGTAACCAGGCGGGGATACACGGGCGACCAGAGATTGGATGGGTACACCGTCGCCGCCTCGTCGCCGTATACGGAAGAGCCAGTGGCGATGACATTGACCCAGCGCGCGCGCCGGTAGGTCTTCGTGGCATTCACAAAGGCCGGCACGGGCGCGGGCAGCTTGACGTACCCATCTGGGCTCACCGTCTCGTCGAATGACGCCGTTGCGGCGGACACAATTATCTTATCCTCGCGCGGTCCGTGGTTCCGCCGAGAATGCGCTGAAAGCGTCGGCATATGAGCGCCAACAACAGACCAATCCGGCAACCCGGAGAAATGCTCCGTCCAAAGCGCCTTGCGCCGCTCCTCGGAAATCGACGTTCCAAAGACCAGTGTCGTGTGAAACTTTATACCCGACGGGTTGCCGGGAATTGGCCGGAAGGTCTCGAGGATGCGCTCGCGGACAAAGTCGCGATGCTCGGCCAGCCATTCGACATTAATCGGCGTGACATGCCGCTCGACCAGCCGGAAATTCCAGTAGTCGATGGCATCTCCCGCGTTCTTCGGATCGAAGATGAAGAACGTGTCGTCGCGGCTGCCGCGACCGAGCGACTCTTCCAGTCCATGTCGCGTGATCCACAGGGGACCGGCGTTGCCTTCGCAAACGAATTTGAGCGCGGCATCCGCGTTGGCAAGTAAAGGCTCAGCCGAGAACACTTCCTTGTAGGCGTACCGAGTTTCCTCTAGCGCCTCGTCTAGTGGGTACCGTCCGCCGACAAGGTCGAAGAATGCGTCTCCTTCGCTCTCATCGACAATCGCGAAGGGCTGCTTGTGCCGTCGCTCGTGCTTGAACTCGCGGTCGTACAACTCCTGCATGACCTCAAGAATGTCGATGCCTGCCGCAAAATTCACTCGACCGCGTTCGTTGACCTCGAAGAATTTCTCCAATGACACGACGCGTGGTAGACCCATGTGGACCTGCTTATCTCTCCAACCTAGCTGTTCCGCCATGCCAGGAACAGCTTCGACCAGCGCGTCGGGCTCGAAAAAATCGATGTATCCCCGTGCGATATCGAGACCTTTGGACCGACTGTACGGCGCACTCCAGTGCTCGCCACCATTCTCGAAGAACGGGATGATGGGACAGTATCTGCCGCCCCAGACGCACGCTGCGAGCCTCGCCACGCGCGAAACGAGCGAAAGGTCGTCCGGTGGCACCAGAAATCCCAGACGCATAGGGCGAAGACTGACAGATCCAGTAAGGCGCATTTTTCAACAATCAAAGAGACAGAGTGACGCCGCTTTCCGACAATAGCTCTTTCCCTAACACGAATACTGGTCAGACGCGTACGCACTGCCGGACCGGGCTTTGCCCGATCCTCGGTGCATTTCGGCGAGGCGTCGCCACCACCTAGCGCGAAGATGGCAAAGGAACGGACGCGACCGGAGAGACGATTGCGCGGATGCGTGCCAATGCCGACATGAAGGATCGCGAGCGGCAGGCGCACCCTTGGCCGGATGTCCTCTGTTTGCGCAAAGCTGGCGTAAGCGCGTCGAAAGCTGCCTGTCCGCAACCCACCCCATTGCCGAAGTCCGAAGCCAGCCAAGTAATATACCGGCCGAAAATCGATTTACGGTGCAACGTGTGGCCGTCTACGGACTGCCCACATCTGGACGAAGACTGGTAAAAGAATGATGGTTGTACGACCTTTGGCGGACGGCCCACCGTCGGTGCAAAGTGGATGTACAGCGGTTCCAAATCAGTCGCTAGGACGTCACCGCCTTATGGCCGAAAGCGATATGGAGCAGGCAGCTGGATGGACGGTGACCGGCCTTAGAACTCGTCGTCTTCCTCATCATCGAGATGGTGCCGAGGGGCCGCGCGCAACAGTGCTATTGCTTTTCTAGCTTGGTCGATCGCTATTTCGGCTTCTCGCAACCTCCCGGACAAACCGGTCTCATCTACCAGCACGCCTCGCCCGTTTGTACGGGGCGTCGCGGAGAGGGTGCTAACGGCCGAGTACCAGCTATTCAAAAATTTGTCCGTTGCTTGTTGCTGCAGCATCAGTGCTTCCGTATTGGCATCCATTTCCATTTCTCTCGTGATGTTAAAGCGTAGACAGTTGAGCGGCCCGTGATGGAAGCGCTGCCGATATGCGATTAACAAGCCTGCGAAGATGCGAAATTGAGTCCGAATAGCCGAGTCCAATACTCATTGCTGCGATGAGCAGTTGATTTTCTGCTGGCAAAAAGCTCACCAGGAAGCAAGGCTGGGTATCAACAAATATATTGTCCGCTATCCTATGCCGGAAATTTGTCGAAGTGCAGCCAACTCCTCCGGGTAAATTAAATCCATTCCCGCGCCGGCTTGCTGGATGATGCGGCCATTCCGGTTCTCCAAGTCGAAGAAATCTAGGAAGCGTTCGTCATCCAGTCTGGCACACAAGCTCCTCAGCAACGAGCGATCAACGATTCCTTCCTGACGCTGATCATCTGAAAACAGGGCGGTTGAAGAAATTGCGGGAAGGCTCTGTATGGCCTGTTTCAGAATCGCAAGTTCTTCTGCAGCCATTCGCCACTCTTCAAGCCTCAGTCTCAGGAACGATCGTGAATTCTCGTCTCGAATAGAATTGAGCGCTCGCTCCACCAGCGCCGCACGATCTGAGCGTGTCTTGACTCGTCCGACCGCCAGTTCTGCTTCGCGCAGTTTGACGTAGCGCTGAAATTCAGGGTTCTTTCGAATGGTGACCGCTGTGGGGCCTGTCCACGCAGATCCAACGCCCTCCGATCTCTGGCGCAAGCGTACATAGCCTTCGATCATGCCTGAATTCAGTTTTCGAAGTGGTGGCATCCAGGACGGCTGGTCAGTGCCCATGGTCTGGCCCAGTCGGTATGCTTCACCGGAAATCAGAGCCGTACAGGCTGCTTCCAACCGTTCCAGGGTGCCGATCTGGCGCACGCCGCCACCGCGACTTGCATCATCATGGAGCTTTTTGAAAAGTCGGCCGGCATCTGTCGGAGATCTGGAGGCCTCAGGCATGCGCCAGCCTAGAGAGCGACTCATGCACAACCTGATCTCCCTCGAGCATCATCAGCCCTCGGACAAGCTTCTCAAGCTCTTCCGGTGCCCACTTCTGCTCCACGATCGCGCTTCCCACCCGAATGTAGGAATCGTTTTCGCTTTCCGACAGTCTTGAGGCGACGGGATAACCCTGCGAATTGGCAAACTCGCGTATCCAGCTCTTCCAACGGAGTTCAACGTCTGACGGCAAATCCATGATCGAACTCGGCATGATCACCGTGTCAACCATCATGGCGTGCATCAGCTCGAATTCATGAACAACCTCTAGACAGGAAATTGCAGTATCTCGATCAAAATCTGCATTCATCGGCAGGACCAAATTGGAGGCAGACGAGTGCTGCTCTTCCGCACGCTTTATCAAGCCCTCGCAAATGCGAATGACCTTTAGTTCAGACTCCCACTCCTCCTTTAAATTGTATTGCAACAGCAGATCTCTATCTCTGATGCGCCGTAGTTCGACTGACCGCTCGCCGGTTAAGCGCTCCCTTTCCTCGATCTTCTTTCCAAGATCGGCCATTTTGTTCAAGGTTGAGTGGTATTCGTACATAAGCATGTTTGCTCGTGCACGAAGCCCTTCAATGAAGTGCGGACCCGTTATCCGGTACCGACACTTCGAGCATGCATTTGGTCTCCAGACCGGAGCGTGCTTAGCTCCCCCGATGCGCTTACCACCTTCCATGCAGTTCATAGCGGGACACAACCCGTGCATGAAAAGTATGTGATGACCGGAGCGGTAATCTGGAGACATGACCAATTCGACGCCTGTACGCTGAATGTGGTCATCGGGAAAGACGGCGCTTTCGGCTAGTTTCTCGAGTACCCGACCCTTCCCGATCGCGATGTCCTCCCTTTCGAGCCGTTCGTAACCTGCGATTAGTGTGTCGCGCACCCTCCTTAGTCGGAGGACGCGATAATATCGCGACATTTGGGGCGAGGCGTGCCCGACTAGGGCAACGATTACGTCTTCATCAGCACCGGCCTCGTAGAGCAGCGTGATGAGCGAAGCCCGCATCGAGTGAAGGTCAAAAAAGGCTTTGTCGTCGACGAACAAGGGGTAATCATAACCCAGCTTCTCGTTGACGATCGGCTGGCAGTGTTTCAAGAGCGCCTTGAAATAGGTTAACAGGCGGCTCTCGGATATTGGCATCTGCAGAGGATCATCGGGCCAGCGGAACAGCGGTGCGACCAGTTCGAAGAGAGTTTCATCTACATAGTCGTCGGTCGTGTCAGATTGGCGGGCAAGCACGAGACGTTTCAAAGGGTTGTACTTCATCTGCAGATCGCGCAGTTGCACAAGTGACGCCGCGAGCCGCTCTGGTATGAACGGGACTGGGATGACACCTCCCGTTTTGTTAGTGTTGATGAAAATACCGAGAACCTTGTCCTCATCGTGCCCAATATCGTAAAGTCTTAAGCACCCCTCGCTTCGGTCTTTGATCGCCGTCTCAAGGAGATTGGGCAGACGATCAAGGTTTTTGATGTCTATCAGGTACTCATCTCCTTCGCCGCTATCGAGGAAACGGGTGTTCTTGTTCCTGGTGCCGAAATGAAAGATGACATCGAGCGCGATCGGAACGGCGGGCCAGAATAGCCTTGTCATGCGCCCGGTATCGGGATCCCTTAATTTGATCCAGTGGCTATTCCGATCCATATTTCGCGCGAATGCGAAGTTGTCTTTCCGGTTCTCTTCGATAAGAATCCTCCAAGCCTCTAGGCTCAGAGCAGGTCGGTGTGTGTGGGTTGACTTGGGCTTCGGTGGCACGATCTGGTCGATTGCCGGATCGAAAGGATTCGCAAGATCTGCTGCAAAGCCGTCGCGACGGGCGGCGATGGACCACAGGTCTCGCATTTCCTTGATGGCTTCGCGACAGATGTTGCGTGCATGCTCTGAAAAATGCTGGGCTAGGAATTGTACGAAAGTCTCGCCGTCACCCTCGAGAAAGTCGTTCACGTGTGCCCTGCGGCTTATATCTCTGAAGCTCTTCGGCGCGGCATCGTACGATAAAGACTCAACGTATATTAGCCACGGATTTGTGTTGTAGACCGTCGATTGCAGCGCTTTTTTTCGAACCAAAGGCAGCAACTCTCGAAGTTGTTCCGCCCAATCCCTGACGTGATCCGCCACGGCAGTCACCGGTCGTCCAAGACACCGTTCAGCCAACTTCGTGTTGCGCGGTTTAGGATTGAAGACCCAGTCGTATGCTTTCGCACCCGAATTTGCTAAACGCTTCTGCATCGTGAAGAAGGGAGCAAACTTGTCGTCGGCGATGTCCAGGCCAAAGTGGTCCGTGGCGACACGGTAAAGAGCGTTGAACGATGACGAGTGCATTTGTGAGCCCGAGTGTTGCGTCCATTCCTTCAAGCGTATCAGGGGCTCGGGATCGAAATCGTCTTGCTGCCAGATGTTGCTCGAGATCTGCGAGATCGCTAAGCAATTCAGCACCATCGTCGCACTTGTGTGGCGGGATAGCTCTTGAAGACCAATAACCTGGTCAACTAGGGCCCGATGACGAGAGGGCATAAGGGTGCGCAATACTACCGGCATCAGGCGCGGTGGTAGAAGGTTCCGGATAGGACCCAGAAACTTTGCAGGCAACGCCCAGATGCCCTGCGATGCCAAGTACATCGCAAACCAAGAGGGTCCATATTCTCGTCCGGTGCCGCGACCTGATTTTCCGTCTTTTCCGGTCGCTCTCTGCTCGAAAAGACAATCGGCAAGCGCCCGCTCAAGCTGAGCAAGATAAGCTCCGACGTCAGTAGCACTCCTGACGTCCCTCTTTAAATTCGCCCAACCGAACGTTCCAGTCTGCGCGAAGCGCAGGTAATCGTCGATCGACTTGCTGCCGCTGACGAGCTTCTCGACAATTTCTACCTGTTCAGATAGGGGCATTTGATAAATCTGGGCCGCCGACGACAATTTGGCTGGCCCGCGTCGGCCTACTGCCGATAATTCAGCACGCCGCCCGGCGAGGATTTTCGAAACGGCAGGTCGATTCACGTTTACAAAATTATTGAGCCCACCATCCGCAATCAGACCGTACGCAATCCCTTCGCGCTCACTATCTTGCTCTGACCGCAGTTGCTGACCGCCATATTTGCCTTTGTACTCCTCAAACGGCATCGAAAATAGCGTGAGAACCTCAGAAGTAAGAGTCTTCATGAACCGGTTGAGCAAGCTGTTGAGTTCTTTGGGGCTAGGAACCCGGATCACGACAACTGTTTCGGACGCGTTGACGTAGGTGCCGGTGCCGCTGTCGGACCATCGCAGGTTCCGTTCCGACTGATACTCAACCATTTGCAAGCCTCGCCATTGCTGATTTCAGCGTCGCGTTGCACTCGGATGCCCGGCGACCGTAGTCGTCCAAGCTGTCTTCGCGAACGTAACGCATCATGATTTGTTGATCTGATCGGGACATCTTCAGCTTTTTGTCGGCGTACCACTTGTAGAAGTGCCGAAGTCCATGGATTGAAGCGCCGGGCAGCGACGGCGATATGCCGATCCGCTTAATTGCTCGGGCAAAAGCCTTTTCGCAGGCACCACTCGACAGTGGTTCACCATCAACCGAATTGACGTACAAGTATGGATGTCGCTCGGTAACGCCGAATGAACTTCGCTTGAGCAATATGGTTTGGACTAGAGCCGCGAACTCCATTGCACGGGAACTGTTGATCCAATACACCCAAGAAAGCACAAGTGGAGAGAAGTACAAAAATCCCTTGTGACCGGCGCGTTGCTTTTTCTTTTGATGCAAGCGTGGCGATAGTTTGTATGCTCGATAGAGGTAATCGATTCTTTTTTCTGAGAAATCAGCGGTGTCGCCGTTGTAGGTGCACAAAGTCGGATGTGCCAAAATAACAAACGGCAGTCCGCCCATTTCGACATCGCCAAATGTCGAGCTCATACGGCCGGGAAGTACGTCTTGGACAAAGAGTGTCAGTCCCTCACTCAGGCGAACTCCGCCGAATGCAAGGAGTATCCATAGCGCACGGAACGTCAGGTTTTTCTCATTTTCGATGATCGCGTCGATCTGCCCGGCATTTAGGGAAGTCGTGCCGCGGAGCCGACCTCCTTGTTTGCGCTTAGCAGTCAGATGCGTGCCGAAGTGCCTGCCGGCTCGTGAGTTTAGGACGTTCTCGTCATTGAGACGATCGACGATATCCAAATGTGCCAACAGCCGATCGGGACGATAGCCATACGGGCTTGGTGGACCCGCGAGCGAAGCGTCAACGATGCCATCGAAAAGCAGCCGGTCATTCGGATGATGGACCTTTTGATACCGCGCAAATTTCTCAATTGCGTGCAGTTCCATTTTGGCGACTTCCGGGCTGGCGCGTTCCCAGGGGCAGATGTCGGCAAGGTCTTCTTCGCTGTGCGGCAACGTGCGAAAAGCAGCGAATCTTGACAGGACACGCATTGCCGACGCCCGATCCGCTATAGCTCCCGGCGTAGCGTTGACTTGAAATTCATGAAGCCTTCCCAAGCTTCGGGCGTCTCGGGCCAAGGTCGTTAGTGAAAAGCCTCGATGCGCGCCGTTAACGAGATACTTGTTCAGTACCTGCGGAAAGTACGGCTGGCCGTCGATCGTCAAGAAGATCAGCGGGACATTCACGATCAGCGGTCTTTTCTGGCTCTTTGCGCCGTCAATGGCCAAAGGCACACTTACGATCGAGAATGCTCGCTCCCAAGTCCTTACCATGGCGACCTCTATCAAACAGATAGGCGTCTTTAATTCTTATTATTTCAAATAGCAATAGCAAATAAATTCAATACTCAGTTGAGTGAGACGAATACTATTAGAAAAGCAGTATAACAGCCTCACAACATGAGATGCGCGCAGGCTGATTGTCTATGAGAAAATTAGCTGCGAGCACGAATGAAGGCCTATTCCGCTAGAGCCTGCCTCGTCATATCTAGCGACTTTAATGGCGTCGCCTCCTCGCCGCACGAAGCCAGTAGATTTGGCCCTTGAGCCAGAATTCAGCTGTAACCGCCCCCGTACTCAGTTCACTTCGCCGACAAAAGCTGGGCGGAGGTTTTGTCCGCCTCAAATGCGGTCGTCGGAAGCGCTGAAACCTGAGAAGCAAGCTTGGGGCGCAACAGTGCTGCGGTGACACTGTCGAAAAGGGCGGCGTCATGTTCCCGTTCTGGGCGCTAACCTCTGTCATCGTCTATACCGTCATGCACGGAACTCATCTGCTGCGGCGAGCTTGGTTCCCGCCAGCCCTTTTTCGGTCATCCTCCGAAGGCAGGCATCAAGCGCGACAGCTTTTCTCACCTCTCCAGAACGTTTCTCTCGGCGCAGGATCGTTCTCGATCAATTCACGGCTGAGAAAGCCCCACCGCAAGCGGTGGGGTCCGTTCGCCAGCTGGACCCGGGGGCGGGCCGGCGCTTGCTATTTGATTAGCTCCCCGTCCCGCCCCCTGTTCATTTGTGGCTACACCTTTCGAGCAGGGGGGATCAGGCTACGACACCAAGGCGATCCGCACCATCATCCGCCTGCGCAAGAAGGACCCGAACGAGCGCCAGGAAGAAGAGGCGCTGGTCGAGCTCTACATGAACGCGCTCGGCATGGCCTGATTCGCATCGGTCATTGGGTGAACGACGAAGGCCGCGGCATGACCGCGGCCTTTTTCATCTGACCGCCCGGTTCCTGCCAAGCTGCGCCACGATGCCGTCGAGCGGTTCGGGCCGGTGCAGGAAGAAGCCCTGCCCGTAGCGGATGCCGAGATCGGCCAGCAGCGCCAGCGTCTCGCCGTCCTCGATCTTCTCCGCCACGACCGTCAGCCCGACCGCCTTGGCGACATCGTTGATGGCGCGCACGATCGCCTGGTCGAAGGCCGAGCCGGCGAGGTTCTCGACGAAGTCACCATTGATCTTGATGCTGTCGACCGGGAACCGGCGCAGATAGTCGAACGAGCTCAGGCCCGATCCGAAATCGTCGAGGCTGACGCGGCATTTGCGCTCGCGCGCGGCGTGGACGAAGCGTTCGGCCGCCTGGAAGCTGGTGATCGCCGCCGTCTCGGTGATCTCGAACACGATGTTGGAATGCGCCGCGTGCGAGGCCTCGACCTCGCGGTCGACGAAATCCCACAGGCCGGGGTCGCTCAGCGTCTGGGCCGAGAGGCTGAAGCCGAGCACGAGCCCGTCCGCCTCGCGCATCGCATGGCCGTAGCGCTGCAGTGCCGTGCGCACGATCCAGCGGTCGAGCCGTGCGGCCATGCCGAAGCGCTCGGCGGCGGGAATGAAGGCGCCGGGCGGGATCATCCGGCCGTTGCTGTCCTTCAACCGCGCCAGAACCTCGCAGCGGTGCGATCCGCTCCATGGCAGGCCGAGAATGTGGATCTGCTGGCCGAAGAGCAGCAGCCGGTCGTCCTCCATCGCGTCGATGGTTTCCGACAGGATGCGCGCGGCGGTGAGCCCCGAGGTCGACGCGCCGGCGCCTTCGCCGAAGGCGACGCAGCGGTTGCGCCCCGAGGCCTTGGCGGCGTAGCAGGCGTCGTCGGCGCGCGCGAGCGCTTCGGCCTGCGAGATGCTGCTTTCGGCGATCAGCGCGTAGCCGATGCTGGCGCCGAGCTTGGGCGAGCCGGCATTCTCGCCGAAGCTGGTGCCGGCAATGGCCCGCAGGATCGCGTGCGCGAGCACGGCCGGCTCCTGCCCGGCCACCACGGGGGCGAGAATCGCGAATTCGTCGCCGCCGAGCCGCGCGCCGATGGCGTCATCCGGCAGCGCGTCCTGGATGATGCGGCCGATCGACTGCAGCGCCCGGTCGCCGGCGGCGTGGCCGGCGAAGTCGTTCAGTGCCTTGAAGTAGTCGAGGTCGAGATAGTAGATCGCGAACTGCCGCGACGCGACATCGGCCAGCGCGCGGCCGAGCGCGACGTCGAAGGCGGTGCGGTTCAATAAGCCGGTGAGCTGGTCGTGATGGGCGGCGCGCGCCAGCGCCTCCTCGCGCAGGCACGCCTCGGTGATGTCCTGCACCGTGCCGACGAACTGGCCGCCCTCACCGAATTCCGGCACGAAGCAGACCAGCGTCTCGAGATGGCGGATTTCGCCATCGGCGCGGATCATCCTGTAGCGAAGCTGCACGGTCGCGCCCGTCTGGCGCGGCATGGTGTGTTCGCGCTCGGCGCGTTCGCGGTCCTGCGGGTGAAGCTGCGAGACCCATTGGTCGAGCGGCACCTCACCGTCCTTGGCCGGATGCCCGAAAATCTCGTGCGTGCGCGCATCCCAGAAGCTGGTGCGCGTCGCGAAATCATGGTGCCAGATGCCGGTGCCGCTGGCGTCAAGCGCAAGGCGGAAGCGGGCATTGATCTGGGCGAGCCGCTGCTCGGCCTGCTTGCGCCGCGTGATGTCGGCCTGGACGCCGACGACGCGGGTCGGCGTTCCCGTCTCGTCCCATTCCACCGATCCGCCGCGATCGAGCACCCAGACCCAGTGGCCGTCCTTGTGCCGCAGGCGCATTTCGGTATCGATGCCGTCGGTGAGGCCCGCCACATGCCGGTCGCCGCTGGCGATCGCCTGCTCGCGGTCGTCGGGGTGAAGCAGCGTCAGCCAGATGTCGGGATCGTCGGGCAGTTCGCCAGGCTCGTAGCCCAGCATCCGGCTCCAGCTCGGCGAATAATAGCAGCCGCCGGTCCGAAGGTCGGCATCCCACACGCCCAGCCCCGCCCGGTCGATCGCATGCGCCCACAGGTCGCTGCGCGGCCCTTCTTTGTCGTCTTCGCCAGTCATGCCCCGTCCCGGCCGATTTTTCGCTCAACGCACGCTGGACCATAAAGCGAGAAAAAACCGTTAAGTGGCGGGCGCGGCCTGAGGCGTTCCGGGGTCGGCGCAGGTCTCGACATTGAAGGCGTCGCCCGCGATCCGGTCCTGCACGGTAAGCGACAGCGCCTGGAGATCGACGTCCTGGCCGGCCAGCTTCTCGATCGCAGCGACGGTCAGTTCGGGCGCGATCCAGTCGGGCTTGTGGCCGAGATTGCGCACCCACACGCCCTCGGCGCGCGCAATGTCGCGGATCAGCCCGGCGGCGTGGATTTCCTCGTAGACGACGGTGTCGCGGTCGCCCGAAACCACCACGGTCGGCGCCTCGATCTCGCCGTATCGCGGTGCCGCCACCACCGTGTGCTCGTAGAGCCCGGCGACGTCGATGGCGTTGGCGCGGAAGGTCGCGGGGCGCAGGAGAAGCGAGATGCCGGCCTCGTCGACATAGGTCTCCGACAGCGCGTTCGGCGAGAACACGCATTGCGAGGCGCTGCGGATGCTGGCGAGCGCGCCGGGCAGGGCCAGCGTCTGCGCGAACAATCGCCCGACCACCGGCCGGGCCGTCAGATCGTAATACCAGGACGTGTCCGCGCCCGGCCAGGGATGGCTCGCGGGCGCCAGAAGCACCAGCCCGCGCACCTTTCGTGGATGGTCGAGCGCCAGCGACGTCGCCACCGCCGCGCCGAACGAGTGCGCGACGACGATGGCGTCCGCGATGTCGAGTTCGTCCATCAGCGCGGCGATCGTCGCGGCCTGGCCGAACGGCGTCTCGTTGTTGCCGGGGCCTCGGCTCGACCAGCCATGGCCCGGCCGGTCGAGGAACAGCAGTTCGCCCCGGCCTTCGAGCGCGCCGCGCACCGGGATCATCTGGTCGAGGAGGTTTCCGCTCGCGCCGTGGATGAAGACGACCGGAGGCAGCTCCGCCTCGCCTTCGGGGCGCAGGTGCAGATGGTGCATCCGCGTCTCGTTGACCGTGGTGAAGGTGCCGATCGGCGGGTTGCGGCGCTCGACCAGCCAGGAGCCGACGCGGGTGACGCCGACGAGCACAAGGAGCAAGGCGAGGATGAAGGCCGCGGCGGCGGTCAGGAGATTCATGCGGGAAGGGACCTGGGAACCGGGGCGCTGCGGATGGGGCGGGTGATGGCTCAGATGCCTTCGCCGGCCAGTTCGTCGGCCAGCGTGCCGACCTGTTCCTGGGCGTTGCGCATCATCGGATAGACATCTAGCACGCGCTCGTAAGCCTTCAAGGCCGGTTCCTTGCGGCCCGAACGCTGCAGGATCTGCGCCATGCCGGCCAGCGCGCCGAAATGGCGCGGTTCGAGGCGCAGCGTGCGGTCGATGTCCGACATGGAGAGCGCGTAATTGTCCATCAAGAAATGGACCGTCGCGCGCCGGTTCCAGCCCTCGACATAGTCGGGCGACAGCGTCACCACCTGGTCGAGGAAGTCGAGCGCGGTGTCGAACTTGCGCGCCTGCATGGCGACGGCCGCCCATTGCATCAGAAGATCGATGGAGCGGCTGCCCGAACTCGTCCATTCGCGCTGGATGCGTTCGGCGATCCGCGCCGCTGCGGCCTCGTTGCCGCTGCGCTTCAAATCGTGGAAGAGATCGTCGAGGGAGGGCTTGGCGGCTGCCGGTTCGCTCTGGCGGGCGGCAGTCTCATTCAGCGGCTCGGCGGCGTGGGCGATGCCGAGGGAGAGGAGAAGCGCAACCGCGCATGGCAAAACGTTCCGCATGCAGGCATGGTATGCCCGGCATGCGAAACGTCAAACTGAAATGTCCGTGAGGCGGCGAGCGCCGCCTCGTTCGGTCATCAACCCTGGCGCGCCTTGAAGCGCGGATTGGACTTGTTGATGATGTAGATGCGGCCCTTGCGGCGCACGAGGCGGTTTTCGCGGTGACGGCCCTTGAGCGCCTTGAGCGAGTTCTTGATCTTCATCGGTCTGCCCGTTTTTCTTATTGCCCTTGATGGGCGCCAAACGATGCGACGCGCCACGGGGGCGCGCCTCAAATTGTTGCGCTGGCTCATACCGGAGGATCGGGCGGGCTGTCAACCGGAGTCAGCGGCGCGGAGGCGCTCTTAAAGCGCCGAAACGCGATTCCGCCCGGCCCGCTTCGACTGGTACAGCCCCGCATCGGCGCGCGCCAGGATGTCGCTGGAAAAGCGGTCGGGCAGGCCGAACTCGCTGACGCCGCCGCTGATGGTGGATTCGTAGCGCAGGGCTTCCCTCAGCGAGACGGGCACGTTCGCGCGCAGCCGCTCGGCGATCTCCAGCGCATCGGCGCGGCGGGTGCCCGGCATCACCACCACGAACTCATCGCCGCCGAAGCGCGCGATCACGTCGCTCTGGCGCAGATGCTGGCGGCACAGCCGCGCGATCTCGACCAGCGCTGCGTCGCCCGCGTGATGCCCCATTTCGTCGTTGAGCCGCTTGAAATTGTCGAGGTCGAAGACCAGCACCGAGGTCTGGTCGCGGTCCCGCTCGAAGACCGCCAGCCGGTCGTCCAGCGTCTCGAGCAGCTTGCGCCGGTTGTAGAGCCCCGTCAGCGCGTCCGTCTCGCTCAACTGGCGCAGCTTGCGCGCGGTCTCGTTCTTGTCGGTGATGTTGCTGGCGATCCAGACGACCGCATCCTCGCCCTCGACCTGAAAATCCAGCGCCTGCACGCGCCCCTCGAACCAGATCGAATGGCTGGGCCCGTCGCCGATGCCCTTCACGTCGCTGCCGCTCAGTTCATATTCGACGATGTGCAGCACGCCACTTTCCAGCGCCTTCTCGATCTCCCCGGCAAACCACCGCGCCTTCTCCTCCTTCAGCACCTCGAACATGCTGCGCCCGGCAAGGCTGCTGTTCTCATGATAGTGCCGCAGGTCCTTCCCCCCGAACACGGCCGCATAACGCCCGCTGCGCGTCAGGATGAACGCCGGGTCCGGAAGCGACGAGAGGATCGAGGTCAACTGCTGCTGCGTAAACAAGGAGCCAACTTCCCCCGCTGGCTGAAGACACGGCTTGCATTTGGGAAGCGTTTGAGCGTGTGCCCCCCGCCGGGTGGGATACTCCACCGCAGACCCGCTTCCCCGAGCTTTAGATGCCATGATTGGATTGCGGTTTTGTAAATGCGGCGAGTTGCTGAAGTGCGAAGCCCCCGGGAATTGCTAACGTCGGAATGGCGGACTTGGGGTGGTTTGCGGCCAGTCTGCTTATGGCTGCGAAGAGGCGAATAGCGGACGCGTGGGATCGAAACCTCTTGAGCAACAGGCAGCGGATTGCAAATCCCGCATCAGCTATGCTTGTCGAATTTCACATGAAGCTCGCGCATGGCATCGAACGTGTCCATGCAGGTGACCGATCGCGCTCGGCAAAGATTTGGGATCGGCACGCGACGAAGGACCATCTCGTTCGCGACTTCGTGAGTAACAATGGTCGCGCCTAGGGTCATCGCTTTTGCAATCAGCCAGGGGTCAGCGCCGGACAGGAACTTCTCGACACCCGGCCGATGATATTGCGACCCGTCCAATTCGTTTGCGATATCCGCAAACGCTATCTGGGTCGCTTCGTCGTCGACCGGCAAAATCCAGTCAGCATCTTTCCGCGCACGCATCCAGTCGCCGAGTGGGTCGTCCTTTACCAGTAGCTCGTCTCGGACCATTTTGATCGTTCGAACGTTCTTGACGACGACATAATCCATCCATGTCCAGAACGCTGGAACGATGTCGAACGCATAGTACCTGTTCTTCGCCTCAATGAACACATTGGCATCTAGAAGGTAGAGCACTAAGACGCGAACCTCTCATGCATTTTCCGGATCTTTCCAGGCTGAATGCCCAAAAGGGAACTCGCCTGACGCAGCAACAGCGTCCCGCGCATCGCTTCCGAAATCACGGACTTGGTGAAATGTCTGCCATTGCGTACCGGCAGCGTATTGAAGAAATCACCGCCGCTGTCGCGGTTCAGATCGCGCCAGCGCTTCTCTTCGGCGGCATAGAAGTCACCATATTCGTCACGGCCGACAAATCCCAGATCGAAAGCGCGCCGCGCGATCACGACGCGGCTGACCTTAAAGCGTCTGGAAAGGGTGTCGACTTGGTCCCTCAATCCTAGCCCATCGCGCCAGCAGCGAGCGAACTCCTCCCGTGGGGTGAGGAACTCTGCTGCGATCTTGTTGCAGTGTTGCTCCACTCGCCGGTGGGCTCCGTAGTTGTCCTCGCCAAGCTGAACATTGGACACTCCAGACTCGCCCAGCCAAATATGCGCGAGCTCATGTGCGAGCGTGAATATCTGCGCGGCCTTGCTGTCCTGCCCATTGATCATCACAAGTGGGACCAACGGATCAGCAATGGCCAGACCCCGGAAGCTGGACACGGACAACGGCCGATGCGTGTTGTTGCCGACAATGCCAGTGCGCATTACCCATATGCCGGCGTCCTCGGCAGCAAGCATCAGCCTCTGCAAATAGTCCTCGAAAGCACCCGCGCGCGGCCTACCTGCTTCCCCTAGGATGACGGAATGCATGTCGGCCGCAACGTCCTCAGCGGCGGCGTTAAGCGGGAATCTGCCCACGAAGGCAAGAGGCTCCCCGCCGCCCTGCCGCCGGTAGTCCCGGTACCACTCGTGCTTGAACAGGATATCGGTCATCAGGCTGCGCAGGTTGACGTCCCACCGCCCCCTTTCGCCGCCGATCGTGCGCAGGTCGGGGATGGGTTCGTCTTCTGTCGGGGGACGTTGCAGGTAGAGGTATCCAAAGGGCACCGCGAGTGCGGTGGCCGCCTTGCGGGCCTGTGCAAAGGTCGGACGATCGTCACCAGTAAGCCAGCGCTCGATCTGACTAGGCTCCACGTGCACACGGCCAGCCAATGCGTCAACCGGCATATCGGCGCGAGCCATTGCCCACTCCAGCATACCGTTGTTGATCAATGCCCGCGCCATAACGCCTATCCTCGCCCCTCGCTCCGCTTAGATCATATGCCCGTAGGTTAAGGAAGTTCCAAACGGGTGCGACAAAAGCGGGTTCCGATAATGCCGTTTATCGAAAGGCCGAGCGAATCCTAAAGTGGCCGGTTTTGGGCAACGAACACCCCCCGTGGACCGGCCAAAATGAGGTCGACAGCCCCCCCCCCTCCCCCCCGCCGCATCACGCGCGTAAAATGCCCCATCTTCCGCCCGGGCCGGGCTTCGCTCTTTCCATAAAGATGCAGCACCAGATCCGGCTCCGCCAGCAGCGCCTCCGCCTGCCCCACCTCGTCCCCGATCAGATTCTCCATCACGCAATCCGAATGCCGCCTCGGGTCGCCGAGGGGCAGGCCGGTGATGGCGCGGATGTGTTGTTCGAATTGGGAGACGGTGCAGGCGGCTTCCGTCCAGTGGCCGGAATTGTGGACGCGGGGGGCGATCTCGTTGGCGATGACCGAGCCGTCGCCGAGGACGAAGAACTCGACGCCGATCACGCCGACATAGTCGAGCGCGTCGAGGATGCGCAGGGTGGCGGCGCGGGCGGCCTCGATGGTCCGCGGCGCGACCTTCGCGGGCACAGTCGAGCTTTTCAGGATGCCGCCGCGGTGGAGGTTTTCGGCCGGATCGTAGGCGCGGCTCGTCCCGTCAAGCCCGCGCGCGGCGACGACCGAGATTTCCGTCGCGAAGGGCACGAAGCCCTCGAGGATCAGCGGCACGCCGCCCATGCCCTCGTAGACGCCGTGCGTCTGGTCGCCGCCGGCGTCGCGAAAGACCTTCTGGCCCTTGCCGTCATAGCCGAGGCGCCGGGTTTTCAGGACTCCCGATCCGCCCATCAGGTCGATCGCCTCGGCAAGCTCGGCGCCGCTGTCGACAGCGCGGAACGGGGCGGTGGGGATGCCGGCCCTGTTGAGGAATTCCTTTTCCGTCAGCCGGTCCTGCGCGACTTCGAGCGCGCGCGGCGGCGGGTAGACGGCGTGGCCGGCGGCGAGACTGCGCGCGGCCTCCACCGGCACGTTCTCGAATTCGTAGGTGACGAAGTCGCTCGCCGTCCCGAGCCGCGCCAGCCCGTGCGCGTCGTCATAGGCGGCGACGATCTGCTCGTTTGCCACCTGCGCGGCCGGGCAGTCGCCCTCGGGATCGAGGATGATCGTGCGGTAGCCGAGGCGTGCCGCCGCCATTGCCAGCATCCGGCCGAGTTGGCCGCCGCCGATGATGCCGATCGTCGCGCCCGGCTTCAGCGCGCTCATGCCTCGTCCTTCGGCCGTTCGGCGACGGCCTTCGTCTGCTTGTCGCGCCACGCGTCGAGCCGTCCGGCGAGCGCGTCGTCGCTCAAGGCCAGCACGGCGGCGGCCATCAGCGCGGCGTTGATCGCGCCGGCCTTGCCGATGGCGAGCGTGCCGACGGGAATGCCGGCCGGCATCTGGACGATGGAGAGAAGCGAATCCTGCCCCGACAGCGCCTTCGATTCGACCGGCACGCCGAAGACCGGCAGCGGCGTCATCGCCGCCGTCATGCCCGGCAGATGCGCCGCGCCGCCGGCGCCGGCGATGATCACCTTGAAGCCGTCCGCCTTCGCGCTTTTGGCGAAGTCGTAGAGCCGGTCGGGCGTGCGGTGGGCGGAGACGATCCGCGAATCATGGGCGAGGCCGAGCGCGTCGAGCGTCTCGGCCGCGTGGCGCATCGTCGCCCAGTCGGACTGGCTGCCCATGATGATCGCGATTTGCGCTGCGGCCTCGGCCATGGCGATGCTCCGTCAGGCCTGTCAGGCGATGATGTCGGGGATGATGCCGTCTTCCAGCTTGGTCAGTCGGTCCTTGAGCGCCAGCTTCTTCTTCTTCATGCGCTGGATCTGGAGCGGGTCGCAGCCGACTTTCATCATGGCGTTGATGGCCGCGTCGAAATCCGCATGCTCCTGCTTGGTCCGGGCAAATTCGAGACGAATCTCCGCCTGATCCTGTTCCGACATCTTCACCGTCTAAAGATAGCGAGCGTGCTCGCGGTGATAGGCCGCGCGACGCACAGTCCTCGTGCGCGATTCATAACACATGTCCGATCGTCAGCAAATGCTACTACGAAATGTTCGACAGCATTTGAAAGCGGTGGCAGACTGTCATCGTGCTGTCATATCCGGTTCCAACCGGGAGCCGGACGGAACGCACGCAAACGAGGAACCAGGAAGGGAGAGCCCGGAATGTCTCTTGCGTCCCATCTACAGGAACTCCAGCGCAAACACGGCGATATCGAACGCCGGATCGATGAAGTGATGATGCATCCCTCCGCCGATCCGCTCGAGATCGCGACCCTGAAGCGGCGGAAGCTGGCCCTGAAGGACGAAATGGAAAAACTCCGGTCGCAACCGACACGACACTGAGCGGAAACGCTCGGCGCATCGGTCGATCCGATGCAATGATCAGACGAGGCAACCTGCCGGTGGCGCCAGCGCCGCCGGCTTTGTTTTTAGAGCAGTTCCAGCAAAAGTGCGTAGCGGTTTTGCGTCCGGAACTGCGTCAAATCAAATGGATAGAGCATTTCTGCGTTTCCATGAAACGCCGAAATGATCTAGGCCCCCGCCTCACCCCTGCCAGAACTGGTCCAGCCACAGATTGAGCTTCAAAAACCCCGCCTCCTCGACGCGGTAGACGCGGCGCGTGCCCTCGCTTCTGACCGAGACGAGACCTGCATCGCGCAACGCTTTGAGGTGCTGCGAGACGGCGGGGCGCGAGACGGGCAGGCCGCCCGCCAGTTCGTTGACGGTCTTCGGGCCGCGCCGCAATTCCTCCAGGAGATGGCGCCGGTTGGCGTCGGCGATGGCCGCGAAGGCGTCGGCCTGGCTCATGCGGCGTCCTGCCGCTCTTCAGGTTGATCGACCGGTTCCATGTCGCTGCGCGGGTCGAGCAGCACGGCCTGCGGCGTGACCGCGCGCTCCGACGGCAGCGTCTTGAACGCCTCGCGATCCTCGATCGGCACCGGCGCGCGGCGCGAGATGCGCAGGAGCGTGTAGCCGGCGAGGACGAAATGCGGCAGCGCGGTCGCCAGGAACAGGCTCTCGGGGCGCAGATAATCCATCAGCGGCGCGCCGAGCACCGGCCCGATCATCGTGCCGAAGCCGTAGAGCAGCAGCAGCCCGCCCGAGACCTTCACGAAGTCTTCCGGGCTCGCATGGTCGTTGGCGTGCGCCACGGCGATCGAATAGAGCGTATAGGCCAGCATGCCGTAGGCCGCGGTCATGACGAGGACGGCGATGCCGTTGCGCGGCATGGCGACGAAGATCAAGAGCGCGATGACGCCGCAGCCTGCCGCCGCGCCCGCGAGGACGTAGCGCCGGTCCATGCGGTCCGACAGGCGCCCGACCGGCATCTGCGCCAGCGCGCCGGCCAGCACAACGAGGCTCATCATCAACGCGATCTCGAAGGTCGAGATGCCGATCCGCGCGCCATAGACCGCGCCGAGCGTGCCCCAGGCGCCGTTGGCGATGCCGACCAGCAGGCAGGCGGCGGAGGCGACGGGGGAGTTGCGGTAGAGCCCCTTGATGTCGAGCGAGACGCTCTGCAGCGGCTTCGGCGCCATTGCCGAGGAGATCGCGGTCGGTATCAGCGAGGCGCAGAACAGGATGCCCGCCATCATGAACAGCGAGCCGTTGCCGATATCCGCCGAGGCGACGACCATCTGGCCGGCCATGATCGAGGCGTAGGTGACCATCATGTAGAGGCCGAAGACGGTGCCGCGGTTCTCGTTCGTCGAGCGCTCGTTGAGCCAGCTTTCGATGACCATGAAGGCGCCGGCCATGGCAAAGCCGGTGAAGGCGCGCAGGATGATCCAGGCATATTCGTTGATCCAGATGCCGGTCATCAGCGCGACGATCGAGGCCGACGCAGCGAAGGCGCCATAGGCGCGCACATGGCCGACCTTGCGCACCAGCCGCGGCGCGAGATAGCAGCCGGCGACGAAGCCGATCGCCCAGGCGGTGCCCAGAAGGCCGAGCGCCGTCGTCGAAAACCCTTCCGCCTGGCCGCGCAGCGGCAGGATCAGGCCGTGCAGGCCCGATCCGGCGAGCAGGAAGGCGGTGCCCCAGAGCAGAGACAGGACGGGGCGGAAGGACATGAACATCAGACGAATCTCATTCGGCTCGAGGCGGTCTCAAGGCGCCGGGACAATAGACCCTTTACGTCGATTTGACGGCGCGGGTGCGACAGGTGCATCGGCAAAACCGTCGCCGCGCCGGGCTTTCACGAACGCCTGAACAGCGCCTCGGCGGCCGACCGGGTCGAACTCTTGGCGGCCATATCGGCTTCCAGCCGCGCGATCTCGGCCTTCAGCATCTCGATCCGTTCGCCGAGTTCGCCGACCGAAAGCAGCGACAGGTCCTGTCCGATTTCGTGAGCCGTAAGCTTGCGGACCGGTTCGTCGTCGAAAATCGCCATGGCGTATTTCTCCGGTTTGATCGTCGGGGGCTAAAGCTACATAAGGAGACCTCGACGATCAAATCCATCGAAGGAGCACCCCATGAGCGCAGACCTGCCTGAGACGATGACCGCCGTCGCGATCTCCGAGCCGGGCGGGCCGCGGGTCCTGAAGCCGGAGCGGCGCGGCCTGCCCGATCTGCGCGCGGGCGAGATCCTGATCCGCGTCAAGGCCGCCGGCGTCAACCGGCCCGACGTGCAGCAGCGCAAGGGCGCCTATCCGCCGCCGCCGGGCGCATCCGACCTGCCGGGTCTGGAAGCTGCTGGCGAGGTCGCTGCCGTCGGGCCGGGCGTTCAGCGCTGGCGCATCGGCGATCACGTCACCGCGCTGACGCCGGGCGGCGCCTATGCCGAATATTGCCGCGTCCACGAGACCAACGCGCTGCCGATCCCGCACGGCTTCACCTTCACCGAGGCGGCCGCGATCCCGGAAACCTTCTTCACCGTCTGGCACAACGTCTTCCAGCGCGGCGGCCTGCAGCCGGGCGAGACGCTGCTCGTCCATGGCGGCTCGTCGGGCATCGGCACGACGGCGATCCAGATCGCGACGAAGCTCGGCGCGAAGGTTATCGTCACGGCCGGTTCGAAGGACAAATGCGAGGCCTGCGAGGCGCTCGGGGCGGTGCGCGCGATCAATTATCGCGAGGAGGATTTCGTCGCGGTCATCAAGGAGATCACCGACGGCAAGGGCGTCGAGGTGATCCTCGACATGGTCGGCGGCTCCTATGTCGGGCGCAATTACGACGCCGCCGCGACCGACGGGCGCATCGTCCAGATCGCCACGATGAGCGGGGCCACCGGCGAGGCCAATTACTCCAAGCTGATGGTCAAGCGCCTGACCCACACCGGCTCGACGCTGCGCCCGCGCACGACCGAGTTCAAGGCGAAGATCGCTTCGGAACTCGAGGCGCGCATCTGGCCGCTCCTCGCTACCCGCGAGATCGCGCCGGTGATGGACATGATCTTTCCGCTCAAGGAGGCCTGGCGCGCGCATGAGCGGATGGAAGAGGGCGACCATGTCGGCAAGATCGTGCTCGACGTCGCCTGAACGATCGTTCAGCCGGTCGGTTCGGGGCTCAGATACCTGTTGTAGATCCAGCCCTCATGCTCGGCGGTGGTGACGAAATGCCAGTTGCCGTCGATCTGCAGCGAGCGGACCTCGGTGCCCGCGGGCGCCGTCCAGACGATGGCGAAATTGGACGAGGGACCGCTGCGCATGCGCACGTTGGCCGAGGTGTAGAAGACGTCGCGATCGTCTTCCCCGGTGGCGGCGCTTTCGATCGGGTCGGGTTCGGCCGGCTCGCTCGCCGGCGGCACTGCCGGTTCCTCGGCCGGTTCGACCGAAGCGACCATGTCCTCCGGCACCGGCCGGGTGACGGCAAGCTGCGGCGGCGGCGTCTCGTCCACCGGCGCCCACCATCCGATGACGAGCGCGGCCAGAACGAGGCCCAAGCCGAAAAGCGCCGTGATCGTTCTCATCGCCCTCGCACCCTCAATCATGCCCTTCTGCCGGTCATAGCCCGGCTGGAATGATATCTTCTTAACGCGACGAATCCCACGAGATTGCGATCAGGAAATGGCGTGAACGATTCTCGCCACGATTGTTGTCTAGGGCGCAGGTCATGTCCCGCCTGCCCGCCTTCCTGATGATTCTCGCCTTCTGCCTCACGGTGCTCGCACCGGCGCAGGCGGCCGGTTTTCTTCAAGGCGACAGCAAGTGCCGGCATCTGGCGAGCGCTGCCGCCGCGCTGGAAAACGTCCAGTCGCCCGATGGTGCGCCCGGTGCGCCTGGTGCGCCTGCCGGCGCGCCCTGCAAGATGGCCTGCGCGATCGTCGGCACCGCGATCGGCGTTCCCTCCAACGCGATCGACAGCCACCGGCCGGTCAGCGTCGAGCGGCTGACCATTGCCAAGCGTCCCGCCGGCATCGATCGCCCGCCTCGGGCCTGATCCGCGTCCAGATCGCGTATCGACCTTCCGGTCGCGCCGTCCCGGCGGCGTGACGTCCAATTTTTCGAGGCAAATTCATGACTATCCCTATCGACCGCGCGGCCGCGCTCCCTTCGGCGCGCATGGGCCGCCGCGTCTTTCTTCTCGGCGCCGGCTCGCTCGCCCTTTCGGGCTGCATGTCGACGTCGCAGCCGCCCGTCGCCGCCGCTCCGCCGGAGCCCGAACCGCTCGTCACCCCCGCCATGTACCAGGCGCTTCCCGAAGAGCAGTTCGCCGTCCCGGCCGTCGACGTCTCGCAAATGGCGCCCGAATGGTGGCGCGCCGAGGTCGACTACCAGACCGACGAAGCCCCCGGCACGCTCGTCGTCGAGACCGCCACGAAATATCTCTACCATGTTCGCCCGGACGGCCGCGCCATGCGCTACGGCATAGGCGTCGGGCGCGACGGCTTCTCGTGGCAGGGACGCGCGATCATCGCCTACAAGCGGGTCTGGCCGCGCTGGACGCCGCCGGACTCCATGGTTGCGCGCCAGCCCGAGCTCGAGCCCTATTCGATCGCCAATGGCGGCATGGACCCGGGACCGACCAATCCGATGGGCGCGCGCGGGCTCTACATCCACCAGAACGGCCGCGACACGATCTATCGCGTGCACGGCACGCACCAGCCATGGTCGATCGGCAAGGCCGTCTCGTCGGGGTGCATCCGGCTGATCAACCAGGACGTGATCCACCTGCACGCCAATGTGCGCGACGGCAGTCCCATCGTCGTCAAGCACGACACGGCGCCCGACTTGGTCGCGATGGCAGGCTGACACGCTGGCTCCAGACATGCGATCGGCCCCGAAACGGGGCCGATCGACAGGTTGCTTCAAGGCGAAGCGTCAGTTCATTTCCATCACGCGGCCGCACAGTTCCTCGATGTCGGCCTCGGCCACTTCCATCGATGCGCCGGCCGATGCTCCAGCCGAACCCGAAGCCGCGCTGTCGGTCGTCGACGCCGTGGTTCCGCTGTCGGTTCCGGTCGTCGCGCTGCCCGACATGGCGGTCGAATCCGTCGCGCCGCCCGTCGCCGCGCCGCTGCCGGTCGTGGTGCTGCTTCTTGCTGCCGCGGCCGTGTCGGTCGAGCTGCCGGCGGCCGCATCGGTTTCCTCGCTATCCATCGCGGCGCCGGCCGAAACGGTATCCGTCGTTGCGCTGCCGGTGGTCGCCGCACCGCCGGTCGCGCTGCCCGCTGCCGCCGTATCGACGGTCGAGCAATGACTGCGCACGATTTCCTTCTGCTCGTCGGAAAGCGCTTCCCAATTGGTCGCCATCTCGGTCTCGTCGACCAGGGCCGGCGCGTCGCCATCGCCGAAGAACGCATTGGTGATCGTGTCGTCCCAGTCGCTCGGCAAGGTGACCGATGCGCCGGCGGCGGTGTCTGTGGCTGCGCCCGTCGTCGGGGTCGTGGTCTGGGCGAATGCCAGTCCGGCGCTGAGCGCGAGCGAAATTGCAGTCGCAGTGGCCAGTCGAATGATCATGATGATTCCTCCGTTGGGGGTCGGTTTCCACTGTCCCTCCGGCCGCCGAACCGGCCCGCGCCGCGAATGTTCCCGTTTTTCTCGCGCGTCGTCGAACCGGCCCCTTATCCGTTGCGGCACGGTCGAATTTTAGCTATATGCAACCCTGATTTTCCCAATATCGGTGGCTCTGCCCACCGCCCGCGGCAGGGACCGCGGGCGAACAGGAAGGATTTATCTCATGGCCAATACGCTTCTCATGCCCAAGGCCACGGCCGTCTGGCTGGTCGACAACACCGCCTTGTCCTTCGACCAGATCGCGCATTTCTGCACGCTGCACCCGCTCGAGGTGAAGGCGATCGCGGATGGCGAGGCGGCGCAGGGCATCAAGGGTCTCGACCCGGTCATCACCGGCCAGCTCTCGCGCGACGAGATCGCCAAGGGCGAGGCCGATTCCAACTATCGCCTGAAGCTCGCCGAGCCGAAGGTGCGCGTGCCCGAATCCAAGCGCCGCACGCCGCGCTACACGCCCGTCTCCAAGCGCCAGGATCGTCCCAATGCGATCCTCTGGCTGGTGCGCAATCATCCCGAGCTCAAGGACGCGCAGATTTCGCGCCTCGTCGGCACCACCAAGTCGACCATCGAGCAGATCCGCGAGCGCAAGCACTGGAACGCGGCCAATCTCGTGCCGATGGACCCGGTGACGCTGGGCCTTTGCTCGCAGATCGACCTCGACCTCGAAGTCCAGAAGGCCTCGCGCGGAATGCCCGCAGCAGAGCCGACCGGCGGCACGCTGCTTCCGGCCCGCGAGACGGAATCGCTCGAAGTGCGCGAGGATCGCGACGATCAGGAACTCGATGCCGACGCCGTCTTCGCCAAGCTGTCGTCGCTGAAGTCGACCCAGCCGGAAGACGACGAGGACGACAACCGCTACTGAGCGGGATCGTCAGGACATGCAGAAATGGGCGCCGCGCGGCGCCCTTTTTCGTTTCAGCGAACGCGCCCCATCTCCATCGTCTCGACGCGGCGTTCGAGGTTGGCCTGGCGGACCATGGAGGGGAGCAGGAACAGGTCGATGATCTGGCCGATGCCGAGCAGGCCGAGCGTCAGGAGCCAGAGCAGGCCGGTCCAGATGCGGCCGGTGTAGAAGCGGTGGAGGCCGCAGAAGCCGACGAGGCCCAGCAGCCACAGAAGAAATGCAACGGGTCCCGATTTCATGGTCTCGCTCCGGTTCGGATCAGTTCGGGCGAGAGATAGGTATTCAGGGCGCGTTTTGCGAGCGGCGATGCGCCCAGTCGCGTGCGGCCTCGTCGCGCTCCATCTGGCGGTAGAAATCGGCGAGCTGCTTGCCGCGCTCGTGCTTGAAGATGCGGCCGTCGCAGGTGATGGATGCGATGCGGTCGATGCGGAAGGCGCGGAAGTCGCCGCGCAGTTCGCACCAGCCGACGACGGTCCACACCTTGCCCCAGAACCACAGGCCGAGCGGACGGATGTCACGGCAAGAAGAGGCGCCGGCCTCGTCGCGATAGTCGATCTTGAGGACGTGCCGCGCTTCGACCGCGCGCTCCAGCGTGTCGATCGTCCGGCGCTCGGCCTCCGAGACGACCCAGAGCGGCATGTGGATCTCGGTGCGGTCGATGCGGGCGCGCTCGGTGTCGGGCAGCACGGCCGAAATCTTGACCAGCGCCTCCTCGGCCGCGCGCGCCATCGCCGCCCCGCCGAAGGCGCGCACCATCCGCGCGCCGGCGACGAGGGCGACGATCTCGTCACGCGTGAACATCAGCGGCGGAAGGTCGAAGCCTTCCCGCAGGATGTAGCCGACGCCCGCCTCGCCATCGATCGGCACGCCGGTCGACTGGAGGTCGGCGATGTCGCGGTAGATCGTGCGGTCGGACACTTCCAGCCGCTCGGCCAGCATGTGGGCGGTGACGAGACGGCCACCGCGGAGATATTGCACGATCTGGAACAGCCGGTCGGCGCGCCGCATCTGGGCTTATCCTCAACTGAACAGGCCGAAGCTGTTGCCGTCGGGATCGAGGCAATAGCAAAAGCGGCCGGCCGGTATGGTTATCACGGGCGAGACGACCTGTCCGCCATTCGAAGAGACACGCTCCATCGCGGCTTCGAGGTCGGTGACCGCGAGATGGATGGTGGGGCCGGTGCCGGGGGCGGCGGGCTTGCCGGGGTAGATGTGGCCCGCGACGCCCTCGCGCATGTTGGCGACGGCGAAATTCGCCATCGGGTTCGGCGCGCCTTCCTGATCTTCCAGTTCGTGGCCGGTGACGGTGGCGTAGAAGGCTTTCGCCTTTGCCATGTCGGTGACCGGAATTTCGAACCAGACGGCGGCGTTCTTCGGCAGATGATGGCTCATTGCGGTCCCTCTCGCGGAGCGTTGAGGCATCATCATGCGCCCGGGCTCCTGACAGCATTGTGTCAGGAGCTGTCAGCTACTTGACCGGGACCGTGTAATTCAACGGCAGCCGCCCGCCGTCGGCGTAGATGGTCTGGCCGGTGATGTAGGAGGCGTCGTCGGAGGCGAGGAAGGCGGCGACGGAGGCGATCTCGGACGGCTCGCCGATGCGGCCCATGGGCGTGCGCGACAGGATGCGGTTCTTGGCCGCCGGGTCGGCGTTCACGGCCGACAGCATGTCGGTCATGATCGAGCCCGGGCCGATGGCGTTGACGCGGATGCCGTAGGGCGCGAGCGCCAGCGCCATGACCTTGGTCAACTGCATCACGCCGCCCTTGGAGATCGAATAGGGCACCTGGTTGGGGAGGGCGAAGACGGCGTTGATCGACGACATGTTGACGATGCTGCCTGCCGGCTTGCCGTCATTGACCTTGTCGACCATGAAGCGGGCGACCGCCTGCCCCGCCAGGAACGAGCCCTTGAGGTTGACGGCGAGGACGCGGTCGAAATCCTCCTCGGCAATCTCCAGGAACTCCGCGCCGTGGACGATGCCGGCATTGTTGACGAGGACGTCGATGTCGCCGAAGGCGTCGATGGTGGCGGCGACCATGTTGTGGACGTCGAGCCGCTTCGACACGTCGGCCTTCACGAAGCGCGCATCGCCGAGCTTCTGCAGATCGGCCTCGGCGCGCTCGCCCTTCTCGACGTCGATGTCGGCGAACATCACCCGCGCGCCCTCGCGCAGGAAGCGCTCCGCGATCGCATAGCCGATGCCGCCCGCAGCTCCCGTCACGATCGCCGTCTTTCCGTCCAGTGCCATGTCGTCATCCTTTTCCGTTCGGGGCGTTATAGCGGGTGGGGGAGAGGGGGAAAAGGCGCGAGCACGCGCGCGCAGTCGGCACCGCGCCGCGTCGGCCGGATCATGGGAGAGAGAAAGTCGGGAAGGCGGCGGTCTGCGTCTCGCTTCCTGATTTCTAAATGTAACGCGATCCGCAGACCGTCGCCCGATGTCTGTCGCGCCTTCGGCCGGTCACAGACACGCCTTGAAAAGGTGCGCCCGCGGCTTTTCCCGCATGGTTCTTTGCTCGGCCCGAAAGCCGCGCTCCCCACGCCGACCTGTCCCGCGCCCTCACATGCCCGTGGTTTACCACGCCACGGGGGGAGGCCACCGCCGCCCTGCCAAATCCCGGTCCGGACCGGTTCCCGTCAGAGCGATGGGACGGATTGTAGGCGAGGAATTGGGGAGGGGGATAAGATTACGATCAGGTACTGCCTGAAACAGCGTGCTGGTTGCACAGCAGCGGACATCCTGACCTGCCACGACGCGCAATGGAGAGTGCAGCATAGTCTTACCGTCGACGTGTCGCGTTACATGGACTGAATCTGTCCCATAAACTCACTTGCGTGCGACCTCTGATAGCCATCGGGCACCATGCCAATTCGCCTCTGGGCATCTGCTACAATTCCACTGAACTGGCGCTGCAAGAGTTCCAACTGTACGGAATTGATTGACGTGCCACTCTTGCGTAATAAGCGCGAAATATCCAAAAGTGTCTCGTAAGGGTGATGCGTCAACTCGGCACTTTTCATGAGCCTCCCAACTATCTCAAGAGCCTTCTTTAAGTCTCGAAATAGTTCCGCACCACTTTTCGATAAATCATCAGCTCTCGCGACAATAAATTTCGCCTCACGATCGTTCAGTTGCTTTCGGTTATATTGATTTCCACTACGCTTCTCGTAAGCTGTCGCCGCAGTAAAACCCATCTCGATGAACTTTTCTGCGTCAGTCCATTTCTTTCTGGCGCTCACTGCCATGTACCATTGAAGCCAGAACAGCGGCATGTCTCTAAAATGTGCAATCTTTGAAATGTGATCAAAGAACCGAGCGATCTCGCGTTCGTCGGAAACAATCGAACTCAAAATTGAATATCGCATCAATTGCGAAAACAAGTGGCTTTCAAAGTCTGTCCTCCTGGCGTCCTTTGCCATATTCTCAAGTATAAATATATTTGTATTTACTATTTCCTTCTCAGGTACCACGCTGCGCAGTATATTTCTGACACCGATCGACGGCACAGTTCGTGCAACATTTCCTTCAATGCGAACGAGTTTTATCCCCGAACCATGTTCTGAGCTGCGCCGCAACACATTTGATAGATCTCGCCCGAACAGATCGCTAATAAACGAAACTGGAGCGTCGAACCCTATGTTCGCTATAATGAGAGCTGCAATAATAGTTTGCCGATCTCTTTCATTGAGATGATTGCTTCTATTGTATTCTTCCTTATATTTGTTCTTTACATATTCCGACTCCAAAAGCCGAAGTAGGACACTTGGAATCACACCTCGGCATTCGGTGGCAACGAACCTGCGGCGCTCAGAGGGTGATAGTGCGCGAAAATCTCGCCATCCCGCAATCTGGTCGATTAGAGCAACGAAGGAATCGATTTCTTCTGCATTGAGGCGACCAACGCCGATTTCAAGCAGTGAGGGGATCGCTCGGAGTTCGCCAAATTTGTTTGACTCGGCTTCGGTCGAAATGCTGCGCGCTGAAAGGATTAACCCTCCTGCGCTCGACGCGATATGGCGGGCAATGCCCAACAGGCGATCCTCTCGAATGCTGAAGCAATTCTCAATGACAAGCACAGCATTCGGATAGGCGTAAATTATGGAGGAGACTTCCTCCACGATATCCGCGTACGTGTGACGCAGGATGAACACGGGTTTCGCTGCAGAAATCGAGTTTACAACGTCGGCGATGACGAGGCTTTTCCCATCACATATGTCTCCATTGAAGAAAGCAATGCGACCCTCTCCGGATAAATGATCAAGTGCGGTCTCAACCTCTCGACGCAGGACGTGATAATCGGACCGCAGCAATTCGCGGTCTCTCTTTAGGTGATGCTGGTTTACGGCCCCCCCAGATAAACAGATCCTCTATGTCGCTAACTGGCGGAACGCTTTCGCTTGCACGGATTACGTCCACTCTCGCAAAAGATGACAGTCGAGGCTCAATTTTCTTCGAGCTACCAAGTATCTCAGTCAAATTCTTGGCGAATTCCTCTCTTCCAATATACAGTGCTTCTCCATATTCGTCCTGTACTGCTTGCTCGTCAGGATCAACATTCGATGTCATTCGATTAATGAAGAACGCCTTCTTTCTAAGTCCTGACGAATTAAACAAAACGTCAGTTAAATGAAAGTCGGAAGCGCTGAATCCAACAAAGATAACTACCTCCGCTCTTTCTATATCAAAGCGGAGTTGATTTAGCCAGCCAATCACCCCCGAAAGCTTATGATAAGAATCTGCATCTAGTACGCAGCTATTCTCGAAATTATGGGCATTCCACGATGGGGCATACCCGTGAAGATGTACGATTGCAGTACCGCTTACTGTCGTGCTGGGGCTATCAAGATTGTTCAGAGGAGTGAATTTCTTGCCAATTCGCTGCATGGCGCGGAGATGTTGCTTAACGAAAACCGCGATTGAAGCAATGAGAGAAGGGTGTGGTTTCCTAAGTCCGTTCGAAACCGCTTTGCAGCGTTTCGAATGTCACGAAAACCCGACTGCCTTCCATTCTTTGCTAGCTGATCGTTCATCATGGAGAGTAAGTGCGTTGTTACGCCAATCGTACCGCTATCAGAAAAATTGAGACTGTCCGCTGTCAGGCCTGCCCCACAGAACAACAAGGCGTTTCCGTTTCGTCCACGTTGAAGAAGTGAGGTCATAGTCTCAGACATATTTGTGATGCTTCCATTTGCTGTAATATTTCAAGATCGATAGGTGGCAACCTACTTTAGGTCAATCCCTCTCCCCCGCAACGCCAGCTCCACCTCCTCCAAAATCGCCGGATCGTCGATCGTCGCCGGCATCGTCCAGTCCTCCCGGTCCGCGATCTTCTGCATGGTCGCCCGCAAAATCTTGCCCGAGCGCGTCTTCGGCAGGCGCTTGACGGGGACGACGGTCTTGAAGGCGGCGATAGCGCCGATGCGGTTGCGGACGAGGGCGATGATTTCGCGTTCGATGTCGGCGGCCGGGCGGTCGACGCCGGCGTTGAGGACGACGAAGCCGCAGGGAACCTGGCCCTTCATCGGGTCCGCCATGCCGATGACGGCGCATTCGGCGACGTCGGGGTGTTCGGACAGGACCTCCTCCATCGCGCCGGTCGACAGGCGGTGGCCGGCGACGTTGATGATGTCGTCGGTGCGGGCCATGATGAAGAGGTATCCGTCCGCGTCGATGATGCCGGCGTCGGCGGTCTTGTAGTGGCCGGGGAACTCGGCGAGGTAGGCGCTTTTGAAGCGCTCGTCGGCGTGCCAGAGCGTCGGCAGGCTGCCGGGCGGCAGGGGGAGTTTCGCCACCACGTTGCCGAGCGTGCCGCGCGGGGCGGGGTGCCCGGAATCGTCGAGGATTTCCATCTGCCAGCCGGGCATGGGCACGCCGGGCGAGCCGTATTTGACCGGCAGGCTGCCCAGGCCGACCGGGTTCTGCGTGATCGGCGCGCCGGTTTCCGTCTGCCACCAATGGTCGATGACGGGTTTTTGGAGCTGGTTTTCCGCCCATTTGATCGTTTCGGGATCGGCGCGCTCGCCGGCGAGGAAGAGGGTTCGGAATTTCGACAGGTCGTAGCGGTTGATGAACTCGCCCTTCGGGTCCTGCCCCTTGATGGCGCGGAAGGCGGTGGGGGCGGTGAAGAGCGCGACGACGCCGTGGTCGGAAATCACGCGCCAATAGGTGCCCGCATCGGGCGTGCCGACGGGCTTACCCTCGAAGAGGATCGTGGTGCAGCCATGGATGAGCGGCGCGTAGACGATGTAGGAATGGCCGACGACCCAGCCGACATCCGACGCCGCCCAGAACGCCTCGCCGGGCTTGATGCCGAACTCGTTTTCCATCGACCAGGCGAGCACGACCAGATGGCCGCCATTGTCGCGCACCACGCCCTTGGGCTGGCCGGTCGTGCCGGAGGTGTAGAGGATGTAGAGCGGGTCGGTCGCATTGACGGTCACGCAGGGCACGTCGCGGGCGTCGGATTTGGCTTTTGCGGTGGCGGCGGCGTAGTCGATGTCGCGGCCGGGGGTGAGGGCGGCGGGCTGTTGCTCGCGCTGAAGGACGATGACGGTCTCGACCTTGTGCTTCGCGATGTCGATCGCGCCGTCATAGAGGGGCTGGTAGGCGATCGTGCGGCCGGGTTCGAGGCCGCAGGAGGCGGTGATGATGGCTTTCGGCCTGGCGTCGTCGATGCGGGTGGCGAGCTCGCGCGCGGCGAAGCCGCCGAAGACGACGGAATGGACCGCGCCGAGGCGGGCGCAGGCGAGCATGGCGATGGCGGCTTCGGCGACCATCGGCATGTAGATGATGGCGACATCGCCCTTGCCGATGCCATTGTCCTCAAGCACGGCGGCGAGGGCGACGATCTCGGCCTTGAGCTCGGCATAGGTGAATTTACGCACGGTGCCGGTGATGGCGCTGTCGTGGATCAGGGCAAGCTGGTCGGCACGGCCGCGCTCGACGTGGCGGTCGATCGCGTTGTAGCAGGTGTTGCATGTCGCGTCGGGGAACCAGCGGCCGTAGATGCCGGCGGACGGGTCGAAGATTTGCTGTGGTGGGCGGGTCCAGTCGACGAGTTTCGCGGCGTCGCGCCAGAAGGCTTCCGGGTCGGATTTCCAGCTTTCGTAGACCTGATGATAGCGCGACATGCGGTTCCTCCCTGTCGTTTCCTGACGTAACGGGCGGGGCCGGGCGTGTCCAGTTCGGCAAAAGTCGGAAGGGCTGCTATGAGGGTGGCGTCGAATCGCGAGGGGCTGAGATGCAGACGAAAGTGGTGGCGTTCCTGTTCATCGCCGCCATGGTGGTGCAGGTGATCAGGCCGCTCGGCCTGCCGGGGCTGAAGAAGCGCGGCGATTTCTGGAAGATCGCGGTGGCGGCGATCGCGGTGATGATGCTGACGGTGCTGGTGAGACCCAATTAGGCCTCAGTGATCCGCGTATCCAAAAGCAGCGGAAGCAGGTGCTCGGCCCAGCGGTCGTAGCCGGCTTCGGAGGCGTGGAAGCCGTCGAGCGAGAAGCCGGCGACGGGGTCGTCGATGGGCAGGCGGGTGGCGGGTACGGCGCCGCGTTCGAGGCACAGGCGATGGCCCCAATAGTTGATCAGCCCGGCGCGGATCTCGAGGATGCGGCCGAGCGCGGGCGGCAGGGCCGGCATCAGCGACATTTCGACGACCGGCGACCAGACGACGCGCGCCTCGGGCCATTTCGCCCGCAGCGCATAAAGGAGCGTGCCGAATTCGCGGTTGAAGCGGGCGCCGGTATGGAAGTTCTTGGCGTCGTTGGAGCCGACGGTCAGCACCAGATGCGTCCAGTGGCCGGGGTCCATGTTGGGCACGACATGGTCGCGCAGGCGGCCGGCGGTGGCAGAGTTGAAGCCGGCGGCCCGCCAGACGACGGGTCGGCCGGTCGCCTCATGCGCGCGGTGGGCGATGCGGGCGGCAAGGCCGCGCTCGGAGCTCTCGACGCCGACGGAGGCGGCGGAGGAATCGCCGAGGACGAGGAGGTTGATCGGTTCGCCCTCGCCCGCGATGCGGTGGATCACCGGGCCCTGCGCCGGCAGCATGCGCTGGACGCGGCGGCGCACGCCGATGCCCTGCCAAACATAGACGGGGAAGGCGAGCCAGGTGAGGAGCGGGAGGAGGCCGGGCATGGCGGGTATATAGAAGCGCGGGGGCGAAAAGAAAAAGCGGCACTTTGTCCGCATGCGGCGGCGAACCCCCACTCCGTCGCGCTTCGCGCGCCACCTCTCCCCCTCGAAGGGGGAGAGGAAGCCAGGCTGGACGGAGGTTGGCGATCAGCCCTGCTTTTCGAGGTCGGGCGACCACTTGCCCTGGGCGGCGAGGCCGTTCATGCGGGCGCGGTGGGCGAAGGCTTTCTGGGCAGCAGTGACATTGTCCTTTTTGCCGGCCCAGGCCTTCTGCGGGGCGGCCTGGAGGGCGCGGCCGTAGGAGAAAGTGAGCTTCCAGGGCAGCGGGCCGGCGGCGTTCATGGCGTTCAAGTTGGCGGTCGCCTCCTCGTCGGACTGGCCGCCGGAGAGGAAGGCGATGCCCGGAACGGCGACCGGGACGGTCTCGCGGAAGACCTTCAGCGTCATCTCGGCGACCTGTTCGGGCGAGGCCTTGGTGCCGGACTTCTTGCCCGGAATGACCATGTTCGGCTTCAGGATCGTGCCGGCGAGATTGACGTCGGCTGCGTAGAGCTCGGAGAAGAGCTGCAGCAGCGTGACCTTGGTGACCTCGTAGCAGGTGTCGATGTCGTGGGCGCCGTCCATCAGCACTTCGGGCTCGACGATCGGCACGATGCCGGCTTCCTGGCACAGCGCGGCGTAGCGGGCGAGCGCGTGGCAGTTGGCGTCGATGGCGGTGGCGGAGGGGACGTTTTCCTCCTCGTTGATATCGATCACGGCGCGCCATTTGGCGAAGCGGGCGCCGAGCTTGTAATACTCGGCCAGGCGCTCGCGCAGGCCGTCGAGGCCTTCGGTGACGGTGTCGCCCGGGAAGCCGGCGAGCGGCTTGGCGCCGGCGTCGACCTTGATGCCCGGCACGGCGCCGGCGGCCTTGATGATGTCGACGAGCGGGGTGCCGTCGGCGGCCTTCTGGCGGATCGTCTCGTCATAGAGGATGACGCCGGAGATGTGGTTCTTCATGGCGTCGCCCGCCCGGAACATCAGCTCGCGATAGTCGCGGCGGTTCTCTTCGGTCGATTCCACCTTGATGGCGTCGAAACGCTTCTTGATCGTGCCGGAGCTTTCGTCGGCGGCCAGAATGCCCTTGCCGTCGGCGACCATGGCGAGCGCGATGTCTTCGAGACGTTCCGTCATCTTGCAAATTCTCCTGATGTAATGATCGGGAAGGCGCATAGCAGATGGGTTCGACAAACGGAATGGCGCGCCAAGTGCTCCAATCGATTGAATGATCGGGAAATGCGATCGAAACGGGAAATGGTTGGCGCGAGGCGCGGCCGTCTTGCGCTCGGGCGCCCCGCATTCTATGTCTTGAAGCACTCTAACGGGGTGCCGCGCGCGGCTGAGAGGCGAATGCCAACCCGCAGAACCTGATCCGGTTTGTACCGGCGGAGGGATTAGACGCGAACCATTTTAGCGCCTGTCCTTCAACCCATGTTTGAAAAGGAGGCGCATGATGAAATCCATTCCCGTTCTCGCCCTTGCCATGGCGATCTCGCTGCCCGCGGCCGCGCAGGAGACGCTGACGGTCTATACCTATGAGAGCTTCACCGCCGAATGGGGGCCGGGGCCGCTGGTCAAGACCGCCTTCGAGGCCGAGTGCGGCTGCACGGTGAATTTCGTCTCCGCCGCCGACGGCGTGGCGCTGTTGAACCGGCTGAAGCTCGAGGGCGAAAGCACCGAGGCCGACATCGTGCTCGGGCTCGACACGAATTTGACGCATGAGGCGCGGGAAAGCGGGCTGTTCGCACCGCATGGCATCTCGCTGGAGAACGTCTCCGTGCCGGGCGGTTGGACGGACGACATGTTCGTGCCGTTCGACTACGGCTATTTCGCCTTCGTCTACGACACCGAGGCGATCGACACGCCGCCGGCGAGCCTTGCCGAACTCGTCGATGGCGACCCGGAACAGAAGATCGTCATCCAGGACCCGCGCACCTCGACGCCGGGCCTCGGGCTGCTTCTCTGGATGAAGGCGGTCTATGGCGAGGAAGCCGAGGCGGCGTGGGAGAAACTGTCGGTACGTGTGCTGACCGTGACGCCCGGCTGGAGCGAGGCCTACGGGCTCTTCACCTCCGGCGAAGCGCCGATGGTGCTCTCCTATACGACGTCGCCTGCGTACCACCAGATCGCCGAGCGCACCGACCGCTATCAGGCGGCGATCTTCGAGGAAGGGCATTATTTGCAGGTGGAGGTTGCGGCGTCGACGGTGACGGGGGCGGAGAACCCGCTGACGAAGGAGTTTTTGGCGTTCATGACGGGGCCGGGGTTCCAGGATGCGATTCCGGAGCACAACTGGATGTTTCCGGCGGGGCCGACTTCGGAGCCGCTGAACCCGGTGTTCGAGGATGCGGTGGCACCGGAGGATGCGCTGAAATTGCCGGCGGAGGAGATCGCGGGGAAGCGCAGCGCGTGGGTGGATGAGTGGTTGGGGGTGATGAGCAGGTAGTGGTCGGCGTATTCGCCATACGGATGCGTTGCCTGATGGGCCACCTCCTTCGCGCCCCCCTCTGCCCTGCCGGGCATCTCCCCCGCGAGGGGGGAGATCATTCTCGTTGGCGTCCTACTCGTCCTGAGAGGCCGTTCGCGCGGGCTTCGACGCGCGTGATCTCCCCCCTTGCGGGGGAGATGGCCGGCAGGTCAGAGGGGGGCAACGTAGGGCGTTACATTGCCGGAACGAAATGACTTCGCGCCTCTTGCCCGGCATCCTCGCCCTCGTCGCCATCGCGATCCTCGTCGGTGGCGCGTTCTTCGGTCTCATCGTCGAAGCGGGAAGAGATTTTTCCGGCGCGGTCGGTGCGTTCGATCCATATCTGTTGCGCGTCGCGCGGTTCACGCTCTGGCAGGCCGCGCTCTCGACGCTGGTTTCCGTTATCCCTGCCATCTTCGTCGCGCGCGCCTTGGCGCGGCGGCCGGATTTTCTTGGGCGGCGGGTGCTGCTGGCGCTGTTCGCCGTGCCGCTCGCGCTTCCTGCCATCGTGGCGGCGCTGGGTGTGTTGGCGCTGCTGGGCCGCGCGGGGTTGCTGGCCGAGCCGCTGTCCGTGCTGACGGGCGCGCGGTGGCAGGGGATTTATGGGCTTTCCGGCATCCTCGTCGCGCATGCCTTCTTCAATCTGCCGCTGGCGACGCGGCTGTTCCTGCAGGCGCTCGACACGGTGCCGAACGATCGCTGGCGGCTGGCGAGCCAGCTCGGGTTCGGGCCATGGGCGATGTTCCGGTTCGTCGAATGGCCGGTGCTGCGCTCGAGCCTTGCGGGCGTCGCGGGGCTGGTCTTCATGCTGTGCGTGACCTCGTTCACCATCGTTCTGATCCTCGGTGGCGGACCGCGCGCGACGACGCTGGAGGTTGCGATCTACCAGGCGCTGCGGTTCGATTTCGACCCGGCGCGCGCGGTGGCGCTGGTGGCGGTGCAGGTGGTGCTGACGCTCGGCGCCGTCTTGGCATTGCGCAAGGCAGGCGGCGATCTGGTGGCTGATGCGACGGTCGGAATTGCCGCGCGGCGGCCGGCGCAACGGGGCTGGGCCGGGCGGGTTGCCGACGGGGTTCCGATCATTCTCGCGCTGATTTTCGTCGCGGCACCGATGGCGGCGATCGTCGTTTCCGGGCTGCGTTCGGATCTGGCAAGGCTTGCGAGCGATCCGGCCGTGCACGCTGCGACCATGACCAGCCTGCAGCTTTCCGCGCTTGCCGCCTGTGGGACGCTGCTGCTCGCCGTCTCGCTCGTGCGGGCGCGCCAGCGCCTGGAAGCGGCGCGGCGCGGCGGGTCGGCGGGGCTTCTGGAACGGGCGATGGATACGGGCGCGGGGTTCGTGCTTGTCGTGCCGCCGATCGTCGTCGGGGCGGGATGGTTCATCCTTCTGCGGCAATCGGGCAATGTGCTGGCGCTGGCCGCGCCGATGGTGGTGGCGGTCAACGCCGTCATGGCGCTGCCATTTGCGCTGAGGGTCATTCGTCCGGCGCATGATTCGGCGGCGGCGCGCTACGACCGGCTGTCGGCCTCGCTGGGCTTGAGCGGTTTCTCGCGATTGCGGCTCGTCGACTGGCCGCTGATGCGCCGACCGCTTGGCACCGCCTTCGCCTTCGCCATGGCGCTGTCGCTCGGCGATCTCGGCGTCATCGCGCTGTTCGGGTCGGACGCGGTGCAGACGCTGCCCTATCTCCTGCTGGCGCGGATGGGCAGCTATCGCACGGCCGATGCGGCGGGCATCGCGCTGATGCTTGCGCTTTTGACGCTGATCCTCATGCTGACGGCCGAATGGTTCGGGCGAAGGCGGACATGACGGGCGCGCGGCTGCAACTCGACAAGGTGCGCTTTGCCTATCCGGGCGGGGCGGCGATGCGCTTCGATCTCGATATCGCAATCGGGAGCATCGTCGCGCTTCTGGGGGCGAGCGGATCGGGAAAGTCGACGCTGCTGCATCTTGTGGCCGGTTTCGAGGAACCGCAGGACGGGCGCATCCGGATCGGCGACATCGACGTGACGGGATTTGACCCGGCGAAGCGGCCGGTCTCGATGGTGTTCCAGGAGAACAATCTCTTCCATCACCTCACTGTTGCGCAGAATGTCGGGCTGGGTCGCTCGCCAGCGCTGAAACTCTCGGCGCAGGACCGGACGGACATTGCGGAAGCGCTGGGCGATGTCGGGCTCGCCGGCAAGGAAGAAGGGCTGCCGTCGGAGCTTTCGGGCGGCGAGCGGCAGCGCGTCGCCATCGCCCGCGCGCTGGTGCGGCAGCGGCCGCTGCTGCTTCTCGACGAGCCCTTCGCCTCGCTCGGTCCGGCGCTGCGGGCGGAGATGGTGGGCCTGGTGCGCGCCCTTGCCGCCAAGACCGGGATGACGATCGTCTTGGTGACCCACCAGCCGGAGGATGCGCGTGCGCTGGCCGGCCGAATCATCTTTCTTGCCGATGGCGCGATTGCGGCGGACGGGCCCGCCGAAAGCTTCTTCGGACCCGATGCGCCGGCCGTTTTCCGCGACTATGCGGGCCGCCTGCCCATGCTTTGACGGCAAAACGCCCGCATAAGACCACATTCGCGAGGCACAGAGCGGTGAGGCTGAAGGGGACTTGTCTTTCCTCAAGGATTCTGTTGTCTGCGCGGCATCGCGCCACCGCATGCGCCCGAGTCCCGTCGAAGAGTGGGGAGGCCGATCTGGCCGCACGAGCGATCGAACCTGATTTTGGCATGAAGGCCGGGCCGAAAAGCCTCGGCCGGCTTGCGATCGCCCTGATGCTGGCAACGGCGCTGACCTCGTGCCAGGCATTCGATGCCGCTTCCCTCAATGAGGACGCATTCCGTCCCTCCGCCAATCCGGTGACCGTCGACAGCGTGACGCGCGACGACCGCATGGCCGCGATCGCGCGCGAGCAGCATCCGCGCATCCTCGCGACCTATGGCGGCGAATATTCCGACCCGAAGCTGGAGCGCTCGATCGCGCGCATCGTCGGCTCGCTGACGCTCGATCCGGACAATCCGAACCAGACCTACCAGATCACCATCCTCAACTCGCCCAACATCAACGCCTTCGCGCTGCCGGGCGGGTTCCTGTACCTGACGCGCGGGCTTCTGGCGCTGGCCAACGATTCGGCCGAGGTCGCGGCCGTCGTCGCGCACGAGATGGCGCATGTGACGGCCAATCACGGCATCCAGCGCCAGCAGAAGGAAGCCGAGGAAGTGCTCGCCGCGCGCGTCGTCTCCGACGTCCTGGGCGGCGGCGACACGGGCGGGCAGGTGGCGCTGATCCGCGGCAAGCTGCGGCTTGCGCAGTTCTCGCGCAACCAGGAACTGGAGGCCGACGCGATCGGCATCAAGTCGATCGGGCGCGCCGGGTACGACCCCTATGCGGCGTCGCGGTTCCTGCAGTCGATGGCGGCCTATGCGGAATCGCGCACGGTGGAATCGTCCGCCAACCGCAGCCTCGATTTCCTCGCGAGCCACCCCAATCCGCCGCAGCGCATCGACCTTGCCACGCGCCATGCGCGCCAGTTCGGCATGCCGGGCGTTGGCAACCGCGAGCGCAATTCGTTCCTCGACGGGGTCGACGGGATGCTGTTCGGCGATACGCCCGAAGAGGGCTTCGTGCGCGGCACGTCCTTCGTCCATCCGATTCTCGGCATCTCCTTCGACGTGCCGCAGGGGTTCGTGATCGACAATTCGGCCGCGGCCGTGACAGCAGCGGGCCCGGGCGACATGGCGGTGCGCTTCGACGGCGTGACGGTGGAGCCGCGCCAGTCGCTTTCCGCCTATGTCCAGTCCGGCTGGGTGGCGGGGCTCGATCCGGCCTCGGTGCGGCAGACGACGATCAACGGCAACGAGGCCGTGAACGCGCAGGCACGCGCCGAGGGCTGGCAGTTCGACGTGACGTTGATCCGCTCGGGCCGGCAGGTCTATCGCCTGCTGACCGCCGCGCCGCTCGCCAGCAACAATCTGCAGGCGGTCGCCAATTCGGTGGCGGCGAGTTTCCGGACATTGTCGGATGCGGAAAAGGCGCAAATCCGCCCGCTGCGCATTCGCGTGGTTCCGGTGGGCGCGGGCGACAATGTCGCCTCGATGGCGGGACGGATGGTCGGGACGGACCGGCCGCTGGAGCTCTTCCAATTGCTCAACGGGCTTGGGCCGGGCGCCAGCCTTTCGGTCGGCGACCGGGTGAAGATCGTTTCCGACCGCTAAATCAGGAACTGATCAAGCGCTGGTGGCCATGTGCGGGTTGCCGTTGACGAGGGCGGTGCGCAGCTTTTCGAGCGCGCGGCTTTCGATCTGACGCACGCGTTCCTTGGAAATGCCGAGCCGTTCGCCGAGCGATTCCAGCGTCGCGCCGTCCTCGCGCAGGCGCCGCTCGCGGATGATCTTCAACTCGCGCGGATTGAGCGCGGTCAGCGCACCGGAGAGCCACTTGCTGCGCCGCTCGGTGTCGATCGTGTCGGTCACCACCTCGTCGGGCAGCGGCGCGTCGGACACGAGGAAGGCCATGCGGTCCGTGCCGCCGGGCGAATCGTCCATCACCGGGGCGTTGAGCGAGGTGTCGGGGCCGGAGAGGCGCGCATCCATCATCGCGACGTCGGCCTCGTTGACGCCGAGCGCGACGGAGACCTGGCGGTAGAGATCGGCGTTGGAAAGGTTTTCGGGGCCGCTCTGCAGCTTGGCGCGCAGGCGGCGCAAATTGAAGAACAGCGCCTTTTGCGCCGAGGACGTGCCGCCGCGCACGATCGACCAGTTGCGCAGGATGTAGTCCTGCATCGATGCCCTGATCCACCAGGTGGCGTAGGTCGAAAAGCGCACCTCGCGGTCGGGCTCGAAGCGGGCGGCGGCCTCGAGGAGGCCGACATGGCCTTCCTGGATCAGGTCGCTCATCGACAGGCCGAAATGGCGGAATTTCGAGGCCATCGAGATGACGAGGCGCATGTGGGCGGTGGTGATCTTGTGAAGCGCGTTCTGGTCGCGCTTCTCTTTCCACTGGATCGCCAGTTCGAGCTCTTCCTCGCGGGCGAGATAGGGCGCCTTCATGGCCGCCCGGATCATCGAACTTCTTGAGCTACTTTCCATGGCCGGACCGCTCCCGATGTTGCAGCGTGGTCTTGTCTTTAGTACGGGCCGCACCAAATTTCGGATCATCGAGCAGCATCGAACTGTCCCTGCCTGCCGTCCGGTATTGACGCAGCGCACGATGTTTTTTGCGCGCATGTTGCAAACGCGGCGCCGGTGCTGCGGTTCCATGCGGGGCGCGAAGGGCGGTGATCTGCGCGCGTCAATTTTTCGAGATAGTTCCGGGATGACGCCTCCCGGTGATAGCACCGAAACGAAAAGACCCGGCGCGGGGCCGGGTCTTTGTCGAATACGAGGTTGGAAGCGCCTTATGCGGCTTCTTCCTGCTCGGTCTCGGTTTCCTCGTTGTCGGCCTTGGCGCCACGCTTCGGGCCCTTGTTGAGGTTGATCTCGATCAGGCGCACGGCTTCGGTGTCGGAGACGCGGTTGACGGCGGCGATCTCGCGAGCCATGCGGTCGAGGGCCGCTTCGTAGAGCTGGCGCTCGGAATAGGACTGCTCGGGCTGGTTCTCGGCGCGGTAGAGGTCGCGCACCACTTCGGAAATCGAGATGAGGTCGCCGGAATTGATCTTCGCATCATATTCCTGCGCGCGGCGCGACCACATGGTGCGCTTCACGCGGGCGCGGCCCTGGACGACCTTGAGCGCGCGGTCGACGTAATCGGTCTCGGACAGCTTGCGCATGCCAATGGAGACGGCCTTGGCGACCGGCACCTTCAGGCGCATCTTGTCCTTCTGGAAATCGATGACGAAGAGTTCCAGCTTGTGGCCCGCGACTTCCTGCTCCTCGATCGTCGTGATCTGGCCCACGCCGTGGGCAGGATAGACGATGAACTCACCGGTCTTGAAACCGTTACGCGCCGCGGACTTCTTCTGCTGGGTCGCCATAGGCCCGATACTCCCTGTTGCGATACCGGCCTCTCGATGGGCCGGTCATCCGGAAACGGCCGGTGAAACCGGCCAGCATGGTGTCGGGACAAGACAAAGGGCGGACCGCCAAACCAAGGAAAAAAGCCAGACCCACCTGAAATGGTGAAGCGCGGCCCAGATCACCCTGGTCCGTATTGAGTCCCACCCTTTCAGTGATTGGTGCGCTTGCGCACGAAATCGACGTTTGTCACCGGCATATCGTGATTGTGTAACACAAAATGTGGACAGAATCAACCATTTGCACTAGGCGCGCAACGCCAGCGCCGCTAAGGCGTGTCGTGATTCGCATTGGCTGCGGCGCGATGCCGCAGATCGGACCAACCGGACGATCTAGTCGCCCGTTCCGGGCTCGGCTGAGAAGTATTTCTCGAACTTGCCCTCTTTGCCGTCGAACGCCTTGGCGTCTGCCGGCGGTTCTTTCTTGGCCGTGATGTTGGGCCACTTCTGGGCGTATTCGGTGTTGATTTCAAGCCATTTCTCAAGCCCCGGCTCGGTGTCCGGCTTGATCGCCTCGGCCGGGCATTCCGGCTCGCAAACGCCGCAATCGATGCACTCGTCGGGATGGATGACGAGCATGTTGTCGCCTTCGTAGAAGCAGTCGACCGGGCACACCTCGATGCAGTCCATGTACTTGCACTTGATGCAATTGTCGGTGACGAGGTAGGTCATACGTGCCGGCTCCGGCCTTCCAAAGGCGCTGCAAAGTCTGTCGGCTGGTCACGTAGCGAGTTCGGGACGCCGTGACAAGGGTCGCGCGTTGCGCCGGCACCGGCCGCCGGGGAATGAATTTCTCCGGTTCAGTCGCGGCCTTCGAAACGATCGATCTCGCGGCGCTCGCGCTTGGTCGGGCGCCCGGCGCCCGGATCGCGCTCTGCGACGGGCGCAGGCTCGGCGACCTTCGCCTGGGGCGGCGGCGACAGGTCCTCGTAGAGCGTGCGCGCTTCCTCGAATGGGCCGCGCCGTGTGCCCGGCGAGAGGATCTTCAGGACGAGGATGCGCCGGTCGAGCGAGATGGTGAGGACGTCGCCCGGCTTCACGTTTTGCGCCGCCTGGTCGATCTTCTCCCGATTGAGCCGGACCTTGCCCGCCTGGACGAGCTTTGCCGCCAGCGAGCGGGACTTCACCACGCGGGCGAAGAACAGCCATTTGTCGATCCGCTGGCGGGCGGTCTCTTCCATCTACTTCTTCAACTGCTCCTTGAGCGCGGCGAGCTTGGCGAAGGGAGAATCCGGGTCCAGCTTCGTAGGCCTGGCATCGCGCGGCGGCTGGGCTTCCCAGCGGCGTTCGCCCGACGGCTTGCCTTCGCGCTTGCCACCCGGCTTGCCGTCCCTTTGGCCGCCGGGCTTTCCACCGCGCGACCTCTCGTCGCGGCCGCGCTGCGGGCCGTTGCCCGGTGCGCGCTCCGGACGGCCGGGACCGTCGCCGCGCGGCTTGCCGCGGAAGGCGCGCTTTTCGCCGGCGGCCTCGCCCTCGGCCGGCACGGCACCGCGGTTGCGCGCATTGCCGCGCTCGTTGCGGTTGCCCTGCTCGCGGCGCGGACGGCCCTCGAAGCGGCCCTGCCGCCAGACGGTGATCGTCTTCGGCGCCTCGGGCTCTTCGCTTGCAGCAGGCTCCTGTGCTGCCGTTTCGGTCGGAGGCTCGGCGACAGGCTCTGCCGGGGCTTCGGCTGCGGGCTCGGCAGGCGCTTCGGCCACCGGTTCCGCTGCGACTTCGGCGACCGGCTCGGCGGCGGGTTCCTCGGTCGGTTGTGCGTCTTCCGGCATGGCTTCAGCGCTATCGGCGCTTTCGGCCGGAGCCGCTTCCGGAGTCTCGGGAGCCTTCTCGGCCTTGGCGCGCGCCTCGGCGTCGAACGCGTCGAGCTTTTCCTTCACCTCCGCCTCAGGCTTGGTCTCACCGCGATAGCCGAGGCCCTTGAGAATCTCGTCCATGTCTTCGGACGTCGCGCCGAGGATCGACATCATCGCCGGGGTGACGAGGAAGGCGTTGCCGTCGAACGCGCCTTCGGGCCGGGCGCCGCTGCCTGCCTTCCAGGCAAGCGCGGGGCGGATCAGGTCGGCGAGGCGTTCGAGAATGTCGACGCGGACGGCGCGGCGGCCGAGATTGCGGTAGCCGGCGAGGCGGTAGAATTCCTTGTCGATGGCCTGGTCGACGACGACCGAGGTGCGGCCGGAGGCAAGCGCGTTGACGACGTCGCCGAAGCCGGGCTTGTCCTTGCCGTCGTTTTTCAGCGCCCACAGAAGCGTGACGATGCCGGCCGGAGCGGGCTTCAAGAGCGCGGGCACGAAGACGTGGAATGCGCCGAAGCGCACGCCGAGGCGGCGAAGCGCGGCGCGGGCTTCCTGGTCGAGACCGCGGACGTCCTCGGCCACATCGCGCCTGTTCAACAGGCCGAAATTCTCGACGAGTTGGAACGCGATGCCGCGCGCCATGCCGGAGAGCTGCTCGGCGGCCTGGAGATCGAAGAGCGGCTTGAGGGCCGTCTCGATCTGGTAGTTGACGAAACGCTCGATGCGGGCGGCGACCTTGTCGCGCGCAGTGCCGGTCAACTGCTCGTCGGCGAGCAGGATCGCGCGCGGGCGAAGCGCATCGTCGCCGGCCGTCAGCGTGGCGACGGGCGCGCCGATCCAGCGCACGAGGCCATCCGCCGTCAGCGCGAAATCGCCGTTCGCGGAGGCCGAGAAGCGTTCCGCCCGCGATTCGAACTCGGTCGCCAGAGCCTTTTGCGCGGCGGTGCGAACGGCCTTGGCGTCCTCGCCTTCCGCCTTCTGGTCGGCGGTGAAGCGGAAGCCCTGGAGCTCGCCCACATGGTGGCCCTCGACGAGGACTTCGCCGGTCGGATTAATTTCAGCTTCAAGCATGCTATTTTCTCTCAGGCGCCGCATCAGCACGGATGTCCTGCGGTCTACGAAGCGTTTCGTCAATCGCTCGTGAAGCGCATCGGACAATCTGTCCTCGATATCGCGTGTTTTTTCCTGCCAGTGAACCGGGTCTGCAAGCCAGCCCGGCCGGTTCGAAACGAAGGTCCAGGTGCGGATCTGGGCGATCCGGTGCGAAAGCGCGTCGATGTCGCCGACGGTCGAATCCGCCCGGCGCACCTGCTCGGCCATGTAGTCTGCGTCGACATGCCCTTTGGTGGCGAGGTCGATGAACATGGAGCCGATGAGCTCGGCGTGCTGTGCCGGCGCGATGCGGCGATAGTCGGGTAGGGCGCAGGCATCCCACAACATGGCGACGCGCTTCGGCGTCGTCGCGAGGTCGCGCACGCGTTCGTCGCGCGAGAGAATGTCGAGCGCCTTGGCGTCGACCGCCGGCAGCGCGCGCGTCAGGCCCTCGACCGGCGGCAGGGCGTCGATCGAGCGCTTCAGCGCATCGAGCGAGGAGAAGTCGAACTCGGCGCTGCGCCATTGCAGCACCTTCACGCTGTCGAAATTATGCGCCTCGACGCGCTCCACCAGTTCGTCGGGAAGCGGATCGACCTGGCCGGTGACGCCGAATGTGCCGTCGCGCAGATGGCGGCCGGCGCGGCCGGCGATCTGGCCCATCTCGGCGGGCGTCAGCTCGCGATACTGGAAGCCGTCGAATTTGCGGTTCTGGGCGAAGGCGACGTGGTCGACGTCGAGGTTCAAACCCATGCCGATCGCGTCGGTGGCGATGAGGTAGTCGACGTCGCCCGACTGGTAGAGCTGGACCTGCGCGTTGCGCGTGCGCGGCGACAGTGCGCCGAGGACCACCGCCGCTCCGCCGCGCTGGCGGCGGATCAGCTCGGCGATCGCGTATACCTCGTCGGCCGAGAAGGCGACGATGGCCGTGCGGCGCGGCAGGCGGGTCAGTTTCTTGGAGCCGGCATAGGCCAGATGGGACATGCGCGGGCGGGTGACGACGGAAACGCCGCGCAGCAGCTTTTCCAGGATGCCGCGCATGGTGGCGGCGCCGAGCAGGAGCGTTTCCTGACGGCCGCGCAGATGAAGGATTCGGTCGGTGAAGATGTGGCCGCGCTCGAGGTCGGCGGCGAGCTGCACTTCGTCGATGGCGACGAAGGCGGCGTCCGTCTCGCGCGGCATGGCCTCGACCGTGCAGACGGAATAGCGCGCGCCGGGCGGCACGATCTTTTCCTCGCCGGTGATGAGCGCGACCTTCTTCTCGCCGACCTTCTCGCAGACGCGGGTATAGACCTCGCGCGCGAGCAGGCGCAGCGGCAGGCCGATGACGCCCGTCTCGTGCGCGACCATGCGCTCGATCGCCAGATGGGTCTTGCCGGTGTTGGTCGGACCGAGGATCGCGGTCACGTCGCGGCCAGACAGGATCAGGGGCTGCGACGGGCGGGGCTGGATGTTCATCTAGTCAATAGGGCCTTTCCGGCCGACTGTCGTCGAGAACGGTTAGCACCACGCCGGGCTCAAGTGAATGGTCCCGCGCGACGCCGGCCCCACATAGTGTTTCGCGATGTCATTCGCCAGAGTGAAGGTGCGCGCACAACCGGAACGAGTCCTGAACGAACCGGGACCGAATCGCTGACTCGGGGGATTCACGGTCTGTTCCGAATCGGCAGGACCGGGCGTCACGCCGGGGATGTTTTTCCACCGTCTGTCCACAAGGCGTGCACCGGATGTGAACAGCCGGGCGGCGCCGCGACGGCGCCGCCGGTGCTTGACAAGACAGGATCAGACGAAGAACTGGCCGCCATTGGCCGAGATGGTCGAGCCGGTTATGAAGCCGGCTTCGTCGGAGGCGAGGAAGACGACGCAGCGGGCGATCTCGTCCGGCTCGCCGAGGCGGCCGACGGGGATCTGCGAGATGATGCTTTCGCGCACTTTTTCCGGCACGGCCATCACCATGTCGGTGCCGATATAGCCGGGGCAGATGGCGTTGACGGTGATGCCGGCCTTGGCGCCTTCCTGGGCGAGCGCCTTGGTGAAGCCGAGATCGCCGGCCTTTGCAGCGGAATAGTTCGCCTGGCCCATCTGGCCCTTCTGCCCGTTGATCGACGAGATGTTGATGACCCGGCCGAACTTCCTCTCGCGCATGCCGGTCCAGACCGGATGCGTCATGTTGAAGAGGCCGGTCAGGTTGGTGTTGATCACCTCGTTCCACATCTCCGGCGTCATCTTGTGGAACATGGAATCGCGCGTGATGCCGGCATTGTTGACGAGCACGTCGATCGGCCCGATCGCGGCCTCGACCTTTTCGATGCCGGCCTTGCAGGCGTCGTAGCTCGACACGTCCCACTTGAAGACGGGGATGCCGGTTTCCTTCTTGAAGGCCTCGGCCTTCTCGTCATTGCCGGCATAGGTCGCGGCGACCTTGTAGCCGGCATTCTGGAGCGCGACGGAAATCGCCGCGCCGATGCCGCGCGAGCCGCCGGTGACGAGTGCTGTTCGGGTCATGTGTGTCCTCCCTGTTGGTGAATGGTGAATAGTGAATGGTGAATGGTCTGAAAGGGAGTTGACGCCCTCCATTCACCATTCACCATTTTCCCATTCACCCGATGGCTTCCACGCACATCGCCACGCCCATGCCGCCGCCGATGCAGAGCGTGGCGAGGCCCTTCTGGGCGCCGCGGCGCTTCATCTCGAAGACGAGCGTGTTGAAGACGCGGGCGCCCGAGGCGCCGATCGGGTGGCCGATGGCGATGGCGCCGCCATTGACGTTCACGATGTCCGGGTTCCAGCCCATGTCCTTGTTGACCGCGCAGGCCTGTGCGGCGAAGGCTTCGTTGGCTTCGACGAGGTCGAGGTCGGAGACCGACCAGCCGGCCTTTTCGAGCGCCTTGCGCGAGGCGGGAATGGGTCCGGTGCCCATGATCTGCGGGTCGACGCCGGCGGTCGCCCAGGAGACGATGCGGGCGAGCGGGGTGATGCCGCGGCGCTTCGCCTCCGCCTCGCTCATCAGGACGACGGCGGCGGCGCCGTCATTGATGCCGGACGCGTTGGCGGCGGTGACCGTGCCTTCCTTGTCGAAGGCGGGCTTCAGCTTCGCCATGGCGTCGATCGTCGCGCCGTGGCGGATGTATTCGTCCTGATCGACGACAGTGTCGCCCTTGCGGCCCTTGATCGTGACCGGGACGATCTCGTCCTTGAAGCGGCCCTCCTTCTGCGCGGCCTCTGCCTTGTTTTGCGAGGCGACGGCGAACTGGTCCTGCTCCTCGCGCGAAAGCTGCCACTGGCGCGCGACGTTCTCGGCGGTGTTGCCCATGTGGTAGCCGTTGAAGGCGTCCCACAGGCCGTCCTTGATCATGGTGTCGACCATCTTGTAGTCGCCCATCTTCACGCCGGCGCGCAGATGGGCGCAATGCGGCGAGAGCGACATGGATTCCTGGCCACCGGCGACGATGATCTTGGCGTCGCCCGTGGCGATCTGCTGCATCCCGAGCGCGATCGCCCGCAGGCCCGAGCCGCAGACCTGGTTGAGCGACCAGGCGGTCGTCTCCTTCGGCAGCCCGGCCTTCATCGACGCCTGGCGGACGGGGTTCTGGCCCTCGCCGGCCTGCAGGACCTGGCCCATGATCACCTCGTCGACATCCTTCGGATCGACGCCGGCGCGCTCGAGCGCGCCCTTGATGGCGATGGCGCCGAGTTCGTGGGCGGGCGTGTTGGCGAATGCGCCGTTGAAGGAGCCGACGGGCGTGCGCGCGGCGCTCGCGACGACGATCGAATTCATCTCGGACATGTCGGGTTACTCCGGGTCAGTGAGGGGAACGCGAAAATGCGCTTTGACGCATTTCTTGCCGTTTCGGCGCGCCCAAGTCAAACCGGGGATGGGTTTACGTGCGCTGCACAAAGCGCTTTCAATTGCCCGCCTTTTGCGCATATCCTCAAAGCTTGCCGAGCGGAAACAGTCGGTTAAATCACTGGGAGCCAGCTACATGCCCGCAAAGAACGATCCGGTGGCCATCAAGAAATACGCCAACCGCCGTCTCTACAATACGGGCACGAGCACTTACGTGACGCTCGAAGACCTTGCCGAAATGGTCAAGCGCGGCGAGGACTTTACCGTACAGGACGCGAAGTCCGGCGACGACATCACGCATTCGGTGCTGACGCAGATCATCTTCGAGCTGGAAAACCGCGACGGGCAGAACATGCTGCCGATCCCGTTCCTGCGCCAGCTCATCGCCTTTTACGGCGACCAGATGCAGATGGTGGTGCCGAGCTTCCTCGAGCAGTCGATGGTGGCCTTCGCCAAGGAGCAGGAGCGCTTTCGCCAGCAGATGAAGGACGCGATGGGCAAGACGCCCATGGGCATGATGCCGATGGCCGCCGCGCCCTTGAAAGCGATGGAGGAACAGGCGCGGCGCAATGCCGAGATGTTCCAGAACGCCATGCGCATGTTCACGCCGTTTCCGATGCCGGGGACCGGCGGCGAGGCGGCCAAGGGCGAGGACGAGCCCGACGCGCCCAAGGGCGACGACCTTTCCGAACTGAAGGAACAGATCGCCGCAATGCAGCGCAAGCTCGACCAGATGGGGCGGTAGACAGGCTTTCCTAGGCCCGCGCGGCCTTGGCCGGCGCAGCGCGGTAGCGTTCGACCAGGGCGACCATCCGCTCGACGGCCGCGACGGCGGCAGCATGGTCCTGCGAGAAGTTCAGCCGGACGCTTTGCGCCGTATGGGGGCTGAACTCGGTGCCGGGCGTGACGATGACGCCAGCCTGCAGGCGCAGGATCGTGACGAAATCCTTCGGCTCGACCGCCAATTTGGGAAAATGCGGGAACAGGTAGCTGCCGGCCTGCGGCGTGCGGGCGAAGACGCCGTCGCCGGCGCGCAGGACGCGCAGGAGGTCGTCGCGGATCGCCTCGTGGCGGCGGATGCGCTCCTCCATCCAGCCTTCCGGTTCGGCGAACCAGGTGCGCAGCACGGCCTGGCTGTAGCCGGCCGCGCGCAGGCTGACGATCGCCTGCAGCTTTTCCATCCGCGCGATGATGGCCGGCGCGCCGCAGGCGACGCCGAGGCGGAAGCCGGACAGCGATTCCGTCTTCGACGGCCCCATGATGGTGACCACATTGTCCCGGTTGCGCGCGACGGCGGCCATGTGCGTATACGTCACGCCGGAATAGCGCAGGCGCGAATAGAGCTGGTCGACGATCAGCGTGACGCCGTAGCGGTCGGCGAGCGCTGCGATGCGCTCGATCTCGGCCGGCGAGTAGACGACGCCGGCGGGGTTGCTCGGGTTGGAGAACAGGAACACCTTCACGCCGCCGCGGAAGGCTGATTCCAGCCCGTCGAGGTCGAGCCCCGCGCGCGTTTCGTCGGCATTGACGTAGTCGAGCTGGACCGGGACCATTTCGCCGTCGAAGAACTCGACCAGCTTGCGATTGGCGAAATAGTCCGGCTGGACGATGGCGACCTTGTCGCCGCGGCCGACCGTTGCGCCCATGGCGAGGAACAGCGCGCCCTGCGTGCCGGGGGTGACGATCAGCCCGTCCGACGGGTCGACCGGGGCGCCGATGAAGCGCGCCATGCGTTCGGCCACGAGGCGGCGGATCTCGTTGTCGCCGCGATACTCGGTATAGGCCTGGCGTCCGCCCTTGGCGTAGCCTTCGCCAAAGGCCTCGTATGCGCCCGGCGTCGGCTCGTGCGCATCGACGTCGCCATGCGAGAAATCGACGACGCGCCCGTCGAGCCGGTCGCCGATCATCAGGCTCTCGATGTCGCCGGTGCGCTGGCGCACCTCCTGGCCGGGGGCGTTGTCGGTGCCCAGGCGGGCGAACTTGGCGTCGAGCGACATGGTCTATCCTGTGGTGGTACGGGCGTGAGCGGGCAATCTATCCGATCCGACACCACGCGATACCTATCTTTTCCTTCATTCAGACGATAGAATATCTATTCTATGGACACCCGCTTTCTGGAAAGCTTTCTGGTGGTCGCCGAATGCGGCTCGTTCGCACAGGCGGCTCGCCGGCTCAATCTCACGCCCGCCGCCCTGTCGCAGCGCATGCAGGCACTCGAAGCGGCGCTCGGCCATCCGCTGGTAGCGCGGGTGGGACGAACCGTGCGCCCGACGGCGGCCGGGCTTGCGATCCTGCCGCAGGTGCGGACGCTTCTGGAAGACACGCGCGCCCTGCGCCTCGCCGTCACCGGGGGCGAGCCCTCCGGCCCGATCCGGATCGGCGCGACGGCGAGCGCGATGACCGGCATGATCCCCGACATCCTCGCGGGAATGCGTGCGGATTTTTCCAAGGTGGAGTTCTATATCCGCCCCGGCTCCTCGTCGGAACTCTACCAGGCGCTTCTGGCGCGCGATCTCGACGTCGCGCTTCTGGTCCATCCGCAGTTCGACCTGCCGAAGACGCTGGGCTGGCAGACGCTGCGCGAAGAGCGGCTGCTCCTGATCACGCCCGAAGGCACGGATCTGAGCGACCCGCACCGCGCCATCACCGTGCACCCGTTCATCCGCTACGACCGCAACCAGTGGGGCGGTCAGATCGTCGACAAATATCTCGCCGACAACGGCCTGCGGGTCGCCGAATGGCTCGAACTCGACGCGCTCGACGCCATCGTGACGCTTGTCGATCGCGGCATGGGCGTGGCGATCATCCCCGACTGGGCGCCGCCGTGGCCGGCGGGACTGAAGCTCGCGCGGCATCTCCTGTCGCCGAGCTACGGCCGGCGCACCGGCGCGATGTGGAGCCTCTCCAGCGCAGCGATCGCAAATGTGCGCGCCTTCGTCGACTGCGCCGCGCTCGTGCAGCAGGCGCCTTCAATTCGGCGCTGAAGCACTTCTTTCCGTTCGTTTCCAAGGCTCGCTTACGCATCGTCCGCGGGCTTTTCCTGCTGTCGTGACCGATGAATCCGTTGGCTGGCGAATCTGATTTGACATTCAGCATCCATTTTGCATACTGAAATGGATTACGGAGCGGAAGCCTCCGCATGGCGGGTTCGTCGTCACAGATCGAGGGATTGCAGATGGGAGATTGGGTGGTCGGCGTCGATGTCGGTGGAACCTTCACCGATTTTGCCGCGCGGCAATTGTCCACGGGACATGCCGTCCTGCACAAGCGTCCCTCGACGCCGCACGATCCCTCCGAGGCGATCCTGAACGGGCTGCAGGAATTGCAGAAGAAGGCCGGCATCGCCGGCGAGGACATTGCCCGCTTCGCCCATGGAACCACCGTCGCCACCAACGCGCTCCTTCAGCGCAAGGGCCCGAAAACCGGGCTGGTCACGACGCGAGGGTTCCGCGACCTCCTCGAAATCGGGCGGCAGGTGCGGCCGGCGATCTACGATCTCCAGCGCGACGCTCCGCCGCCGCTGGTCGAGCGGGCGAACCGGCTCGAGGTCGCCGAGCGAATCGGGCCGGAGGGCAAGGCGATCGTCGAGCTGACCGACGCCGAAGTCGACGCGGTCGTCGCGCAGCTCGGGAATCTCGACGATGTCGAGGCCGTCGCCGTCTGCCTGATCTTCTCCTTCCTCAATCCCGACCATGAGGCGCGGATCGCGGCCGCGCTGCGCAAGGCCTATCCGCACCTCTACGTCTCGATCTCGAGCGAGGTGCATCCCGAGTTCCGTGAATATGAGCGCTTCTCGACCGCGGTGATCAACGCGTTCCTTCAGCCCGAGGTCAGCCGCTACATGGACCGGCTGGGCGAAGCCATCCGAAAGGCCGCGCCCAACGCCGCCATCGGCATCTTCCAGTCGGCGGGCGGGCTGATGTCGATCGACCTCGCATCGCGCTTTCCGGTGCGCACCGCGCTTTCCGGTCCCGCGGCCGGCGCGGTCGGCGCGCAGGCGGCGGCGGCGCTGTCGGGGATCGAAAACATCATCACGCTCGACATCGGCGGCACCAGCACCGACGTCGCGCTCATCCAGGGCGGCAAGGTCGGCACCTCGAACCTGCGCGACATCGCCGGCTTTCGCATCCGCCTGCCCACGGTCGACATCCACACGGTGGGGGCGGGCGGCGGTTCGATCGCGCATCTGGGTCCCGACGGGCTGCTCAAGGTCGGCCCCATGAGCGCCGGCGCCGTGCCCGGTCCCGCCTGCTATGGCCGCGGCGGCGACAAGCCGACCGTCTCGGATGCGAATGTCGTGCTCGGCCGCCTGCCGGCGCGCCTTGCCGACGGCTTCAGGATCGACGCCGACCTCGCCAAGGCCGCGATCGGCCGGATCGCAGGGCCGCTGGGCCTGTCGCCCGAAAAGGCGGCGCACGGCATCGTCAGCGTCGCGGCCTCCAACATGGCGCGCGCCATCCGCGCCGTCTCGATCGAAAAGGGGCAGGACCCGCGCGACTATACGCTGATGTGCTTCGGCGGCGCGGGCGGGCTGCATGCGGCCGATGTCGCCGACATCCTCGCCATGCGCCGCATCCTGGTTCCGCGCGCGCCGGGCATCCTGTGCGCCGAGGGCCTGATCGTTTCGGACCTGCAGGAAAACTACGTCGCAAGCTGCCGCACGAGGCTCGACGGCGACCTGTCGATGATCGCGGAGACGATCGCGCGGCTGAGCGCGCAGGCCGAGGACTGGCTGGCGCAGGAAGACCCCTACATCGTCGAGCGCAGCCAGACCGTCATTCTCGACCTGCGCTATGTCGGCCAGAACTACGAGCTGCCGGTCGAGCTCGGCACCGGCCGCCATGCGCCGGACCTGCCGCCGGTCGAGGCGCTGAAGGAGGCGTTCTTCAGGCAGCACGAGATCGCCTACGGCCATTTCAACCCGGACGCCGGCGTGGAAGCGGTCAATGTGCGCATTCGCGCGTCGATGAATTTTTCCCGGCGGGACACCGACGTGCGCCGTCCCGACAGCGCTGCGCAGCCCGCCTCGGTCGACGCGATCTGGTTCGAGACGACAGGCGTCGTGGCGACGCCGGTCTATCTCCGGGACGACCTGCCCGAAGGCGCCTCGCTCGCCGGGCCGGCGCTGATCACGCAGTTCGACACCACCACGCTCGTGCCGCCCGGCTGGACCGTCCGGGTCGACGCCGCAATGAACCTGATCATGGACCGCACCGATGACTGAAGCCGTCTCACTCGATCCGATCACGATCGAAATAAGCTGGAACAGCCTGCGCTCGGTCGCCGACGAGTGCTTTTTGACGCTGATGCGCAGCGCGTTCTCGACCAACATCAAGGAGCGCCACGACCACTCGACCGCCATCGCCGACCGCACCGGCCGGCTGATCGTGCAGGCGGAGAACGCGCTGCCGATCCACCTGGCCTCGATGTCGGGCCTGATCGGGCTCATCCTCGAACAGTACAAGGACAGCGTCGCGCCGGGCGACATCTTCATCGCCAACGACCCCCACGTGGCCGGCGGCTCGCACCTGCCGGACATCAACATGGCAATGCCGGTCTTCGACGGCGAACGGCTCCTCGGCTTCGTCGCCAACATCGTGCACCACGCCGATGTCGGCGGCGCGTCGGTCGGCTCCATGTCGGGCGGGCTCAACGAGATCTACAAGGAAGGCCTGCGCATTCCGATCCTGCGCTTGTTCCGCAAGGGCGAGCTCAACGGCGACATCATGCGCTTCATGCTGCTGAACATGCGCCTGCCCGACGAGCGCCTGGGCGACCTGAACGCCCAGATCGCCGCCGTGAAGCTTGGGACGAAGCGCCTCGGCGAGATCGTCGCGCGCCACGGCGCCGACCATCTCGTCGCGCTGTGCGACGAGATCGTCAGCCGCACCAATCTGCGCATGCGCAAGGCGATCTCGGGCGTGCCGGACGGCGACTACAGCTTCGAGGACGTCATGGACGATGACGGGCTCGGCACCGAGGACGTCAGGATCGCGCTCACGGCCCGCAAGCGCGGCGAGAAGGTGATCTTCGACTTCACCGGCACCTCGTCGCAGGTGGCGGGCAATTTCAACATGACGCTCAACACGACGAAATCGGCCGTCTGCTACGCGCTGAAGGCGCTGCTCGACCCGGAAGTGCCGAACAACCAGGGCATTTTCGACGCGATCGAGATCAGGGCCGAGCATGGCAGCTTCGTCAACTGCGTGCATCCGGCGGGCGTGGCCATGCGAGCGAATTCGTGCCAGCGTGTGGTCGACGTGGTGCTCGGCGCGTTCGCCGATGCGCTGCCCGACCGGGTCGTCGCGGCCGCCAACGGCGCCAACACCAGCGCCGTCTTCGCCGGCCGCGATCCCCGAACCGGCGCGCCCTACGTCTATCTGGAAACGCTCGGCGGCGGGGCCGGCGGGCGGGCGACCAAGGACGGCAAGGACGGCGTCCAGGTCCACATCACCAACACCGCCAATCTGCCGGTCGAGGCGATCGAGCTCGAATATCCGCTGCGCGTGGAGGAATACGCGCTGATCCCCAATTCGGGCGGCGCAGGCCGGCACCGCGGTGGCCTCGGCATCCGGCGCTCGATCCGTCCGGTCGGCCATCTTTGCGAGTTCAACGGCGTCGGCGAACGCTTTCGCCACCAGCCGTGGGGCATCTTCGGCGGCAAGGCCGGCGCGGCGGGGCAGTTCTACCTCCAGAACGACGACGGCTCGCGCAAGAACCTGCCGTCGAAGATCGCCGGCGTGTTCGTCAGGCAGGAGACGGTCGTCGTGATCGAGACGCCGGGCGCGGGCGGCTATGGCGAGCCCGCCGAGCGCTCGACCGAAGCCATGCGCGACGACCTGGCTTCGGGCAAGTTCACGGAACGCTTCATCGCCGAAAACTACGTGCCCGTGAAGGTCGCGTAGCCATCAAGTCCAGCCAACCGCAAACCAGAAGAGAGGGAACCGACATGCGAAACACGATCCTGGGCGCGGCCATCGCGCTCACCGCCTTCACGAGCGCCGCCCTGGCCCAGACCTATTCCTGGAACCTCGCCAACGAGTATGGCGAATCGACCATCATGGGCGGGGCCGACAAGGTCTTCATCGACGCGGTGAGCGAGGCGTCCGGCGGCGACATCGCGATCACCGGCCATTATGGCGGCTCGATCGGCTACAAGTCGGTCGACCAGTTCGACGCCGTCGGCGACGGCGCGCTCGAAATGGCCGACACGGTCGCGACGTCGCTGTCGGGCATCGAACCGCTGTTCCTGCTCTCCTCGCTGCCCTTCATCGCCGGCACCAATGCGGACGCGAAGCTTCTGTGGGAAGTGGCGCGGCCGCACTACGAAAAGGTCTTCGAAGAGCACAACCAGGTGCTGCTGTGGGCGACGCCGTGGCCGCCGTCCGGCATCTGGGCGAACAAGCCGGTGACCTCCAAGGACGACATGGCCGAATTGAAGATCCGCGGCTGGGACGCGAGCGGCGTCAAGACGATGTCGAATGCCGGCTCGACGGCGGTGCAGATAAGCTGGGCCGATACAGTGCCGCAGCTTGCGGCGGGCAGCATCAACTCCGTGCTGACCTCGGCCGATGGCGGCGCTAGCTCCAAGTTCTGGGAGTTCCTCGATCACTTCACCGCCGTGAACTATTCGATGGCCCTGAACATGACGCACATGAACAAGGACATCTACGACAGCCTGACGCCCGAAGAGCAGCAGATCATCCGCGACGCCGCCGACAAGGCGAGCGAGGCGGCATGGGCGGACCTCGAAGTCCGGGTCGAGCAGAACTTCAAGGACATGTCGCAGAACGGCGTGACCATCGTCACCGACGTTCCGCCGGAATTCCTCGAATTCCTGAAGCAGTCCGGACAGGCGGTCTACGACGAATGGCTGCAGTCCGTCGGGCCGGTCGGCCAGGAAATCCTCGACGAGTACGCGACCAAGCGCGGCTCATAACGAGGCCGGCGCGCATGAAGATGCGCGCCCCCTTTTCCTCCGGAACCTGAGGTCACAGCCATGCTGTCGCGTGCGGTCGTTCGCGTGTCGGAAATATGCTCCGGGGCCGGGATGGCGATCGCCTGCGCCCTCCTGGTCTACATCGTCGTCCACATCATCCTCGAGATCGTCCTGCGCAATTTCTTCGCAAGCTCGACCAACTCGATGGCCGATTTCGTCGGCTATGCGACGGGGGCGATGACCTTCCTGGCGCTGGGCCACACCTTCGTCAGCCGCAAGCATGTGCGGGTGAGCCTCATCCGCCGCTTTCTCAAGGGCAACGGGGCAATCGCCATCGAACTGTTCTGCATCGCGGCCACCTTCGCGATCTTCGCCTTCATGGCGCGCTATGTCTGGCTGATCCTGGCGCGCGACTATTTGCGCGGCTCGGTCAGTCCCGGCCTCGTTCCCACGCCAACCTGGTATATCGCCGCGGCCATATTCGCAGGTCTCCTGATCTTCCTGATCCAGCTCCTGGCCTCGGCGATCGACACCGTCATGAACGGTGTCCCCGAAGAGCAAGTCGAAGGGGAATAGCCGATGGAATCCCTTGTCGCCGCCTTCGGCATCCTGGCGCTCGTGATCTTCTTCCTGGGGATCGGCGTCTGGGTCTTCGCGGGTCTTCTCCTGGTGTCGGTCGCGGGGCTCGCCTTGTTCCTCGACATGCCGTTCCACCGCATCGGCACGATCCTCGGCCCGCTCGTCATCCGCAGCTCGACGGGCTGGGAACTCTCCGCCATTCCGATGTTCATCTGGATGGGCGAGATCATCCTTCGCACCGACGTGTCGACGCGCCTCTTCAAGGGCCTGTCGCCGCTGACCTACCATCTGCCCGGCCGGATGCTGCACACCAACATCTTCGGCTCGGCGGTCTTCGCCGCCATCTGCGGCTCCAGCGCGGCGACGACGGCGACGGTGGGCAAGATCACGATCCCGGAACTGAAGAGCCGCGGTTATTCGAGCGCGCTGTCCTACGGCTCGCTCGCCGGCGCCGGCAGCCTCGGGCTCCTGATCCCGCCCTCGATCATGATGATCGTCTACGGCGTTCTCGCCGAGGTCTCGATCTCGCGGCTGTTCGCGGCCGGCCTCATTCCCGGTCTCATGATCGCGGGAATCTATTCGACCTACGTCATCATCTGCGCCCTGATCCGCCCGGACGTGGCGCCCAGCGACACCTCGCCGCCGACCTTCCGGGACGTGCTGGTCGGCTTCTGGAATCTCGTTCCCATCGGCCTTCTGATCGGGCTGGTGCTCGGCGCGATCTATTCGGGGCTGGCGACGCCTTCGGAAACGGCGGCGATCGGCGTGGCGGCGACGCTGATCTATGCGGCCGCCACCTTCCAGTTAAGCTGGGGAACCTTCATCTCCAGCCTGACAGCCTCGGTCCATACGAGTTGCATGATCTCGGCGATCATGATCGCGGCGGCCTTCATGTCGACGGCGATGGGCTTCATGCACGTGCCGCACAACATAGCCACCGTCATCGACGGGCTGCAGCTTTCACCCTATGGGCTGATCTTCATCCTGGTGCTGTTCTACCTCCTGCTCGGCATGTTCCTCGAAGGCATCTCGATGACGGTGATGAGCCTGCCGATCACCCTGCCGCTGATCGTGGCGGCGGGCTTCGACCCGATCTGGTTCGGCATCTTCCTGATCCTGATGGCGGAACTCGCACAGATCACGCCTCCGGTCGGCTTCAACCTGTTCATCCTGCAGGACCTCACCAAGGCGTCGATCACGCGCATCATCCTGGCCTGCGTGCCGTTCTTCTTCCTGATGTGCCTCGGCGTCGCGCTGATCACCGCCTTCCCGGAGATCGTCCTGTGGCTGCCCGACCAGCTCTTCACCAGATGATGAACGGAGGACCGGGAATGGGGCGTCTCAACGGCAAGGTCTGCGTGGTGACGGGGGCGGCCTCCGGCATCGGCCGGGAAACCGCGCTTGCCTATCGGCGCGAGGGCGCGCGTGTCCATGCGCTCGACCGGGATGCAGCCGGGCTCGACCGGCTCGCCGGTGAAAATCCGGGCCTGAGGACGGCAGTGATCGACGTCGTCGATCCGCAGGCGGTCGCGGACTTCCATTCCGGTCTCGACCGGCTGGACGTGCAGTTCAACTGCGCCGGCATGGTGGCGGTCGGCAATCTTGGCGCATGCAGCCTGGACGACTGGCAGCGATCGCTCGATCTGAACGTGACCTCGATCTACCTGATGATGCGTTCGGCGGTCGCGCTGATGGAGCGGCACGGCGGCGGCAGCATCATCAACATCGCCTCGGTCATCTCCTCGATCGGCGCGGCGCCCGACCGATTCGCCTATGGGGCGACCAAGGCCGCCGTGATCGGCATGACGAAATCGGTCGCGCGCGACTATGCGGCGGCCAATATCCGCTGCAACGCGATCTGCCCGTCAGCGGTCGAGACGCCGTCCATGACCGCGCGCATCGATGCGATGGACGACAGCGTTGCGGCGCGGCGCGCCTTCAGTTCGCGCCAGCCGCTCGGGCGCATGGGAACGCCGGCCGAGATCGCCGAACTCGCGGTCTATCTCGCCTGCGACCTCTCCGGCTTCATGACCGGCAGCGCCGTGGTGATCGACGGAGGCGCGAAGCTATGACCGCTCCCGTCCGCGCCGCCATCGTCGGCCTGGGACGCTGGGGGCGGAATCTCGTCGATGCCAATGCCGGCAGTCCTCGATCCCACCTGCGCTTGACCCACGCCGCAACCCGCAGCCCGGGCAAGGCCGAGGAGTTCTGCAAGGATCGAGGGCTTCGGCTGCTGGCCGATTTCGAGGATTTGCTTGCCTCTCCCGAGATCGACGCGGTGGTGCTGGCCACGCCCCACAGCCAGCATGCCGGCCAGATCTGCCGGGCTGCGGCAGCGGGCAAGCACGTCTTCGTCGAAAAGCCGCTGGCGCTGGAACTTGCCCATGCCGAGCGCGCCGTTGCGGCCGCGCGTTCGGCCGGCGTGCGGCTGTGCGTCGGGTTCAACCGCCGCTTCCTGCCAGCTTTCGGCAGGCTCGACGCGCTGGCGAACTCGGGGACGCTTGGAAAGCTCTTGCATGTCGAAGGCGCGTTTTCGGGCAGTTTCGGCTACCAGTACACCAACGCAATGTGGCGCGGCGACACGTCCGAGAACCCGGCCGGCGGCATGGCAGCCATGGGCATCCACGTTCTCGATGCGATGATCGCCTTGCTGGGGCCTGTCCGCCGCGTCTCCGCGATCAGCCGCCATGTCGCGGTGCCGTCCGATGTGAAGGACGTGACCAACGTCGCGCTCGACTTCGCCTCGGGCGCGACGGGCAGCCTGTCGACGCTGATGTCGACCGCCAGCTTCTGGCGGCTGCATCTCTTCGGCTCGCAAGGCTGGGCGCAGCTGCCGGACCAGGCGCGGCTGATCACCTGCGATCTCGACGGCCATGTCGAGGAAAGCGGCTTCGAGCCCCGCGATACGCTCGCCATGGAACTCGACGCCTTCGCCCACGCGATCCTGGCCGGCGCGCCCTATCCGGTGACGGACGATCAGGCGCTCGCCGGCGTGGCGGCGATGGAAGCCATCGCGCTGTCGTCGGCCGAGAATGGAAGCTGGATTGACGTCCGGTCGTCGGCTATTCGGCTTTAGAGCGAATAGGAGGCAGGTGGCCCGAATGGACAAGTTCGTGGATGAGAGAGACGGCCAGAAGGTCGCGCGGAAACTGCGCGAGGCCATACTCCGGCTCGAATTGCGGCCCGGCCTCGTGCTCGACGAAGCCGATCTGGCCGAGCAGATGGACGTCTCGCGCACGCCGGTCCGCGAGGCCATCATCCAGCTCATCTCCGACGGGCTGGTGCAGCGGCACGGCCGCAAGGCGATCGTCGCCACGATGGATTTCGACGAGGTGCCCAAGCTCTACGACGCGCTCCTCGTCTCCAGCAGGCTGATCCATCGCCTCGCCGCCGAGCACCGCTCCGACAGCGACCTCATCGCGATCGAACAGACGATGCACGATTTCGAGCAAAGTACGGACGTCTCGAACGGGGTCGCGCGGTCGGAGGCGAATCTGCAGTTTCACCTCGCGATCTCGCGCGCGTCGGGCAACCGCTATTTCTCCGCCTTCTACGACAGCGTTCTGCTCGGCACGATCCGTCTCGCGCGCGCCTGCTTCGCCTATGAGAGCACGGTCGAGTATCTCAATCCTTCGACCAGGGAAGACCTTGCCACCCATCTGGCCGAGACCGAGCGCCAGCACCGCGCGCTCGTCGATGCGATCCGGGCACAGGACGTGGAGATGGCCGACCAGCTTGCCGTCGACCACTACGTCCTGACGCGCAAGCGCGTGGAGAAGGTTCTCTTCCGCACCGATCCGGTGATCGAGAAGTTCGACCTGTCCGGCACGCCGCGCTGAAGGATCAGCCCATCCGCTCGGAGGCGTAGGAGCCGGGGGAGGCGGGGAAGACGACCGTCTTTTCGCCGTTGATGAAGACGCGGTCGTGGACATGGGCGTGGATCGCGCGCGCCAGCACCTGCGCCTCGACGTCGCGGCCGAGCGAGATGTAGTCCTCGGGGCTCTGAGCGTGCGAGATGCGCACGGTGTCCTGCTCGATGATCGGGCCTTCGTCGAGATCGGCGGTGACGTAGTGCGCCGTGGCGCCGATCAGCTTCACGCCGCGCTCGAAGGCCTGCTTGTAGGGGTTGGCGCCCTTGAAGGAGGGCAGGAACGAGTGGTGGATGTTGATGATCCGCCCCGACATCCGCTCGCACACCTCGTCCGAGAGGACCTGCATGTAGCGCGCCAGAACCACCAGTTCGACGCCGGCGTCGTCGATGACCTGCATGAGCTGGCGCTCGGCCTGCGCCTTGTTCTCCTTCGTCACCTTGATGTGGTGGAAGGGCAGGTCATGGTTCACGACCAGCTTCTGGTAGGTGAAATGGTTCGACACCACGCCGACGATGTCGATCGGCAGCGCGCCGATGCGCCAGCGGTAGAGCAGGTCGTTCAGGCAGTGGCCGAAATTGGAGACCATCAGCAGCACCTTGGGCCGGTGGTCCCTCGTCCGGATGGTCCACACCATGTCCTGTTCACGCGCGACGTTGGCGAAACCGTCGCGCAATTCGTCCTCGCCCTTGCCCGTCTCGGAGCGGAAGGTGATGCGCGCGAAGAACCGGCCGGTGCGCTCGTCGTCGAACTGCGCCGCGTCGGTGATGTTGCAGCCGTTCTGCGCGAGGAAGGTGGTTACGGCGGCGACGATCCCGCGGCGCGATTCGCACTGCACCGTCAACACATAGGCGGTCATCGATATCTCCTTGAAATCAGGTCGGCTGGCTGTGCGCCATGTGGCGGAGGTTCTCCAGCACGAAGGCGCGCGACGCAAGGTCGAAAAACAGCTCATAGCCCGGAATGCCTGCCGGATCGGTGCGCACGATGATCGTGTCCACGTGAAGCAGGCGAGTCTGCGCGATCGCGTATCGTGGCATGCTCGTGTCGCGCAGGTCGATATCGGTCAGTTCGGCCATCAGGGCGGTGGCGTCCCGTCCCGACACCGCGAGATGCGCCCAGCTATCGCGGCGATAGCCGTCATGGCCCCTGGTGCCTTCGGCAGTGCGCCACGCAGCAGCGATCGCGTCGACGCCTTCGCCATTGCCGCTGATCGCGATGTCGCTCTGGCCGAGACGCAGCACCAGCATGCCGTCGGCATCGACCGCGGCGACGTTGATCCGGTCGGGCACGGCGACGCCGCGCGATTTCAGCCACGCGTAGCTGCCCTTGCCGCGCAGGCCGAAGCGGGCGATTTCGGTGCAGTCTGCGATGAGGAGGCCGTCGGAGGCCGCCGGCAGCGCGGGCGCGAGGGCCGCAAGGCGGGGGAGATCGTCGGTCGCCATCAAAGGGTCTGCCTTTCGTTTTCCGGATCGTAGAAATGCGGCGAGACGACCGGCGCTTCGAGGTTGCGGCCGTCGAAGCGGCGGATGGCGATCGTTGCGCCCGGCGCGGCGTCGTCGGGATGGGCGTAGGCGAGACCGATGGTCTTTGCGAGCGTGGGCGACCAGGCGATCGAGGAGACGAAGCCGACCGGGCGGCCATCCTTGAACACCAGCGCGCCCTCGCCCAGTTCCGCGCCGGGCCTGCCGTCGAGCTGGAAGCCGCAGAGCTTGCGCGTCATGGGCTGTTCGCCGCGCTTTCGATTGGCCGTGCGGCCGAGATGGAAATTCTTCTTCTTCGACAGCGCCCAGCCCATCGACAATTCCTCGGGCGTCGTCATCGCGTCGGTGTCCTGGCCGATGATGATGTGGCCTTTTTCGAGGCGCAGGATGCGGGAGGCTTCGAGCCCGTAGGGGCGGATGCCGAGCGGCGCGGCGGCCTCCATCAGCGCCTGCCAGAGCGCGCGCGCTTTGGAATAGGGGACGTGAAGCTCGTAGCTGATCTCGCCGGTGAAGCCGATCCGCATCGCATGGACCGGAACGCCCGCCAGCGTTCCGCTGCGGCCGTCGAGAAAGCCGAAGGCTTCGGGCGAGACGTCGATGTCTCCGTCGAGCGCGGCGAGGGCCTTGCGGGCCAGCGGGCCGCTGACGTTGAGGCCTGCAAACGCGCCCGTGACGTTCTGGATGTCGACGTCCATCTGCCACTGCGCGTTCCACCAGGACATGTCGGCGAAGATGCGGGGCGCCATGCCGGTCGTGGTCGAGACGTGGAAATGCTCCTCGCTCACCCGGTAGGCGACGCCGTCGTCGATCACGCTGCCCATCTCGTTCAGCGCCAGGCAGTAGCGCACGCGCCCGACCGGCTGGTTGGAATGGAGCATGGTGTAGAAGCGGTCGAGGAAGAGGCCCGCATCCGGTCCGCGGAGGGCAATCTTGCCGAGCGTCGAGACGTCGAGCACGGCGACGCCTTCGCGCACGGCCCTGACTTCGGCCTCGATGGCGGCGGCTGCGCTTTCGCGAGCGCCGAAATAGGCCGGGCGCCACCAGGCGCCGACCGGCATCATCTTCGCGCCGGCGGCGACGAGGTCTTCGTGCAGGGCTGTCAGGCGAAAGGGGTGATGCGCCGGGCCGGCGAGTAGGCCGAGCTTTTCCGGCCCGAAGGGCGGGCGCGAGGTCGTGATTCCGATCTGCGCCACCGAGCGGCCGGTGGCCGCGGCGACGATCCGCGCCGTGCCGAGCGCCGAATGGCGGCCCTGGGACGGGCCCATGCCGACGGTGGAGAAGCGCTTGACGAGTTCCAGTTCGCGATAGCCGTCCTTGACGGCGTTCCAGATGTCCTTGGCCTGCAGGTCTTCGTCGAAGTCGATGAAATCGCGGCCCTTGGGATGCGGACTCGCATCGCTGCGATAGTTCGCGTGGCGCGATGGGTGCGGCGCCGATTCCGTCTCCTGCGCCACGTCCGCGCCGAGCGCGCGGGCCGCTGCCCGACCCGCCGTCGCGCCCGAGCGCCGGACGTCGGCAAGGTCGAAATGGCCTGCGACCGAGCCCGCGAGATGGACGTGCGGCGGAACGTTCGTCAGCGTGAAGTGGCCGGTCTCGTCTTCATGGCCGAGCTTCGCGCCGGCCTGGAGCGCGAGCTGATAGCCGGGCGTATAGCCGGCGGCGGTGACGAGAAGATCGCAGTCGATCCGGCGGATTTCGCCGGAGGCGAGGCGCAGGTCGATTGCCGTCACCGCCATCTTGCCATGCGCCTCGGCGATCCGCGCGCCTTTGATCACCTCGATCCCGCGGCCGCTGACGGCAGCGAGGTATCCGGCATCCGGCGCTTCGTCGGCGGGCTCGACCAGCGCTGCGACCTCGATGCCGGCATCGTCGAGGTCCAGCGCGACGCGGTAGCCGTCGAGGCCGCCGGCGAAGACCACGGCCCGTTCGCCGGGTCGCACCGCATAAAGGCGCATCAGGCGCTGCGCGGCGGAGGAGTACATGATTCCCGGCAGGTCGTTGTTGCGGAAGACCAGTGGCTGTTCCTGCGAACCGGTCGCGAGGATCAGTTCCGCCGCGCGCACCTTGTGCAGGGTGTCGCCCTGCAGCACCGGCAGGTAGTTGTCGGCGTACCAGCCATTGCAGGTGGCGGCGAGAAGGAGGCGGATCTTGGGGTGGCTCTGCACGCGGGCGGCGAGGTCGCGCAGCGCGTCTGCGGCCGCCTTGCCCTCGATGTCGAACCGGGCGTAGTTCAACGCCCCGCCGAGGTCGGGATTCTGGTCGACGAGAAGCACGTCGATCCCCGCATCGGCCGCCGCCAGCGCGGCGCAAAGGCCGGCGGCGCCTGCGCCCACCACGACGAGATCGCAATGGAGGCTGGTCTTGCGGTAGTCGGCGGCGGGCGGGTCGAAGGACACCTTGCCGAGGCCCGCCGACTTGCGGATGATCGGCTCCCACAGTTTCAGCCACGCGCGGGAGCCGGGCTTGAAGAACGAGCGGTAGTAGAAGCCGACCGGCAGGAAGCGGCCCAGCCGATCCATCGGCGCTGCAAGATCGCGGGCGAGCGAGCCCGTCACGTTCTGCGCGCTCACCACCATGCCGTCGGCGGCAAGGCGCATGTCGGCGCGGACGTTCGGCTCGGGCCCGAGCTGCACCAGCGTGTTCGCGTCTTCGCCGGCCATGCTGAGGACGCCGCGCGGGCGGTGGTACTTGAACGAACGCGACAGCACTTTCTGCCCGTTCGCGACGAGAGCGCTTGCGATCGTGTCGCCCTCAAAGCCCGCGACGCGCCTGCCTTCGAATTTGAAGGCAAGCGTCGCGCCGCGGTCGATCCGCGAACCCCAGGGCTGTGGAAGCCGGCTGCTCATGCTGGGAACTCCTCGTGGGATTTGCGGTCGGGCAGCCAGGTGCGCAACACCTCGTCGGTCAGCGTGTCACGCTCGGCCAGGAAGACGGTGTTCGACGTCGTATGGCGCCACCATTCCACCAGCACACCTGCCGGGTTGGGCGGAAAGAAAACGCGCGCCACCAGGCTCCCGGCATCTTCGGCCTCTTCCTGTCGAAGGGGCCCGAGATATTGGAACTCGGTGATGTTCCGGGGTCCGTTCAGCGGACAGTCGAGGATCTTCATGATGCTCCCCCTCCTCAATGGCTTGCGGCGGTCGCGCCCATTTCGTTGACGAGCGCGAAATGCTCGAACCGGGAAAGGGCGAACGGCTTCAGGATCTCCGGCACGCGGCCGGTGGCGATGGTTTCGGCCATGCGCTTTCCGGCGACGGGCGTGGCCTTGAAGCCCCATGTTCCCCAGCCGCAATCGAGCCAGTAGTTCCGGAGCGGGGATTCGCCCATGATCGGGCTGTAGTCGGGCGTCATGTCGGTGATGCCGGCCCATTGGCGCAGCAGTTTCACATTGTGCAGGAACGGCACCAGATGCACCGCGCCGGCGGCCAGCGCTTCCTTCTGGTCGAAGGTCGAACGGGTCGAGACGAGCTGGTAGGGATCGGAGCCGCCGCCGATCACCACCTCGCCGCGCGACGACTGCACGAGATAGGTGTGCATGTTCGCCGACGACAGCAGGACGTCGAGAAACGGCTTCAGCGGCTGGGTCACCATCGCCTGCAGGGGGAAGCTGCGGATCGGCAGGCGGAAGCCGGCAAGCTCGGCCACCTGTCCGTTCAGCCCGCCGACCGCCTGCAGGACCTGGCCCGCGGCGATCTCGCCGCGGTCGGTGATGACGTGCGTGACGCGGTCGCCGGACTTGCGGAACCCCTGAACCTCGGTTCGCTGGTGGATTTCGACACCCTTTTCGGCGGCACGCTTGGCGTAGCCCCACGCGACGGCGTCATGCCGGGCGGTGCCGCCATCCTCGTGCCACAGCCCGCCAAGAACCTCGTGCTGGCCGCCGAAGTCCATGTTCACATGCGGGCAGATCTCCTGCACCGCCTTGGCGTCGACCACCTCGATGCGCGTGCCCATATGCTTGCCCATCTCGGCCCGCAGCCGGAACGAGCGCATGGTCGCGTCGGAGTGGGCGAGCGTCAGTTGCCCGCGCTGCGAGAACATGACGTTGAAGCCGAGGTCGTGCGACATCGTCTCAAACAGCGAGACGCCCTCCTTGTAGAAGGCGACCGATTGCTCGGTCATGTAGTTCGAGCGCACCGTCGTCGTGTTGCGCGCGGTGTTGCCGCCGGCCAGATAGCCCTTTTCGAGGATGGCGACGTCGGTGATGCCGTGGACATGGGAGAGGTAGTAGGCCGCCGCCAGGCCATGCCCGCCGCCGCCGACGATCACCACGTCGTAACTCTTCTTCAGATCGGGCGTCGGCGGGATGTCGCCGTGCGGGACGTAGTCGCGGCGCAGGCCGTATTTCAGGAGCGAGAGCGGCATTGAGTTCTCCGAACGTATGCCGCATGAATAAACCTGTCGCGGTTCTGGCCAAGAAATGGATTCGAGGTCAGTGATCCTGTTTCCGTTATGCCGGCTGCCATCAGAAACCTTCCGCCCCTCGTCTATCTGCAGGCCTTCGAAGCGGCCGCGCGCCATCGCAGCTTCACGGAGGCTGCGGGCGAGCTCGGATGCACGCAGGCCGCCATCAGCCAGCGGGTGCGCGGGCTGGAGAGCCATCTGGGGCGCAAGCTCTTCGAGCGCCGCTCCAACGGGCTCGACCTGACCGAAGCGGGCGAAGCCTATCTGCCCGGCATCGCCGAGGCGCTGAACATCGCGGCTGCCGCTACCGAGGGACTGAAGGGCAAGGGCATGCGGCGCACGGTGACGATCTCCGCACCGTCATCGTTCCTGAACCTTTGGCTGATCCCGCGCCTCGACCGTTTTCTCGCGGAAAACGACGAGATCGAGCTGCGCCTCAACAGCGCGATCTGGACCGACCCGAACGCGGACCTTGCCGACATCGTGGTCGAGGTGCGCGACGGGGGCGAGGTTCACGCCAACCTGCCGCGCATCGCCGACGAACGGCTGGTTCTGGTCTGCGCGCCCGAACTTTCCGCCCGCTTTCAAGAAGCCGATCCAGACAGGGTTCTCGCCGGCATGCGCCGATTGCAGGTTCAGGGCCGCTACGATCTGTGGGACCGCTGGGCCGGCGCGGCGAAGATTCGCATCGATCCGACCGCGCCTTCCCTGAAGCTCGACACGGCGGTGTCCGCGCTCGAAGCCGCCTGCATGGGGCTTGGGGCGACGATCGTCTATTCGACCTATTGCAACGGCTTTCGCAAGGACGGCCGGCTGGTCGCGCCGCTGGGCGAGGGGGCTGCGACGACGCTTCGCCACTGCATCGTCAAGGCGCCGGGCGGCAAGCCGCGCTGGCATCCCGCGCACCGGGTCCATGACTGGCTGGCTGCGGCGTTTGCGGCAGGCCCCGGCGAATAAACTCCGCGGGCTCTTCCGAAAGAGGATTTCATCTGCGACGTTTTGCAGATAACCGCTCGGCGACGAGCGGCGATCATCGGCAGGGCTGGAGAACAGATGCGGATTGGCATTATCGGGGCGGGGACGATCGGCAAGGCGATCTTCTCCTATGTGCGGTCTTCCGGCGTGGCGGAGGTGGACTATCTCCTCGTTTCCGACGCGAAGAAGGCGCGCGATTTCGACACCGGGGGCAGCCTCATCCTCGACGACGCAGACGCGGCGCTCGCCCGCAAGGCCGACCTGGTGATCGAGGCGGCCATGGCCGAGAACGTCCGGACGATGGCCCCCGCTGCCCTCCAGCACAGCGACTTTTGTGCGTTCAGTTGCACCGCCCTGGCGGACCCGGCGACGGAAGCGGCCATCCTGGCGGCCTCGGCGGCATCGGGACGGTCCTTCTACGTGCCGCATGGCGCGGTGCTCGCGCTCGACGGCATTCGCGACGGCCGCGACCTGATCGACAGCGTCGTCATCACGACGACGAAAAGCGGCAAGAGTCTCGGGCTTCCCGAGGACAGCGAGGGCGTCGTCTTCGACGGCTCGACACGCCACGTCTGCGCGCGCTTCCCGCGCAACGTCAACGTCCATGCCGCGATTGCGCTGGCGGGCATCGGCTTCGACCGCACGACGAGCCGCGTCATCGCGCAGCCGGGGCTGAAGGACAACATCCATCGCATCGAGATCGCCGGACAGGGCTTCACCTGGGGCATCGATGCCGCCTCGCAGTCGCTGGGCGGCGTGACGGGCGCCTACACGCCTTTGTCGGCGATCGGCTCCGTCCGCCGGATACTCGACCGGCGCGGGATCGTCTTCGCCTGACCTCCTTCGGCGCGCAGCGGGCGTGATCGGTCAGCTTCGCGCCGCATCGATCATCGAAAGCTCCTTGTCCAGCGAGGCGAATTCGTCGATCAGCCGGGCGGCGACGGCGCGCACCGCCGGCCAGCCTTGCCGCTCGCGGTGGATCAGGACGCCGATCTCGCTTTGCGACAGCTCCGCTTCGGCGAGCGGCACGTGGACGAGTTCGCCCGACTGAAGCTCCTCGACGAAGCCGGCCGGCGTGAAGAAGCCGAGCCCGATGCCGGCGCGCATGATCTCCTTGGTCATCGGCAGAGAATTGGTGAGCACGACGGAGCGGAACTGCGCGCCGCTATGGGTGAATTCGGCCTCGGCGGTCGCGTTCAGAATCCATGGATCGCTGAGCATCGCGACCGGGAAGGCGGCGCATTCGGTCAGCGTCACCTCCTTGCGGCCCGCCAGCGGATGGTCCGGCCGCATGATCGCGCCGATGCGCAGGCGGATTCGGGCGACCACGTCATAGCCGCGATGGCGCTGGTCTATGAAGAGCAGCGCGATGTCGGGCCTTCGCGCGCGCATTTCCTCGGCGTGGTCCGCCGGCGAGGCGTCGATGACGCGGAAGGTGATGTGCGGATGCTGCTTCGCCGTCGCCTCGATGGCGCGCGGCAGGATGCGCACGATCGGCGCCGGGATCGAGACGATGCGCACCTCGCCGTGGATGTCGCCCGACAGCGCCGTGATCTCCGTGCGCACGGTCTGCCAGCGCGCCAGCGTCTCGCGCGCATGGCGGATGACGTATTCGCCCGCCGCGGTGGGGCGCACGCCGTTGCCGACGCGCTCGAAGAGCGGCGTTCCCATGTCCGCTTCCAGCTTCAGGATCTGGCGGTTGACGGCGGACGAGGCGACGTTGAGCACGCTTGCCGCGCGGCGGATCGAGCCCAGTCGGGCGACCTGGTCGATGTAGCGAAGCACCGCGGAATGCATCGTCTCCTCCCGTCAGGTGATGCCATTTCGGCATCGCCTGTCTCGAATCTTTATGCTTCCGGAGAGCGCTGCGCCATACTTTAATTCCCTTCGACCCAGGCGATCGCGTCGACCCGGCACCATAAGAACCGGGCTGCAGGAATGGCCGGGCGTCGTCCAAAGGCTCCAGGAACGGCCTTCTTGCAAAGGGGAATATCGATGATCAATTCAGGACTGTCCCGCCGCGCTCTGTTGAAGACCGGCGCGGGTCTGGCCGGCGCGCTCGCCATGCCTGCCCTCCTCTCGCGCCGCGCCTTCGCCCAATCGGGCACGCGCACCGTCAACATGCAACTCGGCTGGCTCGGCGGCGGCAACCAGCTCGGCGAAGTGGCGGCCAAGCATCTCGGCTATTTCGAGGAGCAGGGGCTCGACTTCGTGATCCAGGCCGGCGGCCCGTCGATCGACGGCGTCGCCATCGTCGCGTCCGGCCGCTACGAGATCGGCCAGGTCTCGTCCAGCCCCTCGCTGATGCTGGCGGCCTCGCAGGGCATTCCCGTCAAGGCCTTCGCGGTCAGTGCGCAGCAGCATCCCTATGCCTTCTTCTCGCTGCCCGCCAACCCCATCAAGACGCCGCAGGACATGGTGGGCAAGAAGATCGGCATCCAGGCCACCGGCAAGGTGCTGCTCGATGCGCTCCTGAAGAAGGCCGGCGTTCCGGCCGACCAGGTGGAAGTCGTCGTCATCGGCGCCGACATGACGCCGGTTCTCAGCGGCCAGGTCCATGCGGTGACCGGCTGGATGACCAACACCACCGCGATCAACGTGCTCGGCCCCGACCACGTCGCCATGAAGCTCTGGGACCAGGGCGTGCAGCTCTACGCCAATCCGTATTACGCCACGGCCGACACGATCGAGGGTGACCAGGAAATGCTGACCGGATTCCTGCGCGCCGCCGCCAAGGGCTGGGAATATGCGCGCTCCAACACCGAGGAAGCGGTCGACCTCCTCCTGAAGGACTTCCCGAACCTCGTGCGCGAGGACGAGATCACCGCTGCCAACGTGATGCTCCAGCACATCTTCACGCCCGCGACCGCCGAGAACGGCTGGGGCACGATGGACCCGGCGGTCTGGCAGGACCAGATCACGCTCTATGACGAGCTCGGCCAGTTCTCGGCCGGTGCGCCGGAACTCGACGACGTGATCTCGATGACGGCCCTCGAAGCGACCGCCGCAGACCGTCCGAAAATCGGCTGAAAGGGATAGATGAGATGGCACTTGCCGCGCTCGAACGCGACCGGCCGCGATCCGTGGTCACCCCGCTGAAAACCGAAGCCGCCGTCGACCTCAGCCAGGTCTGCGTCCGCTTCACCACGGAGCGCGGCACCATCACCGCGCTCGAAGGCATCGACCTCAAGGTGCCGACGGGCGGCTTCCTCACCCTGCTCGGCCCGTCGGGTTGCGGCAAGTCCACCCTGCTTCGGGTGGTGGCCGACATCCTCCAGCCTTCGAGCGGCACCGCGACCGTGCTCGGCGGCCCGCCCGCCGCGGCCCGCTCGCGCCGCGACATCGGCTTCGTCTTTCAGGACGCCGCGCTCCTGCCCTGGCGCACGGTGCTCGAAAACGTCACGCTGCCGCTGGAAGTCGGCGGCGGCGCGCCGAAGGGCAGGGCGCGCGATCCGCGCGAACTCCTGGAGCTGGTCGGCCTTTCGGGCTGGGAAAAGGCGTTTCCGCACGAGCTTTCGGGCGGCATGCGCCAGCGCGTGTCGATCGCCCGGGCGCTCGTCTCGAGCCCGAAGCTCCTCCTGATGGACGAACCCTTCGGCGCCCTCGACGAGATCACCCGCGACCGGCTCAACGAGGAATTGCTGTCGGTGTGGGAACGCACGGGGACGACGATCCTCTTCGTCACCCACTCCATCTACGAGGCGGCGTTCCTTGGCCAGCAGGTGCTGCTTCTGGCGGCCCGGCCCGGCCGCGTGCAGGAACTCGTCCCCGTCGACCTTCCGTCGCCGCGCCGCATCGCGATGCGCGAGACCCCGCAATTCGTGTCGCTCGTCACGCGTCTGCGCAGCGTATTGGAGATCTGCTGACATGGCCAACACCGCAACCATGGGCGCCTTCGTCGACGACAACGACGCACAGGCCATCTACCTCGCCGCCAAGCGCCGCCTCCTGTGGCGCCGCCGCCTGCTGCCGGTCGTCACCTTCCTGACGCTCCTCGTCATGTGGGAAGTCGGCGTCAAGATCTTCGACGTGAAGCCCTATATCGCGCCGGCGCCGAGCGCCGTTTTCCAGGTGCTCGTGACCAAGTTCCCGATGCTGATGCAGAACCTCCTGCCGACGGCGATCGAGGCGATATCGGGTTTCCTGCTCGGCAACCTGGCGGCGATCAGCATCGCCACCGCCTTCGCCTACAAGCAGAGCCTCGAAGAGGCATTCTTCCCGATCGCGGTGATGGTCAACACCATTCCCGTCGTCGCCAAGGCGCCGATCCTGGTGCTGCTGCTCGGCAACGGCATGGAGCCGAAGATCGCGATCGCCGCGCTCATCTGCTTCTTCCCGACGCTGGTCAACATGACGCGCGGCCTGCGCGACGTGAACCCGCAGCAACTCGAACTGATGCACGTCCTGTCGGCCTCGCCGCGCGAGGTGTTCGTCAAGGTGCGGCTCAAGAACTCGCTGCCCTACCTGTTCTCGGCGCTGAAGATCGCCGCGTCGACCGCCGTCATCGGCGCCATCGTGGGCGAGTGGATCGGCTCCACCGTGGGCATCGGCGCGCTGATCATCCAGGCGACCTACAGCTTCGACTCGCCGCTCCTCTACGCCACCATCGTGGTCGGCTCGGTCTTCTCGGCCACCTTCTTCGGCGTGATCTCGTGGATGGAGCGCTATTTCCTCACATGGAGCGCAGCCGGCGCGCGCTGAGACGCCGCCGCACCAAATTTCGGGAGATACCTACATGACTTCTGTGCAATTGATCGACGAGCCGGGCGGCAAGGTCCCGGTCGTGGCGGAAGCCGACCTGGTCGTCGTCGGCGGCGGTCCCGCCGGCATTTCGGCCGCGGTGGCGGGGGCGCGCAACGGGCTCTCCGTGGTGCTCCTCGAGCGCTACGCCTATCTCGGCGGGCTCGCCTCGGGCGGCATGGTCCTCGTCCTCGACGACATGTGCAACGGCAACGAGGTGACGGTGAAGGGCATCTGCTCCGAGCTGATCGACCGGATGACGACGATGGGCCTCTGCGTCACGCCGCCGGAGGCCGACTGGGTCGCCAACGACGCCAAGTTCCAGCAATGGGCGCGCTGGGGCACCTACAATTTCCACAGCCACTCCAAGCCGCAGCCCGTCTGCTACGCATCCGCCTTCGACCCCGACGGCTTCAAGCGCGCCTCGAACGACATGGTCGCCGAGGCCAAGGTGAATTTGCGGCTGCATAGCTGGTTCTCGAAGACCATCGTCGAGGACAGCGTCGTCAAGGGCGTGATCTGCGATTCGAAATCAGGCCGGCAGGCGATCCTCGGCAAGGTCGTGGTGGACGCGACCGGCGACCTCGACGTCGCCGCCTCGGCGGGCGCGGCGCACAGCCACGGCTCGTTCATCGTCACCACCGTGTTCCGCCTCGGCGGCGTCGACACGGACGAGGCCGAGCGCTTCGAATATCAGGAGCCGGAAGCGTTCGCCGCGATCGACCGCGAGGCCAAGCGCATCATGGGCGGCTCGTGGGAGCGCTGGTGGCTGAAGACGCCGCTGCCGGGCATCGTGTGGTGCAACTGCCCGCATATGGCCGGCTTCGACGGCACTTCGGTCGAGGATTTGACCCGCGCCGACTTCAAGGGCCGCGAGCGCATCGCCAATCTGGTCGAATATGTCCGCGCCAGTGTTCCTGGCTTCCAGAACGCCTTCGTGGTGGACGTCGCGCCGCAGATCGGAGTGCGCACCTCGCGGCTGCTCGAAGGCGAATACGTGCTGACCAAGGAAGACGTCGCGTCGCGTCGTCACTTCACGGATTCGGTCGCCCGCGGCCGCGACTACTACTATCCCTACCGCTCGCTCCTGCCGAAGGACGTCAAGCAGCTCCTCGTCGCCGGCCGGCACTATTCGTCGACCGCCGCCGCCCAGCGCATCTCGCGCGAGATTCCGCCCTGCATGGCGATGGGCGAGGCCGTCGGCGTCGCCGCCGCCGTCGCGCTCGACCAGGGCGTTTCGGTCGACAAAGTCGACATCGCGAAGGTCCAGCGTCTCCTGCGCGAGCAGGGCGCGGACCCGGGCGACGCACCGGCACCGAACGCGACGTTCCAGCAGGCAGCAGAGTAAGGAGACGACGGCATGAACGCTTCCGACACCCAGCCGCTTTCGGGCATCCGGGTCATCGACTTCACGCAGGTCATGCTCGGGCCCTGCTGCACGCAGGTCCTGGCCGACTACGGCGCCGACGTCATCAAGATCGAGCGGCCGGGCGCCGGCGACCTGTCGCGCACCGCGATCGCCGACGATCCGGACGGGATGAACAATCCCGTCTTCCGCAGCCTCAACCGCAACAAGCGCTCCATCGCGCTCGACCTGCGCAAGGACGAGGCGAAGCAGGTGGTCTACGACCTCGTGCGCAATGCCGACGTGGTGGTGAACAATTTCCGCGCCGGCGTGATGGACCGGATGGGCTTCGGCTACCAGAAGCTCGCCGAGATCAACCCGCGCATCATCTGCGCCTTCGGCTCGGGCTTCGGCCCGTCCGGCCCGCTGTCGCACAAGGGCGGGCAGGACATCCTCGCCCAGGCGCTGTCGGGCGTGATGGCGCGGCGTGCGGATGCGGCGACGCCGATGACCATCTATCCAACTGCGCTTGCCGACTATTCGGCCGGCATGCACCTCGTCCAGGCGATCCTGCTCGCGCTGCTCCAGCGCGGGAAGACCGGCCGCGGCCAGGCGGTTTCGGTGTCGCTGTTCGAATCCATGCTCGCCATGCAGATGCAGGAAGCGGCGATGTGGATGCAGCGCAAGAAGGAGCTCAACTGGGCCGCCTTCCCGCTGACCGGCGTGTTCGAGACGACCGACGGCGCGATCGTCCTCGTCGGCGCGTTCAAGCTCAACCCGCTGAAGGACATCTCGGCAGCGCTCGGCATCGCCGATCTGTCGCAGGAAGAGCGCTTCTCGACCTTCGCGCGGCAGATGGAGAACAAGGCGGAACTGCACCGCGTTTTCCGCGAGAAGTTCGCGTCCGGCACGACCGCGCACTGGCTCGCGAGGCTCGAGGAGCAGGATCTCCTCTGTGCGCCCGTGCTCGACCTCGCCGGCGCGCTCGACCACGGCCAGACGGTGGAGAACGGCTCCGTCATCGATGTCGGGGGCGATGCGCCGATGAAGCTCCTCGGCACGCCGCTGACCATGAGCGCCGACGCCTTCAAGGTGCGCCATGCGCCGCCGGACCTCGGGGCCGACGGCGTCGACGTGCTGCGCGAGGCGGGCTATTCGCCCGAGCGGATCGACACGCTGATCGCAGCAGGCATTCTTTCGGGCGAACGTCGCGGCGAGGCGGCCTGATGAGCGTCGCCTTCACCGTCGAAAACCACGTCGCCCGCGTCACCATCGACCGGCCGGACCGCATGAACGCGGTCGACCATGCGACCGAGACAGAACTCGTGCGCATCTGGGAGGCGATCGAGAAGGACCGCGACGTGCGCGCCGTCGTGCTGACGGGCGCCGGCGACCGCGCCTTCTGCACCGGCGCCGACATGAAGGGCGGCAACGGGCTGTCCGGCCTCGAATACTGGGCGGCCGAGCGCAAGGGCGGCTTCGGCGGCATCGCGCTGCGCAAGACGCTCGACGTGCCGGTGATCGCCCGCGTCAACGGCCATGCGCTCGGCGGCGGCATGGAGATGGTGCTCGGCTGCGACATCGTCGTCGCCTCGCAGAAGGCGACCTTCGGCCTGCCCGAACCGCGCGTCGGCCGACTGGCGCTCGACGGCGGCATCGCGCTTTTGACGCGGCGCATCCCGCATGTCCACGCCATGGGCATGCTCCTGACCGGCCGCCGCATCGATGCCGCCAAGGCGTTCGAATTCGGGCTCGTCAACGAGGTCGTCGCGCCCGAGGCGCTCGACGAGGCGGTCGACCGCTGGGTCGCCGACATCCTCGCCTGCGCGCCGCTCTCGGTTCGCGCGGTCAAGGCGATGACGCGGGCGGGCGAAGGCCTGAGCGCGACGGAAGCCCAGATGCTGCGCCTGCCGCAGCTCGTCGAGGCGCTGCAGTCGAAGGACCAGGACGAGGGCGTCGCCGCCTTCGTCGAAAAGCGCGCGCCGAACTGGACGGGGAAGTAGACCATGCCCTACGTCATCGCCTCCGCCTGCATCGACGTGAAAGACGGCGACTGCCAGGACGTCTGCCCGGTCGAGTGCATCTACGAGGGCGGGCGCATGATGTATATCCACCCGACCGAGTGCATAAGCTGCGGCCTGTGCCTCTCCATCTGCCCGGTCGATGCGATCTTCGCCGATGACGAACTGCCCGCCCGCGAAGGGCGCTTCCTGGCGATCAACGCCGAATTCTTCGGCGACGCCGTCACCGGCTGGGGCGAGCCGGGCGGCGCGACGGATAAATTCCGCACGACGCTCGACCATGCCGAGGTCGCGGCGGCGCCGGCGAAGGAAGCGGCCATACAATAGCGGTGCACCGGCACTTCATCGCCGGCTTGCCCTGTTGCCCGATACGCCTGACGATTGCGCGGTGCTGCGCCGCGCGATACGAAAGACGTGGACTGGCAGGCAAGATTTTCGCTCATGGCAACCAACACCATCCGACTTGACGATGCCGCCCGCGCCGGATGGCTCTACTATGTCGCCGGCAACACGCAGGACGACATCGCCCGCAAGCTCGGCGTCTCGCGGCAATCCGCGCAGCGACTCGTCTCGCTCGCCGTCAAGGAGGGGCTGGTCAAGGTGCGCATCGACCATCCGATCGCCAACTGCCTCGACCTCGCCCACCGGCTGAAGGCGCGCTTCGATCTCAGGATCGCCGAGGTCGTGCCCAGCGATCCGGGATCGGCCTCGACGACGGTAGGTGTCGCCGAGGCGGCGGCGGCCGAACTGGAGCGCCGGCTGCTCCTGCCCGATCCGATCACCATCGCGATCGGCACCGGCCGCACACTCAAGGCGGCGATCGAGAAGCTGCCGAGCATGGATTGCCCGCAGCACAAGGTGGTCTCGCTCACCGGCAACATCGCGCCCGACGGGTCGGCCGCGTTCTACAACGTCATCTTCACCATGGCCGACAAGGTGAAGTGCCGCTCGTTCCCGATGCCGCTGCCGGTCATCGCGTCGTCGACCGGCGAGCGCGATCTCCTGCACAAGCAGCCGATGATCGCCGCGACGCTGAAGCTTTCGGCGGACGCGGACGTGACCTTCCTCGGTATCGGCGATCTCGGGCATCAGGCGCCGCTCGTGGTCGACGGCTTCCTGACCGATGCCGAGCTTGCCGAACTCAATCGCGCCGGCGCGGTCGCCGAAATCGTCGGCTGGGCGATCGACGCGGATGGCCGGCCGATCGCCGGCCTGACCAACGACCGGGTGGCGAGCGCGCCGATCCCGTCGCGCGAGACAAGCCTTGTCTTCGGCATCGCCAAGGGGCCGCTCAAGCTGCCCGGCATTTTTGCCGCCCTCAAGGGACGGCTCATCAACAGCCTGATCACCGACGAAGACACGGCGACGGCCCTTCTCGCAGGCTGACTTTCCCGCTTCCTCAACACCCCTCCGACGTGCCTTGCCGCATTGCAGCAACGATTGCGCATTGACAGCGGGCGCCGGCTAATGAGTAATTGCCCATAGCATAGGCAATTGCTCATATCGCTCGTCGCGATTGCCGCTGCCATCCAAATTCTGGGAGGAATCGATGAGACATGTTTCATATCTGGCGGGATGCGCCGCGCTGGCGCTCGCCGCCACCTCCAGCGCCTTCGCGCAGGAGACGCTGACCATCGCCACCGTCAACAATGGCGACATGATCCGCATGCAGGGCCTGACCGACGCCTTCACCGAGCAGCACCCGGACATCCAGTTGAACTGGGTGACGCTCGAGGAAAACGTGCTGCGCCAGCGCGTGACGACCGACATCGCCACCAAGGGCGGCCAGTTCGACGTCATGACGATCGGCACCTACGAGGTTCCGATCTGGGCCGGTCAGGACTGGCTCGTGCCGCTCGACAATCTCGGCGACGACTATGACGTCGACGATTTGATCCCCGCCATTCGCGAAGCGCTGTCGAAGGACGGCAAGCTCTATGCCGCGCCGTTCTACGCCGAAAGCGCGATGACGCTCTACCGCACCGACCTCTTCGAGGCCGCGGGCATCGAGATGCCGGCAGCGCCGACCTGGGACTTCATCGCGGACGCTGCCAAGCAGATCTCGGAAGCGAACCCGGACGTCTACGGCATCTGCCTGCGCGGCAAGCCCGGTTGGGGCGAGAACATGGCCTTCCTCGGCTCGATGGCCCGCTCCTATGGCGCGAATTATTTCGATGCCGCCTGGCAGCCGCAGTTCGAAAGCGAAGGCTGGAAGACCGCCGTCGCCAAATATGTGGAGATGATGACGAGCTATGGTCCTCCCGGCGCCGCCTCGAACGGCTTCAACGAGAACCTGACGCTCTTCAACCAGGGCCGCTGCGCCATGTGGATGGACGCGACGGTCGCCGCCTCCTTCGTGACGAATCCTGACGAAAGCCAGGTCGCCGACAGCGTCGGCTTCGCACCGTTCCCGTGCGGGATCGAGAACTGCCCGAACCAGGGCGCCAACTGGCTGTGGGCATGGTCGCTGGCCATTCCCGCTGGCTCGCAGAAGGCGGAAGCCGCCGAGACGTTCATCTCCTGGGCGACGTCGAAGGCCTATCTTGAACTCGTCGCCGAAAAGGAAGGCTGGTCGAACGTTCCGCCCGGCACCCGCACCTCGCTCTACGAGAACGAGCAGTACATTTCGGAGGCCCCGTTCGCCGAGCAGACGCTGGCCGCGATCAACAATGCCGATCCGTCGGCGAGCGCGGACAAGCCCTATGTCGGCCTGCAATTTGCGGCGATCCCCGAATTCCAGGGGCTCGGGACGGCCGTCGGCCAGCAGATGGCGGCTGCGGTTTCAGGCAGCACAACCGTCGAGCAGGCGCTCGCCGCCGCGCAGCAGACCGCCGTGCGCGAGATGACGCGGGGCGGCTACATCAAGTAGGCCGCGCCGCGCGCCCCGTCCGGCCATCCTCCGCCGGACGGGGATTTCACGATCTTCGCATCGAACGTCGACGGGATCGAAGAGGCTTCAGCCATGGCGACCTTGCAGACTAAATCCGCCGCACGCATGATGATGGCGCCGGCCGTGATCGCGCTCCTGATCTGGATGATCGTGCCGCTGTCGCTGACGCTCTATTTCTCGACGCTGAACTACAATCTCTTCAACCCGGCCGAGACGCCCTTCATCGGCCTGATGAACTACAAGTTCTTCCTGTCGGACCCCGCCTTCCTGACTGCGCTGCGCAACACGCTGGCGCTGGTTGCCGGCGTGCTTGTCATCACGGTTGGCGGCGGCATCCTGCTCGCCCTCCTCCTCGACCAGGAATTCTACGGCGTCACCATCGTGCGCCTCCTCGTCATCGCGCCGTTCTTCGTCATGCCGACCGTCGCCGCGCTGGTCTGGAAGAACATGATGATGAACCCGGTCTACGGCGTCATCGGCCAGTTCCTGAACTGGGTCGGCATCGGCGCGATCGACTGGTTCTCGAATGCGCCGCTGACGGCCATCATCATCATCGTCGCCTGGCAGTGGCTGCCCTTCGCCACGCTGATCCTCCTGACCGCCCTGCAATCGCTGTCGGAGGAGCAGAAGGAAGCCGCCGAGATGGACGGCGCCGGGGCGCTGTCGATCTTCTGGTACATCACGCTGCCGCACATGGCGCGCGCGATCACCGTCGTGATCCTGATCCAGACCATCTTCCTGTTGTCGATCTTCGCCGAAATCTACGTGACGACCTCGGGCGGGCCGGGCCTGCAGACGACCAACATCCCCTATCTCGTCTACTCCCAGGCGCTGCTGCAGTTCGACGTCGGCGGCGCATCGGCCGGTGGCGTGGTCGCGGTGGTGCTCGCCAACATCGTCGCCTTCTTCCTCGTCCGCCTCATCGGCAAGAACCTCGACGCGTAGGAGCGAAGACATGGCCCGCGCAGTCTCCACCCGCCGCAAGCTGACCTTCACCCTCATCGGATGGGCGGTCGGCCTGCTGGTCTTCTTCCCGGTCCTCTGGACGATCCTGACCTCGTTCAAGACCGAGCTCGACGCGATCGCGCTGCCGCCGAAATGGATCTTCTTCGACTGGACGCTGGAGAACTACGCGACCGTCCAGGAGCGCTCGAACTATTTCCGCTTCATGACCAACTCGATCATCATCGCGCTCGGCTCGACCGCGCTCGGGCTGATCTTCGCCATTCCGGCGGCTTGGGCGATGGCCTTTTCGCCGACCCCGCGCACCAAGGACGTGCTCTTGTGGATGCTGTCGACCAAGATGCTGCCGGCGGTGGGCGTGCTGATCCCGATCTACCTGATCTTCCGCGACTGGGGACTGCTCGACAGCCGGATCGGCCTCGTCGTCGTGCTCTTTCTGATCAACCTGCCGATCATGGTCTGGATGCTCTACACCTATTTCAAGGAGATTCCCGGGGAGATCCTCGAAGCCGCCCGCATGGACGGGGCGTCGCTGTGGAAGGAGATCACGCACGTGCTCGCGCCCATGTCCGTGCCGGGCATCGCCTCGACCGTGCTGCTCTCCGTCATCCTCGCCTGGAACGAGGCGTTCTGGACGCTCAACCTGACGACCTCGAACGCGGCCCCGCTGACGACCTTCATCGCCTCCTATTCGAGCCCGCAGGGCAACTTCTACGCAAAGCTTTCGGCGGCCTCGACGCTCGCCATCGCCCCGATGCTCATACTCGGCTGGTTCTCGCAAAAGCAGCTCGTGCGCGGCCTGACCTTCGGCGCGGTCAAATAGGGAGAACGCCATGGGAAACATCACGCTCGACAAGGTCTCGAAATCCTTCGGCGCGACGAACGTCATCCAGAGCGTCGACCTCGACATCGAGGATGGCGAGTTCGTCGTCTTCGTCGGCCCGTCGGGCTGCGGAAAGTCCACGCTCCTGCGGCTGATCGCGGGGCTGGAGGACGTCACCAGTGGGCGGATCATGATCGACGGGACCGACGCGACGGGGCTTGCGCCCGCCAAGCGCCGGCTCTCGATGGTGTTCCAGTCTTATGCGCTCTACCCGCATATGAGCGTGCGCCAGAACATTGCCTTTCCGCTCAAGATGGCCGGCGACGACAGGGCCGTCATCGACAGGAAGGTGGGCGATGCCGCCCGCATCCTGAACCTGACCGACTATCTCGACCGCAAACCGCGCCAGCTTTCCGGCGGTCAGCGCCAGCGTGTCGCCATCGGCCGCGCCATCGTGCGCGAGCCGGAGGCGTTCCTGTTCGACGAGCCGCTGTCCAACCTCGACGCCGCGCTGCGCGTCAACATGCGGCTCGAAATCTCCGAACTGCACCAGCAGCTCAAGACCACGATGATCTACGTCACCCACGACCAGGTCGAGGCGATGACGATGGCGGACAAGATCGTCGTCCTGTCGGCCGGGCGGATCGAGCAGGTCGGCTCGCCGCTCGATCTCTACAAGCGTCCCGCCAACCGCTTCGTCGCCGGCTTCATCGGCTCGCCGAAGATGAACTTCGTGGAGGGATCGGAGGCCGGCCGGTACGGCGCAGCAGTGATCGGCATCCGGCCCGAGCACCTGGCGATCTCGACCACCGAGGGTGCGTGGCGCGGCACGGTCGGCGTCTCCGAGCAGCTCGGCTCCGACACGTTCCTCCACGTCCATGTCGACGGCATCGACACCATCACCGCGCGCACCGGCGGCGAGGTCGTGCTGGACCATGGCGACACGGTCTTCCTGACGCCGCAGCCCGACAAGATCCACAAATTCGACGCGCAGGGGATGGCGATCCGATGAAGCGGCTGGACGGCAAGTCGGCGCTCATCACGGGCTCGGCGCGCGGCATCGGTCGCGCCTTCGCCGAAGCCTATGTGCGCGAGGGTGCGACTGTCGCGATCGCCGACATCGACATGGAGCGGGCCGAGCGGACGGCCGCCGAGATCGGAGACAACGCCTATGCCGTCGCGCTCGACGTCACCGACCAGGCCTCGATCGACGCTGCCGTCGCAGCCGTCGAGGCGCGTGCCGGCGGGCTCGACATCCTCGTCAACAATGCCGCGATCTTCGATCTGGCGCCGATTGTCGACATCACGCGCGAAAGCTACGAGCGCGTCTTCGCGATCAACGTCTCCGGCACGCTGTTCATGATGCAGGCGGCGGCGAAATCGATGATCGCCGGCAACCGGCGCGGCCGGATCGTCAACATGGCGAGCCAGGCCGGACGGCGCGGCGAGCCGCTGGTCGCCGTCTATTGCGCGTCGAAGGCCGCGGTCATCAGCCTGACCCAGTCGGCCGGGCTGAACCTCGTGCGCCACGGCATCAACGTCAACGCCATCGCGCCGGGCGTCGTCGACGGCGAACACTGGGACGGCGTCGACGCGCTCTTCGCGCAATACGAGAACCGACCGCGCGGCGAGAAGAAGCGGCTGGCCGGCGCCGAGGTGCCCTATGGACGCATGGGGACGGCCGACGATCTCGTCGGCATGGCGATCTTCCTCGCCGGTCCCGAAAGCGAATATGTCGTCGCGCAGACCTACAATGTCGACGGCGGCAACTGGATGAGCTGAGGCGGGCCCCGCATCGCTCGAAGAAAGATGAGAATGCTGACCAGACTTTCGCTCGCCAACCTGCCGCGGATCGCCGAAACCGCGCGCGTTCCCGCCTATGAGCGCAGCGCGCTGACCGCGGGCATCCTCCATTTCGGCGTCGGCAATTTTCACCGGGCGCACCAGGCCGTCTATCTCGACGACCTCTTCAATGCCGGGCGCGACCATGACTGGGCGATCGTCGGCGCGGGCGTCCTGCCCTCCGACAGGGCGCTGAAGGAAAAGCTCGAAAGCCAGGACTACCTGACGAGCGTCGTCGAACAGGAGCGAGGCGGGAGCCGGGCCCGCATCACCGGCGCGATGATCGACTATGTCGAGCCAGGTTACGGCGCCGCCATCATTGCGCGGCTCGCCGATCCGGCGATCCGGATCGTCTCGCTGACGATCACAGAGGGCGGCTACTACATCGACCCGGCCTCCGGCCGGTTCGACCCGACCCATCCCGACATGCGCCACGACGCGGCCAATCCGCACGCGCCGAGGACGGTTTTCGGCCTTATGCTCGCCGGACTGGCAGCGCGGCGCAAGGCCGGCATCGCGCCGTTCACGATCATGTCGTGCGACAACATTCCGGGCAACGGTCACGTCACCGCCAACGCCGTCGCGGGGCTCGCCGACCAGTTCGACGCGGACCTCGCCGGCTGGGTGCGCACCAACGTGGCTTTTCCGAACGGCATGGTCGACCGCATCACGCCGGCCACCGGCCCGCGCGAGATCGGCATCCTCGCCGACGAATTCGGCATCGAGGATGCCTGGCCGGTCTTCTGCGAAGATTTCCGGCAATGGGTGCTCGAGGACCATTTCCCGTCCGGCCGCCCGGCACTGGAGAGCGTCGGCGTCACCTTCGTCGACGACGTCGCGCCCTATGAACTGATGAAGATCCGCATCCTCAACGGCGGCCACGCGACCATCGCCTATCCGGCCGCGCTGATGGACATCCATTTCGTGCACGAGGCGATGGACAACGATCTCGTGCGCGGTTTCCTCGAAAAGGTCGAGCGCGACGAGATCATCCCTTGCGTGCCGCCGGTGCCGGACACGGACCTCGCCGCCTATTACAGGCGCACCGAAAGCCGCTTCGCCAATCCGAAGATCGGTGACACGGTCGCGCGGCTTTGCCTCGACGGCTCGAACCGGCAGCCGAAATTCATCCTGCCCTCGACGGCGGACCGGCTGAAGGCCGGGCAGTCGATCTCCGGGCTCGCGCTCGTCTCCGCGCTCTGGTGCCGCTACTGTGCCGGCACGTCCGACAGCGGGCGCGTGATCGAGCCCAATGATGCGAGCCACGCCCGGCTGAAGGCGGCGGCGCTCGCGGCGAGGGACGATCCGGACGCCTTTCTCGCCATGCGCGACATCTTCGGCGACGTGGGCACAAACGCCCAATTTCGCGCCACCTTCGCAGGCCACTTGGCATCCTTGTGGACGCATGGCACGCAGGAGACACTGCGGACCTATCTCGGCAAATCCGCATAGGAGACGACGTGCAACCCGCCCACCGATCGCCGCCAGTCCCGCCCGAACTCGTGATCTTCGATTGCGACGGCGTGCTGGTGGACAGCGAGCCGATCTCGATCGCCGTCCTGCGCGAGATGATCGCCGGCGCGGGGCACGAGATGACGGAGGACACCGCCTATGAGCGGTTTCTCGGCCGCAGCATGGCGACCATCTGCGCGGGGCTCGCCGAAGACCCCGGCATCGAGATCACGGGCGCCCAGCTCGACGCCATGCGGCTTGCGCTCAATGCGCGCTTCCGGGCCGAGTTGCAGCCGATCGGCGGCATTGCCGATGCGCTGCGCGCCATGCCGATGGCCCGCTGCGTGGCCTCGTCCTCGAAGCCCGAGCGCATCGCGCTTTCCCTCGACGTCACCGGCCTCCTGCCGCTGCTCGAGCCGCACATCTTCAGCGCCACCATGGTCAAGGCCGGCAAGCCGGCGCCGGACCTCTTCCTCCACGCCGCGCGGCAGATGGATTTTGCGCCCGAACGCTGCCTCGTTATCGAGGACAGCAGCGCCGGCATCGAGGCGGCGAGGCGCGCGGGCATGCGCGTCTTCGCCTTCACCGGCGCAACCCATGCGCGCAGCCCCGCCCATCTGGCGCGCATCACCGCCCTTGAGCCCGACCTCATATTCGATAACATGGCGGACCTGCCGGCCCTTGTGGCCAAGGCGAACTGAGGAGAGGCAGCCTGGTGAAGCGCGACTTCGTCGTTGCGGTCGACGTCGGGACGGCAAGCGCGCGGGCCGGGATCGTGGACCGGCAAGGCAGGCCCCTCGCCCGGGCCGAGCATCCGATCGTCATGAACGTTCCCCGGCCCGACCATGCCGAGCATGATTCGGAAGACATCTGGAACGCGGTATGCCACGCGGTGCGGACGGCGCGCGCCGAAGCCGGCGTCGAGGCCGACGAGGTCGCGGGCATCGGCTTCGACGCCACCTGCTCCATCGTCGTGCGCGGCGCCTCGGGCGAGCAGGTCACGGTCTCGACGACCGGCGAGGCGCGCTTCGACACGATCGTCTGGCTCGACCACCGGGCGATCGACGAGGCCGACCAGTGCACCGCCACCGGGCACGAAGTGGTCGACTATGCCGGCGGCGCGATCTCGCCCGAAATGGCGACGCCGAAGCTCGCCTGGCTGAAGCGCAACCTGCCGCAAAGCTGGGCGCGCGCCGCGCTTTTCCTCGACCTGGCCGATTTCCTGACCTGGAAGGCCTCCGGCTCGACGGCGCGCTCGCAATGCACGCTGACGTGCAAATGGACGTTCCTCGCCCATCGCGACCCGCCATGGTCGATGGACTATCTGGCCGCAATCGGCATTGCCGACATGCTGGAGCGCGGAAATCTTCCCGCCGTCGCCGCGCCGGTCGGCTCCGACCTCGGCCCGCTGACGCCGGAGGCGGCGCGGGCGCTCGGGCTGACGACCGCGTGCCGGGTCGCCGCCGGGCTGATCGATGCCCATGCGGGTGCGCTGAGCGCGATCGGCGGCTATGCCGGCGCGCCCGAAGAACTCGACCGGCGCGTCGCGCTGGTGGCGGGCACGTCGAGCTGCGTCACGGCGATGAGCCAAGAGCCGCGCAAGATTCGCGGCGTCTGGGGGCCGTATCTCGGCGCTGCCCTTCCCGATCTGTGGCTGAGCGAGGGCGGCCAGTCGGTCAGCGGCGGTCTGCTCGACCACATCATCCGCATCCATGGCGGCGGGATGAAGCCGGACCGGGCGGCGCATGAGCGCATCTGCGCGCGGATCGACGAATTGCGCGGCGCCGACGCCGGGCATCTGGCGGCGCAGCTTCATGTCGTTCCTGATTTTCACGGGAACCGCTCCCCGCTGGGCGATCCCCACGCGGCCGGCGTCGTCAGCGGCCTGACGCTCGACGCCTCCTTCGACGGGCTCTGCCGGCTCTATTGGCGCACGGCGGTCGCCATCGCGCTCGGCATCCGGCAGATCGTCGAGGCGTTGAACGACGAGGGCCATGGCATCGACACGCTGCATGTCGTCGGCGGCCACACCCGCAATCCGGTGCTGATGCAGCTCTATGCCGACGCTACCGGCTGCGACGTGGTCGCGCCCGCCGTCGACGACGCCATGCTGCTCGGCACCGCGATGGCGGCGGCGGCGGCGGCCGGCTGGCATCCGTCCCTCCTCGAAGCCTGCCGCGCGCTCCATCAGGAGGGTGTGCTGCGCCGCGCCGACGAGACCTTTCGGGCGCATTACGATCACGACTATCGCGTGCTCAAGCTGATGCAGGCCCAGCGCGCCGAGATCGTGCGCCTGTCGTAGCCCGGCCCCTGATCCGCGTCGAACGCTACCAGCCCATCGCGCAGCCGTCCTTGCGGGGGTCGGAGCCGGCGATGAGGAAGCCGGATTTTTCGTCGATGACGATCGCCTGGCCGCCGCCATGCGGGGCCTTGGCATCCTGCAGGCGGTGGCCGCGGCGTTCGAGGTCGGCGCGGATGTCGGGACCGATGCCGGTTTCGGCGTTGAGGACCGCGCCGGTGTCGTTCCAGAAGATGCGGGCGTCGTCGATGGCTTCCTGCGGGTCCATGCCGTGGTCGGCGATGTTGGACAGGACATGGGCGTGGCCCATGGGCTGGTAGTCGCCGCCCATGACGCCGAAGGAGATCGCCGCCTTGCCGCGTCTCGTCGCCATTGCGGGGATGATGGTGTGCATCGGCCGCTTGCCGGGGCCGATCTCGTTCGGATGGCCGGCGGCGAGCGTGAAGCCGGCGCCGCGGTTTTGAAGGGTGATGCCGGACTTCTCCGTCACGACCTTGGAGCCGAAGCCGTGATAGGTCGAGTTGATGAAGGAGATCGCGCGGCGGTCGCGGTCGACGACCGTCAGGTAGACGGTGTCGGAGGACGGCATTTCAGGTGGGGCGACGTCGTCGTTGCGGCGCGCGATGTCGATGCGGGCGGCGAGCGCGTCGATGTACGCGTCGGACAGAAGCTGCTCGGGCGTGACGGTCATCGTCCTGGGGTCGGCGACGAGGTGGTCGCGGACCGAATAGGCGAGACGCGCGGCCTCGATTTCCATGTGGACGCGGTCGGCCGAATCCGGCGCGAGGCGGCCAGTGTCGAGCTTTGCCATCAGGCGCAGGAGGATCAAAGCGGTGATGCCCTGGCCGTTGGGCGGGATTTCGTGGACGTCGTAATCGCCGTAGCGCGTGGCGATCGTGTCGACCCAGTCGGCCGAGACGGCGGCGAGGTCTTCTTCGGTCAGGAGGCCACCGAGCGACTTGACGGTCGCGGCGATCTCCGCGCCGATCTCGCCCTGGTAGAAGGCCTTCGATCCGCTTTTCGCAATCGCGCGGAAGGTGGCGGCCAGCGCTGGTGCCGAGTGGCGCGAGCCGACCGGCGGGGCCTTGCCGTCGACGAGATAATGCTTCGCGCCGCCAGCATCCTTCGACAGAAGGTCGACGGCCTTCGGCCAGTCGAGCGCGACACGGCCGTGGACGGCATATCCTTCCTCGCCATAGCGGATGGCGTCGGCGAAGAGTTCGTCGAAGCCCTTGGTGCCGAAGCGGTTCGACAGTTTCTCCCACGCGTCGATGGCGCCGGGCACGGTGATCGGCAGCGCGCCGTGCTCGGGCATGGCGTTCAAGCCCTTGGCGCGGAACCATTCGGGATCGGCCGCCATCGGCGCGCGGCCGGAGCCGTTGAGGCCATGGATGCTGCCATCGGGTTCGGCGAGGATGACGAAGCAATCGCCGCCGATGCCGGTCATGTGCGGTTCGACCACGCAGAGCGTCGCGCAGGCGGCGATGGCCGCGTCGACGGCGTTGCCGCCCGACCGCAGCACGGACAGCGCGGTCATGGTGGCGAGCGGGTGCGAGGTCGCGGCCATGCCGTTGTCGGCATAGACGGCCGAACGGCCGGGCAGGTCGAAATTGCGCATGCTGTGGTCTCTCCCATTTCCGGCCCGATGGTCGCGCGGCCGGTTGGGCGATAGTTCGCATGTTCAGTTCGACAAGATCAATGGCGCGTCCAGCATCGCAGGGAGGTTTTCCATGATTTGACCTTGCGCCGGCCGGCGTTTGCGCTGCAACATGCGGCCCCATGCCTGCCGGAGTGCCTTCCTTGAAGATCAAGAAAATCCTCGTCGCGAACCGTTCCGAAATCGCGATCCGCGTCTTCCGCGCCGCCAACGAGCTCGGCATCAAGACCGTCGCCATCTGGGCGGAAGAGGACAAGTATTCGCTGCATCGCTTCAAGGCGGACGAGAGCTATCAGGTCGGGCGCGGCGCGCATCTGGCCAAGGATCTGGGGCCGATCGAAAGCTATCTGTCGATCGACGAGGTGATCCGGGTGGCCAAGCTTTCCGGCGCGGATGCGATCCATCCGGGCTACGGGCTTTTGTCCGAGAGCCCGGAATTCGCCGAGGCGTGTGCGCAAGCCGGGATCACTTTCATCGGACCGACGCCGGAGACGATGCGACGGCTCGGCAACAAGGTCGCCGCGCGCAACCTCGCCATCGAGGTGGGCGTGCCGGTGGTGCCGGCGACCGAGCCGCTGCCGGACGACATGGAGACGGTGAAGAAAATGGCTGCCGGCATCGGCTATCCGGTGATGCTGAAGGCATCGTGGGGCGGGGGCGGGCGCGGCATGCGCGCGATCCGCGCCGAGGAAGACCTCGCCCGCGAGGTGACCGAGGCCAAGCGCGAGGCGAAGGCCGCGTTCGGCAAGGACGAGGTGTACCTCGAAAAGCTGGTCGAACGGGCGCGGCACGTTGAAGTGCAGGTTCTTGGCGACACACACGGAAATGCGGTGCACCTCTTCGAGCGGGACTGCTCGATCCAGCGGCGCAACCAGAAGGTCGTGGAGCGCGCGCCCGCGCCCTATCTCGACGATGCGCGGCGGACTGAGCTTTGCGGCCACGCGCTGAAGATCGCCGAGGCGACGGACTATGTCGGGGCGGGCACGGTCGAATTCCTGATGGATGCCGATACCGGCAAGTTCTATTTCATCGAGGTCAATCCGCGCATCCAGGTCGAGCATACGGTGACCGAGGAGGTGACCGGGATCGACATCGTCAAGGCGCAGATCAGGATTCTGGAAGGGGCGGCGATCGGCACGGCGGAATCGGGCGTGCCGGCGCAGGCGGACATCAAGCTCAACGGCCACGCGCTGCAATGCCGGATCACCACCGAGGACCCGGAGCAGAACTTCATTCCCGATTATGGCCGGATCACCGCCTATCGCGGCGCGACGGGCTTCGGCATCCGGCTCGACGGCGGCACGGCCTATTCGGGCGCGGTGATCACGCGGTTCTACGATCCGCTCCTGGAGAAGGTGACGGCGTGGTCGCCCTCGGCGGACGAGACGATCCTCAGGATGGACCGGGCGCTGCGCGAGTTCCGCATCCGCGGCGTGGCGACGAATCTGACCTTCCTCGAGGCGATCATCGGGCACCCGAGCTTCCGCGACAATTCCTATACGACGAAGTTCATTGACACGACGCCGGAGCTCTTCACCGCGGTGAAGCGGCAGGACCGGGCGACGAAGCTGCTCAACTACCTTGCCGACGTCTCGGTCAACGGGCATCCGGAAGCGCGCGGGCGGCCGCAGCCCAAGGCGGATGCGCTGAAGCCGAAGGTGCCCTTCGTCGGCGGCGATGTGCCCGCCGGGACCAAGCAGCGGCTCGACACGGAGGGGCCGGAGGCGTTCGCGAAGTGGATGCGGGCGGAAAGCCGCGTGCTGGTGACCGACACGACGATGCGCGACGGCCACCAGTCGCTGCTCGCCACGCGCATGCGCACCCATGACATCGCGGCGATCGCCGGCACCTATGCGCGGGCGCTGCCCGAACTGCTCTCGCTCGAATGCTGGGGCGGGGCGACGTTCGACGTGGCGATGCGGTTCCTGACCGAGGACCCGTGGGAGCGGCTTTCCATGGTGCGCGAGGCGGCGCCGAACATCCTCTTGCAGATGCTTTTGCGCGGGGCGAACGGCGTCGGCTACACCAACTATCCCGACAATGTGGTTCGCTATTTCGTCAAGCAGGCGGCTGCTGGTGGCATCGACCTCTTCCGCGTCTTCGACTGCCTCAACTGGGTGGAGAACATGCGCGTCTCGATGGATGCGGTGCGCGAGGAAGGACGGCTTTGCGAGGCGGCGATCTGCTATACCGGCGACATCAACGATCCGGCCCGCGCCAAATACGACCTCAAATATTATGTCGGCCTCGCGCGTGAACTGGAGGCGGCCGGCGCGCACATCATCGCGATCAAGGACATGGCGGGGCTGCTGAAGCCGGCGGCAGCGAAGGTGCTGTTCCGCACGCTGCGCGAGGAGACGGACCTGCCGCTGCATTTCCACACCCACGACACATCCGGTATCGCGGCGGCGACCGTGCTGGCGGCGGTGGAAGGCGGGGTGGATGCGATCGACGCGGCGATGGACGCGTTTTCGGGAAACACCTCGCAGCCCTGTCTCGGCTCGATCGTCGAGGCATTGAAAGGCGATGCGCGCGATCCGGGGCTCGACCCGGAATGGATCCGGAAGATCTCGTTCTATTGGGAGGCGGTGCGGGGCCAGTACGCCGCGTTCGAGAGCGATCTGAAGGGGCCGGCCTCGGAAGTCTATCTCCACGAAATGCCGGGCGGGCAATTCACGAACCTCAAGGAGCAGGCGCGCTCGCTGGGGCTGGAAAGCCGCTGGCACGAGGTGGCGCAGGCCTACCACGATGCGAACCTGATGTTCGGCGACATCGTCAAGGTGACGCCGTCGTCCAAGGTGGTCGGCGACATGGCGCTGATGATGGTCAGCCAGGACCTGACGGTCGCCGATGTCGAGAATCCGAAAAAGGACATTTCGTTCCCGGATTCGGTCGTCTCGATGCTGAAGGGCGATCTCGGCCAGCCGCCGCAGGGCTGGCCTCAAGCGCTGCAGAAGAAGGCGCTGAAGGGCGACAAGCCGATCGCCGTGCGACCGGGCTCGCTGCTCGCGCCGGCCGATCTCGACGCCGATCGGGCCGGAATCGAGGAGAAGCTGGAGCGGGAACTCTCCGATTTCGAGTTCGCGTCGTGGCTGATGTATCCGAAGGTGTTTTCGGACTTTGCTGCCGCGCAGGGCGAATACGGCCCCGTCTCGACGCTGCCGACGCCGATCTACTTCTACGGCATGAGCCAGGAGGACGAGATCTTCGTCGAGATCGAGCGCGGCAAGACGCTTGTCATCCGGTGCCTCGCCATCGGCGAGAGCGACGAGAAGGGCATGGTGACCGTGTTCTTCGAGCTCAACGGGCAGCCGCGCCGGGTCAAGGTGCCCGATCGCACGCATGGGGCGGGCGGGGCGAAGGCGCGGGCCAAGGCTGAGGCCGGCAATGGCGCCCATGTCGGCGCGCCGATGCCGGGCGTCGTCTCGACGCTCGCCGTCTCGGCCGGGCAGAAGGTGTCAGCCGGGGACGTGCTCCTGTCGATCGAGGCGATGAAGATGGAGACGGCGCTCCATGCCGAGCGCGATGGGGAGATTTCCGAGGTGCTGGTGCGCGCGGGGGACCAGATCGACGCCAAGGATCTTCTGGTCGTCTATGCCGGGTGAAACGAAAAAGGCCCGGTCGATGCCGGGCCATTTTCAAATTCGGATCATGCCGATCAGCGAGTGATGAAGGACTGGAAGATGTAGCCCTTCTGGCCCTTGTAGCTGACCTCGCACCAGCGGCAGTCCGTCTCCGCCTCGATCGAGGCGTTGGCGGGGACGACCGCGAGGACGGCGGCGCCGTCTTCGGGCGCTGCGCGCATGTTGACGTACTGGTTGGCCTTGGCGGGGCTGAGATCGGACGAGGCGACGGCGGGCTCGGCCTCGACCGTCTCGTCCTCGGTGACGAGGGCGGCGTCGAAGGCGCTGCGCTCGGAGGACGGCAGGGCGGGACGCGAGGGCGCGAAGCTGGCGGCGGTCGCCGGGATTCCCGACGTCGTCAGGCCTTCGGTGTTGCCCATGGCGCCCGCGATCTCGGCGGCGGCAACGGTCTCGTCCACGGCCTGCTTGAGCGCGGTGAGCTTGTCTTCGTCGACCGAAAGCGCCTCGGGGTTCCAGCGCGGATCGTCGGCGGCGAGGCCTGCAGATTGCGTGGCCGCAGCAGGCTTCTTGGGCTGGGTGGTCGTGGTGGTGGCCGTCTTGCGGACGGGCTCGGCGGCCGAGGCTGCAGGCGCCTCGGCTGCGGCGGCGGGTTCCTCGGCGGCGGCAGGCTGGACGAGCGACGCGGTCTCGACCGTCTCGGCGACGGCGTCGGTCACGGCGGTGTCGGAGCCGGTCATGCCGCGCATCAGCGGGCCGGCAGCAAGGGCGGCGACGAGCGCCAATCCGGCGAGGCCGATCGCGGCCGGCACGGAAGCCTTGCGCAGGAAGCTGCGCGATTTCAGAACGGGAGCTGCTCCCTGGTCCTGCCCCTCGCCATTCCAGTCGATGCGTCGACGCGGATTGTCTGTAGACATGCCTTCACCCTGGCTGTTCGTGCTTGGCGCGGCGTGGCACTGCCCGGCAGAAGCGGACGGAGGCGCGGGCGCGAAGCGAAATTCGTGAATCCCTCTTCGCGTGACCATAGCACCGATTGTGGCGGTGATGAGCCCGGGTTAATCACGCGTTAAGCTTCCGGCTTCTGTGGCGGACTTGTCACGCAACAAAATTATTTGTATCTGCGTCATTCAATCGATTTAAATTAGCCATCTAGATCGAATAGCGTATTGCAGGGAGTAACGAAACGTGAATCCGGCCTTCCCCCAAATCCGCCTCGCCGTCGCGCTCGCCTTCTTCGCCAACGGGATCGTCATGGGCGCATGGGCGCCGCAGATCCCGGCGCTGATGGAGCGGCTGGAGGTGAGCGAAAGCCGGCTCGGGCTGCTGATCCTCGTCTTCGGGCTCGGCGCGCTGGTCGCGATGCCCTGGTGCGGCGGCTTGATCGCGCGGCACGGATCGCGCCGGCCGCTCGCCGGTTTCGCCATCCTCCTGCCGTTCGCGCTTCCGGCCGTCGTGCTGGCGCCGGGCTTTGCGAGCGCGGCGGTCGCGATGTTCTGCTTCGGCGCGGTCATCGGCGGGATGGACGTCGCGATGAACGCCAATGCCGTGGCGGTGGAGCGCAGGCTCGACCGGGCGATCATGTCGTCGTCGCACGGCTTCTGGAGCCTCGGCGGCTTTGCCGGCGCGGCGGCGGGCGGTGCATTGCTGCAGGCGCATGGGGCACTCGCGCAGGCGCTCGTCGTCGCGGTCGTATCGACGGCGGTCGTCGTCGCAATGCTTGCCTGGGCGCTCAGCGACCGGCCGCAAGTGCAGGGAGAAAAGCCGTCGGCGCGCTGGCCGTTGACGCCGCTTCCCTACCTGCTCGGGCTCGCTGCGCTGTTCGGCATGATCCCCGAGGGCGCGGTGCTCGACTGGGCGGCGCTCTACCTTCAGCGCGAACTCGGCTCGAGCGTCTCTGCGGCAAGCCTGGCCTATGCCGGCTTTTCCGGCGCGATGGCGCTGATGCGCTTTTCGGGCGACGCCATCCGCAACCGGTTTGGGGCCGTCGCGACGATGCGCGTCTCGTGCGTGATCGCGGGCCTGGGACTCGTCGGCGCCGGGCTTGCGCCCGCCGCCTCGCTGTCGATCGCCTTCTTCGCGCTTGCGGGGCTCGGCATCGCGAACGTCGTGCCGATCGCCTTCTCGGCGGCCGGCAACCAGCCGGGACTGGCGCCGGGCGTCGGGATGAGCGTTGCGACCACGATGGGCTATTCGGGCATTCTCGTCGCGCCGTCGGCGATCGGCTTCATCGGCGAGCGGACCGGTTTCGCGCCGATCTTCGTCGCACTGGCGCTGGTGCTGTTCCTGCTTGCCGGCCTCGCGCGGATGGTGGCGACGGCCGATCGTCAGGGCAACGGTGAATAAGGTAACGCCCGGCAGCGTGGGTACGCTGCCGGGCGAAGGCGTGCTCCGTCTCGCGGAGGGCTGAATCGATGGCGCTGGAAGCGCTAGATTCGGCCCATCAACACAAGGATCAGCACTACTACCAGGACGACCCCGAGGATGCCCGACGGGCCGTAGCCCCAGCCGCGCGAATGCGGCCAGGCCGGAATGGCGCCGAGCAGGATCAGGATCAGAATGATGATCAGAATTGTACCGAGTGTCATGGCAAGTTCCCCAACTCTCCTTGAACAGGACGATCCTGTTCTTCGCCGATAAATGCGCGAAGCGGCCCGCAAGTTCCGCGGGCCGCTTCATCGCGCGCTAAAATAGCTATTCGGCGGGTGCGGGAAGCGCTTCGGGAGCCTTGTCGTCCGCCGCCTTCGGCTTGCGGCGCAGGAGCCATTGCCAGAAGGTGCGCCGCGTCTCGCCCGGCTTCAGGTGTTCGCGGGTGAACACCATCAGCGCCGCCGGCGTGACGACCAGCGTCAGCACGGTGGCGAAGGAGAGGCCGTAGACGATCGCCGAGGAGAGCGAGATCCACCACTGGGTCGACGGCGCGTTGATCGTCGTCTCGTGGTGGAAGAGCTCGAGTCCGAGGCCGAAGGCGATAGGCGCGACGCCGAAGATGGCCGACAGGGCGGTGAGCACGACGGGACGGGCACGTTCGCGGCAGGTCTGCAGGATCGCGTCGACCTTCGACATGCCCTCGTGGCGCAGGAGATCGTAGGTGTCGATCAGGACGATGTTGTTGTTCACCACCACGCCGGCGAGCGCGATGATGCCGATTCCCGACATGACGACGCCGAAGGTCTGGCCCGTCAGCAAGAGCCCCAGGAACACGCCGATGGTCGACATGACGACCGTCATCAGCACCAGGAAGACGCTCGTGAACTTGTTGAACTGGGCGAGCAGGACAACGAAGATCAGGAAGATCGCCGCGCCGAACGCCTTGGTCAGGAAGGCGCCGGCCTCGGCGCTTTCCTCGCTGGAGCCGGCGAGGCGCCAGCGGTTCTGGCCCATGTCCATTTGGGACAGCGCCTGCGTCACCTCGGCCTGGACCTCGGCGACCTGGTAGCCGGTCGCGACGTTGGCCTGCACGACGATGGTGCGTTCGCCATCGATGCGGTTGAGGATGCCGGTTCGGGCCTGCGGCTCGCGGGTGACGAAGTTCGAGATCGGCACCGCGCCTTCGGGCGTCTGCACGCGAAGCTGGTCGAGGCTCGAGAGGGTGCGGCGGTCGTCGGGCAGGCGCAAGCGGATGTCGACCGCGTCATCGACGCCGGCGGGCCGGTAGTCGGTGAGCTTGAGGCCGGTGGTGACGAGCTGGACGACGGTGCCGACCTGGCTCGGCGAGACGCCGTAGCGCGCCGCCTTGGCACGGTCGACCCTCAGCGCCCAGTCGACGCCGGGCGGCGGCAGGCCGTCGGAAATCTCGATGACGCCGGGGATCTGTGCGATGCGGGCGGCGACGGCGGCGGCCTGGTCGTTGAGGCCCGACGGATCGGCGGCCGACAGGCGCACCTGGATCGGCTGGCCGGTCGGCGGGCCGGCCTCGGGCACGCGCACCTGGACCTCGACGCCGGGAATGCCGGACATCTCGGCGCGCAGATCGTTGAGGATTTCGCTCGCGGCCTTGCGCTCGCGCCAGTCGTGGAACTCGTACTGGATGACGCCGACGACGTCCTCGTCGATGTCCTGCCCGCCGCCGCGCGTCTGGCCGACGCGGGTGTAGACGGAGGAGACGCCGGGCCAGCCGAGCAGCCGCTCTTCCGCCTGGCGCGTCGCGGCATCCATCTCGGCAAGCGAGAGATTGCCGCGCGCATGGACGTACATCAGGCCGTATTCCGGCTCGACATTGGGGAAGAATTCGACGCCCGCGCCGTAATGCGTGTAGCTGTACTGGACGCCGACGAGGAGGGCGACCGTCAGCACCAGCACGGTCTTGGGGAAGGCGACGGCCTTCTTCACGATGCCCATGTAGAGCCCGTCGGGCTTGCCCTCGGGATGCGGCTCGGCCTTGGCGAACATGGCGCCGAGCGTCGGCGTGAAGACCAGCGCGAAGAGCATCGAGGCCGACAGCGTGACGATCAGCGTCAGCGGCAGGTATTTCATGAACTCGCCGACGATGCCGGGCCAGAAGAGCAGAGGCGAGAACGCCGCGATGCGGGTCATGGTCGCGGCGATGACCGGGCCGGCCATGCGGTTGGCCGCAAGCTCGAAGGCGGCGCGCTTGTCCATGCCTTCCGACATGCGCCGCTCGGCGAATTCGGTGACGATGATCGCGTCATCGACCAGCATGCCGACGGCGAGGATGAGGCTGAACAGCACGATCATGTTGACCGTGTAGCCCATCAGCGACAGCGCCAGGATGCCCATCAGGAACGAGGCGGGGATGGCGAGGCCGATGAGAAGCGAGGCGCGGCCCGACAGTGCGTAGAGAATGACGATGAAGACGAGGATGACCGCAATCAGGACGTGGTTCTGCAGATCGCTCAGAAGCTGGCGGACCATGTCCGACTTGTCCTGGCTGTAGGAAATGTCGACCGCGATCGGCAGCGCCTGCTGGAAGGTACTCGCCACGACCTTCACCTGGTCGACCGTGTCGATGAGGTTCGCGCCGGAGCGCTTCTTGACTTCGATCGCAATGGCGGGGCGGCCGTCGAGGCGGGTGATCGTCTCGGCTTCCTTGAAGGTGGAGCGGATGGTGGCGAGGTCCTGCGCGCGCACGACGGCGTTCGGCCCCGCGACGATCGGCAGGTTGGCGACGTCCTCGACATTCTCGATCAGCGAGGGGACCTTGACCGGGTAGCGGCCTTCCGAGCCCTGCAGCGCGCCGGCGGCGACGAGGCTGTTGCCGGCATTGACGCCCTGGATCATCTGGTCGAGCTGGAGCCCGTAAGAGGAGAGCTTGACCGGGTCGATGACGACGTCGACCTGCTCGTCGCGCGTGCCCTGAAGCGCGCCTTCAAGAACGCCGGGGACTTCCTCGATGCGGTCGCGCAGTTCGCGCGCGGTCTGGGCGAGGACGCGTTCGGGCAGGTCGCCCGACATGGTGACGACGAGGACCGGGAATTCGGAGACGTTGACCTCGTTGACGGTCGGCTCGTCGACGCCCTGCGGCAGTTCGCGGCGCGCGTCGGACACTTTGGCGCGCACGTCTTCCAGCGCATTGGAGAAGTCGTAGCCGGGCTGGAACTCGACCAGCACGAAGCCGCCGCCCTCATAGGCGGACGAGCGCATTTCCTTGACGCCCGACAGGCCCTTCATCTGCATCTCGACGGGACGCAGCAGAAGCCGCTCGGAATCCTCAGGCGAGATGCCCTGGTAGGTCAGGCTGACATAGATGATCGGGATCGCGATGTCGGGCTCGGCCTCCTTCGGGATCGACTGGTAGGCGAGCCCGCCCGCAACGACCAGGAAGAGCAGGATCGAGATCGTCAGGCGGGCATTGTCGATGGCTATGCGGACGATGTTCATGTCCGGAAATCCTAATCGGTGCCGGCCCGGGCCACTTCGCCCGTCAGGCTGCGGATTGTTTCCTCGTCGGCTTCGACGGCGTTGACCGTGTCTCCCTCGGCGACGAGGTCCTGGCCCGAGACGATGACCCGGGCGTCGGCCGGGATGCCGGCGAGCACCAGGCCTTCGGGCGTGTCGTCGACGAGGTCGATCGGGTGGAAGACAACCTTGTCGTCGCCGTCGACGGAGCGGATGCCGAGGTCGCCCTCGGTGCTCAAGGTGACGACCGAGCGCGGCAGGCGGACCGATTCCACCGGCTGGGCGCGCAGTGTCATCTCCGTCGTCATGCCGGCGGGGATCTCGTTGTTCTCGTTGTCGATGGCGACCTCGACCTGGAAGGTGCGGGTCTGGCTCGACGCATCGCGCGAGATGTAGCGGATTTCGCCCTCGACGACGTCGCCATTGACGAGGCGCACGTCCGCGCGGTCGCCGCGCGAGACGTAGCCGAGGTCGCGCTCGCCGACCTCGCCGGTGGCGATGATCGGATCGAGCGCCAGGATCGTCGCGATCTCGGTGCCCTGCATGACCGAGCCGCCGATCTCGACATTGACGCGGTCGATCAGGCCGGAAAAGGGCGCGCGGACCTCGTTGCGGGTGAGCTCGGCCTGCGCGGCCTCGAGTTCGGAGCGGGCAGCCGACAGCGCCGAGCGCGCATTGTCGGCCTGGAGCCGCGGCAGCGAGCCGGACTGGACGAGCCGTTCGGCGGCTTCGGCCTCGGCCTCGCGCTGCGAGAGCAACTGGCGCGCGGTTTCGACCGCGGCTTCCTTGCCCTCGGCGTCAAGCCGCAGGATCAGGTCGCCGGCCTTGACCATCTGGCCCTTGGCGATCGGCAGTTCGGCGATGATGCCGGCGGAGCGGGCGGCCAGCACCGAACGCTTGTCGGCCTCGGTCAGGCCCGACATGCGGATGGCGCGCGAATGCTCGATACGCGGCGGGCGCACCACGGCGACCGTGTGCTGCTTGGCCTCCACCTTCGGCGCCTCGGTCTTTTCGGTTGCAGGTTCGTCCTGCGCGGAGCCCACGGAGGAGAACTCGCCTGTGGCGACCCACGCAGCCGTGGCGACAAACACGGCGACGGCCGCGAACTTGTGAAACTTGAACTTCGACATTGTCGGTTAATCCGGTTTCGGGACCCGCCGGCGCCTCTTGCGCCTAACCCCCCGCTTCAATTGGGGGTGCTCGTTCCCGTCTTCAATCGGTCTGAAACCACGCGGCTTCTACATCATTGCGCTGTGCGCAAACAGTCACATTTCTTCATTGACCCATCACTCCTGCCAATCCTTCGGACAGTTCATTCGCCGGACTCTTCGGCCGGACAGGGAGCGCCGAGCGCGGTCCAGCGCTCGAGCGCCGCAAAGGTCTCCTCGGCCGAGCCGGGCGCGGGTTCGCGGCCGGGGCCGGGGTCCCAGCCCCAGGCGACCAGCGCGTCGTCGCGGACGTGGACCGCAACCTCTTCGAGGTCCATGCCGCCGGTGCGGGCAGGGTCCTTGATCTGGGCGCAGATCTGGGCCGAGCTCTTCTCGAACCAGACCATCTCGGCCGGCGCCAGGTGCCAGTTCGGCGCGCCGGGCGGGCCGTGCAGGATCTGCGCATTCGTTTCTTGGTGGCAGGTCTGGCAGGTGAGGCCGGTATTGCCGAAACCGTCCGGACCGCGCCGGACGTTGAACGGGTGGATGCGCGTCGGCCCGTAATGCGCGCCGGACCAGCGCGGATGGTCGTCCTCGGTGTGGCAGTTGGCGCAGCGCGGATGGGAGAAGACCTCGTAGATCTTCTGCCATTCGGCAAGGCCCTGCGGCGAGGCCGCTTCCTGCGCGAGGACGGGCGCCGGCAGGGCCAGCAGAGCGAGCGCGACGACAAACCTCATGCGAAGGCGACCTCGCGCGACAGGGGCAACTGGCGAACGCGCTTGCCCGTCAGCGCGAAGACGGCGTTGGCAAGGGCGGCGACCGAGGTCGGCGTCGACAACTCGCCGACGCCGCCCATCTTCTCTGCGTTTTCGAGGATCGCGATCTCGAAGGTGGGGCACTGGTGGATGCGCATGGCGTCGTAGTCGTGGAAGTTCGACTGCTCGACGCGGCCCTCGCGAAGGGTGATCTCCTGGTTCATCGCCGAGGAGAAGCCGAAGACGGCACCGGATATAAGCTGCGCCTCGATGATCGACGGATCGAGCGCGATGCCGACATCGGCGGCCATCCAGGTCTTTTCGATGCGGATGCCGGCCGGCGTGTCCGCGATCTCGACGATCTGCGCGATCCAGGAGCCGAAGGCGAGTGCGAAGGCGAAGCCGCGTGCGCGATCTTCCGCCGGCGGTTCGCTCCAGTTCGCCATTTCCGCGACGCGATCGACGACGCCGAGCGCGGCGGGATAGTCGGCGACCAATCGGCGGCGCAGGTCGACCGGGTCCATGCCGCCCGCGACCGCGATTTCGTCGAGGAAGCCTTCGTGGAAATAGGTGTTGAACGACATGCCGACCGAGCGCCAGAAACCGACCGGCACGCCGAGATCGGTCTTGATGCCGCGCACGCGATAGTTCGCGATCGAATAGGGCTGGTCGTGCGCGCCCTGCGTGATCGTCGCGTCGGGGCCGACCGGCGAGATCGACGGGAACGTGCGGCGCATGACGCTGCCGAGAATGGAGGGCGCGGCAATGGTCATGTCGAGCGCGACCGGCAGGCCGGTGTCATCGAGCCGCGCGCGGAAGCGGCCCTTGGCGGCGGGGCGGAAGACGTCGCGGGCGATGTCCTCCTCGCGCGTCCACGTCACCTTGACCGGTCGCCCGCCGGCCGCATCGGCCAGTAGTGCCGCATAGATCGAGAAATCGACCTCGCGCCGGCCGAAGCCGCCGCCCATCTGCGTCGTGTGGACTGTGACGTCCGTCGTCTCCATGCCGAGCGCGGAGGCGCAAAGCTGCGCCGTCAGCGTCGGCACCTGGTTCGGCGCCCAGATCGTGAGCTTGCCGTCGGCGAGCTTCGCGGTCGCGTTCATCGGCTCCATGCAGGCATGGGCAAGCAGCGGCACGGCGTATTCGGCCTCGACGAAGCGCTCGCGCGGGGCGTCGGCGAAAAGCGTCTCCACGTCACCGTCGTCGCGCATGGACGAGCCGGAGGCCGGGTCGGCCAGCGCTTGCGTCAGACGTGCGTCGATCGCGGCGCTGTCGGCCGGATAGTCCGGCGTGCCCCAATCCGCCTCGATCAGGCCGGCGGCGCGGAAGGCGGCCCAGGTGTTGGTGGCGAGGATACCAAAGCCGTGGCCGTAGGTCGAGGATATGGGCACGATGCGGATGACGCCCGGCACGACTTCGGCCTTCGAAAGGTCCGCATTCGCCGGCTCGCGCCAGAAGACCGGGCTCATCTTCACCGTGCCGAACAGCATGTCCGGCGCGGTGATATCTACGCCGAAGACCGGGGCGCCGGTCGCCTTGGCGAGCATGTCGACGCGCGGCTGCGACTGGCCGAGAAGCTTCCACTCGGCGCGCTCGCGCAGCGGGATGTCCGAGGGCGGCTCGATCGCGGCAGCATCGAGCGCCAGCGCGCCATAGGTCAGGCGCTGGCCGGAGGATTCGTGGATCACTTCGCCATCGGCGGTGGTGAGTTCCGCGGCCGGAACGTCGAGCCGGCGGGCGGCGGCCTCGGTCAGCATGATGCGGGCGGCGGCGCCGGCCTGGCGCATGCGGACAAAACCGTCGCGGGTGGAGGACGACCCGCCCGTCGCCTGCAGGCCGAGCACCTTGGCGACGGTGCCGAAGCTGCGGCGCGTGACCTCGGCCATCAGGCTTTCGTCGAAGAAGGGGAAGGGGCCGGCCTCTTCCATCATCGCCGCATTGTAATAGGCCGGCGAGGCGGGGCCGTGCTCGACCTTCACCTGGTCGAGCCGCACGTCCAGTTCTTCGGCGACGAAGGCGGCGAGCGTCGTGGCGATGCCCTGACCCATCTCGGCGCGGGGCGCGATGATTGTGATCGTCTCGTCGGTGCCGATCTTGACGAAGGGATTGAAGGCGACCTCGTCCTCACTCAGCCCGTCGAGAAGCGGGTTGGCGTAGGGGCGGCGGACATACCAGGTGCCGAAGGCGACGCCGCCCGCGACCGCGACCGCGCCGACGAGGAAGGTGCGCCGTGTGATGGTGCCGAGCCGCGACATGGCGTCAGGCCCCCGCCGGCCCGCCGGCGGCGCGCTTCACAGCCGCGCGGATGCGCGGATAGGTGCCGCAGCGGCACAGATTGCCGCCGAAGGCGTTGTCGATGTCCTCGTCCGTGGGGGACGGATTGGCCTCCAAGAGCGCGACGGCGGTCATGATCTGGCCGGCCTGGCAGTAGCCGCATTGCGAGACCTGCTCGTCGATCCAGGCCTGCTGCACCGGGTGGAGCGCCTCGGGCGTGCCGATGCCTTCGATGGTGATGATGGCGCCGGTCGCCTGACTGACGGGCATGACGCAGGAGCGCACCGGCGCGCCGTCGACCAGCACGGTGCAGGCGCCGCAGGCGGCGATGCCGCAGCCGAATTTCGGGCCCATAATGCCGGCGAGATCGCGCAGCGCCCACAGGAGCGGCATCTGCGGCTCGGCATCGATCTGGATCGCTTTTCCGTTGACGGTCAGCCGCATCGCGTCAGCCTTCTCACCCCTCGGCGCCATCTTGCGCCAAGGACATATTGACAAATTCTGTTATTTTGTCAAACAGGACGGAATGACACAGGCTCTTTCCGACATGCTGTTCGCCAATTGCGAGGATGAGCGTCGCGCGCGCATCCTCGACGGGGCGATGGGCTGCTTCCTCGCCTATGGCTACCAGCGCACGACGATGGACGACATCGCCAAGTCGGCGGAAATCTCCCGGCCGGCGCTCTACCTCCAGTTCCGCAACAAGACGGACATCTACCGGGCGCTGGCGACGGCCTTCATGCAATATTGCGTCTCGAATGCGGAGGCGGTGTTCGCCGGACCGGGCGATCTGCCGGCAAAGCTCGGCAGCGCTTTGACCTGCGTGATGGATCTCGTCGGCGAGGTCGAGGCGTCGCCGCACGGCGCGGAAATTCTTGACATGAAGACCAGCCTTGCCGCCGAAGTGGTCGCGACCGGGCGCGGGCGCATGATCGAGCTCGTCGAGACGGCGATCGCGGCCGGCGGGCCGACGCCGTTGCCGCCGCGCATCTACGCCGACATGCTGCTCGACGCGATCGACGGCATGAAGCTGCGCATCCCGCCGCTGGACGAGCAATTGCGCCTGCGCGACGGCTACGTCGCCATTCTTCTGGCCGCGATGCGCGCCGGCTGACCCGCCCTTGACCTTCCCGTGACTGGAGGCCCTATCTCGTCCTCATCATGAGGTTTCGTGCCGGCGACGGCAGACGAGAAAGGGGACGCAAACCATGTCCACGCATGCCGCAATCCATCAGAAGAAGGCCGTGCTCTATCGCATGGTCATGCCCGGCCACACCTGCCCCTACGGCCTGAAGTCGAAGGCGCTTCTGGAGCGCCAGGGTTTCACGGTCGAGGATCATCATCTCAAGACCCGCGAGGAGACCGATGCGTTCAAGCAGGCCCATCGCGTGAAGACCACGCCGCAGACCTTCATCGGCGAGGCGCGCATCGGCGGCTATGACGACCTGCGCGCCCATTTCGGCAAGCCGGTTCTGAAGGAGGGCGAGACGACCTACAAGCCGGTCATCGCCATTTTCGGCGTCGCGCTGGCGCTTGCGGCGGCGATGAACTGGGCGATGTCGGGCACGATCGAGCCGGTGCGCACGATCGAATGGTTCATCGCGGTGGCGATGGTGCTGCTCGGCCTGCAGAAGCTGCGCGACGTCGAGGGCTTCTCGACCATGTTCCTCAACTACGACCTCCTCGCCATGCGGTGGGTGCCCTACGGCTATATCTACCCCTACGCCGAAACGCTGGCGGGCCTCCTGATGGTTGCGGGGGCGCTGATGTGGCTTTCGGTCCCGCTCGCGCTCGTCATCGGCACGATCGGCGCTGTGTCGGTGTTCAAGGCGGTCTACATCGACCGGCGCGAGCTCAAATGCGCCTGCGTCGGCGGCGGATCGAACGTGCCCCTGGGGTTCGTGTCGCTGACGGAGAATCTGATGATGGTGGGCATGGCGGTGTGGATGGTGGTGAAGCCGGCGGTGCATTGAGGAGCCGCCGGCGCACGGGGCTTACTGTGCCGTCCAGCCGCCATCGACGGAGATCGTCGTGCCGGTGATCTGGGCGGCGTCGTCGGTGCACAGGAACGCGACCGTGCCGGCGATCTGGTCGACGGTGGCGAATTCCCTGGACGGCTGCTTGCGCAGGACGTGCTCGGCGACGACGGTGTCGCGGTCGAGGTTCTTTTCTGCCATCAGATCCTGGATCTGGGTTTCGACCAGCGGCGTCAGGACGAAGCCGGGGCAGACGGCGTTGCAGGTGATGCCCTGGCCGGCGGTTTCCAGCGCCGTCGTCTTCGACAGGCCGACGATGCCGTGCTTGGCGGCGACATAGGCCGACTTGTTGACCGAGGCGCGCAGGCCGTGAGCCGACGCGATGTTGACGATGCGCCCGAAGCCGGCCTTGCGCATGATCGGCAGCGCCTCGGCCGTCGTGTGGAAGGCAGAGGTCAAATTGATCGCGATGATGCGGTCCCACTCGGCAATCGGGAAGCTTTCGATCGGCGCGACGTGCTGGATGCCGGCATTGTTGACGAGGACATGGACGGCGCCGAATTTTTCGGCGGAAGTCGCGACAAGCCTGCGGGCGGCCTCGCCCTTCGACATGTCGGCCGAGACGTAAAGCGCCTCGACGCCGAACTCGGCGGCGAGGCTTTCGGAGAGCGCGTGGTCTTCGGCGGTGTCGGTGTAGGAGTTGAGGACGAGGTTGAATCCCGCCGCGCCCAGCCGCCGGGCGATGGCAAGGCCGATCCCCGAAGTCGATCCCGTCACGATTGCCGTTCTTTGCGCCGTCATTGGCTCGTCATCCCGTTTTGTTGTGCTCGTCGCCATCGAACATATATTGCAGCGCAGCACAATATGGACGCGCCCCGCCTTGCTCCGGCCCGACGGCAGGTTTAATTCGGTAAGGAGACGAGGCGGCGCGAGACGAGGCAGGCCCACAGTGAATCCGCATGTTCAGTTTCTCGACCGTCCGCTGACGCGCCGGCTCTCGGTTCCGGTGCCGGTGGGCGGCGTTCTCGTCGGCGGCGCGGCGCCGGTCGTCGTCCAGTCCATGACGAACACCGACACGGCCGACATCGACGCGACGGTCGCGCAGGTGGCGGCGCTTAATCGCGCGGGCTCCGAGATCGTGCGCATCACCGTCGACCGCGACGAGAGCGCGGCCGCCGTGCCGAAGATCCGCGAGCGGCTGGAGCGGCTCGGCCTCGACGTGCCGCTGGTCGGCGACTTTCACTATATCGGCCACAAGCTTCTCGCCGATCATCCGGCCTGCGCCGAGGCGCTGGCGAAGTACCGGATCAATCCGGGAAATGTCGGCTTCAAGGACAAGAAGGACCGGCAGTTCGCCGCCATCGTCGAGACGGCGATCCGGCACGACAAGCCGGTGCGCATCGGCGTCAACTGGGGCTCGCTCGACCAGGAACTCCTGACCCGCCTGATGGACGACAACCAGGCCAAGGGTTTTCCGATGACCGCGCAGGAGGTGACGCGCGAGGCGATCGTGCAGTCGGCGATCCTGTCGGCGGAACTCGCTGAGGAGATCGGGCTCGCGCGGGAACGGATCATCCTGTCGGCCAAAGTCAGTCAGGTGCAGGATCTGATCGCGGTCTATGTCGAGCTGGCGAAGCGCTCGAACCATGCGCTGCATCTCGGCCTCACCGAAGCCGGCATGGGCTCCAAGGGCATCGTCGCCTCGTCGGCGGCAATGGGCATCCTCTTGCAGCAGGGGATCGGCGACACGATCCGCATCTCGCTGACGCCCGAGCCCGGCGGCGACCGCACGCGCGAGGTGCAGGTGGCGCAGGAACTCCTGCAGACCATGGGCTTTCGCCAGTTCCTGCCGGTGGTCGCGGCGTGCCCCGGCTGCGGGCGTACGACCTCGACCGTCTTCCAGGAACTCGCGCAGACCATCGAAGGCGACCTTCGCCGCAACATGCCTTTGTGGCGCGAGAGATATCCGGGCGTCGAAAACCTGAAGGTCGCGGTGATGGGCTGCATCGTCAACGGGCCGGGCGAATCCAAGCACGCCGATATCGGCATCTCGCTGCCCGGCACCGGCGAGACGCCGGCCGCGCCGGTCTTCATCGACGGCGCCAAGGCGGCGACGCTGCGCGGGCCGGAGATCGCGGCGGACTTCCAGGTGATGGTCGCGGACTATATCGAAAAGCGCTTCGGGCGCGGCGCGGGCGCCTGACCATGCGGGCGCGGGCGCTTCTTGCAGCCCTCGCCATCGCGCTTTGCGCGTCGCCTTCGCACACCGCGGAAAAGGCCGCGCCGACGATCGGGCTCGTCTGCGACCTGATCGAGGAACATGCCGGGCTCAACGGCCTGCCGGAGCAGTATTTCGCGCGGCTGATCTGGAAGGAAAGCCGTTTCAATCCGAACGCGGTCAGCCCGGTCGGCGCGGAGGGCATCGCGCAGTTCATGCCCGGCACGGCGGCGCTGCGCGGGCTCGCCGACAGTTTCGACCTGCATCAGGCGCTCGCCGCCTCGGCCGATTATCTCGCCGAACTCACCGCCAAGTACGGTAATCTGGGCCTTGCCGCCGCCGCCTACAATTCGGGCGAGGGGCGCGTGTCGCGCTGGCTCGCCTCGGGCGGCTTCCTGCCGCTGGAGACCGAGAATTACGTGCTCGACATCATGGGCGCGCCGGCCGACGCTTTCATCGGCGTCCGGAAGGCGGTCGAGGTGCAGCCGCTCGACGAGAAGAAGCCCTTCGGCGAAGCCTGCCGCGAACTGCCGGTGTCCGGCGCGTCGATGGTGGCGATGGCGAGCGTGCCGGTCCTGCCCTGGGGCATCCAGGTCGCCGGCAATTTCCGCCGCGACGCGGCGCTGCGGCAGTGGCAGCGCCTGCGCCAGCAGCATTCGGGCGTCCTGTCGGGCCATGAGCCCGTCGTCAGCCGCATGCGCAACGGCCGCTCGCGCGCCGGCATCTACGCGGTGCGGATCGGCGCGGAAACGCGCGGCGAGGCCGATCGGATATGCTCTGCGCTGCGCGGCTCGGGCGGTTCGTGCGTGGTGTTGAAGAACAGGTGAGAGACGGTGGTGGTTTTCGGTGGCGTTGAGTGGGTGGCGATGGCGAGGCCGGGATTCCTGTGACCCCCGTGACGAGCACGGGGGCAGGCAAGCACAGGAATGACGGACTGCAAAGATGTTGCCGCCAACCTTACCGATTTCCATCTGGCGCAAACACCGATGCCGTCACCCCTGTGCTCGCCTGCCCCCGTGCTCGTCACGGGGGGGCACAGGGGTCCATGCCTCGACGGTCCAACCAGCAGAACGGAAAGGTTCAGCGCTGCCGCTCCGCCACAAACCGCGCCGTCGCCATCAGGATCGCGGCGCGGTCGCCATAGGGCGCGACGAGGTCGCAGGCCTGGGCAACCAGCCCGCCCAGTTGCCGGCGGGCCCAGGCTTCGCCGTGGAGCGCGACGAGCGTGCCCTTGCCTGCGGCGGCGTCCTTGCCGGTCGCCTTGCCCATCACTTCGGGCGTCGAGGTGTGGTCGAGAAGGTCGTCGGCAAGCTGGAAGGCGAGGCCGATGGCGGAGCCGAATTCGGCCAGCCGCTCGATGTCGCCCTGCGGCGCGCCAGCAGCGATCGCGCCGGCCTCGCAGGCGAAGCGGATCAGGGCGCCGGTCTTCATCGCCTGCAGGCGGATGATGCCGGCCTCGTCCGGCGCGTCGCGCTCGGCGGCGAGATCGAGCGCCTGCCCGCCTACCATGCCGCCGATGCCCGCCGCGCGCGCGAGCTTGCCGACCAAGGCGACCTTCGCCCTTGCGTCCAGCTCCGTCGCCGGGTCGGCGAGGATGTCGAAGGAGAGTGTCAGGAGCGCGTCGCCGGCGAGGATCGCGGCGGCTTCGTCGAAGGCCTTGTGGACGGTCGGCTGACCGCGGCGCAGATCGTCGTCGTCCATCGCCGGCAGATCGTCGTGGACGAGCGAATAGGAATGGACGCATTCGAGCGCGGCGGCGACGCGCAGGATCGCCTCGCCGTCGGCCCCGAAAAGGGCTGCGCTTTCGAGGACGAGGAACGGCCGCAACCGCTTGCCGCCATTGAGGACGCCGTGGCGCATGGCGGCGAGGAGGCGCTCAGGCCGGTCGATCTCGCCGGGAAGCGGCCGGGCGGCGAGAAGCGCGTCGAGCATCGCTTCGACGCGCAGGGCGGCGCCGGCGAGGAGGGTTTCGAAGTCGATCGGGCCTTGGTCGTGCATGCGTCAGGCAATCGCCTTTGCCGGCTTTCCGGTCAAGCGATATCGGCGATGCAATTGCGCGGGAAGGCCTGACCCGCTAGACGGGTGGGCGTGTCGGAACATGGAAGAGACGGGTGGACGAGCCTGCAATCGAGGTCGAACCGCGCAGGACCGAAAGGCGTGAAGCCTTGGCGCTCCTGAGGCCGCGCCGCAAGCGCCGCTCGGGCTGGCGCTGGGTCGGGCGGGCGCTGGTCGCGCTCGTCGTGCTGGCGGTGCTGCCGCTCGTCCTGACGCTGCTCTACCGCCTGCCGGCCGTGCCGGCGCCCTCCACCTTGATGATCCGCGACGTCGTGACCCTTCAGGGCTACGACCGGCGCTGGGTGCCGATCGACGACATGGGAACGGCCATCGTCCATTCGGTGATGATGTCGGAGGACGGGCAGTTCTGCGCGCATGAGGGCGTCGACTGGCCGGCGCTCAACGCCGTCATCGAGGATGCGATGTCGGGCGAGCGCACACGCGGCGCTTCCACCATCACCATGCAGACGGCGAAGAACCTCTTCCTGTGGCATGGCCGCTCGGTGATCCGCAAAGGCATCGAAGTGCCGCTGTCGCTCTATCTCGATGCGGTGCTGCCGAAGCGGCGGATCATGGAGATCTATCTCAACATCGCCGAATGGGGGCCGAACATCTACGGCGTGGAAGCTGCCGCGCAGCATCATTTCGGCCGCGCCGCGCGGGATCTGAGTTCGCGGCAGGCGGCGCTTCTCGCCGTCACGCTGCCCAATCCGCTGAACCGCGACCCGGCCAATCCGGGCCAGGGTCTTTCCCGGCTGGCGGGAACGATCGAGGCGCGCGCCAATCAGGCGGGAGCCTATGTTTCCTGCCTGCGGTGATCGGGTGAAAAAATTCGAGGCCGAGTCTGGTCAACCGACCACCGGCCGTGTATAGGCACCGCAACCTTTCGCAGAATTCGGCCAGTTGCAGGCCCTTGACCCAAGGGCGGCGCAGGCCATTGACCGATATCCGGAGCAGGACAAATGGCTGTACCTAAAAGGAAAACTTCGCCTTCGAAGCGCGGCATGCGCCGCTCGGCCGATGCGCTGAAGTCCCCGACCTTCACCGAAGACAAGAATTCCGGCGAAATGCGCCGCCCGCACCACATCGACCTGAAGACGGGCATGTATCGCGGCCGCCAGGTGCTGACGCCCAAGGAAGGCTGAGCCTTTCGACAGAACGTGAAAAAGCCGGGCATTGCCCGGCTTTTTTGTTGCCTGCGTTGCGTTGGATCAGGCGTCCGCGCCGCGAACCATCTGCGTCGATTCCCAGCCTTCGCCGGCCGAGATGATGCAGCTCTGGCCGTCCGTGCCGGTGGCGAGGATGGTCCACGAGCCGCTGTCGGAGACGAAGACCTCGACGACCGCGTTGTTGTCGACCATGCCGACCGCCGTCGCGCTTTCCTTGAAGTTCTGCTCGAGCTCGGAAACGATGTTCGAGCGCTCGGAGCACATGTTCATCGACAGCATGTTGGCGTTCATCGCCGGCGTTTCGACGGCCGGAGCCTCCGGCTGCACGGCGGCGAGGTCCGCATTGGGGCTCGTGGCCGAGGCGAAGGGAAGGGCGGTCAAGACCATTGCTGCTGCCGCCGCTGAGACGATAAGAGCTGTGCGTGCCATTGGAAGCACCTCCTGGCGTTCGGTCAGCGGGGAAGACGATCTACAAAAATGCCCTGCCCGACCCGGAAAACTTTGCCACCCTCGGCGGCGTCGGGGGAACAAGGGTTTGGGCCAGTCATCCGTTCCATCACGGTTGTGTGACGTTGGGTAATGTGGGCGAGGCCTATGAAAAACGGGCGCTCCGGAGAACGCCCGCTTTTCTATCAAAGGAAGCACCCCCACTCCGGCCCTGCGGGCCACCTCTCCCCCTGCCCGGGGGAGAGGAAAGGGCGTCGCTTTAGTTCATCGTCGGGATGACGAATTCCGCGCCGTCCTTGATGCCCGAGGGCCAGCGGGAGGTGACGGTCTTGGTCTTGGTGTAGAAGCGGAAGGCGTCGGGGCCGTGCTGGTTGAGGTCGCCGAAGCCGGAGGCCTTCCAGCCGCCGAAAGTGTAATACGCGATCGGCACCGGGATCGGCACGTTGACGCCGACCATGCCAACCTGGACGCGGGCGGCGAAGTCGCGGGCGGCGTCGCCGTCGCGGGTGAAGATCGAGACGCCGTTGCCGTATTCGTGCTCGTTGGGCAGGCGCAGCGCTTCCTCGTAGTTGTTGGCGCGCACGACCGAGAGGACCGGGCCGAAGATCTCTTCCTTGTAGATCTTCATGTCCGGCGTGACGTTGTCGAACAGGCAGCCGGCCATGTAGTAGCCGTTCTCATAGCCCTGCATCTTGAAGTCGCGGCCGTCGACGACGAGCTTGGCGCCTTCCTTCACGCCGCCGTCGACATAGGTCTTGATGCGGGCAAGGGCCTCGGCCGTGACGACCGGGCCGAAATCGGCCGAGGCGTCGAGCGAGGAGCCGATCTTGAGCGCTTCGACGCGCGGGATCAGCTTTTCGACGAGACGGTCGGCGGTTTCCTTGCCGACGGGGACGGCGACCGAGATCGCCATGCAGCGCTCGCCGGCCGAGCCGTAGCCGGCGCCGATCAGGGCGTCGACCGTCTGGTCCATGTCGGCGTCGGGCATGATGATCATGTGGTTCTTGGCGCCGCCGAAGCACTGGGCGCGCTTGCCGTTGGCGGTGGCGCGCGAATAGATGTACTGCGCGATCGGCGTCGAGCCGACGAAGCCCACGGCCTTGATGTCCGGATCGTCGAGAATGCCGTCGACGACTTCCTTGCCGCCATTGACGACGTTGAGGACGCCGGCCGGAAGGCCCGCCTCGATAAAAAGTTCGGCGATGCGCATCGGCACGGACGGATCGCGCTCCGACGGCTTCAGGATGAAGGCGTTGCCGGCGGAGATGGCCGGGCCGATCTTCCACAGCGGGATCATGGCCGGGAAGTTGAACGGCGTGATGCCGGCGACGACGCCGAGCGGCTGGCGCAGCGAATAGACGTCGATGCCGGGGCCGGCGCCGTCGGTGTATTCGCCCTTCATCATGTGCGGAGCGCCGATGCAGACTTCGATCACTTCGAGGCCGCGCTGGATGTCGCCCTTGGCGTCGGGAATGGTCTTGCCGTGCTCGCGGGCGAGCATTTCGGCGAGTTCGTCATACTCGTTCTGCACGAGTTCGAGGAACTTCATCAGGACGCGCACGCGGCGCTGCGGATTGGTCGCGGCCCAGCCGATCTGCGCCTGCTTCGCGTTCTCGACGGCTTCGCGCAGTTCCTCGCGCGAGGCGAGCGCGACCTTGCCGCGCACCGAGCCGTCCATCGGCTGCATGATGTCGGCGGTGCGACCGCTCTTGCCGGCGACGCGCTTGCCGCCGATGAAATGTCCGACCTCGATCATGAGGATCTCCCTAAGCTTATCGGTTTGGCGGCATCTTCTGCGCATGGCGGCGGCAATGCAACGCCAAGCGGGCGCAAGCCGCTGTGCAAGGATCGATGCGCGAGAAAGAAGGTGCGCCAAATGGTGCAACGCGGTAAGGGAAGGCCGGGAGGAGATTTCCATGAACTGGGACGACATGCGCGTGTTTCTGGCGGTCGCGCGCTCGGGGCAGATCCTGGGTGCGGGCAAACGGCTCGGGCTCAATCACGCGACCGTTTCGCGGCGCATGGTGGCGCTCGAATCCGCGCTCGGAGCGAAGCTTCTCAACCGCCTGACGACGGGCTGCGAACTGACGCCGGAGGGCGAGCGCTTTTTGCAGGTGGCCGAGCGCATGGAGGCGGACATGATCGCCGCGCGCTCGGAAGTCGCGGGTGAGGGGGCGACGCTTTCGGGTACGGTGCGCATCGGTGCGCCGGACGGGTTCGGCGTCGCCTATCTGGCCGGGCGGCTGCCGGAATTCTCAGCGCTTCATGCCGATCTCGACCTCCAGCTCGTGCCGGTGCCGCGCTCGTTCTCGCTGTCGCGGCACGAGGCCGACATCGCGATCACCGTCGACCGTCCGACGGAGGGCCGGCTGGTGGCGGCCAAGCTCGTCGACTACACGCTGGCCATCTACGCCTCGCGTGACTACGTGGAGGCGCACGGCCTGCCTCAATCGACCGACGACCTGCTGAAGCACCGGCTGATCGGCTATGTGCCGGACCTGATCGTCAGCCCGTCGCTCGACTATGCGCGCCAGTTCCATCCGCAATGGGAGGCGCGGTTCTCGGTGTCGTCGGCGCTGGGGCAGGTGGAGGCGGTGCGGTCCGGCGCGGGGGTGGGGATTTTGCACTCGTTCATCGCGCGCCGGCACCCGGAACTGGTGCTGGTGGAGGCGATCAAGCCGATCCGGCGGGCGTATTGGCTGGTCTATCACGAATCGGTGCGGCCGGTGCGGCGGATACAGGCCGTGGCGGGGTTTATTGCGCAGGCGGTGGAGAGAGATCGGGGGCTTTTCGCGTAGGTTGCGCTTTGTCGCGCCCCCCTCTGTCCTGCCGGACATCTCCCCCGCGAGGGGGGAGATCACGCTCGGCGATGACGCGAGTAATCTCCCCACCTGCGGGGGAGATGGCCGGCAGGCCAGAGGGGGGCAACGTGGAGCGTCAACGCTTCAGGCTATCGCCCGCAACCGCTCCGGCAGCGTCCCCAAAACCTCCGCCGTGGCATTCGCGAACGCCACGCGCAAATGCCGGTCGTTGCCGGGTCCGAAGAAGGCGCCGGGGATGGTGACGATGCCGGCTTCGCGGGCGAGGCGTTCGGAGATTTCGACCGAGCTCTTTCCGTCGAAGGGGTGGCGCAGGAAGGCGAAATAGGCGCCGATCGCGTCGAGCGTCCAGCCGTTGACGCCGTCGAGCGCCGCGCGCAGCGCATCGGCGCGGCGGGCGATTTCGGCGCGGTTGTCCTCGCGCCAGGCGGCGAGCGGCGCGATGGCCGCGGCGACCGCGATCTGCGGCGCGCGCGGGGCGCAGATCTGCACGTTGTCCATGATCCTGGCGATGGCATCGACCATCTGCGGCGAGGCGGTGACGGCGCCGAGGCGGTGGCCGGGGATGCAGAAGGATTTGGAGAAGGAGTAGAGCCCGATCAGATTGTCCTGCCACAGCGGCTCGGAGAAGAGATCGTGCGGGCGGGCGGCGCCGAGCGGCAGGAAGTCGCGATAGGTCTCGTCAAGTATGAGCCAGATGCCACGGTCGCGGCAGAGTGCCAGGAGGTCGGCGAGGAGGGCCGGCGGATAGATGGCGCCGGTGGGATTGTTCGGCGTGACGATGGCGAGCGCGCGGATGTCCGGCGTGATCGCGGCGGCGACGTCCTGGAGCCTCGGCAGGAAACCGTCTTCGGCGTGGCAGCGGACATAGCGCGGCGCGATGCCGAGCATTTCCAGCGTCGTCTCGTGATTGAAGTAGCAGGGGTTGGTCATCAGGATCGCATCGCCAACGCCGGCGACCGCCATGGCGGCGGTGACGAAGGCCTGATTGCAGCCCGAGGTGATATGGATATTCTCGGTGGCGATCGGCGCGCCGTAGAGCTCGGCCTGATGGGCGGCGTAGCTTGCGCGCAATTCGTCCTCGCCCTCGATCGGGCCGTAGCCGCAGGCGGCGACGGAGCCGGCGGCCTGCGCGAGCCAGCCCAGCATGCGCGACTCGGGCGGGTAGCCGGGCACGGCCTGGGACAGGTCGACCAGCGGGCCGAGGCGGCCGTCATAGGCACGGCCCCAGGCTTGGACGGCGGGGATCGGCGGGGCGGACAGGCTGGCGATCAGCGGATTGAGGCGCGGTCTCATCATGTGGGGTCGGGTCTCAGGACTTGCGGGACTTGGCGGCTTTTCGCGCCGGTGCCTTGCGCTGGGCGGGGGTGGAACGACGAATGGCGCGGCGGGCGGTCGTCTGCGGCTCGGCGCGCGCGTTCATATCGGCAAATTCGCTCGTCAGCCAGTCGATGAACACCTGCACCACCGGTGCGGAGCGCAGATCCGAACGGCAGGCGACGTGGAAGGCGTCGACCGCCGGCACGGCGAGGTTGAACGGCGCGACGAGCTGGCCGGAGGCGAGGAAGCGGCTCGCCGTCACCGTGTCGCCGAGCGCCACGCCGTAGCCGTGGATCGCGGCCTCGATGGCAAGGCGCGCGTCGCACATGTGGTGCTGCGCATTGCGCTTCAAATCGAGCGCGTCGGCGGCGGAGAGCCAGGTGTGCCATTCGCGCCCGTCATCGGCGTGGAGCAATATGTGCTCCTTCATGTCGCGGATGGTGCGGATCGGCCGGTTGTTGATGAGCGAAGGCGAGACGACGGGGAAGAGGTCGAGCCCGGTCAGCCGCCGCGACCAGCAGTCGGTCCAGTTGCCGTCGCCGTAAAGGACGCAGATGTCGATGCCGGCGGAATGGATCAGGTCCGGGTCGTTGGCCGCATCGAGGGTGAGGCGGATGTCCGGGAAACGCGCGGTGAAGGAGGACAGGCGCGGCAACAGCCAGAAGGAAAGAAGCGCGGGGACGCAGGCGACCGACAGCGCGCCGGCGCTCGACGGACGCGTCAGCCGCGCGGTCGCGCCGGCGATCTCGGCGAAGGCCGTGGAGACAGAGGGGAGGAGCTCGGCGCCATGGGCGGTGAGCTTCAGCCGCTGGCCGCCGCGCTCGAAAAGCTGCACGTCGAGCGCGGATTCCAGCGCCCTGATCTGGTGGCTGACCGCGCCATGCGTGACCGAAAGCTCCGCCGCAGCCTTGGTCAGCGAGCCGTGGCGGGCCGCCGCCTCGAAGGCGCGCAAGGGGTTGAGCGGGGGCAGGCGGGGTGCCAAGCGTCGATTTCCGATGTGAAGAAAGCTCACAGCAAGAGCTACAACAATATCAATTGCATTTTCAATGGCACTGGCTCAACAATTCGACCCTGCCAAAACAATGAGCGCACAGCAATAGCGACCAGGGAGCAGGCAATGGGTTGGGACCAGGCGAAACTCGAAGCCTTGCGCGACAAGTTCGCGGACGGCACCGGCGGCGATATCGCCGACCCGCGCTTTCGCAAGGTGGCCGAGAAGATCTTCTCCAAATCCGGCACGCGGCTTGCGCCCTATGCCGGCATGCCGACCTTCCTGACCGCGCCGCACCGCGCGATCGATCCCGCCGCGCCCGATTTCGGCGATCTGCAGGTCGGCATTTATGGCGTGCCGATGGATCTCGGCGTCACCAACCGCAACGGCTCGCGTTTCGGGCCGCGCGCGCTGCGCACGATCGAACGGATCGGCCCTTACAATCACGTGCTCGAATGTGCACCGGTGCAGGAGTTGCGCGTGGCCGACATCGGCGACGTGCCGTTCGCCAGCCGCTACCGGCTCGAACAGAGCCATGACGACATCGAGGCGCATGTGACGCGGATGGTCGATGCCGGCGTCGTGCCGCTCGGCGTCGGCGGCGACCATTCGATCACCCATCCGATCCTGAAGGCGATCGGCCGCGACCGGCCCGTCGGGCTGATCCATATCGACGCGCATTGCGACACGAGCGGATCGTTCGACCAGACGAAGTTCCACCATGGCGGGCCGTTCCGCAATGCTGTGCTCGACGGCGTGCTCGATCCGACGCGGACGATCCAGATCGGCATTCGCGGTTCGGCCGAATATCTTTGGGAGTTCTCCTATGAGAGCGGGATGACGGTGATCCATGCCGAGGAGGTCGACCGGCTCGGCATCCCCGCGATCATCGAAAAGGCGCATTCGATCGTCGGCGACGGGCCGACCTACCTTTCCTTCGACATCGACAGCCTCGACCCCTCCTTCGCGCCCGGAACGGGCACGCCGGAAGTGGGCGGGCTGACGACGCGCGAGGTGCTGGAACTGCTGCGCGGCCTGAAGGGCGTAGATCTCGTCGGCGGCGACGTGGTCGAGGTCGCGCCGCAATACGATTCCACGACCAACACTGCCCATGCGGGAGCGCAGGTGCTGTTTGAAATATTGAGCCTGATGGTGTTCAGTCCATCCATCATTCGGGCCTGAGCGGTCTGCAAACGCCTGCTTTCTGCGCTTCCGGTGCTCACGTACGAAAGTACGCTCCGCTCCGGTTCTCGAAACCAGACGTTTTCGCCTCGCACAAGCCTGAATACCCGGGCTGATTGGGAACAAGGGAACGGCCGCAAAGGCCACATGAGAGGAACGACGATGAAGAAGTTTCTGACCACCAATATGAGCCGGCGCACGGTTCTCGCCGGCACGGCGATGACCGCCGGCATGCTGGCCATGCCCTCGATCCTTCGGGCGCAGGATCGCTCGATCAAGGTCGGCGTCTATGGCGGCTATTTCAAGGATTCGTTCGACGAGCACATCTTCCCGGCCTTCACCGAGGAAACGGGCATCGCGGTCGAATCCATCGCGGAGCCGACCGGCGAGGCGTGGCTCGTCCAGCTCGAGCAGGCCGCGCGCGCCAACCAGGCGCCGGCCGATCTGTCGATGATGGCGCAGGTTGCCATGCTGAAGGGCCAGGCGAGCGAACTGTGGCAGCCGCTCGACCTCGCCAAGATCTCGAATGCCGACAACCTGCTCGAGCGCTCGGTCAACAAGTATCCGGACGGGCGCGTCTGCGGCATCGGCGCCGTGGCGTGGTACATCACGCTCGTCACCAACACTGACGTCTATCCCGAGGCGCCGACTTCGTGGAAGGCGCTGTGGGACCCGGCGAATGCCGACCGCCTCGGCCTGCTCGCGCTCGTCTCCAACTCCTTCCTGCTGGAAGTCACCGCCAAGACCTTCTTCGGCGGCACCGACCACCTCAGCACCGACGAGGGGCTGGAAGAGGTGTTCCAGAAGCTTGCCGAGGTGAAGCCGAACGTTCGGCTTTGGTATCGCGACGAGGCGCAGTTCGAGCAGGCGCTGAAGTCGGGCGAAATCCCGATGGGCCAGTATTACCACGACGTCACCGGCCTTGCCGCCGCCGACGGCAACCCGGTCCGTTCGACCTTTCCCGAGGAAGGCGGCATCCTGGATTCGGGCTCGTGGGCGCTGTCCCGCGCGTCGCAGAAGGCCGAGGAAGCGCATGTCTTCATCGACTACATGACGCGCGCCGAAACCCAGACGCTGATGTCGCAGAAGGTCGGCACCGCGCCGACCATCAAGCGCGAACTGACGACGCTGACCGATGAGGAATTCGCCGCCGTGTCGTCGGACATCGAGCCGATCATCCCGCGCTACGACCTCTACCAGACGCGCGATGATTTTCTGAATCAGAAGTGGACGGAATTGATCGCCGGCTGACGGGCGCGACGATATTCACGCCAGGACGGCCTGCAAACGGCAGTCTTCTGCGCTTCCGGTGCTCACGTACCAAATGTACGCTCCGCTCCGGTTCTCGAAGACCACCGTTTTCGGCTCGCCCTGACCCGAATCTCGACGCGCCCGACGTCGTAGGTATTGGAACTTCACTCTTCCGGGCTGCGTTTGCAGCCCGGACCATCAGGAAGACGGGACGGCGATGACGGGTCTCGCGCTCAAGGCGATCACCAAGCAGTTCGGCGACTTCAAGGCCGTGGACAATGTCAGCCTCGACGTGCCGCAGGGCACATTCGTGTGCCTGCTCGGCCCGTCGGGCTGCGGCAAGACCACGCTTCTGCGCATGATCGCGGGGCTGGAGGAGCCGAGTTCGGGGCAGGTCGTCGTCGACGGGCAGGACATTACCGCGACGCCGACGCACAAGCGCGATTTCGGCATGGTGTTCCAGTCGCTGGCGCTGTTTCCGCATCTGAATGTCGGCGATAACATCGCGTATCCGCTGCGCATTCGCGGCGCTTCGAAAGCCGAGCAGAGTGCGCGGGTCGATGAACTCCTGAAGCTCATTCATCTGCCTGATTTTGCGAAGCGTCCCGTCGCCAAGCTTTCCGGCGGCCAGCGCCAGCGCGTGGCCATCGCGCGCGCGCTCGCCATCTCGCCACGCCTGTTCCTGCTCGACGAGCCGCTTTCGGCGCTCGACGCCAAACTGCGCGAGGCGATGCAGGTGGAACTACGCCAGCTCCAGCAGCAGCTCGGCATCACCACCATCGTCGTCACCCACGACCAGCGCGAGGCGATGACCATGGCCGACCTCGTCGTCGTCATGGGCGAGGGCCGCATAAGGCAGGCGGCGCCACCGGTGGAAATCTATCGCCGCCCGGCCGATAGTTTCGTCGCCGGCTTTATCGGCTCGACCAATCTTCTCGCTGTCGAAAGCGACAGCATCGGCCGCGTCACCGCGCTCGGCACCGCTTTGCCGGATGTGGCGATGGTCGACGGCGCGCGCACGGCGACGCTCTCCGTGCGGCCCGAGGACGTGCAGATCACCGTACCGGGCGAAGGCGTCCTGGCCGGCACCGTGACCTTCGTGCGCGATCTCGGCGGCACGATCGAAACCTTCGTGGACGTTTCCGGCACGACCATCGTCGCCGTGACGACGCCGCGCGAGCGCACCGACCTAGCCGCCGGGCAGACGGTCGGCGTGCGGATACCGGCGCAAAGCGCGGTGGTGCTGAAGTCATGAGACGCGAGGCGCCGAAGAGCGTTGCGGATTATGCGCCGCTGGTCTTCCCGGGGTTCATGCTGGTCGCCTTCTTCGTCGTGCCGTTCGGCACGATGGTCGCCGTCTCGTTCTTCCAGCGCCAGCAGGGCGGGTTCTATACGCCGGCCTTCATCTTCGACAACTACGAGCGGTTCCTCTCCGCCTTCTTCGGCGGCGTGCTCGGCTTTTCGATCATGCTGGCCGTGATGGTCGCCCTGGTGTGCGTCGCCATCGGCTTCCCATTCACCTGGCTGATCTCGAAGGCGAGCCGGCGGGTGCAGGTGGTCTGGTTGGTGGCGCTTTTGTCCGTCCTGTCGCTTTCGGAAGTCATCATCGGCTTTGCGTGGTCGACGCTGTTTTCGCGCACCGCCGGCATTACCAATTTGCTCGTGTGGGCGGGACTGATGGCCGAGCCACGTGCGCTGTTTCCGGGCTTCGGCGCGGTGCTGGCCGCGATGGTCTACCAGGCGTTGCCCTATACGGTGCTGATCCTCTATCCCGCCATCGTGCGGCTCGACCCGACGCTGACGGAAGCGGCGCGGACATTGGGCGCATCGCCGCTCCGCGCGTTCTTCAACGTCGTCGTGCCGGGGCTGCGAAACACGATCGTCGCGACGCTGATCATGGTCTTCGTCTTCGCGCTCGGCGCGTATCTCCTGCCGCAGATTCTCGGCCGGCCGCAGCATTGGACGCTGTCGGTGCTGATCACCGACCAGGCGATCTACCAGTCGAACATGCCGTTCGCCGCCGCGATGGCCGTGTTCCTCGTCCTGATGTCGCTCGGAATGGTCGGGCTGACGCTGCTCGTCGGGCGCAAGGGAGAGGCGGCATGAGCACGGCCCTGACGCGTCTTTACCTCGCTCTCGTCGCGATCTTCCTTGCCGCGCCGATCGTGGTCGTCGCGGGCGTTTCGGTGAATGAACGCCAGAACCTGACCTTTCCGCCGGAGGGCTTCTCGCTCTCCTGGTACGCCGCGATTTTCACAGACGAAAGCTGGCGGCAGGCGCTGATGAATTCGCTGCTGCTGGCAACGCTCGCCGCGACGCTTGCGGTGCTGATCGCGCTGCCGCTCGCCTGGTTCCTATGGCGGCGGATCGCGCCCTGGGCGAACGTCTTCCAGCTTCTCGGCGTCGCGCCCTTCGTCTTGCCGCCGGTCATCACCGCGCTCGGCTTCCTGACCTTCTGGACGACGGCGGGCGCCTACGGCCAGTGGTGGACGGCGATCATCTCGCACGGCATCTTCTTCGTCACCCTGCCGCTGGTGACGCTGACCCTCGGCTTCGCCTCCATCGACCGCTCGCTCGTCGAAGCCGCGTCGACCATGGGCGCGAGCGACCGCACGGTGCTGCGCACGGTGGTCCTGCCGCTGATCCTGCCCTATCTGGTATCGGGCTTCGCGTTCGTCTTCGTGCTGTCGCTCAACGAATACATCGTCGCCTACATGACCGTGGGGTTCACCATGGAAACGCTGCCGATCAAGATCTTCAACGCGCTGCGCTACGGCTATACGCCGACGATGGCGTCGGTCTCCGTGTTCTTCGTCGCGCTCGCGGCGCTGATCTTCGGGCTCGTCGCGCGGTTCGGCGACCTGCCGCGGCTCCTCGGCGCGCTGTCGTCGGACGAAAGCTGATGAAGATCGCCGCCTACCAGATGGAAAGCGTGCCGGGCGACGTCGCTGCCAACCTGGCGAAGATCGAGAGCGCGGTGCGGGAAGCGGCGGGCAAGGGCGCATCGATCCTGATCGCGCCGGAACTGGCGCTGACCGGCTATGGCGCGGGGCGCGCGGTGCGCGAGAAGGCCGAGACGTCCGAGGGCGCGCAGGTCGCGCGTCTTGCCGAGATCGCGGCGGAGACGGGCGTCGCGATCCTTGCCGGTTTTTCCGAGCGCGACGGCGAGGCGCTGCGCAACAGCGCCGTCTTCGTCGATGGCGAGGCGGTACCGACGGTCTACCGCAAATGCAATCTCTACGGGCCTTATGAACGCGGGCTGTTCGAGCAGGCGAGGCCCGAGGCCGTGACCTTCGAGCGCGGCGGGCTGAAGTTCGGCATCCTGATCTGCTACGACGTCGAGTTTCCGGAAAACGTGCGCCGGCTCGCCAAGGCCGGGGTCGACGTCGTGCTGGTGCCGACGGCGCTGCCAGCGAGCGACCACGACGCCTTCATCGCACGCAAGATGGTGCCCGTGCGCGCTTTCGAGAACCAGGTATTCCTCGCCTATGTCGACCATTGCGGGGCGGACGAACGCTTCGCCTATGCCGGCCTGTCGGTGATCGTCGCGCCGGACGGGACGCTTCTGGCGGAGGCCGGCGAAAGCGGCGAGGCGCTTCTCGTTGCGGAGATCGACCCCAGCCGCTACCAAGCCTCGGCGGAAGCGAACAGCTATCTCGCAGATATGAATTCCTGAAGGAGCATCAATGACCATCACCCGGCACGAGACCGGCCCGCGCATGAGCCAGGCCAACATCTTCAATGGCGTCGTCTATCTGGCCGGACAGGTCGGCGACGGCGATACGGTGAAGGCGCAGACGGAATCGATCCTCAAGGAGATCGACCGGCTTTTAGCGCTGTCGGGCTCGTCCAAATCGCGCATCCTGTCGGCGCAGATCTGGCTCGACGACATGGCGAATTTCGCCGAGATGAACGAAGCGTGGGATGCCTGGGTCGACAAGGCGAACACGCCTGCGCGTGCGACCGGCGAGGCGAAGCTGGCGGCGGCGAAGTATAAGGTGGAGATCATTGTGGTGGCGGCTCAGGGCTGACGTTTCCGCAAGAAGGCTTGGCTGGCTGAAGTCGTGCTCCGTCGCACCCCCCTCTGTCCTGCCGGACGCCCTGGCCCGAGCCACGGGTCTCGGCCCGTCCTTCGGACCCCCCCTCAAGGGGGGAGATCACGCGCTTCGTCGTCGCGTCCAAACCTCGAAAGAAAGCGCGGCAGGCTGACGAGACTGATCTCCCCCCTTGAGGGAGAGATGCCCGGCAGGGCAGAGGGGGGTGGCTACGTTGCCGTATCACCTCGATAAAACCGCCCGAGCAGAATCGGCGTCAGGTACATCGGGATCTGGTAGCAGCCGATGAAGAGCAGCAGCGGGTCGGTCACCGTCGCCGGCAGGGCGGCGATGAAGAGGGCGATGTTGCGGTTGCCGGCGACGATGCCGAGCGGGGCGGCGAGGTGGCGGCGACCGGTTGCGCGCAGGGTCGTGGCGGCCAGGAACTGAAGGCCGAAATTCGCGGCGAAGACGACGACGAGCGCGAGCGCCAGTGCGGCCGGATCGTCGAAGATCGCGGGCCCCACCGCCGACATAAGCCCGACCACCACGACGCCCATCAGCACCGCCGACGCGCCGTCGATAGCGGCGAGCGTTTGGGGCGCGGGATCGCGCACGATCGTGGCGCGGATCGCGAAGCCGAGGCCGGTCGCGGCGAGGATCAGTGCGAGAAGCCGCGCGGCGGCAGCGAAGACGTCGGCGAGGTTGCCGAGATCGGGCGTCAGCCAGAAGATCGGGATGACGGTCACCGGCAGGAGCGCCGTGCCGATGACGAGTTGGCGCAGCGCCGGCGCGGGGTCGTTGCCGGTCATCAGCGTGATGTTCGGGCTGCCGGAGATCGGCGAGGCGGCAAGCATCAGGATGATGGCGGTGGCGAAGACGCCGCTCCAGCCGAAGGCCATGAAGACCATGATGGCGACCAGCGGGAACACGACCTGATAGAGCCCGGCGATGCCGACCGCCGCACCAAAGTCGCGGGCGGCGCCGAAGGCAGCGCGGGGGCCGATGCGAAGGGCCGCGACGAACAGCATGGCCGCGACGAGTTCGGGGATCCACGGGCGCATCGCGAAGGCGAGGCCGGGAAACGCGATGCCGGCCACGAGGCCGGCGATCAGGATGGCGCGGCCGTGGCGGGCCGCGAGCCGCAGAAGCGTCACGCCGCCGGCGCCGCGCCGCGGACCGGGCGGACCTGCTCGGGCAGCCAAGTCGCGAGTTCGGGGAAGGCGACGAGGATCAGGATCATCAGGAACATGATCAGGAACATCGGCAGGGCGGCGCGCGCGATGTAGCTCATCGTGTGGCCGGTCATGCCCTGCAGCACGAAGAGGTTGAAGCCGATCGGCGGCGTGATCTGCGCCATCTCGACCACGACAACGATGAAAATGCCGAACCAGATGAGGTCGATGCCGGCCTCGCGCACCATCGGCTCGACGATGGCGATGGTGAGCACCACGATGGAGATGCCGTCGAGGAAGCAGCCAAGGATGATGTAGAACACCATCAGCACCATGATGAGCTGGAACTGCGTCAGTTCCATCGAACCGATGAAGGCGGCGAGGCCGCGCGGCAGGCCGGTGAAGCCCATGGCGAGCGTCAGGAAGGCGGCGCCGGCGAGGATCAGCGCGATCATCGCCGAGGTGCGTGTCGCGCCCATCAGGCTTTCGACGAAGACGGTCCAGGTGAGCGAGCGCTGCGCGGCGGCGAGCACCAGCGCGCCGACGACGCCGATGGCCGCGGCCTCGGTGGCCGTGGCGATGCCGGTATACATCGAGCCGATGACGAGCAGGATCAGGAGCAGGACCGGCACGAGAAAGCGCGAGCGCCTGACCTTTTCCATGAAGCTGATCTTCGGCTCGGGCGTCGGGTTGTAGGTCTTCGATATCTGCGAGACGCCGACGACGTAGAGCATGAACAGGCCGGCGAGGACGAGGCCGGGGATGATGCCGGCGATGAAGAGCGAGGTGATCGATTCGTTGATCGAGACGCCGTAGACGATGAGCGTCAGCGAGGGCGGGATCATCAGGCCGAGCGTGGCGGCGCCGGCCAGCGTGCCGATGACCATGCGCTCGGGATATTGCCGCTTGCGCAGTTCCGGGATGGTCATCTTGCCGACCGTCGTCAGCGTGGCGGCGGACGAACCGGAGACGGCGGCGAAGACCGCGCAGCCGGCGATGTTGGTGTGCATCAGCCCGCCGGGAAGCCGCGCCATCCAGGGCGCGAGGCCCTTGAACATGTCTTCCGACAGGCGCGTTCGATAGAGAATCTCGCCCATCCAGATGAACATCGGCAGCGCCGTCAGCGTCCAGGAGGAGGCCGAGCGCCAGACGACAGTCATCATCGCATCGCCGGTCGGGCGCATGGTGAACATCTCCATGCCGACATAGGCGACGCCGAGCAGCGCCAATCCGATCCAGACGCCGGAGCCGAGCAGCAGGAAGAGGATGAAGAGGAAGAGGCCGATCGCGTAGAACTGTTCCATCGGTCTATTCCGCCCGGCTCTGTTCTTCGAGGTCGGGGCGGATGTTGTCGCGGCCGGTCAGAAGAAGCGTTGCGAGATTGTCGACGAAGCAGACGGCGAGGATGATCGCGCCGATGGCGACCGGAGTCTGGACGATCCAGAGCGGCGTCGCGTCCTGCGCCTGGCTGATGTCGCCCAGCTTCCAGGACCAGTAGACGGCCTTGCAGGCATACCAGGCCAGGAAAATGCTCGCCGCCGAAGCGACCAGGAGGCACCAGAGCTCGGCCCAGAAGCGGCGCTCGCCCAGAAGGTTCATCAGGAGGCCGACGCGGATATGGGCCCCGCGGTTCAGCGTGTGGGCGAAGGCGAGGAAGGACGCGGCCGCCATCAGGTAGCCGGCATATTCGGCCGGCCCGTGGACGGTGATGCCCGCCCAGCGCGCGCCCACCTGCACCATGATCACGATCAGGATCGCGACGAGGCATAGAGCGGCGAGGAGGCCGGCACCGTCATAGATCGCATCGAGCGACCGGCGTATCACGCGCCCCGCGCCATTCATGTCCTGCTCCGTCCTGCCGGAAAAAGAGAAGGACCCGGCTTTGCGCCGGGCCCTCGTTCAAGGCGCGCTTACTCGGCGCGGTAGGCTTCGACGATCGCGGCCCCGGCTTCGCCGGCGCTCTCGACCCATTCGTTCGTCATCGTTTCGCCGAAGGCGGCGAGTTCGCCGCGCAGCTCTTCCGAAGGTTCGGCGACGGTCATGCCGTTTTCCTCGAGCGTCTTCAGATAGCCGGCGGTCAGCTCCTCGGCCTTGGCGTTGCCGGCCGCGTCGGCTTCGCCGGCGCAATTCATCAGCGCGGTGCGGGCTTCCTCGCTGAGCGCCTCGACGGCGTCCTTGTTGGCGAAGACGACGTTGCGCGGCAGCCAGGCCTGGACGTCGTAGAAGTGGGTCAGGCTTTCCCATGCCTTGGAATCGACGCCCGTCGAGCCCGACGAGATGAAGCTCTCGACGACGCCGGTCGCCAGTGCCTGGGAAAGTTCGGCCGCCTCGATCTGCACCGGCGCCATGCCGGCGAGTTCGGCGATGCGGGCGGTGGCGGCATTGTAGGCGCGGAACTTGACGCCCTGGAGGTCGGCTGCCGAGTTGATCTCCTTCTTGGCGTAGAGACCCTGCGGCGGCCAGGCGACGGCGTAAAGGTAGACGAGGTTCTGCTCGTCGAGCACCTTGGCCATCTCCTCGGAGGCGGCGCCCCACAGCTTGTGGGAATCGTCGAAGGAGGTGGCGAGGAAGGGGATCGAATCGACGCCGAAGAGCGGGTTCTCGTTGGCGTGGGCCGAGATCAGGCGCTCGCCGATCGGCGCCTGGCCGGTCTGGACCGCGCGCTTGATGTCGTTGCCGGCGAAGAGCGCGCCGTTCGGGTGGGTGACGATCGACAGGTCGCCGCCGGTGGCGTCGGTGACGCACTGGGCAAACACGGCCGCGTTTTCGGAGTGGAAGTTCGTCGCCGGATAGGCGAGCGGCATGTCCCACTGTTCGGCGGAAGCGGCGCCTGCCGTCATCGACACGATGGCGGTCGTCGCCAGAACGGATGCAATCTTCTTCATGTCCAAACCCTCTCCTGGTGCCCTCAGGCTCTTCTTCCTGCGAGAAACTTCAAGCTTCAATCAAAGCGCGCGGGGGCGTAGGGCGCAAGGTCAATATTCGGCTTGCCGCCAGAAATAAGCTGCGCCAGCAAACGGCCCGTCTTCGGGCCGCCGGTGAGGCCGACATGGTGATGGCCGAAACCGAGCCATGCGCCGGCGATCTTCGGCGCCGGTCCGATCAGCGGAATCGAGTCCGAAGGGGCGGGGCGATGGCCCATCCATTCCTTCGTGTCATTCCACGTCAGATCGGGGATCGCGGCGCGGATGTTGCGCATCAGGAGATCGAAGGGCGCGCGCGAGGGCGGCGCGTCGAGGCCGCCGAACTCGACGATGCCGGCAAGGCGCAAGCGGTTCTCCATCGGCGTGACGACGAATTTCGCCGCCGCGATCATCGCCGGCGAGCGCGGCATGGCGCTCGGCTCCCACAATTCCAGATGATAGCCGCGCTCGCTCTCGAGTGGCACGTTGACGCCAAGTTTGGCGGCGAGCGCCTTCGACCAGACGCCGGTCGTCAGCACGATTCCGGAACAGGCGATCGTCTCGCCGCCGGCGCGCAGGCCCGTGACGCGGCCGTTCTCGATGACGAAATCGTCGACGTTCGCCTTGACGATCCGCGCGCCGTTGGCCTCGGCATGGGCGGCGAGGTCCTTCACGTAGCGGCCCGGATCGGCAATGCGGCCATGGTCCTTCAGGCGGATGGCGAAGCCGTTGGCGGGCGAGAAAACCGGGTCGTAGGCGCGCAAAGCGGGGCCTTCCAGTTCGTCCCATGCGAAACCGTGGTCGCGGCGGATGGACCAGCCGAACGCGTCTGCGGCGAAGGCCGCGCGGTCGCGGTAGAGAAAGACATAGTCGGACGGGACCAGCCATCTGGCGGCGTCGGTGCCGGCGGAAAGCGCCTGGTGGTCGGCAAGGCTGTCGCCGATGATCGGGTGCAGCGCGGCGGCGATGCGGCGCGCCTCGTCGGCGGTGGCGTGGGAAAGATAGCGGCGCAGCCAGGGCGCGAGGCGCGGCAGATAGGACCATTTGAGGAAGAGCGGCTGGTCGCGGCTGAACAGCATGCGTGGGGCCTTCTTCATCAGGCCGGGCACCGTGACCGGGACGATGGCGGCAGACGCCAGCACGCCGCCATTGCCGTAGCTGGTGCCCTCGCCGGGGCCGGCCCGGTCGACAAGGATGACATCGTTGCCCGCGCGTTGCAGCCAGATCGCCGTCGACACGCCGACGATGCCCGCGCCGACGATCGCGATCGGCTGTTCGCTCGAGGATTTTTCCATGTGCGGATAGGGATGCAACCCTTCCTTGGGGTCAAGCCGTCTGGCGACATTTCCACCGGCGTGGCATGAGAAGCGCAAAGCGGAGACATCATATGCAGGCGACGGGCGGCAAGGCGATCTATGGGGCGGCGGTGGGAATCCTGATGCTGGAGGCGCGGTTTCCGCGCATCGTCGGCGACATGGGCAATGCGCTGTCGTGGCCGTTTCCGGTGCACTACAAGATCGTGCGCGGCGCTTCGCCGGACCGGGTCGTGCGCCGCAATGCGGAAGGCCTTCTCGACGATTTCATCGCCGCCGCGCGCGAACTCGTCGCCGATGGGGTCGACGGGATCACCACCAATTGCGGGTTCCTGTCGCTGTTCCAGGAGGAACTGGCAGATGCAGTCGGCGTGCCGGTCGCGACGTCGTCGCTGATGCAGGTGGCGCAGGTGAACCGGCTCTTGCCGAAGGGCAGGCGTGCGGGCATCCTGACGATCTCGAGTTCGACGCTGACGCCGATGCATCTGGAAAAGGCGGGTGTGCCGGCGGGAACGCCGGCCGGCTCGACCGAGGGAGGGCGTGAATTCACGCGCGCGATCCTCGGCAACGAGATGACGCTCGACGTGGATTTGGCACGGGCCGACAATGTCGCGGCGGCGAAGGCGCTTCAGGCGGACAATCCCGACCTCGGCGCGATCGTGCTTGAATGCACCAACATGGTGCCCTATGCGGCCGACATCCGGGTAGTGACGGGGCTGCCGGTGTTCTCGATCGCCAGCTTCGTGACGTGGTTCCAGTCGGGTCTGGCGCCAAGGGTGTACTGAAACGAAAAAGGCCAGGCATCGCGCCCGGCCTTTTCGATTTCGTGACCCGAGGGATCACCCCTGCGGCTGAGGCTCCAGACCGCCGGGCTCGCCGCCCTTCTTGTCTTCCTTGCGGCCGCCGGCCTTCGGCACGGTCGAGCCGCGCGTCGGCGGGGTGTCGTCGCCCATGTCGCGGGCAGGCTTCTGGCCCTTGATCAACTGCTTGATCTCCTCGCCCGACAGCGTCTCGTATTCGAGCAGGCCTTCGGCGATGGCAAGCCATTCGTCGCGGTGATCGGTCAGGATGCGGCGGGCTTCCTTGTAGGCCTCGTCGATCAGACGGCGCACTTCGCCGTCGATGATCTGCGCGGTCTCCTCCGAGACGTTCTGCTGGCGCGCGACCGAATGGCCGAGGAAGACTTCTTCCTGGTTGTCGCCATAGGCGACCTGGCCGAGCTTGTCGGAGAAGCCCCAGCGGGTGACCATGGCACGGGCGAGCTTGGTCGCCTGGTCGATGTCGGAGGAGGCGCCGGAGGTGATGTTCTCCTTGCCGAACTTGATCTCCTCGGCGACGCGGCCGCCCATCATGATGACGAGGCGCGAGACCATGTACTTGTAGCTCATGGAATAGCGGTCGCCCTCGGGCAACTGCATGACCATGCCGAGCGCACGGCCGCGCGGGATGATCGTCGCCTTGTGAAGCGGATCGGACGAGGGGACGTGCAGCGCGGTGATGGCATGGCCGGCCTCGTGATAGGCGGTCAGCTCCTTTTCGGCCTGCGTCATGGCATTGGAGCGGCGCTCCGCGCCCATCATGATCTTGTCCTTGGCGTCCTCGAACTCCTGCATGGTGACGAGGCGCTTGTTGCGCCGCGCGGCCATGAGCGCGGATTCGTTGACGAGGTTGGCCAGATCGGCGCCGGAGAAGCCCGGCGTGCCGCGCGCGAGCACCTTCAGGTCGACGTTGGGCGCCAGCGGCACGTTGCGGACATGGACCTTGAGGATCTTCTCGCGGCCGCCGACATCCGGGTTCGGCACGACGACCTGGCGGTCAAAGCGGCCGGGGCGCAGGAGCGCGGGGTCGAGCACGTCGGGACGGTTGGTCGCGGCGATGAGGATGATGCCCTCATTGGCCTCGAAGCCGTCCATCTCGACGAGAAGCTGGTTCAGCGTCTGCTCGCGCTCGTCATTGCCGCCGCCGAGGCCGGCGCCGCGGTGACGGCCGACGGCGTCGATCTCGTCGATGAAGATGATGCAGGGCGCGTTCTTCTTGGCCTGCTCGAACATGTCGCGCACGCGGCTCGCGCCGACGCCGACGAACATCTCGACGAAGTCGGAGCCGGAAATGGTGAAGAAGGGCACGTTGGCCTCACCCGCGACGGCTCGGGCCGTCAGCGTCTTGCCGGTGCCGGGAGGGCCGACGAGGAGGACGCCGCGCGGGATCTTGCCGCCGAGGCGCTGGAACTTCTGCGGATCGCGCAGGAACTCGACGATTTCCTCCAGATCCTGCTTGGCCTCGTCGACGCCGGCGACGTCGGCGAAGGTGACGCGGCCATGCGCCTCGGTCAAAAGCTTGGCCTTCGACTTGCCGAAGCCCATCGCCCGGCCGGAACCGGACTGCATCTGGCGCATGAAGAAGATCCAGACGCCGAGGATCAGGATCATCGGCAGCCAGGAGAGGAGATAGCCGAAGATCGAGTTCGAGCCGTCGGCCTCGGGGCGGGCGTTGATGGTCACGCCGCGCTCTTCGAGGCGCTGGACGAGATTGGCGTCGTTCGGCGCGTAGGTCTGGAAGCCCTGCGACGAATCCCCATAGGTGCCGGTGATGCGGTTGCCGGTGATCGTCACCGACTGGACGCGCCCGCTTTCCACTTCCTGCACGAACTCGGAATAGGGCACTTCGCGCGCGGCGCCGCGCTGCTGGGGCGCCTGGAAAAGATTGAAAAGCGCGATCAGGAGGACGGCAATGACCGCCCAGAGCGCGAGGTTGCGATAATTCGGATTCATCGTCCATCCCGTTCGTGCCCGCGCGTCGCGGGCAAAGTGCCAAGCTGAGAGCTTCGCGCTAACATAGGAAGCTGGCGAACCCTTGCCAAGCGCCGCCCTTCGGCGAGGTTAAGGTCGGCGGAAAATGTGGTCGCGCCAAGGCGATGGCGGCAGATCGGAAAGGCCGAAAAGGCGGCGCAAGGCGGCCGCCGGGGCGAGGTCGAAGGACGGCAGGAACAGGCGCCAGGGGGCGAGGACGAGGCGCAGCGGCGCGGGCGTGGCGGGACGCGCGAATGCGCCATCCTTCCAGAGGCCCGGCTCGGCCCGGAGCGCAGCCAGAACAAGGGCTTGGCTGGCGCCGGGCGGTGCGGGCGGCGCGAAATCGGCGGCTGCTCTGCCGATCGGGGCGATCAGTTCCGCGTGCGCAGTCGGCGCGACGGCGCGAAAGCGGCCGTCCCAGATCGCGTCAACGGCGAGTTCGGCGGGCGCCGGAAGGCCGCGATTTTCGCGGTGGAGCCAGATCGTGCCGTGGCGCTTGTCGATCACCGCGCGCGACAATGTGGCGCGCGCCTTTTCCTGCCTCAGCACAGCGACAAGCTTTTCCGACCGCTCGGCATCGGGAAGATGTTCCGCGCCGCCGGCGACGGCGAGCAGGAGGCGCAGGGCCGTGAGGCTTTCGAGCACGACGGGATCGAGGCGCAGGAGGCCGGGGGCGGGACGGCTGACGAAGGACGAAATGAGTTCGGCGGCGCGGGCGCTGTCGGCAAGCCGCGCGCGGTGATCGGGCGTGTTGTCGGGCCGGTCCTGGCGGATGCGGACACGCTCATAGGTGCGATCGCGGTTGGTCGGATCGTCGATCCAGCCAAGGCCGACGGCCCTTAGATGATCGCGCAGGGCTTCGCGGGGCGTAGCGAGAAACGGGCGAATGAACCATGTGCGGTCGGCGTAGAGCACGGCCGGCGCCATGCCGGCGTCGCCGCGGCGAAACTCGTCGCCAAAGCCGCGCGCGTGGCGCATCGCGACCGTCTCGGACTGGTCGTCGGCGGTGTGGCCGAGGAGGACGATGTCGGCGCCGGCCTTTTGCGCCGCCTCGTCCAGCAGGCGATAGCGCGCGAGGCGGGCTGCGGCCTGGATGCCGGTGGCGGGTTTTTCGCCCTGCCAGCGCAAAGTGACGTGGTCGATGCCGAGGCCCGCACAAAGCTGTGCGACCATCCCGGCTTCGTCGGCGGAGGCCGCGCGCAGGCCATGGTCGACGGTCGCCGCCACGATGCGGAGCGCGGGCGCGTGACGGTCTGCGAAGGATTTGAAGAGGTGGAGGAGGGCGCTGGAATCGCTGCCGCCGGAGATGGCGACGAGGACCGTGTGACGGTCGCCCAAGTCGAGGGGCGCGAAGAGCGCGTCCGGGTCGAGCCGCATCGGGGCCCGACCGGTCAGCAGGAGGTGAGCTGCTTTTCCTGCTCGACGCGCTCTTTCAGCGCCTCGGACATCTGCGGATAGCGCTGGCCGACTTCGTTGAAGGTGGCGCAGGCGACTTCGCGCTGGTTGAGGGCTGCAAGCGAGACGCCGAGCTTGAACAGCATTTCAGGGGCGCGGCGCGACTGCGGATGGTCGCGGCTGGCGGCAAGGAAGGTCTCGGCCGCGTCGCGATACTTTTCCTGGCCGAGCAGGGCCTCGCCGAGCCAGAACTGCGCGTCCGGGATCTGCTCGTGCTCGGGGTAGCGCGCGATCATGTCGCGAAAGCCGGTCTCGGCGGTCGCGTAGTCGCCCGACAGGATGAACTCGTAGGAGTTGCGGTAGAGCTGGCCGGCATCGCCGGCGGCCGGAAGCGCGGCGACGGCGGTTCCATCGGTCTGCGCGCCGGCGACGCCCGGCTGCGGGGCGACCGGCTGCGCGACGCCGGAGCCGACCGGATTGCCCTGCGCGTCGAAGGTGATCGAGCCGAGCTCACGCGGCGGCGCGCCGAGATTCTCGCTCGATCCGGCAGTGGCCGGCGGCTGGATCGTGCCGTGGGATTCGGCGTCGGCCGTGTCGGTGGTGGCGGGCGGCGTCAGGGTGTTGGTGCCCTGGTCGTTGCTCGACTCGCCGCCCGAGCCCGAGCCGCCTCCCGAGGTCGAGCCGCCGCCTTCCAGTTGCTGGAAGCGGAACTCGTTGTCCTCCTGCATGCGCCGGAGCTGGTCCTGCATCTGGAGGACCTGGAAGTTCAGTTCCTCGACGCGCCCGGTCAAATCGCGGACCTGGTCTTCGAGGCCGAGCACGCGCTGGTCGGCCATCTGGGCCATGGCCGGCGTGCCGAACAGAAGCGGCAGGGCGATCGCGCCGCTCAAAAGGGTTGCAAACTTCATCATGCCTCTCGCTTGACGATGACGGTGACGGGCCGCGACCTTGCGCCGCGTCCCGAATTCGCTTCTACCAGCGCGCCGGAGTTCGGCCAAATTTTGTTTTCGGCCGAAATAACAAAGGCGGCCACGAGGACCGCCTTCGAAGTTCGTGTCACTGTTGCCGAAATGGATCAGCTACCGGCGCCGTCCAGCAGCGTGACCGCGCGGCGGTTCTGCGACCAGCAGGAGATGTTGTCGCAGACGGCGACCGGACGTTCCTTGCCGTAGGAGATGGTGCGGATGCGGTTGGCGGCGACGCCCTGGCTGGCGAGATAGTCGCGGGTGGCGGCGGCGCGGCGGGCCGAAAGCGCGAGGTTATATTCGCGGGTGCCGCGTTCGTCGGCGTGGCCTTCGACGGTGATGCCGTAATTGCCGTACTGGTTCAGCCACTGCGCCTGGCGGGCGAGCGTCTGCTGGGCGTCGGCGCGGATGACGGTCGAGTCCGTATCGAAGAAGATGCGGTCGCCGACATTGACGGTGAAGTCCTGGCTGGAGCCGGGCGTCGCCGCGATGCCGGAACCGGCGCCGCCGCTGAGGCCGAGATCGGCCGCATTGTTCGGGGTCTGCTTGCTGGCGCAACCTGCGAGCGCGAGGCCGGCAACGAATGCGACGATCAGGGGGCTACGGGTGATGGCTGCGATACGGCGCATGGCCGCCTCTCCTTCGCACTAGATGGGTTTCGTTGAATATCCAGTAACCACAATGAGGTTAACGGAGCCTCAACAGGCAGGGTGACGATGTTCGTTTCGAAGGTCGAGCGTCGGGTTGCTCGCAGTGATTCGCCCGCGCTTGCGTCCATTGCCGACGCTAGGGCCAATCTGGGCCAAAACGCGGCGCTTGTGTGCCTTTAGCGCCGCACTACTCGAGAAGCGGCGACCAGGCGGGGTCGGAGCCGAAATTCGGCGTCGCGATGCGCTGTTCGTTGCGGCCGGTCAGGTCGATCGAATGCAGCGTCGGGCCGGCCGAGCCGGAGGCCTCGCGGAAGAACATGATGACGCGGCCGTTCGGCGCCCAGGTCGGGCCTTCCTGCAGATGGCCGGTGGAAAGGATACGCTCGCCCGAGCCGTCGATGCGCATGACGCCGATCTGGAACTGGCCGGCGCTCTGCTTGGTGAAGGCGATGAGATCGCCGCGCGGCGACCAGACGGGGGTCGAATAGGAGCCGTCGCCGAAGGAGATGCGGGTCGGGTTGGAGCCGTCCGAACCCATCACGTAGATGTGCGGGCGACCGCCGCGGTCGGAGGTGAAGGCGACCTTGGTGCCGTCCGGCGAATAGGTCGGCGAGGTGTCGATGGCGTTGGAATTGGTCAGGCGCGTCGTGGTGCGCGAGCGCAGGTCCATCATGTAGATGTTGGAGTTGCCGTCCTCGCGCAGGAGGCTCATCACGATGCGCTGGCCGTCGGGCGAAAAGCGCGGTGCGAAGGTCATGCCGGGGAAATTGCCGACGAGTTCGCGCTGGCCGGTCTCGATCTGCAACAGATAGACCTGCGGCGTGCCGCCCTCGTAGGACATGTAGGTGATTTCCTGGCGCGTCGGCGAAAAGCGCGGCGTCAGGACGATGGCGCTGCCGTCGGTCAGGGTGCGCTGGTTGGCGCCGTCCTGATCCATGATGGCAAGCCGCTTGACGCGCTGGTTCTTCGGTCCCTGCTCGTCGACATAGACGATGCGGGTGTCGAAATAGCCGCTTTCGCCGGTCAGGTTCTGGTAGATCGAGTCCGAGATGATGTGTGCGATGCGGCGCCAATTCTGGCGATTGGCGAAATATTGCTCGCCGACCACCTGCTGGCCCGAAAACGTGTCCCAGAGGCGGTATTCTGCGCGCAGGCGGCCGTCGGCTTCCTGCGTGACGCGGCCGGTGACGAGGGCCTGCGCATTGATGACGGTCCAGTCGTTGAAGCGCGGCGCGACGTCAGGATTGGAGATCCGCTCGATGAAGGCGCTCTTGGAAATCGGCGCGAAGAGGCCGGAGCGGCGCAGGTTTGCCTCGATGACCCCGGTGATCTCGGCGCCGACATTGTCGCTCGACAGGAAATCGGTGACGGCGATCGGCATCGGTTCGACCACGCCCTGCGTCACGTCGATCTGGAGCTGTGCGCGGGCAGACATGGTGGCGACGAGCGCGCCCGTCAGCGCGAGAGCGCCTATCGCGATGCAGGTCTTCAAAAATCTCATCATGGGTTTCGCCTCATTGTCCGGCCTTCGAAAGGTCAGGCCGGTGGGGTCAGAACATCTGGCTCGGGTCGAAATTGAACTGCACGTCGGCCCAGGCCTCGTATTTGTCGGCCGGTGCGTTGAACGGCGCGCAGCGCATCACCGCACGCCGCGCGGCATCGGCCGCCGCACGCTCGGCCATGGTCGAGCCGCCGCCCGACACGACCTCCGGATTGCCGTCGAGCGCGCCCGACGGGTCGAGCTTCAGGCGGATCGAGACGATCATGTTCTCGGCATCCGCCGCACCGACCGGTGGGTTCCAACAGCGCGAGACCTGGCTGCGCAGCGAATCGATCTCGGACTGCGACAGGACGGCGCCGGTGGTCTGGCGGCCGCCGAGCGAAGCCTGTTCGCTCGAACGCTCGGCGCCGCCGCCCTGCGCCTGGTCGCGGTTCAAAAGCGCGGCGATCTCGTCCGCGTTGAACTCGCTCTCCTCGCTGGGCTGCTGGGCCTGCTGCGGCTCAGGGGTCGGACGCTCGGGCTCGCGCTGCGGCTCTGGGCGCTCCGCCACTTGCTGTTGCGGCTGCGGGCGGGTCTGCGGGCGCGGGGCACTCGTCGGCAACTGCACGAGTTCGCGCGGCTGTTCCTCGGCGATGGCGGGTTCCTCGGCGGGCTCCGGCGTCGCTTCCTCGACCGGAGCGGGCTCGGGCTCGGCTTCGGCCTCTTCGGCGGGCGGAGGCGGCGTCGGCTCGGGTTCGGGCTGCGGCTCGGGTTCCGGTTCCTGCACCGGTTCGGGTACCGGCGGCTCTTCGGCCGGCGGCGGGGCGGATGCGGTGTCGACCGGGCGGTTGCCCGGCACGGTCGCGGAATTGGGCAGGTCGACCTGGTTGTCGCCGATGTTCTGCGCGTTGTCGACCGGCGCTTCCTCCGTGGTCGGCTCGGGCGCAGGCGTCTCGGAAACGGGCGCGGTGCGCTCTCCCTGGACGCTCTGCGAGACCTCGGCCAGCGGCACCATCTCGACCGGGAAGGATTCGAAATTCGAGCTTTCGAGCGGGCGCGGCGAGGACAGGCTGATGAGCCCGGCCCCGATGAGCACGACATGCATGGCCACAGATGTTGTGAGGCCGGCCTTCATCGCGTTGCTCAGCTATCCTCGGGGAGGGTCACGAGGCCGACATTGCGGTAACCCGCGCCGTTGATGCGGCCGAGCACGCGCATGACCATGGCGTAGTTCGCCGCGCCGTCTGCGCGCACATAGATGCGCTCGTCATAGCCGGTGGTGGCGACGGCCTCGAGGGTCGGCACGATGTCGTCGATCGCGATCTCGGTCTCCTGCAAATAGACCTGGCCGTCGGCATTGACCGAGACGGTGATCGGGGTCGTTTCCGAATTCAGCGCGCCGGCGCGCGATTCGGGCAGGTCGATCGGCACGCCGACGGTCAGCAGCGGAGCTGCGACCATGAAGATGATCAGGAGCACCAGCATCACGTCGACGAAGGGCGTGACGTTGATCTCGGACACGAGCGCGTGGCGCTTGCCCCTGCGCCTGGAGCGTCCGCCGCCTGGCTGTCCGACTGCCATACCCATGGTTCAGCTCCCTTGCCGCGATCAGGCCGCTGCCGCGCGCGGCATGACCTTTTCATCGATCTGGCGCGAAAGAATGGCGGAGAACTCGTCCGAGAACCCTTCCATCCGCGCGGCGAGCTTGCCGGCGTCGGCCGACAATTTGTTGTAGGCGATGACGGCGGGAATCGCCGCGAGAAGGCCGAGCGCCGTCGCCAGAAGCGCCTCGGCGATGCCGGGCGCGACGACGGCGAGATTGGTCGACTGCGACCCGGCGATGGCCTGGAACGAGGTCATGATGCCGACGACGGTGCCGAAAAGGCCGATGAAGGGCGCGGCCGAGCCGATGGAGGCGAGGTAGCCGAGGCGGCCTTCCAGCCCTTCCATCTCGCGGGTGATGGCGAGGTCCATCGCCTTGTCGATGCGGGTCTGCAGGCCGATGGGCGACTTGGCGCCCTTCTCGAAGCTCTTCTTCCACTCGCGCATGGCGGAGACGAAGACCGCGCCCATGCCGGTCGTCTTGCGATCGGCGAGGGTGCGGTAGAGCTCTTCAAGCGACTGGCCGGACCAGAACACCTGCTCGAAGCGGTTCAGCGACACGTCCATGCGCTTGTAGGCGATGATCTTGTCGACGATGATCGCCCAGGTCCAGATCGAGGCGGCGATCAGGCCGAGCATCACCAGCTTGACGACCCAGCCGGCCTGCCAGAACAGCGCCCAGATCGAATGGTCGCCGCCCGGGGCGGCCAAAGTCACGGTTTCCATGGTCCCAACGTCCTCATCACGAGCCCGGACGGCCCAGAGCCGCCCTTCCTCCAGGTGCGCCTGTCAGTTGTCATCGATTGCGTGCCGGCCTCGACCCCACGGCACCATAATCGGCCTTGTTCAAGCCAAATTTGGTGAAAGGAAGGCGCATGACGTTATCGACGATTTTCATCGCCTTGTTCATGCGCCGTTAGGGTTAAGGAAGCGTTTAGACGAGCGTCGGGCTCAGTCGGGATCGATACCTCGCGGCATGAAGGCGGTCAGCCATTCCTTGGGAAAACGGCGCGGCTTGCCGCCTTCCGAGATGATCGCCGCCTCGACCCGCGCGGTGACCAGCACGTCGTCGCCGCGTTTCAGTTCCTGCGCCATGTAGATGCGCGCGCCGGAGATCTTTTCGGTACGCGTGTCGATGGTCAGGATGTCGTCGATCTTCGCCGAGGCGCGAAAGTCGATCTCCATGCGCTTGACGACCCAGACGAGTCTTTCGCCATGCTTGCCGTCGGCCAGCTCGGTGTGGTGGACGCCGGCCAGGCGCAGGAAGTCCGATCGGCCGCGCTCGAAGAATTCGAGATAGCGCGCGTGGTAGACGACGCCGGAGAAATCCGTGTCGGCATAGTAGACGCGGGCATGGATGCGGTGGCCGAAGGGGGTGAGTTCGCCGGCGAGGGTCGTGGGGTCACTGGACATGCGTCGCCACCAAGGCACCCCCCTCTGGCCTGCCGGCCATCTCCCCCTCAAGGGGGGAGATCACGCGGTGTCGGCGACGAGACTGATCTCCCCCCTTGAGGGGGAGATGGCCGGCAGGCCAGAGGGGGGTGATTGCAGTGCTCAACACTTACTCGTCCTCGAACAGGCTCGTCTGCCGCACCGCCAGATCGCGCGGCGCTTCCAGCCCGAGATGGCGCCAGGCATTGGCGGTCAGCATGCGACCGCGCGGGGTGCGCTGGATGAAGCCCTGCTGGATCAGATAGGGCTCGATGATGTCCTCGATCGCGTCGCGCGGCTCGGAAAGGCCGGCGGCGATGGTCTCGATGCCGACGGGGCCGCCGCCGAAATTGGTCGCGATCATGGAGAGATAACGCCGGTCGAGATTGTCGAGGCCGAGCGCGTCGACTTCCAGCCGGGTGAGCGCGGCGTCGGCGACCTTGCGGTCGACGATCTCGGCGCCGGCGACGGAGGCGAAATCGCGCACGCGGCGCAGGAGCCGACCGGCGATGCGCGGGGTGCCGCGAGCACGGCGGGCGATTTCGACGGCACCGTCGCCGCTCATCGGCAGGGACAGGATGCGCGCGCCGCGGCTGACGATCTTCTCCAGTTCCTCGACGGTGTAGAAATCGAGGCGGACGGGGATGCCGAAGCGGTCGCGCAGCGGGTTGGTGAGGAGGCCGAGCCGGGTCGTCGCGGCGACCAGCGTGAAGCGGGCGAGGTCGATCTTGACCGAGCGGGCCGCCGGGCCTTCGCCGATGATGAGGTCGAGCTGGAAATCCTCCATCGCCGGATAGAGGATTTCCTCGACCGCCGGGTTGAGGCGATGGATCTCGTCTATGAAGAGGACGTCGCGGTCTTCGAGGTTGGTCAAAAGCGCGGCGAGGTCGCCGGCCTTGGCGATCACCGGGCCGGAGGTCGAGCGGAAATTGACGCCGAGTTCGCGCGCCATGATCTGCGCCAGCGTCGTCTTGCCGAGGCCGGGCGGGCCGACGAAGAGGACATGATCCAGCGCCTCGCCGCGCGTTTTCGCCGCCTCGATGAAAATCTTGAGATTGGCCCGCGCGGCCGCCTGGCCGACGAAATCGTCGAGCGTCTGCGGGCGCAGCGTCGTATCGACGTCCTCGCCGCGCTTTTCGGGGGTGATCAGGCGGGGGGCGGTGTTCACGAGAGGAGTACTGCGGCGGGGATCTTCGCCGCTGCCTTCTTGTCGAGAGTGATCAGGCAGTCGCATCCCGCGTCCAGACAAAGATGGGTAATCATCAAATCCGCGAAATCCCCGCTACCATCTTCAACTCCACCAAGTGCGCGAATGACCGCGTCAGGCGACTGAACCTCCACTCCACGAATACGAATGATCCTTCTGATTGCTTCGGTGCTTTGAACTTTTGTAAATCCGTAGTGCTTGCGCAGTGCGTAATCGATCTCGACCAAGCTGATCAGCGTGACGTAGCCTGTGTAATCCTTCCCCATGCGTGTGCCGAATTCGACGACCGATTGGTGTTGATGAGGATTATCTTTGACGATCAGTCGCAGCAGGATGTTGGTGTCGATACCGACTTTTCTCATGCGGCAAAATCTTTGAACTGCTTATTCGGAGCTATTGCACTTTCAGCCATTTCCCGCGCGATAGTTTCGTTCAATTCATCGAGAGTGGCCGGCCCGTTTGGTGGCTCTCCCAAAAATCCGGCCAGATCGTTGAAGTCCAAATTCTTGGGCGTCAGAACGAGTTTACCGTCATCGACGCTGATAAGGATCGTGTCGCCAGGCATGATCCCCAAAATCTCGCGCATCTCACTGGGGAGCGTGATCTGCCCTTTCGGTGACGCAATGATTTCTTTCCACATTTTTGCGCCCTTTCCGACTTTTGCCAATTTTGGCAGAACTCAGCAAAAACGCAATACTCACCGCGCCAGTTCCTTCAACCCCAGACGGATCAGCTTCGACGAATCGGCGCCCTCGCCGGCCGTCTTCAGCGCGGCGGAGATTGCGTTTGCGGCGATGTCGCGGGAGTAGCCGAGGTTGACGAGTGCGGAGACGGCGTCGGCGATCGGGGCGGGGGCGATGCCTTCGCCGAGTTCCTGCTTGAGGCCGATCGTGCCGGTCGCCTCGCCGGCATAGGCGGGTGCCTTGGTGCGCAGTTCGGTGACGATGCGCTCGGCCACCTTCTTGCCGACGCCGGGGGCGCGGGCGACCATGGTGATGTCGCGCAGCGCGATGGCGTTGGCGAGTTCGGATGGAGTGAGGGTGGAGAGGACGGCCAGCGCGACCTTGGCGCCGACGCCCTGGACATTGTTCTGCAAGAGGCGAAACCACTCGCGCTCGAGCTGCGATCGGAAACCGTAGAGCCGGATCATGTCCTCGCGCACATAAGTCTCGATGAAGAGCGTGATCGCCTCGCCGGCGCCGATGCCGGCGAGCGTGCGGGTGGAGCAGTAGGCGACGTAGCCGACGCCGTGCACGTCGACGATGCAGTGGTCCTCGGCGATCTCGTCGACGGTGCCCTTGAGCTTTCCGATCATGGATGCGTGTCCGGTGCGATGATGTCGATGTCGGGGAAGTAACTGCGATAGCGTGCCGGGTCGCGGGTGAGGATCGCATGTCCGGCGACATCGGCATGCGCGCCGATGAGGAAGTCGGGCAAGGTGCGTTCGCGCATTCCGCCGCGTGAGCGATACAGAACATGCGCACGCCCCGCACGCCAGGCTGCGGCGAACGGCAGAGCCTCGCGTTCCAGTTTCAACCCCTCCAGCGCACGCTGCAACTCGTCTTCGCTCGCATACCGCGCCCCGATTTCGGACCAGATGACGGGATTGACGACGAGGTCGCTTTTGGCGCCATGAAAAACGAGCTTCGATCGTGCCCAGCCGATCGCTTCGCTGCCGCTCAGTATGTCGAGCAAGATATTCGAATCAACGAGGATCGAGGTCTTCACGCGGGCCCCTCAACCAGTCGACATACTCCTTGCCGTCCATGCCATCCAGATCAAGCGTGCCGGTCACGCGGTCGGCCCAGGCTTCGATCGCCTTGGCGCGGCGGGCCGATTCGTCGGAAACGATACGCACCACGCGAACCGCGTTGCCTTCGCGCACGAAGTCGACCTCCGTTCCCGGCGTGATGCCGAGGTGATCGCGGATGGCCTTCGGGATGGTGACCTGACCTTTTTCGGTGACGCGCATGAAGTAATACCTCCAAGGTAATACCTAGGGCCAGAGTGAGAACAAGTCAAGAACGAATCACCCCGCTGCTGCCGCGGCTAATGCGAGCCTGCCGGTCACGCTCTGGCGGTGATGGGCGTGGCAGATGGCGATGGCGATGGCGTCGGCGGCGTCGTCGGTGTCGAAGGTCGCGCGCGGCATCAGCACCTTCACCATCATGTGGATCTGCTTCTTGTCGCCATGGCCGACGCCGATGACAGACTTCTTGACCGCATTGGGCGCGTATTCGGCGACGCGCAGGCCGCCGCGGGCGGGGACCAGCATGGCGATGCCGCGGGCCTGGCCGAGTTTCAGCGTCGCGGTCGCGTCCTTGTTGACGAAGGTCTGCTCGACCGCCGCCTCGACGGGCATGTGCGCGTGGATGATCTGTTCGAGCCCATCATGCAACTGGCAAAGCCGCGAGGCGAGATCCATGTCGGCATCCGACCGGATGGTGCCGGAGCCGACGAAGCGCAGCGAATTGCCGATGGCGTCGATAATGCCCCAGCCGGTGCGGCGCAGGCCCGGATCGATGCCGATGATGCGAATCGTCTCTGCCATGAGGTCCCCGTCTTTCATGTCCGCTATGACATGAAAGCGTGAACAAAGCAGCAACGAATTTTTGGTCTAGCGCCCGAAAGCGGTCTTCAGCAGCGTGATCTGATCGGAGACGGGATTGACGGCGCGGCGCTCGAAGCTGTCGTCGGCGCCGTAAACCTCGCCGTCCATGCGGCGCACGAGCGACTGGAGGCGCAGCGACCGGTCGACGAGATCGCGGAAGGCGGCGGGCAACTCGCCCCAGGACTGGTCGGTGTCGAAGGCCGAGGCCGTGTCGAGACGGACCTTGGATTTTTCGGCGGCGACCTGTTCGCGCGTCATCTCGCCGGAATTGGCGGCGCGCTGGAGGAGGAGCCAGGAGGCGATCTGCATCAGGCGGGTCGTCAGCCGCATCGATTCGGCGGCATAGAGCGTGGCGGCGACGCGCGACAGCGACTTCGCCTCGACGCGGCCCTGGCCGTCGAGATATTCGGCGGCTTCCTCGACGAGGTGCATGCCTTCGCCGTAAAGCTTCTTGAACGAGCCGGAGAAGACGCGGTGTTCCGCCAGATTGATCGTCGCGGCCTGGCCGCTCCCGGCTTCCATTCTCATCAAAACGCCCCGAAATTCCTGATCTTGCGCGCCTGCGTGCCGACAACGGCGAGGCGGAGCCTGAGGTTCCACGAATTGCCGCCGGTCACAAGAACGACCATGCGCCTTGTCCACGACAGGGGCAACCGGATGTTTAACAAAGGGTTAATGCGGCTCGCGTCGCGGCTTGGCGAACGGCCAAAAAAAAGAGCCACGGAAAGCGCGGCTCTCAGGAGTTTAACAGGGAGGCGTCAAACGGAGTGGTCCAACCACTCGGTAAGAATCCAGAAGACTGGATGGGGACAGTAAACACCCGTAAAGCTTAACAAAGGGTAAAATTTTCGGAAAATCCGTCGAAAACTGTCCCGTTTTGACCGATTTCGTCAAAGCGCCCTGGCCATCTCCCGCAGGCGGAACTTCTGAATCTTGCCGGTCGAGGTCTTCGGCACCTCCCCGAAGATCACCGTGCGCGGGCATTTGTAACGCGCGATGAGCGTGCGGCAGTGGTCGATGATCTCGTCCTCGCTCGCCGTGCGGCCGGGCTTCAGTTCGACATAGGCGACGGGCGTCTCGCCCCATTTCTCGTCCGCGCGGCCGACGACGCCGCAGGAGGCGACGGCGGGGTGCTTGTAGAGCGCGTCCTCGACCTCGATCGAGGAGATGTTCTCGCCGCCGGAGATGATGATGTCCTTGGAGCGGTCCTTCAACTGGATGTAGCCGTCGGGGTGCATGACGCCGAGGTCGCCGGAATGGAACCAGCCGCCGGCGAAGGCCTCTTCGGTGGCCTTGGGGTTTTTCAGATACCCCTTCATGACGATGTTGCCGCGGAACATGACTTCGCCCAGCGTCGCGCCGTCGGCGGGCGTTTCCTGCATCGTCTCGGGGTCCATGACGGTCAGGCCTTCGAGCGCGGCATAGCGCACGCCCTGCCGGGCCTTCTTCGTGGTGCGCGCGCCCTTGTCGAGTTCGTCCCACGCGCCCTTCCATTCGTTGACGGTCGCGGGGCCATAGGTCTCGGTCAGGCCGTAGAGATGGACGACGGCGAAGCCGGCATCGGCCATGCCGGAGAGCACCGCCTCGGGCGGCGGGGCGGCGGCGGTGTTGAAGGTGACGGTCTGCGGGAAGTCGCGCTTGTCCTTGTCCTCGGCATTGATGAGCGTCGCCATGACGATCGGCGCGCCGCACAGATGCGTGACGCCGTTGTCGGCGATGGCGTCGTACATGGGCTTCGCCCGCACCCAGCGCAGGCACACATGGGTGCCGACCTGCACCGCGAGCGTCCACGGGAAGCACCAGCCATTGGCGTGGAACATCGGCAGCGTCCACAGGTAGACGCAGTGCTTGTCCATGGCTGCATGGATCGTATTCGCGTAGCACATCAGCGCCGCGCCGCGATGGCTGTAGACGACGCCCTTGGGGTTGCCGGTCGTGCCGGACGTGTAGTTGAGCGAGATCGCGTCCCACTCATCGTCCGGCATCGACCAGGCGAAATCAGGATCGCCGGCAGCGAGAAGCGCCTCGTAGTCCTCGGCGCCGATGCGCTCGCCTTTCGGATAGGGCGCGTCGTCGGAATAGTCGGGATCGTCATAGTCGACGACGAGCGGCTTGACCGATGCCATTGCCAAGGCGTCGGCGACGACCTTCGAATGCTCGCGGTCGACGATGAGCACCTTCGTCTCCGCGTGGTCGAGCTGGAAGGCGATGGCGGCGGCGTCGAGCCGCGTGTTGAGCGAGTGGAGCACGGCCTTGACCATCGGCACGCCGTAATGCGCCTCCAGCATCGGCGGCGTGTTCGACAGCATCACCGTCACCGTGTCGCCCTTGCCGATGCCGCGCGCGGCGAGCGCCGAGGCGAGGCGCAGCGCGCGCTCCCAGAAGATCCTGTAGGTCGTGCGCGTCCTGCCGTGAACGATGGCGACGTGGTCGGGGAAGACCTTCGCCGCGCGCTCCAGGAAGGTGAGCGGCGTCATGGGCTGGTGGTTGGCCGGATTCTTGCCGAGATGCTGCTCGTAAATGGTCATGCTGGTCGTGTCCTCCGGAATTCGGACGCCGAGAAAAGCGCCCCGGCCGCTATCCGTCAAGAAGGGCCGAAAGCCCGTCCCAGATGAGCTTCAGCGCGACGATGAAGACCATGGCGTACATGAACGGGTAGAAGACCTCCGCGCGCATGCGCCGGACGATCCATGCGCCGGCGATGGTGGCGAGCGGGGCGATGGGCATCAGCACGGCGGATGCAGTCAGGTTCGCCGCGTCGAACTGGCCGAGCGCGAAATAGGGCACAAGCTTCACCGCGTTGACGATGGCGAAGTAGATGACGCTTGTGCCGACATAGATGCGCGGGGCCTGGCCGAGCGCCAGCGCGTAGACCTGGTAGGGCGGCCCGCCGGCATGGGCGACGAAGGAGGTGAAGCCGCTGACGATGCCCCAGAAGGTGCCGCGCGCGACGGAGTGGCCGGCGCGGTGTTCGGAGCCGGCCATGCGGGTGGCGAACCAGCGCAGGAAGAAGACGAGGGCGACGATGCCGACGATGAGCCGCACCATCGCCTCGGTGACGATGGCGGCCGTCAGCCAGCCGATGGCGATGCCGAGAAGCGCGCCCGGCAGCATGATGCGCAGGGTCGCCATGTCGCGATTGCCGCGCCACAGCCACAGCGACACGATGTCCATCAGGATCAGGATCGGCAGCAGGATCGCTGCAGCCTGAACCGGCGGCACGACCAGCGCCATCAGCGGCACGCCGATCAGCGCGGCGGCGCCGCCAAGCCCGCCCTTCGACAGGCCGACGAGCAGGACGGAGGGGATGGCGGCGGCGTAGAACCAGGGATCGGTCAGCAAGGCGCGGGGTCTTCGTGGCTTCTGGTCAAGTCGTGTCGCATGGCTTATGCCGCAATCACAACAAGATCACGCGCCAAATCGGCGTCCACGCCTGAGAGAGTGCAATGCCAGACGTCGTTCCCAATCGCTGCCGCCTCGTCCTGATCGCGCCCTCGGCGGGCGACGCGGGCGCGGCAATCGCTTCGGCGCTGGCCGGCGGCGACGTCGCCTCTGTCATGCTGCCGCGCGGCGGGCGCTCGGAGCAGGACTACCTCGCCTTCGTCGAGAGCGTGACGCCGGCGATCCAGGACAAGGGTGTCGCCGTCATCGTCGAGGGCGATGCGCGCGTCGCCATGCGGGCCAAGGCCGACGGGCTGCATTTCGAGGGATCGAAGGCCGATCTCGCCGACATGATCGAGCGCCACGGCAGCAAGATCATGGTCGGCACCGGCGGCGTGAAGACGCGCGACGACGCGCTGGAATTCGGCGAGACGCAGCCCGACTACATGTTCTTCGGCCGGTTCGGCTACGACACCAAGCCGGAGGCGCATCCGCGCAACCTTTCGCTCGGCGAGTGGTGGGGCGAGATGGTCGCGGTGCCCTGCATCGTCATGGCCGGGTCCTCCGACGAGAGCGTCGCGGTGGTGGCCGCGGCGGGCGTCGATTTCGTCGCCGTCGAGCAGGCGGTGTTCGCCCATGACGATCCCGCCGCACGGGTCGCAGCGCTCAACGCGCTTCTGGACGAAAGGGCGCCGCGTCTCGATGAGGAATGACCTGCTTTTCGCGCTCCTGATCCTCGCCGCGCTGGCCACGCCCGCGATCGCGCAGGATGGCGGGCAGGTGACGGGGCCGCAGGCCTCCGAAGTCGCGCCCAGCCGGTTCGGCGGACGCGAGCCGGACCAGGCCTACGGCGCCTATCAGCGCGGGCTCTACATCACGGCGCTGAAGCTGGCGCTGCCGCGGGCCGAAGCCGGCGACAAGGCCGCGCAGACGCTGGTCGCGGAAATCTATGCGCGCGGGCTCGGCGTGCGCCGCAACGGCCAACTGGCCGCGAAATGGTACGAGGCAGCGGCGGAGCAGGGCGTGGCGGAAGCGCAGTTCCAGACCGCCTTGATGCTGATCGACGGCGAGTTCCTGCCGCGCGACCGCACCCGCGCCTACGAACTGATGAAGGCTGCGGCCGATGCCGGCAATCCGATGGCGCAGTTCAATTTCGGCCAGATGATGATCGACGAGGCCGGCAACGAAGCCGACGAGCGCGAGGCGCTGGCCTATTTCGAGCGCGCCGCGCGCACCGGCCTGCCCGATGCGCAATATGCGCTGGCGATGTTGCTCACGCAGGGCGAGGAGCCCGACCTTGCGGCGGCGCGCACCTGGCTCGCCCGCGCGGCGCAGCAGAATTTCGACACCGCGCAGGTGGAACTCGGCTCGTGGCTCGTCGAGGGGATCGGCGGGGCGCGCGACATGGAGGCCGGATTCGGCTGGATCGAGCTTGCCGCGACCGGCGGCAACGTCGCCGCGCGCAACCGGCTCGCCAAGCTCTACTGGGCCGGGATGGGCGTCGAGGGCGATTCGATCGCGGCGGCGGCGTGGTACATGCTCGCCAAGCGCGAGGGCCTCGTCGACCCGGTGATGGAGGACCATCTCGCCGGGCTTTCGGACGCCGAACTCGAAGCGGCGCGCACGCGCATGGTCGAAATCGAACAGGGCGGCTCGGGACCGGCGGCGCTCGAAGAGCCGGAAGAAGCCGCGGCCGACGAGGGCAGCGCCGGGCAAGATCAGCCTTAGCCTTGCCTGACGGCGCGTTTTATGGTCTTGGAGGCCGCAATTGCGGCCCCGCGCCCATTTCCCCATTTTGCGAAAGACGATCATGGCGAAGATCAACGGCAACGAAATCCGTCCCGGCAATGTCATCGAGCACGATGGCGGGCTTTGGGTCGCGGTCAAGACCAATGCGGTGAAGCCCGGCAAGGGCGGCGCCTACAACCAGGTCGAGCTCAAGAACCTCATCAACGGCACCAAGCTCAACGAGCGCTTCCGCGCCGCCGAGACCGTCGAGAAGGTCCGCCTCGAGCAGAAGGACTTCTCCTATCTCTACGAGCAGGGCGAGGCGCTGGTCTTCATGGACGACGAAAGCTACGAGCAGCTCGAACTTCTCAAGGACTTCGTCGGCGAGCGCGCCGCCTTCCTGCAGGACGGCATGAAGGTGACGGTCGAGCTCTACGAGGACAAGCCGATCGGCATCTCGCTGCCCGACTACGTCACCCTGACGATCGCCGAGGCCGACCCGGTCGTGAAGGGCCAGACGGCGGCCTCGTCCTACAAGCCGGCGGTGATGGAGAACGGCGTGCGCGTCATGGTCCCGCCCTTCATCTCGTCGGGCGAGAAGATCATCGTCGATACCAATGAAATAACCTACGTGCGCCGCGCCGATTAGGCTGCACCGCTATTTCGGCCGGGACGGCCTGCAAATGGCTGCTCGCTGCGCTTCCGGTGCTCACGTACTGATGTACGCTCCGCTCCGGTTCTCGCGATCAGCCATTTTCGCCTCGCCCCGCCCAAAATCCCGGCGCACCCGGCTCGCGCCCAACCTTGGAATATTCTGATGGCACGCTCTGCACTTCTCAACGTGATGGTCCAGGCCGCGATGAAGGCCGGGCGGTCGCTGTCGCGCGATTTCGGCGAGGTGCAGAACCTGCAGGTCTCGCTCAAGGGCCCGGGCGACTATGTCAGCCAGGCCGACCGCAAGGCCGAGGAGATCATCCACGCCGAACTGTCGCGCGCGCGGCCGGGCTATTCGTTCCTGATGGAGGAGCGCGGCGCGATCGAGGGCGATGACGGCCAGCACACCTGGATCGTCGATCCGCTCGACGGCACCACCAACTTCCTGCACGGCATCCCGATCTTCGCGATCTCGATCGCCTTGGAGCGCCAGGGGCAGGTCGTCGCGGGCGTCGTCTACAACCCGGCGATGGACGAACTCTATACCGCCGAGCGCGGCGGCGGGGCGTTCATGAACGACCGGCGCCTGCGCGTCGCGGCACGCTCGAAGCTCTCCGACGCGGTGATCGCCACGGGCATTCCCCATCTTGGCCGCGGCCATCATGGCAAGGCGCTCGTCGATTTGCGCAACGTCATGGGCGAAGTCGCCGGCATCCGCCGCATGGGCGCCGCCTCGCTGGACCTTGCCTATGTCGCCGCCGGCCGCGTCGACGGCTACTGGGAAGACTGGCTGTCGGCCTGGGACATGGCGGCCGGCATGCTGATCGTGCGCGAGGCGGGCGGCTTCACCTCCGACCGCAGCGGCGGGCAGGACGTGCTATCGGGCGGCTCGATCGTCGCCGGCAACGAGACGATCCACAAGGCGCTGCTGAAAACTCTGGCGAAGCCGGTCTAGCATCCGCACACCTCGATGATCCCCGGCATTTGAGGGCCCGCGTTCTTTCAATTTCGCCATGATTGCGTTTACAGTCGTGAACGATTGAAATGCGGCACGAATCCGGGGCGCAAGGCATGGCCTTTTTCAGAACCCTGGGTGCGGACAGCGCGGCCGAGGATGCGGATTACGATCCGCGTGGCCTGTCCAGCCCCCAGGTCTTCCTTTTCTCGATGATCATCTTTCTGGCGATCGTCGGCTTCATCGCCGCCATCCTCTATCGCCAGATCTCGTCCGCCTTCGAGACCAATCCGGGCCTCAACGGGCTGATCCTCGGCGTGCTCCTGATCGGCATCCTGCTCGCCTTCGGCCAGGTCATCCGGCTGTTCCGCGAGGTCAAATGGGTCAACTCGTTCCGCGCCGGATCGGCCGAGACCGAGCCGGTGCTGCTGGCACCGATGAAGACGCTGCTCGGCCGCTCGCAGACCATGGCGCTGTCGACGAACTCGCTGCGCTCCATCCTCGATTCGATCGCCACGCGCCTCGACGAAAGCCGCGACATCTCGCGCTACCTGATCGGTCTCCTCGTCTTCCTCGGCCTGCTCGGCACGTTCTGGGGCCTGCTCGGCACGATCGGCTCGATCGGCAGTACGATCCAGTCGCTCGACCCGGCCTCGGGCGACGCCAACGACGTCCTGAACTCGCTGAAGTCGGGCCTCTCGGCGCCGCTCGAGGGCATGGGCACGGCGTTCTCGTCCTCGCTGTTCGGCCTTTCGGGCTCGCTGGTGCTGGGTTTCCTCGACCTCCAGGCGGGCCGCGCGCAGAACCGGTTCTACATCGAACTGGAGAACTGGCTCTCCTCGGTGACCGATCTCGGCTCCGACATGGCGGTGGCCGACCCCTCCAAGATCGGTTCGGCGGAGGAGATCAAGGCGATGTCGGAGCGGCTGCGGGCCATGCAGGAGCAGGGCGGCGGGTCGAGCCCGCGCGTGGCGGCCGCGATGGCCAACCTTGCCGACGGCATATCGGGCCTCGTCAAGAACATGCGCTCCGAGCAGCAGATGATGCGCGACTGGGTTGAAAGCCAGGCGGCCGAGCAGCGCGAACTGCGTGCCACGCTCGACCGCATCGCCGGCGCGCTCGAAAAGCAGGACAAGAACTGACATGGCGCTCGCGCGCGGCAGGCGCAGCCAACGCCATGTCGACTACTGGCCGGGCTTCGTCGACGCCCTGTCGACGCTGCTGCTCGCCATCATGTTCCTCCTGTCGGTGTTCGTGCTGGCGCAGTTCCTGCTCTCCCAGGAGATCAGCGGCCGCGACCAGGCGCTGATGCGGCTCAACGCGCAGATCAACGAACTGACGCAGTTGCTGGCGCTCGAACAGTCGAGCAGCCAGGACATGGAGGATGCGCTGTCCTCGCTGCAGGCCTCGCTGTCCGACGCCGAAAGCGAGCGGTCGCGCCTGCAGCAACTCCTCGACGCGGGATCGGGCGCTGGCGCGGAGGCCGAGGCGCAGATCGGCTCGCTGTCGGGCGAACTCGACGAGGAGCGGCAGGTCTCGCAGCGCGCGCTGTCCCAGGTCGAGCTCCTCAACCAGCAGATCGCGGCGCTCAGGAGCCAGATCGGCGCGCTGGAAGCCGCGCTCGACGTCTCCGAGGCGCGCGACCAGGAATCGAACGCCAAGATCGCCGATCTCGGTCGCCGGCTGAACGTCGCGCTCGCCCAGCGCGTGCAGGAACTCAACCGCTACCGCTCCGACTTCTTCGGACGCCTGCGCGAAATCCTGTCGGACCGCGAGAACATCCGCATCGTCGGCGACCGCTTCGTCTTCCAGTCGGAAGTGCTGTTCGCCACCGGCGCCGACGTCATCAACCCGGCCGGCCAGGAAGAAATGGCCAAGCTTGCCGATGCGATCCTCGACCTCCAGCGCGAAATCCCGCCGGAGATCAACTGGGTGCTGCGCGTCGACGGCCACACCGACAACATCCCGCTTTCGGGCACCGGCCGGTTCCGCGACAATTGGGAACTGTCGGCTGCCCGCGCCATCTCCGTGGTCAAGTTCCTCGTCGCCGAAGGCGTGCCGGCCGAAAGGCTGGTTGCGGCCGGCTTCGGCGAGTTCCAGCCGCTCGACGAGACCAACACGCCGCAGGCGCGCGACCGCAACCGGCGCATCGAACTGAAGCTCACCGAACGATAATCCGCAACGGGAGGCACGGCATGGATTGCGACGTGATCATCGTCGGTGGCGGGCTTGCCGGGCTGGTCGCGGCGGCCGAACTCGGCGACCGCGGCAAGCGCGTCGTGATCCTCGATCAGGAGGGCGAGAACTCGCTCGGCGGGCAGGCATTCTGGTCGCTCGGCGGCCTGTTCATGGTCGATACGCCCGAGCAAAGGCGCATGCGCATTCGCGACAGCCACGAGCTTGCGCTGTCCGACTGGATGGGCTCGGCCGCATTCGATCGCGACGAGGATCATTGGCCGCGCAAGGTCGCCGAAGCCTATGTCGATTTCGCCGCCGGCGAGATGCGGTCGTGGCTGAGCGCGATGGGCATGCGCTGGTTTCCCGTCGTCGGCTGGGCCGAGCGCGGCGGGGCGCTCGCCACCGGGCACGGCAATTCGGTGCCGCGCTTCCACCTGACCTGGGGAACGGGGCCGGGCATCGTCGCGCCGTTCGAACGGCGCGTGCGGGAGCATGTCGAGGCCGGGCGGATCAGCCTGAAATTCCGCCATCGGGCGAGCCGGCTGACCAAGGCGAACGGCGCGGTGACGGGCGTTGCAGGCGAGGTGCTGGAGCCGTCGACGGTGGGTCGCGGCGAGCAGTCGTCGCGCGAGATCGGGGGCGATTTCGAGCTGTCGGCCGGCGCGGTGATCGTCGCCTCCGGCGGTATCGGCGGCGACTTCGAGCTGGTGCGCAAGAACTGGCCGGTGGAGCGGCTGGGGCCGGCGCCGAAGACGATGGTCGCCGGCGTGCCGCACCATGTCGACGGGCGGATGATCGGCATCGCGCGAGAGGCGGGCGCGGCGGTCATCAACGAAGACCGGATGTGGCACTACACGGAGGGCCTGAAGAACTGGTCGCCGATCTGGCCGAACCACGGCATCCGCATCCTGCCGGGGCCGTCCTCGATGTGGTTCGACGCGTTCGGTGCGCGGCTCGAGGCGCCCTGCATGCCGGGCTTCGACACGCTCTCGACGCTGAAGCGGATTCTATCGACGGGTCGCGACCATTCGTGGTTCGTGCTGACGCAGAAGATCATCGAGAAGGAATTCGCGCTGTCCGGCTCGGAGCAGAATCCGGACCTGACCTCGGGCGAATGGCTGCAGGTGGTCAGGAGCCGGCGCGGCAAGGGCGCGCCGCCGCCGGTCGAGGCGTTCAAGCGCAACGGCGAGGATTTCATCGTCTCGTCCTCGCTCGGCGAACTCGTCGCGGGCATGAACCGGCTCGTCGGCGAGGATCTGATCGACCATGACCGGCTGGAGGCGCAGATCGCCGCGCGCGACCTGCAGATCGACAATCCGTTCGCCAAGGATGCGCAGGTGACCGCCATTCGCGGCGCGCGCGCCTATCTGGGCGACAAGCTGATCCGCACCGCAAAGCCGCACAAGATCCTCGATGCGAAGAACGGTCCGCTGATCGCGGTGCGGCTCAACATCCTCACCCGCAAGACGCTGGGCGGCATCCACACCGACCTCGACGCGCGGGTTCTGGACGGGTCGGGCGAGCCGATTTCCGGGCTTTATGCCGTCGGCGAGGCCGCGGGCTTCGGCGGCGGCGGTTATCACGGATACAACGCGCTGGAAGGTACGTTTCTCGGCGGCTGCATCTTTTCGGGCCGCGCGGCGGGACGCAAGGCGGCGCCATGAACGCAAGCAGGGACAATGTCATGCAACTGACCAACAGCGACATCGCGGAACTGACGGCCTGGCGGCGCAAGCTGCACGAGCACCCGGAAATCTCGGGCGAGGAGGAGGAGACGGCGCGCGAGGTCGTGTCGTTCCTGACACCGAGCGAGCCGGACGAGATTTTGACCGGGCTCGGTGGTCATGGCGTTGCGGTGGTCTATGACAGCGGCCGGCCGGGGCCGACCGTGCTCTTCCGCTCCGAGACCGACGCGCTGCCGATCGAGGAACTGGGCGACGTGCCGCACCGCTCGAAGGTGCCGGGAAAGTCGCATATGTGCGGCCATGAGGGGCATACGACGATCCTTGCCGCCGTCGGGCGCCAGCTTGGGCGCGAGCGGCCGGCGAAGGGGCGCGTGGTGCTGATGTTCCAGCCTGCCGAGGAAACCGGCGCAGGCGCGGCAGGCGTCGTCGCCGATCCGCGCTACGACGCGATCCTGCCCGATTTCGCCTTCTCGCTGCACAATCTTCCCGGAACGCCGCTCGGGCACGTGCGCTTGAAGGAGGGCGTCGTCAACTGCGCCTCGCGCGGGATGCGGATCGTCCTGACCGGCAAGACCGCGCATTCGTCGATGCCCGAGACGGGCACCTCGCCGATGCCGGCGGTGGCCGAACTGATGCCGAAGCTCGCCGCGCTCGGCGGCGGGCGGTTCAGCGAGGATGAGTTCGCGATGGTCACCGTGACCCACGCATCGATGGGCGAGGCGGTGTTCGGCATCGCGCCGGGACGGGCCGAAGTCTGGGTGACGCTGCGCACGCGGCTCGACGAGCGCATGGCCGATCTCGTCGCCTCCGCCGAGGCGATGGCGAAGGACGCCGCAGAGCGAGTCGGGCTCGGTTGTGAAATCGACTATCACGAGATTTTCGTCGCCAGCCTCAACGCGGCGGAAGCCGTTGCGCATCTGCGCGCGGCGATGGACGCGGAAGGCATCCCGCATGACGAGGCCGAACTGCCGATGCGCGCATCGGAGGATTTCGGTCATTTCGGGCGGCGAGCGAAGTCGGCGATGCTGTTTCTAGGCGCCGGCGAGAACCACCCGCAACTGCACAATCCGGATTACGATTTTCCGGACGATCTGATCCCGATCGGCGCTCGGATCTTCATGCGGACGGCAAGGAATCTGCTGGGGTGATTACTCCGCAGCCCTTCTGAACGCTTCGGCGCCGGCGTCGAACTGGAGGCTGGCGAGGCGGGCGTAGGTGCCGCCCTGCCGCACCAGGCTTTCATGCGTCCCCGTCTCAACGATGCGGCCCTGATCCATGACGAGGATGCGGTCGGCCTTGAGGACGGTCGCCAGCCGGTGGGCGATGACGAGGGTGGTGCGGCCTTCCATCAGGCGCTCCAGCGCGGCCTGGACCAGCGTCTCGCTTTCGGCGTCGAGGGCGGAGGTGGCCTCGTCGAGGAGCAGGATGGGCGCGTCGCGCAGGATGGCGCGGGCGATGGCGACGCGCTGGCGCTGGCCGCCGGAGAGCGTGACGCCGCGCTCGCCAAGCTCGGTGTCGAAGCCGGCGTCGAGACTGCGGATGAACGTCTCTGCGTGGGCATCGCGCGCAGCCGCCTCGATCTCGGCGCGGCTCGCGCCCGGCCGGCCGAAGCCGATGTTCTCGGCGGCCGTCGCGGCGAAGATCGTCACGTCCTGCGGCACGATCGCGATGCGCGCGCGCAGATCGTCGAGCGCGGCCTTCCGGATGTCGACGCCGTCGACGTGGATCGCGCCGGCGGACGGATCGTAGAAGCGCAGGAGAAGCGAGAAGATCGTGCTCTTGCCGGCGCCCGACGGGCCGACGATGGCGACCGTCTCGCCGGGCCGGACGGTGAAGTCGAGCGACTGGATCGCCGACTGGCCGGGGCGGACGGGATAGGCGAAGGACACGTCGCGGAAAGCGACCTCGCCGCGCGCCGGCGCGGGCAGCGGGACCGGGTTGGCCGCCTCGGCGACGTGCGGTTCCTCGGCCAGGAGTTCGGTCAGGCGCTCGGCTGCGCCGGCGGCCTGGCTGAGCTCGCCCCAGACCTCCGACAGCGCGCCGAGCGCGCCGGCGGCGAAGACGGCGTAGAGCAGGAACTGCGACAGTGTGCCGGGGCTCATCTCGCCGGTCAGGACGTCGCGCGAGCCGAACCAGAGGACGCCGACGATCGAGGAGAAGATCGTCAGGATGGCGAAGAAGGTGAGGAATGAGCGGGCGAAGACGGAAAGCCGCGCGGCCTCGAAGGCTTCCTCGACGGCGCGCGAATAGCGGCCGGTGACCAGCGCCTCGTTGGTGAAGGCCTGCAGCGTGCGCACCGAGCCGATCTGCTCGCTCGCATAGGCGGTGGCGTGGGCGAGCGTGTCCTGCGCGTGGCGCGACTTCGCCCGGACCGAGCGGCCGAAGGCGACGAGCGGCAGGACGATGAGCGGGATCGCGGCGATGACGAGGCCGGATAGCTTGGGGCTGGTGACGACCATCATCGTCAGCGCGCCGGTGCCGAGGATGACGTTGCGCAGCGCGACGGAGGCGGTCGCGCCCATGGCCGACTTGATCTGCGTGGTGTCGGCGGTCAGGCGCGAGACGATCTCGCCCGACTGGACCGTATCGAAGAAGCCCGGCGACAGGCGCGCGACATGGGCGAAGACGTCGCGGCGCACGTCGGAGACGACGCGCTCGCCAAGCGTGATGACGAAGTAGTAGCGCCCGGCCGAGGCGGCGGCGAGCACGACGGCGATGACGATCAGCATCGAGAAGTAGTTGGTGATGAGCTGGTCGTCGGAGCCGGTGAAGCCGTGGTCGATCATGCGGCGCACGGCGAGCGGCAGCGTCAGCGTCGTCAGCGCCGCCAGCGACAGGAAGAACAGCGCGCCCGCGACCTTGCCGCGGTAGCGCAGCATGTAGGGCAGCATCGTGCGCAAGGGGCGAAGCGAGCGCCGGCGGGCTTCGGCTTCAGCGTCTGCGGGTCTCATCGCGTCCTCGGGCATCCTCGGCCGACGCGCCTCTTGCGATTTCGCCGGCGCGCTCTTGTGATTCAAATTCGGCTCCTGTATAGGCCAGCCGACGTTTTTCGAAGCCGTAGACCCTGGCGGTCGCAGCTTCAAGTGCCCGGAGCGGGTGCAATCGCCGCAGGCATTGGCTCCGTGCTCCCCAGCGAGACATTAGGACAAGACCGATGAAAGCCGATATCCATCCCGACTACCACACGATCAAGGTCGTCATGACCGATGGCACCGAGTATATGACCCGTTCGACCTGGGGCAAGGAAGGTGACACGATGAACCTCGACATCGACCCCAGCACGCACCCGGCCTGGACCGGCGGCAACCAGTCGATGCTCGACCGCGGCGGCCGCGTCTCCAAGTTCAAGAACAAGTTCGCCAATCTCGGCATCTAAGCCGGACGCGAATACTGGTTGCGAAGAACCCGCCCGCGTGGCGGGTTTTTTGTTGTGCGGTGTTCAAGCTGTCGGGGCGTGCGCGATGCGCAAGGGCGAGGCCCGAGTGACGGGCTGCCCTACCGATCCGAATGCCCGAGATCGCGCTCGGGCCAGGCAACGTCACGGACGCGCTGCTTCAGGACCTTCGCCTCGGGAAACCCTCCATCTGCCTCGCGGTCCCAGACGGTGCGTCCGTCGACGGCGACCGTGAAAACGCCGCCAGTGCCGGGGATCAGCGCGACTTCGGCCACGTCCTGGCCGAAGGTGGAGAGCAGTTCCTGCGCCATCCAGGCCGCGCGCAGCATCCAGTTGCACTGGGTGCAATAGGTGATGGCGATGCGGGGCCGGGGGGCGTCGGTCATCAGGCGGCGGAGAGCTTCGCCATCGTGGCCTCGTCGACCTCGAAATTGGCGTAGACGTTCTGCACGTCGTCGTCGTCGTCGAGCGTTGCGACGAGCTTCAGGATCGACTGCGCCTTCTCCTCGTCGACCGGCGTGCCGGTCTGCGGACGCCAGATCGCCTTGACCGATTCGGCCTCGCCGAGCGCCGTTTCGAGGCCCGACACGACGTCGCCGATGTCCTCGAATGCGCAATAGATCGTGTGGCCGTCCTCGTCCGACTGGACGTCCTCGGCACCGGCTTCGATCGCCGCTTCCATCACCTTGTCGGCGTCGCCGGCCTCAGGCTTGTAGACGATCTCGCCGACGCGATCGAACATGAAGGCGACCGAGCCGGTTTCGCCCATGGCGCCGCCGGACTTGGTGAAGGCTGCGCGCACGTTGGAGGCGGTGCGGTTGCGGTTGTCGGTCAGCGCCTCGACGATGACGGCGACGCCGCCGGGGCCGTAGCCCTCGTAGCGCACTTCCGCATAGTCGTCGCCTTCGCCGCCGGCCGCCTTGTTGATGGCGCGCTGGATGTTGTCCTTCGGCATGGACTGGGCCTTGGCGTTCTGGACGGCCAGGCGCAGGCGCGGGTTCATCGCCGGGTCGGGCGTGCCCATCTTGGCGGCGACGGTGATCTCGCGCGCGAGCTTGGAAAACATCTTGGAACGCACCGCGTCCTGGCGGCCCTTGCGGTGCATGATGTTCTTGAACTGTGAATGGCCGGCCATGGCACCCCTGTCGATCGTTCGGCTGAATGGAAAATTTGGCCGGGTTATAATGAAAACGGTTCTAGGCGTCCAGAAGCCCGGCCTCGCGCAATCGTGACTCCATGGCGGCGATGTGGCGGTTACGTTGCGGCAGTCCATCGCCCGGAGCACCGACCATGACGCCTTTCCTCGCCGCCGGCCTCCTCTTCTTCCTCGCCCTTCCCGCCGCCGCGCAGGACGCGCCTGTGCCCAGCCAGTGCCTGGCGATCGCCAACGCCGTGCCGAACGTCGTCTACGCGAACTTCACGTCGGTCCAGGCTCAGGAAGAGACGGTCACGATCACCTATGCCGGGCATTCGACCTATCTCATCGACACGCCTGCGGGTGTGCGGATCGCGACCGACTTTTCCGGGGCCTATGGCGGCGATCCGGTGCCCGACATCGTCACGATGAACCGGGCGCACGGGACGCATTTCACGCTCAACCCCGATCCGCGCATCGCGCATGTCCTGCCGGGCTGGGGCGAGGAGGGGCCGGTAAGCCATGCGGTCGTGGTCGAGGACGTTTATGTCCGCAACGTGCCGACGGACATCATGCGCTGGGGCGCCGCGGAAGAAGGTGGGAACTCGATCTTCATCTTCGAGGTGGCGGGGCTGTGCATCGGGCATCTCGGCCATCTGCACCACGCCCTTGCGCCCGAGCATTACGGCGCGATCGGCCGGCTCGACGTGGTGATGGTGCCGCTCGACGGAGGCATGACACTGTCGCTGAACGACGTGTCGGCGATCACGGCGCGGCTGCAATCGTCGATCGTGCTGCCGATGCACCGCTTCTCGACGCCGATCTCGACCTTTGCGGCGATGATCGGCGAGACTTTCGAGGTGGAGTATCGCGACAGCCCCTCGTTCGAGGTGTCGCGACGCTCGCTGCCGCGGCGGCCGACCGTGCTCATCCTCGACGGAGTTTGAGCACGACCGGCGCGCGCAGGTTCAGTGCGTCGGTGCGGCAGGATCGGCGACGGCGGGCGAAGCCTTCGCCTTCCTGCGGCGCGACAGCATGTTGAGCGCCTCGACCAGCGCCGAGAAGCCCATTGCGGCGTAGATGTAGCCCTTGGGCACATGGAAGCCCATGCCTTCGGCGATCAGCGTCATGCCGATCATCAGCAGGAACGCCAGCGCCAGCATGACGATGGTCGGGTTCTTGGCGATGAAGTTGGCAAGCGGCGTCGCGGCGATCAGCATGACGGCCACCGTCACGATGACGGCGATGTACATGATCGCGATGTGCTCGGTCATGCCGACGGCGGTGATGATCGAATCGACCGAGAAGACGAGGTCGAGCAGCAGGATCTGGAAGATCGCGCCGCCCATGGTCACCGTCACCGCGCTGCCGACGATGTCCTCCTTGTGGTCGACCGGGTCCACCGTGTGGTGGATTTCCTTGGTCGCCTTCCAGACGAGGAACAGGCCGCCGACGATGAGGATGATGTCCTTCCAGGAAAAGGGCTCGCCGAACAGGGTGAAGACCGGCTGCGTCAACTGGACGATGAAGGCGACGGTGGCCAGCAGCACGAGGCGCATGATCAGCGCCGCACCGATGCCCAGGCGCCGTGCCCGTTCGCGCTGGTGCTCCGGCAGCTTGTTGGACAGGATGGAGATGAAGATCAGATTGTCGATGCCGAGCACCACCTCGAGGGCGATGAGCGTGCCGAGCGCGACCCAGGCTGTCGGGTCGTTAAGCCAGTCGAAATAACCAGCGAGCCATTCCATGCGATTTGAATCCTGTTGATCGATGCGGCGGAAAAGAGTGGCGGGAATGCAGCCGATGCGTAGGGCGGGCAGGATAGCCCGTCAATCGCATCTGGCCAACAATAAGGCGCGGCGCGCTTAGTTCCAGAAGGCGGGAATGGTTTCTTCGAGCCGCGGCCCGAGCCGCAAGGGCGCGATCTTTTCGGCAAGGCCGGTGCGGTCGGAAATCTCGACGCTGACGCCGCAGATCGTCGCCGGGCCGGAAGCCGCCTCGAAGCGGCCCTTCGGCACCTTGGACAGGAAGCGGTTCAGCGGCTCCTCCTTGTCCATGCCGAGCGAGGAATCGTAGTCGCCGCACATGCCGGCGTCGGTAAGGTAGCCCGTCCCGCCATTGAGAATCTGGTGATCGGCGGTCGGATGGTGGGTGTGGGTGCCGACGACGAGGCTCGCGCGGCCGTCGACGAAATGGCCGAAGCACATCTTCTCCGATGTCGCCTCGGCGTGGAAGTCGATCACCACCGCGTCGGCCTGTTCGCCGAGCGGGCAGGCGGCAAGCTCCTCCTCGGCGCATTTGAACGGATCGTCGAGCTCGGGGTGCATGAAGACCCGGCCCATGATGTTGGAGACGAGCACGCGCGCGCCGTTCTTCGCCATGTAGATCCCGGTGCCGCGTCCGGGCGTGCCCTTGGGGAAGTTCGCGGGGCGCAGGAAGCGTTCCTCGTGCGGGGCGAACTGAAGCGCCTCGCGCTGGTCCCAGACATGGTTGCCGGTCGTGACGACGTCGGCACCGGCGTCGAGCGTCTGGCGGAAGATTTCTTCCGTGATGCCGAAGCCGCCGGCGGCGTTCTCGCCATTGACGATGACGAAGTCGAGCTTGAAATCGGAAATGAGGCCCGGCAGCCGGTCCCAGACCGCCATCCGGCCCGTTCGTCCCACCATGTCGCCCAGAAAGAGAAGTCGCATCGCCTCCCTATAATCCGTTCGGAAAGGGGCGCAACCCGCTTTCGGTCAGGATCTGCGGCAGTTGTACGTCGTGGTCCTGGTCGGGAACGCGCTCCACCTCCTGGCAGTCGAAGGCGATGGCGACGAGGCGCGGGGCGTGGCCGCGCGCCGTCATCCGGTCGATCGCGCGGTCGTAATAGCCGGCGCCATAGCCGATCCGGTGGCCGCGATCGTCGAAGGCGGCGAGCGGGATCAGCATCAGTTCGGGATCGAGGACGGCGGCTTCCGGGCCGGGGCCGTAGGTGCCGAAGCCCATGTCGACCATCTCGGCGCCGCGCACGAGTTCGCGAAAGACGATCGTCTGCTTGTCGAGGATGGCGGGCAGGCAGAGCCGCGCGCCGCGGTCGCGCAGCGCGAACATCAGCGGCCGCACATCGACCTCCGAGCGCATCGGCCAGAAGCCGGAGACGACCATGCCGGGCTCCACGCCCAGCCGGTCGGCGGCGTCGGCCATCTGCAGCGATGCCTCGATGCGCCATTGCGGATCGAGCGCATCGCGCCGCGCGAGTGCTTCCTCGCGCAGGGCCTTCTTCAGTTCGCGTGGGTTCATGTCGTGCCCTCCTCTTCCTCCCGATTACAGACTGAACCGGGATGACGGAAGGGGAGATGGCGACATCGACGTGTCGCGCGGCGGCAGGATCGAAGAGCGAACCACGGCATCCGATGGAGAGGTTGATCCCGGGTGCCTACAACGTAGGTGGGCGCCGTGTGTCCGAACCCACGGGTCCGGCCAGGGACAGCTCCCTAGAGATCAGTAAGGCCCCGAGAATTAAGTTACTCCTGTCGAGAAGCGCAGAACGCCCCTCGCAATATAGGCGGGCGCCGGCCGTTCCGCCAGCCGGCTTCACGCGGGGGCGCCGGATTTCGTGACGGGACGCGTGAGCGGCGTCACGATGCGTCGACGGCAAGGTGCGCTTCCGTCCCGCCTCGTTGTTTTGCCAGTGAATTCGCGAACGCTCATATTCGCATCCATAGCCAAGTGGCCTCGGGCGGGTGGTTCCAGGGGTTCGGTCACGAAGCCGCGATGAAACCGGTGACGGATTGTTCAACGTTGAACACATTGCGACCGCTTAGCCGGTTTCCCAAATGCCACTCATCGGACGGCGACATGGCCGCCTCGAAATTTCAACGGTCCCAAAAATGCATCCTCCCAAGGGCGTCGGACCAAACCAGGAGTACTACCATGAACCGCATTCTTCTCGCCTCCGCACTCGTCCTCGGCGTTTCGGGCGCAGCCTTCGCACAGCAGGCTCCCTACTATGCCGGCAATTACGACGGCGCCGTCCTGACGCAGCTCAACGATGCGGTGTCCGGCTCGAACGTCGCCGTGGCGCCTGCTCCGGCCGGCAATTTCGAGACGATCACGACCGCCTCGATCAACGACATGTCGAGCGCCCCGGCAACCGCGACGGACAACGTCTACAATGCCTGGCAGGTCGGTTCGGGCCGCTAAAGCCCGATCGGACGACGCTCCAAAGCCCCGTTGCGCACCTGCGCAGCGGGGCTTTTTTCATGGCTGGTTCTTGCGCCGCCGAAAAGCCCTCCCTACTGTCCGCCCCTGTTTGAAAACGGAGTTCGCGGATGCGTTTCGAAGGAACATCGTCCTATGTCGCCGACAAGGATCTGATGGTTGCGGTCAATGCGGCGATCGCGCTGGAACGCCCGCTGCTCGTCAAGGGCGAGCCAGGCACCGGCAAGACCGAACTCGCCCGGCAGATCGCCGCCGCCCTCGGCCTCGATCTCCTCGAATGGAACGTCAAGTCGACCACCAAGGCGCAGCAGGGCCTCTACGAATATGACGCCGTCTCGCGGCTGCGCGACAGCCAGCTCGGCGACGAGCGCTTCAACGACATCCGCAACTACATCAAGCACGGCAAATTGTGGGACGCGTTCGCGACTAAGCGAAAGGTCGTGCTCCTGATCGACGAGATCGACAAGGCCGACATCGAGTTCCCGAACGACCTCCTCCAGGAACTCGACAAGATGGAGTTCTATGTCTACGAGACCGGCGAAACGGTGCGGGCCGTGCACCGGCCGATCGTCATCATCACCTCGAACAACGAGAAGGAACTGCCGGACGCGTTTTTGCGCCGCTGCTTCTTTCACTATATCCGCTTCCCCGACGCGGAGACGCTGTCGAAGATCGTCGACGTCCACTATCCGGGCATCAAGCAGGAACTCGTGCGCTCGGCGCTGACGCAGTTCTATGAGGTGCGCGAGGTGCCGGGGCTGAAGAAGAAGCCGTCGACCTCCGAGGCGCTGGACTGGATCAGGCTGCTCGTCGCCGACGATGTCGACCCCGCCGACCTACGCGCCGATCCGAAGAACGCGCTGCCCAAGCTGTATGGTGCGCTGTTGAAGAACGAACAGGACGTGCACCTGTTCGAAAAGCTCGCCTTCATGGCGCGCCGGCAGGGCTGACATGAGAAAAAGCCCCGCTGAAGAGCGGGGCTTGATCGTCGAAGGCCTTGTTACTCGGCCGGCTCGGTCGCGGGGGCCGTATCGGCCGGAGCCTCGTCGGCCGGAGCCGGGGCAGTGTCTTCGGCGGCAGGCGCGGCCGGGGCGGTGTCAGCCGGAGCCGTGGTTGCCGGGGCCTCCGCGGCCGGGGCCGGAGCGGTCGTGTCGGCCGGAGCTGGCGCCGTCGCGGCGGGCTCCTCGACGGTCGCGCCACCCGGATCGACGGCGGTGTCGGTGCCGGGCGACCAGTTCATGAAGACCAGCAGGGCAACGACGATCGCCGCAGCGACGACGCCGATGACGAGCGCGTTCGACCCACCGCCGGAGCGGCCGGTATTGTCGACGACGATCGTGTCGGACGGGCGCGGCGCGCCGGTCGCGGGATCGACCGCACGCGGGTCGTTGGCTGCATAGCGGGGGTCCGCCGGATCGGCGGGGTTCAGCGGATCATGCGCGATGGGATCGCGGTTACGCAGGGGGTCGGCCATGGTTCAGGCTCCTCAAGATGACTTATCGGAACCTAAACGTGCGTGAGGGCGCACAGTTCCCGCGGCGCTAGTTGCGCGCGGGCAGCGGCGTCGCGGCGTAGCCGGCCTTTTCGAGCAGCGCGACGACGCCCTCCTCGCCGGGAAGGTGCAGCGCGCCGATGGCGACGAAGGCGCCGCCAGCGTCGAGCACCGGCGCCATGCGCCCGGCCATGGTGCGGTTGCGGTCGACGATCACCGACTGCTCGAAACCGGCAATGGCGATTCCGTCTTCGGCGTCGCCCGGCAATACCGCCTCGAAGAAGGGCCAGAAGAGGCCGGGCTCGCCGCGCGCGTGGATGACGACCATCGTCTCGATCAGATCGTCGACCGTCTCGCCCAGCGCCAGCGTCTCGACGAGGGCGCGCATGTGGAAGTCGAGCGGCAGGGCGGCCATCGCGCCAAGCTGTTCGGCCGTCGTCTCGAGACCTTCGACTTTCATGCCCGCCGCCGTGGCGCGGGTGGCAAGGGCGACGTCGAGGATTTCGGCGCCGGCGGACTTGCGCGCGAGTTCGCAGGTCGGCAGCGTGACCATCGCGGCGATCATCCACGGCTTCATCCTGTCGACGGCACCGAGCGAAAGGCCGCGTTCGTCCAGCGCGCCCTCGACCCGTTCGCGGTCCTCGTCAGCGAGAAGCGAGGAGAGCGTGGTCGCGTCGGTGAACATCATCAGGTCCGGATGCTCGGCCATCGTCGCCATGATCGCGGCGGGGTCGAGGATGTCGGTGGTCTCGATGATCAGCGTTTTCGAGGCGTCGAGGGCGGCGGCAGCCTCAGCGTCCAGTTCCACGATGCGCGGATCGGTCACGTGCATGGTGCCGTAGAGATGCGAGACCGCGCCATTCGGCGCCTCGATCTTCCACAGCATGGCCTCGCCGTTCGGCGTCGCGGCCGAGGCGTCGAGCAGGCGCGCATAGGCGGCCGGGTCGTCGCGTTCCATGGCCGCGAGCAGGTCGTCGCCGGTGCAGACGGTTTCGGCCTGCACGCTCCACGTTCCGGCCAAGAGGATGAGCGTAAAGCTCGCGAAGGCGAGCGTCGTCAGCGCGGCGAGGAGGCGCAGCGCGGCATCGGCAAGACGGTCGGGATCGAAACGCATCAACATGGCCGGAACCTAGCGCGCATATGAGGCGAAATCGTTAAGCGGCGGACCGGCTGCGCGGATGGGCCTTGTCGTAGATTTCGAGAAGGCGGGCGGAATCGACGCCGGTATAGATCTGCGTCGTCGAAAGGCTCGCATGGCCGAGCAGTTCCTGAATCGCGCGCAAATCGCCGCCGCGGGCGAGGAGGTGCGTCGCGAAGGAATGGCGCAGGGCGTGCGGCGTCGCGGTTTCGGGCAGGTTGAGCGCGGATCGCATCCGTTTCATCTCGCGTTGGACGATGGCCGGTGCCAAAGGTCCGCCCTTGGCGCCGCGAAAGAGCGGCTTGGCGGCGTCGAGGTGATAAGGGCAAAGGCGGCGATAGTCGGCGATGGCGGCGAGGGCCGCGGGCAGGACCGGCACGAGCCGCGTCTTGCCGCCCTTGCCGGTGACGCGCAGCACGGTGTCGGCCTCGGACGAAAGGTCGTCGCCGGTGAGGCCGAGCGCTTCGGAAATGCGCAGGCCGCAGGCGTAGAGCAGCGTCAGTACGGCCGCGTTGCGGGCGGCGATCCAGGGTTCTTCGGCGAGCTGGTCGCCTTGGGAGACGACGCGCCGCGCGTCCGACGCCGTCAGCGGCTTGGGCAACGATTTCGGCTGTTTGGGCGAGCGCAGCGCGGATGCGCCGGCGGAGTTGACGAGGCCTCGCCGTTCCAGAAATTTGAGCAGCGAGCGGATACCGGCAAGGCCGCGCCCCAGCGTGCGCGCGCCTGCGCCGTCGCCGCGCCGGGCGGCGAGATAGGCGCGCAGGTCGGCCGGGCGCAGATCGGCGATGTCGGAAATCGCGGGCGGCGCGCCGAGATGGCCGGTCAGGAAAACGAAGAACTGGCGCGTGTCGCGCTCATAGGCCTCGACCGTCAGGGCGGCGAGACGGCGTTCGACGGCAAGCGATTTCAGCCACGCCGCGCGGGCGTCCTGCAGATCGGGCCGGGCGATGACGAGGAATTCGGACATGGCGCCATCTTCGCCGTCCAAGGTTGACAGGCGGTGAAGGGCGGCGTTTGAAGCTGACTGACACAGGAAGCGAATGAAATGAGCGACGACCAGCGAGTTCTGATGGCGGTGATCGGCGCGCCGCATGGCGTGCGCGGCGAGGTGCGGATCAAGACCTTCACCGGCGACCCGCTGGCGCTCGGCGACTACGGCAAGCTGACCGACGCCAAGGGCGCTGCCTATACGATCGCCAATCTGCGACCGGCGAAGAATGTCGTCGTCGCGCGCATCAAGGAGATCACGACGCGTGAAGCGGCGGAAGCGGCAAACGGGACCGAGCTCTTCGTTTCGCGCAGCGCGCTGCCGGACGATCTCGGCGAGGACGAGTTCTACCATGCCGACCTGATCGGGCTCGAAGCGGTGGACGCGGCCGGCGCAAGGCTCGGGTCCGTCCGGGCAATGCACGATTTCGGCGCGGGCGACATCATCGAGCTGACGCTTTCGACCGGCGGCACGGCGATGGTGCCGTTCACCCGCGCGGCGGTGCCGCAGGTTTCGATCGCCGAGCGGCGGATCGTCGTCGACCCGGCGGCGGCAGGCCTGCTGCCCGACGAGGACGAGGACGAGGAGCGCTCGTGACTTTCCGCGCGACGGTCCTGACGCTCTATCCGGAGATGTTTCCCGGCACGCTCGGCCTGTCGCTCGCCGGCCGGGCGCTGGGCGAGGGCACATGGTCGCTCGACACGGTGCAGATCCGCGATTTCGCCACCGACCGCCACCGCACGGTGGACGACACGCCGGCCGGCGGCGGCGCGGGCATGGTGCTGAAGGCGGACATCATCGCCAAGGCCGTCGACCATGCCTCGCCGCAGGGAGACCCGCGGCCGCGCCTCCTGATGAGCCCGCGTGGGCGGCCGCTGACGCAGGCGCGCGTCCGCGAACTGGCCGATGGGCCCGGCGCGGTGATCCTGTGCGGCCGGTTCGAGGGCGTCGACCAGCGCGTGATCGACGCGCGCGGCCTCGAGGAGGTCTCGATCGGCGACTACATATTGTCGGGCGGCGAGCTCGCCGCGCAGGTGTTGCTCGACGCGGTCGTGCGGCTCCTGCCGGGCGTCATGGGCAACATGGCGTCGGGCGAGGAGGAAAGCTTCGAAAGCGGCATGCTGGAGCATCCGCATTACACCCGCCCGGCCGAGTTCGAGGGCATGCCGATCCCGGACGTGCTGTCCTCTGGAAATCACAAGAAGATCGCCGAATGGCGGCGCGCGCAGGCGCTGGAACTGACGCGCGCGCGGCGGCCCGATCTCCTGGACGAAAAATAACGCGCCGGGCGTGACAATCGCGCCAAAGCCATGTATGAGCGCGTCGCTGAGCCCGGATTTTCCGTCCGGACCCGTCAAGAATTACTGACCACCGCTCCTGCTTCCGGCCCCGGCCGGTTCGCATAGCCTGCCGGTCCAAAGCGACTGGGAAGGCGAGTGCCGAGCGCTCTGGCTGTTCGAAGAACAAGAAGAGGTTTAGTCCAATGGACATCATTCGTCAGCTCGAGGCCGAGCAGGCCGCCAAGATCGAAGAGAAGCGCAAGCTCCCCGAATTCCAGCCGGGCGACACCGTTCGCGTGCTGGTCCGCGTCACGGAAGGCACCCGCACCCGCGTGCAGGCCTATGAGGGCGTGTGCATCGCCCGCTCCGGCGCCGGCCTCAACGAGAACTTCACCGTCCGCAAGATCTCCTATGGCGAAGGCGTGGAACGCGTGTTCCCGGTCTATTCGCCGATGGTCGAGGGCGTCGAGATCGTCCGCCGCGGCAAGGTTCGCCGCGCCAAGCTCTATTACCTGCGCGATCGCCGCGGCAAGTCGGCCCGCATCGTCGAGAACACGAGCGTTCGCGCCCGCAAGCTCAACGATTCCGAGCGCGATGCCGCCAATGCCGAGAAGGCCCGCATCGAGGCCGAGAAGGTCGCAGCCGCACAGGCGCTCGCCGCCGAGAAGGCCGCAGCCGACAAGGAAGCCGCCGACAAGGCCGCTGCCGAGGCCGACAACGCATAAGATTTCCTGCCTTTCGGGCAGATCGAGAAGGGCGCGGGTTTCCGCGCCCTTTTTCGTTTTGCGGCGCTTGAAACCCGGCTAAGGATGGCGACGCCGTCAACCCGGACATCGACACAAGCATGAGCGACATTCTCACCGATTTCGGACATCCGACCCACATGCCCTTCGCGGTGATCACGGCGCGGCTGCTCGTCGCGGCGCTGTTCGGCGCGCTGATCGGCTTCGAGCGGGAATGGCGCGACCATCCGGCGGGCCTGCGCACCCACATGCTCGTCTCGCTCGCGGCCGCCTCCTTTGCGATCCTCGGCATCGAGATCGTGCATTCCTCGCAGTTCGAAGCGGACGCCTCGCGGCTCGATCCGCTGCGGTTGATCGAGGCGGTGACGGCGGGCGTCGCGTTTCTGGCCGCTGGCACGATCATCTTCGCGCGCGGCAAGGTGAAGGGGCTGACGACCGGCGCCGGGCTTTGGCTCTCCGGCGCGATCGGTCTCGCGGCGGGGCTCGGCTTCTGGCAGGTCGGCGGGCTCGCGACGCTGCTTGCCGTGCTCGTCCTCGGCGCGATGCATGTCCTCGAAAAGAAGGTCGGCCGCATCGACGGACGGGAGGGGCCTCCCGACGATTGAAGGCGGGCCGAAAGGCTGGTAATGAAACCCTCCATGGAAAAGCTCTTCGGGAACCCGACCTATAAGAGGTTTGTGCTGCAGGATCACAAGCGCCTGCCGTCCCGTTTCTTCGCGCGGTTTTCCGGCGCGACGGCGAGCCTTGCGCGCTAGGCGCGCATCCCGCCCTTCGCCCTTTTCCGACCGCTTTCTCGACCGAACGGACTTCACGCCATGAGCGCACCGCGTACCCTCTACGACAAGATCTTCGACGACCATGTGGTCGACCGCCAGGATGACGGCACGTGCCTGCTCTACATCGACCGCCACCTCGTCCACGAGGTGACGAGCCCGCAAGCCTTCGAAGGCCTGCGCATGGCCGGCCGAAAGGTGCGCCATCCGGAGAAGACGCTCGCCGTCGTCGACCACAACGTGCCGACCTCGCCCGACCGCAAGGACGGGATCAAGAACGAGGAAAGCCGCATCCAGGTCGAGGCGCTGGCGAGGAACGCGGCTGATTTCGGCATCGACTATTATGACGAGGTCGACATCCGCCAGGGCATCGTCCACATCATCGGGCCGGAGCAGGGCTTCACCCTGCCGGGGATGACGATCGTGTGCGGCGACAGCCACACCTCGACCCACGGCGCCTTCGGCGCCCTCGCCCACGGCATCGGCACGTCCGAGGTCGAGCACGTGCTCGCCACCCAGACGCTGATCCAGAAGAAGGCGAAGAACATGCTGGTGCGCGTCGACGGGCAGTTGCCCCAGGGCGTCACCGCCAAGGACATCATCCTCGCCATCATCGGCGAGATCGGCACCGCCGGCGGCACCGGCTACGTCATCGAATATGCCGGCGAGGCGATCCGCGCGCTGTCGATGGAAGGCCGCATGACGATCTGCAACATGTCGATCGAAGGCGGCGCTCGCGCCGGCCTGATCGCGCCCGACGAGACGACGTTCGCCTATGTGATGGACAAGCCGCGCGCGCCGAAGGGCAAGGCGTGGGAGATGGCGCTCGCCTACTGGAAGACGCTGAATTCCGACGAAGGGGCGCATTACGACAAGGTGGTGGTGCTCGACGCCGCCAATCTGCCGCCGATCGTCTCCTGGGGCTCCTCGCCCGAGGACGTCGTCGCGGTGACCGGCGAGGTGCCGGACCCGGCCGCGATTCCCGACGAGAACAAGCGCACCTCCAAGCAGCGCGCACTCGACTATATGGGCCTGACGCCGGGCACCAGGATCACCGACATCACTATCGACCGCGTCTTCATCGGCTCGTGCACCAACGGCCGGATCGAGGATCTGCGCGCGGCGGCCGCCGTCATCGAGGGCCGCAAGGTGGCGGCGAATGTCGACGCGATGGTGGTTCCGGGCTCGGGCCTCGTCAAGCAACAGGCGGAAGAAGAAGGGCTCGACAGGATCTTCATCGAAGCCGGCTTCGACTGGCGCGAGCCGGGCTGCTCCATGTGCCTGGCGATGAACGACGACCGCCTCAAGCCGCAGGAACGCTGCGCCTCGACCTCGAACCGCAATTTCGAGGGCCGGCAGGGCTTCAAGGGCCGCACCCATCTCGTCTCGCCGGCGATGGCCGCAGCGGCGGCGATCGCGGGCCATTTCGTCGACATCCGCGCCTGGAAATAGTACGGCGATCCGGGTGGAAACGTCCCCGGAGGTTCCGCCCGGTTAACCGCTTATTCGGCTTTCCCGCCTAGCTTCTGCGCGAGTTGGGTGGGGCCGTCGGTCTTGGATGCATCTTTGTTCATTGCGCTGATCATACCGACGCTCAGCGGTATCTTCGCGACATCCCTGTTCCTGCTCGCCCGCTACCAGGAGGACCGTGTCGTGGAACGGGCGGCCTGGTCCTATGCGGGCTTCGCCGTCGGCATGTCGCTCCAGTATTTCGAGCCGTTCGGCTTCGAGGCGTCGCGGTTCCTGTCGAACGCGATCTTCCTTGCCAGCATGGTGCTGCTGTCGAGCGCGCTGATGGCGCGGCACGGCAGGCGCGCGCCGTTGGGGGCGATGTCCGCGATCACCGTCATCTCTCTGACGGTCCTGGCCGCGGGGCTCGTCGGAGAGCCGAACCTTGCGCTGAGGGTCGCGGCGGCCAGTCTCGGCTTTGCCGCCGTTTCGGCGCTCTTGGCCTACAAATTGTGGCGGATCGGCGCGCACACGCTTGTTGACCGCCTGCTGCTCGGCTCGGTCGCCTTCATCGCGGCGGGTTCGGTCATCCGGCCCGCGGTCATCTATCTGCTGCAGGGCGGGCTCGGCACGGAGCAATTGTTCTTCCAGTCGCTCTACTGGCTGTCTCTGGTCCTGTCGGCGGTGTTCTTCCTGTCGGTCATCGCGCTGACGCTCATCTCGTCGGCTTCGCTCGATACGATCGAGACGCTGCGGACGGAGGCGGGCACCGACATGCTGTCAGGCGTTTTCAACCGGCGCGGCTTCGAACAGGGCGCGGTCCGCCTGATCCGAAAGGCCGAGCGCCAGGGGCAGCCGGTGTCGCTGGTCCTTGCCGACCTCGATCATTTCAAGCAGGTCAATGACCATTTCGGCCATGCCTGCGGCGACGCGGCGATCCGGCAGTTCGCCGGATGCCTGACCGCGCGGGCGGGAACGGATGCGGTGGTCGGCCGGCTGGGCGGCGAGGAATTCGCCATCCTGGCAAGCGGCACCACCGCGCAGGCCGCACGGCTGATGGCCGAGGGCATGCGGGTGGGGCTGTCGATGTGCGAACTCGACGGCATGCCGGCGGAACGGCGATTGACGGCCAGTTTCGGCGTCGCGCAGCGTGTGCCGTCCGATACGCTCGCCAGCCTGATCGAGCGTGCAGACCAGGCGCTCTACGCGGCCAAGGCGGCAGGCCGCGACCGCGTCCGCGTATCGGTCGAGGCCGGGCAGCAGGAGGCGGCGCCTGTCCGCGCCGCCCAGCGTCACTGAATGCTGGCCAGGGGCCCGGTCGAGGTGACGAGCTTGTAGTCGGCCATCTCCTCGGCGGAGAGGTAGTAGAGCGCGCGCGGCGGCGTGTCGAGCGCGTGCAGCCACATAGCCGGGTCGACGCCCATTTCCGACAGATAGCGCGAGATGCGCGCGGCGGTGACCTGCGCATCCGACATCGCCTGCTCGGGCGCGGGCAGGCTGGACGTGCCGGCATAGAACTGATGGAGGCCGATCGCCGCCTTGTCGCCGACGGTGCGCGTCGTGCCGCCGGCGAAGACCAGCGGGCAGGACGAGGCGCACAGCGCGCCGTCCGGCACCAGCGTCGCCAGATCGCGCTCGCGGATCATCCGCGCCATCGCCATCGCATCCTCGAGCGAGCCGCCGGGCGAGTTGAGCGAGACGGTCTGCACGTATTCGCCGCGCGCGTCGAGTTCGGCGGCGAGCCGGGCGGACGAGCCGACATCGATCGAGCCGGTCGCGGCGAGGACGCCGCCGGGCTTCAGTTCGAAGCGAACCGCATCCTTCAGCAGCGCCTCGTCGGTCTCGACGTTCTCGCGCGGGTCCTGCGAACCGGAAGACGAACCATCGGTCTCGACGGCCGGTGGCAGGATCGGCTCGGTGACGTGCACCGATGCCTGATCGGACGGCCACAGCCCGCCAGTTTCCTTCTGCAATTCGTAAAGGTCGAACGCCAGCACGCCGACGACGCCGGCGAGCATCGCGCCGAAGGTGAAGCGCATGACATTACCGTCGTCGACGCGATCGACGAGCTGGGCGAAGCGGCCCTGCGGCGCTATGTCGGAATGGTGCGCGTGGTCGCTCATGGCTCGAACCGCTTGCGTTCGTTGAGGGAAAGGGGCGTGACGTTCTCGTTCGACTGCGCGGGCGGCGACGATTGGGCGGCGGGTCGCGTCTCGGCGACTTCCGGCTCTGGCTCCGGCGTCGCGACAGGCTGGCGCGCGGCGCGGGCGGCGGCGAGCGTCTCGTGCAGTTCGATCGAGCGCAGCATGTCGGCCGCGGTGATGCGGTCGGCGTCGGAGAGGCCCTCCTCGTGCCGGCGCAGCGCCGCCATCACCACCGCCATGACGGCGACGAAGACGCCCGGCAAAAGATCGATGGAGATCGCACCGGCCCAGCTCGGCAGGAAGCTCGTCGCGTAGACCAGAACCGCCTCGGCCGAGGACAACGGCACGAAGCGGCGCTCATCGACGCGGGGCTGGGCGAGGATTTCGTTGGCGGCTTCCGAGAGCGCGGCGGACTGGGCGCCGACCGAGGCGCGCACCGTCTCCATCACGGTCGACTGGCGGCCGGCGAGGTCGGCATCGGCGCCGCTCGTCACCGGGGCGATGAAGCCCATCGACAGATCCTGCGCGGCGCGGGCGACCGAGGGCGCGATGGACGTCTGTTCGAGCGAGGCGATGACGCCGGACAGCGCCACCGTTTCCTGCGCGAACTCGTTGGCGCGCGGCTCGACCGGGCCGGAAGCGGAGACGAGCTGGCGCATCGCCGTCAGGTGAAGCTGGCCTTCCTCGAACAGCGTCTGCACGCGCTCGCGCGAGCCTTCGATCGTGGCCTGCAGCTCGTTCATCTGCGCCGACATCTGCGTCAGGAGCTGGACGACGCTGCCCGAGCCGGACGTGCCGGTGAGCGCGCCGGACGCGCGCTCGTCTTCGGCGAGGCGGGCAAAGCGCTCCTGCGCGCGCTGGATGTCGGGCAGGAGCGAGAGCGCGCCGAGCGCGTTCGAATGCGCCTGGTCGAGATCGGCGGTGTATTCCTGCTGGGTCGTCGCCAGATGCTGCTCGACGGCGGCGGAGCCGGCGAGCGCGGCGGCATTCAGCCACGACGACATGGCGATGATCATAGCCGAGCCGACGATCATGATGAGGAAGAGCGCGACGCGCGAGGCGCCGTCGCGCATCTCGGGCACGAAGCGGATCAGATAGGTCCAGAAACCGTAGATGCCGACCGAGACGGCGACCGAATAGATGATGGCGCCGAGGAAGACGAGCGTCGCCGAGCCGTCGAGAAGGCCGCGCACACCGAGATAGGTGTAGACGCCGCTCGCCAGCGCGAGCGTCGCCAGAACGAAACGCGTCATCGTCTGCAGCGAGGCGATGTGGTTGCGCAGGCGGCTGGCGGATGCCGATGTCGAATGGTTACTCATTTCTTAACCTCTTCATTCGCAAAGGCAAAAGAAAGGTGTCGAAATGTGGACGCGCGCCCGCGCGCCGGCATCACGAGGATGTGTGCGCTTAGCGGCAAAGCGCGTCCGCCGGGGTCGGCACGACATGGTCCGGCAGGCCATACATGTAGCTGCGGCCGTGGAGGAGGACAGCGCCGAACTCGCAGTCGCGATGGGGGCGAAGCTGCAGGCGCTGGCCGCCATGATAGGCGATGCGCGGCGCGTCGGTCTCGTGATAGGACCCGGTCGCGCGGTAGCCCGATGCCGCTTCGCCCGCACCGACGACGATGCGCTTGTAGCCGGCGGGGGAGTAGATAACGAGATTGCCGAAACTGTCCGCGTGGACCTGGTCCTGGTAGAGGCTCCCGGCAGTTGCGGCCGATGCCGTGGCAGCGAAGAGCGCGGCGGTGAGGGCGTATGCGAGCGTGTTCATCACGGTCCTCCGGAACGGGGCTTGCGGCATGTTAAGACAAGTTAACGCTTTCTTAACCCTTGTCACCCGAAACGGGTCGCTTGCCCGCGCGTCTTTCTGCGGACATGGTTAACGCCGACGGTCCCGACGACGCGCCTTGCTGCAAGGACACGCATGACACGCATCGAAATCCCGCTCGCCCTTTTCTGCATGCTCGTCGCCTCCGGCTGCGTCGCCGATCTCGACGATGTCGCGACGGGCTCGGTGCCCGCCCAGCCGCCGCTCGCAACCTATGCCTGCGAGGACGGGACCGAACTCAAGGTCGCAGCCGCCGGATCGTCGGTCGTGGTCGAGACGCCGGGCGAGGAGGCGCCGGTCGCGCTGCCGGCCAGCCCGCCCAACCAGCTCTACCGATTCGCCGAAGGGCTCTATTCGCTGGTGGTCGAAAACGGCGAGGCGCTGTGGATGAAAAACGGCGAAGGCGCGCTTGCTTGTCGTACCTGACCGGATATTTCAGCGGTTAATCGATTGAAGCGCGAGCGACCCGCTTTCCTCCCGCCGGTGCATGCCTAAATGTCCGCTCGACCAACGTTTTGCGGCTTTGACGCATTGCAAAAAGCGCATTAGAAAGCGCCCAACACTTCACGTCGCAGTCCGGCGACGGCATGACGCATTCCGGTCCGTGCCGCCGCCGAACGGGGGAGCCATGAGCAAGACCACAGCCACCCGTGCGAGACCCCTGTCTCCGCATCTCCAGATCTACAAGCCGATCCCGACGATGATGATGTCGATCATCCATCGCATCACCGGCTGCGCGCTCTATTTCGGAACGCTGCTGGTCGCGATCTGGCTGATGGCGGCTTCCGGCACGCCGGAGACCTTCGGCCGCGTGCAGGCGATCTACGGTTCGTGGCTCGGGCTGGTCGTTCTGTTCGGCTTCACCTGGGTTCTCGTCCACCACATGCTCGGCGGCATCCGCCACCTCGTCATGGATACGGGCAGCGAAGCGGCGCTCGGCAAGGATCAATCGAGACGGGCAGCCGTCGCGATGCCGATCATCTCGATCGTGCTGACGATCCTCGTCTGGATCGTCGCCATCATGGCGCGGGGAGCCTGAGCATGACCGATATGCGCACTCCGCTCGGCCGCGTCCGCGGTCTCGGTTCGGCCCGCGAGGGCACGATCCATTTCTGGCGCCAGCGCCTCACCGCCATCGCCAACGTGCCGCTCGTCCTGTTCATGGTCGGGCTGATGGTGGCGCTCGTCGGCGCGCCCTATGAGGAAGTCCGCGCGACGCTCGCCAACCCGTTCGTGACGCTGGTGGTGATCCTGTTCCTCGTTTCGGTGCTCTATCACATGAAGCTCGGCATGCAGATCGTGATCGAGGATTACGTGCATGGCGAAGGCGCGAAAATGGCGCTGATCGCGCTCAACATCTTCTTCCCGCTCGTTATCGGCGTCGCCTCTGTCTTCGCCCTTCTCAAAATCGCATTCGGAGGCTGACCCAGTGGCCGACGCTGAAACCAGAATGAACGCCTCGCGGCCCGCCAGCGACAGCTACACCTATGTCGACCACAAATACGACGTCGTGGTCGTCGGTGCCGGCGGCGCGGGCCTGCGCGCCACGCTCGGCATGGCCGAGCAGGGGCTGAAGACGGCCTGTATCACCAAGGTCTTCCCGACCCGCTCGCACACGGTCGCGGCGCAGGGCGGCATCGCCGCCTCGCTGCAGAACATGGGCGCCGATTCCTGGCAGTGGCACATGTACGACACCGTCAAGGGGTCGGACTGGCTGGGCGACGTCGACGCGATGGAATATCTGGCGCGCGAGGCGCCTGCCGCCGTCTACGAGCTCGAGCATTACGGCGTGCCGTTCAGCCGCACCGAAGAGGGCAAGATCTACCAGCGCCCGTTCGGCGGCCACATGCAGAATTTCGGCGACGGTCCGCCCGTCCAGCGCACCTGCGCTGCCGCCGACCGCACCGGCCACGCCATTTTGCACACGCTCTACGGCCAGTCGGTCAAGAACAACGCGCAATTCTTCATCGAGTATTTCGCGCTCGACCTGATCATGACGGACGGCGTGTGCACCGGCGTCGTCGCCTGGAACCTCGACGACGGCACGATCCACCGCTTCTCGGCGAAGATGGTGGTGCTGGCAACGGGTGGCTACGGCCGCGCCTACTTCTCCGCGACGAGCGCCCACACCTGCACCGGCGACGGCAACGGCATGGTCGCGCGCGCCGGCCTGCCCTTGCAGGACATGGAGTTCGTCCAGTTCCACCCGACCGGCATCTACGGCGCGGGCTGCCTCATCACCGAGGGCGTGCGCGGCGAGGGCGGCTATCTCGTCAATTCGGAAGGCGAGCGCTTCATGGAGCGCTACGCGCCGTCCGCGAAGGACCTTGCCTCGCGCGACGTCGTCTCGCGCTGCATGACCATGGAAATCCGCGAAGGCCGCGGCGTCGGCAAGGCGAAGGACCACATCTTCCTTCATCTCGACCATCTCGACCCCGCCGTCATCCACGAGCGGCTACCGGGCATCGCCGAGAGCGCGCGCATCTTCGCCGGCGTCGACGTGACGCGCGAGCCGATCCCGGTCCTGCCGACGGTCCACTACAATATGGGCGGCATCCCGACCAATTACTGGGGCGAAGTGCTGAACCCGACCGCCGAGAACCCGGACGCGATTGCGCCTGGCCTGATGGCCGTCGGCGAAGCGGCCTGCGCGTCGGTGCACGGCGCCAACCGCCTCGGCTCCAACTCGCTCATCGATCTCGTCGTCTTCGGACGCGCCGCCGCCATCCGCGCCGGCCAGGTGATCGATCGCGACGCGTCAATCCCGGCGATCAATGTGGCGGCTTGCGACAAGATCATGGAGCGCTTCGACCGCATCCGCCATTCCAATGGCGGCACGCCGACCGCGAAGCTGCGCGACCGGATGCAAAAGGCGATGCAGGACGACGCGGCCGTGTTCCGCACGCAGGAATCGCTCGAGAATGGCTGCAAGCAGATTTCGGAAATCTGGAACGGCCTCGCCGACATCAAGGTGACCGACCGCTCGATGATCTGGAACTCGGATCTCGTCGAGACGCTCGAGCTCGACAATCTGATGGCAAACGCGATCACAACGGTCTATTCGGCCGAGGCGCGCAAGGAAAGCCGCGGCGCGCACGCCCGCGAGGACTTCTCCGAGCGCGACGACGCCAACTGGCGCAAGCACACGCTCTCCTGGGTCGACGAGGCCGGAAACGTCCGCCTCGACTACCGCCCCGTGCATACCGAGCCGATGTTGGCATATGCCGATGGCGGCATCGACCCGGCGAAGATCGCCCCGAAGAAGCGCGTTTACTGAGGAACGGAAGAATGGTCGAAATCACCCTTCCCAAGAATTCGCGGATCAACGAGGGCAAGACTTGGCCGAAGCCGGCCGGCGCCACGAATTTGCGCGAATACAAGATCTATCGCTGGTCGCCGGACGACGACGAGAACCCGCGCACCGATACCTATTATGTCGACATGGACGATTGCGGGCCGATGGTCCTCGATGCGCTCCTGTGGATCAAGAACAATGTCGATCCGACGCTGACGCTGCGCCGTTCGTGCCGCGAGGGCATCTGCGGTTCGTGCGCGATGAACATCGACGGCACCAACACGCTTGCCTGCACCAAGGGCGCGGACGAGGTGTCGGGCGTCGTCAAGGTCTATCCGCTGCCGCACATGCCGGTGGTCAAGGACCTCGTGCCGGACCTGACCGTGCCCTATGCGCAGTTGTCCTCGATCCAGCCCTGGCTGCAGACGGTCTCGCCGGAGCCCGCCAAGGAATGGACGCAGAGCCACGAGGACCGCCAGAAGCTCGACGGCCTCTACGAGTGCATCCTGTGCTTCTGCTGCCAGACCTCGTGCCCGTCCTACTGGTGGAACGGCGAGCGCTATCTGGGGCCCGCCGTGCTCTTGCAGGCCTATCGCTGGCTGATCGACTCCAGGGACGAGGCGACCGGCGAGCGGCTCGACAATCTCGAAGACCCGTTCCGCCTCTATCGCTGCCATACGATCATGAACTGCACGCAGGCGTGCCCCAAGGGGCTGAATCCGGCCAAGGCGATCGCTGAGATCAAGAAGATGATGGTGGAACGGCGGGTGTAAGCCAGCCCCAACGCGCGTCATCCCGGAAGGGGATCGGCGCGCAGCGGCGAGACCCTATCCGAGACCCATTCCGTGACATTCGACCGCACGGAATGGGTCCCGGCTCTCGCCTCGCTTCGCTCGGACTTCGGCCGGGATGACGCCGGGCGCGGAAGATCACATTCGCTTCCCGCAGCCTTGATTTGAAACTGCCTCGCACGGCGCTACGTTCCTTCGCAACACCCTCGGAGGACGACCATGTTCCGCACTGCCGCGCTTGCGCTCACCCTTGCCTTTACCGCCCTGCCGGCCTCCGCGCAGAACACCGAGCGGGCGATCTTCGCCGGCGGGTGCTTCTGGTGCGTGGAGTCCGATTTCGACAAGGTCGGCGGTGTCATCTCGACGACGTCCGGCTATATCGGCGGGACGAACGAGAATCCGACCTACGAAAACCACACTGCTGCGCGGCACCGCGAGGCGGTCGAGATCGTCTACGACCCGTCGCGGGTCAGCTACGATGCGCTGCTGTCGGCCTTCTTCCGCTCGGTCGATCCGACCGATGCGGGCGGGCAGTTCTGCGATCGGGGCTTCAGCTATTCGACCGCCGTCTATGCGGTCGGCGACGCCCAGCTTGCGGCGGCGCAGGCCGCGAAGACGGAGGCCGCGCAGGCGCTCGGCGGCGTGCAGCTTGCGACCGAGATCGTGCCGGCGCCGCAATTCTGGCCTGCCGAGGAATATCACCAGGACTACTACACCAAGAACCCACTGCGCTACCGCTACTATCGCGGCGCGTGCGGGCGCGACGCGCGGGTGAAGGAAGTCTGGGGGTCCGAAGCGATGGCCGGCATCAAGGGCAGCTAACCAGGACGCGCCGATATCAGCCCTGAGCGGCCTGCAAACGGCAGTCTTGGGCACTCCGGCCGGGGTCGGTTTTCCGATCTCCCGGCCGGTTCCCCTCGGGTCGGGCTGATCAGTGGCGCGCTGCGACGCGCTCGTCGGCGATTTCTTCGGCGATCGCGTTGGTCGGGCGCTTTTCGGCGTCCGCGCGGCGGAAGATGTCGGCGAGCGTCGCGGGGATCGTTTCGACGAGCTTCATCGCGCGGGCGCGGACATAGCCGCCGGGCAGGAGTTCGCTCGCGACGTTGATCAGGCCGCCGGCGTTGATGACGTAGTCGGGCGCGTAGAGGATGCCGCGTTCGGCGAGGAGCGCTGCGTCGGCCTCGTCGGCAAGCTGGTTGTTGGCGGCGCCTGCGATCACCTTCGCCTTGATGGCGTCGATCATGCCCGCATGGATGACGCCGCCGAGCGCGCAGGGGGCGAACACGTCGACATCGGCGGTCGCCATGGCGTCGGAGGCGAGTGCGGTCGCGCCGAAGTCGCGGACGGCCTGATCGACGCGCGCCTTGTCGATGTCGGCGACGACGAGCGTCGCACCGGCTTCGTGCAGTTGCTCTGCCAACCGGCGGCCGACGGAGCCCAGACCCTGCACGCCGACGCGCAGGCCCTTCAGATCGTCGCGGCCGAAGCGGTGCTTCACGGCAGCCTTCAGGCCGAGGAAGACGCCGTGGGCGGTGACGGGCGAGGGGTTCTCGCTGCCGCCGATCGTGGTGCCGGTGACGTTGGGCGTGCGGGCACGCAGGAAGTCGGCGTCGGCGAGCGTCAGGCCGACATCCTCCCCGGTGTAGTAATCGCCGTCGAGTTCGGCCAGCATCTCGGCATAGGCTTCCAGCAGTTCGGGCGTCTTGTCCGTCTTCGCATTGGCGAGGATGACCGCCTTGCCGCCGCCGAAGGGCATGCCGGCAATGGCTGATTTGTAGGTCATGCCGCGCGAAAGCCGCAGCGCATCGGTGATCGCGGCCTCCAGGCTTTCGTGCTTCCAGACGCGCGTTCCGCCGAGTGCGGGGCCGAGCCTGGTGTCGTGGATCGCGACGATGGCGATCAGCCCGCGCGTCTCGTCGCGGCCGAGCACGATGCGCTCATGGCCGTCGAAGCCGGGCAGGAGCTTCGCGTCGTCGGTGATGTCGGTGAGTTCGAGCGCGGAGCGCATGGCGGTGCGCTGGATGGGCTTGTGAGCCTGCAACATGGCGTTTCCTCCCGTCTGTTACATGCGCAACAGTCTAGGCGAAACGCGCGGTTCTTTGGTTGCGAAGACGCAAGGGAAACGGATGTTCCCTTGCGTAAAAGCCGGTCGGCTGCTCAGGAAATTACGCGAGCTTGGCGTCGAGCGTGAGCTTGATCGCGCCGAGCGCCTTGGAGACGGGGCAGCCGGTCTTGGCCTTTTCGGCAAGTTCCCGGAACTTGGCCTCGTCGACACCGGGAACCTTTGCGGTCAGCTTCAGCGCGCTTTCGGTGATCTCGAAGCCGCCGCCGGCAGCCGGGCCGTAGGTGACGGTCGCGGTCGTCTCCAGCTTTTCGGCCGGCGTGCCGCTTTCGGCGAGGAGATGCGAGAGCTGCATGGAGAAGCAGCCGGCATGGGCGGCCGCGATCAGTTCTTCCGGGTTGGTGCCCGACTTGCCGCTTTCGTCCTCGAAGCGGCCCTTGAAGGAATAGGGCTGCTTGGAGAACGCGCCGCTCTGCATGTCGAGCGTGCCCGATCCGTCCTTGAGCGCGCCTTGCCAGATTGCCGTTGCGTGCCTGTTCATGTTGCTCTCCTTCAACAGGGTTGGTGTCGTCCCTCAACTTAGGAGCGGGCCGCATGGTTTCCAGTGGCTATTGGCAGACGTCGATCCATTCGGCGCCGGTGAGCGCGACGAGGCGGGTCGTCGGCAGGCGGATCGCGGCGTTGGTGGCGCCAGCGGCAGGGACGACCTCGTCGAACTTTTGCAGCGAGACGTCGCAATAGATGGGCAGCGCCGAGGGCAGGCCGAAGGGGCAGACACCGCCGACCGGGTGCGAGGTGACTTCCACCACCTCTTCGGCCGGCAGCATGCGTGCCTTGCCGCCGAAGCGGTCCTTGAACTTGCGGTTGTCGAGCCGCGCGAGGCCGGAGGCGATGATCAGCATCGGCTCCTCGCCGACGCGCAGGCAAATCGTCTTGGCGATCTGGTCGGGCTCGACGCCATGGGTTTCTGCGGCGAGGGCGACGGTCGCGGAACTCTGCTCGGTTTCGATGACGGCAATGTCGGGGGCGTTCTCGGCGAGGAACGCGCGCACGCTTTCAAGGCTCATGTGATGTCCTGAAATTTCAGATGGCTTCGCCGCGCAAGAGGCGCGGGGCGGTGGGCGAGAGGCCGGAGGCCTGGCGGATGAAGAACTCCTTCAGGCGCGGCATGCGCTCGACGAGGCCGAGCCCGATGTCGCGGACGGCGCGGACCGGCGCGATGTCGTTGGAGAAGAGACGGTTCAGGACGTCCGTCGTTACGCCCATCTGCACCGTGTCGAAGCGGCGCCAGCGCTCGTAGCGCTGGAGAACGTCGAGCGCGCCGATGTCTTGGCCGAGCCGGTCGGCGTCGACGACGGTCTCGGCCAACGCGGCGGCGTCCTTGAAGCCGAGATTGAGGCCCTGGCCGGCGATCGGGTGGATGCCGTGCGCGGCGTCGCCCACCAGCGCGAAGCGCGGCTTGACGAAATCGCGCGCGAGCGTCAGCCCGAGCGGCCAGGCGCGGGGCTTGCCTTCGACATGGATTTCGCCGAGCTCCAGGCCGAAGCGCTGCTCGAGCTCGTGCTCGAAGACGATCAGATCGTCGGCGACGAGACGGTCGGCATCCTCGGTGCGCTCGGTCCAGACGATCGAGGAGCGGTTGTTGCCGTTCTCGTCGGGCGCGAGCGGCAGGGTGGCGAAGGGGCCGGCGGGCAAAAAGTGCTCTTCCGCCCGGCCATTGTGCGGGCGCTCGTGGCGGACGGTGCAGACGATGCCGGACTGGCCGTAATCCCAATGGACGGTCCGGATGCCGGCCATGTCGCGCAGCCGCGATTTGACGCCATCGGCGGCGACGAGCAGCCGCGCCTCGACGCTCGACCCGTCGGCGAAGTCGACGCGGGTCGTCGCGGCAAGCGGCGCGAAGCCGGTCACGCCCAGCCCCTCGCGGATCTCGACGCCGAGTTCGCCAGCGCGGCGGCGCAGCGCGCCGTTGAGGTTCCTGTTGGCGACCATGTGGGCGAAGGCTTCGCTAGGCCCGACCTCGCCGTCGAAGGTGAGGAAGACGGGCCGCACCGGATCGGAGGTGCGGGAATCCGTGACGATCATCTCCGTCATCGCCTGCGCGCCCGGTGCGATCTCGTCCCAGCAGCCGAGTTGGTCGAGCATCCGCGTCGCCGCCGCCGCAATGGCCGAGGCGCGCGTGTCGCGCTGCCAGACGCCCTCGGGCGCCGCATCGACGATCAGCACCGACAGGTTCGGCCGCGCCGCCTTGATCGACACCGCCGCGGCAAGGCCGACATAGCCCGCGCCGGCGATGACGATGTCGACTGCGCGTCCGTTCGTGTCCTCAACCATGGATCGGTCCTTCCGAATGCTGTGTCTTCTTGACTTCGCGGTGCGTAGCTGTTGCAACCCGCGCATCTTTCCAAGGAATGTCGGCCTTCGCCGGGGGATTTCAACATGACGACCGCCATGCAGGAACTTCTGTCCATACTCGATCTCGAGCGGCTGGAACACAATCTGTATCGTGGTCGCAGCCCGCAATCGGGCTGGCAGCGTGTGTTCGGCGGTCAGGTGATCGGCCAGGCGCTGGTCGCTGCGCAGCGCACGGTAGAGGCCGAGCGCCACGTCCACTCATTGCATTGCTACTTCATGCGGCCTGGCGATCCGTCCGTGCCGATCATCTACGAGGTCGACCGCATCCGCGACGGCGGCTCGTTCACCACGCGGCGCGTCGTCGCGATCCAGCACGGCCATGCGATCTTTTCGCTCGAAGCCTCGTTCCAGGCCGAGGAGGAGGGGCTGGAGCACCAGATCGACGGGCCGCTCGACGTTCCGGAGCCGGAGACGCTGAAGTCGCAGCACGATTTGATCGAGACGATGGGCGAGAACGTGCCCGAGGCGATCCGCAAATTCTGGGCGCGCGAGCGGCCGCTGGAGATCAAGCCGGTCTTCCTCGAACATTATACGACGCGCAAGAAGCTGCCGCCGCAGCAGCGCGTGTGGGTGCGCACAACCGGCGATGTGCCGGATGACCGGGCGCTGCAGGCGGCGATCCTCGCCTATCTCTCCGACATGACGCTGCTCGACACCTCGACCTTCGCGCATGGCCGTACCGGTTTCGACCCCGACCTGATGATGGCGAGCCTCGACCATGCCATGTGGTTCCACCGGCCGCACAGGCTGGACGACTGGCTGCTCTACAGCCAGGACAGCCCTAACGCGATCGGCGCACGCGGCTTCACGCGCGGTTTCCTCTATGGCCGCGACGGGCGCCTGATCGCCTCGGTGGCGCAGGAAGGCCTCGTCCGCGTCAAGACGAAGCCCAAGAAATAGGCAAATCAGGCAACGCTGCCGGAATTTGCTTAATTCTTAAGCATCTGCCTCATTCCTGACGGCCCAAAACGCCCCAATTCAGCCCCGATTCCACCCGCGCGCCATTTGGCACGCGGCTTGAATACCTGTTGCTCGATCGTCAGCTCGCACGGCCGGCCGGCGATGTCACGCAGCAGCGGGGGACCGCAGGGAAAAGGGCGAAAGCTTATGAAAATCGTGATGGCTATCATCAAGCCGTTCAAGCTCGACGAGGTGCGCGAGGCGCTCACCGCGGTCGGCATCCAGGGCCTGACCGTGACCGAAGTGAAGGGCTACGGTCGCCAGAAGGGGCATACCGAAATCTATCGCGGCGCCGAATACGCGGTGTCGTTCCTGCCGAAGATCAAGATCGAGGTCGCCGTCGGCGCCGAACTCGTCGACAAGGCCGTCGACGCCATCTCCGCGGCCGCCAAGACCGGCCAGATCGGCGACGGCAAGATCTTCGTCTACGGCATCGAGCAGGCGCTGCGCATCCGCACCGGCGAAACCGACACCGACGCGCTGTGAAAAATCCCGGCCGCATTCGCGCGATGCGAGGGGTTCGGCCTCGCCGCGAAATGCCCAAGGCAACAATCGACATGGAGACTGCAATGAAGATTCCAACCATCGCGTCGGTGCGCGCCGCCGCCGGCGCAATCGGCCTCACGGCCCTTGCCGCGCTGCCCGCTTTCGCGCAGGAGGCGGCCGATGCCGCGGCTCCCGCCACCACCATGGACAAGGGCGACACCGCCTTCATGATGATCGCGACCGTGCTCGTGCTGTTCATGATTCTGCCGGGCCTCGCCCTTTTCTATGGCGGTCTCGTGCGTGCCAAGAACATGCTGTCGGTGCTCATGCAGTGCATGATGATCACCGCGCTCGTCATCGTCGTGTGGGTCACCTACGGCTATTCCTTCGCCTTCGGCGGCGGCACCGGCCCGTTCTGGGGCGGGCTCGGCAAGCTCTTCCTCGCCGGCGTCACGCCGGAAAGCGAGGCGGCGACCTTCTCCGACGGCGTCGTCATCCCCGAATATGTCTTCATCTGCTTCCAGATGACCTTCGCATGTATCACGCCGGCCCTCATCGTCGGCGCCTTCGCCGAGCGCGTGAAGTTCCGGGCCGTGATGCTCTTCACCCTGCTTTGGGTCACGATCGTCTACTTCCCGGTCGCGCACATGGTCTGGGATGCGAACGGCCTGCTCTTCACCTGGGGCGCGCTCGATTTCGCGGGCGGCACGGTCGTCCACATCAATGCGGGCATTGCCGGCCTCGTCGGCGCGATCATGATCGGCAAGCGGCACGGCTACGGCCGTGACAACATGGCCCCGCACTCGATGACGCTGACCATGGTCGGCGCGTCGATGCTGTGGGTCGGCTGGTTCGGCTTCAATGCCGGCTCCAACCTCGAAGCCAATGGCGGCGCAGCACTCGCGATGATCAACACCTTCACGGCCACCGCCGGCGCGATCCTCGCCTGGGTGATCATCGAAGGCTTCACCCGCCGCAAGGCCTCGATGCTGGGCGCCGCCTCGGGCGTCATCGCCGGCCTCGTCGCCGTCACCCCGGCCGCCGGCCTCGTCGGCCCGATCGGCGCCATCGTGCTCGGCGCGATCGCCAGCGCGGTCTGCTATTGGTTCGTCGCCGTGGTGAAGATCAAGTCCGGCTACGACGACTCCCTCGACGTGTTCGGCATCCACGGCATCGGCGGCATCATCGGCGCCATCGGCACCGGCATTTTCACTTCCACCTCGCTCGGCGGCATCGGCTATGCCGAAGGCGTCACCATGGGCGGCCAGGTCTGGACGCAGATCCTCGCGGTCCTCGTCACCATCGTGTGGTGCGGCGTCGTCTCAGCGATCCTGTTCAAGGTTGTCGACGCCCTCATCGGCCTGCGCCCCACCACGGAAGCCGAGACCCAGGGCCTCGACATCAACTCGCACGGCGAATCGGCCTACCACGCCTGAGCGATCCCATCCCGTCGCAATGTCCGGACACCGGGCATTGCAACTTTGGGGCCCGGTTCGTCCGGGCCCCTTTTTCGTTTTGCCGCCGATTGCCAATGGGCGCCCTTGAATGGATCATGGCAACCATGCGCCGCGAAGGTTGATCATCTTTCGACCGGGCGCCGTCTGCAGATCGCTGTCGGATGAGACATTCATCACCGCGCAAGAGCGTCATCGGCGGTCTTTTGTTCGCGCTCGCCATATCCGTCGTCGTGGCGGGCGGCGCGATCCTGCTCACATTCGGGTCGGCCTATCTATTGGCCTATGCGAGTTGACGTGAGGACCGGAGCCGCTCCCCGCAATGTGCTCAGCCGCGCCCCATGGTTAATGCGGCCTTAACCCCCAGCCGTTAGCGTCGGGCGAATCTGGCGCCGATCACGCGGCGCGACGGGCATACGGGGAAGGCCATGCGTTCGCAGTCACACGCGCTCACCTTGAACGAGGGCGAAAGCGGTTTCACGGGCTTCCTGCGCCGGCAGGTGCGCAAGCTGGCGGGCACCGCGATCCTCGTCGCCGTCGCCGCGATCGTCGCGAGCCTCGCCACCTGGAACGTCGCCGATCCGAGTTTCAGCCACGCGACCAGCAACCCCGTCACCAACGCCGCCGGATATCCGGGCGCGGTCGTCTCCGACCTTCTGATGCAGTTCTTCGGCCTCGGCTCGGTCGTCGCGCTTGTGCCGGCAATCGTCTGGGCGATCGGGCTGGTGCTCGGTCGCGGCATCCTGCAACCAGGCAAGCGCGCCTTCGCCTGGTTCGGCGCGGCCGCGCTCGGTGCGGGCATCATCGGCTGCATGGAAGCGCCGCCGACCTGGCCGCTGCCGTCCGGTCTCGGCGGCGTCTTCGGCGACATCGTGCTTGCCCTGCCGGGCAAGTTCATCGGCGCCTATCCGAGCGGCCTTGCCGGCTTCATCACGGCCTCGCTTCTCTTCATCCCCGCCGGCGCGCTTCTCTACGTCGCCTGCAACGCCCTGACTTCCAAGCCGGTCGAGCGCAAGAAGCTCGCCCGCAAGCCGGCCGAGGACGAAATCGACGAGGACGACTACGAGGACGACGACCTCGACGACGAGGGCACCGAGGGCCGCTTCCTGGCGCTCGGCGCGGTCGCCCATATGTGGCTTTCGGCGCAGGCCTTCCTGCGCCGCCATGGCGGCGGGGCGCTCGCGGCCCGCACGCGCCGCCGCGATGACACGCTCGACGCGCTGGACGAGATCGAGAACCGCCCGGCGCGCCCGGCAGGCCGCGTCGAGCCCGGCTTCGAGCCGTCGGCCCGTACCGCCGCACCGTCGATCGAGCCGCCCTTTGACATGAACGACATCGGCCTCGACGAGGACGACCTCGACCCCGACACGCCGGTGCCGACGCCGCAGGAAATCGCCGCGCGCCGGGCTCAGGCGGTTGCGGCGCGACCCGCCCCGCCGCAAGCCCGCGTCGAGCAGGCCGCACCGCGCCCGACGCCGAGCGCCGCGCACGCGCGTCCGCCCGTATCCGATGGTTTCGAGATGCCGGACCTCGAATTCCTGTCCGAGCCGAAGGCGATGGCGCGCGACGCCTCGCTTTCCAAGGATGCGCTGGAGCAGAACGCCCGCATCCTCGAAGGCGTGCTGGAGGATTTCGGTGTCAAAGGCGAGATCATCCAGGTTCGCCCCGGCCCGGTGGTAACGCTCTACGAACTGGAGCCGGCGCCCGGCATCAAGTCCTCGCGCGTCATCGGCCTTGCCGACGACATCGCCCGCTCGATGAGCGCGATCGCCGCCCGCGTCGCCGTCGTTCCGGGCCGCAACGCCATCGGCATCGAACTGCCCAACGCCAAGCGCGAGACCGTCTATTTGCGCGAAATCCTCGCCAGCCAGGATTTCGACCAGACAAAGGCGAAGCTGGCGCTCGCGCTCGGCAAGTCGATCAATGGCGAGGCGGTGATCGTCGACATCGCCAAGATGCCGCACGTCCTCGTCGCCGGCACCACCGGCTCGGGCAAGTCGGTCGCCATCAACACGATGATCCTGTCGCTCCTCTACCGCATGACGCCGGACGAATGCCGCCTGATCATGATCGATCCGAAGATGCTGGAACTCTCCGTCTATGACGGCATCCCGCACCTTTTGACCCCCGTCGTCACCGACCCGAAGAAGGCCGTCGTCGCGCTCAAATGGACCGTGCGCGAGATGGAGGACCGCTATCGCAAGATGTCGAAGGTCGGCGTGCGCAACATCGACGGCTACAATCAGCGCGTCGCGGTGGCCGAGAAGAAGGGCGAGCAGATCAGCCGCACGGTGCAGACCGGCTTTGACCGCGAGACCGGCGAGGCGATCTACGAGACCGAGACGCTCGAGATGGAGCGCATGCCCTATATCGTCGTCATCATCGACGAGATGGCCGACCTGATGATGGTCGCCGGCAAGGACATCGAAGGCGCGGTGCAGCGCCTCGCGCAGATGGCGCGTGCGGCCGGCATCCACGTCATCATGGCGACGCAGCGCCCCTCGGTCGACGTCATCACCGGCACGATCAAGGCCAACTTCCCGACCCGCATGTCCTTCCAGGTGACGTCGAAGATCGACAGCCGCACCATCCTCGGCGAGCAGGGCGCCGAACAGCTCCTCGGCATGGGCGACATGCTCTACATGGCCGGCGGCGGGCGCATCCAGCGTGTCCACGGCCCCTTCGTCGCCGATGACGAGGTCGAGAAGGTCGTCGCGCACCTGAAACTCCAGGGCGTGCCGGAGTATCTCGATTCGATCACCGAGGACGACGAGGACGACGAGGGCGGCGGCGCGTCGGGCAAGTCCGGCGGCGGCAACGGCAACAGCAATCTCGACGATTCGGACGATCCCTACGACCAGGCGGTCTCGGTCGTGCTGCGCGACGGCAAGGCGTCGACCTCCTACATCCAGCGCCGTCTCGGCATCGGCTACAACCGCGCCGCCTCGATTATCGAGAAGATGGAGCAGGAGGGCATCGTCGGCCCGGCCAACCATGCCGGCAAGCGCGAGATTCTCGTGCCGACGGAAGAAGAGACGTACTAGCAGGGAAGGGCGCGACAAATTTGCCGCGCGCCCGGCCAAACTAAAGCCCCACTGGCGCGTTATCGGCTTCAGTTGAGGGCAACACAGATGATTTCGCGAGTTTCAAGAATGGCAAAATCCAGTTCGAAGACCCGCCGCGGCGTACTCGTGCTCGGCATGGGCGCCGCGCTTCTCGCCGCTTCCGGCACGCTGCCGCTGGGCGGCCAGGCGCTGGCGCAGCCCGCCGAGGCGCAGCAGATCGCCGACCATTTCTCGTCGGTGAAGACGATGATGGGCGACTTTGTCCAGTTCGGCCCGGGCGGCGAACAGACGGGCGGCAAGTTCTTCATCCAGCGCCCCGGCAAGGTGCGCTTCAACTACGAGAACCCGTCGACCTTTAAGGTGACGGCCGACGGCACCTCCGTGGTGCTCGAAAATGCGCGCATGAATACGGCCGACCTCTATTCGCTGGGCTCGACGCCGCTGAAGCTGCTCCTCGACGAGCGCATCGACCTGTCCGGCAACAAGGTGCAGGACGTGCGCCAGGAAGCCGACGCGACGACCATCACGCTCGCCGACCGCTCCGTCTTCGGCAATTCGACCATCACCATGATGTTCGATCCGCAGAGCTACGAATTGAAGCAGTGGACGATCCGCGACGCGCAGGGCAAGGACACGACGGTGATGATCTACAACGTCCAGTCGGGCGTCACCTTCGATCCGTCGGTCTTCGCGATCAATTACGACCGGATCAACGAGATGGTCTCGCCCAACCGCTGACCTGTGGACGAGCGGCCATTCCGGCCGCTTTCGGGCGCTGAAGCTTGAGTTCGATGAATGCGGCTGGCAGGGTCCGGCCGCATTTCTCATTTCGGGCGCAGCTTCTCCATGCCGTTTTCCATTGCCACCTGGAACATCAATTCCGTTCGCCTGCGCATGCCGCTGGTCGAGCAATTCGTGACCGCCCATCGCCCGGACGTCCTGTGCCTGCAGGAAACGAAGTGCCCGGACGACCTCTTTCCGCTGAAGGCGCTGCGCGCGCTCGGCTACGAGCATATCGAGATCAGCGGCCAGAAGGGCTATCACGGCGTCGCGACCATCTCGCTGCGCCCGCTGGAAATCGTCGAGAAGCGCGATTTCTGCACCATGGGCGACTGCCGCCACCTTGCCGCCAATGTCGAGGCGGGCGGGCACAAGATCCTCGTCCATAATTTCTACGTGCCGGCGGGCGGCGACGAGCCGGACCCGGTGATCAACCCGAAGTTCCGCCACAAGCTCGATTTCGTCTCCGAGATGCACGGCGTGCCGGCGTCGAGCGGCGAGGCGGCCGCGTCGATCCTCGTCGGCGACCTGAACATCGCGCCGCTGGAGGCCGACGTCTGGTCGCACCGCCAGCTCTTGAACGTCGTCAGCCACACGCCGATCGAGACGGAAAGCTTCGAGGCGATGCGCCGGGCCGGCAACTGGGTCGATTTGATGCGCCAGGCAATCCCGGAGCCCGAGAAGATCTACACCTGGTGGAGCTATCGCGCGAAGGACTGGGAAGCGTCGAACCGCGGCCGCCGCCTCGACCATGTCTGGTCATCCGCCAACCTTGCGCCGAAGCTGTCGTCGATCGAGGTGCTGAAGGACGCGCGCGGGTGGGAGCGGCCTTCGGACCATGTGCCGGTGATCGCGCGGTTCGATCTGGAGTAGGGTCTGCGCAAGCGGAGACCTATTCGGAAAACCGCGGTGCCAAAGTCTGGATATCCGCCAGCAGGGCGCCGAGATTGTCGGTGATGCGCTGGTGGAGCAGGGCCGCCGTCTCAGGGTACTCGGTGAGGATGCGCCGGAACAGCGTGCGGTTGAGGCGGATCAGCTCGACGTCGCTGGTCGCCAGTGCGCCGGTCAGGCGGTTGGTGGGGGCGATGATGGCGAGTTCGCCGAGCATGGTGCCGGGGCCGACTTCGGCGAGGCTAACGCGCTCGCCGTCGCGTTCGCGAAAGAGCGAGACCGTGCCGGACGTCACCACGTAGCCGCTTTCGGCCGACTGGCCCTCGCGGTAGAGGACGCGCCCGGCGGCGAGGCGCAGGCTTTCGGCGCCGAAGGCGAGCAGGCGCAACTGCTCCGACGTGAAGCCGTCGAACAGCTCCACGCCCGAGAGAATGCGAATGTCGTCGTCCAAGGCCATCGGCGTCCCCGTCCGCGCGCGCCGACCCCCATCGGCAACGGCAGCTCGCCGGTGCTCCTAATCAGGGCACCAGCTTGTATCCGCCGCTTTCTGTCACAAGAATTTCGGCATTGGAAGGATCGCGCTCGATCTTCTGGCGCAGGCGGTAGACGTGGGTTTCGAGTGTGTGCGTGGTGACGCCCGAATTGTAGCCCCAGACCTCTTCGAGCAGCACGTCGCGGGTGACGACCTTGCGGTCGGCCCGGTAGAGATACTTGATGATCGAGGCTTCCTTCTCGGTTAGGCGGATCTTGCCGCCCTTGGCGTCCGTCAGGAGCTTCTGGCTCGGCTTGAAGACGTAGGGACCGACATTGAAGGTCGCGTCCTCGCTCTGCTCGTGCTGGCGAAGCTGGGCGCGGATGCGCGCCAGGAGCACGGCGAAGCGGAAGGGCTTGGTGACGTAGTCGTTGGCGCCGGCTTCCAGCCCGAGGATCGTGTCGGAATCGGTGTCCTGCCCGGTCAGCATGATGATCGGCGCCTTGTAGCCGCCCTTGCGCAGGATCTTCACCGCCTCGCGGCCGTCCATGTCCGGCAGGCCGACATCCATGATGAGAAGGTCGACGATGCCGCTGCGCGCCGTCTGCACGCCCTTGGCGGCGGTCGGCTCCTGCAACACGTCGAACTCCTCGTAGAGCGACAACTGGTCGGCGAGCGTCTCGCGCAGGTCGTTGTCGTCGTCGACGATGAGAATGGTGCGTGACGTCATCGTTCAGTCCATCTTGTTGAGATATCTGGCGGTTTCGCCTAACGCTCTAGGCTGGGCAGGGAATTCGGGAAAGTCTCTCACAGTGATTTGCTTGAGCAGAGGATCATACTCCAAATTCCGTGAGTGCAATGGCGGTGCGGCGAAAAAAGGACGCGTTGTCAGGCATATGGTAGTGCGGCCCCGGCCCGGCGACCAGAGGCAGGGGCTGCTCGCCGTCGGGAACAGGGTCCTGCGCTGTGCGCTCGGCAAGGGCGGGATCCGCGCAGTCAAGCGCGAGGGCGACGGCGCGACACCGCTCGGATCGATGCGGCTTCTCTGCGCCTACGTGCGCCGCGACCGTCCGCGCCCGCTCGTCTCGGGTCTCGCGCTTGATCCGATCCGGCCCGGCGACGGTTGGTGCGACGCGCCCGGCGATCGCAACTACAACCGTCCCGTCCGCCTTCCCTATGCGGCCAGCCACGAGCGGATGCGGCGCGACGACCATCTCTACGACGTGGTGATCGTGCTCGACGCCAACATCCGCCCGCGCCGGCGCGGCATGGGCAGCGCGATCTTCTTCCACCTCGCCCGGCCGGGCTACACGCCGACCGAGGGCTGCGTCGCGATCTACCCGCGCGACATGGCGTGGCTTTTGCCCCGCCTGTCGCCGCGCACGGTCATGACGGTGACGCGCTAGGATCGCCGACGCTCAGCCAGCCGATGATCGCGCCCATGATCAGCGCCACGCCGAGCCAGTGGCCGCCGTCGATCATGGTCAGGTCCCAGCCATAGGCCTGGTAGCGGTGATTTACGGCCATGATCGTCACCATGAAGCCGAGCCAGACGAGAAAGCCGCAGACGAGACCGTATTCGATCGTCATGTCGCCCGCGCCGATGACACCGGCGAGCACGAAAGCCATGACAAGTTCGGCGCCGAAGGTTAGGCCGAGAAGGCCTGCGCCCGGCCGCGCCTGCACGGCGTCGATCCGGCCCGCCTTCATCCATGCCTTCGACAGGACGCCGTAATAGGCCGCGCCGAACACGAAGGCGGCGATCGCCGCCAGCAGGACGGACAGGTAGTTGACGTTCGTGAAGTCCATCGCCTCCTCCCAACGACGAAAGGGGGATGCTGACATGCCGGCAAGCCGGGTCAAGTTAGACAAATTGCCAAACGGTGGTGCGTTTGACTTCCGCGTCTTCGAGGATGCGCGTCACCGGCACTTCGTAGCGCGCGAGTTCGGCCAGCCTTTCGCGCGGCAGGTAGGCGCGGCCGGGATCGCCGACGAGGACGGCGACGCCCGCCGCCGCCAAATCGTGCAGCCACGGCACCAGCCTTTCGGCAAAGGCGCGGTCGTAGAAGACGTCGCCCGCCAGGAGAACGTCGCAGGCAATCGCCTCGCCGACGAGGTCGCGGTCGGTGGTTGCGACCGCGACGCCGTTCGCCGCGGCGTTCAGGGCGACGGCGGCGGCGCAGAACGGATCGATGTCGCTCGCCAGCACGCCTGCCGCGCCAGCCTTCATCGCCGCGATGGCGACGAGGCCGGAGCCGGTGGCGAAGTCGACGACGCGCCTGCCGGCGACGGTTTCGGGATGGTCGAGAACGTAGCGCGCCAGCCCCTGCCCGCCGGCCCAGGCGAACGCCCAGAAGGGCGGCTCGAGGCCGATCGCTTCGAGCTCGGCCTCGGTGCGGTGCCACAGGTCATGCGCCTCGTCGGCCAGATGCAGCGAGATTTCGGGCACGTGCGGCGGCGCGATCAGCGCCGTGTTGGCGCGGATGAAATCGCGCCTGTCCTTCACGGCGCCTTTTTGAACCCCGCCATCCGGCACACTTCCGCCCACTCGTCCTCGGTCACGGGCTGCACGGAAAGTCGCATCGAGGTGACGAGCGACATCTTGGCGAGCTTCGGATTGGCTTTGACTTCGGCCAGCGTCACTGGCGTCGGCACCTTTTCGACGGCGCGCACATCGACGCATTCCCAGCGCGGATCGTCGGTCGTGGAATCGGGGTGAATCTCGCCGCACACTTCGACGATGCCGAAGACTTCGAGGCCGATATTGGAATGGTAGAAAAAGCCGCGGTCGCCGATCTTCATCGCCCGCATGTTGTTGCGCGCCTGGTAGTTGCGCACGCCGTCCCATTCCTGGCCCTTCTTCCCCTTCGCCTTGAGGTCGTCGAAGGAAAAGACGTCGGGCTCCGACTTGAACAGCCAATATTGCATCAGGCGGCGTCCGGCTTTTTGAACACCCAGTTCCACGGCCGGATGTCGACGCTTTCGAAGAGACCGGCCTTGGCGTAGGGATCGCCGTCTGCGATGGCGCGGGCGGCGGTTTCATCCTCGACCTCGACGGCGACCATCGAGCCCGTCGGCTTGCCTTCGGTGTCGAGGAACGGGCCGGCAAAGCGCAGCGTGCCGTTTGCGTCGAGACCGTTCAGATAGTCGACATGGGCGGGGCGATTGTCGAGCCGGGTCTGCAGGTGGCCCGCTTTGTCCTTGCACAGAAGAATGTAGATCACGCGCGCATCCCCGAAACGTTTTGCCGGTCGTCAAAAGAACGGAAACGGCAAAGCAATACAATGTCTATCGTCGCGCTCGACGGCGCCCCCCTCTGCCCTGCCGGGCATCTCCCCCGCGAGGGGGGAGATTAGTCTCGTCGTCGACACCGCGTGATCTCCCCCCTTGCGGGGGAGATGGCCGGCAGGCCAGAGGGGGGCAACGTAGCGCGCAATCCCAAGAAACTAAGCCGCGCCGGCGACCTTGGCAGACTTTTCGAAACGCTTGCGCTCGTGCGGGTCGAGATAGAGCTTGCGCAGGCGGATGGTCTTCGGCGTCACCTCGACGAGTTCATCGTCCTGAATCCAGGCCAGCGCGCGCTCCAGCGTCATGCGGATCGGCGGGGTGAGGCGCACGGCCTCGTCCTTGCCGGCGGCGCGGATGTTGGTCAGCTTCTTGCCCTTGAGGACGTTCACTTCGAGATCGTTGTCACGGCTATGGATGCCGATGATCATGCCGGCATAGACCTTGACGCCGGCGTCGATGACCATCGGGCCGCGGTCTTCCAGGTTCCACATCGCGAAGGCGACCGACTCGCCCTGGTCGTTCGAGATCAGGACGCCGTTGGTGCGGCCGGGCAGTTCGCCCTTGTAGGGCTGGTAGGAGTGGAACAGCCGGTTCATCACGGCGGTGCCGCGCGTGTCGGTCAGAAGTTCCGACTGGTAGCCGATCAGGCCGCGGGTCGGGGCGTGGAAGACGAGGCGCTGGCGATCGCCGCCGGACGGGCGGAGCTCGACCATGTCGGCCTTGCGCTCGGACATCTTCTGCACGACGACACCCGAATGCTCCTCGTCGACGTCGATCACGACCTCTTCGATCGGCTCCAGCACTTCGCCGCTCTCGTCCTTCTGCATGACGACGCGCGGACGCGACACGGCCAGTTCGAAACCCTCGCGGCGCATGGTCTCGATCAGCACGGCGAGCTGCAATTCGCCGCGGCCGGAGACGTAGAACGAATCCTTGTCGGCCGATTCCTCGATCTTGAGCGCGACATTGCCTTCGGCCTCCTTGAGGAGGCGGTCGCGGATGACGCGGCTCGTGACCTTGTCGCCCTCGGTGCCGGCGAGCGGCGAATCGTTGACGATGAAGGACATGGTGACGGTCGGCGGATCGATCGGCTGCGCCTGCATCGGCTCGGTGACGGCCGGGTCGCAGAACGTGTCGGCGACGGTGCCCTTGGACAGGCCCGCGATCGCGACGATGTCGCCCGCCTGTGCCTCGTCGATCGGCTGGCGTTCGAGGCCGCGGAAGGCGAGGATCTTGGAGACGCGGCCGTTTTCGAGCAGCGAGCCGTCATGGTGCAGCACCTTGACCGACTGGTTCGGCTTCAACGTGCCCGACGCGATGCGGCCGGTGATGATGCGGCCGAGGAACGGATTGGCCTCGAGGATCGTGCCGATCATGCGGAACGGGCCGGGCGCGACGGTCGGCTCCGGCACGTGCTTCAGGACGAGGTCGAAGAGCGGCGCGAGCTTCTCGTCCTTCGGGCCTTCCGGGTTCTCGGAGACCCAGCCGTCGCGGCCAGAGCCGTAGAGGATCGGGAAGTCGAGCTGCTCGTCGGTCGCGTCGAGCGCGGCGAAGAGGTCGAACACCTCGTTGACGACCTCGACATGGCGGGCGTCGGGGCGGTCGATCTTGTTGATGACGACGATGGGCTTGAGGCCGACCTTGAGCGCCTTGCCGACGACGAACTTGGTCTGCGGCATGGGGCCTTCGGCGGCGTCGACGAGGACGATCGCGCCATCGACCATCGACAGGATGCGCTCGACCTCGCCGCCGAAATCGGCGTGGCCCGGCGTGTCGACGATGTTGATGCGGGTGTCCTTCCAGTCGACCGAGGTCGCCTTGGCGAGGATCGTGATGCCGCGCTCCTTTTCGAGATCGTTCGAATCCATCGCGCGCTCGGCGACACGCTGGTTCTCGCGGAACGAGCCCGACTGCTTGAGGAGTTCGTCGACGAGCGTGGTCTTGCCATGGTCGACGTGCGCGATAATCGCGATGTTGCGGATCTTCATCAGGTGTACCCGGGGGTTTTTGCGGCCAGCACCTTGAGGCGCGGCGATTGCGTTGGCGCGCTCATACAGGTTTTTTCGCAAATGCGAAAGGGGGCGGCGTACGCCTCAGATGGGAGCGCTCTGCCGCGACGTCAACCCGGCTTCGACGTCAGATCAGTGCCGGCGCGATCGTGGTGATGATGAACTGGCGCAGGAAGAAGATCAAAAGCAGGAGAATGATCGGCGAGATGTCGATGCCGCCGAGATCGGGAAGGAGGCGGCGGATCGGTCGCAGCGCCGGCTCGGTCACCTTGTAGAGGAAATTGCCGATCGTGCCGACGAACTGATTGCGCGGATTGACGACGTTGAAGGCGTAGAGCCAGGAGAAGATCGCCGACAGGATGATCAGCCACCAGTAGATGTCCAGCGCCAGGATGATGGTCTGAATGAGGGCGATCATGCCGGTCTCCATGGGTCGCGATCGGCCGCGACCGATGCTCTTTCGTATGTGGCCGACATGTAGACGCTGGGTCCATGCGCGGCAAGCCCCGCCCCGCGCGGCAGGGCGGCGCAGATGCAAACATGCGCTTGACAGAAAACGGGTGGAATCCCTAAATGCCGACCACTGGTCATGGGGCTGTAGCTCAGTTGGGAGAGCGCGTCGTTCGCAATGACGAGGTCAGCGGTTCGATCCCGCTCAGCTCCACCAGTGGTTTCCGGCAAACCTCTGCCCACATGTTTGTCTGGGAGAAGTGCCGTGGTTTCCGTGGCTTGCTGGGTCTCGTAGGCGCGAACATTTCTGCATGTCTATGCAGAGATGATCCAATTCTAGCCGATCGGGCCAAAGCGGATACCCGCAGCCATCAGAGCTTGACCTTCGTCTCCCGTGCCCAGAGGCGCAGCTTGCGGCACGCCTCCACGAAGCCCTTGACGTCGGCGGCGGCAGAGATCGCGATCACGCCCTCGTCCGGCTCGACGCCGGCCTTTTCGAGAAGCGGCCTGGCGGCCTCGACATGGGCGATGAACTTGCAGTGCGCGAAGGCGTCGGCGACGAAGTCGCGCGCGGCCGCTTCCTTCGCCAAGTGCTCTGCGCCTTCCGCGCTGACGATCAGAGCGACGGCGTCGTAGAGAACCGACGGCCCGCCGTCGATCATCTGCTTGCCTTCGATGAGCGAGCCGTCCGAGGCCTCGACGCCGCCGACCTTCGGCGCGACGATCTCCATGTTCGCGCCCTCGGTCTTCAGCGCGTCGCTCAAGGTCCGGAGCAGCTTGGCATCGCACCCGTCGGTGACGAGCACGCCCACCTTGCGGCCCTTGAAGCTCTCCGGTCCGTTCCTGACGATCGACAGCCTATCCGAAGGCTCGAGGTCGTCGCGCGGGGCGACCGCCGCGTCTGCCGGCTTTGGCAGCTTGTTCATGCCGAGCTTGTCGGCGACCTTGGTCGCCAGCGTCTCGTCAATGTTGAGAAGATGCGAGACGACACGCTCGCGGATGACCGGCGTCTCGACCTTGGAAAGCTCGAAGGTCAGCGCCATCGCGATGTGGTTCTGCTCGACCTCTGTCTGGCTGGTGTAGAACTGCCGCGCCTGGCTGTAGTGGTCGGCGAAGCTTTCCGCGCGCAACCGCACCTTCGGGCCCTCCACCTCGTCGCGGTAGGAGCGATGGCCGCGCGCCGGATGCTCGCGCGGTCCTTCGCCCCACGAATTCGGCTGGTAGTTCACCCGCCCGACCGGGTTGCGCATTGCCATGTGCCCGTCCTGCTGGAAATGATGGAACGGGCATTTCGGCGCGTTGATCGGCAGATGCGTGAAGTTGGTCGAGCCGAGGCGCTTCAACTGCGTGTCGAGATAGGAGAAGTTGCGGCCCTGCAGCAACGGGTCGTTGGAGAAGTCGATGCCGGGCGGCACGTTCTGCGTCATGAACGCGACCTGCTCGGTCTCGGCGAAGAAATTGTCCGGCATCCGGTCGAGCACGAGCCGGCCGACCGGGATCGGCTCGAGGATTTCCTCCGGGATCAGTTTGGTCGGGTCCAGCACGTCGAAGTCGAAACCGTCGGCGAACTTCTGGTCGAAGAGCTGCACGCACAGCTCCCATTCGGGGTAGTCGCCGGCCTGGATCGCGTCCCAAAGGTCGCGCCGGTGGAAGTCGGGGTCTGCGCCGTTGATCTTCACCGCCTCGTTCCAGACGACCGATTGCAGGCCGAGCTTGGGCTTCCAGATGAACTTGACGAAGGTCGACTGGTCCTCGGCATTGAGGAAGCGGAACGTGTGGACGCCGAAGCCTTCCATGAAGCGGAACGAACGCGGGATCGCGCGGTCGGACATGACCCACATGATCATGTGCATGCTTTCCGGCGTCAGCGAAATGAAGTCCCAGAAATTGTCGTGCGCCGACTGGGCCTGCGGGAAGCCGCGATCGGGTTCGGGCTTCACCGAATGGATGATGTCGGGAAACTTGATCGCGTCCTGGATGAAGAAGACCGGGATATTGTTGCCGACGATGTCCCAGTTGCCCTCCTGCGTATAGAGCTTCACCGCAAAGCCACGGACGTCGCGCGCAAGGTCGAACGAGCCCTTGGAGCCGGCGACGGTCGAGAACCGCACGAAGGCCGGCGTCTTCTCGCCGGCGCGCTGGAAGATGTCGGCGCGGGTGTATTTCGCCAGCGATTCATAGGTCTCGAAATAGCCGTGCGCGCCATAGCCGCGCGCGTGGACGACGCGCTCGGGGATACGCTCGTGGTCGAAATGGAAGATCTTTTCGCGGAAGTGGAAGTCCTCGATCAGGGTCGGGCCACGCTCGCCATATTTGAGCGTGTTCTGGTCGTCCGCGACGGGGCCGCCCTGCGCGGTCGTCAAGAGCGGCGTGTCGCCGTCCGCAAACTGATGCAACTCGCCGCCATTGCCGCGCACGAGCTTCTGGTCGTGAATGGTCACTGTTGCCGGCTTGGTGTCCTTCGTTCGTGCCATGGTCGTCCCCTTCGCATACGGTGTCGTTGAACGCCGAACCGCGCTGGAGGGGCGATGTTCCGGCAGTGGGTGAACTGATTGGAGGGACGTCGGCGCCGAAGAAATTGGGCGCCGGACCGTCGAATGGACTTGCGCGGCTTGTGCAAATCGGGCGCTAATCCTTCTGTTGAGACGGGGTAGGCCATGTTTCAAAGCTTCGGGTTCCTGACGCAGCACATGACCGTTCACCTGGCTCTGATGGGGGTGGTGGCGCCCCTCGTCGCCGCACGCGTGCCGGGATACGGCACATCTTTCGCATTACGGCCACATCTGACTGCAGCGACGATGGCGCAGATCGGATTGCTTTGGGCCTGGCACGCGCCTTTTGTCCTGACGTCGGTGCATGGCAGCGCGATTGCCACGCTCGCGATGCATTTGAGCCTGTTCGGTTGCTCCGTCTGGTTCTGGGCCGCGATCTTCGGGGAGGCCGGGCGCGCGCCCTGGAAATCCATCCTTTCGCTGCTCGTCACGGGCAAGCTTTTGTGCCTGCTCGGTATCCTCTTCACTTTCGCGCCACGGCCGATCTATGCGATCACGTCGCTCCATGCCGGCCATTCAAGTGCTGCTGGAGATTTGGCGATTGCGGACCAGCAACTGGCTGGCCTCGTCATGCTCGCAACATGCCCTGTCGTCTATGTCGCGGCGGCGACGCTGATCGTCCGCCGATGGCTTTCGCGGGTCGATCGGTCCGGCGGGTGGTCCCTGACCGTCCGGCCCGAGGGATGAAGCTGCGTACCGTTTCCCGCAGGTCGATCTTCGTCGGCGTCGGTGCGACCCTTGCGGCCGGCATTTTGCTCGGGGCCGCGATCGTCGCGTCCGGCGTCTACAACGTCGCCGCCTCGGTTGAGCATTTCCGCGTCACCAATCTCGTCCTGGAATTCGCGTTGCGCCGCTCCGTCGACTTCCACAGCCGCGACGTCGTCGTCCCTGATGGGCTCGACGATCCCGACATGGTCCGGCTGGGTGCGCGCCATTTTGCAAGCGGCTGCGCCATCTGTCACGAAGCGCCGGGCGGTTCGCGGCTGCCGGTGACGGGGGGCATGTATCCGCCGCCGCCGCCGCTCGACGATGCGGCAGCGAAATGGGAGGACCGTCATCTTTCCTGGATCGTCCGCCACGGACTGAAGTTCACCGGCATGCCGCAATGGCCCGGCGAGGGGAGAGACGACGAGGTCTGGCCACTCGTGGCCTTTCTGAATGCGCTTCCCGACATGTCCCCGGCCGACTACCGGCAGGCGGCGAGCCTCCAGCCTGCCGAACGGCCCGGGGAAGCTTCCGTGGATTGCCGCTCATGCCATGGCGACGCGTCGCGCCCGCCGGTTTCGGATCTGGTGCCGCCGCTGCATGGCCAGAGCGAAGCCTATCTCCTCCGCGCCCTTGCCGAATATGCCGAGGACCGCCGCCAGAGCGGCATGATGGAGCCGATCGCCGCCGGCCTGTCGAGCGAAACCGCGGCCACGCTGGCGCGCGAGTTCGCTGCTGCGCCGCGACCTCCCGTCCGCCTTTACGGCGAGGCGGCCGACCCGTCCTCGCTTGCACGCGGCGAGGAGATTGCGCGCCTGGGCCTGCGGGAGCGCAACGTGGCCGCATGTCTCTCTTGCCATTCGGGCACGCGCTCGCCGCACTATCCGCGCCTCGAAGGCCTGTCGGAGGCCTATATCCGCCAGCAACTGACCCTCTTTCGCGACGGCAAGCGGCAGGCGTCTTCCCATGGACGCCTGATGACCGCCATCGCCAAGCGGCTTGAGGACGACGAACTCGCCGATGTCGCCGCGTTCCTCGCGAGCGCCGAGGCCTATGGTGGTCCAGCCGACACGAGTGCGAGCCGATGAAGCAGGGAACGCGGATACCGGCTCTGGCGAAGCTCCTGCCGTTCGGAACTCTCGCGGGCTGCGCCGGGATGCAATCCGCGCTGCAACCGACGGGCGCGGAAGCATCCGACATCGGCACGCTTTTCTGGACGGTGACCGGGATCAGCGTCCTGACCTTCCTTCTCGTCCTGGCGTTCATGGCCGGTGCCCTGAAGGGATCGCCGGGTTTGCGCAGGCGGATATCCGACCAGCGGACCATCGTCGCCTGCGGCATCGTCCTGCCGGTCTTCGTCCTCAGCGGCCTGCTGACCTACGGATTGCTGGTCATGGAGGCGGGGTCGACCCGCACCGCGTCAGCGGAGGGACCCGGCATCACCATCGTCGGCAAGCGCTGGTGGTGGCGCGTCGTCTACGAGACGCCGGACGGCCGCGAGGTGGTCAGCGCCAACGAGCTGCGCCTGCCGGTCGGGCGGCCGGTGGCGATCCGGCTCGAGACGGAGGACGTGATCCACAGTTTCTGGGCACCGCAACTCGGCGGCAAGCTCGACATGATCCCCGGCCGCACCAACGTGCTGACCGTCGAGGCGACCGAGGCAGGCATCAGTCGCGCCCAATGCGCGGAATATTGCGGCGGTGCCCATGCGATGATGGCGATGTTCGTCGTCGCGCTGCCGCCGGACGAATACGACGCCTGGCTCGCGGCCGAAGCGCAGCCCGCCGCGTCGCCCGTATCCGCGCTCGCCGCCAAGGGCGAAGCCATCTTCGCCGAATATGGCTGCGGCGCGTGCCACACGGTCAGGGGATCCGCGGCGGCGGGCATCGTCGGGCCTGACCTCACCCATGTCGGCGCGCGCCATTCGCTGGCGGCTGCGACGCTTGCCAACGACCGCGACGCCTTCGTCCGCTGGATCGCGCAGAACCAGCACATCAAGCCCGGCAATCTGATGCCGCCCTTCGACATGCTGACGCCCGAGGAGCTTGCCGCGCTCGGGGCCTATCTCGATGGACTGGAGTGAGCATGGCGACGAGCGCCGATCCTTCCCTGGATGACCGCGAGACAGAGTCCCGCCGGGACCCTGCCGACTACGAAATCCCGAATCCGCAACCGCGTCCGCAAGGCGAGGAGGAAGAACTCCTGCGCATCTGGGCGCGCCCGCGCGGCTGGCGGATCATCTCGGCGGTCAACAACACGGTCGTCGGCATCGGCTATCTCGGCGCGGCGTTTCTGTTCTTCCTGCTGGCGGGTGTCCTTGCGCTGCTGATGCGCACGCAGCTTGCCGTGCCGGGCAACGACTTCCTCAGCCAAGAGCTCTACAACCAGATCTTCACCGTCCACGGCACGACGATGATGTTCCTCTTCGCCGTGCCGGCGGTGGAGGCGCTGGGCGTCATGCTGCTGCCGCAGATGCTGGCAGCGCGCGACCTGCCGTTCCCGCGCCTCAGCGCCTTCGCCATCTGGGCCTACGTCGTCGGCGGCTTCGCCTTCTTCTCGACCATCTTCTTCGACCTTGCGCCCGATGGCGGCTGGTTCATGTACACGCCGCTCACGCTCAAGGAGTTTTCGCCCGGCGACAATGCCGATTTCTGGCTGCTCGGCATCGGCTTCATCGAAATCTCGGCGATCGCCGGCGCGGTCGAGATCGTGGTCGGCACGCTGAAGACCCGTCCGCCCGGCATGTCGCTCGCCAAGATGCCGATCTTCGCCTGGGCGATGCTGATCTTCGCGGCGATGATCATCTTCGCCTTCCCGGCGGTGATCCTCGGCACGATGCTGCTCGAGATCGAGCGCTCTTTCGGCTGGCCGTTCTTCACCGCCGACAAGGGCGGCGACCCGCTCTTGTGGCAGCACCTCTTCTGGTTCTTCGGCCATCCGGAGGTCTACATCATCTTCCTGCCCGCCGCGGGTCTGGTTTCGATGATCGTCTCGACCATGGCGCGCCGACCCCTGATCGGCCACGATCTGATCGTCGTCGCGCTGATCGGCACCGGGTTTTTCTCGTTCGGCCTGTGGGTCCACCACATGTTCACGACGGGCATCCCGTCGCTCAGCCTTGCCTTCTTTTCGGCCGCCAGCATGGCGGTGGCCATTCCGTCCGGCATCCAGGTCTTTTCCTGGATCGCGACCATCGCGGCGAGCAAGGGCAAGTTCCGCATCAACACGCCCTCGCTCTTCGTTCTGGGCTTTCTCTTCATCTTCACGATCGGCGGGCTGACCGGGATCATGGTCGCGCTGGTGCCGGTCGACTTCCAGGTCCACGACACCTACTTCGTCGTCGCCCATTTCCACTACGTCCTGATCGGCGGGATGGTCTTCCCGCTCTTTGCGACCTTCTACTACTGGACCCCGATGGTGAGCCGGAACCCGTTGTCGGAACGCGTCGGGCGCTGGGTGTTCTGGCTGATGTTCGCCGGGTTCCACATCGCATTCTTCCCGATGCACCTGACGGGCCTGCGCGGCATGCCGCGCCGGGTCTGGACCTATCCGGAAGGCGTCGGCTGGGACACGCTCAACATGGTTTCGACCATCGGCGCGTACATTTTCGCGGCGGGCGTGCTTGTCTTCGTCGTCGATCTTATTCGTCGGTTCCGGCCGGTCATCACCGGCGGATCGAGTCCGGACAATCCCTGGCAGGCGGGCACGCTCGAATGGCTGCCGAGCGACGTCTATTCGACCCGCAGCATTCCGCTCGTCACCAGCCGCGAGCCGCTCTGGGACCAGCCGAACCTTTCGAAGGAGGTCGAGGAAGGCCGCCACTTCCTTCCCAATGCGCCGACCGGCGAGCGCGAGACGATCGTGACGAGCGCGGTGGACGGCAAGCCGCAATACATCATCCGCATGCCGGGGCCAGGCTTCGCCCATGTGGCGGCGGCCGTCTTCACCGCCGCCTTCTTCCTGCTCCTCACCGTCAAGATGGTCACGCTCGCCGCCGCCTGCGCCGTCGCGGCCGTGGTCGCATTTCTTCTCTGGTCCTGGGGGCTCGACAAGGGGCCGGGCAAGGGCGAGGTCGACATCGGCGGCGGCATCAGCCTGCCGACTTACATGAGCGGACCCTCCTCGCATGCCTGGTGGGCGATGGTCGTGCTCATCATCGTCGCCGCCTCGCTCTACCTCTCCTACGTCTTCTCCTACCTCTATCTGTGGGTGGTCTCGCCGCAGGTGTGGCCTGATGCTGCTTCGTCCGCCCTGCCGGATGCGGTCTGGCCGCTAGCCTCGGCCGGGCTCGTCATCGCCGCGGCAGGGCTCGTCCTCGCAGCCGGCCGGCTGTTGCCGCCGCCGGGACGCAAATCGCCGGCGGTGGCCGTCTGCCTTGCACTCGCGGGCGTTCTTCTCGTCGCCGCGCTCGGTCTCAACATCTGGTCGCACTGGCAGGCGGGCGTGCGCCCGGCGCAGGATGCTTATGGTGCCATGGTCTACATGGCGGCGGTGCTCGACGGGCAACTCGTGCTCGCCGTGCTCTTCCTGCTCGGCGTGGCCGCCGTCCGCTCGGTTGTCGGCCGCCTCGACCGGGTCTGGCGCGTCTCCTACGAAAACGCTGCACTGCTCTCCTGGTATTGCGCCGCCCAGATGCTCGTCGGGCTAGTGCTGGTCAATGGCTTTCCAAGGGTGGCGGGCTGATGGTCGACCGACGTCTGCAACGCCCGCCATCCACGACGATCGGCACGATCCTGTTCCTGCTCTGGGGCCTCGTGATCTGGGGCCTGCAGTTCTCCGCCTCGTATCTCGCGCATACGTGGCTTTGCAGGCTTGGCGCGTCGGCTGCCGTCATCGATGCGGCAATCGCCGGGCTGACGGTGCTGGCGGTCGCGCTCATCGCCCCGCTTGCCCTCCAGCCCGACTGGTCGGCCAGATTGGCCGGGGTGAGGGGCGGGGAGGCTGACGCTGGCCACCTGAAGACGGTGGCGCGGGCGGTCGCGCTGTTGTCGATCCTCGCCGCGGTGTGGACGGGGCTCGGCGCACTGATGGTCGAGGCGTGCGTGCTCGGACGTTGAGCGCAACGCGGCGCAACATCCGCGTTTATGGAACGTCGAAGGTCATTGCCGGTTCTGTCCCCAAGCGGACAGGAGACCGACATGACCGAGGAAGTGACCTACAAGCCCTATGACGCGCCGACAGGAGGATGGGGGTCGGTCAAGTCCCTGGTCAAGCACTCGACGGGTCAGCACGCCGTCGGAACCGTCCCCGACCTCCTGCGCCATCACAACAAACTCGGCGGCTATGCCTGCACCAGTTGCGCGTGGGCGAAGCCGGCAAAGCCGCACGCTGCCGAATTCTGCGAGAACGGCGCGAAGGCGACCTTCTGGGATCTGACCTCGAAGCGCACGACGCCGGAATTCTTCGCCCGGCACACCGTCACGGAACTGCTCGGCTGGTCGGACTACGACCTCGAAAACGAGGGCCGGCTGACGCATCCGATGCGCTACGATTCCCCCAGCGACACCTACGTGCCGGTCGAGTGGGCCGAAGCGTTCGCCGATATCGGATCGCGCCTCAAGGGCTTCGATCCGGAAACCGTCGTCTTCTACGCTTCGGGCCGGGCGTCGCTCGAAACCTCCTACATGTACGCGCTCCTGGCCCGCATGTATGGCAACAACAACCTCCCCGACAGTTCCAACATGTGCCACGAGACGACCTCGGTCGCCTTGCCGCAGAGCATCGGGACGCCGGTCGGGACGGTGCTGCTCGAGGATTTCGAGCACACCGACTGCATCCTGTCCTTCGGCCAGAATGTCGGCACCAACGCGCCGCGCATGCTTCATCCGCTGCAGCAGGCGCGCAAGCGCGACGCCGAAATCATCGTCTTCAATCCGTTGCGCGAGCGCGGCTGGGAGGAGTTCGTCAATCCGCAGCATGCGGGCGAGATGCTGACGAACAGCGGGACGCAGATCGCGACGCAATACCATCAGGTCCGCACCGGCGGCGACATCGCGGCGATGGTCGGCATGGCCAAGGCGCTGTTCACGCTCGACGACCAGGCAAAGGCGGCAGGCACAGATCGCGTGCTTGATGTAGATTTCATTGCCCAGCACACGCATGGTTTTGCGTCGTTCGAGACGTATGTCCGGGCGCAGTCCTGGGACAACCTTGAACGTGAGGCCGGACTGGCGCGCGCCGCGATGGAACGGGCGGCCGACGCCTATGCTCGCTCGAAGGCCGTGATCGCCATTTACGGGATGGGCCTGACCCAGCACAGGCTCGGCGTCGACAATGTCCAGATGCTGGTCAATCTGATGCTGATGCGCGGCAATATCGGCCGGCAGGGCGCGGGCATGTGCCCGGTGCGCGGCCATTCCAACGTACAAGGGCAGCGGACGGTCGGCATCTCCGAAAAGACCGAACTGGTCCCCCTCGACAAGCTCGCAGCACAGTTCGGCTTCTCGCCGCCGAGGAAGGACGGCATGAACACGGTGGACGCCTGCGAGGGCGTCCTCGACGGCACGGTCAAGGCGTTCATCAGCCTCGGCGGAAACTTCGTGCGGGCGATCCCAGATACCGAGCGCATGGAAGCGGCATGGCGGGACCTCGACCTGTCGGTCCAGATCGCGACCAAGCTCAACCGCAGTCACCTCGTGACCGCCCAGACCACCTACATCCTGCCTTGCCTCGTGCGCACCGAAATCGACGCGCAGGCAAGCGGCCCGCAAATCGTTACGGTGGAGGATTCCACGACCTGCATCCATGCTTCGCGCGGCGTGGCGACACCGGCCAGCGAGCACCTTTTGTCCGAACCCGCCATCGTGGCCGGCATCGCCAAAGCAACGCTCGCGCCCAACCCGAAAGTGCCGTGGGACGATTGGGTCGGCGACTACGGTCTCGTGCGCGACGCGATCGCGCAGACCTATCCTGACGACTTCCACGACTTCAATGCCCGGCTCGACACACCCGGCGGTTTTCCGCGCCCGATCGGCGCGCGCGAGCGCAAATGGGAAACCGAGACCGGCAAGGCGAACTTCCTCCTGCCGAAGGCGCTGCATGCGACCTTCGACGATGGCTCGCAGCCGGAGGTGTTGCGCCTCATGACCATCCGCTCGAACGACCAGTTCAACACGACGATCTACGGCTACGACGACCGGCTTCGCGGCATCCACGGCTCCCGCATGATCGTGATGATGAACGCCGAAGACATGGCAAGGCTCGGCGTGAAGGCCGACGATGTCGTCCGGCTGGAAACGGTCGGTGACGACGAAATGGTCCGCAGCCTCGCCGGATTACGCGTCATCGAATTCGACGTCCCACGCGGCTGCATCGCTGCCTACTATCCCGAAACGAACCCGCTCATCCCGCTCTACCAGCACGCCGAAGAAAGCAAGACGCCGGCGGCGAAGTCGGTCCCGGTTCGAGTGCGTCTGGCCTGATCGGACGCAAAATGGGCGGTCACGGGGCGGGCCTGTAACGAAAAATTGGAAGGGCTGGGGGGTGTGCCGGACCGCAAGATGCCAACCCGCCTCAGCTTTCGGAAGCGCCGAATGTGATCAGGGCGACCGCCATGACGGCCAGTACGAGTCCGACCGATTGCACGCCCGAGACACGCTCGTCGTAAAGCGCGAAAGCGACGATATTGATCGCGACAAGTTGGATCACCGCCGACAGGCTCAGCGCAACGCCCATTCCAACCTCACGGATGAGCCTGAGCATGATCAGGTTTCCGAGCGTGTACAGCACGAGCGTCGTGAACAGCCAAGAAACGCTGTTTTCCGATACGGCCCACGCCTTGGCAGCACTCGCAGCGGCGACGAATGTGAGTGTCGAGGCGATTAGCAGTGAGATGCTGATGAACGTCATCTGCGGAAAATGGCGGGGCTTCTTTGGCAGGTCAACGTGTCGCTCTTTGCGCTGGGTTTCTGGGTGGAACACATCGGGTCCAGACGATGTTGCGTCATCGAAAAGGAGTGTCCAATGACCGACGACAAACGAGAAACGCCCCGCGGCGAGCGGGATCTTGGGGGGTGCGGTCTGTAGTTGCCTTCGCTGGCGATGCCAATCGGCAAGCCTGTTGCCTTCATGCCCAGCCAAGCCTCCGCGATCGCGGCCTCGCGGATGGTGCCGGCACGCGAGATCTCGCCGGTGAAAATGCCGAGCGCGTCGCGTCAATATCGGGATAGCTTGATCGCCATCTCGACGATGTCCCGGCGGCTCAGCTTTCCGGTGGCGTTGACGGGCAGGCTGTCGACAAAGAACAGGGCTTTCGGAATCTTGTAGCGTGCAAGACGATCGGCGCAGAATTCCAGCAGTTCGTGCTGGCTTGTCGGAGATTGAGGCCTTGCGACCACCAGTGCCGTGACGCGTTCGCCCCACCGGGCATCGGGTGTGCCGACGACGGCAACCTCGCGAACGGCCGGATGGGTCTCCAGCACCTGCTCGACCTCGCGCGGATAGACGTTCTCGCCGCCGGAAATGATCAGGTTCTTGCGCCGGTCGACAAGATGGACGAAGTCGTCCTCGTCCTGCCTGCCGATATCGCCCGTTCGAAGCCAGCCATCCTCGGTGAAGGCCTGCCGCGTCGCCTCGGGATCGTTGCGGTAACCGGCGAAGACGTGCTTGCCCTTCAACTGCAATTCGCCCGGCTTACCGATCCTCGACGGCGCGCCGTCGTCACCGACGAGCCGCATTTCGGTGTGGAAAAATGGCCGGCCGATCGCGCCTGCCTTGGCGGTCGCATGAGCTTGGTCGACGAACAGCCCCGGCCCACAGGTCTCGGTGGCACCGTAGCTTTGCATCACGGGTATGCCGAATGCCGCGTAGCGTTGAATGAGGGAAGGCGGCGTCGGTGCGGCGCCGGTCAATATCCAGCGCACGCTGCGCAACCGCGTCGATGCCTCGTCATCGCCGATGCCCAGAAGGTCGAGCAGCATCGTCGGCACCGCAAAGAAGTGATCGACCTTCTCCTCCTCGATCAATTGCGCAACGCGTTCGGCGTTCCAGCGCATGGGAACGACCAGCGTAATGCCGAGATGGATGGAATGGCAGATGAAGGAGAGCCCGCCGACATGGAACATCGGGACGGGCAGAAGGTGGACGTCGCCTAGCCGGAAATCGAGCGAGGCCGTCATGGTGAGCGAGGCCCAGAACATCTGTTCATGCGTGATCATCACCGCCTTCGGCCGCCCTGTCGTTCCCGACGTGTAGACGAGCACCAACGTGTCAGTGGGCTCGACTTGCGCGGTGGGAGGCGTGTCAGGCAGGTCCGCCGGGCGGTCGGCTCCGGTGCTCAGGACCGGGATTGCCTGTCCGGCCAGTGCCTGCCCGGCCAGGTCGGACAGGGTCGGATGGACGACGGCCAGCGACAGGTCGCTGTCGCGCACGACCGAGGCAAGTTCCGAGGCTGCCAGGCGGGTGTTGAGCGCACAGGTGACGGCGCCGAGCTTGGCGAGCGCCAAGAAGAATTCGATGAAGGCGAGGCCGTTGGGAACGAACAGTCCGACCCGGTCGCCCCGCGCGATCCCCATGCCGGCAAGGAGATGGGCAAGTCCGTTCGACCGCGCCTCCAACTCGGCAAAACTGACACGCGCGCCGTCTTCCGTCACGACGGCGCAGGCCGCGGCGCTGATGCGCGCGCGCGATTCCAGCAGGCGACCGATGACATGCGACGTGGGGTCGAATGCCGTCATTTGCCGGGCGTCCGGAACGGGCCGTCGCGCGCGTCGAGGAAGGCCCGCATGCCCTGGTCGCGCAGGATATCCTGCAGCTTGCGGGGACCTTCGAGGCCGGCGCCGAGGATGATGCTGTCGGCAAGCGCGTGACGCTCCGTGGCGGCGCGCAGGCCCATCAGATCATAGGCCGCCCGCAGGCTGCGCTTTTTCAGGTCCAGCGCCTCGCGCGGGATGTGCGCCAAGCGCTCGCCCATCGTCTGGGCGGTGGCGGCAAGGTCTTCGTGCGGCACGACGCGGTTGGCAAGTCCGAGCCTCAGCATCTCCTGCGCGTCGATCGCTTCGCCAAGATAGTAGAACTCGTGCACGGCCTTCGCATGGGTGAGGAACGGCATGATCAGGAAGGGCGAGAGCGCGCCGTGGCGGATTTCGGGCTCGGCAAGGCGCGCATTGTCGGCGGCCACCACCATGTCGCAGGCCATGGCGAGCGTCGCGCCCGACGCGACAGCATGGCCGTTGACGGCTGCGATCACTGGCTGGCGCTGCGACCAGACGGTGGAGAAGAGCTCCATGTTCTGGCGCACCACCCGCTCCAGGTCGCAAAGCGCCATCTCCTCGATACCTTCCATGTCCCAACCGGTGCAGAACGCCTTCCTGCCCCGGCCAGTCACGACGATGGCGCGGATGTCGTTGCGGGTCTCCAGCCGGCGCAAGGCATCGACGATCTCACGGTCGGTGACCGTCATGCGCAGCGCATTGTGCCGCGTCTCGCGGTCGATCGTGATCCAGGCGACCGGTCCGTTTTCGGAAAGCTCGATGTCTAAATAGGTCACGTTCATCGCCCTTTCCGCCCCGCCACAAAGTCGCCCGCGACGGCCCCCCGCAATTTCGCGTCGCACATGAAATCGATCGCCGTCATCGCCATCGACTTGGCGCTGTCGACGAGCGCGTCCATGCCCGCATCGGAGGCCGCGCCGCGGGCAAAGTCCAGCGTGTGGAACTCCGTGCCGCGCGGCATGGCCTGGATCATCGGGTGGATCGCCGGAACGAGATGGCTGACATTGCCGAAATCGGTGCTCGCCGCAAAGCCGAACGGCTGGTCGGCCATCTCGTCGAAGTTCCGACCGAGCCGTTCGGCGTTCGATCGATAGGCCTGCGCCAGCGGCCAGTTGGTGACGAGTTCGTGGTAGTCGTTCTCGTCCCAGGCGATGTCGACGCTCGCACCGGCGGCGAGTGCGCCGGCCTCGAGGCACGCGTTGAGGCGGGCGCGCATGTCTTCCAGCATGATCCGGTCCGGTGCGCGGATGACGAATTCGCCGACCGTGCGCTCGGGGATGACGTTGGTCGCGACGCCGCCCTCGGTGATGATCGCGTGGATGCGGCAGCCATGGGACAATTGCTGGCGCCAGGCGGCGATCGCATTGTAGGCAGTGACCAGCGCGTCGAGCGCGTTGATGCCGTGTTCGGGCCCGGCGGCGGCGTGGGAGGGGCGTCCGTGAAAGACGGCGCGGGCGGCGGCTCGCGCGATGATCGGGAAGGTCGGCAGGTTGCGGTCGGCCGGATGCACCATCATTGCGCAGTCGAGGCCCTCGAACGCGCCCTTGCGCGCCAGGATGATCTTGCCGCCGCCGCTTTCTTCCGCCGGCGTGCCGATGAAGCGGACGCGGCCAGGCAGGTCGGCGCCAAGATCGGCGAGCGCGAGCGCCGCGCCCATTGCGGCAGTGCCGATGATGTTGTGCCCGCAGGCATGGCCGATCTCCGGCAGCGCGTCATATTCGCCGACGAGGCCGACGCAGGGGAGGTTGGCCGGGCCGATGTCGCAGCGGATTGCGGTTTCCATGCCGAAGGCGGGGTGGTTGACGATGTGTCCTGCAGCCCGAAGATGCGAGGCGAGGAGCCCGCTTGCGTGGCGTTCGGTGAACGCGACCTCGGGATTGCGGTGAATGTCGAGCGACACGGAAACCAGTTCGTCGCGCCGCGCATCGACGTTTTCGCAGACCTTGGCCTTGAGCCGCGCGACCCGTGAATCCTGCTCCTCAGTCCTCATTTCCATGCGCACCTCGCTTCCCTGCGGTTTCGTCCGGCGGTGCCGATCGCTTGCGAAAAGACGTCGCTGCCTGCTTGACAATGACGTTACGTTATCTGCAACATGCACAATGCGCAAAATAATTTATGTGCAAAAAGCATACAAAAAAGTGGAGGCGTGATTTGGCTCCGATCGGGCGAGGCGACACGGTGATGACTCCGGGAGGCGGGCACTTCCGGCAGTATGTCTCGATCCGGCTCGAGCATGTTGCGCGTGTCGCCCGCGACGCGGCCGACACGATCTATCGCCGCGAATGCAAGCTCGACATCCGCCAGTTGCGCGTCCTGCGCGTGCTGGAGGCCGAACCGGACCTGACCGTCTCGGAGATCGTCGATGCGACGATGTTCGAGCGCACGCTCGTCTCCCGGATCATCCAGGGCCTCGTCAAGCAGAAGCTGGTCGAGCGTCGGATCTGCGACGTCGATGCGCGCCAGCTTCGCCTGTCCTTGACGCAAACGGGCGAGGAGAAGGTGGCGACCGCGGACAAGCTGGGCGACGAGCTCAATGACGACCTGCTTGCCGTGCTGACCGTGGAGGAGCAGGCGAGCCTGAACCGCTGCCTGGAAAAGCTGATGACGTGGCGGCCGCCGAACATGGCGGTATCTGGCGCCGAAGCGGTGCCGTCGACCGAACAGGAAGAAAGGCCGTCCCGATGAACAGGATGCCGCCTATGCTTGCGCAGCGCGGATCCGGCCTGCCGCCCGGCGCTGCCATCGTTCCCGTCACGATCCTCACCGGTTTCCTGGGCGCGGGCAAGACGACGCTCCTCAACCGGGTGCTGACCGAATCGCATGGCGCGCGGCTGGCCGTCATCGTCAATGAATTCGGCGAGCTCGGTGTCGACGGTGCGCTCGTCGGCGACGATGCAAGCTCGGTCATCGAGCTTGCCAATGGCTGCGTGTGCTGCGCTACGCGCGGACAGCTTCTGCCGAGCCTCTACAGGCTGCTTGCCGACGACCGCCAGCTCGACGGAATCTTGATCGAGACCAGCGGCCTTGCCGATCCGTTTCCGGTCGTCGAGGAACTCGCCCACAGCACGCTTGCGGATCATGCGCGGCTCGACGGCGTGATCGCCGTCATCGACGCGCTCAATTTCGACCGCAATCTCGACAGCGCGGAAGCCGCCTATCAGCAGATCGTCGGGGCGGACATCCTGCTGGTCAACAAGACCGACCTGGTCGCGGCCGACATTCCGGGGCGGATCGCGAAGGGCGTGCGCACGCTCAACGCACACGCGAGGATCGTGGACTGCGCACGTTGCGACGTGCCGCTGGAAATCCTCTTCGACGCCCCACGAGCATCGTCGTGTGCGGCCCAGCGCAGCATCGAGGTCGAGCACGATCAGCGCCATGGCGGCTTTGCGAGCGCGGTGCTCGCCGTCGACGAGCCGTTGTCGGGCGACCGACTTGCGGCTTGGCTGGGCGACCTGCCGGCATCGGTCTTCCGCGCCAAGGGGTTCGTTCGGCTTCAGGAAGCCGACGGGGTGGTCGAGGTCAGCGCGGTCGGCACCCGTTACGTCCTGCAGCCGGCCCCGCGAGACGCGGCCAAAGCCGTCACCGGCCTGGTCGTCATCGGCCGCGCCATGCCGATCGCCGATCTGCGGCAGAGCCTGGCGGCCTGCGCATGACCGGATCCTCCTACACGCCGCGCCTGCGCCGCATGGCCCTCAACATCGGAGCACATCATGAAGATTGATTTTTCGCCGGACCTCATCCTCTTCGGCGGGAAGATCGTCACGGTCGACGCCGACTTCTCGGTCCATGAGGCCGTCGCGGTCTATGACGGGAAGATCGTCGCGGTCGGCGGTTCGGCCGACGTCAAGGCGCTGGCCGGTCCGCGCACGAGGATGACGGATCTGGAAGGCAAGTGCGTCGTTCCCGGCCAGTACGACAACCATGTCCACTTCATGCTCGCCGGGCTCGATGCGCTCGGCTCTCGCGCCAAGGTCAACATCGCAACGCTGCCCTCCATCGAGGACATCCTTTCGGCCATTGCCGAACGCGTCGCAGTGACCCCGAAGGGCCAGTGGATCGGCACGTCCTGCATGTATCGTGGCGCGCTCAAGGAGGGACGTTTCCCGAACCGCGAGGATCTCGACCGCGTCGCGCCCGACCATCCCGTCTATATCTTCCAGTCCGGCAAGAACGTCATCTGCAACAGCTACGCGCTGAACATCGCGAAGATCGACGAGACGACGCCCGAGCCGGTAGAGCCGGAAGGCTGGATCGCGCGTGACGCGTCGGGCCGGCCGACCGGGCACCTGATCGCCGGCGGTGCCGACATGGCGCGCCAGGCATGGTGGAAGCACGAGGGACTGCCACGCAAGAAGTGGGATTTCCTCTATTTCGACAAGGAAACGCAGATCGCGGCCATCGAGGCGCAAAGCAGCATCTATCACGCCTGCGGCATCGTCGGCGTGCGCGACATGGGCGTCTCGATCGACGAGCTGGACGCCTATATCGAGGCCGACCGCCGGGGGCTCCTCAAGATACGCACCGACATCATCCTCGGCCTGCCGATCCGCTACATGACCAATGACGAGGTGCTGAACGCCGTCGACAGCTATTTCGGCCCGAAGCAGCATGTCGGCAGCCCGATGCTGCGCATAGGCGGCATCAAGCTCGTCGCCGTCAATGATGGCTGGTGGGCCTACTCGCCCGAGAAACTGCGCTTCCTGATCACCGAATTGAACAGGCGCGGCTGGAACATGGCGATCCACGTCAATACGGGCGGCGGCGAGGAGCCGGCGGAGGTCGTTCTCAGCGCGCTCGAGGAAGCCGACCGCGACCTGCCGATCGACGGGCGCCGCTTCACCTTCGAGCATGGGTTCGGGCTGAACCGCCCCGACCATATCGCTCGCGCGAAGAAGCTCGGCATCATCTTCGGCGCCAACCCGCTGCTCGCCTATTACGCGTCGGCGCGCTCCTTGCGCATGAACGAGATCATGACGCAGGTGCGCATCGCCAAGCTGACCGAAGACGATCCGTGGAAGCGGACCGTCCGCGACTGGGGAATGCCGCTCAAGGACTGGTTCGACGCCGGTCTCGTCGTCAGCGGCGGCACCGACAATCCGGCCGTCGTCTACGATGTCACCCAGCCTTTCCTGTGCCAGTATTCGGCGCTGACGGGCAACACGCTGGCCGGCGTTCTGATGCCCGGCCAGGAAGCGACGCGCGAGCAGATGCTCCGGATGTTCACCATCAACAACGCCTATTCGCGGTGGCAGGAAGACATTCTGGGCTCGATCGAGCCGGGCAAGCATGCCGATTTCGTGGTCGTTGACCGCGACATCCTCGAATGCGCCGCCGAGGACGTCAAGGATTTGCAGATCCTGCAAACCTATGTCGGCGGCGATCTCGTCCACGACCGGATGTGAGGGGCAGGGGCGGGCTATGGTCGACATGTCGCTCAGCATCAACGGTCGGGTCGAACACTATCGGGTGACGACGGGCGAGATGCTCATCGACATCCTGCGCCGATCAGGTCTGACCGGCACAAAGGATGGCTGCCGGCGCGGCGAATGCGGCGCCTGCACCGTGCTCGTCGGCGGGCGCGCGGTCCTATCCTGCCTGACCTTTGCGCAAGCCGTCTCCGCGCCGGTCGAAACGGTCGAGGGGCTTGCCGGCGAAGCGACTGCCTTTCGCGAGGCGCTTGCCGATCTCGGTGGTTTCCAGTGTGGTTACTGCACCTCCGGCATGGTGGTGCGGGCGATCTCGCTGATCCGCGAGGGACTTCAGGACGACGACGGCGAACTGCGCCATCGCATGGCGGGGAACCTGTGCCGCTGCACCGGCTATCAGGGAATTTTGAACGCGCTGCGGGTCGCCGCAGGCGCGCAGGAGGTCGCATGAACCTGCGCGCGCCCGATCCGGCCATCACGCAATTGCCTGCAATCCGCCATCCCGAATGGGAGGCGCGCACGACCGGCGCCATCGCCTATGCGCGCGACATCTTCCCGGACGGCATGCTGGTCGGGCGCATCCTGCGCAGTCCGCACGCCCATGCGCGGATCGTCGCCATCGACGTGACGGCCGCGCGCCGCGCGCCCGGCGTCGCCGCCGTCCTGACCGACGCCGACATGGGGGGCAGGAGCTACCGCGACTACGGCCAGGGCGACCGCCCGCCGCTGGCGCGGGGCCGCGTTTCCTTCTTCGGGCAGGAAATCGCGGTGGTCGCGGCCGAGACCGAGGAACAGGCCGACGCCGCGCTCGCCCTGATCGAGGTGACCTACGAAATCCTCGCATCGGCAACCACGCTTGCCGAAGCCACCGCCCCGAATGCTGCAGCGGCGTATCCCGAGCGCGCGCCGGACAATGTGGCCACCCGCGCCGACCGCGAATTCGGCAACCTTTCGGCGGCACGTGCGCGTGCGCCGCATACTGCCCGCGCGCGCTATACCTATGGCATCCAGGCCCACGCCTGCATGGAGCCGCAGTCGACCGTCGCGCAATGGCACGAAGCGAGCGGCGTCCTCGACATCTGGGCGCCGACACAGTCGCCGCGCAACGTGCGTGGCGAGATCGCGCACATGCTCGGGCTCGAACCCGACAAAGTGCGGCTGCACCGGGTCGCGGTCGGTGGTGACTTCGGCTCGCGGGTGAAGGCATCCGACATCGAGGTTCTCGCCGGTGCGCTCGCGATCGCGGCTGGTCGGCCGGTCGGTATCCGCCTCTCGCGCGCCGACGAATTCGCCTTCAACAAGCGCCAGCACGGGTCCGAGATCGATCTCGCGACCGGCTATGACGATGAGGGCAACATCGCCTGGCGCGCCGCTGATACGACGATCGAGAACGGCGCGTTCATCCATGGCGGGTCGAACATGATGAACTACGCGTCGATCCTGATGGGCTCGCAATATCGGCTGGAAGGCGCCGTGATGCGCGGCCGCTCCATCTATACGAACCGGCGTCCCGGCGGCGCATTCCGCGGAGCCGGCGGACCGCAGGCGGCCTTCGCGATCGAATCCCAGATGGACGAGATCGCCGGCCAGCTCGGCATGGACCCGATCGATCTGCGGCTGCGCAACCTCAACCGGACCGGCGACACCACCATCACAGGATGGGAAATCGCTTCGTCGCACGCGGCCGAATGCCTGATGGAGGTACGCAAGCGGCTGGGTTGGGACGCCGCTCAGGCACTGGCCAGTTCGGGGCGCGGGGTCGGCATAGCGCTTGCCATGCATGTCTCGGGCGCGATCGTTGCGCCGGCCACGGGGCGTGCCGAGGCGGTGGTCGAAATTGGCCACAATGGCGGCATCACGCTCTTCAGCGGCTGCGCCGATCCGGGCACCGGCGAATATGCCGTGATCGCTCAGCTCTGCGCACAGGAGCTTGGCGTCGCCGCCGAAGACATTCTGGTCGAAGCGATGGACACCGCGACGACGCCCTATGATCCAGGTGCGGGATCGAGCCGTGGCACGATGATCACCGGCGGCGCGGTTCTTGCCGCCAGCCGTGAACTGGCCGACCTCTTGCGCGGCGAGGCTGCCGGCCGGTTCGGTTGCGATCCGGCGCAAATCTTGCTCTCCGGCGGCGTCGCGAGCTTCGGCGGCCGGAGCGTGTCTCTCGGCGAGCTTGCCGCCGGCCATCCGGACAGCGCCGCCGGCGTGTTGCGGGTTCATCGCGAGACCGTCGTCGAGACGCCTGTCGTGCCGATGACGCATGAGGATTCGGCTGTCGGCAATCTCTCGCCAGCCTACAGTTTCGCCGTCCACGGCGTCGAGGTCGAGGTCGACCGCGAAACCGGCGCGGTCAAGGTGCTGCGCGTCGTCGCGGCGCATGACGCTGGAACCGTCGTCAATCCGGTCGGCGCGGATGGGCAGGTCGTCGGCGGTGTGGTGATGGGCCTTGGCGCCGCGCTCGGCGAACAGCTTCTCTATCTCGACGGTCGCCCGCTGGTGACCGGTTATGGCGACTACCCCATGCCGCGCACGACCGAGGCGCCGCCGGTCGAGGTCGTCTTCGTGGGCGACGCATCGCCGCGCGGCCCGCTCGGCGCGAAGTCCATCTCCGAAGTGGCGCTGATGCCGATTGCCGCAGCAGTTGCCAATGCGGTTGCGCACGCGACCGGGATCCGCGTGCGCAGCCTGCCGATCACGCCCGACAAGATCATCGGCGCCGGCCCTGGCCCCCGCATCGCCAGCCTCTGGGGCAGGCCGGATCGCTGGTGGTCGGCAGCGGTGCGCCGCGCCTATCCGACCGGGCTTTTCTGGGCCCTGGACCGCTGGGGACCGCGTCGCGGAGGCGGCAGTCTTTCGCCGAACGGCCGACGCCCCGGAAAGATAGAGAACCATGTCTTCCCCGCCACGAGCAGGGATGCCGTGGCCGCCCTGCTGGGGCACCATGCGGCCCGGCCGGCAGGCGGCGCGACGGATCTGGTCGTGGCACGGGAACAGGGCCTGTGCCCAGCAACGACGATCGTCGCGCTGACCTCCTGCCCGGATTTGCGGGCTTGCGCTGCCGACGCCGACGGCACCCTCGTGATCGGCGCGGCGGCGACGCTGCGCGAGACCGCAGAGGCGCTGCGTACGCTCGGCCAGACGGGCGATCTTGCCCTGGCCGAGACGATTGGCGCGATCGCCACGCCGCAGATCCGCGAGATGGCGACCGTCGCCGGCAATCTTTGCCAGGACAAACGCTGCTGGTTCTATCGCAACGGGTTCGACTGCTTCAAGCGCGCCGGCGCCGGGCGGCCCTGCTATGCGGTCGTCGGCGACCATCGCTACTTCCACGCGGTTCTCGGCGCTGGGCGCTGCCAGGCCATCACGCCGTCGGACCTTGCGACGACGCTGACCGCGCTCGAGGCCATCGTCGTCGTCGAGGACAGGGCAGGGCAGCGCCAGGTCGCGATGGGCGATTTCTATCGTGGTCCGGGCGAGCCGGCGTTGGCCGAAGGCGAAATCGTTCATTCGATCCGCATTCCGGCCGCGGCCCGGATGTCGTCCGTCAGCTTCCGCAAGCTTACCTTGACGAGCGACGGCTTTGCGATCGTCTCGGCCTGCACGCGGCTCGAGCGCGACGGCGAGGGACGCATCATAAAGTGCCGGATCGTGCTCGGCGGCATCGCCAACACGCCGTTCAGGGCGCGTCGTTCGGAGGCGCTCGTGGCGGGTCGTCTCCAGCACGGCGTGAATGTCGCCGAGGCGGCAAACGCCTGGGCGATCGATGCGCACCCGCTCGCAAACAATGGATGGAAGATCGAGGCGGCGATCGGCGTTTTGCGCCAGTCGCTTCAGGCAGCCCTCGACCAGCCTTACGGACCCGCCGGCTGACAAGGTGGGACGTCATGCGTCGCAAGACGATTTGGACTGTGGAACGGACAACAAACCAATGGGGAAATGAGATGGACACCCGATTCTACGCATCAGCCGCCGCCGCTTTGTCGCTTCTGGCCACGACTTTCGCGGCCCAGGCCCAGACGACCCTCACCCTCGAGACCTATGCAGGGCCGAAGCATGCGGTCAACGCCGCCGGCCTTGATATTTGGGCCAAGCAGGTCGAGGAGGCCAGCGGCGGCGATCTGAAGATCAACATCACCTATCCGCCGGTCGATCCGCGCGATCTCATGGACCGCGTGCGCACCGGCATCGCCGACATTGCCTGGATGACGCACGGCTACACGACCGGACGCTTCGTCTACACCGACATGATCGAACTGCCCGGCAATGGCGGTACGGCCGAAGAGGCGTCGAAGGCCTACTGGAACGTCTATACGGACGTCGTCGGCAACGAGGAACATCGCGGCGTCACGCCGCTGGCGCTCTTCACCCACGGGCCGGGCATGATCCACACCAGCAAGCCGATCGAGAGCGGCGACGACTTCAAGGGATTGCGCATTCGCACCGGCGGCGGCGTCCAGGCGGCGATCGCCAACGGGCTCGAACTCGTCACGCTTTCGGCGCCGGTGACGCAGGCGCAGGAAATGCTCTCGCAGGGCGTAGCCGACGGAGTGATGTTCTCGATCGAGACGATCGCATCGTTCAACCTGACCGACCTCGTTCCGCACCACTACCACTTTCCGGGCAATCTCTACGGCTCGAGCATGGCCATCATCATCAACTCCGACAAGCTCGAAGGGCTGACGCAGGAACAGAAAGACGCTCTGTGGAGCGTGTCCGGCGAACATCTGTCCGGCCTGATCGGGTCGGCCTGGGACGGCGCGGACAAGAAGGCGATCGAGACCATCGGGGAAGGCGCGGTAACGACGATGGAAGGCGATGTCCTCGCCAAGGTCGAAGCCGCGACCGCCGGCCTCGACGAAGCCTGGATCGAACGGGCGAGCGAAGCCGGGCTCGAAGATCCCGCCGGCGTGCTTGCCCGCCTGCGTGAGGAAATCAAGGCGCAGTCGAAGGGCGAATAGACCATGAGCGACACCCCTCCGCCCCGCCCCGAGCGCCGCCAGGACATTCTCGAGCGCATTGCCGGCGGGGCGGCGGGCATTCTTCTGGCCGCGATGATGATGGTCACGGTCATTGACGTCGTCGGGCGCTACATCCTGAACGTTCCCTTCCCCGGCGCCTTCGAGATCACGCAGATGCTGATGGCGGCGATCGTGTTTGCCGGGCTTCCGCATGTGTCGAAGCGGGAAAACCACATCACGATCGACCTTCTCGACCCGGTGACGCCGAAAGCGGCGGTGCCGCTTCGCAACCTGGTCGTCAACCTTCTCTGCGCGGTCTGTTTCGCTCTTTTTTCCTGGCGGCTTTTCGGCCTCGCGCAGGAGGCGCTCGAATTCGGCGACGTGACGCAGTATCTGGGCTTTCCCCGCGCGCCGATCATCTTCTTCGGCTCCACGCTCTGCGCGATTACCGCCATCATCCATCTCGGACTGGCCTTCAATGTGCTGCGCGCACGCGTCGACACGGACATTCAGGGGGCAGGGCTATGATACCCGCAGCGATCGGTTTCTGCGTCGTCATCTTCATGGTTTTCGCGCGGGTGCCGATCGGGGTCGCGATGGCGCTGGCCGGCTTCTTCGGCTTTGCCATTCTCGTCGACTTCATGCCGGCCTTGGCGCTCGTCGGCCTTGTGGCGCGGACGACCGTCGAATCCTATGAACTCTCGGTCGTGCCGCTTTTCATCCTGATGGGCAATTTCGTCAGCCGGGCAGGGATTTCCGGCGAGCTCTATGCCGCCGCATATGGCTTCGTCGGGCATCGCAAGGGCGGGCTTGCCATGAGCACGATCGTCGCCTGCGGCGGCTTCAGCGCGATCTGCGGGTCGAGCCTTGCGACTGCGGCGACCATGTCGCGCGTGGCCATGCCGCCGATGCGCAAGTACGGCTACTCCGACGGCCTCGCCGCCGCCTCGATCGCAGCCGGCGGCACGCTCGGCATCCTGATCCCGCCAAGCGTCATTCTGGTGCTCTACGGCATCATGACCCAGACCGACATCCGCTCGCTTTTCGCCGCGGGCATGGTTCCCGGGCTGCTCGGCATCCTGATCTACCTGCTGACCATCCGCATCATCGTCTGGTGGAAACCCGAAAGCGGCCCGGCCGGCGCGCGTATGCCCTATTCGGAACGATTGGCGGCCCTGCGCGGCGTCTGGCCGATGATCATGCTGTTCGTGCTGGTGATCGGCGGCATCTATGCAGGCATCTTCACCGCGACGGAATCGGCGGGCATCGGTGCGTTCGGCGCATTCCTCTACGCAGTGCTGCGCGGCCGCATCGACTTCAAGGAGGTGGGCGAAATCCTGATCGACACGGCAGTGACGACGGCAGCGCTCTTCCTGGTTCTGATCGGCGCGATGATCTTCGCGAATTTCGTCAATCACACCGGCATGCCGCGCGAGCTCGCCGCCTTCGTCGTCGAGCGAGACCTCGCGCCCTATACGGTGCTGCTGGTCATCCTCGGCATCTACGTGCTTCTCGGCTGCGTTTTCGAGAGCATGTCGATGCTGCTCCTGACGATTCCGGTCTTCTCCGTCCTCATCACCTCGCTCGACTTCGGCATGTCGCCGCAGGAGACGCTCGTCTGGTTCGGTATCATGGTGGTCGTCGTCACGGAGATCAGTCTCCTGACGCCGCCGATCGGCATGAACGTCTTCACCATCAGCGCGATGCTGCCGGACGTGAAGACGGCGACGATCTTCAAGGGCGTGACGCCGTTCTGGGTCGCCGATATGTGCCGACTCGGGCTCATCGTGTTCATTCCGGCCATCTCGCTGTTCCTCCCGTCGATCATTTGAGGAAAGCGCTTCCCTTGCGGAAATCAGGATTGACGAAACTTTCATATAAGGACATGATCGGACATAATTGAATAATTCGTGAGGTTGGAAAGCGATGTCGTCCTTGCCGAAAGACGCGGAAGTCCGCAGGATCGGACGGCAGATCCGTCTTCTTCGCGAACGGGCGGGACAGTCGATCGCGCAGCTCTCGCGCGGGGCGGGCCTTTCCGAACGGGCTGTTCGCGACCTCGAGGCGGGACGCACCAATCCCAGCCTGGCAACGGTCGTCGCGGTCGTCGATGTCCTCGGGGCCAGTCTCGACGAACTGATCGCGGCTGCCCGCGAGACGGGCATCGTTTCAAATTACACGCAGGCGATCGGCACAAGTGAAACGTCGGTCGACTTGACCCGGTCGCTGCCAGAACCGCGAATGCGCGCGCGCATCATCGTACTGGACGGGGAGGGTTGCGTCGATCTGCCGACCACCGCCGTGTTCGGGCACGTGCTTGGCGACAACGTCGTCGTCTCTCTCGACGGCGAGGAGACGGTGCTGCGCCGCGGCGACAGTTTTCATGCGGGCGCGGGTGTGCTCGCAGGGTGGCGCGGCCAAAGCTCCTCGAGCCGGCTGCTCGTGGTCGAAACCGCTGACGACAACGGCGTGCACACCAAATTGCAGGGCAGGTAGCGGCATGAGCGAGACGACCTATATCGTGGCGACCGATGTCGGCGGCACCTGCACCGACACCATCATCATCGCGTCGACGGGCGAGATCCATATCGGCAAGGCGCTGTCGACGCCGCCCGATTTCGCGACCGGCGTTCTGAACTCGATCGAATCGGCAGCCGAGATCATGGGTGTGCCGCGCCGGGACGTCCTCGCACGCACGACGCTTTTCGTGCACGGCTCGACGGTGGTCGACAACACCGTCCTGACGCGCGACGGCGCGCCGACCGGCCTGATCGCCACGCAGGGCTTCGAGGACACGCTGCTCGTCACCCGCGGCGCCTACGGCCGCTGGTCGGGCCTGACCGAGGACGGGATCAAGAATCCGGTCCGCACCGACCGCGCCGCCCCGCTGGTCGCGACCGGCGCGATCCGTGGCGTCGGCGAGCGGATCGATTGCGACGGCGACATCGTAGAACCGCTCGATCTGGCGGCCGCCGAGAGCGCCGTACGCTATCTGGTCGAGGACAAGAAGGTCGAGGCGATCGCCGTGTCCTTCCTCTGGTCCTTCTTCAATCCGGCGCATGAACGCGCCGTGCGCGACCTGATCGAGCGGATCGCGCCGCAGGTCTATGTGACGCTGTCGAGCGACATCGCGCCGGTGCCCGGCGAATATGAGCGCACGTCGACGGCGGTGATCAACGCGTATGCGGGACGCGTGACGCGTGACTATCTGCGCTCGCTCGAGGCTCTGCTCGCCGAGCACGGCTATCGCGGCCAGACCATGGTGATGCAGGGCTATGGCGGCCTCCTACCCGCATCCGAATCCGGTGAGCGCGCGGTCGGCATGATCGAATGCGGGCCGGCGGCCGGCGTCATCGGTGCCAAGTTTCTCGGCGACCTGATGGGCGACACCGAGATCATCGCCGCCGACATGGGCGGCACGACCTTCAAGGTCGGCGTCATCCAGGACGGCGAGCTCGACTATGCCCGTGAGCCGATGGTCGACCGTTTCCACTATGTCGCGCCGAAGATCGACGTCGTGTCGATTGGCGCCGGCGGCGGCAGCATCGTCCAGCTCGATCCCAAGACCCGGCTCCCGACCGTCGGGCCGCGTTCGGCCGGCTCGCGTCCGGGTCCGATCTGCTACGGGCTCGGCGGCACGGAGCCGACGCTGACCGATGTGATGCTCCTGATCGGCTACATGGAGCCGAGCCACTTCCTGCGCGGCTCGATGACGCTCGACGCCGACAACACGCGGCGCATCTTCAAGGAGAAGATCGCCGACCCGCTCGGCGTGTCCGTCGAGGAGGCGGCGATCGGCATCTATCGCATAGCGGCGGCGCAGATCACCGACCTCATCCGCACGATCACGGTCGAGCGTGGCCTCGATCCGCGCGATTTCGTGCTGCATGCGTTCGGCGGCACCTGCGGCATGCTGGCCTCGGCCTTCGGCGAGGAACTGGCCGTGCGGCGCATCGTCATTCCCTATACGGCGTCGGTGAACTGCGCCTTCGGGCTGGTGACGGCGGATGTGCGCCACGAATATTCGACCACGACGACGCTGGCTTCCGACGTCGATCCGCAGGAGGTCAACGCGATCTTCGAGCCGCTGATCGACCAGGCGCGCAAGCAGCTCGAGGCCGAAGGGTTTTCCGGCGAAGCGACGCGGTTCGACTGGTCGGTCGACTTGCGCTATCGCCGCCAGGTTCATGAGGTGACGACGCCCGTGCGCGCCGAAACGCCGCTGGACACGGCGGGGCTCGCTGGTCTGATCGACGATTTCGAAAGCCTCTATGAGCGCAAATTCGGCAAGGGGTCGGCCTATCGGGAAGCGGGCATCGAGATGACGATGTTCCGCTTGACCGCAAGCGGACTGATGCAGCGTCCGCAATTGCCTGTCGAGCCGGAAGGCGAGGCGGCGTGCGACGGCGCGCGGATCGGCCGCCGGCCGATCTTCGTCGAAGCGCGCGGCAAACTCGTCGAGGCCGACATCTACGATTTCGCCCGCCTGTCGCCGGGCAATCGGTTCAAGGGACCAGCCGTGATCCACACGCCGATCACCACGATCGCGGTGCAGGACGGCCAGACCGCCCGAATGGACGGCTACCGCAACATCGTTCTCGAGATGGAGGTGTAAGCCATGGACCCGATGACCTTCTCCATCATCCGCCATCGGCTTTTCCGCATCATCGACGAGGCGGTAATCACGCTCAAGCACGTGTCGGGCAGCGCGATCACCAATGAGGGTCACGACCTCATGGTGTCGCTCTACAGGGCCGACGGCTCGCTTCTGATGGGCGGGGTCGGCTTCCTGCATCACCTGACGAGTGCGGCCGAGGCCTGCAAGTCGATCATCCGCCGCTTCGAGGGACGCATCCGCGAAGGCGACGTGTTCCTGCTCAACGATCCCTATACGGCCGCGCTCCACACCTCCGACATCTATCTCGTCGCGCCGATCCATTTCGAGGGCAAGCTGATCGCCTGGAGCGCCTGCTTCGTCCATGTCTACGACATCGGCGCGATGAATCCCGGCGGCTTCAGCCCGCAATCGGTCGACATCTACACCGAGGGCTTCTCCTCGCCGGGCATCAAGATAGTCGACCAGGGCGAGATGGTGCAGGACGTGGTCGACACGATCCTGAACATGGTGCGCTCGCCCGAGATGGTCATGCTCGACCTGCGCTCGATGATCGCCTGCAACAACGTGGCGCGCGAACGCATGCAGGCGCTGGCGGCGAAATACGGCTCCGATACGGTCGATGCGGCCGGGTCCGAATTGATCTCGCAGTCCGAGACGCTGCTGCGGGCGCGGCTGCAGGAGCTCCCGAACGGGAGTTGGCAGTCGCGCCAATATCTCGACGTCAATGGCGAGACGGCGACGGTTCGGCTGACGATGACCAAGACCGGCGACCGCCTGGTCTTCGACTTCACCGGGTCGAGCGAACAAAGTCGGCATGCCATCAACTGCACGAAATGGGCTTCTCTCGGGGGCCTGTTCGCGCCGCTCTTCCCGCTTCTCTGCTACGACATTACGTGGAACGAGGGCGTGATCCGCCCGGTCGAGATGATCGCGCCCGAGGGTTCGATCGTGAACTGCACGCGGCCGGCGCCGGTTTCCGTGGCGACGGTTGCGGCGATCCAGTCGGTCAACAACGCCGCCTGCGCCACCATCGGCAAGATGCTGGCAGCGAGCGACCGCTATCGAGGTCAGGCGACGACGGTCTGGCACGCCAACCACTTCGCCATCTTCAAGTTCGGCCGCAACCAGAAGGGCGGCCAGTCGATCGGCATCTTCACCGAAACCTTCGCGGGAGCGGGCGGCGCCCGGTCCTTTGCCGACGGCGTCGACATCGGCGGCGAAATCCCAAACCCGATCTCGCGCATGGCCAATGTCGAGACGGTCGAGGCGAACTTTCCGATCCGCTATCTTTTCCGGCGGCGCATGAAGGATTCAGGCGGGCCGGGTCTCTGGCGCGGCGGCAGCGGCGGCGAGCTTGCCGTCGTTCCACACAAGGCGCCCGATGGCGGCATTCACTACGTGATTTCAGGCAAGGGCGCGCGCCATCCGATGAGCGACGGCCTTGCCGGCGGCTTCCCCGGCGCTCCGAACAAATATGCCTGGGTAAAGAGCGAAGACGGGGCGGATGTGGTTCCGGAAGATGCGGCAGCAGGCGGCGATCCGGTGTCGTGGGGCGTGTTCCCGCTGATGGGCAAGGATGCGCTCTATGTGCGCTGGAACGGCGGTGGCGGGTTCGGCGACCCATTGGAGCGCACGCCCGATCATGTCGTCGCCGATATCGGCAACGATCTCGTCAGCGTCGAGGCCGCGCGCGATGTCTATGGCGTGGCGGTCGATGGGAAGGGCGCGCTCGATGCGCAGGCGACGCAGGATTTGCGCAGCCGGCGCCGCGCTGCACGGATCGGCAGGGAGGCCGCGCGATGACCGACATCAGATCCGTCTCGCCGACGCTGGTTCAAAAAGCCGGCCAGATCGCCTGTCGCGCCTGCGGTCACGAGCTGGCGGCGGCCGGTGAGGGGTGGAAGGAGCACGCGGTGCTCGACGAAAAGCCGCTCGGCGATGCAGGCGGCGCGATGTTCAGGAGCGAGGGCAACGTCCTCCTGCGCCGCTTCTACTGTCCTTCCTGCGGCACCACGCTCGACGCCGAGACGGCCTTGCCGGGAGAGCCTTTCCTCATCGACCGTGTCGACTGGTCCTGAGGTCATGACGAACGCGCGCGACACGCTCAAGCCGGAACTTGCGGAAGCGGGCGAGACGCTCGGCCAGCGGCTGCGCTTCCTGCGTCGCGGCCGCGGCTTCAGCATTGCCGATCTCGCGCGTGCTGCCGCCGTCCCGGCGAGCACGATCAGCAAGATCGAGAATGGCCTCCTCAATCCAAGCCTCGTCCACGCGATCAACCTGGCTTCCGCGCTCGACGCCAATCTGGGTTTTCTCGTCGACCGCTCGCGCACCCGCCACGCGCGCTCGTCCGTGGTGCGCCGGGCGCAGCGCGGGCGGCGCGACTTTCCCGAAATGTCGATGGTTCTTGAGGACCTGAACATCGGCTTCGTTCCGGGCGTGCTGGAGGCCCGCATCGGCACGATCAGCCCCGGCGCCCATTCCGGCTCAGAGTTCATGAGCCATCCCGGCGAGGAACTCGTCCACGTCCTCTCGGGCGCGGTCGTCTTCGACCTCGACGGCGTCGAGCATCGTCTCGCCGAAGGGGATTCGCTTCATTTCAAATGCGACACGCCGCATCGCTGGATGAACCACGGGCAGGGCACGGCGGTCCTGCTTTGGGTCTTCTCCGACGGCCTGTCTTTCTAGGAGTCTCGACATGATCAGCCAGCACATCATCGACCGGGTCGTCGCAAGGCGCGGCCAGCTTCATCTTTTTGACAGCCTCGATCCGGCGCGGACCGCGATGGTCGTGATCGACATGCAGAAGACGTTCTGCGAGCCGGGTGCGCCGGCGGAGGTGCCGGCGTCGCGCGACATCATCGAGCCGATCAACCGGCTGGCCGCCGGCCTTCGCGCCGCCGGCGGCACGGTCATCTGGTGCACCCATGCCAATGTCGGCGTCGGAGCCACCAGCGACTGGCGGAACTTCTTCGACCATTTTGTAGCGGACGATGTTCGCAGCCGAACGATCGAGAGCCTCTCGCCGGGCGGCTCGGGGCAGGAGATTTGGGCGGAGCTCGACGTCCAGGAAACCGACCTGAAGCTCTTCAAGAACCGGTACAGCGCGCTGGTGCCAGGCTCCTCGCAGCTCGAGCGCATGCTGCGCAGCCTCGACCTCGATACGCTGCTCATCTGCGGCACCAAGACCAATGTGTGCTGCGAATCCACCGCGCGCGACGCGATGATGATGGATTTCAAGGTCGTCATGGTCTCCGACGGCACCGCAGCCCTTTCGGACCAGGAGCATCGGGCGAGCCTCGAAAACATCATCCAGCAGTTCGGCGACGTCCTGACCGTCGACGAAATCCTGGAGCGGCTGAAGCCGTGAGGGATGGGAACTGAAACAACGACAAGCCAATAATGGGGAACCGACATGCTGAAGCTTCTGACAGGTATGACGATCGCCTTGGCGCTGACGACGGGCGCGGCGATGGCGGAAACGAAGAAGATCGCGCTGGTCCTGCCCGGTCCGGTGACGGACGGTACCTTCAACTCTGCCGCCAACAAGGGCATCGAAGCGGCGAAGGCCAAATACGACATCGAGGTCGTGGTGCGCGAGAACACCGATTTCGCGCAGATCCAGGACGTGCTGCGGTCCTATGCCGAGGAAGGCTACGACATGGTCATCGGTCATGGCTTCCAGTTCGCCGAGCCGGTGATGGAAATCCATGCCGAGTATCCGGACACCTGGTTCGTGGTCAACACGGCGCAGGTCGCTGCCGAGCCCAACGTCGCCTCCTTCGACAATCGCTGGGGCGATGCAGGCTACATGGCGGGTGCGGTCGCCGGCCTTTACACGAAAAGCGGGATCATCGGACATATCGGCGCGATCCCGGTTCCGGTCATCGAGGATTACAACAAAGGCTTTGAGGCGGGCGCCAAAAGCATGCGCGCGGACGTGAAGGTGCTGTCCGCCTATGTCGGCTCGTTCACCGACATTGCGCGCGGCGCCGAGATCACCACCTCGCTGATCGAGCAGGGCGCGGACGTCGTCACCTCGACCGGCAACGAGAATGTCGTCGGTACGATCCAGGCCGCGCAGAAGGCCGGCGTCCATGCGATAGGCACCGCTTTCGACAGCCAGGCCATGGCGCCCGAAACGATCATCACCACGGCGCTGATCAACATGGACGTCAACATCGACCTTGCAGTCGGGCGGCTGATCGACGGTTCGCTGAAGCCGGAAACCTATGTGCTCGGCTTGAACGAAAACGGTATCGGACTTGCGCCTTTCCGCGAGTTCGAGAGTGAGTTCTCGGCCGAGGACATGGCGAAGATCGACACCATGGTGGACGAGATCGCCGCCGGCACGCTTCCTCCGAAGGAATAGGCGAAACGATGTCGGGCCAGGGATCGGCGCAGCCCGTCGTCGCGCTGGAAGGCGTGACGAAGCGGTTCGGCACGGTGGTCGCCAACCGCGCGATCGATCTCGTCGTTCATCCCGGCGAGGTGCTGGCTCTGGTCGGCGAGAACGGCGCCGGCAAGTCGACCATCGTCAACATGCTGTCCGGACTGCTCCTGCCCGACGAGGGCAGGATTCTGGTCGATGGCGAGCCGGTCGCGCTCACATCGCCGGCGCTTTCGGTGGCGGCGGGCATCGGTGTCGTGCACCAGCATTTCACGCTGGTCCCGACGCTGTCCGGCCTCGACAACATCGCGCTCGCCATGCCGGAACTGAGGTTCGGGCGGCTGAACCGGAAGGCGCTCGGCATTGCCGTCGATGCCACCGCCAAAACGCTCGGCCTTCCCTTCGATGCGACGACCCGGGTCGAAGGGCTCGACGTCGCCCAGCAGCAGCGCATCGAGATCATCAAGGCGCTGATCCACAAGGTGCGCCTGCTGATCCTCGACGAGCCGACGGCGGTGCTCGGACCCGACGACAAGGCGCATCTCTTCGCCACCATCCGGCGCCTGAAGGCCGAAGGCACCTCCGTGATCCTGATCACGCACAAGCTCGAAGACATCTTTGCGGTCGCCGATCGCGCTGTGGTTCTGCGCAACGGCGCGGTCGTCGCCAACGCCGCGACCTGCGACCTGACGCCGGACGAGGTCGTGCTTCACATGGTCGGCGGCGGCGACCGCGTGCAGGCCCGCGCCATCGCGGCGGGCGAGGAGCGTGTCCGCGCGACGTCCGTTGCCCGGCCGGAGATCGTCTGCAGCATCACCGATATGACCTTGAGGCGTACCAACGGCTCGGTGGCGGTGTCCGGCCTCACGCTCGACCTGCATGGCGGCGAGATCGTCGCGGTCGCCGGCGTCGACGGCAACGGGCAGAGCGAATTGATGCGCGTCATCGCGGGAATGGACATGCCGGACGGCGGCGCGGTCGAATGCCTCGGGCACAGTTCCACGGCCTCCGGCTGGACGGCCGCGAAGCTTCGGCGCGCGGGCGTCGCCCATATACCCGAAGACCGTCGCCGCTCGGGCATCGTGGGAGAGATGTCGCTGGCGCGGAACTACCTCCTTCGCCACGGCGAGCGGCCGGATCTCGTTCGCCATGGTCTGTTGCGCGATGGCGCTTTGCACCGCCTCGCCGGTGAACGCATGCGCCTCTTTGGCGTGCGGGCGCCGGGCACCGACGAGCGGATCGACAGCCTGTCCGGCGGCAATCAGCAGAAGTTCGTGCTCGCGCGGGAACTCGACGGCGAACCCCGCCTCATCCTCGCAGCGCATCCCTCGCGCGGGCTCGACATCAAGACCATCCGCTTCGTCCACCGGCTTTTGGAAGATGCGCGGGATGCCGGGAAGTCCGTGCTGCTGGTTTCCTCCGACCTCGACGAAATCCTTCAACTCGCAGACCGGATCGTCGTCTTCGCCGGCGGTCGGGCATTCGGCCCCGCAAGACGCGACGAGATCAGCCGAGACGAGATCGGCGCCTGGATCGCCGGGCACGCGAGTGTCGCCGCGTGAGCGCGCAGGCCGCAAGTTTCCGGCTTCAGGCGGTGCTTGCCGCGGCCTTCATGGTGGCAATGGTCGTTGGCGCGATCCTTCTCGCGGGCGCCAATCCGTTGTCGGTGGCCATCGGCATCGGCGAGCGCGCGCTGTTCACCCGCGCGGGTCTGCTGGAAGCCGTCCTGCGCACCATTCCGCTGACCATCATGGGGCTCGGCATCGCGCTCGCCTTCAAGGCCCGCATCTTCAATATCGGCATGGACGGGCAATTGATCGCCGGCAGCGTCGCGGCAATGGCGGTCGCGCCGTTTCTGCCGCTCGACGCGCTCGGCCTTTTCCTGCTGCTTGCGAGCGGCCTTGCCGGCGGCGCCATCTGGGGCGGGATCGCCGGCATCATCAAGGGCCGTTTCGGCGGCAACGAGATCATCGCGACGATCATGCTCAACTATGTCGCCCTGCAGGTCCTGTCCTGGCTCATCCGCGGGCCGATGCAGGAGACGATGCGCATCATCCCGCGCTCCGATCCGCTCGATGCGGCGCTGCGGCTGCCGATCCTGTTCGAGGCGACGCGCATCCATCTCGGGCTCGTCATCGCGCTTTTCGCCGTCGTCGCCGTGGCGGTGCTGATGCAGCGTTCGCGCTATGGGTTCAAACTGGCGGTCGTCGGCGCCAACCCGCATGCGGCGCGTTATGCGGGCATCGATCCGCGCTGGATCGCCGGTGGGGTGCTGGCGCTTTCGGGCGCGCTGGCGGGGCTCGCCGGCGCCGTGGAGATTTCGGGCGTCTACGGGCGCCTGCAGGAGGGCTTCGCGCCGGGCTTCGGCATAACCGCGATCGCCGTCGCGCTCGTCGCGCGGCTGAACCCGCTGCTCGTGCCGGTCTCGGCCTTCGGCTTTTCGCTGTTCTATGTCGGCCTCGGTGCGCTGGCGCGAAACGGCGTCGTTCCGTTTCCGATCGTCAACATCCTCGAAGGCACGATCATCTTCGTCTTTCTGGCTGGCGGCATCTTCGTCGCCCACAGGACAAAGCGCGTGCAGGCGGAGGCGCTCGATGGATGAAGCCCTGTTCCTTAGCGGGCTGCTTGCGGCGGGAATCCGGCTTGCCGCGCCGATCGCGCTGGCGGCCATCGGCGAGACGATCTCGCAGCGCGCCGGCGTCATCAATGTCGGCATCGAGGGCATCATGCTCGTCGGCGCCTTCGTGGCGGTTCTCGTCACGGTGATGGCGGGCAATCCGTGGGCCGGACTTGCCGCGGCGATCCTGGCAGGCGCTGCGATGGGCGCGATCCATGCGGTCTTCACGGTGCGCCTGAAGGCGGAGCAGATCGTCAGCGGCATTGCGCTTCTCTTTCTGGGCCTCGGGCTTTCAGGCTACGGCTTCCGGCTGACGCTGGCGCAGGGCGGCTCGGCGGTGCAGGTGCCGGGTTTCCGCGAACTCGATCTGTTTGCGCTTTCCGACCTCCCGTTCATCGGCCCGGTCGTCTTCGGCCAGCACGCGCTTGTCTATATCGCGCTCTTCTGCGCTGCCGGCCTTGCCTGGATGCTGGCATCGACGAGGCTCGGCCTGATGATCAAGGCAGCGGGCGATTATCCGCAGGCCTTGGATGCGGCCGGCGGCGATGTCGACCGGCTGCGCTTTGTCTGCGTGGTGGTCAGCGGCGCGTTCGCGGCGGCGGGCGGGGCGTTCCTTTCGACGGCCCAATTGTGGGGTTTCGTGGAGAACATGACGGCCGGGCGCGGCTTCCTTGCCATCTCCTGTGTCGTCTTCGCGCGCTGGAACCCGCTCGCGGCCGTCGCTGTCGCGCTCGGCTTCGGCATTGCCGATGCGTTGCAGATCCGCATGCAGACCAGCTATCCGGGCGTGCCCTACCAGTTCTTCGTCATCGCGCCCTATGTGGTCGCGATCGTTTCGCTGGCAGTGGCCTCGAAGGGCAGCCGCATGCCCGCGGCGCTCGGGACGCCGTTCGTCAGCCAGCGCCAATAGTCGGAGACTGAGGCAATGTCTTCCCCAGCAGAAGGAATGCCAGAGAAGGACGCGCTTGAATCGCCCAAGCTTGAATTAGGACCCCCGACATCCATCGACTGATCCGGTCGTATGCGACTTTACAGATGACGTCCGCAGAAGGGCTGCGCGTCCTTGGGGGCCATTTGTCCGCCGTGGTTCTCCTTGCCATCACGTGGCAATCTGAAGGCCAACACCACTTTGCGGACTGCAGTTCCATTATGTGGACCATGATTCGGCCAAAAAACCCATTCAAAACAGCGTGATGCATTTTTCGCTTGTGGCCGATTTTCCGGTGCGCCATGGAACTGGTCCAGATTTCGGAGGAGGAAGACCGAGATCGGAAACGCTTCGTAAGGAGGAAGACGATGCGGAATCGGGCGATGGCCAACAGCATGCAGGATGATTGCACGGTCCGCGGGAGACGGGCATGAGCGCGGCGGCTGACGAGGTCCACGACTTCGCCGTTCCGTCGGAGACGCTCGACGCACGGCCGGGCTCCGCGATCATGCGGCCGGTCGAGGCGATCGCGGCGACGCTGCTGGTTCTCATCATCGGCATGCTCCTGACCGGCGTCGTCTCGCGCTATGTCTTCGCCCGGCCGATCTTCTGGATCGACGAGGCGTCGTCGATCGCATTTCTCTGGCTCGCCATGCTCGGCTCGGCGATCGCGATCGATCGCAGCGAGCATCTGCGGCTGACCCTCTTCCTGACGACGCTGTCCGAGCGCCGGCGCCAGTTCGCCGAGACGCTGGGAATCGTCCTGATGGCGACCTTCCTCATCAGCCTCCTGCCGGCGGCCTGGGAATATGTCGTGGGCGAGATGGACATCACCTCGTCGGCGCTGAACATCCCCGTCGGCTACCGCGTCTCGGCCATCGCAGTGGGCATGGTGCTGATGCTCGGCCTGCTCGTCACGCAGCTCCTCAAATCCTCGTCCATCGCCGATGTCGCGATTTCCATCGCGCTTGTCCTGGCGGTCGTCGGCGCGCTCTGGTTCTTCTCGCCGGCGCTGACGTCGCTCGGCAATGCCAACATCCTGATCTTCCTGGTCGGCGGCGCGGCCGTGTGCCTCGCGCTCGGCGTGCCGATCGCCTTCTGCTTCGGCATCGCGACGCTCGCCTTCCTCACCTTCACCACGACCATGCCGCTCGTCGTCGTGATCGGCCGCATGGACGAGGGCATGTCGAGCCTCGTCCTCCTGTCGGTGCCGGTCTTCGTCCTCCTCGGCTGCATCCTCGATGCGACCGGCATGGGCAAGGCGATCGTCGATTTCCTTGCCTCGCTCCTCGGCCACGTGAAGGCCGGTATGTCCTACGTGCTCCTTGGTTCGCTGTTCCTTGTGTCGGGCATTTCCGGCTCCAAGGTGTCGGACATGGCGACGGTCGCGCCGGCGCTCTTTCCCGAGATGAAGCGCCGCGGCTACCAGCCGAAGGAGATGATCGCGCTCCTGGCGACCGGCGCGGCGATGGCCGACACGGTGCCGCCTAGCATCGTGCTGATCGTCCTCGGCTCGGTCGCCGGCGTGTCAATCGCGGCGCTCTTCACCTCCGGCTTCGCCATCGCCATCGTCCTTCTCATCGCGCTCGCCGTGCTCGCGCGCATCAGGGCGCGGCACGAGGACATGACGGGGGTCAAGCGGGCCTCGCTCGCCTTCGTCGGCAAGGTCGCGCTCGTCGCGACGCCCGCGCTCATCCTGCCCTTCCTGATCCGCGGCGCGGTGTCGAGCGGCGCGGCGACGGCCACCGAAGTGTCGACGATCGCCGTGCTCTACGCCTTCGTCATCGGCATCGTGATCTATGGCGGCATCGGGCTGCGCAAGATCTACGCCATGCTGGTCGAGACGGCGGCGATGAGCGGGGCGATCCTGCTCATCCTCGGCACGGCGGCCGCCATGGCCTGGGCGCTGACGCAGACCGGCTTCGCCTTCCAGCTCCGCGACATGCTGAGCACCATGCCGGGCGGCTGGTTCACCTTCATGCTGGTCTCGATCGGCCTGTTCGTGCTGCTCGGCTGCGTGCTTGAGGGCCTGCCGGCCATCGTGCTGCTGGCGCCGATCATGTTCCCGATCTCACGCGCCCTCGGCATCCACGACGTGCACTATTCCATGGTCATCGTCACGGCCATGAACATCGGGCTGATGGCGCCGCCCATCGGCATCGGTTTCTACATTGCCTGCAAGGTCGGAAACGTCGCGCCGGACGAGGCGATGGGCGCGATCTGGCCCTATCTCGGCGCCCTCGTGCTCGGCCTGCTCGCCATCGCCGCTGTACCCTGGTTCTCGCTCGCCTTTATCTAGGACGCGAACCGCAAGACCCTACCAATGGAGGAGACCAACCCAATGAAGATCACCCGTCGCAACATGATGATGGGGACCGGCGCCATCGCGCTCGGCGCCGCATTCCATACCCGCGTTCACGCGGCCGATTTCACCTACAAGTTCGCCAACAACCTTCAGCCGGCCCATCCGCTGAACGTGCGCCTCAACGAAGCCGTCGCCAAGATCCTCGAGGATTCGGGCGGGCGCATGCAGATCAACGTGTTCCCGGCGAGCCAGCTCGGCAACGACACCGAGACGCTGTCGCAGTTGCGCAGCGGCGCGACGGAGTTCTTCTCGCTGTCGCCGCTGATCCTGTCGACGCTGGTCCCGAACGCCGCCATCAGCGGCATCGGCTTCGCGTTCCCGGACTACGAGACGGTCTGGCAGGCGATGGACGGCGAACTGGGTGCCTATGCGCGCGCGCAGATCGAGGCCAAGGGCCTCGTGCCGATGGAAAAGATCTGGGACAACGGCTTCCGCCAGATCACCTCGTCGTCCACGCCGATCAACACGCCCGAAGACCTGAAGGGCTTCAAGATCCGCGTCCCGCCGAGCCCGCTGTGGCAGTCGATGTTCAACGCCTTCGGCTCGGCCCCGACGACCATCAACTTCGCCGAGGTCTACACTGCGCTTTCGACCGGCACGGTCGACGGCCAGGAAAATCCGCTCGCCATCGCGTCCACCGCCAAGCTCTACGAAGTGCAGAAGCACTGCGCGATGACCAACCACATGTGGGACGGGTTCTGGTTCCTCGCCAACCAGCGCGCCTGGGAAGCCCTGCCGGAGGACATCCGCGAGATCATCGCGACCAACCTCAACGCATCGGCGCTCGAGCAGCGCGCCGACACGGAGAAGCTGAACGAGACGGTGCGCGAGGAACTGACGGCGGCCGGCATGACCTTCACGGATCCCGACAACGCAGCCTTCCGCGAAGCGCTTCGCTCGGCGGGCTTCTATTCGGAATGGAAGGGCAATTTCGGCGACGAAGCCTGGGGCATTCTCGAAAAGGCGGTCGGCACCAGCCTCGCCTAAGCGACTTTTCGTCTGACAAAAGCTGCCGCCGAACGAAACGACGTGCTTCGCCGGCGGCAGCCAACCACCCGATCACCAAGACCGCTGCGCACCCGTGCAGCGGACCCTTTCTTACAGCCTAGAGGTCGACCGTGCCGGATCGTTTGAAGGGAAAGATCGCCATCGTCTTCGGCGCCGGTTCGTCCGGGCCGGGCTGGGGCAATGGCAAGGCGGCTGCCGTTCTCTACGCCCGCGAGGGCGCCGCGGTCGCCTGCGTCGACCTGTCGGAAGCCGCAGCGCGCGAGACCGCAGACATCATCGCCGGTGAGGGCGGGCGGGCCATCGCGCTTGTGGCCGATGCGACCAAGCTCGCCTCCGTCGAGAATGCCGTCCAGGAGACCGTGTCGGCTTTCGACGGCATCTCGATCCTGCACAACAATGTCGGCGTCACCCATATGGGCGGGCCGGTCGAGCTCTCCGAGGCGCAGTTCCAGCTTTCCGTCGATCTCAATCTCGGCTCCGTCTACCGCACCGCCAAGGCGACGATCCCGCACATGATCGCCGGCGGCGGCGGCGCCATCGTCAACATCTCCTCGCTCGCCGGCATCCGGTGGACGGGTTACCCGTACTTCGCCTATTGCGCGACGAAGGCGGCGGTCAACCAGGCCACCGTGGCGCTGGCCATCCAGTATGCCCCGCAGGGCATCCGGGCCAATTGCGTCGTGCCGGGCATGATCGACACGCCGCTCATCTACAACCAGATCTCGTCGCAATACGCCTCGAGCGAAGAGATGGTCGCCGCGCGCAATTCCGCCCTTCCCGGCGGCAGGATGGGCGATGCGTGGGACATCGCCCATGCGGCGCTGTTCCTCGCCTCGGACGAAGCCAAATTCGTCAACGGCGTCTGCCTGCCCGTCGACGGCGGCCAGAGCGCCACGGTCATGGGACCGCGCTGATGGCAAAGCAGCCGCCTCCCCACGAAAAGGAACTGACGGGCGCGCAGAGCGTCGACCGCGCGCTCGGTCTTCTCTCCCTCGTTGCCCGGCAGGCGGCGCGCGGCATGTCGCTCAAGGAAATCGTCGAGGAAAGCGGCTTCAACAAGCCGACCACGCGGCGTCTGCTGCTCGCCTTGATGCGGGCCGGCTTCATCGAGCAGGGCGAGGGCGACCGGCAGTATTACATCGGCCAGGAAGCCTATGTGATCGGCACGCTCGCATCGCCGCGGTTCGATCTCCTGCGATTGTCGATGGAGAGCCTCATCCGCATCGCGCGCAAGACGGAAGACGCAAGCTTCGTCTCGATCCGCCGCGACACGCACGCGATCTGCCTGCACCGCGAGGAAGGCACCTATCCGATCCGCACGCATGCCCTGCAGACGGGATATGAACACCCGCTGGGTGTCGGCGCCGGTTCGCTGGCGATGCTGGCAAGCCTCGACGATGCGGAGATCGAAGTTCTCCTCGCGCGCAATGCCGAAACGCTCGTGAACGACTACCCGCGCATGACGCCGGCGCAGATCTGGCGCGACGTCGCCGCGACGCGGACACGCGGCTATGCGTTCAATCCGGGTCTGATCTACGCCAATTCCTGGGGCCTCGGCATGGCCGTGCGCCACCCCGACGGCCGGCTGGCCGGCGCGCTCAGCATCGCAGCCATCGACAGCCGAATGCAGGAGCCGCGGCTCACCGACCTCGTCGCCACCTTGCGCGAGGAAACCCGGCGCGTGGAAGCCAGGCTCGCCGAACTGGTGAGCCCGGCCGAACCCGCCGCCGCGAAACAGAAGACGCGCACCGTCGCACACGGCCGCACTCAATCACCACGGAGGCTTGCACTATGACGAAAGCACAGATCGTCGGCTGGGCGCATTCGCCGTTCGGCAAGTCCGAACATGCCGACACCGAAGCCCTGATGGCCTCGGTGGTCGCACCCGCCCTCACACATGCCGGCGTTGCGGCGGCAGAGGTCGACGGCATCTTCGTCGGGGTCATGAACGGAGGGTTCTCGAAGCAGGAGTTCCAGGCCGCGCTCGTCGGCATGGTCGAGCCCGACCTCGCGTCGGTTCCCTCGGTCCGCCTCGAGAACGCCTGCTCGACCGGCTCGGCCGCGATCTACACGGCCATGGATTTCATCGAATCGGGCCGCGGACGCATCGCGCTGGTGGTCGGGGCGGAGAAGATGACGGGCGTGCCGACCTCGCAGGTCGGTGACATCCTTCTCGGCGGCAGCTACCGCAAGGAGGAAGCCGACGTCGAAGGCGGCTTTGCCGGCGTCTTCGGCCGCATCGCGCAGCACTATTTCCAGCGCTACGGCGACCGCTCCGAAGAACTGGCCATGATCGCGGCCAAGAACCATTCCAACGGCGTCGCCAATCCCTTCGCGCACATGCGCAAGGATTTCGGCTTCGATTTCTGCAACACCGTTTCCGAGAAGAACCCGCTGGTCGCAGCCCCGCTGCGCCGGACGGATTGCTCGCTGGTATCCGACGGCGCGGCCGCGCTCGTCCTGGCCGACGAGGAGACGGCGGCCACGCTTCACCGCGCGATCGGGTTTCGCGCCCGCAAGCACGTCAACGATGCGTTCGCCCTGTCGCGCCGCGACATGCTGGCGTTCGACGGCCCGCGCCGCGCCTGGCAGGGCGCGCTGGAACAGTCCGGCCTGGCGCTCGACGACCTCTCCTTCGTCGAGACGCATGACTGCTTCACCATCGCCGAACTCCTGGAATACGAGGCGATGGGCCTCGCAAAGCCGGGCGAGGGCTACAAGGTCGTCCGCGACGGCACGACGCTGAAGGGCGGGCGCCTGCCGGTCAATCCGTCGGGCGGGCTCAAATCGAAGGGCCATCCGATCGGCGCGACGGGCGTCTCCATGCACGTCATCGCGGCGATGCAGTTGATGGGCGAGGCCGGCGACATGCAGGTCGAGAACGCCGAACTCGCGGGCATCTTTAACATGGGCGGCGCCGCCGTCGCCAATTACGTTTCGATCCTGGAGCGTGTGAAATGACGACTTCGAATCCGGAAGGTGGCGTCGTGCCCTGCACGACGCGGGTGATGAACCTTTCGCATTTCCTGACGCAGGCCGCGCGCCGGCATGGCGACGGCATCGCCTTCGTGTGGCGCGAGGACCGCTGGACCTGGCGCGAGATGGAGGCGCGGGTCAATGCGATGGCCCATGCGTTCATCCACGAATTCGGCCTGAAGAAGGGCGACCGCGTCCTCGTCCAGTCGGCGAATTCGAACCAGATGTTCGAGTCCATGCTGGCGACGTTCCGCGTCGGCGCGGTCTGGGTTCCGACCAATTTCCGCCAGACGCCGGACGAGGTCGCCTATCTCGCGCAGTCGAGCGGCGCGGTGCTGATGATCTGCCAGGCGAATTTCGCCGCACATGCGACGGCCTGCCTGTCGGGCGACACCACGATCGCCAGGGTGATCGCCATCGGCGAGTCCGACATCGGCGAGGACTACGACGCGATCGTCGCGCGTCACATGGGCAAGGTGGTGCCGTCCCTTGCCGTCGATCGCGACGATCCGTGCTGGTATTTCTACACGTCCGGCACGACCGGCCGCCCGAAGGCCGCCGTCCTGACCCATGGCCAGATGGCGTTCGTCATCAACAACCACCATGCCGACCTCTTCCCCGCGATCACGCACACGGATCGGTCGATCGTCGTCGCGCCGCTGTCGCACGGCGCCGGCGTCCATCAGTTGTGCCAGCTTGCGCACGGTGCGACCACGATCCTGATGCCGACGGACCGCATGGACGTTGATCTCTTCTGGCGGCTGGTCGCCGAGTGGCGGGTGACGAACCTCTTCACCGTGCCGACCATCGTCAAGATGCTCGTCGAGGATCCGGCCGCCGGGCGCTACGACAAGTCCTCGCTGCGCTATGTCATCTATGCCGGCGCCCCGATGTACCGGGCGGACCAGAAGAAGGCGCTGGAGGTGCTCGGGCCGGTGCTGGTCCAGTATTTCGGGCTCGGCGAGGTCACCGGCGCGATCACGGTCCTGCCGCCCGTCCTGCATTCGCTGGACGACGGCCCCCAGGCGCGGATCGGCACCTGCGGTTATGAGCGCACTGGCATGCAGCTCCAGATCCAGGACGATGCGGGCAACGAGGTCGCGCAGGGTGAGACCGGCGAGATCTGCGCCGTCGGGCCGGCCGTCTTCGCCGGCTACTACAACAACCCGGAAGCGAACGCGAAGTCGTTCCGCAATGGCTGGTTCCGCACCGGCGACCTCGGCCATATCGACGCCGAAGGCTTCCTCTACATCACCGGCCGCGCATCCGACATGTACATTTCTGGCGGCTCGAACGTCTATCCGCGCGAGATCGAGGAGAAGCTTCTCCTGCATCCGGCGCTGAGCGAGGTCGCGATCCTCGGCGTGCCGGACCCGTTCTGGGGCGAAGTGGGAATCGCGGTCTGCACGCTGCGCGCCGGCTCGGCGACGGATGGCGACGAATTGCGCGCCTGGCTCGACGGCAAGGTGGCCCGCTACAAGCTGCCGAAGAAGTTCGTCTTCTGGGACGAGATGCCCAAATCCGCCTACGGAAAAATCGCAAAGAAGCTGATCCGCGAGGAACTTCAAAAGCGCGGCGATCTCGACGACTTCGCCGAAAAGCTCAGCGCCTGAGGAACATCCCATGACACAACAGCAAAGATCCGCCCTCATCACGGGCGGTGCGTCGGGCATCGGGCTCGAGATCGCGATCGTCCTCAAGGAGCGCGGCTGGGCGGTCTACCTGCTCGACCGCAACCCCGAGACGCTCGCCGAGGCATGCCGCGCGCTCGGCCTCGACGACAGCCACGCCATCGCCTGCAGCGTGACCGACGAGGCCGAGGTCGAGGCTGCCGTCGCAAAGGCCGCCTCCGCCTGCAAGCTTGGCGCGATCGTCAATTCCGCGGGCATCGGCATGGACAAGCCGGCCGTCGATACCAGCGTGGAGGAGTTCCGCCGGATCGTCGACATCAACCTCACCGGCACGTTCATCGCCGCGCGCGCGGCCGCCCGCCACTGGATCGCGCAGGGCGAGCCGGGCGCGATCGTCAACATCTCGTCGGTTTCCGGCATGATCGGCAACAAGGGCCGCAGCGCCTATGGCTCGTCCAAGGGCGCGGTCAACATGCTGACCAAGATCCTGTCGACCGAGCTCGCCCGCCAGAACATCCGCGTCAATGCCGTCGCGCCGGGCGCGGTCGACACGCCGATGGCCCGCGCGGTCCACACCGAAGACGTGCGCGCCCAGTGGCACGAGCGCATCCCGCAGGGCCGCTACGGCAACACGCGCGAGATCGCGACCGCCGTCGCCTTCCTCGTCTCCGACGATGCAGCCTATGTCAGCGGCCAGGTGCTCGCGGTCGACGGCGGGTTCGTCACCGCCGGGCTTGCGGATCGGCAGGCCTCGTGAGGACGCTGCGCCAGCCCGGCGCGGCCACCGAGCCGCGCGCCCTTGCCGTTCCTTGCGGCGTCCGTTCGCTGCGCCTGACCTTCGCTGCCGGCATGAGCGTGCTCGATGCGGTCGAGCAGGCCTTTCGCCCGCACGGCATCGAGAGCGCGATCGTCCGCATCGCCGGCGGCGCCTTCGATCCGCTGGTCTATGTGATGCCGGCGCCCTCGGTCGACGGCATCCGCGCGGCCTGGTACAGCAAAACGCACTCGCCGAATGGCCGCTGCCCGGTCGGGGAACTCGTCTTCACCTATGGCCGCCGCGACGGAGCGCCGTTCCTGCACTGCCACGGCACGTGGCGCCATGCGGACGACAGCCTCCATGCCGGCCACCTGATGCCGCACGATGCGCGCTTCGCCGAACCGGTCGAGGCGGATGTCCTTGCGATTTCGGGCGCCGTATTCGACCAGCTCGACGATGCCGAGACGATGTTCAAGCTGTTCACGCCCGTGCCGCTGGCCGGCGCGCCGGCAGCGGGTGCCAAACGCGGCGTTCTATGTCGGGTCAAGCCGAACGCGCCGATTCACGCCGAAATCGAGCGGGTCGCCGCCGAACACGACATCCACCGCGGCACCGTTCACGGCATCGGCAGCCTCGTCGGATGCGATTTCGCCGATGGCCGCCACATGGCGTCGATCGCGTCCGAACTCTTCATCCGAAGCGGAACGCTCGAGACGCGCGGCGACAAGACCCGCGCCGAACTCGACCTCGTCATCGTCGACATCGACGGCGAAATCCTCGAGGGGCCGGTCGTCAACGGCACCAACAATGTGTGCATCACCTTCGAACTGCTGATCGTCGAAAGCTGACAACCGACTGCCCGGCATTCTTTGAGGCAGGCCGGGAAGGAAGCCGCCACCACCCCGAACTCTACTGCCGGCCCCAGCGCTCCTGCGCCGGGGCGCGCGTCAGGCTTGCGGTCGCGTCGCGGGCGATGCGGTTGATCTTGCGGCGGTTGACCGATGCGAACCAGCGGTGGATCGGGATCAGCACCCGCTCACCGAACCCGTCGACGCAGACGCATTCGGGCCGGCCCGAGCGTTCTTCGGTGTAGACGATGTTGTTGGCGTGAATGTCGTTCAGGACGATGTGCAGGTCGCGGCAGCGCTCGAACATCGCGTCGAGCGCCGCCCTGTGCCTGTCCGAAAGGCGACCCTCGGCGTGAAGGCGGCCGATCGTCGGGGCCAGTTCGCCATCCGCGCCGACGATCTTCTCCATGACGAGGCCGGTCCCCTGGTCAGTCTGTACCAGTCCGTAGATGTGCGCGATCGGCAGCGAGAATCCGGGCTGCGCATAGAGGCGGCGCGACAGGATGAGATATTCGGCCATCTCGCGCGCGAAGCCCTGGTAGCAGCCTTCGAGCCGCAGTCGCTTCATGCCGCTCTTGCCGACGAAATGGCCGGACATGTCGACCCGTTCGGGGCGGATGGTCTTGACGAGACTGCCGGGCAATTCGGCAACCTCGTAGATGTTTCGCGTGTCGCCCCGGCAGACGGGCGTGGTATCGTGCAATTCGATGTAATGACGTCCCATGCAAAGCGATCTCTACATTAGACAAAACTAAATATAAGATTTCGATCCTGCTTTGCTTTAGCAATTGTTCAACAAACAGAATCTTCACTCATTCAATAATGGATCTATCGATTGCTGAACGGCTTCCGGCAACGTTTATTCGCTGCCTGATCTGGATTTGTCATTATTCTGTTGCAAAGGTGACGCAGTCGGCCTTCAGCGCACGCGGTGCAGAACCGGGATCGCCATCATGATGACCGCCGCCGCGGCGAGAATGCCGACATGCGCTTTGCCGTTCGCAGGGGCGGGCTCCTCGTTGAGGTGTTCGTCCGGCACGAAGGTTTCGGCGGGCTTGCCGAGCGTGTCGGCCATGGTGGCGCCGCGCGCGCCCATCGGCAAATCCGCGCCGGTCGTCGTGTCGAGCGCGGTCTGGTGCTCCATCTCGGCATTGATCTCGGCGCCGACGATGACGATCATCGCCGAGATCCAGGTCCACATCATGAAGCCGATCACGGCGCCGAGCGAGCCGTAGGTGGCGTTGTAGTCGGCGAAGTTCTGCAGGTAGAACGAGAAGCCGAGCGAGGTCACGATCCAGACCACCGAGGCAAAGCACGCGCCCCAGGAGAGCCACCGCCATTTCGCCTGCTCGCGGCTCGGTCCGAAGCGGTAGAGCAACGAGATGCCGGTGACGATGATCATCAGCATCGCCGGCCAGCGCAGGGCAGCGATCAGCATCGGGCCGAAATCGTCGAGCCGGAACAGCGCCAGCAATGCCGGCACCACGCCGACCGTGAAGATGAAGGCGATGGCGAGGAACATCGCGCCGAGCGTGAAGCAAAAGGAGATCAGGTTCAGCCGGATGAAGGAACGCTTCTCATTTTCCTGGTTGGCGACGTTCATCGCCTCGAACATCGATTTGATGCCGTTATTGGCACTCCACAGCGCGATCAGGAAACCGATGACGAAGCCGACGCTCAGCGCCTCCGGCCGCTGCTCGGCCAGTGCTTCGAGCTGCGCGTAGATCAGGTCGAGCGAGGTTGTCGGCAGGAGACCGCCGAGAAAGGAGATGTGGTCGCCCACCGTCACCGGATCGGCGACGAAGCCATAGATCGAGACGAAGGCGGCAAGTGCCGGAAAAAGCGCCAGGAGCAGGTAGAAGGTCACGCCGGCGGCGATCAGCATCACGCGATGCTCGCCGATATTGATCCAGACGCGCCAGGCGATGTCCTTCCAGCCCTTCGCTGGAATGGCCGATGGCCAGTCCGCATCGCGTCCGCGCCCCGTCATCCGCACCGTCTCGTTCATGCCCGTCGCCCCTTCGCGTTCCATGAGCAAAACCTTGAAGACGCCGATAGGTTGCATGGCGCAAGCAGGTGGGAAGCGGTGGTCCAGCCGCGCAGGGCAGGCGCGCTGCAGCGCGAAAGCGTCTATCAGGAGAGGCAGCACATCCGGACCCGCCCATGACCGAAACCGAGACCGCGCACCCCGACGACCGCTACGCGGCGTTTCGCCATTCGTCCTATCTGCGCTTCTGGGTCGCGCGGTTCTTCATGACCTTCGCGACGCAGATCGTGTCCGTCGCGGTCGGCTGGCAGGTCTACGATTTGACGCGCGATCCGTTCGACCTCGGCCTCGTCGGGCTCGTCCAGTTCGCGCCGGCGCTGCTGCTCGTGCTGGTGACGGGCGCGGTTGCCGACCGTTTCGGCCGGCGCCTCGTCATGGGGCTCGCTTCGCTGCTCGAGATGGGCTGCGCCCTGGCGCTGCTCTATCTTTCCTGGCACGGGCTCGGCTCGGCTGTTCCGATCTTCGCCGTGCTGCTCGTCTTCGGCGTCGCGCGCGCCTTCTTCGGGCCGGCCTCGGCTTCGCTCGTCGCCAATCTCGTGCCGGCGAAGGACTTTGCCAACGCGGTGGCGTGGAATTCCTCGGCCTGGCAGACGGCGACGATCGTCGGGCCGGTCGCGGGCGGTCTCCTCTACGGCCTCGCCAGCGAAGCGGCCTACGGCACGGCGGCAGCGATGATGGGCATCGCCTCGCTCCTGATCTTCTCGATCCCGAAGCCGAAGCAGCACACCGAGACCGAGCGCCCGTCGCTGGAGACGATCTTCGCCGGCTTCCGCTACATCCGTTCGGAAAAGGTGGTGCTCGGCGCGATCTCGCTCGATCTCTTCGCCGTGCTTCTCGGCGGCGCTGTCGCGCTCCTGCCCGTCTACGCGCGCGACATCCTGGAACTTGGACCCTGGGGCCTCGGCCTCCTGCGCGCCGCGCCCGGCATCGGCGCCATCGGCGTCGCCATCTGGCTTGCCGGCCATCCGATCCGCGATCATGCCGGCATCATCATGTTCGTCTTCGTCGGCCTGTTCGGCGTCTTCACCGCCGTCTTCGGCCTGTCGACCATTCCGTGGCTGTCGATCGTCGCGCTGGCGCTGCTGGGCGCCGCCGACATGATCTCCGTCTACATCCGCGAGACGCTGATCCAGCTCTGGACACCCGACCGGGTGCGCGGCCGCGTCAATGCGGTCAACATGGTGTTCGTCGGTGCATCGAACGAGCTTGGCGAGTTCCGCGCCGGGACGATGGCCGCCATGATTGGAACGGTGCCGGCAGTGGTGCTGGGCGGCATCGGTGCGGTCGGCGTCGCGGGCCTTTGGGCCTGGCTATTTCCCGAGCTCAGGAAAGCGCGCCGCCTCGACGGACGCATGTGAAGCCTCGAACGCCTCGCGGTCGAAGATCAGCTTCAGAAAACCGTCGAGCCAGGCCTTGAGCTTCAGATCCCACAGCATGCGGCCATGCAGATGGTCGCGGCCCTGCTGGGCGCCGGGCAGCACGAAGCGGTGCGCGCCCTTGACCACCCATTTGTGCATCATCACGCGCGTCAGCTCGGCATGGAACTGGATGCCCCACGCATTGTGGCCGTAGCGGAACGCCTGGTTGGGGTAGGATTCGGCCGTCGCCAGGAGTTTCGCGCCGGAGGGCAGCGAAAAACCCTCGCGGTGGAACTGGTAGACCATGGACGGCCAGTCGAGCGGCATGGCACGTGCCTCGTCCGTCGCCTCGATCGGATACCAGCCGATCTCGACATGGCCGTCGTCGCGCCCGCCGACCTTGCCGCCGAGATGATTGACCAGCATCTGCGCGCCGAGGCAGATGCCCAGAAACGGCTTTTCCTCGCGCAGCGGCACGGAAATCCAGTCCGTCTCGCGCTTGACGAATTCTTCCGGGTCGTTGGCGCTCATCGGCCCGCCGAAGATCACCGCGCCGGCATGGTCGGCGAGCGTTGCCGGCAGGGCGTCGCCGAGCGGCGGGCGGCGGATGTCGAGATGGTAGCCGTCGGCGGCGAGCAATTGTCCGACGCGGCCGGGGCTCGAATGCTCCTGGTGCAGGACGACCAGGATCTGCTTTCCATGATGGGTCGCGGCTTTCGAAATCGGTCCGTGCAGCATCCGTCTATCCGTTGTTCGCGCCCTTGGCCCGTTCGGCGACCCGCTGGCGCAGCGCGACGCGGTCCGGCCCGTCGATGCCGACGAGTTCGGAAACGCGCCAGACGAGATTGTCCTCCAGCTCGTGGCGCTCGCCATCGGCATAGACCATCTCCCACAGGAGCAGGATCAGTTCCTGGCGCGCCGGCTGGTCGAGATGGCGGTTGATGACGCTCGTGAAGGCGTAGAGATCGACAGCATCACGCTCGGCGCTCTCGCCGGCGACGAGGATGCGGTCGAGTTCGTCTCCGGAAAGCTGGTACGCCTCGGCGATCGTGCGCCGCAGCGCCTCGGCCTCGTCCGCCTCGCGCACGCCGTCCGCATCGATGATGTGGTACATCAGCGCCGCGACCGCCACGCGGGGATCGTCGGAACGATCGGCATCGCGGCCGGCGGGGATGTCACGAAAGAGCGAAAGCAGGCGATCGAGCATGAGGCGGCGTCAGGTCCCTTGGGACGCATCCATCGAATCGCGCCCGATTGCCTTCATTTAACGCAAGGATGGCGAAAAGGCCAAGATGCGGGCAATCCCCTGCGCAGCGGGCTCCAGTTTCAGAACAGCCTGAACCGGCTTTCCGCCACCGGCTTTTCGCCGTCCTCGACGCCCGGATCGTCGGGCAGGGGCATCTTCGCCAGGCGCTTCTCGTCTTCTTCGATCAGTTCGGCATCAATCGGAGCTTCGGCCGTCGTGTCGGTGGCCGCCGGTTTCGCAGCGAGCGGCGTTACGGTGGCCGGGGCCTTGGCGTCGTTCGCCGCGACGGGGCGGGCCGGTTCGGGCTTGGCTGCCGGTTTCTCGGCGAGCTTTTCTGCCGGCTTCTGTTCGACGACCGGTTCGGGCTCGACCTTGGCGACCGGCTCGGCCGCAGGCGCGGGGGCGGCCGGCGCGGCTTCCGATTTCGCGGGCTTTGCCGTCTCGGGCGCCGTCTTCATCGGTTCTTCGACGATGATGTCCTCGACGTGCTCCGGCTCGGCTGCGACCACCGGCTTAGAAGACCGGTGCTCGTCGTGCTCGATCGGCGCGGGCAGGGTCGGGGTGATCGCCAGCGCTTCGTCGCCCGCCTCGATGACCTGGCCGAGCCGCTCGACCGGGGCGCGCCATTCGAAGGCGTCGAGGCGGCCGGTGACCGGCGAGAGCGGCGCCCAGCGGTCCGAGACGTAGCCGTCGGCGATCCAGACCGGATCGCGCGGCGCGCGGACGGCCTTGCCGAGCCACTGGCGCACGCGGCCCTGGTCGCCGGTTTCGGCTTCCTCGATGTCGGCGAGGAGCAGGTACGCGCCTTCGCGCGGCTCCTGCCGGATCGCGGCCTCGGCCTGCGCGCGGGCGAGCTTGTAGTCGCCGGCGGCGAGGGCCGCGCGGGCGACCGTGAGCGCCGATTCCGGGTTGTTCTGCTTCAGCGCCTGCAGCTTCTTCGCCCGCGTCAGGCGGTCGAGCGTCGAGTCGCCGAGGCGCGCATTGACATAGGCGTCGGCGATTTCAGGATGCGCGTTGCGCTTCCAGCCGGCTTCGAGGATCTTGGCGCCCTTACGCAAATCGTCGAGGCGGAAGAGCGCCTTGGCCGCGACGATCGCGGCCGGGACGAGGTCGGGCGCGAGGCGGTGCGCCTCGAGAGCCGCGTTCTTGGCCTGCACCGGTTCGGCGTCGAGGAGTTCGGTGGCCTTGGCGGTCAGCAGCACGGCCTTGCGGCGTTCGGCCGTCTCGCGGTCGATCTGCTGGGTCGATTTCTGCGTGTCGACGAGACGCAGCGCGGCGTCCCACTCGCCGGCCTCGGACTTTTCCTCCAAGGCGGCGCCTGACGCCCAGGCAAGCTGCGGCGCGGTTTCGACGGCGCGCTCGGCATAATGCCGCGCGGCCTGCCGATCGCCGACGCGTTCGGCTTCGAGGTAGAGGCCGCGCAGCCCGAGCAGCTTCATCTCGGGCTTGTCGAGCATCGCCTCGAACTTCTGCCGCGCGCCGGGATGGTCGCCTTCGAGCAGCGAAGCCTGCGCGTCGAGGAGATGGACCAGCGGTTCGCGGTCGGAGGAGAGGAGCTTCAGCGCCTCCTTCTTCTTGCGCCGCGCGAGCGCCGGATCGCCCGCGCCGGCCGCGATCATGCCCATGGAGAGCGCCTCATAACCGCGGTCGCGGCGGCGGTTGCGGAAATGGCGCGAGATCGCGTGCGGGCTGGTGACGATCGACTTGACCAGCCACCAGAGGATCATCGCGGCGGCGACGACGGCGGTGATCAGGATCGCGGCGACCAGCAGGCTGACCTGCATCTGGTAGCCGCCGAAGGTCATCGTCAGATCGCCCGGGCGGTCGGCGAGCCAGGCGAAGGCGAAGCCGAGGATGAAGACGGGAACGAGGAAGAACAGGATGCGGATCATGATGTTTCGTTCCCTCAGGCGCCCTGGAGCGCGGTGGTCAGAGCACGGTCGATCAACTGGTCGGCGGCATGGCGGGCGCGCACCTTGGCCATGAAGTCGGCGCCGGCCGCCTGAACGTTCTCCGGCAGGCCGTCATATTCGGCGATGGCGCGTTCGTAGTCGTCCGCGCGCACCGAGGCTTCGAGCCGCGCGACCTTCGCGCCGACATCCTCGCCCTCGGCCATGCCGACGGGGCGCACCTGGACGAGCGAGCGGGCGCTGGCCGATAGGCGGTCCATGATGCCGGCAGTCTCGTCGACCCCGGCGGAGGCCGAGACCATCGCCTGTGCGGCCGGTCCTGCCTCCTCGGCAATCTGAGCCCGCGTTGCGACGCCGTCGGCCGCGAAGTCGCGCAATTCGCCGACCTCCGCCGCTTCGGCGTCGAGGCCGGCATAGGTTTCGAGTTCGGTCATGAAGGGCTGGCCGCGGTCGATCGCGGATTTCAGCGCCGAAGCCGCGATGACGCGCTCCGAGCCGCTGTCTTCCAGTTCGCCAAGCCGCGCCTCGATATCGTCGAGCCGCGCGGCATTGGCGGTCGTCGCCTCGCCGGCGCTCGCAAGCTGCTGCTCCACTTCGGCGAGCGCAGCTTCGGCGTCGGGCGCGTCGTTGACGGCCGCGATCGCCTGCTCGAGCGCGGCGAGCCTGTCGTCCGTCGCCGAACTTTCGCCGGAAGCCGTGCGCAGTTGCTCGATCTCGGAGCGCAGCGCCGCGACATCGTCCGATGCGCCGGCATTCGCGATCTCGCCGCGCAGCGTCTCGATCTCGGCCTGGAGCGCTGCGACCTGCTCGTCATTTCCACCCTGCGCGCCCGGCCAGACGCCGGCCGCCTGAAGCCCCGCGCCGAGCGCCAGTACGATCAGGCCGCCGACGATCCCGCCCATCAGAGCGCTGCCGCCGCGCTTCGTCTCCGCGCGGGTGGACAGGGAGGCTGCCTGCGAGGTGGCGAAGGCTGAGGGCGTCGCCGGCTTGGCATCGGCCTTGGGAGCCGGGATCGGCGTTTCGGCCGGTTTGGATGTGGAAGCCTTGTCCGTCTTGGCAGTCTCCACATTGGCGTCGGGCGCCTTGGCCTTCATCGGCTCCGGCTTGGCCTCGACGGCAGCCGCCGCTGCCTTGTCGGCGCCGAGCGCGGCCGGGTCGGTGATGTCGCTGATATTCTGCTCGGAGGTGCCGGGCTTGGCGGCCTTGTCGTCGAGACGCGTCACGTCCTTCGGGTCGATGTCGATGGTCGATTCGGCCTTCTTCGGCTCCGAATAGCGTGATTTCGGCGTCTTCGACATGCCATTCCCCTTCAATTACCCAGATGCGGCCGATTACCCGGACGTGGCCGCGCGTTGATCCAATTCGGCGAGCCTTGCCAGCATGCCCGCCTCGTCGGGCGTCGCGGCGACGGCTGTTCGCCGCCCGTTCAGCCCCGCTGCCGCCTCGGCGGAAATGCAGACGAAAATCGTGGACTCGAAGCTGGACGGCGCCGCGGCGACGATCCCGCTCAGGATTTCGCGCCCGCGCTGCGAATAGACCAATGCCGCCCAAAACGGCCGAGCCCCCAGTTTGGTTCCGATTTCATCGGCCGAAAATTCAGCCGCGCGGGCGTCGTAAAGCTCGATTTCGGCGACGGAATGCCCCTCTGCCTCCAGCGCCCGCTTCAGGTCGGGACGGCGCACGCGGCCGGTTAGGTGTAGCACGTGCGAGGCTGGCGGAAGGCGACGAAGAAGCATCTCCACGAGCGTCCTCGCATCGGGCGCGACCGACGCGACGTCGCGGCCTGCAGCCTCGGCAGTCTTCGCGCCTACGACATGGGGCGGAACGTTTTGGAGCTGTTCCAGCAGGGAAGCCGGCGCATGGCGAAAAGCGTTAGCGCTCGTCGCCACGACGGCGTCGATCCGGTCGGGCAGTTGTGCCGGCGCGACCGCCACGATCTCGGTCAACGGCAGCACGACCGGCTCGAACCCGCGCTCGATCAGCCGCGCGGCGGTGGCGGAGGCGCCGGGCTCGGGCCGGGTCACCAGCACGCGCCGGCGCATGTCAGTTCCAGCTTTCAAAGAAGGCGGGGCCGGCGCGGTCGCGGATGTCCGCGCCCGCCTTCGCGCCGATCCAAGAGGCGTCGCCGGCGCGGCCTTCGGCCCGGATTTCGTGCACCTGCCGGCCGTCCGGCGACAGGATCATGCCGAAAAAGGAGATGGCGTCGCCCTCGATTTGCGCATGGCCGGCGAGCGGCGTGCGGCAGGAGCCGTCGAGCGTCGCCAGGAAGGCGCGCTCGCAGGTCAGCGCCTCGGTCGTCGCGCGATGCCCGATCGGCCCGAGCAGGCGGCCGATGCGCGCGTCACCGATGCGGCTTTCGATGCAAATGGCGCCCTGGCCCGGCGCGGGCGGAAAGGTCTCGACCGGCAGGAGCTCGGTGATGACATGCGCAAGCCCGAGCCGCTTCAGCCCGGCATTGGCCAGAAGCGTCGCGTCCACCACGCCTTCCTCCAGCTTGCGCAGCCGCGTCTGCACGTTGCCGCGATAGAGCACCACGTCGATGTCGGGGCGCAGGCGCCGGATCAGCGCCTGCCGGCGCAGCGAGGAGGAGCCGATGACGGCGTGTTCGGGCAGGTCGAGGAGCTTCGGCGCCACGCGGCCGATATAGGCGTCGCGTACATCCTCGCGTTCGAGGAAGCAGGAGAGTTCCAGCCCTTCCGGCAGCGCGGTCGGCATGTCCTTCGACGAATGGACGGCGATGTCGATCGCGCCCGACAAAAGTGCTTCCTCGATCTCCTTGGTGAACAGCCCCTTGCCGCCGGCTTCGGACAGAGGACGGTCCTGGATGCGGTCGCCGGAAGTCGAGATGACGACGATCTCGAACGCCTCCTGCGGCAGGGCGTGCGCGGCCATCAGGCGCGCGCGCGTCTCTTCTGCCTGCGCCAGCGCAAGGGCGCTGCCGCGCGTTCCGATCCTCAAAAGGTCTGTTTGCATCAAGTGGCGTCCATGATAGGTCGCCCCTACCTAGCGACGATGGCCGGCAACGGCAACCGAACGACCCGTTCCGAAAAGGTGTAGCGACGAAATGCGCGTGCTTGGCATCGAGACGAGCTGCGACGAGACGGCGGCAGCGGTTGTCGAGCGCACGCAGGACGGTGCGCCGCGCATCCTGTCCAACATCGTCTTGAGCCAGATCGAGGACCACGCGGCCTTCGGCGGCGTCGTGCCGGAGATCGCCGCCCGCGCCCATGTAGAGGCCGTCGACGGCGTCCTTGAGGCGGCGCTGGCCGAGGCGGGCGTTAAGCTTTCCGATCTCGACGCCATCGCCGTCACTGCCGGGCCGGGGTTGATCGGCGGGCTCATCGTCGGACTGATGACGGCGAAGGCGCTGGCGGCTGCGTCCGGCGTGCCGCTGGTCGCGATCAACCATCTCGAAGGCCATGCGCTGACGGCGCGGCTGGTCGAGGACGTCGCGTTCCCTTACCTGCTGCTGCTCGTCTCCGGCGGCCATACCCAGATCGTCGAGGTGCGCGGCGTCGGGGACTATCGCCGGCTCGGCTCGACCATCGACGATGCGCTCGGCGAGGCCTTCGACAAGACGGCGAAGCTTCTCGGCCTGCCCTATCCGGGTGGCCCCAGCGTGGAGGAATGGGCGGCGCGTGGCGATGCGAAGCGCTTTGCCTTCCCGCGCCCGCTGCGCGGCGAGGCGCGTCCGGATTTTTCGTTCTCCGGGCTCAAGACGGCGGTGCGACAGGCGGCGAATTCCATCGCGCCGCTCTCCGAGCAGGACGTCGCCGACATATGCGCCTCGTTTCAGCGCGCCATCGTCGAGACGCTGCAGGAGCGGCTCGGCAAGGCACTGTCTGCCTTCCCGCCCGTCGAGGATCGCGTGCTCGTCGTCGCCGGTGGCGTCGCGGCCAACAAGGCGATCCGCGCCGCGCTCGAAGCCTCCTGCGCGGCCGCCGGCTTCCGGCTGATCGCGCCGCCGCTGGCACTTTGCACCGACAATGCGGCGATGATCGCCTGGGCCGGGCTCGAACGGCTGGCCGCAAATATCGAAGGCGAGGACGCAATGGCGCTCAGCCCGCGCTCGCGCTGGCCGCTCGACGAGGGCGCCGCGCCGGTCATCGGTTCGGGCAAGAGGGGAGCCAAGGCATGAGCGCGACAATCGCGATCCTCGGCGGCGGGGCGTGGGGCACGGCGCTGGCCGTCACCATGATCCGCGCCGGACACGATACGCGGCTGTGGGCACGCGACGCGGAAACGGTTTCGGCCATCAACGAGCGCCGCGAAAACCCGCGTTATCTGCCGGGCGTCACGCTCGATGAGGGACTGGTCGCCTCGACCGATCTTGCCGCGACGCTTTCCGGCGCGGACGCGATCTTGAGCGTCATCCCGACGCAGGCGACGCGCGCCGTGCTGACCGAAGCAGCACGTCACATCGCGTCGGGCGTGCCGCTGGTACTGGCTGCCAAGGGCATCGAGCGCGCGACGGGCCGTCTCGTCTCCGAGATCGCCGCCGAGATTTTGCCCGCCTCGCCCATCGGCGCGCTGTCAGGCCCGAGTTTCGCCGCCGATGTCGTGCGCGGCCTGCCGACGGCGGTGACCGTGGCGTGCGAAGACGGCGAGCGAGCCTTCGCGCTCGCCGAACTTTTCTCCGCGCCGGCCTTCCGCTGCTATTCGACCGACGACCTCGTCGGCGTCGAGATCGGCGGGGCATTGAAGAACGTCCTCGCCATCGCCGCGGGCGCTGTATCGGGCGCCGGTCTAGGCGCCAGCGCGCAGGCGGCCACCATCACGCGCGGCTTCGTCGAACTGCGCCGCATCGGCGCAGCGTTCGGCGCGCGGCCCGAGACGCTGATGGGCCTGTCGGGGCTGGGCGATCTGCTGCTCACCTGCGGCTCGGCGCAATCGCGCAACTTCGCCTACGGCATGGCGCTCGGCGCGGGAAAGTCGCGCGAGGGACTGGCGCTGGCGGAAGGCGCGGCCACGGCCGGCATCGCGCTCAAGATCGCTCGAGAACGCGACGTCGACGCGCCGATCATCGAGGCGACCGCCGAACTGATCGACGGACACATCACGATGAAGGACGCCGCGACACGGCTTTTGGCACGACCGCTGAAAAGCGAGGCGGAGTAAGCGCTCTTCCCTTCTCCCCTTGTGGGAGAAGGTGCCCCGAAGGGGCGGATGAGGGGTGTGCGGCGGTGCCAGGCTGGAACACCCCTCATCCGACTTCGCTTCGCTCAGCCACCTTCTCCCACAAGGGGAGAAGGAAGGGCGCGCCCTACCGCGCCATCGCGTGGTACTCATCGTTCGGGCGCATGTCGATCGCCGCGGCTACCCGGTTCGACATGTTGTAGAAGCCCACCGTCGAGGCGATGTCGAAGATGTCGCGGTCCGAAAAGCCGGCATCGCGCAGGCCCTTGCGGTCGGCCTCCTCAATCTTGTCGGGGCTCTCGGTCAGCTTGACCGCGAAATCGAGCATCGCCTTCTGCTTCGCCGGCAGCTCCGCGGCGCGATAATTGGTCACCATCATCTCGCCAAGCTTGGGATCGCCCGACAATTGCCGCACCGCTGCGCCGTGGGCGACGAGGCAGTAATAGCAGTGGTTCACCGAAGAGACCGCGACCGCGATCATCTCGCGCTCGAGCTTCGACAGGCCGGAGTCGCCGAGCATCAGGTCGTTGTACATGTCGGTGAAGGCGCGCAGCTTCTTCTCGTCGAAGGCGTAGGCGCGCAGGACGTTGGGGACCAGTCCCAGCTTCTCCTCGCATTTGGCGAAATAGGCCTTCGTGCCGTCCGACAGTTCGGGCAGTTCGATGTTCAGTGCCGTGACCCGCTCGCTCATGCCGTCATCTCCCTTTCAAACTTGTCTGTAACTGACGCAGCGTCGCTCATTTTCGTGAAACCGGTGCCACTTTCTCGGCGGATGTTCTAGTCTGGAAAGAAAAATGCGATGAAATCGGGGAGATCGCCGTCCATGGCTGTGCGCAAGACCGCAACCGCATCGAAGGTCAAGACCGAGGCGGGCGCCGAAAAGCTCGCGGGCTTCTTCAAGGCGCGGGCGCCGGAGGAGGATCGCGAGGCCTATACGAGCGAGGCCTTCGCCACCGCCGGCGCGCTCGCCTACCGGGCGCTGAAGCACCACAAGCGCGGCGACAGCCTCATCGTCTTCGACAATGAGGGCGAGATCGAGCGGCAGGGGCGGGCCGTGACGGCCATCACCGTCATCAACGACAACATGCCGTTCCTGTTCGATTCGGTGCTGGCCGAAATCACCGAACAGGCCGGCGAGGCCGCGCTCGTTCTCCATCCGGTCGTCCTCGTGCGGCACGAAAAGAAGGGCGTCGCCGAGCTTCTGGGCGAGGCGGGCAGCGCCAAGGGCGACGATGCGACCGACCGCGTCTCGATCATCCACGTCCATGTGCCCAAGCTGACGGCGGAGGAGTGCGAGGCGCTGAAGCGTGGGCTCGAACACGTGCTGGCGCAGGTCAAGCTGGCGGTGACCAACTGGCGGCCTATGCTCGCCCGGCTCGACCAGGCGATCACCGAATACCGCTACCAGCCGGTGCCGATCGACAAGGCGCAGGTCGGCGAGGCCATCGCCTTCCTCGAATGGCTGCGCGACGACAATTTCACCTTCCTCGGCATGCGCGAATTGCGTTATTCGGGCGGCGAGGAGACCGGCACGCTGGAGCGTTCGCCCAAGGGCGGGCTCGGCATCCTGTCCGATTCGGAAGTGCGCGTGTTGCGGCGCGGCGGCGAGCCGGTGACGACGACACCGGAAATCCGCGCCTTCCTCTATGGTCCCGAAGCGCTGCTGGTCACCAAGGCCAATGCCAAGTCGGTCGTCCACCGGCGCATCTATCTCGACTATATCGGCGTCAAGACCTTCGACCAGAAGGGCAAGCTCCTCGGCGAACTGCGCATCGTCGGGCTCTTCACCTCCACCGCCTACACGCGCTCGGTGATGAAGATCCCCTATCTGCGCTCCAAGGCGGCCGCGGTGATCGAGAAGTCCGGCTTTGACCCGTCCGACCATTCGGGCAAGGCGTTGATCAACGTCTTGGAATCCTATCCGCGCGACGAGCTGTTCCAGATTTCCGTGCCGATCCTGCGCAAGCACGCCGAGGCGATCCTGGCGTTGGGCGAACGGCCGAGGGTGCGCGCGCTCTACCGGGTCGACCAGTTCGACCGCTTCGTCTCGGCCATCGTCTACGTGCCGCGCGACCGCTACGATTCCGACGTCCGCGAGCGGATCGGGCAGTATCTCGTCAAGACATTCGACGGCCGGCTGTCGGCCTATTATCCCGCCTTCCCCGAAGGCTCGCTCGCCCGTGTCCACTTCATCATCGGCCGCTCCGGCGGAAAGACGCCGAAGGTCGATCCGGCCGAGCTCGAGGCCGGAATGCGCGACATCGTGCGGACCTGGGACGACGCGCTGCGCGAGGAAGTGACGGAAAACCGCGCCGACCCGAAGCTCGCCGCGCTCGCCGCCGGCTTCGACCAGACCTACCGCAACAGCTTCTCCGCCGCGGTCGCGATGCGCGATGCGGCGGTCATTTCCGACATCGGCGACGACCGGCCGATCGCGATCGACTTCTATCGCGAAAAGCCGGAGACGGCGTCCCATGCCGGGCTGAAGATCTATCACCAGGGCGAACCGGTGGCGCTGTCGAAGCGCGTGCCGCTCCTGGAAAATATGGGTTTTCGGGTGATCTCGGAACGCACGTTCGAGATCGCGCGGGCGGGTGCCAAGCCGGTCTTTTTGCACGACATGGAGCTCGAAAGCGCATCCGGCGCCGAGATCGATCTGGCCGATGGCGGCGCGCTTCTGGCCGACGTCTTCCTGTCGGTCTGGAACGGCGAGAGCGACAATGATTCCTATGCGGCGCTGGTTCAGACGGCAGGTCTGACGGCCCGCAATATCGGCTTGCTGCGGGCCTATGGCCGCTATCTCCAGCAGGCGGGGATTCCGCAGAACCAGGAGTTCGTGGCCTCGGTCCTGAACCGCTATCCTGCCATCGCAGGCCATCTGATTGCGCTTTTTTCGGCCCGTTTCGATCCGAAACGAGCTGAAAACAGCGAAGTTTCAGCTCAAAAAGCGGCGGAATCGATCGAAACGGCCTTGGAATCGGTGCCCCAGATCGACGATGACGCCGTCATTCGGCGTTATCTGAACCTCATCCAGTCGACCCTGCGGACCAATTTCTACGCGCCCGAGAGGGACGGCGTGTCGCTGGCGCTGAAGCTCGATTCGCGCGCCGTGCGCGGTCTCCCGGCACCACGTCCGTGGCGGGAAATTTTCGTCTATGGGCCAGAGGTCGAGGGCGTCCATCTGCGCTTCGGCGCGGTGGCGCGTGGGGGCTTGCGCTGGTCGGACCGGGCGCAGGATTACCGCACCGAAGTGCTCGGCCTCGTCAAGGCGCAGCAGGTCAAGAACGCGGTGATCGTGCCGGTCGGAGCCAAGGGCGGGTTCTTTCCGAAGCAGTTGCCGGCGGGTGGTTCGCGCGGCGAAATCTTCGAGGCGGGCAAGAAGGCCTATATCAACTTCATCACCTCGCTTCTCTCCGTTACGGACAATATCGAGGGCGACCATGTGGTGCCGCCGGCGGACGTGGTACGGCATGACAGGGACGACCCGTATTTCGTGGTCGCGGCCGACAAGGGCACGGCGACCTTTTCCGACACGGCGAACGCGATCAGCCAGGCGCACGGATTCTGGCTCGACGACGCCTTCGCCTCGGGCGGATCGGCCGGATACGACCACAAGAAGATGGGCATCACCGCGCGCGGCGCGTGGGAGGCGGTGAAGCGGCATTTCCGCGAGATGAACCGCGACATCCAGACAGAACCCTTCACCGTGACCGGCGTCGGCGACATGTCGGGCGACGTGTTCGGCAACGGCATGCTGCTTTCGAAGGCGACGCGGCTGATCGCGGCGTTCGACCATCGCGACATCTTCATCGATCCCGACCCCGACACGGCGTCTTCTTTCGAGGAGCGGCAGCGCCTCTTCGACAAGGGCCAGTCGAGCTGGCAGGACTACGACCGCGAAAAACTTTCCGAAGGCGGCATCATCGTCTCGCGCAGCCAGAAGTCGATCGAGCTGTCGAAGGCTGCGGCCGCCGCGATCGGGCTTTCCTCGACGACGGCGACGCCGGTCGAGATCATGCGCGCGATCCTGATGGCGAATGTCGATCTCCTGTGGTTCGGCGGTATCGGGACCTATGTGCGGGCGGAGGCCGAGAGCAACGCCGATGTCGGCGACAAGGCCAACGACACGCTGCGCATCACGGCGAAAGAGGTTGGCGCCAAGGTGATCGGCGAGGGCGCCAATCTCGGCGTCACCCAGCGCGCGCGTATCGAATACGGGATGAATGGCGGGCGCTGCAATTCGGACGCCATCGACAATTCGGCCGGCGTCAATTCGTCGGACGTCGAGGTCAACATCAAGATCGCGCTCGCGTCTGCGATGCGGGCGGGCGACCTGACGCGGCCCAACCGCGACAAGCTCCTGGCCGACATGACGGACGAGGTGGCGCATCTGGTGCTTGCCAACAATTACCGGCAGTCGCTGGCGATCTCGCTGACGGCGCTGCGCGGGGCGGCGGACCTCGGCTATCAGGAGCGATTCATGGAGGCGCTCGAAGATCGCGGCCTGCTCGACCGCGATGTCGAGGTGCTGCCTTCGGCCGCCGCGATGGCCGAGCGCGAGGCGCGCGGCGTGCCGCTGACGCGGGCCGAGATCGGCGTGCTTCTCGCCTATGCCAAGATCGTGCTCTTCGACGACATCGTGGCCAGCAGGGTGCCGGACGATCCACATCTCGAAGCCGACCTTCTCGACTATTTCCCGCAGAAGATGGTCAAGAAGTTCGCCGGGCCGATCAAGTCGCACCGGCTGCGCCGCGAGATCATCGCGACGCAGCTCGGCAACGAGGCGATCAATCGCGGCGGTCCGTCCTTCGTCAGCCGCCTGCAGGACCTGACAGGCCGCTCGGCTGCCGAGGTCGTCGCCGCCTTCGCGATCGTGCGCGACGGGTTCGACCTGCCCGAACTCTATGGCGAGATCGACGCGCTGGACGCGAAGATCGACGGGGCGACGCAGCTCGAGCTCTACCAGCAGGTCGGCCGGCTGGTGCATTCGGCGAGCGCCTGGTTCCTCAAAAACGACCTGACGTCGGATACGATCGGCGCCGAGATCGAGGGGCTGCAGGGCGCGCGCAAGGCGCTGGAGCCGAAGCTGGCGAAAATGCTGCCGCCGTTCACGCAGGAAAAGCAGGACGAGCGCATGGCCGGACTTCTCAAGGCCGGCGTTTCGCAAAAGCTCGCCGAGCGGATCGCGCAGCTTCACGTGACCGAACTCGTGCCCGACATCGCGCTGGTTGCCGAGACGGCGAAGGCGGAACTGGAGACGGCCGCGCGGGCCTTCTTCGCCGTCACCGATGCGTTCCGGATCGGGCGCATCGCGGATGCCGCGCGCTCGATCGCGCCGTCCGACTATTATGACGGGCTGGCGCTGGCGCGCGCGACCGACCAGATCAACGCAGCGCGGCGAGGGATCGCTGCCGCCGCGCTTAGCGCCTTCCCGAAGGAAAAGGCGCCGGTCGAGGCCTGGATCGAGGCGGGCGGCATGCGGATTTCGCGCACGCGCGACCGGCTGCAAAGCCTGACGGAGGGCGGCGACATCACCGTTTCGCGGCTGACGGTTGCAGCGGGGTTGATGTCGGATCTGACTGACGTAACGCATTAGGGGCACGAACTAGGGGGCGGAATGGACGGGACTGTCGAGGCGCGGGCGCCGAAACGCGCGATCTGGGGCTGGATGCTCTTCGACTGGGCGCAGCAGCCCTTTCACACGCTGATCATCACCTTCGTCTTCGCGCCCTATTTCGCCGCCGCCGTCGCGCCGGATGCGGCGCGGGGGCAGGAGCTCTGGGGCTATGCGACGGGTATCGGCGGGCTGCTGATCGCCTTTTCCTCGCCCGTTCTCGGCGCGATCGCCGATGCGAGCGGGCCGCGCAAGCCGTGGATTGCGGTGTTTTCCGTCATCGGCATCGTCGGCTGCTGGATGCTGTGGTTCGCAGCGCCCGGCATGAGCGACCTGACCTGGATACTCATCATCATCGCGGTCGCGGTGTTCGGCATGGAATATGCCGCCGTCTTCAACAATGCGATGATGCCGACGCTGGTGCCGCGCTCCGAACTCGGGCGGCTTTCGGGCTCGGCCTGGGGGCTCGGCTATGTCGGCGGGCTGATCTCGCTGATCATGGTTCTCGGCTTCATGTCGGCTTCGCCGGAAACAGGGCGAACGCTGATCGGGCTGGAGCCGGTGCTCGGCCTCGACCCGGCGATGCGCGAGGGCGACCGGGCGGCGGGGCCTCTGACGGCGCTCTGGTATCTCGTCTTCATCATTCCGATGTTTCTTTTCACCCCCGACGTGACGCGCAAGCCCGCGATCAAGGGCGCGGTGCGCGACGGGCTTTCCAAGCTGAAGCAGACGCTGAAGCGCCTGCCGTCCGAGCGCAGCTATTTCTCGTTCCTGATCTCGTCGATGTTCTACCGCGACGGGCTGAACGCGCTTTATGCGTTCGGCGGCATCTATGCGGCGGGCGTGCTCGGACTTTCGATCATCCAGATCGGCATTTTCGGCATCCTTTCCAACATCACCGGGGCGATCGGCGCCTATGTCGGCGGGCGGATGGACCAGCGCTTCGGGCCGAAGATCGTCGTGGCGTGGTCGGCGGTGATCCTCGCGCTCTGCTGCGCGCTCATCATCTCGACGACGCAGACACAGGTGCTGTTCACGGCCGTGGTCGAGGGGAGCGGCCTGCCGGTGCTGGTGTTCTACTTCGCCGGCTGCCTGATCGGGGCGGCGGGCGGGTCGATCCAGGCCGCCTCGCGCACGCTTCTCGTCGACCAGGTCGACACGGACAGAGTGACGGAGGCGTTCGGGCTCTACGCGCTGTCGGGCAAGGCGACGAGTTTCATCGGGCCGCTGTCGATCGCGTTCGTGACAGGCATCGTCGCCTCGGAAGGATTCGGGCTTTCGCCGGTCGACGCGCAGCGCGTCGGCGTGACGCCGATCATCGTGCTCTTCATCATCGGGCTGGCGCTCTTGCCCTTCGTGAAAAGCCGGCACCGGGAAGTCGTCGCGTAAGGGGCTTGCCATCGTGGGGCATGGGTCCCACATTGGGATCGTGTTCAACGAACTGAAAGGAGGTGATCCGATGTCGAGTGTTATCGTTAGCCGTAGCGTGGCCCGAGCGGATTGCCCTTTCGGGAAGCAGCCTTCCTGACGGGGTTGATGCGCGGCCGGGCCTAACCCGGATGCCGCGCGGATATCAGACACGGAAGGGCCGGTCGGCGAGACCGGCCCTTTTTTTGTTGCCTGCATGTCTACATGGTCAGGAACAGGCGCTCGGTGTTGCTGATGATTTCCTGAAAGGCGGCATCGAGTTCGGGGCCGGTCGAGGCTTCGAAATAGTGCTTGATGGTGCCCGTATCGTCGCTGGCGCAGGCGTTCAGCACGGCCTTCGCGTCGCGGCGGTCCTGCGCGGGGATCGAACGGTTGTCGAGATCGAAGCCGATGGTGAAGATCTCGATGCCGTCGGCCTTCATCCGGTCGCACAGCGCCTCGGCCGTATTGCGGGCCGCGCGGCCCTGCGCGTTGACCGGGCGCGAATCGCCTCCGGCGAAGACGGTGTTGAACTGGCCGTCCGTCATCAGGATCGCGATCTTGCCGACATCCTGCGGGTCGGCGTCTTCCGGGCCGGCACCGAGCCGCGCGTTACGGATCGTGTCGCGCCATTCGGGCGACAGCATGTATTGCGTCCACTGGATGCCGATCGAGCCGGCCGTGTAGCCGACTGCGTTGAAGGCGTTGATGGAACGCTTCAGCGCATCGGCGTCGGCGGTCAGGGGCACGATTGTCGCCTTGGGGCAGTCCTTGGTGTCGAGGCGGTCGTCGCGATTGATGCGGGCGTGATACTTCCTGCCGGAACCGTCGGGATATTCACGGAGCATCATCGGGCTGTCGTCCGAATAGTCGGGCGAGAGGTCGGGCCGCTTGCGCTCGGTCGCGCAATTGTCGGCGAAGCTGCCGGTGTTGTCGGAGACATAGCGCGCGCTCGCTCCGACATAGGGCGGCAGGTCGCTCGCGCCCCTGCGTTCCTGGAAGACGACCGACGAGGATGCGAGCGTGCCGACATTCACCGCCTCCGCATAAGGTACGATCGATACGCGGACGCGCGGATTGCGCGGGTCCTGGCTGCCGAGCAGGGCGTTGACGGCATTGGTGGCGGCGCTCTTCAGATCCCTGATCTTCTGCCCCGCCATCGAGCCGGTGACGTCGAGCATCATCGCGACTTCGATCCGACGGTCGGCGTAGAGCGCGGCGGTGGTGGCGGCGACGTCGCGGGTCTTTTCGGCGCCGAAGAGCGGGAAGGCGAGGTCGATATTGGCCTTGGCGGTCGCCGCGACGGTGCGGGCGGTGCGGTCGACGGTCAACGTCTCCAGCGTGACAGCACCTTCGCGGGCGAAGGCGCCGCCGCCATTGGCGATGAGGAACGCCTCGACCGAGGCCCGGGCGTCGGTCTCGGCGATCACGCCGGTCGTCAGGTCGCGGGCGGTGGAGGCGACGGCGGCGTCGAGCGCGTTCTGCAGCGCCGACTTCGTGTTCATGAGCTGCGCCGTATTGACGCCGAAGCCGGCGCCGACCGCCAGCATGGACAGGGCCGCGCCCGTCAGGATCGCGAAGTTGCCGCGCCGGTCGGACATGAACCGCGTCAAGATGTTCGAAAACCGTGCCATCGATCTCTCCTCGTCGGCCGCCGCGGCCGGTTGCCAGAAGAGGTGCAGGATCGACGCCAGAAAGCGGGATTCTGGCGCAGTTTGCGGCTAAGTTCCTGAAAGTGCTATCGTTTACCGGCCGTTAGGGTTAATGTCCGGTTAATTTCCGCAGGTGTACTTGCGGGCGCTGCTGCGGGCGTTTCAATCCGGGGTTGGGGCGCGTCCCGTTTCGGGACGTCACTCGCACCAGGAGGCGCGAGCCTTGCCGTCATAGGGACGCGCGAGGCCGGTGGCGATCAGGCGGTCGACGATCGCGTCGCCTTCGGGCGTCTCGATGTCGGCGACGACGCGGCCGAAGAACTTGTCGCCGTCGACATTGCGGACATGGAAGGCGCCGGAGGCGAGGAGGCCGGCGAGCGTGTCGCGCGCGTCGAGCGCGGCCGTCTTCTCCGCCTCGCAGCGGGCGCGAAGTTCCGGCGCATCGATGCCGCGCAGGCGGACGGAGACGCGCACCGTGTGGCCGGGCCAGACATGGACGTCGGCCTCAACCGTATCGCCGTCGATGACGCGCACGAGGCGCGCGCTGACCGGGCCGGCGATTTCGGCGGCCTGGACGGGCAGGGCGAAGAGGACTAGGAGCAAAATAGGAATAAAAGCCATTCGGCATTTATTCCTATTTGCGTCATTCTGGCAAGAGGGTCAGGCGGAGAGGCTGAGGATCGCTTCAGCGGCGCGTGGCGCACGGCGCAGATCGGCGGCCATCGGCTCCGATTTCTGCTCGTACGTCCAGACCTCGAACTTGGTCAATTGATGGGCGCCGAAGGTGTGGACGATCGGCACGTCGGTCGCGTCGCGCCCACGGGCGAGGACGACGCGGCCGGTGCGCGGAATGTTGTGGCGGGCGTCGAACGTATACCAGCCGCCTTCCAGATAGACCTCGAACCAGGCGGAGAAATCCATCGGCGCGGGGTCGGCGGGCACGTTGATGTCGCCGAGATAGCCGGTCGCGTAGCGGGCGGGGATGTTCATCGCGCGGCACAGCGTGACGGCGAGATGGGCGAAGTCGCGGCAAACGCCGACGCGCTCGTCATAGGCCTGGCCGGCGGTGCGGCTGGCGCGGGCGTAGCCATAGCTGAACGAGATGCGGTTATGGACGAAGTCGCAGATCGCCTGCACGCGCTGCCAGCCCGGCTTGACGTTGCCGAAGAGCTGCCAGGCGATCGGCGTCATCAAATCGGTCTCGCAATAGCGGCTGCCGAGGAGATAGATCAGCGTGTCGGCGGGGAGCTGGTCAACCGGGACCTCGCCCGCCTCCTCGGCGATCAAATCGGGCCGGCCGGTGTCCTCCACCACCGCGTCGTAGCGCACGGTGAAGTCGCCCTGCGGCGCGACGAGGCGGCGGCAGCGATTGCCGAACTGGTCGACATAGGTGCGCATCGGCACCATCGGGTGCGAGGTGACGCCGCTTTGCCAGCGGATGTCGGCGCGGCGGTCGGGATGGAGGTCGAGGGAGAGGATCAGCGGCGTGGGCTGCGCGCAATTGATCGCGATTTCGTAGCCGAGACGAATGAGCATGCCGCAACCCTCCTCTGATGTGTCGAGGGTGTAACTCGCATTGCTTCGCGCTGTTCCTTCCGCGATGCGGCAATTCGTGCGTGTGGCGATAGATTAGAAATCGCTTGCGCGACCCTTCACCTCCCAGTCGCCGTAGCGGGCCGGATCGCGCCCGCCGCGACCGCCTTTTTCGACCGGCAGATCGGCCTCGGCGGCATCATATTCGCGCCGGCGCGCTTCGGCCTCGGCCAGCGCACGGCGGGCGGCTTCGGTGAGAATGCGAGGGGCGGGGGCGTCGGCGGGGTCGGACATGGGGTCTTCAAGGCTGCGATATTGAAACAAGGGCTTGATCTTCCCATCATATAAGCCGCATTCACGCGCTTTGCGACCGCCCGATGAACGAGGACAGGACAACGAGATGAACATCATGCGCACCGCCATGCTTCTGGCGTTCATGACCGCGCTCTTCATGGGCGTCGGCTACCTGATCGGCGGGTCGGGCGGCATGATGATCGCCTTCTTCGTCGCGGCGGCGATGAACCTCTTTTCCTACTGGAACTCCGACAAGATGGTGTTGCGGATGCACAATGCCGTCGAGGTCGACGAGCGTTCGGCGCCAGAATATTACGGCATGGTGCGCGACCTCGCGGCGCGGGCGCAGCTTCCGATGCCGAAGGTCTATCTCATCCGCGAGGACCAGCCGAATGCGTTCGCCACCGGCCGCAACCCCGAGAACGCCGCCGTCGCTGCGACGACGGGGCTGCTCGACCGGCTCTCCTATGAAGAGGTGGCGGGCGTGATGGCGCACGAACTGGCGCATGTGCAGAACCGCGACACGCTGACCATGACCATCACCGCCACAATCGCCGGCGCGATCTCGATGCTGGCCAATTTCGCGTTCTTCTTTCGCGGCAACAACAACAATCCGCTTGGCTTCATCGGCGTGCTGGTGGCGATGATCGTCGCGCCGCTGGCGGCGATGATGGTGCAGATGGCGATCAGCCGGACCCGCGAATATGCCGCCGACCGGCGCGGCGCGGAGATCTGCGGCAGCCCGCAATCGCTCGCCTCGGCCTTGAACAAGATCGCGAGTTCCGCAGGCCGCCTGCGCAACGACAATGCTGAGCGCAACCCGGCGACGGCGCACATGTTCATCATCAATCCGCTGTCCGGCGAGAAGATGGACAATCTGTTCTCCACCCATCCCGACACGCAGAACCGCATCGCCGCGCTGATGAAGATGCAGGGCGAGTTCGCGCCGCAGGCCGCGGCTGCGACCTCTGCCAGCGGTCCGTGGGGTGGCGACACGCCATCCGGCCCGCGGGGTCCGTGGTCGTGAGTGTGGTGAAGACCGCGCGCACGAAACCGCAGCATACCGAAACCCATGACGACACGCCGGGCCTTGCCGCCCGGCGTGTCGCCGTTCGCCTGCTCGGCGCGGTGATCGACACGAAGACGCCGCTGGACGGGCTGACCGACGGCGAGCACGGCCATCCGCAATATCGCGCGCTCGATGCGCGCGACCGGGGTCTGGTGCGCGCGATCCTGACGACGGCGCTGCGGCATCGCATGTCGATCCAGGCGCTGATCGACGCGCGGCTCGACCGGAAGCTGCCGGGCAATGCGGCGGCGCTGAACCACATTCTCCATGTCGGCGCGGCGCAGTTGCTGTTCCTCGACATTCCAGACAGCGCGGCAGTCGACCTTGCCGTCACGCATGCCAAGGCCGATCCGCGCACGCGACGCTTCGCCAACCTCGTCAACGCCATCCTGCGCGAGATCGGGCGGCGCAAGGAGCGCGCGCTGCCGGCCGTGCTGGCGAAGACCATAGAGGCGCCGGACTGGTTCGCCGACCGGCTGGAAGCCGCCTACGGCAAGGACCGGGCACGGGCGATCCTCGATATGCACCGCCACGAGGCGGCGATCGACCTGACGGTGAAATCGAACCCGGAGGAGTGGTCCGAGAAGCTCGGCGGCTTCGTGCTGCCGACGGGCTCGGTGCGGCTGACCTCGATCGAGGGACCGGTGTCGGAGCTTCCCGGATTTGCCGAGGGCGAATGGTGGGTGCAGGACGCGGCCGCTGCGCTGCCTGCGCGGCTGATGGGCGACATTGCGGGCCTGCGCGTCGCCGACATTTGCGCGGCGCCAGGCGGCAAGACGGCGCAGCTTGCGCAGGCGGGGGCCAGGGTCGTCGCGATCGAGAAGGTTCCGAACCGGGCGAAGCGCCTGGCCGGCAATCTGGAGCGGCTGAAGCTTGATGCCGAGATCGTCGTCGCCGACCTCTTCGACCACCGGCCGGACGAACGCTACGATGCCGTGCTGCTCGATGCGCCGTGCTCGTCGACGGGCACGATCCGCCGACACCCGGACGTGCTCTGGACGAAGACGCCGGAGGACATTGCGCGGCTTGCCGGGCTGCAGCGGCGGATGCTCGACCATGCGGCGACGCTGGTGAGGCCGGGCGGAATGATCCTGTTTTGCAACTGCTCGCTCGACCCCGAAGAGGGCGAGGCGATGATCGCGACGGCGCTCAAGGAGAACGCAAAGCTGGAGCGGATGCCCTTCGCCGCCGGTGAGTTTCCGATCGTCGACGGGTTCCTCGATGCCGATGGCGCGGTGCGCACGACGCCCGCCGGGCTACCCGATCAGGACCCCAAGCGCGCGGGGCTCGACGGATTTTATGCCTTACGGTTACGGGTCAAAGGATGAAGCGTTCCAATTTGAAACGCATTTGACCTTCGCACAACCACTTGAATCAGCTATGATTCCTTGATTGCGAGCATCGCAGTCGCCCGGCAACCTGTATTTCCGCCGGGACGCATGCTCGGGGCTGCATCGCGGAGCGGCGATGAGGAGGTCGGGGTCTTGGCAATGGCGTTGAACTACGATCCCCAATTGTGGGGTTTCGTGGCGAGCGAGGCATGGCGCCGCGCGCGTCGGCGCCTGCGTTCGGGGCCGCTCTACCGCTGGCGCTTTTCCGGCCGGACGCCGCAGCGCATCCTGATCGCACCGCCGGATTTGCGGCTCGCCGACGGCGCGCTGGCGCAGGAATTCTATCGCGGCCGCTTTCCGCTCGCCGGTTCCGTCGTCGCGACGGGCGGCACGTCGCCCTTTCGCGCCGAGCGCGCGCCGGCCGCATGGCTGGAAGCGCTGCACGCGTTTCGCTGGCTGCGCCACATGCGCGCTGCCGAAACCAATCTGGCCGCCGGCAATGCCCGCGCGCTCGTTTCCGACTGGATCGCGATCCATGGCCGGCGCATCAACGGCCCTGCCTGGGCGCCGGCGACCGTCGCCAAGAGGCTGATCGCCTGGCTGCAGCATTCCTCGATCGTGCTCGCGGGCGCCGATATCCAGTTCTACCGCATTTTCCTGAAATCGCTCGCCGTGCAGATGCGCTATCTGCGCGCCGTCGCCGGCGAGATGCCGGACGGCGAGGAGCGGTTGCGGGCACGAATCGCGATCGCGTTCGCGACGCTCTCGCTGCCTTCGTCGCCGGCACGGCTTCATGCGGCGTCGAAGGCGCTGGCGCTGGAACTCGACCGGCAGATCCTGCCGGACGGGGTCCATATCTCGCGCAATCCGGGTGCCGTCCTCGAACTTCTGGCCGACCTGTTGCCGCTGCGCCAGACCTATTTCAACCAGGCCGAAGCGCCGCCGGACGCGCTGATCAATGCCATCGAGCGAATGCTGCCGGCGCTGCGCTTCTTCCGCCACCAGGACGGGGTGCTGGCGCGCTTCAATGGCATGGGCGCGACGAGCCACGACCGCGTGGCAGCGATCCTCCATCATGACGACACCGGCGGCGCGCCGATCCTGCACGCCTCGCATGGCGGCTACGACCGCCTGTCGATGAGCGGCACGACGATCGTCGCCGACACCGGCGCCCCGCCGCCGCCAGATGTCAGCCACGAGGCGCAGGCGGGGTGTCTCTCCTTCGAGATGTCGTCGGGGCGGCACCATTTCATCGTCAATTGCGGCGTCGACAGTTTCGGCGCGGAGGATTTCCGGCTGCTCTCGCGCTCGACGGCAGCACATTCGACCGCGACCGTCAACGAGACCTCGTCGGCACGCTTCAACCTGCCGAACCGGCTGCGCGCCATGGTCGGCTCGCCGCTGATCGGGCCGATCCGCAAGGTGCGCGCGAAGCGCTTCGACAGCCCGGGCATCCAGGGCGTTTCGGCCAGCCATGACGGCTATGTCCAGCGCTTCGGCATCGTGCACGAGCGCGAACTGATGCTGGCGGCGGGCGGCGACGTCTTCGAGGGCACGGACCGGTTCTTCACCGAGCGCAACGGGGTCGCGCGGCCGGGGCCGGGGATGACGGTGCAGATTCGGTTTCACCTGCATCCCGACGTCGGCGTGTTTCGCAACGAGCGCGGGCAACTCGTGCTCAAGGGCAACGAGACGGATATCTGGACGGTGGATGTCGAGGGCGTGGCGCCGGTGGTGGAGGAATCGATGTTCTTCGCCTCGATCGGCGGGCCGCGGCGGTCGCGGCAGTTGGTGGTGGAGATCGACCCGTCGGTGCTGCCGGAGGTGGCTTGGCGGTTTACGCGGGTGGAGAGGGCTGGGTAGCCCTGCCGCGGGTTTCTCGTACGATTGCGCTCTGTCGCGCCCCCCTCTGCCCTGCCGGGCATCTCCCCCGCGAGGGGGGAGATCACGCGCGGCGATGGCGAGACTAATCTCCCCCCTTGCGGGGGAGATGGCCGGCAGGCCAGAGGGGGGCGCCATAGAGCGCGATCCGGCCAATCCCATGGATTGATTCACCGCCGATGTGTGATAGGCGGGGCGCACCTGCCGTTTGCCCAAAGGACATCCCGCCATGGCCGTCGCGTCGAAGAACATTCCCGCACCCGACCGCGTGCGCGCCACCCGCGCGCTGCTTTCCGTTTCCGACAAGACCGGCCTCGTCGATCTGGCGCGCGAACTTTCCGCGCTCGGGATCGAGCTCGTGTCGACGGGCGGCACGTCGAAGGCGATCGCGGAGGCTGGCCTGCCGGTGAAGGACGTTTCCGACCTGACGGGCTTTCCCGAGATCATGGACGGGCGCGTGAAGACGCTGCATCCATCCGTCCATGGCGGGCTGCTCGCGATCCGCGACGACGCCGAGCACAAGGCCGCCATGGAGGCCCACGGCATTGGGCCGATCGACCTTGCGATCATCAATCTTTACCCGTTCGAGGAGGTGCGGCGCGCGGGCGGGGACTATGCGGCGACGGTGGAGAATATCGACATTGGCGGGCCGGCGATGGTGCGCGCCTCGGCAAAGAACCACGCCTATGTGGCGATCGTCACCGACCCCGCCGATTACGGCCGTCTCGTCGAGACGCTGAAGGAAAATGACGGCGGGACGGGCTATCGCTTCCGGCAGGAACTGGCCGCCAAAGCCTATGCCCGCACGGCGTCCTACGACGCGGCGATCTCGGGCTGGTTCGCGGAGGCGCTGGAAATCGAAGCGCCGGCCTCGCGGGCGTTCGGCGGCAGGCTGCAGGCCGAGATGCGCTATGGCGAAAACCCGCACCAGAAGGCGGCGTTCTACGTCAATGGCGATCCGCGGCCGGGCGTCGCGACGGCGCGGCAGCTTCAGGGCAAGCAGCTTTCCTACAACAACATCAACGACACCGATGCGGCGTTCGAACTGGTCGGCGAATTCGCGCCGGAAACGGGCGCGGCGGTCGCGATCATCAAGCACGCCAACCCCTCCGGCGTCGGCACGGGCGGCACGCTGAAGGCCGCGTATCTGAAGGCGCTCGAATGCGATCCGGTGTCGGCCTTTGGCGGCATCGTGGCGCTGAACGGCCTGCTCGACGCCGAGGCGGCAGAGGAGATCGTCAAGACATTCACCGAAGTCATCATCGCGCCGGAGGCTTCGCAAGAGGCCATCGCGCTGGTGGCAGCGAAGAAGAATCTGCGGCTGCTGGTGACGGGCGGACTGCCCGATCCGCGCGCCGCGGGGCTGGCGTTCAAGTCGGTCGCGGGCGGGATGCTGGTGCAGGGCAGAGATAACGGCGTCGTCGACGATCTCGACCTGAAGGTGGTGACGAAGCGCGCGCCGTCAGAGACGGAGATGGCCGATCTGCGCTTCGCCTTTCGCGTCGCCAAGCACGTGAAATCGAACGCGATTGTCTATGCGCGGGGCGGCGCGACGGTCGGCATCGGCGCGGGGCAGATGAGCCGGGTGGATTCCTCGCGCATCGCCGTGCGCAAGGCGCTCGACGCGGCGGAGGCGGCCGGCTGGGCGGAGCCGAAGACCAAGGGCTCGGTGGTGGCGTCGGACGCGTTCTTCCCATTTGCGGACGGGCTGGTCGCGGCCATCGAGGCGGGGGCGACGGCGGTGATCCAGCCGGGCGGCTCGATGCGCGACGACGAGGTGATCGCAGCGGCGGATGCGCATGGCGTTGCGATGGTGTTTACCGGGATGCGGCACTTTAGGCATTGAGGGTCGGCGATCGTCGCGCGCATTTGGTGGGGGTGGCCCGTTGGGGATGGCGAGGCCTGGACCCCTGTCACAAGGACAGGGGTGACGGCATCAACGTGTTTGCCATTCCGCCGAACAGCGAACGCTACTTCTTCTTGTTCTGGCGGTTGGAGACCAGGTCGTCGACGACGGCGGGGTCGGCGAGGGTCGAGGTGTCGCCGAGCGCACCGTAGTCGTCCTCGGCGATCTTGCGAAGGATGCGGCGCATGATCTTGCCGGAGCGGGTCTTCGGCAGGCCGGGGGCGAACTGGATCTTGTCGGGCGAGGCGATCGGGCCGATCTCCTTGCGGACATGGGCGACGAGTTCCTTCTTCAGGTCCTCGTTACCTGCCTCGCCGGCCATCAGCGTGACGTAGCAATAGATGCCCTGGCCCTTGAGATCGTGCGGGTAGCCGACGACGGCGGCTTCCGAAACCTTGTCGTGGGAGACGAGGGCGGATTCGACTTCCGCCGTACCCATGCGGTGGCCGGAGACGTTGAGCACGTCGTCGACGCGGCCGGTGATCCAGTAGTATCCGTCGGCGTCGCGCCGGCAGCCGTCGCCGGTGAAGTATTTGCCCTTGTAGGTCGAGAAATAGGTCTGGATGAAGCGCTCGTGGTCGCCATAGACCGTGCGCATCTGGCCGGGCCATGAATCGGTGATGCACAGATTGCCGTCGGCCGCGCCTTCGATCACCTGGCCCTCATTGTCGACGAGCTGCGGCTGGATGCCGAAGAAGGGTTTCGTCGCCGAGCCGGCCTTCAGGTCGATGGCGCCGGGGAGCGGCGTGATGAGGATGCCGCCGGTCTCGGTCTGCCACCAGGTGTCGACGATGGGCGAGCGCTTGTCGCCGACGACGTTGTAGTACCACTCCCACGCTTCCGGATTGATCGGCTCACCGACCGAACCGAGCAGGCGCAGCGACTTGCGCGAGGAGCGCTTCACATGATCATCGCCCGCGCCCATCAGCGCGCGGATGGCGGTGGGGGCGGTGTAGAAGATGTTGACCTGGTGCTTGTCGATGACCTCCCAGAACCGGCCGGCATTCGGGTAGTTCGGCACGCCCTCGAACATCAGCGTCGTGGCGCCATTGGCGAGCGGCCCGTAGACGATGTAGGAGTGGCCGGTGACCCAGCCGACATCCGCCGTGCACCAATAGATATCGCCCTGGTGATAGTCGAAGACGTATTCATGCGTCATCGAGGCGTAGACGAGGTAGCCGCCGGTGGTGTGGAGCACGCCCTTGGGCTTGCCGGTCGAGCCGGAGGTGTAGAGGATGAAGAGCGGGTCCTCGGCCTTCATCTTTTCCGGCTTGCAGTCCGGCTTCGCCGCGCGCACCTCGTCGTGGTACCAGAGGTCGCGACCCCCGGCCCAGCCGATCTTGCCGCCGGTGCGGCGCACGACGAGCACGTTCTTGACCGCGACGTGGTTCCTGGCGGCGATGTCGATCGCCTTGTCGGTGTTTTCCTTCAGCGGGATGGTCTTGCCGCCGCGCAGGCCCTCGTCGGCGGTGATGACGAAGGTGGATTCGCAATCGACGATGCGGCCGGCGAGCGCATCGGGCGAGAAGCCGCCGAAGACGACCGAATGGATCGCCCCGATGCGCGCGCAGGCGAGCATGGCATAGGCCGCCTCGGGGATCATCGGCATGTAGATGGTGACGCGGTCGCCCTTTTTGACGCCGCGTGCCTTCAGGACGTTGGCGAGCCGGCAGACGTGGTCGTAGAGCTCGTTGTAGGTGATCTTCTTGTCGTCGTAGGGATTGTCGCCTTCCCAGATGATGGCGACCTGGTCGCCGCGCTTCTTCAAATGGCGGTCGATGCAGTTGTAGGAGACGTTGGTGCGGCCGTCCTCGTACCACTTGATCGAGACCTTGCCGTCGAACGAGGTGTTCTTGACCTTGGTGTAGGGCGTGAACCAGTCGATGCGCTTGCCGTGCTTGTCCCAGAATTTTTCGGGATTTTTGATCGAGTCCTTGTACCACTTCTCATAGGTGTCCCTGTCGATCAGGGCGCGCTTCTTCCATTCCGGCTTGACGCGATGGACTTTCACCTCGGACATGCAGTTCCTCCCGATCAGCATTGGGTTGCGGGCGCGGCCGCTCAAGATGCGGGCATTATTAGCATTTGGGCCGCAGGCACAACATTAGACGATGGGTGCGGCGCACAAGCGATCGCGAACGGCGGTAGCACTGGCCGCGCCCTGCTGCCAAGACGCTGATTCGATGCGATAAATTTGTCTTGAGCAACGCGCGCGTCAGTAGACGGTTAACATCTGCGGCCGCACAATGATCCTCGCTTCATGAGCGAATGCGGGGTGCAAAGCCATGCAACGTGGAAGTGAAATGGAGCTGATGCTCCAGGGCTACGGCCTGACGACGGCGCAGATCCTCTACCGGATGCCGGATCATCCCGGCCTTCTGCAGACCTTCATCTGGCAACATTACGATCTGGCGCCGAAATTCCCCGAACTTTTCCGCTTTCTCGACTTCTGGCGCGCAAAGCTCGACGGCCCGCTCCATTCGGTGAGCTACACGCACAAGAAGCTGATCTCGCCGAACGAGTGGCGGAATGTGAGCGGGGAGTTGGTGATTCACTGACGGCCTTCTACCTGCTCCCGAAGATCGCCGAGCCCACGCGGACCGAGGTCGCGCCGAACTGGATGGCGGTCTCGTAGTCGCCGGACATGCCCATGGAGAGCTTTGTCACGCCGGCTTCGCGGGCGAGCTTTTCGAGGAGGGCGAAGTGGGGGCCGGGGTTTTCGTCGGCGGGCGGAATCGCCATCAGGCCTTCGATGGCGAGGCCGTGATGCTCGCGGCAGCGGTTGACGAAGGCGACGGTCTCGCGGGGGTCGATGCCGGCCTTCTGGTCTTCGAGGCCGGTATTGACCTGGACGTAGAGGCGCGGGCGCTTGCCCTGCTTTTCCATCTCCTTCGCCAACTCAGTCGCGATCTTCTCGCGGTCGACGGTTTCGATGACGTCGAAGAGGGCGACCGCTTCTTTCGCCTTGTTGGACTGGAGCGGGCCGATCAGATGGAGTTCGAGATCGGGGAAGGCGTCGCGCAAGGCGGGCCACTTGCCTTGCGCTTCCTGCACGCGGTTTTCGCCGAAGACGCGCTGACCGGCGTCGAGGACGGGGCGGATCGCGTCGGCCTCGAAGGTTTTCGAAACGGCGACGAGCGTGACCTCGTCCTTGCGGTTTGCGTCATGCGTCGCCCGCGCGATCTTCGCGCGGACTTCTTCCAGTCGTTCCACCGCATCGGTCATTGGTTCGGCCATCCCCGCGAGTGTTGACGCTTGTGCCAAACCATGGTGAAGGTCCGGCACGATTTTTCAGTCCCACTTAAGCAAAAAAGCGGTCATGGCAACCGAACGATACAATCCGCGCGCAAGCGAACCGAAATGGCAGAAGGCCTGGGACGAGGCCAAGCTCTTCGCCACGCAGAACGACGACCCGCGCGAGAAGTACTACGTGCTCGAAATGTTCCCCTATCCCTCGGGGCGCATCCATATGGGCCATGTGCGCAACTATGCGATGGGCGACGTGGTGGCGCGCTACAAGCGGGCGGCCGGATACAACGTGCTGCACCCGATGGGCTGGGACGCCTTCGGCCTGCCGGCGGAGAACGCGGCGCGCGACAACAAGGTCAACCCGCGCGACTGGACCTATGCCAATATCGAGACGATGAAGGGCCAGTTGAAGACGATGGGCCTGTCGCTCGACTGGGCGCGCGAATTCGCGACCTGCGATCCGAGCTACTACAAGCACCAGCAGAAGATGTTCCTCGACTTCTGGCAGGCGGGGCTCGTCGAGCGCCGCAACGCCAAGGTCAACTGGGACCCCGAAGACATGACCGTCCTCGCCAACGAGCAGGTGATCGACGGGCGCGGCTGGCGCTCCGGCGCTCTGGTCGAACAGCGCGACCTGACGCAATGGTTCTTCAAGATCACCTCGATGGCGCAGGACCTGCTCGACGGGCTCGACACGCTCGAGCGCTGGCCCGAGAAGGTCAAGCTGATGCAGTCGAACTGGATCGGCCGCTCGGAAGGCCTCCAGCTTCGCTGGAAGCTGGACCCGGCGACCGCTCCCGAAGGTGAGAGCGAGCTCGAAGTCTACACGACCCGGCCCGACACGATCTTCGGTGCGTCCTTCATGGCGATCGCGGCCGACCATCCGCTGGCGAAGAAGGCGGCGGAGAAGAACCCGGCGCTGGCGGATTTCATCGCGGAGATCAAGCGCAGCGGAACGTCCGCGGCCGAGATCGAGACGGCGGAAAAGAAGGGCTTCGACACCGGCATCCGCGTCGTCCATCCCTTCGATGAGAGCTGGACGCTGCCGGTTCACGTGGCCAATTTCGTGCTGATGGATTACGGGACGGGCGCGATCTTCGGCTGCCCGTCGGGCGACCAGCGCGACCTCGACTTCGCCAACAAATACGGCCTGCCGGTCGTGCCCGTGGTGATGCCGAGGGACGGCGATGCGGCGAATTTCCAGATTATCGACGAGGCCTATGTCGACGACGGCGTGATGATCAATTCGCGCTTCCTCAACGGCATGACGCCGAAGGACGCGTTTGAAGACGTGGCTTCGCGGCTCGAAGCCGCGACGCTCGGCAACCGACCGCAGGCGCAGCGCAAGGTTCAGTTCCGCCTGCGCGACTGGCTGATTTCGCGCCAGCGCTACTGGGGCTGCCCGATCCCGGTCATCCATTGCGACGATTGCGGCGCGGTGCCGGTTCCGGCCGAGCAACTGCCGGTGCGGCTGCCCGACGAAGTGTCGTTCGACAGACCGGGCAACCCGCTCGACCATCACCCGACGTGGAAACTCGTCGCCTGCCCGAATTGCGGCAGGCAAGCGCGCCGCGACACCGACACGATGGACACGTTCGTCGATTCCTCGTGGTATTTCGCGCGCTTCACCGACCCGTGGAACGAGAACCAGCCGACCGATCTCGCCCATGTCGACGGGCCAAATGGATGGCTGCCGGTCAACCAGTATATCGGCGGCATCGAGCACGCGATCCTGCACCTGCTCTATTCGCGCTTCTTCGCCCGCGCGATGAAGGCGACGGGGCACCTCAACAGCGTCGAGGAGCCGTTCGAGGGCCTGTTCACGCAGGGCATGGTCGTCCACGAGACCTATCGCGGCCCGAAGGGCTGGGTGACGCCGGCCGAAGTGAAATTGGAAGAGGTCGACGGGCAACGGCGCGCGAGCCTGATCGCGACCGGCGAGGACATCACGATCGGCTCGATCGAGAAGATGTCGAAGTCGAAGAAGAACGTGGTCGATCCCGACGACATCATCGCCAGCTACGGCGCGGATACGGCGCGCTGGTTCATGCTGTCGGATTCGCCGCCGGACCGCGACGTGATCTGGACGGAAGCAGGCGTCGAGGGTGCGCACCGGTTCGTGCAGCGCGTGTGGCGGCTGGTTTCGGAAGCTTCGGAGGCGCTGAAGGGCGTTGCCGGCGCGCCCGCGCGGGAAGGCGAGGCGGCGGCGCTGTCCAAGCTCGCGCACAAGACGGTGAAGGCGGTGGGCGCGGATATCGAGCGTCTCGGCTTCAACAAGGCGGTCGCGCGGCTCTACGAACTGGTCAACGCGCTGGCGCCGCGCGTGCAGGCGCTGGACACGGCAAGCGAGGCCGACAAGGCGGCGCTGCGCGACGCGTTTGACAAGCTGCTCGTGATGGTGGCCCCGATGATGCCGCATCTGGCCGAGGAATGCTGGGCGGCGCTGGGCGGCGAGGGGCTGATCGCGAATCAGGCCTGGCCGCAGTTCGACGCGGCGCTGACCGTCGACGACGAAGTCACGCTGCCGGTGCAGGTCAACGGCAAGAAGCGCGGGGATTTGACAATCGCGCGCGCGGCGGACCAATCTGAAGTCGAGGCTGCGGCACTCGCTCTCGACTTCGTCCAGAAGGCGCTCGAAGGCAAGGCACCGCGCAAGATCATCGTCGTGCCGCAGAGGATCGTGAATGTCGTTGCTTGATCGGAACCGGCTGCGGCTGGCGGGACTCGGCCTTGCGCTCTCGCTCGCGGTTGCCGCGGGCTGTACCGTGCAGCCGCTCTATGGCACGGGCGGGACGACGGCTTCGGGCGTGCCGATGAGCGCGGAACTTGCGTCGGTCGCGGTGGCGCCGGTGCGCGATCGCGTCAGCCAGGAGGTGCGCAACCACCTGATCTTCCTTTTGTCGGGCGGCGCGGGCGAGCCTTCCGCCGCGCGCTATACGGCGCAGCTCGGCGTTTCCGTCGCCAATGCCGCCGCCGCTTCCGTTCAAGTCGGGCGCGACGAGGAGCCGACGGCTTCGCTCGTCACGGTCGCCGTTTCCTATACGCTGACGGATACGAGCGGCACGACGATCGGCTCCGGCTCGCGCTCGGCGCAGGCGCCCTACGACGTTTCGCGCCAGCAATTCGCCGCGCTGCGCGCCTCGCGCGATGCACAGAACCGGGCGGCGCGCGAAGCAGCCGAACTCGTTCGACTTGCGATTGCGAAAGACATTTCGCGGCTATCTACACGTTAGCTAATATTCAGGAACTTTTTGTTACCAAAGACATTCTTGCAAGAATGTCATGGCCGCGTCATCCCGTTCGGCGATGAAGGCGCGTGACGGAGTGCACAGAATGAACCTTCGGCAGGCGCCGTACAGTCTTACCTCGATCATCAGTTACCTGATGCCTTCGGCCCAGCCGCGCGACCATGTGGTCGACCAGCTCATCGCGGAGCGCGCCACGCACCTGTCGCGCAATCCGGCCTGGCCGGCGCTGCGGCCGCTGATCTATCGCTATTTCGACTACGATCTCGCGGTCTCGATGGCAAACGACATGGCGCCGCTGTCGGGCCTCGAGGCATTCGACTATCTGTCGAAGCTGCTCGCGCTCGACGTGACGGTGACCGGGCTCGGGAACATTCCCAAGTCCGGCGGCTTCGTGCTCGCGCCGAGCCATCCGACCGGCATCGCCGACGGCATCGCCGTCTACGAACTGATGAAGCCGGTGCGGAGCGACCTCTCGATCTTCGCCAATCGGGACGCGCTGCGCGTCTCGGCTGGCCTGCGCGACCTGATCATCCCGGTCGAGTGGCGGCAGGGCGAAAAGAGCCATTCGAAGAGCCGCGACACGCTGGAAATGACGGCCAAGGCGTTTTCAAACGAGCGCGCGGTGGTGCTTTTCCCGTCGGGCCGCATCGCCTACTGGAACAAGGACAAGCTGACGGAGCGGCCCTGGCAGCCTTCCTTCGTGGCGCTCGCGCGACGCTACAACGTGCCGGTCGTGCCGGCGCACATCACCGCGCGCAATTCGGGCCTGTTCTATTTCCTGTCGAAATACTCGACGGAAATGCGCGACATGACCGTGTTCCACGAACTGCTCAACAAGAAGAACCGGCCCTTCGAGATCACCGTCGGCAAGCCGATCGCGCCGGAGCTTTTGCAGGGGGATGCGGCGGAAGTCGCGGCGCTGTTGCAGAAGCACACGGTCGAGGATCTGGCGCGCGATCCGGGCGCGGAGTTCCAACGGTAGATGCAAAAAACCCCGCTCGAAGCGGGGTTTTTCATATTGGGGAGATCGGTCTTTCAGCCGATCTTCTGGCCGGTCTTGGCCCAGTCGGCGAGGAAGGTTTCGAGGCCCTTGTCCGTCAGCGGGTGCTTGACGAGTGCCTTGAGGGTCGCCGGCGGCACGGTCGCGACGTCGGCGCCGATGAGGGCGGCGAGCTTGACGTGGTTCACGGTGCGGATCGAGGCGGCGAGGATCTCGGTCGTGAAATCGTAGTTGGTGTAGATCTGCTTGATCTCGGAAATCAGCTCCATGCCATCGATGCCCATGTCGTCGATGCGGCCGATGAAGGGCGAGATGAAGGTGGCGCCCGCCTTGGCGGCGAGCAGCGCCTGGTTGGCCGAGAAGCAGAGCGTGACGTTGACGAGGCGGCCGTCGCCGGTGATCGCCTTGCAGGCCTTGAGGCCGTCGAGCGTCAGCGGCAGCTTGATGCAGATGTTGTCGGCGATCTTCGACAGGACGTCGGCCTCGCGCATCATCTCGGCATATTCGGTGGCGGCGACTTCCGCCGACACGGGGCCGTCGACGATGTCGCAGATCTCCTTGGTGACTTCCTTGATGTCGCGGCCCGACTTGAGGATCAGCGACGGGTTGGTCGTCACGCCGTCGAGCAGGCCGTATTCGTTGAGTTCGCGGATTTCGGCGACATCGGCCGTATCGACGAAGAATTTCATGTGCGTCTCCTTCAGGCTTCTGGGCAGGCGGCGGATGGGAAGTCCGCCAGCCGGCGGTTGGGACTTGCACTAGCGCAAGATCGGGGCAAGGTCACGTCCGATGAGCCAAGATTCGCCTTCCCTGTTTCCGCCAAGCCAGGTCGTGCCCGTTCTCGTGCCGATGCCGGCCGAGCGGGCCTATTCCTATGCCGTGCCGGACGGCATGCGCGTCGCGCCGGGCTCGATCGTGCGGGTGCCGCTTGGTCCGCGGCTGGTCGCGGGCGTCGTTTGGGACGGCGACGGGGGATCGGTCGACCCGAAAAAGCTGCGGCCGATCGACCATGTGTTCGACTGTCCGCCGATAAGGGCCGAGCTGCGCCGCTTCGTCGACTGGGTGGCGAGCTATACGCTCTCGCCGCCCGGCATGGTGGCGCGGATGCTGCTGCGCGCGCCGGCGGCGTTCGATCCCGAGCCGATGATCGAGGGGATGGTGCTTTCGGGCGCCGAGCCCGACCGGATGACGGATGCGCGCCGGCGGGTGCTCGAAACGGCGTCGGACGGGTTTGCGTGGACACGCTCGGGGCTGGCGCGCGCGGCGGGCACGTCGCTGACGGTGATCGACGGGCTGAGGGCGCAGGGCGTCTTCGACGAGGCGCTGATCGCGCCGCGGCCGGTCGTCGCCGCGCCCGATCCGGACTACGCGCAGGCGGAGCTGATGCCGGAGCAGGCGGAAGCGGCGCAGAGCTTGCGCGAGAGGGTCGCGGGCGGCGGGTTTTCGACGACGCTGATCGACGGGGTAACGGGGTCTGGCAAGACGGAGGTCTATTTCGAGGCGATCGCGGAGGCCGTGCGGGCGGGGCGACAGGTGCTCGTGCTGGTGCCGGAGATCGCGCTGACGGCGGCGTTTCTGGAGCGCTTCCAGGACAGGTTCGGCGCCAAGCCGGCCGAATGGCATTCCGACCTTGCGCCGCGCACGCGCGAGCGGGTCTGGCGGCAGGTGGCGGAGGGCCGCGTCAGGGTAGTGGCGGGAGCGCGCTCGGCGCTGTTCCTGCCGTTCAAAGAGCTCGGGCTGATCGTCGTCGACGAGGAGCACGACCCCGCCTATAAGCAGGAGGATCGCGTCTTCTACAATGCGCGCGACATGGCGGTGGTGCGCGGGCATATCGGGCAGTTTCAGGTGGTGCTCGCTTCTGCGACGCCGTCGGTCGAAAGCCGCGTCAATGCGGGGCAGGGACGCTATGCACGAGCCGTGCTTTCGGGGCGCTATGCCGAGGCCGCGCTGCCCGACATTCGCGCGATCGACATGCGCAGGCATCCCCCGGCGCGCGGCGGGTTCATTTCGCCGGTGCTCGTCTCGGCGGCGCGCGCCACTGTCGAGCGCGGCGAGCAGGCGCTGTTCTTCCTCAACCGGCGCGGCTATGCGCCGCTGACGCTGTGCCGGGTCTGCGGGCACCGCTTCCAGTGCCCGTCCTGCTCGAGCTGGCTGGTCGAGCATCGCTTTCGCGGCCAGTTGATGTGTCATCATTGCGGGCACTCGGAAGCGCGACCCGAGGCCTGCCCGTCCTGCGGGACGCTCGACCATCTCGTGCCGTGCGGGCCGGGCGTCGAGCGGATCGCCGAGGAGATCGTCTCGCACTTTCCCGACAGCCGCGTGATCGTGCTCTCGTCCGACATGCTCGGCGGGGTGAAGCGGCTCAGGCTCGAACTCGACGCCATCGCCAAGGGCGAGGCCGACATCGTCATCGGTACGCAGCTCGTCGCCAAGGGGCACAATTTTCCGAACATGACGCTGGTCGGCGTCGTCGACGCCGATCTGGGGCTGGCGAACGGCGACCCGCGGGCGGCGGAGCGCACGTTCCAGCTTCTGAGCCAGGTGACGGGCCGGGCCGGGCGCACGGGCAAGAAGAGCGTCGGGCTGCTCCAGACCTACCAACCGGACCACCCGGTGATGCGCGCGCTCGTCTCGGGCGATGCGGAGGCGTTCTACGACCGCGAAGTCACGGAGCGCGAGCGCGGACGCCTGCCGCCCTTCGGCCGCCTCGCCGGCGTCATCGTCAGTGCGGCAACGCGGGCCGAGGCCGAAGGCCACGCGCGCGGGCTGCGGCAGGCGGCGGCGCGCTCGAACGAGATCATGGTGCTCGGCCCGGCCGAAGCCCCCTTGTCGCTCATCGCCGGGCGGCATCGGTTCCGGCTGCTGGTTCACGCCGAACGGAAGGCGGACATCCAGGGATATATCCGTGCGATGCTTGGCGCCGGGCCAAAGGAGCGCGGATCGGTGCGGGTCAATGTCGACATCGACCCGCAGAGCTTTTTGTAAGCGGGGATTGAATCTACCGATATATAATGGTGTATATCAAAGTTGAGATATAAACGGTTATATATCGGTATAGGCATGGACCCGGTCAGAAATCCTTTTGCGCCCGGCGCCGGCTCCCAACCGCCGGAGCTCGCTGGCCGCGATGCGATCATCGCCGATGCGGCAACCGCCCTGCAACGGGCAATCATCGGCAAGCATGGGCGCTCGCAAATTCTTCTTGGACTTCGGGGCGTTGGCAAGACGGTCCTGCTGAACAAGATCGAGGAACTGGCGACGCAATATGGCCATGTAACCTCCTTCATCGAGGCGCCCGAAAGCAAGCCGCTGACGGAGTTGCTCTATCCACGCCTGCATCAGGTCGTGCGCCAGCTTTCCCTCATCGACTCAGCCAAAGCCAGCGCCTTTCAAGCGATGAGGGCCCTTCGGGCATTCGCCAGCGTGTTCAAGATTTCCGTGGGCGATTTCTCCATATCGGTCGATCCCGAAGAGGGCGTCGCCGACAGCGGAAACCTGGAATACGACCTGTCGGACCTCTTCCTGCGGATTGGCGCCGCCGCACAAGCTGCCGGGCGGGGATGGACGCTGTTGATCGACGAGGTGCAATATCTCAACGAGACCGAATATGGCGCGGTGATCGTTGCAATCCATCGGATCAATCAGAAGAACCTTCCGGTCATGTTTTTCGGTGCGGGATTGCCGCAGGTGGCGGCGCTGTCCGGCGATGCCAAATCCTACGCTGAGCGGCTGTTCGCATACCCAGCAATCGGGCCGCTCTCCGACGAAGCCGCCGAGGACGCCATCCGCCAGCCTATCGAAAAGGAAGGCGAATCCATTTCGCCCGAAGCGCTTGCACAGATCGTCGGCAAAACGCATGGATATCCCTATTTCCTGCAGGAATGGGGATATCAAACCTGGAATGCCGCCGACGCTTCGCCGATCGACAGCGAAGACGTTGCCAGCGCATCGCAAGCGGCGCTTCGCCGCCTCGACGAGGGCTTCTTCAAGGTTCGGTTCGACAGGCTTACACCCAAAGAGCGCGAATACGTGATCGCCATGGCACATCTGGGCAAAGGGCCATACCGATCTTCCGATGTCGCCGACCGACTTGGCGAGAACGTCCAGAGCCTTGGGCCGCGCCGGGCAAAGATCATCAGCAAGGGAATGATCTACAGTCCCGCACATGGAGACATTGCCTTCACGGTTCCCATGTTCGAAGAGTATCTCAAGCGCAACTGGATTTAGGTCGGCCAAGCGGACCGACCAAATCCTATGAACTCAGCCGTCATTCACATCAGAGGTTGTCTCAATGGAACTCGCATTTCCGTGGCCGTATTCGCAGGGCGAGTGGCTGGCCTGGTCGTCGGCGGCGGTGACCGTCCTGTTCGGGCTGGTGACGCTGTTCGCGCCGCGGCTGTCGCTAAAGGTGCTGCGGTTGCAGACCGCGCCGAACCATCCAGAGGCGGTGGCCGAATCGCGGGCGACGATGTCGGGGTTTTATCTCGGCGTCGGGCTTTGCTGCATCCTGCTCGCCCAGCCGCTCCTCTACCTGACGCTCGGCGCGTCGTGGGCGCTGACGGCGTTCGGGCGGGTCGTTTCGATGCTGTCGGACCGCGGGAACACGGCCTATAACTGGTTCGTCCTGGCGATTGAGATCGTGCTTGCGGGACTGCCGCTCGCCTTTGCGCTCGGCTTCGTCGGCTGATCCTTTCGAACTGCGACAAAACGGCCAAAAACCGCCCGGCAAGGCGTGTTGCGAGTCCTCAAAGCGTGTGCTAGACGGCAATCGACTTTTGACCGGGGGAGGCGGCCTGCCCGCGCGTTCCGGGGAAATTTTCAACGAGGTCCGCGATTTAGCCGGGCATTTGCCCCGGTGTTTGAATTTGCTGCCTTCCAGATGAAGAGAAAACACACCTCGTGGCACAGTCCGGCTCGATGATCTCAGGTGTTTCGCAGCGCTACGCGCGCTCGCTGTTCGAACTGGCGAAGGACGAGAACTCCGTCGCCGAAACCGAGAAAGAACTCGGCCGCTTCGCCGCCATGCTCGACGAGAGCGACGACCTGAAGCGCCTCGTCTCCAGCCCCGTCTTCTCGGCCGAAGACCAGCTTCGCGCCATCTCGGCGATCCTCGACAAGGCGGGCATCAAGGGCCTCGTCGGCAACTTCCTGCGCGTCGTCGCGCAGAACCGCCGGCTCTTCGCCGTGCCGGGCATGATCGCGGCGTTCGCCAGGATCGCGGCCGAGGCGCGCGGCGAGGTTTCCGCCGACGTGATTTCGGCGCATGCGCTCTCGGCGGCGCAGGAAAAGGAACTCAAGGCGGCGCTGAAGAGCGTTGCCGGCAAGGACGTGACGGTCAACCTCACGGTCGACCCCTCGATCCTCGGCGGTCTCGTCGTCAAGATGGGCTCGCGCCAGATCGACACGTCGCTCAAGACTAAACTCAATTCGCTCAAGCTTGCACTGAAAGAGGTCGGCTGATGGACATCCGCGCCGCGGAAATTTCCGCAATTCTCAAGGACCAGATCAAGAATTTCGGCCGTGAGGCCGAGGTCTCCGAGGTCGGTCAGGTTCTCTCCGTCGGCGACGGCATCGCGCGCGTCTACGGCCTCGACAACGTCCAGGCGGGCGAGATGGTCGAGTTCCCGGGCGGCATCCGCGGCATGGCGCTCAATCTCGAAGCCGACAATGTCGGCGTCGTCATCTTCGGCGCCGACCGCGACATCAAGGAAGGCGACACCGTCAAGCGCACCGGTGCGATCGTCGACGTTCCCGTCGGCCCGGGCCTCCTCGGCCGCGTCGTCGACGCCCTCGGCAACCCGATTGACGGCAAGGGCCCGATCGAAGGCATCGAGCGCAAGCGTGTCGACGTCAAGGCGCCCGGCATCATCCCGCGCAAGTCGGTTCACGAGCCGATGTCGACCGGCCTCAAGGCCATCGACGCGCTGATCCCGGTCGGCCGCGGCCAGCGCGAGCTGATCATCGGCGATCGCCAGACCGGCAAGACCGCCATCATCCTCGACACGATCCTGAACCAGAAGCCGCTGAACCAGGGCGACGACGAGAGCCAGAAGCTCTATTGCGTCTATGTCGCCATCGGCCAGAAGCGCTCGACCGTCGCGCAGCTCGTCAAAGTGCTCGAGGAGCGCGGCGCGCTCGAATACTCGATCATCATCGCGGCGACGGCGTCCGACCCGGCTCCGATGCAGTACCTGGCGCCGTTCGCCGGCTGCACCATGGCCGAGTATTTCCGCGACAACGGCAAGCACGCCCTGATCGCCTATGACGATCTGTCCAAGCAGGCCGTCGCCTACCGCCAGATGTCGCTGCTGCTGCGCCGTCCGCCCGGCCGCGAAGCCTATCCGGGCGACGTCTTCTACCTGCACTCGCGCCTTCTCGAGCGCGCGGCGAAGATGAACGACGAGCTGGGCTCGGGTTCGCTGACCGCGCTGCCGGTCATCGAGACGCAGGCCAACGACGTCTCGGCCTACATCCCGACCAACGTGATCTCGATCACCGACGGCCAGATCTTCCTCGAGACCAACCTCTTCTTCCAGGGCATCCGCCCGGCCGTTAACGTCGGCCTGTCGGTGTCGCGCGTCGGCTCGGCCGCGCAGATCAAGGCGATGAAGCAGGTTGCCGGCTCGATCAAGGGCGAACTCGCGCAGTATCGCGAGATGGCCGCGTTCGCGCAGTTCGGCTCCGACCTCGACGCCTCGACGCAGCGCCTCCTCAACCGCGGCGCGCGCCTGACCGAACTCCTGAAGCAGCCGCAGTTCTCGCCGCTGAAGACGGAAGAGCAGGTCGCCGTGATCTTCGCCGGCGTCCAGGGCTATCTCGACAAGATCGCGCTCGCCGACGTCTCGAAGTTCGAGCAGGGCCTCCTGTCGCACATGCGCTCGGAAGGCAAGGACGTGCTCGACCAGATCCGCAAGGAGAAGGCGCTCAGCGACGACCTGCGCGGCAAGCTCAAGGCGGAAATCGACAAGTTCGCCAAGTCGTTCGCCTGAGGCCTTTGACGAGAAAGCAGAGATTGCCGCATGGCTTCACTGAAAGACCTTCGTAACCGCATCGCCTCGGTCAAGGCGACGCAGAAGATCACCAAGGCGATGCAGATGGTCGCCGCGGCGAAGCTGCGTCGCGCCCAGGAAGCCGCCGAGGCCGCGCGCCCCTATTCGCAGCGCATGGCGACGGTTCTGGCGAACATCTCGGCTGCCGTCGACGGCGCCGACGCGCCGGCGCTGATGGCGGGCACCGGCAAGGACGACGTGCACCTGCTCGTCGTCGCGACGGCCGAGCGCGGGCTTTGCGGCGGCTTCAATTCGCAGATCGCGCGCCTTGCCCGCGAGCATGTCCGCCGGCTTCTCTCCGAGGGCAAGACGGTCAAGATCATCACCGTCGGCAAGAAGGGCTACGACATCCTTCGCCGCGACTACGCCAATCTGATCATCGAGCGCATCGAACTGCGCGACGTGAAGCAGGTGGGCTTTGCCAATGCCGACCAGATCGCGCGCAAGGTCATCCAGCTCTTCAACCAGGGTGAATTCGACGTTGCGACGCTGTTCTATTCGCAGTTCAAGTCGGTGATCAGCCAGATCCCGACCGCGCAGCAGATCATTCCGGCTTCGGCGCCGGTCGCACCGGAAGCTTCGGCCGACCAGGCCGGCGTCAACGCGGTGTACGAATACGAGCCGGACGCGAGCGAGATCCTCGGCGACCTCATTCCGCGCAACATCTCGGTGCAGATCTTCCGGGCGCTGCTCGAGAACGCCGCCGGCGAGATGGGCGCCAAGATGACGGCGATGGACAACGCCACGCGCAATGCCGGCGACATGATCAACAAGCTTTCGATCACCTACAACCGTCAGCGCCAGGCGCAGATCACCAAGGAACTGATCGAAATCATTTCCGGCGCGGAAGCGCTGTAATCGACCGGGCGTCTTTTCAGGCGCCGTGAAGAAAGAGGCTCATTACGATGGCTAAAGCAGCTACCAATATCTCGGCGGCCACGCCTGCCGCATCGGGCGCGACCGGCACGGTCCGCCAGGTCATCGGCGCCGTCGTCGACGTTGCCTTCGACGATCACCTGCCGGCGATCCTGAACGCGCTCGAGACCGACAATAACGGCCAGCGCCTGGTTCTCGAAGTCGCCCAGCATCTCGGCGAAAACACCGTGCGCACGATCGCCATGGACTCGACCGAAGGCCTCGTCCGCGGCCAGCCGGTCAAGGACACCGGCGCGCCGATCTCGGTGCCGGTCGGCCCCGAAATGCTCGGCCGCATCATCAACGTGATCGGCGAGGCGATCGACGAGGAAGGCCCGCTCGGCGCGACCACGACCCGCGCGATCCACCAGCCGGCTCCCGAATATATCGAGCAGTCGACCGAGTCCGAAATCCTCGTCACCGGCATCAAGGTCATCGACCTCCTGGCGCCCTACGCCAAGGGTGGCAAGATCGGCCTGTTCGGCGGCGCCGGCGTCGGCAAGACGGTTCTGATCCAGGAACTGATCAACAATGTCGCCAAGGCGCATGGCGGTTACTCGGTGTTCGCCGGCGTCGGCGAGCGCACCCGCGAGGGCAACGATCTCTATCACGAGTTCATCGAATCGGGCGTCAACAAGAAGGGCGGCGGCGAAGGCTCCAAGGCCGCGCTCGTCTACGGCCAGATGAACGAGCCGCCCGGTGCGCGCGCCCGCGTAGGCCTGACGGGCCTGACCGTCGCCGAATATTTCCGCGACCAGGGCCAGGACGTTCTGTTCTTCGTCGACAACATCTTCCGCTTCACGCAGGCGGGCTCGGAAGTGTCGGCGCTGCTCGGCCGCATTCCCTCGGCCGTGGGCTACCAGCCGACGCTCGCGACCGACATGGGCGCGCTGCAGGAACGCATCACCACGACGACCAAGGGCTCGATCACCTCGGTTCAGGCGATTTACGTGCCTGCCGACGATCTGACCGATCCGGCTCCGGCAACGTCGTTCGCCCACTTGGACGCGACGACGACGCTGAACCGCTCGATCGCCGAGAAGGGCATCTACCCGGCCGTCGATCCGCTCGACTCCACGTCGCGCATGCTCGACCCGCAGATCGTCGGCGAAGAGCACTATTCGGTCGCCCGTTCGGTGCAGCAGACGCTGCAGCGCTACAAGTCGCTGCAGGACATCATCGCGATCCTGGGTATGGACGAGCTTTCCGAAGAGGACAAGCTGACCGTCGCCCGCGCCCGCAAGATCGAGCGCTTCCTGTCGCAGCCCTTCTTCGTCGCCGAAGTCTTCACCGGCGCGCCGGGCAAGCTGGTCGACCTCGCCGACACAATCAAGAGCTTCAAGGGCCTCGTCGCCGGCGAATACGACTACCTGCCGGAAGCGGCCTTCTACATGGTCGGCTCCATCGAGGAAGCCGTCGAGAAGGGCAAGAAGCTCGCCGCCGAAGCTGCCTGATCGCAGTGAATGGTGAATGGTGAATAGTGAATGGAGCGTAGGGGATAGTGAGTGTCGGAATAGTCGAATGGCGATGACCATTCACCATTCACCATTCACTGTTCACTCGGTTTGACATGGCACAAACTTTCAAGTTCGAACTCGTCTCGCCGGAGCGTCTGCTCGTCTCCGAAGAGGTCGAGGCTGTCGTCATCCCCGGCACCGAGGGTGAGTTGACCGTCATGGCCAACCATGCGCCGCTGATGACGACGATCAAGCCGGGCGTCGTGCGGGTGCAGTTCGGCGGAGGGCGCGAGGACCGCTACGTGGTGTTCGGCGGCTTCGCCGACATCCTGCCGGAAGGCTGCACGCTGCTCGCCGAATCCGCGATCGCGGTTGCGGACGTCAACAAGGACGACATCGCCCAGCGCATCCAGGACGCACGCGAGGACCTCGACGACGCCAAGGACGACGACCAGCGCTCCAAGGCCGAGCAGCTCATCTCGCAGCTCGCGACGCTGCAGGACGCCGTCTAGGGCACGCCGATGTTCGGGCCTGGGCGGCCTGCACATGACGACTTTCTGCGCTTCCGGTGCTAGTGTACCCAAACGTACACTCCGCTTCGGTTCTCGAAATCCGCCATGTTCGACTCGCCCATCCCCGAGCCTCGACGCACCCTTGTCGAGCCTTCGTTAATGCGAAATTGACCACGGCGGGCGAAAGCCCGCCGTTTTCGCATCCGCCGTCGGTAATTCAGCGTTCCTTAAAGCATCGCTGGCTTGCTCTGTTCGATGCCTGCTCGAAAAGAAGCGGCACGACAGCTTCATTCCGGCTGGGGCGCCGGGCGGGAGAACGACATGGCACTGGTTTCTGCCGAACTCGACCAACGATCCGGCACGGCGCGTCCGGGGCGGCTCAACATCGCCTATGCGATGCTCGCGGTCCTTGCCGTCATCAACCTCATGAACTTCATGGACCGGGTGCTCTTCTCGGTCATGCTCGAGGCGATCAAGGTCGACCTCGCGCTGTCGGATTCGCAGATGGGCATCGTCAGTGGCGTCGCCTTTGCGGTGCTCTACGGGGCTTTCGGGCTGGTGATGGGCAGGCTTGCCGACACGCGCAACCGCGTGAAGCTGATTTCCGGCGCGCTCGCCTTCTGGAGCACGGCGTCGGCACTTTGCGGCTATGCGGCCGGGTTCGGGCACATGTTCGCCGCGCGCGCCATGGTCGGCGTTGGCGTGGCGGGTTGCGCGCCCTGCGGCCAGTCGATCATCGCCGACTACTTTCCGCCGGAACGGCGGGCGCTGGCGCTGTCGGTCTTCGCCGGCGTCGGCACGCTCGGGACGTTCATCGGGCTCGTCGTCGGCGGGCATCTCGCGCAGGCCTATGGCTGGCGAACGGCCTTCCTCCTCTTTGCCATTCCCGGCCTGATCGTCGCGCCGCTGGTCTTCCTGCTCGGGCGCGAGCCGAAGCGCGGCGCGTTCGACAAGGTCGTTTCCAGCCAGGTTCCCTGGTCGCGCGCGATCCGCCATCTGCTTGGCATGCGCACCGCGCGCAGCCTTCTGATCGGCACGCCGATGGTGCTGGTCACCGTCGGCGTCGCCAACTGGATACCGGCCTTCCTGCAGCGCGCGCACGGCGCGAGCGCGGCCGAAGTGGGCACCTATGGCGGGGCGAGCCTCGGTGTCGGCCTCGTCATCGGGACGCTTGCCGGCGGCATCGTCGTCAACGCACTGCGCAAGCGCAACCGGCTGTGGGAATTCTGGTGGCCGGCGTTGGCTACCGTCGTCTCCGTGCCGCTGCTGGCCGCGTTCTACCTCGCCGGCAGCGCATCGGCGGCGTACACGATCCTCTTCTTCGCCTTCCTCGTCGCCGGAACGAGCCTCGGGCCGTCGCTCGCCTGCATCATGGTGGTGGCGGATGCGTCGCTGCGCGGGACGATGGTGGCGCTTGCGGTCCTCGCCTCCTCGCTCGTCGCCTACGGACTTGCGCCGGCGCTGGTCGGCCTCGTCAGCGATGCGCTGATCGCGCAAGGCTTCGGCGAAGCCAACGGGGAATCACTGCGCTATGCGCTGATGTCTGCGCTGGTGTTCCCGCTCGTGGGGGCGTTCTTCTTCCATCGTGCCGCGTCCAGTGCGGCGGCAGACGCTGTGGACTGAATCAGCCTAGTGTGGTTGCCGGCGGGGTTGCATGGGGCGAATCCGGCGGCACGGTCTCGGCGACCGGGTCGGTCAGCTCCAGTTCGCGCACCCATTCGCGCCAGATGGCGACCAGGAGCGCCATCAGCACCGGGCCGATGAAGAGCCCGACGAAGCCCATCGTCTTCACGCCGCCGATGAGGCCGAAGAAGGTCGGCAGGAAGGGCAGCTTGATCGGCCCGCCGACGAGCTTGGGGCGCAGCGTCTTGTCGACGATGAAGAGTTCGACCGAGCCCCAGACCCAGAGCGCGACGCCGGCGAGCGGCGAGCCCGAGGCGATCAGGTAGATCGAGACCAGGCTGAAGGAGAGCGGCGCGCCGCCGGGGATGAGCGCCATGACGCCTGTGATGACGCCGAGCGTGACGGGCGAGGGCGCGCCGGCGATCCAGTAGGCGATGCCGAGCACGATGCCCTCGCCGATGGCGATCAGCGTCATGCCGGTGACGGTGGACGAGATGGTCGCCGGGACGACGCGGGAGATGCGGCCCCAGCGGGTCGGCAGGATGCGTTCGCCGATCCGGTCGACCTGGCCAACGAAGCGCTCGCCGTCCTTATAGATGAAGAACAGCGCGATCAGCATGAAGAGCAGGTTGAGGAACAGCTCGAACAGGCCGCCGCCTGCGGCAAGAACCGCACGGTAGATGTTGCCGATATTGGCGCCGGAGACGAGCTGGACGAGTTCGCCGATCGCGCCCGGATGGCCGATATAGCGCACCCATTGCTCGTCGATCCAGCCGCCGACGGCGGGTAGCGCCGCCATCCAATCCGGCGTCGCGCTGCCCGTGCGATTGGTCTCGACGGCCCAGAAGAACCATTCGCGCATCTCGTTGGCCGCATAGCTGACGGCCATGATGATCGGCACGACGAGGAAGGTGACGATGAGCAGGATGGCGAGCGAGGCCGCCAGGATGTTGGAGCCGCCGGCATTGTCGCGCAGGCGGCGATAGAGCGGCCAGCTCGCAAAGCCGATGACGAGCGCCGCCAGCACGGGCACCAGGAAACCATGGAAGAAATAGATGCCGGCCGCGACCACGAGCACAAGCAGCCAGCGCGCGGCAGACAGCGGCGGCACGAGCGCGACGCGGCCGGAGGCCGTGGGCCCGAGCCAGCTCTGTTCCTTCGGGGGACGTTGCGGATTGTGCTCGTTCACCGGATTGCCGTCGATTGGCCTGACATCGTGACGCTGGTGTCATTCATCAGGGCAGCAAGGCATTGTTTTGACGGGCCGGTCAAGGTTCGCTTTCGCCGCGGGTGCATGGGGAGAGGCGGATGATGGAGCCGGAGGCCGGCACGAGCTGCGAAAGCTGCCGGCAGCGCCCGTCCGGCCCGCACAGCGTCCAGTCCGCGCCGCGGCCGGCATCCGACAGGACGAGTTCGGGAAGTGGCGGCAGGTTCGGGCGATAGTGCCAGGCGCCGTCGCGCAGGACGGCGCCTTCAGGGAACTCCATGCCGGCGCCGGTTCCCTCGACCGAGGCCTCTTCCAGGACGAGGCCCGCGTCCGTCACGCTCCAGCTTTCGGACCATTCGATCTTCTCGACCGAATGATCCCAGGAGAGCGTGAAGGATTGAAGCGCCAAGGCGACGATGGTTCCCGCCGCCTCGATGCACAGGTTCATGCGGCCGTCGCCGCGCTGCGCGCTGTGCGCGTGCGCCACCAGTGATAGGCGACAAGCGCGAAGCCGAGCCCGAAGCCGAACTCGTCGGTGATGGGCAGGGCGAGAACCATGGTGAAGGCCGCGACCATCGCCAGGAACCGCTCGAGCCAGTTCAGCGGCGCGAACAGGAAGCCGATGGCGGCCGCGCCCCAGAGCGTGATCGAGAAAACGGTCTTGATGGTGATGTAGACGACTGCGGGCCAGAAGCCGATCGCGGCCTCGAGCGCGCTGCCGGACTGCATCATCAGCGCCGGCGTGTAGACCGCCATATAGGGGATGACGAAGCCGGCGAGCGCGATCTTGACCGCCTGCATGCCGATCTTCATGCCCGATTCCTTGGCGATCGGCGCGGCCGCGAAGGCGGCGAGCGCGACCGGCGGCGTCAGGTCGGCCAGGATGCCGAAATAGAACACGAACATGTGGCTGACGAGCAGCGGCACGCCGAGTTCGAGCAGCGCCGGGCCGGCGATGGACGAGGTGATGATGTAGTTCGGGATGGTCGGGATGCCCATGCCGAGCACGAGGCAGGTGAGCATCGTCAACACCAGCGACAGGAACAGGCTCTGTTCGCCGATGCGCACGATGAAGGACGCGAAGGTGGAGGCCGAGCCGGTGAGGCTGAGGACGCCGATGATGACGCCGACCATGGCGCAGGCAATGGCGACCGGCAGGGCGTTCTTGGCGCCTTCGGCCAGCGCGTCGCGCGAGGCGGCGAGCGTCTCGCGGCCGCCCTTGACGAAGAAGTTGACGAGGACGAGCGCCGCGATGGTCCAGATGATCACGTTGACGCCGTAGCGGAAGAAGGATGCGCAAACGAGGCCGAGCAGCACCCAGTAAAGATAGCGGAGCGACTGACTGGGCAGGCCGCGCGCGATCGCGCCGCCGAGGATGAGCACGGCGGTGAGCGCGAGGCCCATCGTGCCTGCGAAGAGCGGCGTGAAGCCGGTGAAGAGCAGGTAGACGAGGACGCCGAGCGGGATGAGCAGATACCAGCCGACCTTGAGCGCGCCGAGGGCGCTCGGGGTGTCTTCCTTGCGCATGCCGAGCAGGCCGCGCTTGCCGGCTTCCAGATGCACCATCCAGAAGGCGGAGAAAAAGTAAAGGCAGGCGGGGATGATCGCGGCAATGACGACCTGCGCATAGGGGATGTTCAGCGTCTCGGCCATGATGAAAGCGACCGCGCCCATGACCGGCGGCATGATCTGCCCGCCCATCGAGGAGACGGCCTCGACGCCGCCGGCGAAGGCGGGCTTGTAGCCGAAGCGCTTCATCAGCGGGATGGTGAATTGGCCGGTGGTGACGACGTTGGCGACGCCCGAGCCGGAAATCGTGCCCATGAAGGCGGAGGAGACGACCGCGACCTTGGCCGGACCACCCCTAGTGTGGCCGACGAGACCGAGCGAGACGTCAGTGAAGAGCTTGATCATGCCGGCCTGCTCGAGGAACGAGCCGAACAGGATGAAGAGGAAGATGTAGCTCGACGAGACGTAGACGGGGGTTCCGTAGATGCCTTCCGTGCCGAAGCCGAGCTGGCCGATCACCTGGTCCCAGTCATAGCCGCGATGGGCAAGGACGCCCGGCGCGTATTCGCCGAAGAGGCCGTAGAGGAGGAAAATGCCGGCGATGATCGGCAGCGCCGCGCCCATCAGGCGACGCGTGGCCTCGAAGACGAGGACGATCAGGAGGCCGCCGACGATCAGGTCCTGCGTCAGGAGGAAGCCGCCCTCGCGCAGGATCAGGTCGTCGTAGAAGACCCAGTAATAGCAGCCGATGCCGAAGCCGACGATGCCCATTGCCCACAGGATCGTCTTCTTGATCATGCCGCCGCCGGTCAGGTTGGCGATCAGCGTGAAGCCGAGGAGAAGCACGAAGCCGACATGCATGGAGCGCACGACCTGGCTCGGGATCGAGTGGAAGGCAGCGACCCAGAGCTGGAAGACCGAGAACGCGATGGCGATGCCGAAGACGACCTTGCCGGCGAAGCCGATGCCGAAGCCGGACGGCAGGCCGTGCTCGGGATCGACGGGCGCGGCGGACGGCGTTTCCGCAGCCGCGGCCAGCGGCGCGTCGCCGAGCCGGTTCTCGGCTTCGCTGCCGGCAAGTTCGGTGTTCTTCGTCATGTCGGGTGACCTCTCCCCATCGCGGGCGTCAAGCCCGCTTCATCGAAAAATCCGCCGGCGGGGCACGTCCCCGCCAACGGATGCGTCAAGTCTGGCAGTCTGTCGCGCCAGAGCGATCCTTACTGGATCAGGCCCTGCTCGCGGTAGTAGCGCTCGGCGCCCGGATGCAGCGGCACCGGGTTCTCGTCGACGGCGTTTTCCAGTGCGATGGCCGATGCGGCCGAATGCGAGGAGACCATGCGGTCGAGGTTTTCGAAGAGCAGCTTCGTCATCTGGTAGGCGGTCTCTTCGGAGACGTCCTCGTGGGTGACGAGGTAGTTGATGACGGTCGCCGTCTGTACGTCCGCATCCTGGCCCTCATAGGTGCCGGCCGGGATGACGCCCGGCGCATAGGGCGCGCCGATGGATTCGACGAGCGCGGCCGGGATTTCGACGACGGTTGTCGGGTTCGTGGTCGCCAGATCCTGGATCGAGGCGACGCCGAGGCCGGCGGACTGCAGCGTGGCGTTGAGCTGGCGGTTCTTCATCAGCTCGACCGACTCGGCGAAGGGGAGATACTGGACCTGGCCGAGGTCTTCATAGGTCATGCCGGCCGCTTCGAGGATCGCGCGGGTGTTGAGCTCGGTGCCGGACGCCGGGGCGCCGACCGAGAGCGTCTTGCCGCGCAAATCTTCCAGCGTGGCGATGCCGCTGTCGGCGGTCGAGACGAGCTGGATGTAGTTCGGGTAGATCGCGGCGATGCGGCGCAGCTTGGTCAGCGGCTCGCGGAAGCCGGCTTCCTCGTCGCCTTCCCAGCCCATGACCAGCGAGTCGCCGAGCGAGAAGCCGATTTCGCCGCGGCCCTGCTGCAGAAGGTTGAGATTCTCGACCGAAGCCTTGGTCGCCTGGACCTGCGTGCGCGAGCCCTCGATGCCTTCGCCATAGATTTCCGACAGGGCGACGCCGAGCGGATAATAGACGCCGGACGTGCCGCCCGTCAGCACGTTGATGAATTCCTGCGCCTTGGCGCCGGTCATGGCAACGCCGATGACGAGCGAAGCACCGACGATGCGGGCGAGGGTCTTGGTCGGTCGATTGAGCATGCACGTTCCTCCCTGGAAACTGACTGTTCTTGTCTGGTCGATATCTCATGTGACGAGACTTGTTCGATAACCCGCCGGGCCGACAAGTCAAGCCGGAACGGACCCTTGCTCCCTCGCAGGCTGCCGCAAAGGGGTATTTTGCAACTTTCGGGCGCAGTTCGCGCGTTGCGCCATCGTGCCGCCCTTTCGCGCGGGACGCACTTCGCGTATCAGCCGCGCTCCAGCGCGCGCGAGGTTTCCCCCGGAATGATACGTCTCGAGAATATCAGCAAGCAGAACGGCAAGCAGATCGTCTTCATCGAGGCGTCGGCGGCACTGCAGAAGGGCGAAAAGATCGGCCTCGTCGGCCCGAACGGGGCGGGCAAGACGACGCTCTTTCGCATGATCACTGGCGAGGAACACCCGGACGAAGGCCAGGTCGCGATCGATCGCGGGGTGACGATCGGCTATTTCAGCCAGGATGTCGGCGACATGGCGGGCAAGAGCGCGGTGGCGGAAGTCATCGACGGTGTCGGGCCGGTGAGCGCGCTTGCCGCCGAGATGGCCGAACTCGAGGCGGCCATGGGCGATCCGGACCGGGCCGACGAAATGGACGCAATCATCACCCGCTACGGCGAGGTGCAGGGACGGTTCGACGAACTCGACGGCTATGCGCTCGATGGGCGCGCCCGCGAGGTGCTGGCCGGGCTGGGGTTCAGCCAGGAGATGATGGACGGCGATGTCGGCAAGCTTTCGGGCGGCTGGAAGATGCGCGTCGCGCTCGCGAAGATCCTGCTCATGCGGCCCGACGTGATGCTGCTCGACGAGCCGAGCAACCATCTCGACCTCGAAAGTCTGATCTGGCTCGAAGCCTTCCTGCAGGGCTTCGACGGCGCGCTTTTGATGACGTCGCACGATCGCGAGTTCATGAATCGCATCGTCAACAAGATCGTGGAGATCGATGCGGGCTCGCTGACTTCCTATTCTGGCGACTATGCCTTCTATCAGGAACAGCGCGCGCTGACAGACTTGCAGCAGCAGGCGCAGTTCGAGCGGCAGCAGGCGATGCTGGCCAAGGAAATCGCGTTCATCGAGCGCTTCAAGGCGCGCGCGTCGCATGCAGCGCAGGTGCAGAGCCGGGTGAAGAAACTCGACAAGATCGACAAGGTGGAGCCGCCGAAGCGGCGCCAGACGGTGCGCTTCGAGTTCCAGCCGGCGCCGCGCTCGGGCGAGGACGTCGCGACGCTGAAGAACGTGTCCAAGAGCTATGGCAGCCGGACCATCTATGACGGGCTCGACTTCCAGGTGCGCCGGCGCGAGCGCTGGTGCGTGATGGGCATCAACGGCGCCGGCAAGTCGACGCTTCTGAAGCTCGTGACCGGCACGGCCGATCCGGACAACGGTTCGGTGGCGCGGGGACCGAGCGTCAAGATGGGCTATTTCGCGCAGCACGCGATGGAAGTGCTCGACGGCGAACGCACGGTGCTGCAATCGCTGGAGGACCAGTTCCCGCAGGCGGGCCAGGCGCCTTTGCGCGCGCTTGCCGGCTGCTTCGGCTTTTCCGGCGACGAGATCGAGAAGAAGTGCCGCGTGCTTTCGGGCGGCGAGAAGGCGCGGCTGGTGATGGCGAAGATGCTGTTCGATCCGCCGAACTTCCTCGTCCTCGACGAGCCGACCAACCATCTCGACATCGCCACCAAGGAGATGCTGATCGCCGCGCTCAAGCAGTACGAAGGCACGATGCTGTTCGTCAGCCACGACCGGCATTTCCTCGCGGCGCTGTCGAACCGGGTTCTGGAACTGACCGAGGACGGCATCCGCACCTATGGCGGCGGCTATACCGAATATGTCGCCAGCACCGGGCAGGAAGCGCCGGGACTGCGCAGCTAGGTCGACTTTGCGGCGACGCGCAGCGCGTCGAGGAGTTCGGCCTGCAGGGTGGTCGGCATCCAGCCCTGACGGGTGGCGATGCCGATCGGGCGCGCGGTGGCTGGCAAAGAGAGCTTCAGCGGCACCAGAAGGCCGGAGTTCTCCTCGTAGGCGATCTGGCGGCGCGACATCAGCGTCAGCCGGTCGGAGTTGACGAGGAGGCCGCGCAGCGCGACCAGCGAGCCGGTCTCGACCAGGCCGCTGCCGCATTGCGCGAGGTCGTGCCGCGCCGACAATTCGTCGAAGATCGCGCGGGTGGGCGTGCCCTTGCGCGGTAGTATCCATGGATAAGCGCGGAGGTCGTCGAAGGCGACGTTTGACAGCGCGGCGAGCGGATGGCCGGCGCGCACCACGACGGACAGCGGATCGTCGAAGAGCGCTTCCTGCGCGATACCTTTCGCCTCCGAGGCGGAGCGCAGGGCGCCGACCAGCATGTCGATCTCGCCGATGGCGAGCGCATGGGCGAGCGTGTCGTAGGAGCCGTCGACGATTTCCACCGACGCCGCCGGGCGCCGGCCGGTCCATGCGACGATGGCCTCCGGCACGATGCGCGTGCGGGCGAAGGGCAGGGTGCCGATGACGACGCGGCCGGTGAAGCGGCCGTCGAGTTCGCGGGCGTCCTCCAGCGCGTTTTCGAGTTCGCGCAGAACGAGGCTGGCCGCGCGTGCGAGCATGGTGCCGGTCGCAGTCAGGCGGATCGAGTTCTGCCGGCCTTCGAAGAGCGGGACCGTGCCGATGCGTTCCAGTTCGCGCGCGGCGCGCTGGACCGAGGGCTCGGCCTGTTCCAGGCGGCGGGCGGCAGCGGTGAAGCTGCTGGTCGAAGCGAAGGCTGCGACGGCGCGCAGATGTGCGATGGTGGCATGGGTTTCCAGGAGGTCGATCGCCAAGGCGCGGCCGATGGAGGCGTGGCGCGCAAGACGCTCGTTGGCTTCGCGCAACAGCGACAGGGCGCGCGCGGCGCGCTCGGTCAGAAGCCGGCCGCGCTCGGTGACGAACACGCCGGAGCCGCGCCGCTCGAACAGCGCGCCGCCGAACTGGCCTTCGAGCTTGGCGATGGCCTGCGAGGCGGCGGGTTGCGACACGCGCACAGCTTCGGCCGCGCGGGTCAGCGAGTTGGTTTCGGCGGCGAACTGGAAGAGCCGGACATGGCGCAGATTGGGGTAGGACGACATGGCGCGGATTTAGGCAGGTGCCGTGCCGTTTGGGAAGTGGCTCAGTCGTAGACCAATCCGTCGAAGAGCTTGCGCGCGGTTCGAAGCACGCCTGCTTCGGCCAGATTGCCGTCGTCGTCGAGGCTCGCGGTGACGGTGAATTCGCCGGTCGGATGCTCGATGGAAATGAGCATGTCGCGCGCGCGTTGGAGCTTCGCGATTTTTGCTGCCGGGCCGTTTTCGAGCAGGCAGGCGGTGGCGACGCTGACGGCGCCCAAGACGCCGATCGCCTGGTGGCAGACATGGGGGATGAAAGTGCGGGTGGAGATCGCGCCGCCGGCCTGCGCGGCGCTGACGAGCGTCATCTTGGGCACGGATTTTTCCGTGACGTCGCCGAGATTCATCAACGGCCCGGCCTTCAGCCGGATCGCTTCGATGCGCGCCTTCAGTTCCGCATTGGCGTTGAGATCGGCCGGGGTTTCCGTGCCGGTGAGGCCGAAATCGTTGGCCGCCATGACGACGCAGGGCATGCCGTTGTCGATCAAGGTGACGTCGACGCCGTCGATCGTGTCGACCTCGTTGCCGGTCGGCAGGAGCGCGCCGCAGGAGGAGCCGGCGGTGTCCTTGAAGACGATGGGAACGGGCGCCGCCATGCCGGGGACGCCGTCGATGCGGGCGTCGCCGGCGTAGGTGACGCGTCCATCCGGCGTCCTCACGGTCGCGATGGCGATCTGGCCGGTGTTTTCCATGAAGATGCGCACGCGCGTTTCGCCATCACCGGCCGCAACGAGGCCGCGCTCGATGGCAAAAGGGCCGATGCCGGCGAGGATGTTGCCGCAGTTCTGCGCGTCGGTGACGATGGGCTTGTCGACGAAAACCTGCAGGAAGAGATAGTCGACATCGACGTCCGGCCGATCGGATTTCGACACGACCGCGACCTTGGAAGTGAGCGGATCGGCGCCGCCGAGGCCGTCGATCTGGCGGGGATCGGGCGAGCCCATGACGCGCAGGAGGAAGGCGTCGCGCGCCGCCGGATCGGCGGGCAAGTCGTCCTTGAGGAAATAGCCGCCCTTCGACGTACCACCGCGCATCCACATGGCGCGAATACCGTTCGTCATCACAGCGCGTCCACGGTGCGCGGGAAGATCGACTGGAAGCCTTCGGCATATTTCGCCTCACGCCCGCCGGCCTGGCCGCCGGAATTGCGCCGGAACTGGTTGGCGCGGTTCTCCGCGACGTTGGTGTAATAGTCCCAAAGATGCTGCTGGCCCTCCATGCACTCGATGGCGGCCTTCTTCTTTTCCCAGACCGGCGTGATGTCGAGGATCGTGTCGGGCTTCCAGGCGCATTGTTCGGTCTGGTGCGGCTCGAACAGATAAAGCTGCGGCGCGCCGAGTACCTTCTCGCCGGGATTGTGACCCCAGGCCTGCGCGATCATCCGGCATTCGAGCGCGACGCGCGTCGCGTAGGGGTGGTCGGTGTTGTAGGGGTCCTCCATCGAGTGCGACAGCATGAAATCCGGCTGGACCTTGCGGATGACATCGACGAGGCGGAATTTCGCGTCGCGATCGAGTTCGAGCGGATAGTCGCCGCAATCGAAGAACTGGATGTCGGCTGCGCCAAGCGCAGAAGCGGCGGCTTCCGCCTCTTTACGGCGGGCGGCTTTGACGCCTTCAAGCGTCGCGCCCGCATTCTTCCACAGTTTCGCGCTTTCGCCGCGCTCGCCATAGGAGAGGCAGACGACGGTCACGTCGATGCCCTTTTCGGCGTGGAGCGCGATCGCGCCGCCGCAGCGCCAGACGAAATCGGCCGAGTGGGCGCTGATGACGAGGGCGGTGCTCATGGTTTGGTGCCTCCTTTGGCGACGGGCGGCGTGCCGTGGGTGTGGAAGGATTCGATCGTCTTCAGGCCCCAAGCCTGGCCCTTTTTCCGCTCGGCCTCGGTCCAGACGATCGTCTGCCAGTCGGGGTCGAGGACGAGGCGCGCGCCGGCGTTGGCGATCTCGATGCGATTGCCGGCGGGCTCGTAGACGTAGAGGAAGAAGGTGCCCTGGATGGCGTGGCGATGCGGGCCGGTTTCGATGAAGACGCCGTTTTCGAGGAAGACGTCGGCCGCCCGCAGGATGTCGTCGCGGTGGTCGGCGGCATAGGTCAGATGGTGGAAGCGGCCGCGCGTGCCGGAATGATCTTCCGTGCAGGCCATGTCGTAGCCCTTGTTGTTGACCGTGAACCAGCAGCCGCCGATGCGGCCATTGTCGAGCTGGATCATCTCGGTCACGCGACTGCCGAGCGCCTCGACCATGAAGTCGCGGATCTTCGACACGTCGGTCGCCAGAAGATTGAAATGGTCGATGCGGCGCGGCGCGGCGCCGCGTGCGTGGAAGCGTTGGGCGACGTTCTTGAGGGCGGGACGTTCGGCTTCGGGCGCCTGGTATTTGTGCGTGTCCCAGTAGAGCTCGAAGACGTGGCCGTCCGAGCTATGGAAGCGGTAGGAACGGCCGTGGCCGAGATCGCCGTCGGTCCAGCCGATGCCGAGGCCCATCTTCTCGATGACGGCCACGCGTCGGTCGAGCGCGGCCTCAGACGACGTGCGGTAGGCGCAGTGCGCCATGCCGGTGGTGTTCGATGCCGTCAGCTTGAGGGAATGGAACTCGTAGTCGTCCCAGGCGCGCAGATAGACCGAAGGGCCCTCGCGGCCGGCTTCCGTCAGGCCGTAGACGTTGACGAAGAAATCGAGGCTTTCCTCGAATTTATCGGTCAGGAGTTCGACATGGCCGAGATGGGCGACGTCGAAGCAGGGTTCACTCATGGTCATGCCTTTCGGGAGGCTGCGTCGTCGACATCGAGATTCATGCCGACATAGCGGTCGAGCGTCGCGCGGTCGTCGAGGAGCGCCTGCGACTTCGCGCGATGGGCGACCGTGCCGCGCTCGATGACGAGGGCGTCCTGCGTCAGCGCGAGCGCGACGTCGGCGTGCTGCTCGACGAGGACGAGCGCCATGCCCTCGTTCTGCGCCATGGCGCGGATGGCGGCGGTGAGTTCCTCGACGATGATCGGCGCGAGGCCCTCCAGTGGTTCGTCGAGCAGGAGAACGGCGGGGTTTGTCATCAGCGTGCGGCCGATGGTGAGCATCTGCTGCTCGCCGCCGGAGAGCTGGTTGCCCATGTTGCCGCGCCGTTCCTTCAGGCGCGGGAAGAGGTCCCAGATGGCGTCGAGCGTCCAGCGGCCGGAGCGGGCGGCGACGGTCAGGTTCTCCTCGACGGAGAGCGAGGGGAAGATGTCGCGCTCCTGCGGGACCCAGCCGAGGCCGTGCCGCGCGCGCTTGTGCGAGGGCAGGCGCGAGATGTCCTGGCCGCGGAAATGGATGCTGCCGCCCGTCAGTGGCAGGAAGCCCATGGCGGTCAGGATCATCGTCGTCTTGCCGACGCCGTTGCGGCCGAGAAGGGCAAGGCTGCCGCCTTCCGGCACCGCAAACGAGACATGGTCGAGCACGATGCCGGACCCGTAGCCGGCGCTGACGTCCCGGAACTCGAGGATCGGCTCAGCCATGCGCGCCGTGCCCCAGATAGACGTCGCGCACGCGCGCATCGGTGCGGATGTTCGCCGTCGTGTCCTCGACCAGCACGCCGCCGCTGACCAGGACGATGATGCGGGTGGCGAAGCGGAAGACGATGTTCATGTCGTGCTCGATGAAGAGCACCGAAATGTCCGCCGGCAGGCCGGCGATGACCGAAAAGAGCATCGCGCTCTCGTCCTTCGGGACGCCGGCGGCAGGCTCGTCGAGGAGCAGGACCTTGGGGCGGGTGGCGAGCGCCAGCGCGATTTCCAGAAGGCGCTGCTGGCCGTAGGCGAGGGTGCGCGTCGGCTGCGTCGCGACGTCGGCGAGGCGAAGGCGCATCAGGATTTCGAAGGCCTCGTCGATCGCCTCGGTCTGCGTCGACAGGCGGCGCCAGAACTGGCCGGCGACGGCCTCGCGTTCGCTGACAGCGAGCGTCACCGCCTCGATCGGCGTCAATTCGGGAAAGAGCGTGTTGATCTGGAAGGTGCGCGCGAGGCCCTTTCGCACGCGGGTAGCGGCCGGTGCGGCGGTGATGTCCTCGCCGTCGAGCTCGATGGTGCCTGAATCGGGCTTGAGCTGGCCGGTGATGAGGTTGATCAGCGTCGTCTTGCCGGCGCCGTTGGGACCGATCAGCGCGTAGCGGCAACCGCGCGGCAGTGTGAGCGAGACGTCGCGCGCGACCTTGAGCGCGCCGAAATTCTTCCGCAGCGCGTCGGTCCTGAGCATGATCGGCTGCGCGTCCGCCATCAGCCGCGCCTTCCTGCGAGCCTGGCGAGGAAGCCGAGGATGCCCTTCGGCATGAACAGCACGACGACCATCAGGAGGAGCCCGATCCAGAAATACCAGTATTGCGGGTTGATGCCGGCAAGCTGGTCGCGCGCGATCATGAAGATGATGGCGCCGAGGATGGCGCCGTAGAGCCGGCCGGTGCCGCCGAGGATCAGCATTACGACCACGTCGGCCGAGCGCTGGAAGCTTAAGACGTCGAGGCCCACCGTGTTGGTTGTCTGCGTCAGGAGGCCGCCGGCAACGCCCGCCAGCGCGGCGGAGATCGTGTAGATCTTGCGCAGATGCCAGGAATGGTCCGAGCCGATCGCCGGCATGCGCTTGACGTTCTCGCGGATGCCGCGGAGCGCGAGGCCGAAGGAGGAGTTGACGATGGTGCGGCTGAGGAGAAAGCCGAGGAAGAGCACGACGAGCGAATAGGTGTAGGCAGTGTAGCCCCACAGGTCGAAACGGAACGCGCCGAAGATTTCCCAGGTGTCGACGCCGCGCAGGCCGTCGGTGCCCCCGGTCAGCCACGTCATCGCGTTGGCGAGTTCGTAGGCGAGGAAGCCGAGGCCGAGCGTGACCATGATCAAGGCGAGGTGCTGGACGCGCACGATCAGGTAGCTCGCCACGAAGCCGACGAGGCCGGCCACCGCGCCGGCGAAGAGGAGACCGGAAATCGGCTCGCCCCAGCCGAGCCTGGCGCTGAGAAGCCCGACGGAATAGGCGCCGAGGCCGAAGAACAGCGCATGGCCGAGCGTGACGATGCCGGCATAGCCGAGGATGAGGTCGACGGAGATGGCGAAGAGGGCGGCGATGGCGATCTGGCTTGCCAGGGTCAGGTAGGTCGGGAACAGGAAGAACGGCACGAGCGTCGCCAGCCAGAAGGCGATCTCGAAATACGACCAGCGGCTCTGGCGGGCGAGCCAGGCGTGGGCGGTGGTGGTTAGGGGCGTCATGGGCGGTTACACCCGCGATCAATGCCGTGATCACGCAGCTCTCTGTCGCGCCCCCCTCTGTCCTGCCGGACATCTCCCCCGCGTGGGGGGAGATCACGCGCGTCGAGGTTGGCGATTAGCCAATCTCCCCCCTTGCGGGGGAGATGGCCGGCAGGCCGGAGGGGGGCACCGTAGAGCATGACCATCTCCCTCACCGCCTTCCGAACAGGCCGATCGGCCGCCACAGGAGGATCGCGACGAGGATGAGGTAGATCAGGAAGGAGCCGATCTCGGGGACGAAATACTTGCCGGCGACGTCGCCGATGCCGAGGAGGGCGGCGCCGACGAAGGAGCCGGTGATGGAGCCGAGGCCGCCGACGGAGACGACGATCAGGACGTAGACGAGGTAGTGGAACGCGAAGGACGGGTCGAGGCCGACGATCTCGATCGCCAGCGCGCCGCCGAGGCCGGCAAGGCCGCTGCCGAGCGCGAAGGTGATGCCGAATATCTGTTCGACATTGAGGCCGAGGCCTTGCGCCACGCGCTGGTTGTCGACGGCGGCGCGGATCTGCGCGCCGAGGCGCGTGCGCTCGATGCCGAAGACGAGCAGCGCGGTGATGGCGAGCGCAATGGCGATGAGGAAGATGCGGTAGGTGCCGAAGCGGATACCGCCGATCTCGACCGTGCCGCGCAGCCATGCGGGCAGGCGGATCGGCTGCTGGACCGTACCGAAGAAATAGGTCGCCGCCGCCGTCGCGACGAAGACCATGCCGATGGTGAAGAGGACCTGGTTGAGTTCACCGGCCCGGTAAAGCCGGCGAAATAGGGTCCGTTCGATGACGATGCTGGCGAGCGCGGCGGCGAGGAACGCGACCGGCAGCGCCAGGATGAAGGGCAGGCCGAGTTGGCGCATGACGAGCACGGTGACGTAGCCGCCGAGCATGCCGAACGCGCCATGCGCCAGGTTGATGAAGTTCATCATGCCCAGCGTCACCGACAGGCCCACCGACAGGACGAACAGAAGCATCCCGAAGGCGAACCCGTCGAAGAGGACGATGACGAGATTGGTCATCTAGGCGCCGGCCCGGTCCGTGGTCGCTTTACTGCGTGCCGTGCAGCGGGTCCTTCACGTCGGGAATTTCGTGGATGACGACGTTCTGCAACTCGCCGTCGACCTCCTGCACCTCGCGGATGTAGACGGTCTGGACGACGTCGCGCGTTTCCGGGTCGATCGACATCGGCCCGCGCGGGCTGTCCCACGCCATGCCCTTCGCGGCCTCGATCAGCGCATCGCCGGAGGTGTCGCCCTCGGTCTTCTTCAGCGCCTCGTAGATCAGGTGCATGCCGTCATAGCCGCCGATCGAGAACAGGTCGGGCGAGCGGCCGCCATTGGCTTCGCGATAGGCCTCGCGGAACTCGTTGTTCAGCGGATCATCGCGCTCGAGCGAGTAGTGGTAGGTGGTGATGATGCCGTTGGCCGTGTCGCCCATGCTTTCGAGCGCTTCGGGGTGGGTGAGTTCGCCCTGCGCGAAGATCTTGGTTTCCGGCGGGGCAAGGCCGCGGTCGACCAGCGCCTTGCCGATGGCGGCCGGCTGCGCGCCGCCCGGAACGAAGATGTAGACGGCTTCCGGGTTCGCATCGCGCACGCGCTGGACGAAGGCCGAGAAGTCGGGATTGGCGACCGGGGTGCGGTCGGCGCCGACGATCGTGCCGCCCGCCTCGGTGAAGCCCGCGGCGAAGGCCTTTTCGGCATCGTGGCCGGGGCCGTAATCGGCGACGAGCGTATAGGCTTCCTTGACGCCGGATTCGAACGCCCACTGGCCGAAGACGGTATTCAACTGCGGGATGGTGACGCCCGTGCGCACGATGTATTCGGACTGCTCCGTGACGATCGAGGTCGCGGCGTTCATGACGACCATCAGCTTCTGCGCCTCGGTCGCGATCGGCGCGGCGCCGAGTGCCTCGGGGGTGAGCGCGAAGCCAGCGATGATGTCGACGCCGTCACGCACGACGAGCTCCTGCGCGAGGCGCTGGGCGACGTCCGGGGCCGGGCCGCCTGTGTCCTTCTTGACCAGTTCGATGGTCTTTCCGGCGACCTCGTTGCCGTGCTTGGCGATGTAGAGGTCGATGCCGGCCTGCAACTGGTTGGCAGCGTCCGCGAACGGGCCCGAATAGGGCAGGATGACGCCGATCTTGACGGTTTCCTGCGCTCCGGCGTGCACCGACCACGACAGGCCGGCGGCCAGAATCGTGGCGAACATCATCTTCGTCTTCATTCTTTTTTCCTCCCTTGGGCCGGCCGCCAGGCGCGGCCACCGGACCCCAGTTTCGGCGTATCGGGGAAGGTCTGCAACCGCCAATCGAAAGGCAGGCCGGCGGCATAAGCTTTGCCTACTGGAGGTTCAGCTTGCCCGGGTGCGCCAGCTATCGACGTAGTTCTCGCGCGCTTCGCGGGCATAGGGGACGGGCGAGACGCGAACGCGGATCTCGGCCTGCTTGTGGCGCTCGGTCGAGGTCTTGCCGGTGCCGCCGTCGGGCTCGCCCCAGACGAGCGTCAGCACGTCGCCGACATTGACATCGGGATCGACGATGCCGAGCGAGAGCATGGCGCGCTCATTGAAGGAATAGCCGTTGAACATGGACAGGCCGACGAGCCTGCCGTCCTTCTCAACCCTGTCGAAGGAGGAGGAGGCGTAGTTGGGCTGTGGCAGGTCGATCCACTTGTAGTTCTGCTCGCCATTGCGGAAGCTAGAATGGATGATCTTCATCACATCCTCGTCGTTCCACTCGAAGGTGACCTTCTTGCGCTGCGTCTTCGCGTCCATCTTCTCCAGCGCCTGCCGGCCGACGAAGTCGTGGTCGAACTTCACGTAGAAGCCGTAACCGAGTTCATAGGGCGTCGTGTAGTAATCCTCGATGTCGTCGGAGACGTAGGAGCCGCCGATCGAGCCGGTCGCCTCGTAGCCGTTGGCGGGCAGCCATTCGCGATAGGCGCGCATCTCGTCGCCGGAATAGATGGCGGGAAGCGGCGAGGGAATCCAGCCGGATTCGAGCGTGTTGGTCGAATAGGCGCGGCTGCCGACCTGGTAGAGGTCGTGGCCCTTGCCGGCCTCGACGATGGCGGCCTGGATTTCGTCCTTCTCCTCGTAGGGCCCCCAGATTTCCAGCCCCGGCGCGCCGGCCATGCCGTGGCGCAGTGCGCGGACCTTGCGGCCGGCGATGGTGATGCGATCCATGTTGAAGAATTTGATCTCGGGGATCGGGCCGCCATTCAGCTTTTCGAGGATGGCGGTGGCGTTCGGCCCCTGGATCTGGAAGCGGTAGTGGCGCCGGTCGACTTTCTTGCCGTCGGGGCGCGAGGGCGAGCGGTCATCGCGGGTGACCTTGACGTCGTGCTTGCCGAGGGACGCGTTGTACTCGACCCAGTTGACGGTCGGCGCGCGGCCGACGAGCAGATACTGGTTGTCATCGAGGTGGAAGAGGATGACGTCGCCGATGACGTGGCCCGAGGGGCCGACCGGGACGTAGTGCTTCGCCTTGTCGACGGTGAAGCCATTGAAGGAATTGATCGACAGGCTTTCGAGGAACGGCCCGGCATCGGGGCCTTCCACCATTAGCTCGGCCATGTGGTGCGACTGGTCGAAGAGCACCGCGCTGTCGCGCCAGGCGCGCTGTTCGTCGCGCCAGTTGGTGAACTCGGCGGCGACGACCGGATAGACATACATGCCGATCTTCGAATTGCGCAGAAGACCGACCGTGTCGCCGTTCTGCCGCAGCACGTCCTCGAGATTGCGCGCGCCCATGGTCTTTCCTCCCTAACCAAAACGTCGGAGAGGTATCCCTTGCGAGGGTGCGGCTGTCACATTCGAAACGGGCCTGCCGGCATAACGCGCTAGACGAGCGCGCCCTGTTCGGCGAGGCGCGCCTGGACGCTGCGCGCATCGTTGCGGTGGTCGCCATCGACATGATCCGCGGCCGCGACGCCGGCGGCCTGGCCGGTGGCGAAGGCCGTTCCCATGACCCGGATCGAGCCATAGGCATGCGGATCGGCGCCGATGACGCGGCCGCCATACCACAGATTGTCGAGGCCCTTGGCGCGGATCGAATCGTAGGGGACGTGGCAGTAGCCCTTGCCGCCGATCGAGGTGTAGCTCGGCTTGCCGGCCTCGCCGTGAAGCTCGATCGGCCAGGCGGCGCGGGCGATGCCGTCCTCGCGCAGTCGACCGGAGACCACGTCCTCGCCGGTCATCTCGTAGCGCGCGGCGGGGTGGCGCGTTTCGCGGACGCCGATCTGGGGGCCGGTGGCAACGAGATAGGCGCGCTCGAAGCCGGGCATGTCGCGCTTGAGCATGGCGACATAGTCGTTGGCGCGGGCGCGCGCTTCCATCTCGGCTGCCGTGAAGCTTTCGGAGGAGAGGTCCGGCAGGGCGACATCGACGGTCATCCACCACATGTCGTGCGAGAGCGGCAGGCGGATGATGATGCCGCCGTCGGTGCGCTGGATCGGGTGTGCGCCATCCTGGTTGTAGCGCGCGATGGCCGCCTGCAGCGCCTTGCGGTCGATGTCGAGATCGGGCGCGATGCCGCCGACGCGGATCGGCATGGTGAGCGCCTGGAGCTTGCCTTCGGCGTCGCCGGTGCGGAACGGAATGCCGGCCAGCATGGCGAGATTGGCGTCGCCCGAAGCGTCGACGAAGGCCTCGGCGACGACACGGCTGCGCCCGCCCATGCCGGCGAGCGTGACGGCTTCGAGTCTGTCTGCCGTGCGCGCGACGGAGGCGACACGCGTGTGGAGCCTGACGTCGATGCCGTAGCGGCGGACGAGATTGTCGAGCGCGAATTTGAGGACTTCGCCGTCGAGGAGGACGATCCAGTTTCCGGTCGTCTCCGAGCGGAAGGCTTCGCCGTCGAGCCCGTGCCGGCGCAGTTCGCCGACGACCTCCTCGCCGACGCCGCCGACGGCCTTCACCGGCTCGCGCCCCTGCTGGAACAGGCCGCAATAGGCGTAGACCTGCGAGGTCGTCGCCGCGCCGCCGAGAAAGCCGTATTTCTCGACGAGGCACACCTTCGCGCCCGCCTTCGCCGCGCCGATGGCGGCGGCAACGCCCGCCGTCCCGCCGCCGCACACGACGACGTCGTAATCGGCTTCCACTCGCTTGGTCATGTCAGGTCCGTCAGGTGCGCCAGTTGAGGAAATACTGCTCGGCCTTGCCGATCAGCCAGCCGATGGTGAGGCCGAGGATGGAGAGCATCGCGACGCCGGCGATGAGCTGGTCGGTCGCGAAGATCGCGCCGGCCATCAGGATGTAGGCGCCGATGCCGTATTGCGCGCCGATCATCTCGGCCGCGACGAGCAGCACGATCGCGATCGACGCGGAGATGCGGAAGCCCGACAGGATCGCCGGCAGCGCGCCGGGGATGATGATCTTGCGCACGATCGACAGCCACGACAGGCCGAAGGACTGGCCCATGCGGATCAGATTGCGGTCGACATTGTCGACGCCGCCATAGGTGGCGATGACCGTCGGGAAGAAGGTGCCGAAGAGGATCGTCGCGACCTTGGAGCCTTCGCCGATGCCGAACCAGACGATGAAGAGCGGCAGGAGCGCGATCTTGGGGATCGGGAAGAGCGCCGAGACGATGGGCGAGAGGCCGGCGCGGGCGACCGAGAAGAGGCCGATGGCAAGCCCCACCGTCACGCCCAGCATCGAGCCGAAGAACCAGCCGACCGACAAGCGGTAGAGGCTCGCCTGGAGATGGGTCCAGATCTGGCCGGTTCGGAACAGGTCCTGGATGGCGCCGAAGGCCTCCGACGGGGCGGGCAGCGCGATCGGGCTGATGATGCCGGACTGCGAGCCGAACTCCCAGATCGCGATGATGACGATGAAGACGAGCGGCCCGACATAGCCGAACTTGCGGGTCTTGAAGCCGCCGCCGCGGAAGGGGACGGGCTTTGCGCCTTCCGGCGCGATGACCTGCTTCTGCGGGACTTCGACGGGATGGATCGGGTTCATGGTGTCAAGCGACATCGGCCAACTCCATGTCGGCGGCGCGCGCTTCGTCGCGCATCAGGTTCCACAGGTGACGCTGGGTCTCTTCCAGCTCGGCGAGGCGCCCGGCCCGTTCGGCGAGCGGCATGTCTATCTCGACGACCTGCCGGATGCGGCCGGGACGGCGCGACAGGACGATGATCCTGTGGCCGAGGCGGACGGCCTCGGCCAGGTTGTGGGTGACGTAGCAGGCGGAGAATTTTTCGCGCGACCACAGTTCGACGAGGTCGTCGAGGAGGAGTTCGCGGGTCTGGCTGTCGAGCGCGGAAAGCGGCTCGTCCATCAGCATGACGGCGGGGTTGACCGAGAGTGCGCGGGCGATGGCCACGCGCTGCTTCATGCCGCCTGAAAGCTGGCGCGGCAACGCCTTGCGGAAATCGGACAGCTTGGTGCGGCGAAGCACGTCTTCGATGATGGCTTCGGCCTTGCCGCCGCGAATGCCGTGATCTTCGAGCACGAGGCTGACATTGCCTTCGACCGTGCGCCAGGGAAGCAACGCGAAATCCTGGAAGATGTAGGTGAGCGGGTTGAGCGAGCCGGCCGGCGGCTCGCCGGCGATCAGGACGCGGCCGGAGGTCGGCCGCTCCAGCCCGCCGATGAAGCGCAGGAGCGTGGACTTGCCGCAGCCCGACGGGCCGATGATGCAGACGATCTCACCGCTCTTGAGCTCGAAATTGATGTTTTCGAGCACGTCGGTCTGGCCGTAGCGATGCGTGATGTTGTCGATCACAAGATCCATGATCGGCTCCTCGGGTTGGGCAGATGCCTCCTCGGGTCGAGCCGGCCCCGGGCACGGACGCCCGGAGCCGGCAGCCTTGGGAGGTCAGAAGGTCTCGACGAAGCTCGTGTCGACCAGGTTTTCGATCGAGGCTTCCTGCGGCACGAGGTTCTCGGACTTGAACCATTCGAGCTGGTCCTCGATGCTGGCGACGTTCAGCTTCGCGTCCTCGTTGATGCGCATGGCGCCGGCGCGGATCGCCGGGTCGGCCTCGGCGAGCGGGCGGTCGGTGTAGACCCATTCATGGATCATCGCGACGATCGCGGCGCTGTCCTCTTGCGACATCGTCTTGTCGACGAAGGCGGCGTTGTAGTCGGCGGCGCCCTTGGAGAAGGCGGCGAGGAATTTCTCGGCGAGTTCGCCATTGTTCTCGGCGATCTCGGTCGAGGTGAAGATCGTCGTCACCTGATAGTCCTCGACATAGTCGGCGATGGTGCCGATCTCGAAGACGTCGCCGCTCTTGACGAGGCCGGAGGCGATGTTCGGCACGATCGACCAGGCGTCGATCTGGCCGGAGCGCAGCGAGGCGATGACGGCGGGTACGCCGTTGAGAGGCACGAGCTCCATCGTCGAGCGCTCGAAGCCTTCCTTGTCGGCGATCTTGTGCGCCATGTAGTGGAAGGACGAACCTGCGGTCGTGATGCCGAAACGCTTGCCTTCGAGGTCTGCCGGGGTGGTGACGCCGGCTTCATGCGCGGCCTTGGACACGAGGATCTTCTGGCCCTCGATCTCGGCCGTCTCCTGCAGCGCGCCGCCGATAATCTTGACCGCGCCGCGCTCCGAAAGGCTGACGAGGCCGGCGGTCATGGCGGTGAGGCCGAAATCGACGTCGCCCGAGGCGATCGCGACGGCCATGGGCTGGGCGGCCTGGAACGGTACGAACTCGACTTCGAGGCCGGCTTCGTCGAAATAGCCCTTGCCTTCGGCGATGATCGACGGCGAATGCGAGGTCAAGGACAGGATGCCGACCTTGATCGGCTCGGCGCTGGCGGCGCCGGCGCCCATCAGCATGGTGGCGGCAGCGAGTGCGCCGAAGGTCCTGCGTGTGATCGAAAGCATGATATTCCTCCCTGAGACGGTTGCTTTCTTCGTTTGGCCGAGATGGCCGGATTTCAGCGTCCGAGAACGCCGAGAATGTGGTGCGAGAGCGCGGCGCAGGCGGCATCCGCGTCGCGGGCGATGGCTGCCTCGACGACGTTGCGCAGCGCGTGCGTCTCGGCCGAGAGGTCGATCCGGCCCTCGACCAGCGCGGCGTAGCGGAAGCGGCGGCTTTGCGTGTGAAGCCGGTCCTGGAACTCGATCAGGCGCGGCGAGCGGCAGGCGGAAACGAGCGTCGCATGGAACTGGCGGCCGGCCTCGTCCCACTCGATGGCGAGCGCGGAGCGGTCGGCATCGGCCTGGGCGCAAAGGCGCGCATAGGTGTGGAAGGCGGCGAGCAGCTCGCCCTCCCAGCGCAGGTCGCCATGCCGGATCGCCCAGCCGAGGCCGAGCGTCTCGATCTCGGCGCGCAGGCGGGTGATGTCCTCCAAGTCGGTCTGCGTGGCGGAGGCGACGCGGAAGCCGCGCTGCGCGCTCGCCTCGACCAGCCCTTCGCTGGAAAGCTGGGTCAGCGCCTCGCGAAAGGAATGCGCCGAGCCGCCATAGCGCTGGCGCAACTCGTCGATCTTGAGCTTGGCGTCAGGCGCCAGAACGCCGATCGAGATGTCGCGGCGCACCTGCGCGGCAAGCAGTCGAACGACCGTATCGGAATCCGAGTTTTTCCTCCCGAACACGCATTCTCCTCCAACGCGCAAAAAAATCTTCAATATTTCGCCTGTTATGGATTATGGCTATCGGCGTCAAGCAGGAGGAGGATTTTTTTGCCATGAACCAACGCACCGTCACGGCCGCGACGCGCGTCGTCTTCATGATCGGGACGCCGATCGCGCAGGTGCGCTCGCCGTTGCTGTTCAACCGATACTTCGCCGAACAGGGCATTGACCGCGTCATGGTGCCGCTCGAGGTGAGCGTCGCGGCGCTTGCCGGTTTCGTCGCGACGGTGCGCGAGGCGGAAAACTGCGACGGTTTCGTCGCGACGCTGCCGCACAAGCGCGCGCTGTTGAAGATGGTCGACGAAGCGGGGCCGACGGCGCGGGCGCTCGAGAGCGTCAATGTCGTGCGCCGCAATCCGGACGGGCGCCTTTTCGGCGACATGGCCGACGGCGCGGGTTTCTGGAATGGCGCGCGGGGTGCGGGATTCGAGCCGCTCGGCAAGGCTGCGGTGCTTGCCGGCGCGGGCGCGGCGGGGACGGCGATCGCGTTCGAATTCGCGCAGCGCGGCGGGCGCAAGCTGGCGATCTGGTCGCGCGCGGACGGCGAGGTGGATGCGCTGGCGAGCCGGCTTGCCGGAACCGGCATAGAGGTCGTCACCAGCCTGCCCGACAGCCTCGGCGGCTACGACATCGCGATCAACGCGACGCCGCTCGGCATGGACCATGCGCCGGGCAGCGCGTTTTCGGACGACCTGGTCGCGACGCTGCCGGCCGGCGCATTCGCCGCCGACGCCATCACCGAACCGGCGGTGACACGTTTTCTCGCCGCGGCCCGGGCGTGCGGCTTGCGGACCATCGACGGGCGGGCGATGGCGCGGGGGCAGTTCGAGCTGTTGCGGGCGTTCGTGGCGCCGGACGAGTAAGTCAGGGCAGTTCGCGGCCGATCAGATCGGCGAAGGCGCGGCCAGCATCTTCGAGACGGCCGCCATTGTCGATGACGACCGTGCCGGGGAAGGGCTCGGCCGCGACCTTGCGAGCGAGGCGGTTCGCGATTTCCGCCTCGCTCTCGCGTCCGCGCATGGCGATGCGGCGGGCGAGGATTTCCGGGGCGGCGGTGATCTCGACGACCAGCGGGCGCCGGTAGCGGCGGGGAAGATCGGCAAGCACCGTGCGGGACAGATTGGCGATCACGACGTGGCCTTGCGCCACCATCGCGTCGGCGGCGACGGGGATGCCGTAGCTGTTGCCGTGCGCCTGCCAGTTGAGCGCGAAGCGTCCATCGTCGCGCATCGCGTCGAAGGTTGCGTCGTCGGCAGGCTGGTGGTCCTCGCCGACTTCATCGTGCGGGCGGGTGATGACGCGGCGGATGAAATGGACGCGCGGGTCATCCGCCAGCGCTTCGCGGGCGAAGCGCATGACGGAATCCTTGCCGGCGCCGCTCGGGCCGACGACGGCGATGAACGAGCCGCCCCCGATCGGACTTGTGGGCATCATGCGACGCGCCTGCCCTCGCGCCAGACGGAGCGAACGACCGGCAATCCGGCCATGTTGTCGACGCGGATCAGGTCGGCGCGGCGGCCGGTCTCGATCTGGCCGCGATCGTCCATGCCGACGGTGCGGGCGGGCGTGGCGGAGACGAGCGCGACGGCCTGCGGCAGCGAAATCGTCTCGACCTCCTCGGCCAGCCGGAACGCGGCCTGCAGCAAGCTCGACGGCACGTAGTCCGACGACAGAACGTCAAGAATGCCCGCCTCGGCGAGATCGCGCGCGGCGATGTTGCCGGAATGCGAGCCGCCGCGAACAACGTTGGGCGCGCCCATCAGGACGCTCATGCCGGCCTCGTGAGAGGCGCGGGCGGCTTCGACCGAGGTCGGGAACTCGGCCAGCCGCACGCCGTCCTCAACCGCCTCGTCGACATGGGCGAGCGTCGCGTCGTCATGGCTGGCGAGCGTGACGCCGGCGGCGCGGCAATGCTCGCCGATGGCGCGGCGGTGGGGCGCCGAATAGCGCGCGGACTGCTCCTGCCTCTGCGCCACGAAACGCTCGAACTGGTCGTCGGTGAGGCCGCGCTTGGTCTTGTAGTAGAGCGTGTACTGACCCATCGTCTGGAACTGGCGCTGGCCGGGTGCGTGATCCATCAGCGAGGCAAGGCGCACGCGCGGGTCGGCGCGGAACCCCTCGAACGCGGCGAGCACGTCGGGCGAGGAGACCTCGCAGCGCAGATGCAGGAAATGGTCGGCGCGCAGGCGCCCGTCGGCCTGCGCGGTTTCGATGGCGTCGGCAAGGAGCCGCATCTCGCCGGGCGCGAAGCCGCCATCCTCGTCGGAGCCCATGCGCAGGCAGTCGAAGACGGTCGTGATGCCGGAGGTCGCGATCTGCGCGTCATGGGCCTGGACGGCGGCGACGGCATTCCAGCGCACGCCGGGGCGCGGTGCGAAATGGCCTTCGAGATGATCGGTGTGGAGTTCGACGAGGCCGGGCAGCAGATAGTCGCCGCCGAAATCCTCGCCGCTTCGGCCGGCGCCCGTGTCGATGTCGGCGATGCGGCCGTCGACGATGCGCACCGAGCCTTCGACGATGCGGTCGGCAAGGACGATGCGGGCATTGGAGAAAATGGTTTCGGTCGGCATGTCAGGCGGTCTTTCGTGCAAGGTTTCGGCCGAGCGGACGGAAGGCCCGGACCGTGAAGGGAGCACCGGGCTCGGGCTCGACAAAGAGCGCGAGCGAGGCGAAGGCGACGGGCGCATCGAGAAGGGCGCCGAAATGGGCTTCGAGACGGCGGCGAAGCTGCGCGGCGTCCTCGCCGCCGACGCGGCCGGTCAGCGTCATGTGGAAGCGGAAATCTTCCATCACATAGGGATAGCCCCATTCGTGCAGATGGCGGACCTGGCGGGTGGTCAGGCTTTCGGGATTGCGGCGCGCGATCTCGGCCTCGCCGGCAGGCGCGCGGAAGGCGTCGAAATCGACGGTCAGGTCGCGCGCGAGCGCGTCGAGATCGGCGTTGCGGGCTTCGGGCACAAGGGCGAAGAAACCGTCGATCTGGCCCATGACGAGGCGCGGGCCGACGAAGGGCGCGCGGGCTGCCGTCCAGCGGTCGAAGGCGTCGACGAGTTCGGCTTCGCTGCGGCCCTCGGTGAGGCGGAAGGGGGCCTTCAGCGTCGCGTGGAAGCCGTAGCGGCGCGCGGAGGCGGTGTGAAAGGCGAGATCGGCGTCGAGCGGTGCGGGCACCGCGTCGGAAAACGCGCTGCGGCCGATCCAGCGTTCGGCTGCTCGCGTCAGCGGGTCGGTCTCGCCGGGTGTGAAGTAGATCGCGTAGCGCATCCATAAGCTCCGAAAGTGGATCGCTTAGACGATTAGCGTGACATTAATGCGAAGCGTCCGTGACAATCTCAATGCGCCGTCTCGCCGATGAAGCGCTCGCGAATCTTCCGCGATATCCAGTCGATGACGAAGATGCAGACGAGCACGTTGATAACCACGAACGCAACCTGGTCGAAGAGGTTGGCGCGGAAGCGCTCGATGATGATCATGCCGATGCCGCCGGCACCGACGATGCCGAGCACGGTCGCGCTGCGGGTCGAGGATTCGAAGAAGTAAAGCGATTGCGAGATGAACACGGGAAGAACCTGCGGCAGGTAGCCATAGCGCACGACCTTCAGCGGCGAGGCCCCGGTGGCGCGGACGCCCTCGACCTGCTTGCGGTCGATGTTCTCGATCGCCTCGGAATAGAGTTTCGACAAGGTGCCCATGTCGGAGACGAAGATGGCAAGGACGCCGGCGAGCGGGCCGAGGCCGACGGCGCGCACGAAGACGAGACCCCAGACGAGCTGGTCGACGCCGCGCAGGACATCGAGGAAGCGCCGCACGGCCTGCCGGAACAAGGTCACCCGCATCGTGTTGCGGGCGGCGAGGAAGCCGATGCCGAGGGCGGCGAGCGAGCCAAGGAGCGTGCCGAGGAACGCCATGGCCAGCGTCTGCGCGATGCCGGCATAGATGTTGGCGAACTGCCAGGTGGAAAAGTCCTTCCAGACGAACAGCGCGCGGATGAGGCGCAGGGCGCGGTCGGATGCGTAGGCGAGTTTCCAGACCTCGAAATACCAGAGCGAGCCGGCGACATAGGCGAGGACGACGATTGCGATCGTCCAGCCGATCGCGCGCCTTTTCGGCGAGCCGAAGGCGCCCGGGTGGGCCGTACGGGCCTCATCGACCATTGCCGGGTCGAAGGCGGACAGCGTGGCGGCGCTCATGCGAGGTTCTCCTTGCCGATGAAGTGGGTGCGCAGGCGCTCGGAGAGGAGGTCGATGACCGTGACGAGCATGACGACCAGCAGGAGGACGGCGACGACGCGGTCGTCCGAATAGAGGCTGATGACGCGGTTGAGCTCCATGCCGATCCCGCCCGCGCCGACGAAGCCGACGATGGACGAGGCGCGCACGTTGATCTCGAAACGCAGGAGCGTGTAGGAGGCGAAGTTGGGCAGGACCTGCGGCAGGACGCCGTAGCGCATTTCCTCGAACCAGTTGCCGCCGACGCCGCGAATGCCCTCGACGGGGCGCATCGAGGCGTTTTCGTTGACCTCCGAAAAGAGCTTGCCGAGCGCGCCGGCGGTGTGAATCGCGATGGCGATGACGCCGGCGAGCGGGCCGACGCCGACCGCGAAGACCAGGATCAGCGCGATCAGGATTTCGGGAATGCCGCGGCAGATTTCGAGGAAGCGGCGGGCGGCCCAGAAGATTGTGCGCGTCGGCGCGAGGTTGCGCGCGGCGGGGAAGCTGAGGACCAGCGCGGCGGCCGCGCCGAGGATCGTCGCCGTCAGCGCCATCAGGATCGTCTCGCCGATCAGGCGGACATAGAGCCAGAAATCGGCGTACCAGTAGGTGATGGAGCCGGGGACGGCGCGGCCCTCTTCGCCGCGGGGAAGGAAGAGCTTATCCAGTTTGAGGTTCGGCATGATGGTGCCGAAATAGTCGAAGATGCGCGGCAGGCCGGAAGCGAGGCGTTCGGGGTAGAAGCGCGAGATGTAGACGGAGGCGGCGAGCACGGCGAGGAAGCCTGCGATGAAGACGAGGTTCATCGTGCGGCGCTGGCGGATGAGGTCGGCGCGATGGCGCTCGAAGGTGGAGATGGCGGAGGTCATTGGGTGGGGTCCAGAGTGCGGAGAGGTTTGCGCTTTGTCGCGCCCCCCTCTGGCCTGCCGGCCATCTCCCCCGCATGGGGGGAGATTAGTCTCGTTGTCGACACCGCATGATCTCCCCCCTCGCGGGGGAGATGCCCGGGAGGGCAGAGGGGGGCGCGTTGCACGATCGTTTCCGAAACAGGCCAGATCACCATCTCACCCCGCCATCGCGCGGGCGGCGGCCTGCGACTTCTTCAAATCCGCCTCGAACAGGCGCGCCTTGGCTGGCTCGCCGCCAATCGTGGTCGAGGTCATGCCTTCGTGGAAGGCTTCCTCGGCTTCGGCGCCGTAGATCTCGCGCGCCATGCGCTGGGTGAGCTGGCCTGGATTGCCGTCGAAGACGATCTTGCCTTCGGCCAGACCGATGATGCGGTCGCAGTAGTTGCGGGCGGTGTCGAGGGTGTGGAGATTGCAGATGACGGTGATGCCGTCCTCGCGGTTGATGGTGCGCAGCGCGTCCATCACCACCTTGGCGTTGAGCGGGTCGAGCGAGGCGATCGGTTCGTCGGCCAGCACGATCTTCGGCTCCTGCACGAGCGCGCGGGCGATGGCCACGCGCTGCATCTGGCCGCCGGACAGCGTGTCGGCCTGCTGGAGCGCGGTATGCGCCATGCCGAGACGGTCGAGCGCGCGGATGGCGAAGGCGCGTTCGGCGGCAGTGAAGCGCTGGAACAGGCTCGCCACGAGGCCGTGGTGATAAAGGCGGCCGGTGAGGACGTTGGTGATGACGTCGAGGCGGCCGACGAGGTTGAACTGCTGGAAGACCATGGCGCAGGTGGCGCGCCAGTGAAGCAGTTCGCGGCCCTTCAGCGCCGTGATCTCGCGGCCATCGAACTCGATGCGACCTTCGCTCGGCTCGGCGAGGCGGTTGACCATGCGCAAGAGCGTCGACTTGCCGGCGCCCGAGCGGCCGATGATGCCGACCATCTGCCCGTCCGGAATGGCGAGCGAGATGCCGTCGACCGCCTTGCGGTCCTTGAAGGCTTTGGTGAGGCTGTCGATCTTCAGCATGGGGGTTGCTCCTGCCGGCGCGTCCGTTTCAAGCGAAAGAGGCCCGCACCTTGCGATGCGGACCCCTGCGATCCCTGGGAGGGTTAGCGGGACTGGTCGAGTTCGCGCTCGCGCATGGCGACGACGCCTTCGAAGAAGGAGTGGTCGACGCGCTTGAAGCCCTGGCCTTCGCCGTTGGAGACGTTGACGTAGCACTCGTAGTCGGTCTCGTGCAGCGTCTCCATCCAGTCGATGGCGATCTGCTTCGGCTCGTCGGCCATCGACTTGCGCACGACCCACGGGCCGTTCGGGATGAGGTTCGACTTCCAGATGATCTTCAGGTCCGCCATGTCGAGGAGGTCCTTGTCGACCATCGAGCGCAGCGCGCCGCGCGAGAAACCTTCCGACTCCTCGCCGACACCCGAGGTCCAGGTGACGCCGGCGTCGTATTGGCCGTTGAGGACGGCGACGACCGCCTGCTCGTGGCCGCCGCCGAAGCCGGTCGAGGCGAAGTAGCTGTCGATGTCGATCTCGGCGGCTTCCATCTCGGCCTTCGGCACGAGGTAGCCCGAAGTCGAATTCGGGTCGGCGAAGGCGAGCGACTTGCCTTTCATCTGCTCGATGTTCTCGATGCCGGAATCCGACTTCGTGTACATCATGGCGTAGTAGCCATCCGAGCCGTCATTCTCGAGCGCGACGAAGACCGGCTCGACGGCTTCGGGGTCCTGCAGGTAGATGCCGGCGTAGCCCGACGCGCCGAGCGAGGCGGCGTCGAGCTGGCCCGAGACGAGCCCCTGCATGACGCCGGCATAGTCGGAAGCGGGGTAGAGCTCGACCGGCACGCCGAGCTTTTCACCGAGCTGCTCGACCATGCACTCGTTCTTGCGCAGGCGGTCGGCTTCGTTCTCGCCGCCGAGGAGGCCGATGCGGAAGGCCGGCAGGTCGGACTGCCAGTCCTGGGCGAGTGTGGGGGTAGAAAAGGTTGCGACGGCGATCACCGCGGCGCAGGTCGTACGGGTCAGAAGAGCGAACATGCCAAAGCTCCCAGGCTCGAGGTTCGAAGTGAATTCGGGACCGCGCGGACGGGACGTCCCTGATCGGTCGAGGAGAGCTTTAGGGAGCGAAAACAACAGTGCGATTACGCTTTTCTGACGGTTCGATGACGGTTCACAGGTGCGGCGCGCGCTCGTGCTTTTCGAGGAAGGCGGCGATGGGCAGCTTGCGGAAATCGTCGAGCGCGGCGCGCAGGCGTGCATGGTCCCAGTCCCACCAGGCAAGGGCGATAAGCCGTTCGGCGGTCGCATCGTCGAAGCGCTGGCGGATCGGGCGCGCGGGCACGCCGGCGACGATGGCGAAGGGCGAGACGTCCCTGGAAACGACCGCGCCCGCGCCGACGACGGCGCCGGTGCCGATCGTGACGCCGGGCAGGATCGTCGCGCCGTGGCCGAGCCAGGTGTCGTGGCCGATCGTGACCTTTGAGGCGCGGCGCCAGTCGAAGAAGGACTCGTCGTCCTCGGCGTCGTCCCAGTAATTTCCGGCGCGGTAGGTGAAATGGTGCAGCGAGGCGCGCTCGACGGGATGGTTCGGCGCGTTGATGCGGCAGGCGGCGGCGATGTTGGCGAACTTGCCGATCTCGGTGCACCAGACTTGCCCGTCCTCGACGATGTAGGAATAGTCGCCAAGCGTCGAATCGATGAAGCGCGTGCGCTCGCGCACTTCGGTGTAGCGGCCGAGCGTCGAGTTGCGGATTTCGGCCGTCGCGTGGACGAATCCGGTTTCGGGAAGCCGCGCCATCAGGCGGCCTGCCGCGGCGCGAATTCCGTCACGTCGATCAGCCGGTCGGCGACGGCGTCGCGTACGTCGGTGTCGTGGAAGATGCCGAGCATCGCGACGCCCTGCCGCTTCTTCTCCGCGATCATGTCGATGACCACGGCGCGGTTGGCGGCGTCGAGCGAGGCGGTCGGCTCGTCGAGGAGGAGCACCGGATGGTCGGTGATGAAGCCGCGCGCGATGTTGACGCGCTGCTGCTCGCCGCCGGAAAAGGTCGCAGGCGGCAGGTGCCACAGGCGCTCGGGCAGGTTGAGGCGGGCGAGGAGCGCGGCGGCCCTGTCGCCGGCTTCGTCGTTCGGTGTGCCGCGCGCGGTCAGCGGCTCGGCGACGACGTCGAGCGCCGCGACGCGCGGCACGACCCGCAGGAACTGGCTGACATAGCCGAGCGTGTCGCGCCGGACGGCGAGAATTTCGCGCGGGCTGGCGCAGGCGAGGTCGATCGTGGCGCCCTGATGGGCGATGCGGATCGAGCCGGCGTCGACGGCGTAGTTGCCGTAGAGCATCTTCAGGATCGAGCTTTTGCCGACGCCCGACGGCCCGGCAAGGACGGCGCATTCGCTGGCTTCGAGGGTGAAGGAGACGTTCTCGATCACGGGCAGGCGGATGCCGCCGCGCAGGTGCATGGTGAAGGATTTGGCGAGGTTGGAGACGGCGAGGGCGGTCATTGGGTGCCTACTCCTGCCCGAGGCTGGCACTCTACGTTGCCCCCCTCTGTCCTGCCGGACGCCCTGGCCCGAGCCACGGGTCTCGGCCCGTCCTTCGGACCCCCCGCATGGGGGGAGATCAGCCAGTCGCAAAGGTCAACGCGCGTGATCTCCCCACCTGCGGGGGAGATGTCCGGCAGGACAGAGGGGGGCGCGACGGGTCGCTGCCGTTCGAGATCGATATTCATCATCACACCTGCAAAATCGAGGAGACGAGGAGCTGCGTGTAGGGCGCGCGGGGGTCGTCGAGGACGCGGTCGGTGAGGCCGTGCTCGATGACGCGGCCGTCCTTCATCACCATCATGCGGTGCGACAGGAGGCGCGCGACGGCGAGGTCGTGGGTGACGACGATGGCGGCAAGCCCCATGTCCGAAACGAGGCCGCGCAACAGGTCGAGCAGGCGGGCCTGGACCGAGACGTCGAGGCCGCCGGTCGGCTCGTCCATGAAGATCAGGCGCGGGCGCGTGACGAGGTTGCGCGCGATCTGGAGGCGCTGGCGCATGCCGCCGGAAAAGGCGCGCGGCTGGTCGTCGATGCGATCCTCGGCGATCTCGACGCGGCCGAGCCAGTCGATGGCGGAGGCGCGGATGTTGCCGTAGTGGCGGTCGCCGACGGCCATCAGGCGTTCGCCGACATTGGCGCCGGCGGAGACCGTCATGCGCAGACCGTCGGCCGGGTTCTGGTGGACGAAGCCCCAGTCCGTGCGCATCAGGAAGCGCCGCTCCGCCTCGCTCATGGCGAACACGTCGCGCCACGCGCCGTCGCGCATCCGGTAGGACACGGTGCCGGAGGTCGGCTCGAGCCGGGTCGAGACCGCGTTGAGCATCGTCGTCTTGCCGGAGCCGGATTCGCCGACGACCGCGAGGACCTCGCCGGGCCACAGGTCGAAGGAGACGTCGGCGCAGCCGATGCGGGGGCCGTAGGATTTGGAGAGGTGGGTGACGCGAAGGAGGGGTTTATCCATGGGTCGATACTCCAAAAAGGAGGTCGAAGCGCCTGACGTTGCCCCCCTCTGTCCTGCCGGACATCTCCCCCGCAAGGGGGGAGATCACGCACGGCGAGGACGAGACTGATCTCCCCCCTTGCGGGGGAGATGGGCGGCAGCCCAGAGGGGGGCGTGAAGGAATGCAACCATTCATCGAAATGTCTCCTCCTGCTGGCCATGATAGCCATCGCCCTGCCGGCTCTCGCAATGATCCGTATCCGAGCAGACAAACATGTGCCCGCCGCAGTCGTCGAGGATGACCTCGTCGAGATAGACGCCTTCCGCGCCGCAGAGCGCGCAGGGTTTGTCGAAGGTCTGGACCGTGAAGGGATGGTCGTCGAAGTCGAGGCTTTCGACTTGGGTGAAGGGCGGGAGGGCGTAGATGCGCTTTTCGCGGCCGGCACCGAAGAGCTGGAGCGCGGGCGACATGTGCATCTTGGGATTGTCGAATTTCGGCGTCGGCGAGGGGTCCATCACGTAGCGGCCCTCGACCTTGACCGGATAGGCGTAGGTCGTGGCGATGCGGCCGTGGGTGGCGATGTCCTCGTAGAGCTTGACGTGCATCAAGCCGTACTCCTCCAGCGCGTGCATCAGCCTCGTCTCGGTCTCGCGCGGCTCGAGAAAGCGCAGCGGCTCGGGGATCGGCACCTGGTAGACGAGGGTCTGGCCCGCCCTGAGCGGCTGCTCGGGGATGCGGTGGCGGGTCTGGATGATCGTCGCCTCGTCCGTGCGCGTCGTCACGGCGACATTGGCGACCTTCTGGAAGAAGGCGCGGATGGAGACGGCGTTGGTGGTGTCGTCGGCGCCCTGGTCGATGACCTTGAGGACGTCGTCCGGCCCGATGATCGCCGCCGTCACCTGCACGCCGCCGGTGCCCCAGCCATAGGGCATCGGCATCTCGCGGCTGGCGAATGGCACCTGATAGCCGGGAATGGCGATCGCCTTCAGGATCGCGCGGCGGATCATGCGCTTGGTCTGCTCGTCCAGATAGGCGAAGTTGTAGCTCGCAATCGAGCCCGTCGGCGCGTTCATTCGGCCGCCTCCTTGATGTCGGTGGCGTCTTTTTGCTCGGCTCGCATGCGGCGCACGAGGTCGAGTTCGGCCTGGAAATCGACATAGTGCGGCAGCTTCAGGTGCTCGACGAAGCCCGTGGCCTGGACGTTGTCGGAATGCGAGATGACGAACTCCTCGTCCTGCGCGGGGGCGACGATATCCTCGCCGAACTCGGCCGCGCGCAGGGCCCGGTCGCAGAGCGCCATCGCCATCGCCTTGCGCTCCGACTGGCCGAAGACGAGGCCGTAGCCGCGGGTGAACTGCGGGGGCGCCTTGGCCGAGCCCTTGAACTGGTTGACCATCTGGCACTCGGTCAGCCGGACCCGGCCGAGCGGCGCGGGGAAGGGGAGTTCGGGCACGTCGAGCTCGATCTCGACCTCGCCGATGCGGATTTCGCCGACGAAGGGGTGGGAGCGGGCGTAGCCGCGCTGAGTCGAATAGGCGAGGGCGAGGAGGAAGCCTTCGTCGCCGCGCGAGAGCGCCTGAAGCCGGCTGTCGCGCGGCAGCGGAAACTCCATCGGCGTGCGGGTGATGTCGGTGACCTCGCCGTTGCCGACGCCGTCGGGTTCGATCAGGCCGTCATGGCCGAGAAGGTCGGTGACGCGCGGCGAAGCTTCGGCCGCGACCTCGCGGCGCTCGGGCTCCAGCGGCGTTGCGCCTTCGGCGAGTTCGGGTTCGAGCAGGCGGTGCGTGTAGTCGAAGGTCGGGCCGAGCACCTGCCCGCCGGGCAGATCCTTGAAGGTGGCGGAGACGCGGCGCTCGATCTGCATGGCCCCGGTGTCGACGGGACGCGAATAGCCGAAGCGCGGCAGGGTCGTGCGGTAGGCGCGCACGAGGAAGATCGCCTCGATCATGTCGCCGCGCGCCTGCATCAGCGCAAGGCCGGCAAGGTCGCGGTCGTAGAGCGCGCCTTCGGCCATGACGCGGTCGACGCCGAGCGCAAGCTGCTCGACGATCTGCGATACATGCAGCGCGGGTACGGCAGGATCGCCGCGGCGCCGGTCGGCGAGCAGGCGATGGGCGTTGCGGATGGCGGCTTCACCGCCCTTGACGGCAACATACATGGCTCACGCCTCCGCCGGTTCGAGGATGCGCGTGGTGCGCGGCAGGCAGGCAAGCTCGCGCCGCGCGGCGAAGACGAGGTCGACGCCGCGCGGGAAACGGGCGCCGTTCTCGAGCCACTGCGACCGGAAGTCGACGGGCAGGGCGGTCGGCGCAAGGTTCGCGCGCCGCTCGATGCCGGGACCTTCGAGGAGAAGCGGTTCGCCGGAATCCAAAGCTTCGACGATCAGGACGAGGGTGGTCGAACGGTCCGGATAGTCCTGGCTGCCCTCGGCGAACGCGTCGAGGCGCGGCATGGACGACGGGTCGGCGACGAAGGCGAACCGGGCTTGCGCGGGGTCGTCGACGATCGTCGCGCCGGTCTGGTAGCGCAGCCATTCGATGACGACTTCGGTTGAAAGCGACGCATCGAGCCAGATGGACGTGTCCTGGTCGCACAGCGTCAGCGCGAGCGCGCCGGCGGTGGGCGAGAGGGGAGCGGGCGGTGTCGCGCCTGCCTTCACCTGCCGGCGGGTTCCGGGCTCGGCCATCGCGTCCATCACGGCGCGGAACGTCGCCTGTGCGTCGAAGACCGGATCGGAAAAGCCGCCTTCGAGGGCGGTCGTCGCGGCATTCATCAGTCTTCTCCCCGGACCATCGTGAAAAAGTCGACCTTGGTGGCGGCTGTTTCTTCCGCCCTGCGCCTTTCTCCGTCGGCCTCGGCGAGTGCGAGCGGTTCGAAGATCGCGGCGATGACGCTGTCGTGGAGCAAAGGGTTCTGGAAGGCGGCGTCGATCAATGCGGAGACCCTTGCCTTGGCGGCGTCGCGGCCGAGCGCATAGGCATGGCCGACTTCGCCGGTCTCGAGCTTGACGGAAGCTCGGGTGACCGTCGCCTCGCCCAGATTGAAGGCGTCGCCACCGCCGCCGATCCGGCCGCGCAGGGTGACGAGGCCGGTCTCGGGCTTGCGCATCTCCCGGTGCGCGGGCAGCGGGCCGAACGCGGCGAGCGCATGTTCGATCGCCGCGCGGGGCGTGCGGGCCAGAACGCCCATCAGGCGCTGCCGTTCGCTCTGGTCGGGTGCGGTGGGTGGCAAGATCATCTTCACTTGTCCGGTTTTCTAGACAACCGTATGATGAGGTCAATTACGGGCGTTTCGTGACGGCCCGATGACAGGAGGCGAGATCGATGGATGGCACGATCCGGCGGGCGGGCGGCGTCGCCTTGTGGCGGCAGGCGGCGGACCGGCTGCGCGACATGATCGACGGCGGCGAATTCGCGCAGACGCAGCGTCTGCCGTCGGAGGCCGAACTCGCGCTCCGCTTCGGGATCAACCGCCACACGCTGCGGGCGGCGATTGCCGGACTGGTGCGCGAGGGGCTGTTGCGCAGCGAGCAGGGGCGAGGAACCTTCGTCGCCGCGCAGGATCGGCTGTCCTATCCGATCGGGCAGCGCACGCGCTTTTCAGAAGGGCTGGACGGGCAGGCGAGCGATCTGAAGACGCTCGTTCTCGACGAGACGCGCGAAGCGGCCGGCCAGAAGCTGGCCGGTTCGCTAGGCGTCGAGCAGGGGGTCGAACTCGTACGGCTCGACACGATCGGCTTTGCCGACCAGGTTCCGGTTTCGGTCGCCACGCACTGGTTCGAGGCTGCGCGCGTTCCCGACATCGGCGCGCTCCTGCGTGCGACGGGGTCGATCTCGAAGTCGCTGGCGGCGGTCGGGATGGGCGACTATGTCCGCGCATCGACGCGGATCACGGCGCGGCGGGCATCGGCGCGCGATGGCGAGGCGCTGCGGCTCTCCGAAGGCGCGCCGGTGCTGATGGTCGAGGCGGTGAACGCGCATGGCGGGCGGCCGATCCAGGTGTCGCGCAGCCGCTTCGCCGCCGACCGGATCGAACTGACGGTCGGCGACCACGGCGGAACATAGACGTCGCTTATGCGAATCGGCCGATTATTTCATTGAGCGCGCGGGCTGTGCGGCGCATCTCTAGGCCCGGATCGAGCGGGACGGGTGTGATGGGCGTCGTCGTACAGAACATCGAGCGGGCCGAGGCCGGAATCATCGAACGGCTTGCCGCCTGCGGCGTCGCCACGGTGCACGAGGCGCAGGGGCGGACGGGGCTCCTCGCCAGCCACATGCGGCCGATCTACCGCGGCGCGCGGATCGCGGGGAGCGCGGTGACGATCTCGGCGCCGCCCGGCGACAACTGGATGATCCATGTGGCGATCGAGCAGTTGCGGGCGGGCGACATCCTGCTTCTGGCCCCGACGAGCCCGTGCGAGGACGGCTATTTCGGCGATCTTCTGGCCACTTCGGCGATGGCGCGCGGCTGCAGGGGGCTGGTGATCGATGCGGGCGTGCGCGATGTGGCTGACCTGACGCAGATGCAGTTCCCGGTCTGGTCGAAGGCGATCTTCGCGCAAGGGACGGTCAAGGAAACGCTCGGCTCGGTCAACGTGCCGGTCGTCTGCGCCGGTGCGCTGGTCCATCCGGGCGACGTGGTCGTCGCGGACGATGACGGCGTCTGCGTCGTCAGGCGCGCGATGGCTGCCGAAGTCGCCGACAAGGCGGAGGCGCGGGTCGCGGCCGAGGACGAGAAGCGCACGCGCATGGCCGCCGGCGAACTCGGGCTCGACATCTACAAGATGCGCGAGAGGCTCGCCGCCAGGGGCCTGAAATACATCTGACAGGCTTCCGTCGGTCGCCGCCGCCCGGGCGGGTTCGCCTTCGCAAATCTTTTGCATAGGGCGCGCCTATTTGTCGTGATCAACGATGGAGCGTAATCCTTCGCTGCCTATTTGATGAGCGAGGAACCCCATCATGAACATGCCCTTCAAGGCCAACAAGATTCTCGGCAGCGCAATTGCAGCCGCTCTCCTTTCCACCGCAACCGTCCACGCCGCAGACGTCGAGATCCGCCTCGGCCACGTGCTCGCCGAAAGCCATAGCTGGCACCAGGCCGCGCTCGGCTTTGCCGAACAGGTTGCCGCAGAGACTGACGGCCGCGTCGAAGTGCGCGTCTTCCCGTCCGGCCAGCTCGGTACCGAAACCGAAGTGATCGAAGGCCTGCAGTTCGGCTCGGTCCAGGCCGCCATCATCGGCAGCGGGTCGTTCCAATCGATCGAGCCCAAGCTCGGCATCATCGAGATGCCCTATGCGTGGTCTTCGCGCGAGGTCGCGTTCGAGGCGCTCGACGGCGAATTCGGCGACCAGCTTGCCGCGCTCCTGGCCGAAAAGGGCATCGTCAACCTCGCCTGGTGGGAAAACGGCTACCGCAACATCACCAACAATCGCGGCCCGGTCGAGACGCCGGAAGACCTTGCCGGTCTGAAGATCCGCGTGACGCCGGATCCGATCCGCCTCGCGACCTTCCAGGCATTCGGCGCCGAGCCCGCGCCGCTCGCCTTCGGCGAACTCTACTCCGCACTCCAGCAGGGCGTGTTCGACGCGCAGGAGAACCCGGTCTCGATCATTCTCGGCTCGTCCTTCTACGAAGTGCAGGATTATCTGTCGCTCTCCGAGCATGTGTGGGGCGCAGCTTCCCTCGTCATCTCGCAATCGGTCTGGGACCAGATCTCGGCGGAAGACCAGCCGGTTGTGCAGGCGGCGGCCGAGGCTTGGCGCGACAAGCAGCGCGAGATGGTCGGCTCGGCGAGCGCCGAGGTGATCGCCGAGCTCGAGGAAAAGGGCATGCAGGTCAACGAGGTCGACAAGGCCGCCTTCATCGAAGCCTCCAAGCCGATCTGGGAGGCGCAGGCCGAGACCTTCGGCCCCGAGCTGATGTCGGCGATCGAGGCCTTCCGCCAGTGAGCGAGCTCGTCTGCGAGGTCATCGAACTGGACGGGATCGAACCCGTTCAGCTCTTCGATTTCCAGCAAAAGGTGCTGTTCTCGCCGAAGGAACGCGGCGAGGGCTTCATCAAGTTCGCCGTGACGACGGGAAAGCGCGGCGCCAAGAGCGTCGCGCATTCCCATCCGCGCGACGAGGTGACGCTGACGCTGAAAGGCGAGGCGATCCTCAGGGCGAACGGCAAGGAATATCACCTGCGCGAAGGCTCGGCCGTGCGCCTGCCGCCGGGGCTTGACCACACGGTCGAGGTGATCTCGGACGAGTGGGTGGTGGTCGCCGCCTATTGCGACGAATGCTCGCTGTGCCGCGCCGACATCAAGATACCTCCAACCGCCAGGACGGAACGCCTCGATGGTGGACAAGTCTGAAACGAAATCGGGCGTCGCGCGCGCCGTCGGCCTGCTCGACGGCGCGGCGCTTTTCGCCGGATCGGTGGGCGTCGTCGCCTTTACCGTGATCGTCGTCTACGTGGTCGCGGCACGCTACGTGCTCGGCCAGACGCCGTTCTGGGCCGAGGAACTGCCGCGCCTTCTCCTGATCTGGGTGACGTTCATTGGCGCGATCGCCGCGTTTGCGCGCGGCTCGCATTTCGAGGCGGGCATCCTGCCGCTGATCGTCAAGAGCGAAGGCGCGCAGCGCGTCGCCCGGCTGGTCGCGGCGCTCGCATCGGTCGTCTTCCTCGTCATACTCGCCAAGACGGGCTTCGACATCACGAAGCACACCTGGGGCAACATGACGACGGCGCTGCGCTGGCCCGTGGGGCTGACCTATCTCGCGCTGCCGATCTGCTGCTCCCTTTCCGCACTCGCCGTTCTCGGCCGCATCCTGGCCAGGGATTGACGACATGACATTCGAACTCGTTCTCCTTCTCGGTGTCTTCGTGGCGCTCGTCCTGATCGACGCGCCCATCGCGGTCGCGCTCGGGCTTGCCTCGGTCGTCTACATCCTCGTCGCCGACCTCGCGCCGATGATCGTCGTCGCGCAGCGCGCGGTCGCGGGCATCGACTCGTTCACGCTGCTCGCCATCCCGCTCTTCCTGCTCGCCGGGCTCCTGATGGTCCATGGCGGTCTGGCGCCGCGCATCGTGCGGCTGTGCTCGGCGATCGTCGGGCGCACGACCGGCGGCCTTGCCATCGTCATGGTCGCGGCCTGCATGCTCTTCGGCTCGCTGTCGGGCTCGGGCGTCGCGGACGTCGTCGCCATCGGCACGATGATGCTGCCGGCAATGAAGGCGCGCGGCTATGACGAGGGCTTCTCCGCCTCGCTGCTTGGCACCGCCGGCTCGCTCGGAACGGTCATCCCGCCCTCGATCGTGCTGATCGTCTACGGCACGGCGACCAATTCCTCGATCGGCCAGCTCTTCATCGCCTCGATCATTCCGGGCATCCTGCTCGGCGCGGGCCTGATGGTCGTCGCCTATGTCATCTCGCGAAAGAACGGCTGGAAGGGCGGCGACGCGTTCTCGTGGCCCGAGTTCTGGAGCGCCCTGCGCGGCTCGCTCCTCGCGCTCGCCGCGCCGATCATCATCGTCGGCGGCATCCGCGGCGGCTTCTTCACGCCGACAGAGGCGGCGGGCATCGGCGTTCTTTACGCCATCATCGTCGGCGGCTTCGTCTATCGCGAACTGACCTTCCCGCTGATCGGCAGCCTCCTGCGCCAGACGACGGAGATGACCGGGGCGATCCTGATCGTCATCGCCAGCGCCTCGATCTTCGGATGGATTCTCGCTGCCGAGCAGGTGCCGCAGATCGCTGTCGACGCGATCTCCGGCTTCACCGACAGCGCAACCATCGCGCTTCTCCTGATGATGGCGGTGGTGCTGGTGCTCGGCACCTTCATGGAATCGATCGCGATCATCCTCGTTCTGGCGCCGGTGTTCCTGCCGATCCTCAGGGTCTACGAGATCGATCCGGTCTATTTCGGCATCCTCCTGACGATCAACCTTGCGATCGGCGCCAACACGCCGCCGCTCGGCATCGACCTGATGGCGGCCTGCCGGGTGGGCGGCATCCCGATGTCGCGCGCCTTCGGCTACCTCGTGCCGTTCATCGGCGTGATGATCGCCATACTCGTCTTCCTTGTCTTCGTGCCGTGGATCGTGACCGACCTGCCGCATTTGATCTTCTGACGGTCAAGCCGTTCCCAAATCCAAGCTTTTCAAGAGGATGAAGATGACCTTCACGCCTGATGCCCGCATGTCGCTCGAACGCTTCTGGACCACCATCGAACGCTCCGCCGAAATCGGCGTCGGCCGGCCGGGCGGGCTGGCGCGACTGACGCTGTCGGATGCCGACCGCCAGATGCGCGACCAGTTCGTCGCCTGGTGCCAAGAGACGGGGCTCACCGTTACGATCGACGAGATCGGCTCGATCTTCGCAAGGCGCGAGGGAACCGATCCAACGGCCGACCCGATCCTGGTGGGCAGCCATCTCGACACGCAGATCAATGGCGGGCGCTATGACGGCATCGCCGGCGTGCTCGCCGGGCTCGAGCTTTGCCGCACGCTCGACGATCTCGACCATGTGACGCGCCGGCCGATCGAGATCGTGAACTGGACGAACGAGGAAGGCTGCCGCTATTCGCCGCCGATGGTCGCGTCGGGCTGCTTCGTCGGCGCCTATGCGCCCGACTGGGTGCGGGAGCGGATCGGCGACGACGGCTCGCGTTTCGGCGACGAGCTGGAGAAGATTGGCTATCGCGGCGAAGCAACCTGCGGACCGCGCCCGGTCGACGCCTATTTCGAGCTGCACATCGAGCAGGGGCCAATCCTCGACGCCGAAGGATACGAGGTCGGCGTCGTCACCAGCGGCTTCCCGAGCCACGGGATGCTGGCGCGCTTTTCCGGCGAGACGGCGCATACCGGACCCTGGCCGATGGAACTGCGCCGCAACGCGCTCGCCGCAGGCGCACGCTGGCTGACGGCCGTCGACGACCTCGGCATGGAATTCGCCGGGACCGGCGGCAAGGCAACCGCGGCGCGGCTCGCGGCATGGCCGAACAAGCCGGGCATCCTGTCCGATACGGCCGATGCCGTCTGCGACGTGCGGCACGAGAACCCGGCCACGACGAAGGTCATGGCCGAGCGCATGCGCCGTTCGCTCCACGAGGCCGCCGCGCGCAATGGCTGCGGCGCCGAGATTCTCGACGAGTGGCTCTGGGGCGGCGACATCTTCGATGCGGGCCTCGTCGGATCGGTTCGCGACCATGCCGGCCGGCTCGGCTATCGCTGGCGCGACATTGCCAGCCAGGCCGGTCACGACGCCTATTTCATGGCCCGGCATTGCCCGACCGCGATGGTGTTCACGCCTTGCCGGGGCGGTATCACCCACAACAATGGCGAGCATTGCGAACCGTCCGATTTTCGCGCGGGGCTTGACGTGCTTCTCCATGCCGTCGTTGAACGGGCGGACCGGAACTGAGGAGACAGGCATGCAGATGATCGGCGAACACGAGCTTGCGGAGCGGCTCGGCTGGCCCGAACTGATCGGCGCGATCGAAACGGAGCTGAAGGCCGGGCGAGTGACGTCGCCTGAGCGCTCGAACATCGCGATCCCGATGCCGAGCGGCGGCACGTCCAACCTGCTCGTCATGCCTGCCTGGGTTGAGGGCGAATCGCTGGGCGTGAAGCTCGTCACCTTCTTTCCCGAGAACGGGGCGATGGGCCTGTCGACGATCAATGCCAGCTATGCGCTGTTCTCCGGCGCGGACGGGAGGCTTCAGGCCGTCATCGAGGGCGACGAGCTGACGGCGCGGCGTACGGCCGCCGCCTCCGCGCTCGCTGCGCGGTTCCTCGCAAGGCGGGATGCCAGGCGGCTTCTCGTCGTCGGTACGGGGCAGCTCTCCGCCAAGGTCGCCGCCGCCCATGCAAGCGTGCGGTCCTATGAGCGGATCGAAATTTATGGCCGAAGCGCCGACAAGGCCGCGGCCGTCGTCGCGGCTCTGGTAAAGGACGGGATCGCCGCGCATGTCGCCGGCGACCTCGACGCGGCCGTCGCCGAGGCCGACGTGATCTCGTCGGTGACGAGTTCGACGGTTCCACTGATCCGCGGCGCCCATGTGAAGCCGGGCACACATGTTGACCTGATCGGTGCGTTCAAGGACGACATGCGCGAGAGCGACGATGCTCTGGTAACAAAGGCGAGCCTTTTCGTCGATTTCCGGCCAGGCGCGATGAAGGCCGGCGATCTGGCGCAGCCGCTGGCGGCGGGGCTCATCCGCGAGGCCGACATCAAGGCAGACGTTGCGGAACTCGCTTCCGGAAAGCATCCGGGCCGGACATCCGACGAAGAGATCACCTTCTTCAAGTCTGCCGGATTCTCGCTGCTCGATCTCGCCGCCGCGCGGCTCGCCGTCGCTCAGGCCTGACCTGAGAGCGCCAGGAGTTCGTCGACGATGCCCAGATAGACGCGCTCGACCGGGCGTAGCTCGACATTGGGATTGGTGACCATGTAGACGTCGGCGCCGATCATGCCCTCCAGCGTCGGCAGGGCGTAGATCGTGCCGGCGGCGACGTCCTGCTCCACCGCTGCGACCGGCAGGACGCCGATGCCGAGGCCGGACATGATCATGCGCCGGACTTCCTCCAGGTTCGAGCTTGAGCCGACGACGCGCTGGCCAAGGCCGGAGCCGCTGCGCAGCATCGCCATCGGCTCGAAGCCGCCGCCGTCGGTGGCGCAGGTGAAGGCCACGAAGGGCTCCTGCTGGAGCGCGGCGACCGAGACGTCGCTCGCACCGAAGAGCGGATGTTCGCGGCCGCAGAAAATGGCGAAATCCTCGCGGCAGAGCAGCCGGCAATCGAGCCCGACAACAGGCTTCATCAACAGGCACACGCCGATCGGAAGCACTTCCTGCGCGACCTGACGCACGATGTCGCTGCTGTTGGCGACGTCGATCCGCCAGGTCACGGACGGGTGCCGCTCATGGGCGAGGCGGATCGATTCGTCGACCAGCGTCGACTGCAGATGGCTGACGATCGACAGGCGCAAGAGGCCGATCGTGACGTCCTCGTCGGCGGCGATCTGGTCGCTCAGCCGCGTCACGCTCTGGAAGATCTCGGCGCAGTATTTGGCGACGAGTTCGCCGTTGGTCGTCAAAAGGAAGTTGCGGCTGTTGCGCTCGACGAGCTGGACGCCGAGCGTCTCCTCCAGCCGTTGCAATGAAAGCGAGACGGAGGGCTGGCGCAGTGCGAGGCGCTGCGCGGCGCGGGTGATGCTCTTCTCCTCGGCGATGACGTGAAACGTCCGCAGAAGATTCCAATTCATGCTGGCGACCAGCGCGGGAAGTCCGTTCATGCCTGCCTCCGGATCGGAGCGCCATTAGCATGAATGGAGCCGTGTGCGACAGCAACGGGCGAAACGAGAAAAGCCACCGGGCTGTCCTTGGGACGGCCAGATGGCTTTCGATTGCAAACCGCGTCGGGTTCAGGCCGAGAGGCTTGATCCGGCGGGTTTGGTCTGCGGGCGCGTGTCGGTGAGGGGCGGAACGCCGGCGGCGATTTCGCACAGCTCGACATGCCTTGCGAGCGCTTCGCTGGTGAGCATCGCGCTGACCGTCGTGATGTCGCGCTTCGTGTGCGGAGGCATCTGCTGCAGCGTCTTCAGCCGTTCGAGGAGTTGCAGTCGGGTCATTTCAATTCCCTTCTTTCCTTCAAGGCGCGGCGTAGCGGCAGTCCAGACGGCCGGTCAGGCCGCCTTTTTTTTCTTCTTTCCGGCGTCGAACGGAATTTCGACGTCGACGGCGAGCGTGGAGACCTGGGCGCCGCGTTCCATCTTGACGCTGACCTTGTCGCTGTCGATCTGCATGTGCTTGGCGATGACGGCCATGATCTCGTCGCGCAGGATTTTGACCAGATCGGAATCGCCGACCGACGCACGCTCGTGGGCGAGCAGCACCTGCAGGCGCTCGCGCGCGGCGGGGGCCGAGTCGGACTTGGCGAAGAAGCGGAAGATGTTCATGCCGCCTTCCTCCCGAAGAACTTGCCGAAGAAGCCGCGCTTCTCGCCCGGAACGGTAACCGGGATCGTCTCGCCGTTGAGACGGCGGGCGGCATCGAAATAGGCCAGTGCCGGCGGGCTGCGGTCGTCGGAGAGCGTGACCGGAGCGCCGACGTTCGAGGCGCGCAGCACGTCCATGCTCTCGGGGATGATGCCGAGCAGCGGGATCGACAGGATCTCGAGCACGTCGTCGACCTTGAGCATATCGCCGCGCTCGGCGCGGGCCGAGTCGTAGCGGGTCAGCAGCAGGTGCTTTTCCATCTGCTCGCCGCGCTCGGCCTTCAGCGTCTTGGAATCGAGAAGGCCGATGATGCGGTCCGAATCGCGCACCGAGGAGACTTCCGGGTTGGTGACCACGATGGCGACGTCGGCATGGCGCATGGCGAGCGTGGCGCCGCGTTCGATGCCGGCCGGGCTGTCGCAGATCACCCAGTCGAAATTCTTGCGCAGGGCGGTGATGACCTTTTCCACGCCTTCCGCGGTCAGATTGTCCTTGTCGCGCGTCTGCGAGGCGGGCAGCAGATAGAGCGTCTGCAGCCGCTTGTCGCGGATCAGCGCCTGCGTCAGCTTCGCGTCGCCCTGGATGACGTTGACCAGATCGTAGACGACGCGCCGCTCGGCGCCCATCACCAGATCGAGATTGCGCAGGCCGACGTCGAAATCGACCACCACCACCTTGGCGCCGCCCTGCGCAAGAGCCGCGCCGAGAGCTGCGGTCGACGTGGTCTTGCCGACGCCTCCCTTGCCCGATGTCACCACGATTACCTTGCCCATTGACCTCTCCTGTTCCATCGCCTCAGCCCAGCGTTCCTGCCACGATCTTGTCCCCTTCCAGCCAGATCTGCACCGCTCGTCCGCGCAGGGCCGGCTCCATGTCTTCCGCCGTCTTATAGAAGCCGTCGATCGCGATCAGTTCGGCCTCCAGGTTGCGGCAGAAAATCCGCGCCGCGGAATTGCCCATCGTCCCGGCGAGCGCGCGTCCGCGCAGCGTGCCGTAGACGTGGATCGAACCGCCGGCGACGACTTCCGCGCCCGAGGCGACCGATCCGACGATCGTCACGTCGCCCTCGGGAAAGATGATCGACTGGCCCGAGCGCACCGGCTGCGTGACCATCAGCGACGGCGCCGCCTTGACGTCGTGCGCAGCATGGGCGACCGGATCGGGCGCGGCCTCGCCGGCATCTTCCGCGGCGGGCGCCGCTTCGGCTTCGGCGGCGGGCGCCTCGATGTCGGAAGCCGGGCGGCCGTCGGTCAGCGCGGGCGGCAGCCCCGAATCGAGCCAGGAGGGGCGCGCACCCTCGATGCCCATGATGCGCACGTTGCGCGTCGCCAGCATCTCGACCATTTCGCGCAGTTGCGCGCGGTCGATCGGCAGACCGCTGACGTCGAGGACGATGGGGCGGCGGAGGAAGAAACCCGCCGAACGTGCGGCCAGATCGTCGAGCCGGACTACCCAGTCCTCGAAGGGAAGTTCCGGGGTCAGTACCAGCGCAAGGAAGGAGCGACCCTTCAGGCGGATCGGCCGGGCTTGGGTTAACACGTTGGTCATCTTGGTTAATTTTCGGTTGTTTCGGTGTAGGCCCAGAATGGTTAACAACTGGTTAATTTCATGGCCGAGGGAACGCCCGACGGCCTTGGTTGCCGCCATTCTTCGCCTCGAAGCTGGTGCGAGGCATGCCGCGTCGTCCCGCGCGCAAACGGGCGGGATCGAGGGCGGTTCGGGTGGCCGCGCGATCGGTCGAGGTGATGGGGAGGGCGCGAATCAGCGACGCCGGCGGATGGGGACGTTTCCCCGCCGCCGGCGGATGGGGACGTTTCCCCGCCGCCGGCGGATGGGGACGTTTCCCCGCCGCCGGCGTTCAGATGTGTTCATGCCGTCCGGGTCAGGCGGCGGTCTGCGTCACGAACTTGGTGACGAGATAGGCGTCGATGGCATCGGAGCCGCCTTCGGTGCCATGGCCGGAATCCTTGATGCCGCCGAACGGCACCTCCGGCAGCGCGAGGCCGATATGGTTGATCGTCGTCATGCCGGCCTCGATCTCCATTCCGAGACGCGTCGCGGTCTGCGTCGAGCCGGTGAAGGCGTAGCTGGCAAGGCCGAAGGGCAGGCGGTTCGCCTCCTCGATCACCTCGTCGACCGAGCCGAAGCGGGCGAAGGCGGCGACCGGGCCGAACGGCTCCTCGTTCATGATCCGCGCCTCGGACGGCACCTCGGACAGGACGGTCGGCTCGAAGAAATTGCCCTTGTTGCCGATGCGCCGGCCGCCGGTCTTGAGCGCCGCGCCGCGCTCCACCGCGTCTTGGATCAGCGGCTCGAGCGCGGGGATGCGGCGGTCGTTGGCGAGCGGGCCCATCTGGACGCCTTCCTCGAAGCCGTTGCCGACCTTGATCGCGGCGGCCGCCTCGGTGAAGCGCTCGACGACGCGGTCGTAGACGCCGTCCTGGACGAGGAAGCGCGTCGGCGAAATGCAGACCTGGCCGGCATTGCGGAACTTCGAGGCCGCGAGCAGCTTCACTGCCTTGTCGACATCGGCATCCTCGAAAATGATCGCCGGCGCATGGCCGCCGAGCTCCATCGTCGCCAGCTTCATGTGCTCGCCGGCGAGCGCGGCGAGCTTCTTGCCGATCGGCGTCGAGCCGGTAAAAGAGATCTTGCGGATGGTCGGGTGCGGGATGAGATATTCGGAGATCTCGGACGGGACGCCGTAGACGAGATTGACGACGCCGGCCGGCACGCCGGCATCGACGAAGGCGCGGATCAGTTCGGCCGGCGAGGCGGGCGTCTCCTCCGGCGCCTTGACGATGATCGAGCAGCCGGCGGCGAGCGCGGCCGACAGCTTGCGCACGACCTGGTTGATCGGGAAGTTCCACGGCGTGAAGGCGGCGACCGGGCCGACCGGCAGCTTGACGGCCATCTGCATCACGCCCGGTGCGCGGGCCGGAATGACCTGGCCGTAGGTGCGGCGGGCTTCCTCGGCGAACCAGTCGATGACGTCGGCGCCGGCGAGCACTTCGCCCTTGGCCTCGGCTACCGGCTTGCCCTGCTCGCGCGTCATCATGGGGGCGATGGTGCCGGCGCGCTCGCGCAGCAGCTCCGCCGCCTTGCGCATGATCTTGGAGCGGTCGTAAGCCGACGTCGCGCTCCACACCTTGAAGCCGCGGGCGACCGCGTCGAGCGCGGCGTCGAGATCGGTGCGCGTCGCGTGCGCGACCTTGCCGATCACGTCGCCGGTCGCCGGATCGATGATCTCGAGCCATTTGCCCTCGGCGCCGGCGCGCCATTCGCCGTCGATGAGAAGTTTCGTGTCGGGATAGGCGGCGCGGTCGGTCATGATTGTCGGGTTCCTTCGGGCTTCGGACGCGGGTTCCGGCGCGCAGGCCGGAAAATGGAGGCCGACACCATGCACGGGATCGCCCGATTGGCAACCGGAAGCTTGAGGAAAACGGCAGGCCAGACGCTCGGGCGGCGGGGAACGGCCGAACCGTCACAGAACTGTCATAAAGCCCGTCATGATCGCGAATGCTGGGGCGCATCGGAAATCAGAAAAGATTGCGGCCCAATGACCATTCTTCCAGCTTCCGTCGCATCTTCGCGCCCGCACCTGCCCGCCGCCGACCTCAAGGTCGCGGCGGGAATTGCGGCCGTTGCCGCCGCCATCTGCCTGGCCGTGCTCGCCGCCGACCAGTGGTGGGGAATCGACCACTACGATCTGGTGCGCGATCCCAACGCGATCGCCAACAATCCGAACTATTTCGGCCTCGTCTCCAATCTCGGGATCGTTCTCTGGATGGTCGGCGCCGTCGGCGCGCTGCAGGCCCATGCGGCGCTGAAGGGCCGGCCCGGCGGGCGTTTCGGCGACGTCCTGCTTATCGGCGGGGCATTCTCGGCGGTGATGGGGCTCGACGATCTCTTCATGGTCCACGAATCGATCGCGACGTTCGGCATTCCGGAGATCGCCGTCCTCGTGCCGCACGCGCTCCTGCTCCTGGCGCTCTGCTACCAGGCATGGCTGCTGCGCTCCGCAACGCCATGGCTGCTGCTGGCCTGCGGCGTCGGTGCCTTCGGCCTGTCGATGGCCGTCGATGTCTATCCGATCGATTTCGGCGGGCAGGTCTTCATCGAGGAGAGCTTCAAGCTTCTCGGCATCATGTTCCTGACCGTGTACCTCGTGGCGACCAGCCAGAAGGCGCTGCGCACCTAAGCTGTCGCCAGCGCCGCATCGGTTCGATGGGGCGCGGCTGCGGGGCGGACGGTCAACTGGCCGGCCGCGTAGTAGATCAGGAACGAGCCGATCGTGTAGGGGTAGAGGATGTCGACCTCGACGAAGGATCGGATGAGGAGCAGCACCGCCAGGCCGAAGAGGATGTAGGCGGCGTGGTCGCGGGCGAGTGACAGGAGCCGCCCGAGATGGGCGAAGAGGACGCCGCCGACGAGGATCGAGATCAGCGCGAAGCCGACATAGCCGAGTTCCACCAGCGCCTCGATATAGGTGTTGTGGAAGTGGAAGCCGGTTCGCGTGGCGATGTAGAACTCGGCCCACAGCCGCTCCGCGTCGGCGAAGCCCTGCACCCAGTAGCCCTGATAGCCGACGCCGAGCAGCGGTGCCTGTTCGACCGCGGCGAGGCCTTCCGACCACAGATAGGTGCGGCCCGTCAGTGTCGCGTCCTTGCCGAAGATGGCGAGAACGGCGTCGAGCGCGCCGGCATTGAGCGCGATGGCGATGCCCGCCACGCCGAGGATCGCGGCTGCGATGAACAGCACCTTGCGGGCCGCGGGCGAGAACATCAGCACCACGCGCATTCCCGCCATCGCGGCGAGCGTCAGCACGACGCCGATGAGCGACGTCGCCGATTGCGAGGCGACGAGCGCATAGGCGGAAACGCAGCCGATGGCGAGCGCGGCGAGGCGCGTCAGGAACGCAGCGTCGAGGAAGAACGCGACGACGAAGGCGAAGTAGACGCCGAGGGATGCGTAGAATCCAAGCTGGTTCTTCGAGGAAAAGGCGCCGACGAAGCTGTAGGTGCCGTCGAGCGGATCGAAATGATAGCCGCCGAAGGCGAAGGAATAGGCAAGCACCAGCGCCGCGCCGGCAAGGACGCCGTAACTCAGCGTGCGCGCGCCGATGACGCGCGCCGCGATCAGCGCGCAGACGATGTGGGTGGCATATTGGACGCTCGCCCGCGCGCTCGTGCCGGGAGCCAGCGACCAGAAGGTGGAAAGGCACGCAAGGGCGCCGAAGGCCAGTATCCAGTGGTAGCGCGCATAGTTGCCGAGCACGCGTCGGTAGTCGATCAGCACCAGCGGCAGCCACAGCGCATAGTAGGCGAGGACCGAAACCTGGCCGAAGCGGGTCGAATAGGCGAAGACGAAGACCGACAGCGCGACGGCGGCGAGGCCGTAGGTGAAGTTGCGCTCCGGCGAGACGAAGGATGCCCTGGCGACCCGCATGCCGCCCTAGCTTGGCTGCTCGACTGCGGCCGCCGCGACCGGCTCGATCTTCACCTTAACCACGTCGCCCGGCAGGACCGGCGTGTGCTCCTGCGCGGGCATTTCCTGCGGCTCGCCGTCGATCTCGCGCACGATGACGTAGCTGATCTCGGGCTCGGCGGCGCCGACCGCGCCGGCGGCTTCCGGCGCGATGGACAGGGCTTCCTGCATCAGGCTGTTGCTGGTCAGGATCTTCAGGTTCGCCGCTTCCAGATTGGCTTCGGTCTGCTGCAGTTCCTGCGCGACTTCCGCGTCGCGGTCGTTGCGCAGCGCGTTGGCGTCCTGCGTCGCCTGGGCGATGTCCTGCTTGGCGCGCAGGGCGGCGGTTTCCATGTCGAGCACCCGGCCCTCGAGGTCGGCGACCGAGCGGCCGATGGAGAGCACGCGCTCGTTGACGACGAGACCGCGGTCGGCCAGGTCGCCGATGCCCGCGAGTTGCTCGCGCGAGAGTTCGATCTGCTCGTTCTGGCTCGTGATCTTCTGTTCGAGCGCGACGATCTCGTTTTCGAGCAGTTCCTTCAGATCGTCGATCGCCGCGAGCTGGCGTTCGAGCCGGTCGGCGCGGGCATCGCGGAAGGCGGTCTCGTCCTCGATCAGCTTCCGGCCCTGCTCGCTGGTCGCCAATTCCTCGGGGAACTCGATTTCCGCGCTTCCCATCGTCTCGGCTTCGAGACGCGCCTTGCGCGCGATCAAGCGCATGCGGTCTGCGCTGAGGACGTCGACGTCGCCGCTGGCGTTGATGAAATCGCGCTCGATGCGCTGGCCGGTCTCGGCCGAGCGGCGCATGCCGCCGGCGATGCTGACGGCCTTGAGCACGGTCAGGTCCGGATCGAACGGGTAGCGGCCGGGCGTCGCGACGTCGCCGGAGAGGAAGAATGGACGGTATTCGGCAAGCTCGACCGAGGCTTCCGGCCGGTCCATGAGGCCGAGCTTCTGCTGAAGCAGGTCGCCGATCTCGGTCGCGACTTCGGCGGTCGTGCGCCCGTTCGCCTCGACTTCGCCGACGATCGGCACCGAGATCACTCCGGCCGTTCCGACGACGTATTCGCCGCTGATCGACGACCAGTCGCGCACGGCGCCCTCGGCCGTCTGCCATTCGACGATGCGGATGTTGAGCTTGTCCATCGTGCCGAGCGTGTAGCCTTCGGCGGCGGCGAAGGTGACCGAGCCGGCAAGGACGCACAGCGCGCCGGCAAGGCCGCGAAAGATCGGGGAGCGCGCCATGGTCAGTAGCTGCCGCGCGCCGCCACGACGACGGGGACGGTCCTCAGGATGATCTTCATGTCGAAGACGATCGACCAGTTCTCGACATAGTGCATGTCGTAGGCGACGCGCTGTTCATAGGAAACGTCGTTGCGGCCGCTGATCTGCCACAGGCCGGTGAGGCCCGGACGCGATTTGAGGTAGTAGCTCTTCGCATTGCCGTAGAGCTCCAGCTCCTTCTTCACGACCGGGCGCGGGCCGACGATGCTCATGTCGCCGAGGAGGATGTTGAAGATCTGCGGCAGTTCATCGAGGCTGAGCTTGCGCAGGACGATGCCGAGGCGCGTGACGCGCGGATCGTCCTTCAGCTTGCGGGTGGCGAGCCATTCTTCACGCGCCTGCGGATAGCGGGCGAGATGGGCGGCGAGGACCTCGTCGCCGTTCGGCACCATGGTGCGGAATTTCAGGCAGTCGAAGACCTGTCCGTTCCGTCCGATGCGGCCATGCCGATAGAAGACGCTGCCGCCGTCCGACAGCTTGACCATCGCCGCCAGCATCAGGAACAGCGGGCTCAGCGCAATCAGGCCAGCGAGCGCACCGCAGATGTCGAAACCGCGCTTCCACACGCCGCCGATCGCCGGCGGCTCGTTGCGGACGAGGCCGTGTTTTCGTTCTCGGCTGATCTCACGTGAGGCGAGTTTCATTCGGCTCTCCAGAATAGGACGATGGGCTGTCTTGTTGTTTTGCATTGCAACATGAATCGCCGGAGAGAGATAAGAGCCATCTGTGCTCACAATCGGACAGGAGCAAAATATCGCATCATAATTTGTAACGGCGGGTAATCCGCGGCGACGAGGAATTTATACATCGTCAACTCCAGATTGAATTTCATGTATAAGAAAAGTAGATTACTTAATCTTGTCTGATCGTGTATTTTCTCGCCGTGTGAAATCGGGCGATCAATATCAAATGAACGGCGCAGCAGCGGAAATTGTGCACGCCGGCTGCGGGTATTGATTTGTCGCAATGCAGCATAACAGGTGCGTGATGTCAGCTTTCAATTGCGTGGCGCGGGCGAAGTCACTATAGACTGTGCCGGTGCGCTGCGGCGTTGGAACTGGCCCGGCGGGAAGAGCGAACGACATCTCCCGCGCCATGCCCTGCGCCGAACTGGCTGCTTGGGGTCGGCAATGTCTTTCTCGTTGTTTCTGCGTGGTTTCCTGGTTGCGATCGCGATCTTCGCGGTCGTGACCTACGTCATGACGCAGTCGCTCGCCACGACGGCGATCAACACGCTGATCTGCGCGGTTCTGATCCAGGCCGGCTATGCGGTCGCCGTCCTGTGGATGGTCGCACGCACGAAATCCCCGGCCGCGAAGGACCCGCAGGACGAGCGGAGCGAGGCGAGCGGGCGCGACGCGCCGGCTTCCAAGGAGCGAGGCGGTCGCGGCGGCACCGTCTCGCCATAGTTCTGGCTGATGCCTCGCCCCTCAACGAAAGAGGGGCCACGCGCCATGCCGCTTCACCAGAACGATCGACCGGATGCCGATGTCTGCGTCATCATCGCCGCCAAGGATGCCGGCGCGACGATCGCGCGGGCCGTGGCGTCGGCGCTTGCCGAGCGGCGCGTGGCGGAGATCGTCGTCGTCGACGACGGCTCGCGCGACGACGCGACGGAAAAGGCCGCGCGTTCGGCCGATGACGGGTCCGGCCGGCTGCGTGTCGTGCGCCTGCCCGAAAACCGCGGCCCGGCGCATGCGCGCAACGTGGCGATCGAGAATTCGACGGCGCCATATCTGGCGATCCTCGACGCGGACGATTTTTTTCTCCCCGGCCGCTTCGACGCCATGCTCGACGGCGAGGACTGGGATTTCGTCGCCGACGACATTCTGTTCGTTGACGAGCGGCTGGCGGCGAACGTGCTGGAAGCTCCGGTCATCGAAGGCGAGCCGCGTTTCGTCGGCTTCACCGAGTTCGTCGACGGCAACATCTCGCGCAAGGGCGCGGAGCGCGGCGAGATCGGCTTCCTGAAGCCGGTGATGTGCCGCGCGTTTCTCGACCGTCACGGGCTTCGCTACAATGCCTCGCTCAGGCTGGGCGAGGATTTCGACCTCTACGCCCGCGCGCTGGCGCATGGGGCGCGCTACAAGGTGGTCCGGCATTGCGGATATGGCGCGATCGTGCGCGCGGATTCGCTGAGCGGGCGGCACCGGACGCTGGACCTGAAAAGGCTCTATGAGGCCGACCGGCACATCCTCGATTCGATGACGCTTGGGAGGCGGGAAGAAGACGCATTGCGCGCGCATGAGCGCCACATTCGCGGGCGGTACGAATTGCGCCATTTCCTCGACCGCAAGTCCGAGGCCGGGCTGGTCCGGGCAGGCCTCGGACTTCTCGCCCGGCCGAGCGCCATTCCTGCCGTCGTGTCGGGTGTCGCGTCGGACAAGATGGAGGCCGCCCGGCGCGGGCGGAACGGGCCGTTCGTACGCGAGATCGAGCCGCCGCGCACGCTTTTCTCCGGGCGTGTCGCCGCTCAGAAATAGTCCCGGCGCACCTCGTCGAGGACGGTGCGAAGCCGGTCCTTTCGCGCCTGCAGGACGGCGCCGTCGCTCAATTGCGGCGTCGACCGCGCCGCGCGCCAGAGGCCGAGCGCGGCCGGGCTGCCGAGAAGGTTCTTGGTCAGGGCGCGCATGCCGCCCGAAGGCTCGGTCTTCGGACGATCCTTGACGAGGACGTTTCCGTCAGGCGCATCATGCGTCCGGCCGGCATAGTCGACGCCCCAGAAGCGGGCGCCCTTGGTGATCGCCTCGGCCCTTGAGGAGAGCGCGATCCGGCGCGGCGCGTAGGTCGGCCCGACCGACTTCGCCCAGTCGTTCCACTTGAAGCTGTTGATGCTCGCCGAGGTCGAAACGGCGACCCACGGCACGCGGAACGCATCGGCGAGGATCGCCGCGTGCATGGATTCGGCGACGACGAGATCGGCGCCGGCGATCTGCCGGATGACGTGCTTCGCCTCGCCGCACGGATCGACATATCCGATGCCGGCAAGGCCGCAAAGCTGCGGCCACAGCCCGCCGATGGTCGATTCCCAATGCGGCACGAACACCGTGCCGCCGGTCTTCGCAATGTCCCGGAACTCCGGCATGTCGGTGACCATCACCGCCGGATCGACGATGCCGAAATCGGGGTCGCAGCCGAATTTTGCCGCCGTCAGCGGCCCGCGCAGCGCGCGCACGTCCCAGCTGGGACCCGTCATGTCCGGCGCTTCTCCGTAGCCGAAGCCACTGCCGATCACGAGTTTTCGACCGACGGGCGGCAAGAGGGCGGCGTTGAGCACGGTGCCGACGCCGACGAGAAGCACGTCGTCGGCGACGTCGCGAAATCCCGGCAGCAGGAAATCCCAGAGCCAGAGATTGAGGTCGTCGCCGAAATTGCCGTGCGCGGATTCCCAGTAGAACGGGGTCATGGCCGGGCGGCCTTCGGCAGGAACTTGCCCACGGCCAGCCGCATCGCGCTCGTCACGATGCGCGGATCGCGCCACGCCCAATGCGCCAACTGGCGGAACTGCGGTGCGCGGCGGCTTTTCACCAGCCGCGCCTGCCCCCACAGCGCCTGCTGGCGCGCGGTCTGCTTGTAGGCCTCGATCGAGGCGTGGTCGTCCGCGCCGTGCGGGAAGCGCGCGCCGAGCCTGTCGAGCGCGACCCAGGTGTTGAACTGCTGCTCGAGGAAGAGCGGCGAGGTGCTGTCGACGCCGTGGAAGATGTTGACGCCTTCGCCGCGCATCGCGCCGACCGCATCCGAGAGGATGGTGCGCCGGCCATTGCGCACGCATTCGTAGAAGAAGAGCACGTCCTCGGCCGCCAGCCGCAGGCTCGCCTCGAAGCGTGTCGTGCGGAAGAGGTTCGCGCCGGTCACCATGGCGGACAGGTGCATGAAGCTCCAGTTCTTCAGCATGACGCTGGCGATGTCGGGGATTTCGACGATCGGCGGGTCGTCGTGGAGGCGGGCGACCTGCGTCACCTGCGAAAGCGCCGAGACGCCGAAATGGTAGTAGAAGGCGTCGCCGCCCGAAATCGACGCGAAATAACAGTCGGCCTCAAAACGTGACAGGTTTTCGACCGCGATCCTGAGATGATCGGGCGTCCATTCGTCGTCGGAATCGAGGAAAGCGACATAGGCGCTGTCAGCCGGAACGGCATCGAGGCCGGCATTGCGGGCGGCGCCCGGCCCGGCATTCGCCTGCGTCACGACATGGATGCGGGCCCGCTCTGCGGCGCTGAGGCCGGACAGTTCGGGGTCGAGCGGGCAGGGGGATTCGTCGTCGACCACGATGATGTCGAAATCGGCGTGCGACTGTGCGAACACCGACGCCAAAGCCCGGCGCAATATGCCCGCGTCGCGCTGGTAATAGGGGATGACCACGCTGCACTTCGTCATCTTTTGGCGCCTTTTCTGACTAGGGAGGGACCGCGTTTCGCGCCACGTCCGTGGCGGCGGGAGGCGAAACTCGCCGGGTTCCGATCGGCGGCTCTGCGACCAGCACGAAAGAAGTTTGCCCGATGCCGCCAGTGATCTCGCTTCGAACCGTGACCAACAATGTCGGCTGGAGCGTGTTGTCGAAGACCAGCACATTCGGGCTGAAATTTGTCACCGTGCCGATCCTCGCCCGGCTCCTGACGCCGGAGGAGTTCGGCATCGTCGCCGTCGCGCAGACCGTCGTCCTGTTCCTGACGATGGTTGGCGGCGCGGGCCTTGCCGCCGCGCTCGTGGTCGAGCGCAGCGAGGACGAGACGACGATCCACTCTGTGTTCTGGGCCAATTTCGCGATGGCGCTGGCGATGGCCGGTGCGCTCTACGCCTTCGCCGAACCGCTCTCCGCGCTGATGGGCGCGCCGGGCGGCGGGGACGTGGTCAAGATCATGGCGCTGATCATCCCGATCCAGCTTTGCGGCGACGTCGCCTACGCGCTTCTGGCGCGCCGCATGGCCTTCGACAGGGACGCGTTCTGGAGCGTCCTGTCGGAATCCGTCGGGGCCGTGTCGGCGGTCGTTCTGGCCCTTGCCGGATGGGGATTGTGGGCGCTGGTCGCTCAACTGTTCATTTCCGCCACGCTGCGCCTTGGCGGGCTCTTCTACGCAACCCGCTATCGCCCGCGCTTCATGTTCTCGTTCGCGCGCATCCGCGCCTTGTGGGGGTACAGTGCAGGGCTGATGGGCTCGGAGATATTCAACTTCGTCACCTTCCAGTCGCCGCTCGTGATCGTCTCGCGCTTTCTCGGCATTGCCGAAGCCGGCGCCTATTCGGCCGCCAACCGCTTCGCGAGCATTCCGAACCAGGTCGTGCTCGCGGCGCTGATGGGCGTGCTGTTTCCGACCTTCAGCCATATCGCCGACGACGCCGAACGCCGCACGCGGGCGCTGTTCCTGTCGACGCAGGTCTGCAGCCTCGTGCTTGCGCCGATGATGTTCGGCATCTGGGCGATCGCGGAGCCGGGCATGTACGTGATCTTCGGCCAGCAATGGGCGTGGGCCTGGCCGGTGCTCGGCCTGCTGGCGCTGTCGAAGGGCATCCTGGCGCCGTGCAGCACCTACATTCCTTACCTGAAAGGCGTCGGGAAGAGTCACGTGCTCTGGTGGGTGGCCGTCGCCCGCGCGGTGCTGGTGAGCGCGGCCGTGACTTACGGCGCCGTGACAGGCGGCCTCGTCGAGGCGATGGTGTGGCTGTGCATCGCCAATGCGGTGACGCTCGTCTTCTATTGCTGGACCGTGTTCCGCACCGACGGCGTGCCGTTCCTGCGCAATTTCCTCGTCACCTGCCGGCCGATGGCGAGCGCCTTCGCCATGGCGGTGGCGGTGCGGTTCCTGGTCGAGGCGTTGCGCGATTCGGAATTCGGCCCCATCGTCCAGATCGCGATCGGCGGCGCGGCGGGCGCCATCATCTATGCCGTGCTCATCCTCCTGACCGAGCGGGCGCTGGTGCGCGACCTTTTCGGCATGGTCGCCAGGCTTCGCGGTGGCGCGCAGGCCAGCCCTGCATCCTGAACCGCGTTACCGGGTGATCATCGCAGTGCAGCATATGATTGCCGGGTTTGCGCCCTCGATGCGCATCGCCCGTTAACCTCGATACTAACGCGGCCTCACAATTCGTTATCCCGGATCGCGCTGCAATTGGGCAGGCAGCCACATTCTCATCCGGTCGCGGGGCTATTTGCATCGCAGCATCAGCTTGATCGGGAGGTTTTCGACGCGGCCCTTGGGAGGGGGCGGCGCGGAGAAGAAGGTGAGAGACCCTATGGCCCACGAACCGACCCGCCTGCGTTCATCTGCAGCTTCGAAGACCCTCGCGATCGCCGCCATGCTCGTCTGCGGCGCGAGCCTTGCCCATGCCGTCGAGGGCGGCGAATCGTTCCTCGAAGAGTTCGACGAACTTGCCTCCGACCGCTGGTACGTGTCGGACGGCTGGTCGAACGGCGATCACCAGAACTGCACCTGGTCGAAGGATCAGGTTTCGGTCGAAGGCGGCGTGCTCAGCCTCGGCTTTGCCGCTGAGAGCTACAAAGACCGCGACAATGTCTGCGGCGAGGTCCAGACGCATGAGCGCTACGGCTACGGCACCTATGAGGTGCGGATGAAGGCCGTCGAGGGCTCCGGGCTCAACACCGGCTTCTTCACCTATATCGGCCCGGTTCACAAACAGCCGCATGACGAGATCGACTTCGAGGTGCTCGGCAAGGACCCGTCGAAAGTCCAGGTCAACCAGTATGTCGATGGCGAGAATGTCGGCGACGAGGAACTGGTGGACGTGCCCGGCGGCGCGGCGAGCGACTTCAACGACTACGCCTTCGTCTGGGAGGAAGGCCGCATCGCCTGGTACGTCAACGGCGAACTCGTCCACGAGGCGACCGACCCGGCCAAGCTGCCGAGCCATGCCTCGAAGATTTATCTGAGCCTCTGGGGATCGGACACGCTGACTTCGTGGATGGGCGCGTTCGAGGCGCCCGGCGAGCCGGTGGCGGCGCAGATCGAGCGCGTGGCGTTCACGGCGCCCGGCGACGATTGTCAGTTCCCCGAATCCGTCGCCTGCGCGGACTGAAGCCAAAGATGCTTCAAATCCTCTATCTGGTTCATGACCTGACCGATGCCGCGGTCAGCCGCCGCGTGGCGATGCTGGAGGCCGGCGGCGCGCGTGTGACGGTCGCCGGTTTCCGCCGCGACGACCGGGCGGCGCCGGACCGGCTGGGCGCGAGCGCGCCGATCGACCTCGGCGTGACGCGCGACGGCAGGTTCGCACAGCGCATCGCGGCTGTTGCCGGCGCCGCATTCGCTTTGCGGGCACGGCTCGGCGCGGTCGCGCAGCCGGAAATCGTCATCGCACGCAATCTCGAAATGCTGGCGCTGGCCGATCGCGCGGCGGGCCTTTTCGCTGCGCGGCCGGCCATCGTCTATGAGAGCCTCGACATTCATCGCCTGCTGCTCGGCGACAATGCCGTCTCGCGCGCCATGCGCGCCGCCGAGCGACGCTTCGGGCGCGACGTAGCGCTGCTCCTGACGAGCTCACCTGCCTTCGTGCGCGAGTATTTCGAGCCCTATGGCCAGATCGATGCGCCGGTGGTGGTTCTGGAAAACAAGGTGCTCGGTCTGGGCGACGCGAATCCCAACCATTCGCGGCCCGCAATCGGCGCGCCCTGGAAGATCGGCTGGTTCGGTGCGCTGCGCTGCGCGCGCTCTCTCGACATGCTGAGCGAGGCGGCGCGCAGGCTCGACGGGCGTGTCGAGCTCATCCTGCGAGGCCGCCCCGCCTATGACGCCATTCCCGATTTCGACGCGCGCGTGGAAGCCGAGCCGCATGTCGCCTTCCATGGCGCATACAGAAATCCGGACGATCTCGATGCGATCTACGGCGAGGTGCATTTCAACTGGGCGATCGACTTCTTCGAGGCGGGGCTCAACTCCGAATGGCTCCTGCCGAACCGGCTCTATGAAGGCGGGCAGCACGGCGCGGTGCCGATCGCGCGGGCCGGCACCGAAACGGGTCGATTCCTGACCGACCGCCGCGTCGGGTTCGTGCTCGACACCTGTTCGGCCGATGAACTCGTGCGCCTGTTTTCCGACCTCGACGGCGACCGGTTCGCGGCGCAGCGCATGCGCCTCGATGCCGTCGACGGCGCAACCTGGACGGCGGCGCGCAGCGACTGCGAAGCGCTCGTCGCACGGCTCGCAGGCCTCAAGGGCGCGCGGCCCGGGTTGAAGGTGGCGGCATGACGCTGGCAGAACTTCGAGAGCGGGTCATGACCGATGAACTGGACACCGGCCGTCCGCGGGTGATGGTGGTGATTCCGTGCCTGAACGAAGCCGCCCACATCGCCGATCTCGTCGCGAAGCTGATGCCGTCGGCCGAGCGGCTCGACATGCCGATCCTGGTGATGGATGGCGGCAGTAGCGATGGCACGGTGAGCCTCGTCCGGGATATCGCCGCGCGCAATCCGCGCGTCCGGCTGATCGACAATCCGCGCCGCCTCCAGAGCGCCGCGGTCAACCTCGCGGTGGCCCGGCACGGCGACGATTTCGACTATCTGATCCGCATCGACGCCCATGGCGGCTATCCGGACGATTATTGCGACCGGCTCGTCGAGGAGGCGGTGCGCACGGGGGCGGATTCGGTCGTCGTCGCGATGAAGACGCAAGGCGACGTGCCGTTCCAGCAGGCGACGGCGCTGGCGCAGAATTCGCCGCTCGGCAATGGCGGCTCGAAGCACAGGGCCGGAGCGACGGGCCGCTGGATCGACCACGGCCATCACGCACTGATGTCGGTCGCGGCGTTCCGCGCCGTCGGCGGTTATGACGAGAGCTTCAGCCACAATGAGGACGCCGAGCTCGACCACCGGCTCAACGTCGCCGGCTTCCACATCTGGATGACCGACCGGACGGTGATGACCTACTATCCGCGCTCGACGCCCCGTGCGCTGTTCCGGCAATATCTCGCCTATGGCCGCGGGCGCGCGCGAAATGTCGTGAAGCACCGTTCCATTCCGAAAATCCGCCAGATGATCCCGCTGATGGTGGCGCCCGCCGTTGCCGGTGCGTTGCTGGCCGTGGTCAGCGTCGCGGCCGTCTTGCCGGCATTTTTCTGGATGGCGGCGTGCCTCGCCTATGGCGCCTGGCTGGCTGTGTTTCGCGGCGAGCGCAACGGCCTGCTTGCCGGCGTCTCGGCGATGATCATGCACCTTGCCTGGTCGGCCGGGTTCTGGCTTCAGCTCGTCTCGCCTCCACGCAAGAGGGCGGGCGCATGATGACGCAAGCGCTTCGCATCGATATCGCCGTCTGTACCTACAGACGTCCGCAACTCGCAGAGACGCTTCGCTCACTCGGCGCGCTCGTCGTGCCTGAGGGCGTGACGCTGCGGCTGATCGTGGCGGACAACGATGTCCGGCCGAGCGCCGAAGGGATCGTCCGCGACATGACCCAGCGCCTGCCGTTCCCGGTCACCTATGTCCATTGCCCCGCTTCCAACATCTCGCTCGCCCGCAATGCCTGCCTCGACCATGCGGAGGGCGACTGGCTCGCCTTCATCGACGATGATTGCAGTGCGTCGCCGCATTGGCTCGCGGCACTCGTCGCCAAGGCGCGCGAGAGGGATGCCGATGCGGTTCTGGGGCCGGTCGAGGCGATCTATGGCGAGGGAGCGCCGGGCTGGATGCGGCACGGCGATTTCCATTCGACCAATCCCGTCTTCGTGCGCGGCCGGCTCCTGACCGGCTACACCTGCAATGTGCTGATGAACGTCGCAGCGCCTTCGCTCGAAGGTCGCCGGTTCAACCTCGCGCTCGGGCGCACCGGCGGGGAGGATACCGAGTTCTTCTCCGGCATGGTGCGTGACGGCGGGCGTCTTGCCTTTGCGGGCGATGCGCTGGCCAGCGAGCCGGTACCAGTCGACCGGGCGCAGCTCGGCTGGCTGGCCAAGCGACGCTTCCGCACCGGCCAGACGCATGGCCGGCTGCTCGCGACGGCCAATGACGGCGCGTCGGCCAAAGCCGTCGCGCTGGCGATAGCAAAAGCTGCGTTCTGTGCAGGCGGTGCGGTCGTCACAGTGCTCGCGCCTGTCGCGCGCAATCGCTACCTGCTGCGCGCGATCATGCATTCCGGCGTCGTCAGCGGCCTTCTGGGCGTGCGCGAGATCGCGCTTTACGGCGACGCTTCCGCCGCCATCGAGGGGAGGCGCGACCATGCGGCCTGACGTCAGTTTCGTGATCGCCGCCTTCAACGCACAGGAGACGATCGGGCGAGCGGTGGCGAGCGCACTCGCGCAGGAGGGTGTTTCGGTCGAGGTGATCGTCGTCGACGATTGCTCCGCCGACGACACGCGAACCCGCGTGCGCGCCATTGCCGACGACCGCATCGTGCTGGTCGAAAAGCGCATCAATGGCGGGCCGGGCGCGGCGCGCAATGCCGGCCTCGCGCTTGCCAAGGGACGCTACGTCGCCGTGCTCGATGCCGACGACACGGTCGCGCCCGACCGCATGGCGAGGCTGGTCGCGCGGGCCGATGAGGCAGGTGCGCAGATCGTTCTCGACGACCTCGAAGTCTTAGACGAACGCGGCGCGCAGCCGACGTCGCGGCCGATGTTCGGCCGGGCGCGGCTGGAGGCGCTGCCGGAGATCACGCTCGCGTCCTTCATCGCCGGCAACCTGATGTTCGAGAGCGAGTTTTCGCTCGGCTATCTGAAACCCATGATCTGCCGCGATTTCCTGCGTGCGCACGGCATCACCTATGACGAGGAACTGCGCATCGGCGAGGATTACCTGCTGATCGCCGACGCGCTCGCGCATGGCGCGCGCTGCGTGGTCGAGCCCGCGCCGGGCTATCAGTACCATCTCGTCGATGGCTCGATCTCGCGCGTCCTCAGGCCCGAGCACGTCGCTGCGATGCGCGCCGGCGACGCGCGGTTCCTGGCGCGCCATGCGCTCGACGAGGACGCAATGGCCGCGCAGGCGCGGCGCACGCGCAGCCTCGAGGAGGCGGCTTCGTTCCTCGACCTCGTCGGCCAGATCAAGGCCCGCTCGGCGATCGGCGCGATGCAGGCGGCGCTGTCCGATCCTTCCGCGATCCGGCTTTTGAAAATGCCGATCATGGCGCGGCTGCGGCGCCTTGCCGGAAGGGGGCCGCAAACCGCGGGCACGTGACCGGCGGCACCAAATTCGGCGGGGGCCAATCGAAACCATGAGAACGGATGAGACGATGAAGAAAGTCAGAAAAGCGGTGATCCCCGTTGCGGGCCTCGGCACGCGGTTCCTGCCCGCGACGAAGGCGATGCCGAAGGAGATGCTGACCGTCGTCGACCGGCCCGTCGTGCAATATGCGGTCGACGAGGCACGCGAGGCGGGCATCGAGCACATCGTCTTCGTCACCGGCCGGAACAAGCACGTCATCGAGGATCATTTCGACATCCAGCCCGAGCTGATCGACACGCTGACGCGCGCCGGCAAGACATCGGCGCTGGCGGCGATCGAGGAATTGCAGCTCGACGCCGGCCGCGTCAGCTTCACGCGCCAGCAGTCGCCGCACGGCCTTGGCCATGCGGTGTGGTGCGCGCGCGATTTGATCGGCGACGAGCCCTTCGCGCTGCTTTTGCCCGACATGGTATCGTTCGGCGTGCGCGGATGCCTGGCGACGGCGATGCAGCTTTATCGCGAAGCCGGCGGCAACGTCGTGTCGGTCGAGCAGTGCAACCCGCTCGAAACCGACAAATACGGCATCGTCGGCAAGGGCGGTCCCGTCGCCGACGGCTTCGCCATCACAGAGATGGTCGAGAAGCCCGAGCCGTCGCAGGCGCCGTCGAACTACTACATTAACGGCCGCTACATCCTGCAGCCGGAAATCTTCGGCCTTCTCGAAACGCAGGAGCGCGGCGCGGGCGGCGAGATCCAGTTGACCGACGCCATGGCGCGCCTGGCGCGCGTTCAGCCCTTCCACGCCGCGCCCTTCACCGGGCGCATGTTCGACACCGGCTCCAAGGCGGGCTTCATCGAGGCCAATGTGGCGATGGCACTCGCGCGCGAAGACCTTCGCGACCTCGTGCTCGGGCCGATCGCCGAACTCGTTGCCGCACACGCCGGCGCCGCCGCCCGGATCAACCGTTCGGCCTGAGCCAGCACAGAAAGCGAGACGCGCCGACGGCGCGGACCCCTTATGCACCACACCAATATTGCCCTCGACTCCCGCCGGCCGACGAAGCCGGAAGAGGCCGACCAGTTCATCGATCTCGACCGCCTGTTTGCGATGGCGCGGCGGCGGCTGTCGCTGGTCGCGGTTTGCGCGGGCGTCGGGCTGGTGCTGGGCGTGGTGTTCCTCGTCCTGACGCCGCCGACCTATACGGCGGCGTCACGGATATTGCTCGACGAGAACCTGACCAAGTTCGCCGAGGAACGCGAAACGCGTCCCGCCCCGAACCAGGCCGATTCCATGGTGGCGAGCGAGGTGGAGATCCTGAAATCGGCGCGGCTCGCCCGGGTCGTGGTCGAGTCGCTCGAATTGCACGACAACGCCGATTTCCTCGATCCGCCGCAATCGCCGCAGGGCTGGCTGAAGGGCCAGCTCCGCTCGGCCGCCCGCTTCGCCTTCGGTTCCGGATCGGGTTCGGGCGAGCCCAGCGAGGACGCGCGCATCGGTCGCGCGGCGGCGATCCTGCAGCAGAACCTCGTTGCCGAGCGCATCGGCCGCAGCTACGTGATCGAGGTCAAATACAGCGCCAAGGATCGCGAAATCGCCGGGGCGGTCGCGCGGGCATATTCCGAGCAGTATCTCTCCGACCAGCTCGACGCCAATTTCGACGCGACGCAGCGCGCCGTGACGTGGCTGCAGGCGCGGCTGGAGCAGTTGCGCGCCGACTGGCTCGCCGCCTCGATGGCGGCCGAGCAGTATCGTGCGGAGAACGGGCTGACCGCGGCGCGCGGCGAACTCGTCTCCGAGCAACAGCTTTCCGATCTCAACAACCAGCTCGTTCTCGCGCAGGCCGAAACCGCCAACGCGCTGGCGCGCTACGAGCAGTACAAGTCGATCATCGACAGCGGCGAGGAGGCCGCGGTCGACAATGCGATCATCCCGACCGACCTGACGCAAAGCTCGGTGCTGACCGATTTGAAGACGCGCTATCTCTCGATCACCGAGCGGGCGCAGGAGATCGAGACGCGCTTCGGCGAAGATCACGCGCAGGCGGTCGCCCTGCGCACGCAGAGTGGCGAGCTTCGACGCCAGATCTTCCAGGAACTGAAGCAGGTCACCGAGAGCTACCGCACGGAATACGAGGTGGCGCGCGCCCGCGAAGCCTCGCTGCGCGAGAATGTCGGGACGATGAGCGGCGAGAGTTCGGCGACCGGACAGTCGATGGTCAAGCTGCGCGAACTCGATCAGCAGGCCTCCGCGCTCGGCACGCTCTACGAGACCTTCCTCGCCCGCTACGAGGAAGCCTCCCAGCGCCAGTCCTTCCCGATCGCCGAGGCGCGCGTCATTTCGCAGGCGAACAACCCCGTCTCACCGTCGAGCCCGAGCAAGACGCTCGCGCTCGGCCTGTCGCTCGTGCTCGGCCTGATGGCGGGCGCCGGCATCGGCGGCCTCCTGGAATTCCGCGAGCGCTTCTTCCGCACCGGCGACGACGTGCGCGACGGCCTCGGCCTCGATTTCCTCGGCTACCTGCCGCTTCTCGGCTCGACGCGCTCCACTGCCAAGCCGCAGGGAAGCACGCCGACCGGCGAGCCGAACGCGCTCGACCATACGGGGTCGAGCCTTCTCAGGATCGCCGTCTTCTCGCCGGCCTCGCTTTTTGCCGACACGCTGCGCAGCGCCAAGCTCGCCAGCGACGTCGTCCTCCATCACAAGCCCTCGAAGGTGATCGGCTTCGTCTCCGTCCTGCCGCGCGAGGGCAAGACGACGGCTGCCGCGAACTTTGCCGGGCTGCTCGCGGCGAACGGTTCGCGCGCGCTCCTGATCGACGGCGACCTGCGCAATCCGGGCTTGAGCCGCCGGCTCGGCTCGCAGCCGAAGGCCGGCCTCGTCGAAGCGCTGGTCGGGCGCGTGCCCTGGCAGAACTCGCTTCTGGCCGACCAGAAGACGGGTCTGTCGATCCTGCCGGCGGTCGTCCGCGGACGCCTGTCGCACACGAGCGAACTCATCTCGGGCGAGGCCATGCGCGCGCTTCTGGACGAGATGCGCGGCCATTTCGACTACATCGTCGTCGACCTGCCGCCGCTCGGCCCCGTCATCGACGCGCGCGCCTTCGCACCGCTTGCCGATGGCTTCCTGTTCGTCACCGAATGGGGCGGCACGCCGCGCGCGCTGGTGCGCCAGACGCTCCAGGGCGAACCGCAGATCGCGGCCAAGACGATGGGCCTCATCCTCAACAAGACGGACATGAAACGTTTGCCGAAGTATGGATCGGCCGGCGGTGCCGAGCGCTATTTCCACCGCTATGCCGCCTATTACGGCGAGCAGAGCGGCTAGTGTACGTTGCTGAAATAGCGGCCGCGGTCCTGCCAGATGCGCAGCGCGGTCAGCCGTCCCGTCTTGAACGCGCCGGTGTCGACATTCATCCGCCGGCCGACCCGCCCGGCATTCTCGACCGGCGTGTGGCCGTGGACGACATAGCGCGGCAAGCTGTCCGATGCGTCGTGGAACGCCTTGCGGATGAAGAGCAGATCCTCGTCGCGCTGGTCTTCGATCGGAATGCCGGGCCGGATACCGGCATGGACGAAAAGATAACGGCCGGCGTCGATCAGGATCGGCATCGCACGCAGGAGGGCCACGTGGTGCGCCGGGATTGCGGCCCGGACCCGCGCATCGACGCTGGCCGGATCGGCGTTGATCGCGCGCAACGCGTCCGGCTCGACGCCGTAGGAGCCAAGCGTCGGCAGCCCGCCGACCGTCAGCCAGTCGGCAAGCGCGATCCGGCCGTCGACATAGTCGAGCATGAACCGCTCGTGATTGCCCATCAGGCAGAAGCGGTGGAAGCCCGCCGGCGCGGGCCGCGCCAGATGTTCCAGCACGTCGGCGGAGCGCGGGCCGCGATCGACATAATCGCCGAGCATGACGATCAGCTTCTCGCTGGGAAGACGCGATGCGTCGTCGGCGATGATCGCTTCGAGCGCCAGCAGCTCATCGAGGCAGCCATGCACGTCGCCGATCGCATAGACGGCGACGCCGTCGATGGCGATGCGCAGGCGCGGGGGGCCGGCACGCTTGCCCGCCTCCGCGGGAGTCCCCGACGAAAACGGTCTCGGCAGTTTCCAGCCCGTCATGTGCTCAACTCACGCCCCGGCAACATGCCGTCCGCGCAAAGGACGGCGGGGCAAAGCAAAACCGGAGAAGTCGATGTTGCAGACCCATCCTGCACCTTTCGCCGTTCCACCCGTTTCGAACTCCATGTCGCAGCGCGTCGCCATCGCGCGAACGCTGTGCATCTTCTTCATGACCTATGTCCATGTGCAGCCCGGCATAGCCGAGAACGTCTACGACCGCGAGGCCGGGCTGTTCGACATCGTCTATTTCGTGCTGACGCGGCTGATCGGGCTGAGTTCCGTCTCGCTGCTCGGCATCGTCTCGGGCTATTTCATCGTCTCCAGCCTCGTCAAGGCGGGCACGGGAAATGTCATCGCGGCCAAATTGCGCACCATCGTGGTGCCGCTGGTCTCGTGGAACGCGCTGATGCTCTTGCTGCTCGTCGGCTACGGCATCCTCTCGGGCAACTGGCGCGACATGCCGGACGTGACGACGCTCGGACTCATGAATGCGTTTCTGGCGATCACCGAATGGCCGCTGGTCGTGCCGCTCTGGTTCCTGCGCGATCTCTTCGTCTGCTGCCTTCTTTCGCCCCTCCTGCTGGTCGGTCTGCGCCGTTCGGCGCCGGCGGTGTTTGCCGTACTGATCGCCTATACGCTGTTCGGCACGGACTGGTATCTGATGCAGCGGCCGCAATTGCTCCTGTTCTTCGCCATTGGCATGTGGCTGCGCATTGCCGACATCCGCGAGGTTTCGCTCGACCGGGCGCTGCGTCCGTTCCTCGCGGGCCTTGCGATCATGGTGGCGATCTTCCTCGTGCTGCGCATCGAGCGCGTCTCGATCAGCGAGATGGACGAGACGCTGCGCATCGTGCTCGACACGGGCCTGCGGCTGACGATGGCTGCCGGTTGCTGGCTCCTGACAGATGTTATCCGCCGCTCGCGCTTCGGATCAGCGTTCATCCGGTTCGAGCCCTACACGTTCTTCCTCTTCTGCAGTCACGCGATCGTATTCACCTTCGGCGGCATTCTTCTGCGCCGGGTGTTCGGCAATTACGGGTCCGAGCTCTTCCCCGTCTCGTTCTTCCTGCAGCCGGTCATCGCGGTCGTCGCGGCGATCGTCGGGCTGCACCTCGTCGGCCGCTTCGCATCGACTGCATTCCTGTTCAACGCCGGCAAGCGGTTGCCGGCGGCTGAACCCACGGTTCGCCAGGTCGCGCATCAGGATGCGCGATGAATTCATGAGTTTGAACAAGGAGATCACATGACGGTTCTGGTGACGGGTGGTGCAGGCTATATCGGCAGCCACATGGTTTGGAAGCTGGTCGAAGCCGGCGAGGATGTGGTCGTGCTCGACGATCTGTCGACGGGCTTCGGCTGGGCGCTGCCGATCGACGTGAAACTGTTCGTCGGCGACATCGCCGATGACGGCCTCGTCGATCGGATCATGCGCGCGCATCGGGTCGACGCGATCATCCATTTCGCCGGATCGATCGTGGTGCCGGATTCGGTCGCCGATCCGCTGGGCTACTATTTGAACAACACGGTCAGATCGCGCGCTCTGATCGCGTCCGCCGTGCGCAACGGCGTTGCGAACTTCATCTTCTCCTCGACCGCCGCCGTCTACGGCTCGCCGGAAGCCGAGGCGATTTCCGAGAACATGCCGACGGCGCCGGAATCGCCCTACGGCACCTCGAAGCTGATGACCGAGATGATGCTGCGCGACGCCGCCGCCGCGCACGACATCCGCTACACCGTGCTGCGCTATTTCAACGTCGCCGGCGCCGATCCGAACGGGCGCACCGGCCAGTCGAGCCGCGGCGCCACGCATCTGATCAAGGTCGCCGCCGAGGCCGCGCTCGGCAAGCGCGAGCGGGTCGACATCTTCGGCACCGACTATGCGACACCCGACGGCACATGTATCCGCGACTATATCCACGTCACGGACCTCGCAAACGCGCATCATCTCGCGCTCGAGAGGCTGCGCGCGGGCGGCGATAACCTCGTTGCCAATTGCGGCTATGGTCGTGGATACTCCGTTCACGAGGTGATCCGCGCCGTCAGGCAGGTCAGCGGCGTCGATTTCGAGGTGCGCGTGGCCGGCCGGCGTCCGGGAGACGCGGTGCGGGTGGTCGCGAATGCCGATCGGGCGCGGGCGGAATTCGGCTGGCGCCCCGAGCACGACGACCTGAAGCGCATTGTCGCCCATGCGCTCGCCTGGGAAGAAGCGCTCGGCCGGCGCAATGCGGCCGTCGCCGCGGAGTGACCATTGAAGGAGACGACCGATGAACCTCTTCAAGCCGTTCCGCACCCGCTCCGCGGCGCGGGACGAGGAAACGGACAGCCAGCGCTTCGAGCGCCTGTCGCTCGCCGTCGCTGCCTGCCGCGCCGAGATCGCGCGTGAAGAAGAGGGCCTGCGCCGCCGCTACGACGAAAGCCGGCGCGATGCCGGCTTCGCACTCGAAGTGCTCGACCGATCGCCCTCTAGCACCAAACTTGCCGAAGGCCTGGACCAGCAAAGCGACGCGATCCTGACCTACGAGAAGCGGCTGCAGACGCTCGAAACGCAGGCCGAAATCCTGGCGAGGATCAGCGGATTGGTCGCCGAGCTGCGGACGTAGCGGCCGGTCGGATCGCGCGGGGTCGAAGGAAAGTGGCGGAGAGGGAGGGATTCGAACCCCCGATGGGCTTGCACCCATGCCGCATTTCGAGTGCGGTGCATTCGACCACTCTGCCACCTCTCCGCGGGTCGTGGTTCGCTCTTTCGAACGCGGCGCACACATAGCCATTGTGATGGAGCGGCACAAGGGGTTTTGTCGACGAAATGGCGGCGTTCGGACGGAGCGACGCGAAAGCGCGGCAGCGGGGCGGTTCGCGTTGACTTCAAGGCGGCGCTGACGTATGAGCAGCCTCGAAAATCCGGTGTGGCGTCTCGCCGCGCCGGTTCTTTGCTGGAAAATTCGCCCGCAGGGACAGTTTCAACCGACTGAACAAGAAGCCGGCCGGGTGCTCGCGCATTCAGAGCCGGAACCGAACAGAAAGGACAAAAAATGTTCGCAGTCATCAAGACCGGTGGCAAGCAGTATCGCGTCGCCGCCGACCAGGTGCTGGAGATCGGCCGCGTCGAAGGCGAGATCGGCGACATCGTCGAGATCGTCCACGTGCTCGCGCACGGCAATGGCGACGACGTGACGATCGGTGCGCCGCTCGTGTCGGGCGCTTCGGTCTCCGCCGAGATCATCGACCAGAACCGCGCCGAGAAGGTCATCGCGTTCAAGAAGCGCCGCCGCCAGAATTCGCGCCGCAAGCGCGGCCACCGTCAGCTTCTGACGACGGTCCGCATCTCGGAGATCCTGCTCGACGGCGCCAAGCCCTCGAAGAAGGCTTCCGAGAAAAAGGCTGGCGAGAAGAAGGCTGCGAAGGCCGAAGCCGGCGACGAGAAGCCGAAGGCCGCCAAGAAGGCAGCGCCGAAGAAGGCCGCCGCCAAGACCGAAGCTGCCGAAGCCGGCGAATAAGAACAAGGCATAAAGGAGAACTCCCATGGCACATAAGAAAGCTGGCGGTTCCTCGCGCAACGGTCGCGATTCGGAGTCCAAGCGCCTTGGCGTGAAGAAGTTCGGTGGCGAAGCCGTCATCCCGGGCAACATCATCATTCGCCAGCGCGGCACCAAGTGGCATCCGGGCACCAATGTCGGCCTCGGCAAGGACCACACGATTTTTGCGATGCAAGAAGGCGTCGTCTCGTTTGCGCGCAAAGCCAACGGCCGAACCTACGTATCCGTGGATGCGGTCAAGGAAGCAGCGGAGTAGCCGGTTCCGCACCACAACACCGGCGCCCCATCTCGGGTCCGGTGTCTGGTCCAAGCCAGAACAAAACATCAGGGGAGATGGGTCGCCATCTCCCCTTTTGCCGTTTTGATCTGGAGGAAGACCCATGGTTCTGGAGAAGGAAGACCTCGAAGAGGAAAGTTGGCGGATCGACTGCCCCGTCCTCGTCACCGAAAGGCTGGTCCTGCGCCCGCCGCATGAAGACGACCTGGAGGAACTGGCGGAACTCGCCAACAACCGCCGGGTCGCCGAGATGCTCGGTCGCATGCCGCACCCCTATGGGAACGCCGAGGCGCGCCAGTTCCTCAATTTCACGCGCTCCGACCGCGACGCGGGCTGCACCTATGCCATCGCGCTCGGCGCAAACGGCGCGTTCATCGGCTGCGCCGGGCTCAACGCCACGGCGCGCGGGCTCGAGCTCGGCTACTGGATCGGTGAGCCCTATTGGGGTCGCGGCTATGCAACGGAAGCTGCACACGCGGTGGTCGACCTTGCCTTCCGGGCGACGCCGATCGACGTGCTGCATGTCTCGTGCCGGGTCATCAACGCCGGCTCGCGCGGCGTCATCCACAAATGCGGCTTCCAGTTTTCCGGGCAGGGCATGCTGGATTCGCAGGTCGCAGGCCGTGTTCCGGTCGAGCGCTACCGGCTCGACCGCAAGACATGGGTGAGCCTCAGAAGCTGGGGCATGGCGTAGGGTGTGCCGATATTCTGGCCTGAGCGGCCTGCAAATGACAGTTTTCTGCGCTTCCGGTGCTCATGTACTGAAGTACATTCCGCTCCGGTTCTCGAAATCTGCCATTTTCGGCTCGCTCATGCCAAATCTCGACACACCCTGACCTGCTACCGGGTGGAACCGGTCAGCCGAGTTCCACCCAGACCGGCCGGTGGTCGGAGCCGACGGCGTCTGTGTCGACATGGCAGGATTTCAGGCGCTGCGCGAGGTCGGCGGTGACGAAGGCGTAGTCGATGCGCTTGTGACGGGAGGCATCGCTCGGATGGTCGGCGTTGACGCAGGTATCTCGCTCGGTGCCGAGATGGGCGGCGGCGTCGACGAACTTGTTGGCGACGAGCGGCAGGCCGAATTCGTGGTCGGGTGCGCCAGTCACTTCGACATATTCGGGCGAGCCGGACAGCATGTTGAAATCGCCGAGAAGGACGGCGCTTTCGGGGCGGGGCGGTTCGGGAAAGCTCATTTCTGCGACGCCGGTCAGGCCGCCGCCCTCGTGCGGATAGGCGAAGGCGCGTTCCATCAGATGCCGAACCTGCATCAGCCGCTCGTCGGGCGAGCGGTGGTCGAGATGGGTGGAATAAAGGCGGATCGGGCCGAGCGGCGTTTCGACCAGGGCCTCGAGCGCGCTGCGCTGGAAGTTCATCTTCGCGATCGAGCGGCGCCGCGGCAGAAGGAGGTTGCGCGAAGCGAGGATCGGCGTCTTCGACAGGATCATGTTGCCGAACTGGAAGCGCAGGTCGTGCGCCTTTCCGTCCTTCACATGCGAGCCCATGTCGATCTCGAAGGAGGGTCCGTAGACGGAGAAATAGTCCGGCAGCAAAGCGCGGATTTCGGCCGGCATGTCGCGGCCCTGATTGCTGGGGTTGTTGCGCGAGACCTCCTGAAGCGCGATCAGGTCGGCGCCGCGCACTGCGTCGACGATGCGCGCTATGTCGTATCGCTTGTCGAGGCCGATGCCGTACTGGATGTTGTAGGACACGCATTTCATCGGTTTCGCCCCCGCGCCCCTCGCGCTTCAGCGCATGATGGGCTAGATGAGCGCCCAAAGACCAAATCCCCTCAACGATTGTCAATGCGATGAAATTTCTCGACCAGGCCAAGGTGTATATTCGATCCGGCGACGGCGGTGCCGGCGCCGTCTCGTTCCGGCGCGAGAAGTTCATCGAGTTCGGTGGCCCGGACGGCGGCGATGGCGGACGCGGCGGGGATGTGTGGGCGGAGGCGGTCGACGGGCTCAACACGCTGATCGACTATCGCTACCAGCAGCACTTCAAGGCGCAGACCGGCGTCCACGGCATGGGCCGCAACCGCACCGGCGCGGGCGGGACGGACGTCGTCCTGAAGGTGCCGGTCGGCACGCAGATCTACGAGGAAGACAACGAGACGCTGATCTGCGACCTGACGCGGATCGGCGAGCGCCATCGCCTTGCCAAGGGCGGCAATGGCGGGTTCGGCAACCAGCACTTCAAGACCTCGACCAACCAGGCGCCGCGCCGCGCCAATCCGGGCCTCGAAGGCGAGGAGCGCACGATCTGGCTGCGGCTGAAGCTGATCGCCGATGCCGGGCTCGTCGGACTGCCCAATGCCGGCAAGTCGACATTCCTCGCCACGGTGACGGCGGCGAAGCCCAAGATCGCCGACTATCCGTTCACGACGCTGCATCCGGGGCTCGGCGTCGCGCGCGTTGATGCGCGCGAGTTCGTCATCGCCGACATTCCGGGTCTGATCGAGGGCGCGCATGAGGGCGTCGGCATCGGCGACCGCTTCCTCGGCCATGTCGAGCGCACGCGCGTGCTCTTGCATCTCGTCTCCGCGCGCGAGGAGGATGTCGCCGGAGCCTACGAGACCGTGCGCGGCGAACTCGAAGCCTATGGCAACGGCCTCGACGAGAAGCCGGAAATCCTGGCGCTGAGCCAGGCCGATACGGTCGATGCCGAGACGCTGGCCGAGAAGGCCGCCGCACTCGAAGAGGTTGCCGGCCACGCACCGATGATCCTGTCGGCCGCGACGGGGCAGGGGGTGCAGAACGTGCTGCGCGCACTGATCGCCAATGTCGAAACCGCCCGCGCCGTTGAGGCGCCGCCGGCGGACGATCCGCGGTGGCAGACAGAGTAGGGTCGCATGCTTGCGCTCGACGTTGCCCCCCTCTGTCCTGCCGGACATCTCCCCCGCAGGTGGGGAGATCACGCGCTCCAACCTTTGCGACTAGCCGATCTCCCCCCATGCGGGGGAGATGTCCGGCAGGACAGAGGGGGGCGCGAAGGAACTGGCCGTTTGCGAATGGGTGAGCAATGAAAAACCTGAGTTCCCATCGCCGCATCACGGTCAAGATCGGCTCGGCTCTTCTCGTCGACCGCGAAAGCGGGTTGAAACGGGAATGGCTGGCCTCGCTGGCGGAAGACATTGGCAGGCTGACCGCCGAGGGCTGCGAGGTTCTCGTCGTCTCCTCCGGCGCCATCGCGCTCGGCCGCAACATTCTCGGCCTCGGGCGTCGTGCCTTGCGGTTGGAGGAAAGCCAGGCGGCAGCGGCGGCCGGCCAGATCGCGCTTGCGGGCGCATGGGCCGAGGAACTGGGCCGCGTCGGCCTCAAATCCGGGCAGGTCCTCGTTACGCTCGGCGATACCGAGGAGCGGCGGCGCTATCTCAATGCACGCGCGACGATCTCCACGCTTTTGAAGCTCAACGCGGTTCCCGTCATCAACGAGAACGACACGGTCGCGACCAGCGAAATCCGCTATGGCGACAATGACCGGCTCGCCGCGCGCGTCGCCACCATGATGGGCGCGGACCTGCTCGTCCTGCTCTCCGACATCGACGGGCTCTACACGGCGCCGCCGCAGCTCGATCCCGACGCGATTTTCATCCCCCATGTCGAGGCGATCACGCCGCAGATCGAGGCGATGGCAGGCGCGGCGGCGTCGGAACTCTCGCGCGGCGGCATGCGCACCAAGATCGATGCCGGCAAGATCGCGACGGCTGCGGGAACCGCGATGATCATCACATCCGGCGCGCGGCAGAACCCGCTTGCCGCGATTGATGCCGGCGAGCGGTCGACCTATTTCGAGGCGAGCGCCCATCCGGTGCGCGGCTACAAGACTTGGATCGCGGGCCAGCTCGAGCCGGCGGGCCGCATATCCGTCGATGCCGGCGCGGTGCGGGCGCTCGGCCAGGGCAAGTCGCTGCTGCCGGCGGGCGTCACGCTCGTCTCCGGCCAGTTTTCGCGCGGCGATACGGTCGCGATCCTCGGGCCGGACGGCGCGGAAGTCGCGCGCGGGCTTGTTGCCTATGACGCAACGGATGCCGTAAAGATCGCGGGACTGAAGACGGCCGAGATCGAGATGGTGCTCGGCTATGAAGCGCGCGCGGCGATGGTCCATCGGGACGATCTCGTCATGTCGCGGGCGGTGGTTGCAGGTTAAGGGAGAGCATCATGCTCCAGGCGCATGAAGGATCGCGAAACGACGTCGCAGCGCTGATGGCCGAGATCGGCCGCCGCGCACGGGCGGCGGCGCGACCGTTCGCGCTGGCGTCGGCGGAGCGCAAATATGCGGCGCTCGTCGGTATGGCGCAGGCGGTCGCGCGGCAGGAGCAGGTGATCTTGTCTGCCAATGCGCTCGACATGGCCAACGGCGAAGAGGCCGGCCTGTCGCCCGCCATGCTCGACCGCCTCAAGCTCGATTCCGGCCGCATCCGCGCGATCGCCGACGGCATCCGCGCGATCGCCGAACTGAAGGACCCGATCGGCGAAATCATCGCCGAATGGGACCGGCCGAACGGGCTTCACATCGAACGGGTGCGCACACCGCTCGGGGTCATCGGCGTCATCTACGAAAGCCGGCCGAACGTGACGGCCGATGCCGGCGCGCTGTGCCTCAAGGCCGGCAATGCCGTCATCCTGCGCGGCGGCTCGGATTCGCTCAATTCCTCGCAGGCGATTCACGCCTGCCTCGTCGAGGGGTTGAAATCGGCCGGGTTGCCGGGCGACGCGATCCAGCTCGTTCCGACTACCGACCGGGCCGCGGTCGGCGAGATGCTCACCGGGCTTTCGGGCAATCTCGACGTCATCGTGCCGCGCGGCGGCAAGAGCCTCGTCGGCCGCGTGCAGACGGAAGCGCGCGTGCCGGTCTTCGCGCATCTGGAAGGCATCTGCCATCTCTACATCGACCGCAGCGCCAATCTCGACATGGCGGTAAAGATTGCCGTCAACGCCAAGATGCGGCGCACCGGCATCTGCGGTTCTGCCGAGACGCTGCTCGTCGACCGCGCGGTGACGGACACGCATCTGCTGCCGGTTCTCGAGGCGCTCGATGCGGCAGGCTGCGAAATCCGCGCCGAGGACGAAGTGCGTTCGGTCTTTGCCAAGGCTGTTCCGGCGCAGGAAGAGGACTGGTCGACCGAATATCTCGACGCGATCATCTCGGTGAGGCTGGTCGACGGCGTTTCGGGGGCGATCGACCATATCGAGCGCTATTCCTCGCATCACACGGAGGCGATCGTCGCGGACGATGCGGGGGCGGCGGAGCGGTTCTTCAACGAGATCGATTCGGCCATTCTGCTGCACAACGCCTCGACCCAGTTCGCCGATGGCGGCGAGTTCGGCATGGGCGCGGAGATCGGCATCGCGACCGGCCGCATGCACGCGCGCGGGCCGGTGGGGGTGGAGCAGTTGACGTCGTTCAAATATCGCGTGCGCGGGGCCGGACAGGTGCGGCCGTGAGCAGCGTGTTCGAAGCAATCGTTTCGGCCGGTTGGGTTTGACGCCCTACGTTGCCCCCCTCTGTCCTGCCGGACATCTCCCCCGCAAGGGGGGAGATCAGTTAGTCGCAAACGTTGAAGCGCGTGATCTCCCCCCTCGCGGGGGAGATGTCCGGCAGGACAGAGGGGGGCGCGACGGAACGCGACGTTGGCGGCCAGTTGCACATGTCTAAGCCCATCTCCCCCCGCCACCTGCGTATGCCACATGTCGAAAAGGGCATGGCCGTCGGCCTCTTCGGGGGGTCGTTCAATCCGCCGCATGGTGGACATGCACTCGTCGCCGAGATCGCCCTGCGGGCACTTCGGCTCGACCAGATCTGGTGGATCGTGACGCCCGGCAATCCGCTGAAGGCGGGACGCGAGGCGTTGCCGCTGGGCGAGCGCATCGCGCTGTCCGAAACGCTCGCCGAAGATCCGCGCATCAAGGTCACCGCCTTCGAGGCCGGGTCGTCGATCCGCTATACGGCCGACATGATCGCTCAGGTGACGACGCGTAATCCCGGCGTCGACTTCGTCTGGATCATGGGCGCGGACAATCTGCGCGATTTTCACCTGTGGCAGCGCTGGCGCGAGATCGCGCGGACGGTGCCGATCGCGGTCATCGATCGCCCCGGCGCGACGCTCTCCTTCCTGTCGTCCAAGATGGCGCAGACTTTCAGCCGCGCGCGCGTCGACGAGAGCGATGCGGGGCGGCTGGCCCGCATCCGGCCGCCGGCCTGGACGTTCATCCACGGCCCGCGCTCCTCGCTTTCCTCGACCGCCATCCGGTCGGGAGAACGATCGTGATCGAACCGTGTCGTCCCGTGTCTTGAAACCTTAACGGGACTCTGCCTATCTATAGTGCGGGCAAGATCATCGGGTTCGAATCCACGCATCCGACATTAGATCGCCCACTGTTGTTCTTGATCGAAAGGAAAAACGCTGAGAACAGCACTCCAAGGGAAGGCCGAACACGTGCCTTCGTCGTCCGGGATGACCCGCATGGTCGAGCCGTCCCAGATCCTGAACTCGGTCCTTGCCAGTCTGGAAGACTCCAAGGCCGAAAACATCGTCCCCATCGACATTCAGCGCAAGTCCAGCCTCGGCGACTATATGGTCGTCGCGTCGGGCCGGTCGCATCGTCATGTCGCCGCGGTCGCCGATCAACTGATCAAGGCGGTCAAGGAGGCAGGGCTCGGCACGCCGCGCGTCGAAGGCCTGGCCAGCGCCGACTGGGTGCTCGTCGATACGGGCGACATCATCGTGCATATCTTCCGTCCCGAGGTGCGCGAGTTCTACAACATCGAAAAGATGTGGCAGGCTCCCGATCTCGACGACGAGACCGTGCACTAGGCCGCGGGCGTCAACCTCCGCCGGCTTCCAATGCCCGCATCCGGCGGGGATCGACACGTTCGGCTTGAAACCGGAGCGCCCGTTTGCGCCTCTCCATACATGCTGTCGGCCGCATGAAGGCCGGGCCCGAGCGCGACCTCGTGGCGCGCTATCTCGACCGTCTCGGCAAGACGGGAGCGGCTGTCGGCATGGACTTTGCCGGCGTCGCGGAGATCGCGGAAAGCCAGGCGCGCAGCGCCGAACAGCGCATGCGCGAGGAAGCCGATAAGCTCGAAGCCTCGCTGGGCGACGCTGCGCTGGTGCTTCTCGACGAGCGCGGCAAGAACATGACGTCGCCGGCCTTCGCCGACTACCTCTCGCGCCAAATCGATGGCGGGCGCAAGACCATGATCGTCGCGATCGGCGGCGCCGACGGGCACGATCCGGCCCTGCGCGGCAAGGCGGACTTGCTGCTCTCCTTCGGGGCGCTGACCTGGCCGCACCAACTCGTGCGCGTGCTTCTCGCCGAACAGCTCTACCGCGCCTCAACCATCCTTTCGAACCATCCCTACCACCGGGTCTGACATGGTTGATCGTTCCTTAACGAACGCGCCGCAGGATCGGCGTCAGCGATTCGGGTTGGATGCGAGACTGTGCGGCATTTCTTCGGGACAGGCAGGGCGGGAAGGGTCGCATTGGCGTTGCTGATGCTCGGCGCGGCCGTGCCGCCCTCGTTCGCGAGCCCCGAAGCGGACGATATCGCCGCGATGGAACTGCGACACGCGCAGTCGACCGAGGAATACCAGGATATCCAGTCGCAGATCGCCCTGACGGGCGAGCGGTTGGCCGAACTCGAGGCCGAGATCGACGGCGTGCGCAAGGATCATGCGGCACTTTCGGCGGCGCTGGTGCAGGCGGCGAAGACCGAGCGCAAGCTGCAGCAGGAGATCGAGGACATCGCGGCACGGCTCGAGGGCATGCGGTTCCAGGAAGACCGCCTGAAGACGTCGCTCGGAGAGCGGCGCGAATTGCTGGGCGAGGTGCTGGCCGCGCTGCAGCGCATGGGCCTCAACCCGCCGCCCGCCATTCTCGTCCAGCCTGAAGATGCGCTCGCCTCGGTGCGCAGCGCGATCCTGCTCGGCTCGGTCGTGCCGGAGATGCGGGCCGAGACCGCCGAGCTATTCGCGGATTTGAAGGAATTGTCGTCGCTGAAGGCGTCGATCGAGGACGAGCGCAGCCGCCTCTTCCACACCGTTGCCGACCAAGCCGGTGAAAAGCATCGATTGGCAGGGCTGATCGCTGAAAAGCAGAAGCTGGAGGAACAGTCGTCGGCGGATCTCGCCGCGGAGCAGGCGCGATCGGAAGAGATGGCCGGCCGCGCCGGAACGCTGCAGGACCTGATCGCTTCACTCGAAAGTGACATTTCGGGCGCGCGCGAAGCGGCGGAAGAGGCCGCGCTCGCCGCCGAGGAGGCGCGCCGCAGGTTGCCGCCGGCGCGCGAGCCCAATCTTGCCGCGAGCCTTCCCTTCGAAGCGTTGAAGAATCAGGTCGCATTACCGGTTTTCGGCCGAATCGGGCCGCGATTCGGCGAGGCGGATGCCGCCGGGCGCCCGCTGATGGGCGACATGGTTAAAACACATTCGGGCGCAATCGTCACCGCTCCGGCGGCTGGGGCCGTTCTCTATGCAGGACCGTTCAGATCCTATGGACAACTCTTGATCCTCGATGTTGGCGAGGGCTATCATGTCGTCCTGGCGGGATTGGGCAAAGTCAGCGTGACGCTGGGCCAGACCCTCATGGCGGGCGAGCCGGTCGGAGCCATGGGAGAGGCGAGGGTGGCGAGCACTGCCGCCTTCGGTAGTACGAATGATGGCCCGGAACTCTATGTGGAGTTCCGCAGCCAGGGAAAACCCGTCGATCCCTCACCGTGGTGGGCGGAGCGCAGTTCTGGAAGGACAGGAAATGATACGTAGAATGTCTCTTCTGCTTGCCGGGGCGTTGATGGGCGCGTCCGCGATGAGCCTCGTCCATGGCGGTGCCGGGACGGCGGCGAACGCGGCCGGGTCCGAGACCTACCGGCAACTGGCGATCTTCGGAGACATCTTCGAGCGCGTGCGCGCGCAGTATGTGACCGAGCCCGAGGATGCCAAGCTGATCGAGAGCGCGATCAACGGCATGCTGACCTCGCTCGATCCGCACTCCTCCTATCTGACGCCCGACGCGGCGCAGGACATGCGCGTGCAGACGCGCGGCGAGTTCGGCGGCCTCGGCATCGAAGTGACGATGGAAAACGACCTCGTGAAGGTCATCTCGCCGATCGAGGACACGCCCGCGGCGCGGGCTGGCGTCCTTGCAGGCGACTTCATCACCGCCATCGACGGCGAGGAAGTGCGCGGCCTGACGCTCGCCGACGCCGTCGACAAGATGCGCGGCAAGGTCGACACCTCGATCGAACTGACCATCATGCGCGAAGGCGCGGCCGAGCCGATCAAGATCGAGATCGTGCGCGACATCATCAAGGTGCGCGCCGTGCGCCACCGGGTCGAGGACGATATCGGCTACATCAAGATCAACTCCTTCACCGAGAAGACGCAGGACGACCTCAACGCGGCGATCGAGGCCATCAAGGCCGAGATTCCGGACGAGGAACTCAAGGGCTACGTGCTCGACCTGCGCCTCAACCCCGGCGGACTGCTCGACCAGTCGGTGAGCGTGACGGACACCTTCCTCGACCGCGGCGAGATCGTCTCGACGCGCGGCCGCGAGGCGTCCAACGTGACGCGCTTCGATTCCCGTCCGGGCGATGCGATCGACGGCAAGCCGCTGATCGTGCTCGTCAATGGCGGGTCGGCGAGCGCCTCCGAGATCGTCGCCGGCGCGCTGCAGGACCACCGCCGCGCGACTGTCGTCGGCTCGCAGTCCTTCGGCAAGGGCTCGGTCCAGACGATCATCCCGCTCGGCGAGAGCGGCGCGCTGCGGCTGACCACGGCGCTCTACTACACGCCGGCCGGAACCTCGATCCAGGGCAAGGGCATCACGCCGGACATCACGGTCGACCAGCCGCTGCCCGAGGAATTGAAGAGCGCAGCCGCCGATGCCGCGCGCGGCGAATCCTCGCTGCCCGGCCACATCCGCGGCGCCGAGGAAGGCGAAGAGGGTTCGGGCTCGTCGGCCTATGTGCCGCCGGAGCCGGAAGACGACATCCAGCTCAACTACGCCTACGACCTGATCCGCGGCGAAAAGACGGACCCGGCGTTCCCGCCCAATCCGGATCGCGCCGTCCTTCAGCAGTAAGGGCGACCTGCAGGAAACTGGCCGGCGAAGGCGACTTCGCCGGCCTTTTGCATATTCGGGGGGAATGCACGATTCTCCGCGGTGTGATTCGGGGCACGAGGGCGCGCGGTGCTGGACTTTGGCGACAGGGAGATCGACCGGCCGATCGGACAGGCGCCGCGCGGACGCCAGCCGCGCGACCGCCGCACGCTCGTTGCGACCGCCATCGGCGCGGTCGCACTCTTCGGTCTTTCCGTTCTTGCTACGCTTCACGATGACGGGCTGCGCTCGCCGCCGCCCTTCGTCGTCGCGACGCCCGAACCCGAACCTCCAGCGGCGCCCACCGATGCGCGGCGGCCAGCCGGGCCATCGATCACCCGCGTCGAGCCGCGCGAGGAGACGGACAGCCCGAGCATCGTCACCATTCGCGATCCATCGGGCCTGTCGCGCAGCGCTGCGACCGCGCATCTGCCGGACCCGGACCTGATCGAGCAATCCGACTACGGACCGCTGCCGCAGCGTTCCGCGGACGGCCGCCGCCCGTTCGACGCCTATGCGCGGCCGTGGTCGGGCGCGCGCGGTGCGCGCGTCGCCATCGTCGTCGGCGGGCTCGGCCTGTCGCAGACGGGCACGCAGCGCGCGATCGAGGTGCTGCCCGCCGAAGTCACGCTCGCCTTTGCGCCGGCCGGCAACAGCCTCGACCGCTGGATGCAGACGGCGCGCCGCAAGGGCCACGAACTCCTGATGCAGGTTCCGCTCGAGCCGTTCGACTATCCCAATGTCGATCCCGGACGCGGCACGCTGACGGTCGACGCCGACCCGATGGCGCTTCGCGAGGACCTCTACTGGTCGCTCGGGCGCATGACCAACTACACCGGCATCATGAACTATATGGGCGGCCGCTTCGTCGCGGATGCCGACGCGATGCAGGCGCTGATGGCCGAGCTTGCCGGTCGCGGCCTCGGCTATCTCGACGATGGTTCCTCGGCGCGCAGCGTCGCCGACGTCCAGGCGGCGTCGGCGGGCGTGCCCTTCGCCGCCGCCGCCGTCGCCATCGACACGGTGCGCGAGCGCGGCGACATCTTGAAGAAGCTCGACGAGGCCGAGCGCGTCGCGCGGGCGACCGGATCGGCCATCGCGGTCGGCGCCGGCTTCGACGTGACGGTGGACGCGGTGACGGCGTGGATCACGGAGGCGCGGTTGCGCGGCGTCGAGATCGTGGGCTATTCCGCTCTCGCCAACGATCCGGAACGCAGATAGGCATCGACGCATGAGCGAACGACTTCCCTACCGGCCCTGTGTCGGCATCATGGTCCTGAACCGCGACGGTCTCGTCTGGGTCGGCCGGCGGATCGCCGAGCCCGATGGCGAGATGGCCGGCGCGGCGCAACTGTGGCAGATGCCGCAGGGCGGGATCGACGCCGGCGAGGACCCGCTGGAGGCCGCGCGCCGCGAACTCTACGAGGAAACCGGCATGAAGACGGTGTCGCTGATCGAGGCGGCGCCCGACTGGATCAATTACGATCTGCCGCCGCACCTCCTCGGCATCGCGCTCAAGGGCCGGTTCTGCGGCCAGACGCAGCGCTGGTTCGCCTTCCGCTTCGAAGGCGCGGACGACGAGATCGCCATCGACCCGCCGCCGGGCGGCCACACGGCCGAGTTCGACGCGTGGGACTGGAAGCCCATGGCCGAGCTGCCGGACCTCATCGTGCCGTTCAAGCGCGGCGTCTACCAGGCCGTCGTCGACGCCTTCGGCCATCTGGCCTCCAGCCGGCCCGCCGCATGACGTTTTCGCTCATCGCCCGATGCCCGCGCACCGGCCAGTTCGGCATCGGCGCCGTCACGGCCATGCCGGCGGTCGGCAAGCTTTTGACCTATGCCTGGCCCGGCAAGGGCGCAGTCGCCACGCAGGCGCTGGTCAATCCGTATCTCGGCATCGACGGGATCGAGCTTCTGCGCGAGGGGAAGAGCTCCGACGAGGTGCTCGACATCCTCAAAAGGAACGACCCGGAGATCGAGAACCGGCAATTCGCCGTCATGGATTCGACGGGCCACGGTGCGGTGTGGACGGGCAGCAAATGCATCGACTGGCGGGGCCATGCCGTCTTTCCCAACCTCACCATCCAGGGAAACCGTCTGGAAGGCCCGCAGGTGATCGCGGCCATCCGCGACGCCTTCGAGGCCCATGCCGACCTGCCGCTCGCGGGACGCCTCGTCGAGGCGATCGCGGCCGGCGACGCGCATGGCGGCGACCGCAAGGAGGAACTGTCCTCCACCATCTACGTGGTCGATACGGAGGAGTATCCGCTCTGGGACGTGCGGGTGGATCACCACCATCATCCCATCGCCGAGCTGCGGCGCGTCTACGGCGTCTTTTCGCGCGATCTCTATCCGCACATCAAGCGCATGTCGACGCGCGCCAAGCCCATGGGCGAGATCGACGATCGGGCAATCTGACCTTTTGCTTTTGAAGAATTGTTCAGCATTACGGATCAAACTTGTCGCGCATGTATTTTGGCGTCTATAGCGCCGTTACAAAAATTGATGCTCCTTCGGAGCTCAGCCATGGCAAGAGTTCGCCAAATCGGACAACAGGAAGAATCGGATGACGAGACGGTATTTCGGAACCGACGGAATTCGCGGCCGCGCCAATAAATTCCCGATGACCGCCGAGACCGCCATGCGCGTCGGCATGGCAACCGGCATGTCCTTCCAGCGCGGCAATCACCGGCACAGGGTCGTCATCGGCAAGGACACGCGCCTTTCCGGCTACATGATCGAGAACGCCATGGTGGCCGGCTTCTGCGCGGCCGGCATGGACGTCTTCCTGCTCGGCCCCATCCCGACGCCCGCCGTCGCCATGCTGGCGCGTTCGCTGCGCGCCGACATCGGCGTGATGATCTCGGCCTCGCACAACCCGTTCTACGACAACGGCATCAAGCTCTTCGGCCCGGACGGCTACAAGCTCTCCGACGCGATCGAGCAGGACATCGAGGACATGATCGACGGCGACCTCGACCAGGCGCTGGCGACGTCGGACGGCCTCGGCCGGGCCAAGCGCATCGACGGCGTCCAGGACCGCTATATCGAGTTCGCCAAGCGCACGCTGCCGCGTGCCATGTCGCTCACGGGCCTTCGCGTCGTCGTCGACTGCGCCAACGGCGCCGCCTACAAGGTCGCGCCCAACGCGCTGTGGGAACTCGGCGCGGAAGTCATCACCATCAATGACGAGCCGAACGGCTTCAACATCAACGAGGATTGCGGCTCGACCCATCCGCTGACGCTGTCGAAGAAGGTCCACGAAGTGCGCGCCGACATCGGCATCGCGCTCGACGGCGATGCCGACCGCGTCGTCATCGTCGACGAGAACGGCACCGTCATCGACGGCGACCAGATCATGGCGCTGATCGCCGAGACCTGGCACCAGGCTGGTCGTCTCAACGGCGGCGGGCTGGTCGCCACCATCATGTCCAATCTCGGCCTCGAACGCTTCATCAAGGACAAGGGACTCGAGCTTCATCGCACCAAGGTGGGCGACCGCTACGTCGTCGAGCACATGCGCGCGCATGGCTTCAATGTGGGCGGCGAGCAGTCGGGCCACGTCGTTTTGACCGACTTCTCGACCACCGGCGACGGGCTCGTCTGCGCGCTGCAGGTGCTCGCCTGCGTCAAGCGCGCCGGCAAGCCGGTCAGCGAGGTGTGCCGCAAGTTCGAGCCGGTGCCGCAAATCCTGAAGAACGTGCGTTTTTCCGGCGGCTCGCCGCTCGAGACCGACGTCGTCAAGGAAGCGATCCGCGACGCGCAGTCGACGCTCGGCGCGTCGGGCCGCGTCGTCATCCGCCCGTCGGGCACCGAACCGCTGATCCGCGTCATGGCCGAGGCCGACGACCGGACCATGGTCGAGAAGGTCGTCGACGACCTCGTCGGCGTCATCGGGGACGCGCGCAGCGCCGCCTGACGACAACTCGCCATTGCCTGTGCGAAAGCCTTCCGCACTGCGGGGGGCTTTCGTCGTTTTGAAGCAACCGCACCCTTCGTAACCGAAGATTAGGGTTAAGAATTAGGGTTAAGCGGCATTTAACCTTTCTGAGCGATCTTCCTCCAGGTGCAATTCCCCGGGGGTAACCAGACGAGCCCGGCGTCTGTGAGGATTAGGATCATGAAACTCAGCATTGTCGCGGCCCTTGCGGCCGGTGCCGTTCTCGCCTTGCCGGTCGCCCCGTCGATCGCTGCAGACATCTACGTTCCGCCGGTCTACGAGGCGCCGGTTCCGGTTCCGCAGTTCGGCGGCTGGTATCTGCGCGGCCATGTCGGCATGAGCAATCAGCGCTATGACGGGCTCGACTACGAATATTTCGAGGTTCCGGGCTTCACGCAGACCTGGCTCGACGAAGGCGGCTTCGATTCCGCACCGCTCGTGGGCGCCGGCTTCGGCTACGCCTTCAACGACTGGCTGCGCGCCGACGTGACGGCCGAATATCGCGGCAAGGCGAGCTTCTACGCGCTCGACACCTTCACCGACAACGGTACCGGCGCACTGGCCGGCACCAACTCCTACACGGCGACCAAGTCGGAGCTGCTGCTTCTGGCCAACGCCTATGCGGATCTGGGCAATTTCGGTGGCGTCTCGCCCTATATCGGCGCCGGCATCGGCGCGTCGCGCAACACGATCGCGCATTTCAACGACACCAACGTGTTCTCGAATGCGGGCGGCTATGCGCCGAAGAACTCGCAGTGGGAACTGGCCTGGGCGCTGCATGCCGGTCTTGGCTATGCCGTCACGGACCAGCTCACCATGGATCTCGGCTACAGCTACGTTCACATGGGCGACGGCAAGACGGGCGTCGCGCAGAACTACGATCCGGCCTTCTCGCGTCCGAATGACGGGTTCACCTTCAACGACCTGTCCTCGCACGACCTGAAGCTCGGCTTCCGCTACAAGTTCAACTGATCCGCCATCCGGCGACAAGAAGAGGCCCGGCCATGCGCCGGGCCTTTTCGTTAGCGGCACACGCTGTGGTTTATGCTTAACCGTGAATTAACCGGCATGGTTAATGATCGTCCGCATCAGGGGTTCGGCACTGTTAGCCGCCGTCATTGGGAGTTCACGCTGATGCCAACGATTCTGCGCCTTGCCGCCTCCGCCGCGATGCTCGCGGCGCTCGCCGGCCCGTCGCTCGCGGCCGACTACGATCCGCCGATCTTCATCGAACAGGCGCCGGAATACGTGCCGGTCGAGGTGGGGTCGGGTTGGTATCTGCGCGGCGACGTCACCTACAAGATCGACGACCCGCTCTACGAGTTCACCTTCCTCGGCGAGGAGACCCGCAACAATCGTTTCGGCGGGTCGATCGGCATGGGGTATCACTTCAACGACATCCTGCGCGGCGATGTCAGCGTCGGTCTCCTGGCCGGCGACCGTTTCAGCGCGACGAGCGGCCTCGAGCGCTACGAAGCGAAATACGACGCCTGGTACGGAATGGCCAACGCGTATCTCGACCTCGGCACGGTCTCGGGCTTCACGCCCTATATCGGTGCAGGCGCCGGTCTTCTCCATACGCGCCAGAGCTTCGACTACAGCGTCAGCAACACGACCATTTTCGGCTTCGACGACAACCAGACGAACTTCGCCTATGCGCTCAATGCCGGCATCAACTACCAGGTCGCCGACAATGTCTCGCTCGATTTCGGCTACCAGTATGTCGACTCGCCGCGCGCGGAATATCTGAACTCCGATACGCTCACCGTCGAGCGCGGCATCGACTTCCACCAGGTCAAGGTCGGCCTGCGCTACGATCTCTGGTAGGCAACGCCTCATCGGCTTTCAAAGGGCGGGCTTCGGCTCGCCCTTTTCGTTTCTCGTGCTCCAAATGCGACGTGAACGATCCTCTTGACGCCGCCCGACAGAAGGAATATCGCCGTCAGTGGGCCACCCCTCCCCAACGAGGGGCCAGCTATCTGGAAGGATAGAGCCATGACGACGACCAATTCCACGCCCGCAATCCGTGCGGCGTCCAAGCCGGAAATGCGCCCGGCGAACCCCAATTTCTCTTCAGGTCCCTGCTCCAAGCGTCCCGGCTGGTCGCTGGATGCGCTCGCCGACGCTCCGCTCGGCCGCTCGCATCGCGCGAAGGTCGGCAAGGCGAAGCTGAGCCAGGCGATCGACCTCACCCGCGAGGTGCTCGACGTTCCGGCCGACTACCGCATCGGCATCGTGCCCGCCTCCGACACCGGCGCGGTCGAGATGGCGCTGTGGTCGCTGCTCGGCGAGCGCGGCGTCGACATGGTCGCGTGGGAATCGTTCGGCTCGGGCTGGGTCACGGACGTTCTTAAGCAGCTCAAGCTCGACGACGCGCGCAAGATCGAAGCGCCCTATGGCGAATTGCCGGACCTTTCGCAGATCGATTTCGACCGCGACGTGGTCTTCACCTGGAACGGCACGACCTCGGGTGTGCGCGTGCCGAATGGCGACTTCATCCCGGCCGACCGCAAGGGCCTGACGATCTGCGATGCGACGTCGGCCGCGTTTGCGCAGAGGCTCGACTTCGCCAAGCTCGATGTCGTCACCTTCTCCTGGCAGAAGGTGCTCGGCGGCGAGGCGGCGCACGGCATGCTGATCCTGTCGCCACGCGCGGTCGAACGGCTGGAGAGCTACAAGCCGGCCTGGCCGTTGCCGAAGATCTTCCGCCTGACCTCCGGCGGCAAGCTGATCGAAGGGATCTTCAAGGGCGAGACGATCAACACGCCGTCGATGCTCTGCGTCGAGGATTATATCGATGCGCTGCAATGGGCGCAGTCGGTCGGCGGGCTCGACGGGCTCGTCGCTCGCGCCGACGCCAATTTCAAGGTGCTCGACGACTTCGTCGCCAACTCCGACTGGGCCGGTCATCTGGCGGTCGTACCGCAGACGCGTTCGAACACATCGGTCTGCCTGTCGATCGTCGATCCCGAGTTCACCGCGCTCTCCGACGACGCGCAGCAGGCCTTTGCGAAAGCGATGGTCTCCGCGCTCGACAAGGAAGGCGTCGCCTTCGACATCGGTGCCTATCGCGATGCGCCCGCAGGCCTGCGCATCTGGGCCGGCGCGACGGTCGAGACCGCCGACCTCGAAAAGCTGACGCCCTGGCTCGACTGGGCCTTCGCCAGCCAGAAGGCTGCGCTCAAGGCCGCCGCCTGATATTCCGGAAGCCGCGCGGCGGCTTCCGCTTTCCCCATTTCGCAGAATTCAAGGAGGCCAGCCATGGCGCCCCGCGTACTCGTATCCGACAAGCTTTCCCCGACCGCCGTCCAGATCTTCAAGGACCGCGGCGTGGAGGTCGACTATCTGCCCGATCTCGGCAAGGACAAGGAGAAGCTGCTCGAAGTCATCGGCCAGTATGACGGCCTTGCCATTCGCTCGGCCACCAAGGTCACCGAGAAGCTGATCGCCGCCGCGACCAATCTCAAGGTCATCGGCCGCGCCGGCATCGGCGTCGACAATGTCGACATTCCGGCCGCCTCGCGGCGCGGCATCATCGTGATGAACACGCCTTTCGGCAATTCGATCACGACGGCCGAGCACGCCATCGCGCTGATGTTCGCGGTCGCCCGCCAGCTTCCCGAGGCGAATGCCTCGACCCATGCCGGCAAGTGGGAGAAGAACCGCTTCATGGGCGTCGAGATCACCGGCAAGACGCTCGGCGTCATCGGCTGCGGCAATATCGGCTCCATCGTCGCCATGCGCGGCGTCGGCCTCAAGATGCACGTCATCGCCTACGACCCGTTCCTGTCGGAAGGCCGGGCGCAGGAACTGGGCGTCGAGAAGGTCGAGCTGGAAGACATCTTCACCCGCTCGGACTTCATCACCCTCCACACGCCGATGACCGACAAGACCCGCGGCATCATCAACAAGGACGCCTTCGCCCAGATGAAGGACGGCGTGCGCATCATCAATTGCGCGCGCGGCGGCCTGATCGTCGAGGCCGACCTGATCGAGGCGCTGAAGTCCGGCAAGGTGGCGGGCGCGGGCATCGATGTGTTCGAGGTGGAGCCGGCTACCGACAGCCCGCTCTTCGGCATGGAGAATGTCGTCGCGACGCCGCATCTGGGCGCCTCGACCTCCGAGGCTCAGGAGAACGTCGCGCTCCAGGTCGCCGAGCAGATGGCGGACTATCTGGTCAAGGGCGCCGTCTCCAACGCCATCAACATGCCCTCGATCACGGCCGAGGAAGCGCCGCGCCTCAAGCCCTTCATCAAGCTTGCAGAGGTCTTGGGCGCGTTCGTCGGGCAGGTGACCGAGGAGCCGATCCAGGAGGTCGAGATCCTGTTCGATGGCGCGACGGCGTCGATGAACACACGCGCGCTCATTTCGGCGGCGCTGGCCGGCCTGATCCGTCCGCAGGTCGCCGACGTCAACATGGTCTCCGCGCCGATCATGGCGAAGGAGCGGGGCGTCGTCCTCTCCGAGGTTCGCCGCGACAAGTCGGGCGTCTTCGACGGCTATATCCGCCTCAACGTCACGACCAAGACCCGGACGCGCTCGATCGCCGGTACATGCTTCTCGGACGGCAAGCCGCGCTTCATCCAGATCAAGGGCATCAATCTCGACGCGGAAGTTGGCGAGCACATGCTCTATACGACCAATGCCGACGCGCCGGGCATCATCGGCCTGCTCGGCACGGTGTGCGGCACCAACGGCGTCAACATCGCCAACTTCCAGCTCGGCCGCAACCGGCCGGGCGGCGATGCCATCGCGCTTCTCTATCTCGACGCGCCGTTCCCCGAAAAGGTGCTCGAAGAGGTGCGTGCGCACCCGGCGATCGAATCGGCCAAGCCGCTGCATTTCGACGTCGCGGGCTGATCGGCCTTTGAATGAAACGAAAGGCGCGGGGCGATCCCGCGCCTTTTTCATATCTTGTTGCGGTCTTCCAGATGGGTCTGGAGCAGGCGCAGATTGCGCGTGGACGCCTTGTAGAAGAGGTCGAAGACGGAGCCGAGGATCGGCACCGCGCCGACGACCGTGTCGACCGCGACATTGCCCGCCATCTTGAACAGCATCGACTTCGGCGCGCCGAGGCGGTGCGCCTTGACGATGACATAGGTCGAGATCGCGCCAGCCACGAGGTCGCCCGCGCCGGGGATGAGGCCGAGGACCGGATCGATGCCGAAGCGAACGCCGATGCCGGGGATCTTCCAGCGCGTGTCGAGCAGCTTCGCCAGGCGCCGGACCTCGTCAAGTTCCCTGGCGTAGTCGGGCGCGGGCCGGTCGATACGGGGCGCGGCGGTCGCGATCATTTGCGCAGCACGACCCAGATGGCGTGGATGATGCCGGGCACGTAGCCGAGCAGCGTCAGAAGGATGTTGAGCCAGAAGTGAAGGCCGAAACCCACCTGCAGGAAGACGCCGAGCGGCGGCAGCAGGATCGCGGCGATGATGCGGATGACGTCCATTTTCTCTCACACTTTGGGAATGGTGCCCCTCAACGCGCGAGCGATGCTTTGTTTCCCTCAGATGCGCGCAGCCGCGCGCCGGCCGCTGATTTCGGCCATGGCTATACCGCCCATGACGAGCACCATGGCGACGGCGTGGAAGGGTGCGAACGCCTCGCCGAGGATGATGATCGACAGGATGGTGCCGAGGATCGGAACGAGGTTGATGAACAGGCCCGCCCTGTTGGCGCCGATCAGTTCGACACCGCGCATGAAGAAGATCTGCGACAGGAGCGAGGGGAAAAGCGCGGTGTAGGCGACGATCGCCCAGCCCTGCATGTCCGGCAATACCAGCCGGTCGGTCGCCGCTTCCCAGGCGACGAAGGGGAGCGAGGCGACCATCGCGCCGAACACCATGACGATCATGATGCTTTGCCAGTGGATCGCCGGCTTGAAGCGCAGGGCGACCGTGTAGAAGCTGTAGAGGAGGACCGCGACGACCATCAGCGCGTCGCCGCGGTTGACGTCGAGTTCGACGAGGCGGGCGAGTTCGCCGTGGCTGGCGACGATCGCGACGCCGACGATGGAGAGAACGAAGCCGGCGATCTGCGCCCATGTCACGCGCATGGCGAAGAGCAGGAAGTTCGCGGCCATGATGACCATCGGCATCGCCGCCTGCTCGATCGAGACGTTGATCGCCGATGTGTAGAGAAGCGCGCTGTAGAGCGCCGCGTTGAACCAGGCGAAGCCCGATGCGCCGAGGATGAAGAGCAGCGCCAGCTTGCCGCGCGCCGCCTTCCAGTCGCGCCGCAACTGCTTCCAGCCGATCAGGCCGATGACGAGGAGGCCGAAGGCCCAGCGGCTGAAGGTAAGCATCATCGGCGAGATGTGGCCGATGGCGAGCTTGCCGGCGATGGCATTGCCCGCCCACATCAGGGCCGTGAGGAAGAGAAGGATATAGGCAGTGCGAACCATGGCGGCTTTCGTCGGCGGTTGGCCCTCTGTCTATTCATCGGCCACCGCAGGGTAAACCGGCCCGCAAACAAATAATGATTGACCCAGAGCCCAAGCTTTCGCACGCGAAGGGGTCGCGCATGCCTTGATTGCCCGCTATAGAGGCTCTCGTTTTTGCGAGGGGCCGTGCGTCCCGACACAGATGAGGATGAGTTTTCATGGCCAATGTGGTGGTCGTCGGTTCGCAGTGGGGCGACGAAGGCAAGGGCAAGATCGTCGACTGGCTCTCCGAACGCGCCGACGTCGTCGTGCGCTTCCAGGGCGGTCACAATGCCGGCCACACGCTGGTCGTCGACGGCAAGGTCTACAAGCTGTCGCTCCTGCCCTCCGGCGTCGTGCGGCCGGGCAAGATGTCCATCATCGGCAACGGCGTCGTGTTCGATCCGCATGCCTTCGTCGCCGAACTCAACCGCATCAAGGAGCAGGGCGTCGATGTCGGGCCGGACCGGCTGAAGATCGCCGAGAACACCGCGCTCATCCTGTCGCTCCACCGCGAACTCGACGGTTTTCGAGAGGATGCGGCGTCGAATTCGGGCACCAAGATCGGCACCACGCGCCGCGGCATCGGCCCGGCCTACGAGGACAAGGTCGGCCGGCGCGCCGTGCGCGTCATGGACCTTGCCGACCTCGAGACGCTGCCGGTCAAGGTCGATCGTCTTTTGACGCATCACAATGCGCTGCGCCGCGGGCTCGGCCACGCCGAGGTTTCGCACGAGACGATCATGGAGGAACTGACGTCGATCGCTGACCAGATTCTTCCGTATATGGACCGCGTCTGGAAGGTGCTCGACGATGCGCGCCGCGCCGGCGATCGCATCCTGTTCGAGGGCGCGCAGGGCACGCTTCTCGACATCGACCACGGCACCTATCCGTTCGTGACCTCGTCCAACACCGTGGCCGGCCAGGCAGCGACGGGCTCGGGCGTCGGCCCCGGCGCGATCGGCTACGTGCTCGGTATCACCAAGGCCTATACGACGCGCGTCGGCGAGGGCCCGTTCCCGAGCGAACAGGACAACGAGGTCGGTAACTTCCTCGGCACGCGCGGTCACGAATTCGGCACCGTCACCGGCCGCAAGCGCCGCTGCGGCTGGTTCGACGCCGTGCTGGTGCGCCAGGCCGTGGCCGCCAACGGCATCGACGGCATCGCGCTGACCAAGCTCGACGTCCTCGACGGCCTGGACGAGATCAAGGTGTGCACCGGCTACCGCCTCGACGGCGAGGTGATCGACTATCTGCCGGCCAGCCAGGGCGCGCAGGCGCGCGTCGAGCCGATCTACGAGACGCTCCAGGGCTGGGAGGGCACGACCGCCAGTGCGCGTTCGTGGAACGACCTGCCGGCGCAGGCGGTCAAGTATGTGCGCTACATCGAGGAGCTGATCGGCGCGCCGGTGGCGCTGCTTTCGACCAGCCCCGAGCGCGACGACACCATACTTGTGACCGATCCCTTTCAAGACTAGTTTCGGGTTCGCATAGGGACCCTGACTTCCGGCGACGGAAGCCAGATAAGGCATAGTTTCGCATGGCAGATTTCGTAGCGGTTCTGAAGAAGACGATCGACGGCCTCAAGGACAATTCTCCGCAGATGCGCGAGAAGGTCTACGACAAGGCGCGGGCGACGATCGAGGCGAAGCTCGCCGCGCTCAACCCGCCGCCGCCGGCGGCCGTCGTCGACCGTCAGCGCCAGTCGCTCGAGGCCGCGATCGTCCAGGTGCGCGAGGAATATGCCGCGCCGCCGCCCGCCGCCGCCGATCCGGATTTCGAGCAGGATTTCTCGAACTTCTTCGGCGAGGAGCAGGAACAGGCGCGCCAGCCCGCGCGCGACGAGCCGGCCGCCCATGCGGACGAGCCCTATCAGCCGGTGCCGTCGCGCCCGGCCGACGAAATCTACGACGAGCCGGTCGGCGGCGATGCACGCTATGTCGCGGGCTATGACGACGACTATGCCGAGCGGCCCTATTCGGACGCCTACGCCGACGATGCCCAGTGGCAGGACGACGCCCAGCGCGACGTCTTCCGCGACGACGGGCATTCGGATCGCGCCGCGCTCCGCCCGGACGAATACGAGGACGACGATGCCGGCGCGAGCGGCCAGCCGCTTTACGCGCCGCGCGTTCCGGTGCGCAAGAAGCGCCGCCTCCCGACCGGCCTCATCGCCGCGCTTCTGGTACTCATCGTGGTGGCCGGCGCCGGCTACGGCATCTGGCTCAACCGCGACGATTTCGCCTCGATGTTCGGCTCCGCGCCGCAGAACGTCGCGACAGAACCGGCGGAGCCCGCCGAGGGCGAGGACGGCGCATCGGCGCCCGCCGAGACCGAGACGCCGGACGCGGCCGAGGCGCCGGCCGCGGGGCGGGTCCTTATACAAATCTGGCGTGGCCGAGGACCTTACGCGGTGGGGCCACTTGGTCGGCGGAG
>JACVCH010000010.1 GCA_016742175.1 Rhizobiaceae bacterium
GGCCGACGAAACGAACCCGCTCGTCCATAACCGAACACTCCTTCCACGGCATCAACACCTCCCGCAAAGCGAAAAGTGTTACCCATGTGTCCGGTACGAAACGTCACCTATGTCTCAGGTCGTTCTAAATACAGACACGACACGCACACAGCCGCCCGCAGGGCGGCTTTTGGCGTTTCAGGGGCGATTCCGTCGTGGTCAGCGTCCGGTGAAAGCCGGCGCGCGGCCGTCCCGGAACGCGTTCACCGCTTCCTGGTGGTCGGCGGAGGCGTTGGAGAGGGCCTCGAGGGCTAGGCAGGTGTCCATCATCTGGGCGGCCGCCTGCTTGAGTGGCGCGTTGATCGCGCGCTTGGTGGTGCGGATGGCAACCTGGGCGCCTGCGGCGAGGCGGTCGGCGAAAGCGTCGACGGCGGCGTCGAGTTCTGCGGCGGGGAGGGCGTGGTTGATGAGGCCGATGCGCGTTGCCTCGGGTGCCGGAATCATGTCGCCGGTGAAGAGATACTGCTTCGCACGCGCGTAGCCGACGAGCTGCGGCCAGATCAGTGCGCCGCCATCGCCGGCGGTCAGGCCGACCGCGACATGCGGGTCGCCAATCTTCGCGTGGTCGGCGGCGAAGATGACGTCGCAGAAGAGCGCCATGGTCGCGCCGAAGCCTGCGGCATGGCCGTTGAGCTTCGCGATGACCGGCTTGTCGCAATCGAGTAGGTCGAGGACGATGCGCTTGGCCTCGCGGGCGGTCTGGTCGAAGCCCTCGTCGATCATCTTCTGCATCCAGACGATGTCGCCGCCGGCTGAAAAGGCGCGGCCGGCGCCGGTCAGGACGATGACGTCGGAATGCGGATCGTCGGCGGCCGCGGCAAAGATGGTCGCGAGTTCGCCATGCATCTTCTCGTCGACGGCGTTGAGCTTGTCGGGGCGGTTCAATGTGAGTGTCAGGATTCGTCCGCGGCGCTCGGTGAGGATCGTCTCGTAGTTAGAGAAGTCGTTCATCTCGGTCAGTCCTCGAAGCTTGCGGCGATGTCGCCCGCGATGTCGGCGATCGCGGCGAGGGCGACGTCCTCGACGGCGGGCAAAGAGAGGAAGCCGTGGACCATGCCGTCATGGCGGCGCAGCGAAACCGCGATGCCCACCTGTCGCAAATGGGCCGCGAACTCTTCGCCCTCGTCGCGTAATATGTCGAACTCGGCGGTCGAGATCGACACCGGCGGCAGGGCGGAGAGCTCGGCCGGGCTTGCCGCGAGCGGCGAGGCGAGGGGATTGCCGGAATGCGCGCTGTCGCCGAGATAGCAGTCCCAGAACCATTTCATGCCGTCACCGCTCAGGAGGTAGCCTTCCGCGAACTCGCGCTGCGAGGGGCTGGCACAGGCGGCGTCGAGCACCGGATAGATCATTGCCAGATGGCGGATGCCCATGGCGTAGTTGCCGGCGACCATCGCCATGGTGCAGGCGATGTTGCCCCCGGCACTGTCGCCGCAAAGCGCGATCCGCGTGCCGTCGAGGTCGAGCGGACCGGCTTCGGCGCGCAGCCAGCGCAGCGCCGCGAGGCCGTCCTCGAGCTGGCCGGGGAAGCGCGTTTCGGGCGCGAGGCGGTAGTCGACCGCGACCACCGCGGCCCCGGATCTTCGTGCGAGCGCGCGGCAGATCGTGTCGTGCGTGTCGAGATCGCCCCAGACCCAGCCGCCGCCGTGCATGAAGAGGATGATCGGAAGGCCGGGCGCCTCGGTCGGACGGTAGAGCCTAAGCTCGATGTCGCCGGGGCCGGCGAGCGCCCGGACTTCGGCAAGTTCGACCGTTTCCGGACCGGGCATGGCCGCGTTGGCGGCCCGGCGGACCTTTTCCATCGGCACATGGGCGGGCGGCGGGCGCACATGGTTGCGCGGGTCGGCCAGAAACGCTTCCAGACGCGGATCGAGCGGCATGTCGGTGACCCTTGCAAACTTGTAAGTTGCGATACTTACGTGTAAGTAGGTTTTGTTGCTGGTGAGGACGGTAGTGTGGATGCGGCGTCGTGTAAAGCCGTTCTCCTCCATCGCAAGGCTCGCAGCCCGGCGGTGCCGGGCCGGCAGGGAGGCGCAATGAAGTCGAGCTTGAAGGAACGGCAGGAGGCTCTGGTGCGGCGCCATCCGCAATGGGTCGCCCGCACGCTCCACGAGATGCTCGACCACGCCGCCGCAAGCTTTCCCGACCGTCCCTACGTCGTGACCGACGAGCTCGTCTGGTCCTACGCGGACGTGAAGTCGCGTTCCGAAAAGATTGCCGCAGGGCTCGTCGCAGCGGGGGTGGAGCCAGGCGACCATGTTGCGATGGTGCTCGCCAACCATCCGGATTTCGTCGCGCTGAAATATGCGATCTCGCGGGTCGGCGCGACCGCGATCCCGGTCAATTTCCTCAATCGCCGCGACGAGCTCGGCTATGTGCTGAAGCAGTCGGACGCGGCGTTCCTCGTGACGATGGACCGCTTCCGCGACCTCGACTATCTCGCCGCGCTCGACGCGCTGATGCCCGGCTGGGAACGCGCAGGCGGGGGCGAGGCCTTTCCCCGGCTGAAGCGGGTGGTGGTGTTTCCGACCGGTGACGCGCCGGTCCGCGCGGGGGCGATGGGGTTCGACCAGCTCTTGGCGATGAGTGCGGGGCCGGCGACGTGTCCAGCCGCCGATCCGCAATCGGTCAGCGACATCATCTACACGTCCGGCACGACCGGTGCGCCGAAGGGCGTGATGCTGACGCATGACATGCTCTTGCGCGCGGCGTTCGGCAGCGCCTATTGCCGCGGCTTCGACGATGGCTGGCGCGTCACGTTCTCGCTGCCGATGTATCATGTCTATGGCTATGTCGAGGGCATGCTGACGGTGCCGTTCGTCGGCGGGGCGATCATTCCGCAAGTTCAGTTCAGCCCGGCAGGCACGCTCGACGCGATCGACGCGCACCGGGCGGTCGACGTGCTTCTGGTGCCGACGATGACGTCCGTCATCCTCGACGAATTGCGCGCGCGGCCGCGCGAACTGCCGTCGCTGCGGGCGGTGATCTCGTCGGGCCAGCGCTCGCCGCAGGGTATCTTCCGGGAAATCTTCGACCTGATGACGCCCGACGAGGTCACGACCGGCTACGGCATGACGGAGGTCACCGCGACGACGATGGCGACGCGAGCGGACGATCCGTATGAGCGGCTCGCGGCGACCAACGGGCGGATGCGCGAGATCGGGCCGGCGGGCGAGCCGAGTCTCGGCGGACGGCTGGTCGACTACCGCATCGTCGATCCCGAGACCGGCAAGGTGCTCGGCCCGGGCGAGGTCGGCGAGTTGATGGCGAAAGGGCCGGGCGTGACCAAGGGCTATTACAACAAGCCCGAAGCTACGGCCGAGGCGTTCGACGCCGAGGGCTGGCTCCACACTGGCGATCTCGCGCTGTTGGACGCCGACGGCTACATGACGCTGGTCGGGCGGCGCAAGGAATCCTATCGCTGCGGCGGCGAGCAGGTGATGCCGACCGAAATCGAGGACGTGCTGACGGCGCATCCGGCGGTTTTGCAGGCGCATGTCGTGCCGGTGCCGGACAGGCGCATGGGCGAGGCGGGCGCGGCCTATGTCGTGCTGCGCGACGGCGTGCCGGTCGCGCCGGACGAACTGATCGCGCTCTGCGCCGACAGGCTCGCGCGATTCAAGGTGCCGAAATACGTGCTGCCGATCCGGGCCGAGGATTTGCCGACCACGCCGTCCGGCCGTGCCCGCAAATTCCTGCTCACCCAGCGCGCCATCGAGGAGTTGCAACTGACATGACCGCCGCACTCAAGGCGCAGGCCGAACCGATGGAAAATCCGTCCGCGACGGCCGTGCGGATCACGAAGGATACGCCGGTCGGCTTCGAACTGATCGGCGTGAAGAAGAAGGCGGCGATCCAGCTCATGGGCTCGCGGCTCTGGGGCCGGTTCAACCCGAACCACTGGGACCCGGTCTATGCGGCCGAGACAGGGCTGAAAGCGCCGATCCAGACGGGCGAGATGTCGTCGGCCTATATCGCCGAGATGTGCGTGAACTATTTCGGCGCCGACTTTTTCGTCGGCTCGCGCATGCAGTGCAAATACGTCGCCTCGACCTTCGCCAACGAAATCATCGCCACGCATGGCGTGGTGCGCGAGAAGACGCCGAAGGGCGAGGGCTTTCGCTTCAGGGTCGAGTTCTGGGCCGACAACGAGGCGGGCGAGGTCAAGACGGTCGGCTTCCTCGAAGTCGATGTCGGGGTTAAGGGAGAACCGGCATGAGGCCCGAGCCAAGGACGGACGATCTGCGTCCGATGACGCCGCTGCAGGTCGCGCAGGAGCGCGCCTTCGTCGAAGGGCTGCAGGAGGAGTGCCAGACCTATTGGGACATGGTCGAGGTGGGCGACGTCCTGTCGCGCGAGCTCTATCTCGCGCCCGAGCTGATCATCCTCTATGCCGACGCCGTGGAGGACTACAATCCCTGGTACGAGGGATGGCGGATGAACAAGTGGCGGATCGAGGGCGAGTCGCCCTTCGGCCCGGCCATCGTGCCGCCGCTGCTCGTCTCGCATTTCGTGCTTTCGGTCCAGTTCGACCACACCAAGCCGTTCGCGATCGGGTCGATCCACACCTTCCACGACACCGAGATCGTGGCGCCGATCCCGGTCGGCGCGACGATCCGGATCACGACGAAGGCGACCGATAAATATGTGAAGCGCGAGCGGCGGTATGTGCGCCACGAGGTGACGGTCGAGGATGTCGAGACAGGCAAGCTCTACATGACGGAAATTCGGGACATTCTGTCCCTTTGAGGCGGGGAATCGCCTAGACTGGCTGCGGAACGCGCCTCTAATCAGGTGCTTGAGGAAATGAAGGCGATGGCCAAAGAAGCCCAAGGGCACCTGAAGATCCGCGACGAGGTTGCGGCACTGAAGCGCGAGCGCACGGTGAGCGCGGCGGCCGATCTCTTCTACGAGAAGGGCTACGACAACACGACGCTGGACGAGGTCGCCGAGCGGCTGGGCGTCACCAAGCCATTCATCTATGCCAATTTCGGCTCGAAGAGCGAGCTTCTGGCCGAAATCTGCGAGCGCGGCGTGCGCGCGGCGCTCGACGAGATCGAGGGCGTGCTCGCCGAGGAACTCGGGCCGACGGACAGCCTGCGCCTGTTCGGCAAACGCTATGTGACCTCGATCCTGATGAACCAGAAGAACATCGCGATCTATACGCGCGAGGAAAAGAACCTCGAGCCGGCCGATGCGCGGCGGCTCGGCGACATGCGGCGGCGGTTCTTCGGCCAGGTGGCGAGCCTTTTGCAGGCCGGCTCCGACGCGGGTGAATTCGACCTCGAGGACGCCAAGATGGGCGCGCTCGCGATCGGCGGCGCAGTAAGCTGGTCGACCTTCTGGTATCGGCCGGAAGGGCGGCTCGAGGTCGCCGGCATCGCGGCCGAGATGACGCGGCTGATCCTCGGCATCGCCGGCGCCAAGCGCGCCCCGATTCAGCGCAAGCCCGCGGTGGTGGCTGGCTAGACCCTACTCGTCGGTGCCCAGATAGGCGGCGATCACGGCCGGGTCGGAGCGAACCGCGCGCGGGTCGCCATCTGCGATCTTGCGGCCGAAATCGAGCACCACGATCTTGTCCGAAACGTCCATGATGACCGGGATGTCGTGCTCGACGATCAGGAAGGTCATGCCCATTTCGGCGCGCACGCGCTGGATCAGCGCCGTCATGGCGGCCTTTTCGGTCTTGCTCATGCCCGCCATCGGCTCGTCGAGCAGGATGAGCTTCGCCTTCTGCATCAGGGCGCGGCCGAACTCGATGCGCTTCTGCTGGCCGTAGGGCAGTTGGGAGGGTTTTGCGTCGGCGACGTCGTCGAGGCCGAGATAGGCGAGGATTTCGCGCGCCTGCGCTTCGGCCTCCGCCTCTTCCGTGCGGGTCGCGCCGGTGCGGAACATGCCCTGCAGAAGGCCGGACGAGCCCTTGAGATAGGCGCCGACGAGAAGGTTTTGCAGCACCGTCAGGCCGGAGAACAGGGCCAGATTCTGGAAGGTACGGGCGATGCCGTGCCGTGCGATGCGGTGGGCTTTGAGGCCGGTGATGGTCTCTCCGGCGAAACGGATGGCGCCGTCCGTTGGCCTGTACATGCCGGTCACGCAGTTGAACATCGTCGTCTTGCCGGCGCCGTTGGGGCCGATCAGGGCCGTCACCTTGCCTTCGTCGAGTGAGAATGAGACGTCGTCCAGCGCGACGATGCCCTGGAAGCGCATGTGAAGCGCATCGATCTCGAGAAGCGGCCGGGTCATGCGTGCGCTCCTTCGTTGCCCACGCGCTCGGTGCCGAGATAGGAATCGCGGATGGCGGTGCTTGCGGCGACGTCGGCCGCGAAGCCGGAGAGCGCGATGCGGCCGCGATCCAGCACATAGGCCTGTTCGGCGAAGCCGAGCGCCAGCTTGGCATTCTGTTCGACGATGAGCATCGACGAGCCAAAAAGTTCGCGCACTTTTTTCAGTTCCTCGTAGATGGAGCGGACGAGAAGCGGCGCGAGGCCGAGCGACAATTCGTCGACCAGCAGGAGTTGCGGGCGGCCGATCAGCGCGCGGCCGAGCGCCAGCATCTGCTGCTCGCCGCCCGACATCCAGCCGGCCGACTGGCCGCGACGTTCCTTGAGGCGCGGGAAAAGCGCGTAGACCGCGTCGAGCCCGTCCTGACGCTTCGCGCTCGGCAGGATCGCGGCGCCGACGAGCAGATTGTCCTCGACGGTCAGGTTCTTGAAGATCAGGCGGCCTTCGGGCGATTGCGCCATGCCGAGGCGGATGCGCTTGTGCGGCGGAAGGGCGTTGACGACGCGTCCGTCGAAGCGGACCTGACCGCTTTCGATGCGTCCGTGATGGTGGTCGAGCAGGCCGGAGATCGCGCGGATGAGCGTCGTCTTGCCGGCGCCGTTGGCGCCGAGCAGGGCGACGATGCCGCCTCGCGGGACCGTCAGGCTGACATCGTCGAGCGCGAGCCCCTTGCGGGCATAGCCGACCGACAGGTTTTCGACGGAGAGGATGGTGTCGTGGCTCATCCGTGCCTCCTGCCGAAAAGAGCCGCGCGCAGCTTCGCGATCAGGTCGGCCATGCCGCCCGGCGCGAAGATCAGGAGCACGATGACGATCAGGCCGAAGATCATCTGCACGAGCTGCGGGCGGTGGTCGACGAGGACGGTGCGCACGATGCCGGTGGAATCGGCGGCAAAGGACGTCAGGCCTGTGATGATGGTGGGCAGGAGCAGCCAGACGGCGGCGCCGAGGAGAGACCCGGACAGCGAGCCCAGCCCGCCGATGATGATCATGGCGATGAACTGGATGGCGAAATTGATGCCGAAGACTTCGGACGTCGCGTTGGTCAGGAGATGCGCATAGAGCGCCCCGGCGACGGCGGCGATGGCCGAGCTCAGCGCGAAAGCCTTGAGCCGCAGGATGCGCACGTCCGCGCCCATGGCCGTTGCGGCGAGTTCGTGGTCGCGCATGGCCATCAGCGCGCGGCCCTCGCGCGTGGCGAGGACGTTGCGCAGGCCGAAATAGACGAGGGCGACGAGCGGCAGCAGGAAGAAATACCAGCGGATCGGGCTGTCGATCGCGATCGGGCCGATGCTCGGCTGGGCGAAGGGCACGCCGACGACGCCGAAGAAGGCGAACTGGTATTCCTGGAACAGGAAAACGACGACGTAGTGCACCGCCAGCGTGGAGAGGACGAAATAGAGCCCGCGAACGCGCAGCGATGGCAGGCCCGCGAGGATGCCGGCGAGCGCGCCGGCGATGGCCGCGCAGACGAGGACCAGCGGGAACGGCCAGCCGAGCTGCGTGCCGAAGATCGCGGCCGTCATCGCGCCGGTGGCGTAGAAGGCGGCATGGCCGATCGAGATCAGGCCGGCGCTGCCGGTCAGGAAATTCAGCGACAGCGCGCCGAGCATGGCGATCAGCATCAGATTGATCTGGGTGAGACCCAGATTGAGAAGCTGCATGTTCGACAGCGGGATGCCGAAGATCGAGCGGCTGGTGAGGACGAAGGGGGCGTAGATCAGCACGGCGAGGACGATCGCGCGCACGATCCATTTTCCCGGCGACGTCTTGGCGCGGGCTGCTGCGACGGTTGCAGGGGCGAGCGTGTCGGACATCAGACCCTCCCCAGTTCGCGCTGGCCGAGCAGGCCCCAGGGACGGACCATCAGGATCAGGAGAAGCAGGCCGTAGATGACGATGTCGGTCGACTTCGGCGAGATGTAGGAGCCGGCGAACTGCGCGATCAGGCCAACGAGCAGGCCGCCGATGATGGCGCCGGGAATGGACTGCATGCCGCCGATGACGACGGCGGGAAGCGCGAGGAGGCCGATGGCCTCGAGCTCGGGTGAGACGATCTGGAGCTGGCCGAGGAAGAGTCCGCCGATACCGGCCAGCACGGCGCCGATGGCCCAGGCGAGGCGGTTCATGGCGTTGACGTTGACGCCGGAGACGAGCGCGGCCTCGTGGCCGTCGGCCGTCGCCCGCATCAGGAGCCCGACCGAGGTGAAACGGAAGAAGGCGCCGAAGATTGCCATGCAGGCCCAGCTCGTCAGCGCCGCGATGAGGTGAAGCTGCGAGATGCGCAGATCGCCGATGCGGATGACGCCGGAGGGCAGCGGCGTCGTCAGGACGCGGCCTTGCGGGCCGTAGAAGATCTCGATGCCCGCCCGCAGGACGATCGACAGCGCGATCGTCACCATGATGATGGCGAGCATCGAGCGTCCCGCGAGCGGCTGGATGAGGAAGATGTGCGCAAGCACGCCCAACGTCGCGCAGGCCGCGATCATGAACAGGATCGCCAGCCCGAACGGCAGATCGAGCGCGGAAATGGCGGTGACGGCGAAGTAGGCGCCGCACACCGCGAACATTCCCTGCGCGAAGTTGAACACGTCAGTGGCCTTGAACACGACGGCGAAGCCGAGGGCAACGAGCCCGTAGATGCTGCCGAGGGCGAGACCGCTGAAGAGGACTTGCGCGAACATCCAATCACTCCGCCGGCTTGGTGTACTTCTCGTAGTCGGCGTAGTCCCCGTCGGCCGTGAAGGCCGAATTGTCGTAGTCATAGCTGAACATCTTCAGCACCTGCGGGCCGGTGTGGTCCTCGGGCGTAAAGACGATGGGGGCGGCGAGGCCCTTGCTGTCAACCGTGAAGCCGCCTTCGAGCGCCGCGACGAGGCTTTCGCGGGTCGGGTTCTCGCCCGCCATTTCCAGCGCCTGCGCGGCGAGCTGGCCGGCGACCCAGCCGGCGACGTAGTTGATGTTGCCGGACAGGTCCGCGTTGCCCGCTTCCGCTGCATAGGCGACGAGTTCGGCATTGCCTTCCGCGTCGTCCGCGCCGCCGGGGGTGAAGCAGGAGATGAAGTTGTAGTTGGCGCCGGCTTCGGCGCCGAGCGCGGCGTAGACCGAGGGCGTGCCGAGATAGGTGATGCCGAAGGCCGGCGTCTCCAGCCCGTATTGCGCCAGCGTCTTCATCGTCAGGATCGCGGTGTTCTCGATGCCGTAGATGGTGATGAAGTCGGGCTCTTCCGACATGATCTGCTGGACCTGCGGCGTGACGTCGGCGGCGGTCACCTTCATCGTCGTGGACGAGGCCGTGCCATTATATTTGGCGACGGCGTCCGCCACGAACTGCGCATATTCCTGGCCGCCGGCCGTCTCGATGGCGACGGTCATGACCTTGGGATTTTCGAGGCCCAACTTCTCGACCATGTAGCCGACGCCGGCCTCGGCCTGCTGCCGGTAGCCGCAAAAGCCGTTATAGACCATCGGCGAGACGGGCTCGGACAGCGCCTTGGTCGGCGTGTAGGTGCCGATGACCGGTACCTTGCCGTTCTTGATCGTGTCGGCGAGGGCGACCTGCGAGACCGAGCTGCCCATGCCGGAAATGGCGATGACGGGCGTCTGGCCGACGAGTTTTTCGAAGGCGATCTTGTCGGTGGCCGCATCGAAGCGGTTGTCCTCGACGAGGAGGTTCAATTCGCGGCCGTTGATGCCGCCATCCTCGTTGACCTTGGCGGCGTAGTCCTGGAAGCCGCGCACCCACACGCTCTGCGAGGAGGCGGTCGGGCCGGACATGTCCATCAGGATGCCCCAGTCGACGCGGTCGGCATGGACGCCGTCGGCGGGCGATTCCTGCGCGTGGGCGCTGAAGGTTGTGAGGCCGGCGGCGAGCGTCAGCGCGACTGACAGGGCGACCGGGCGAAGGCTGCGATCGTTCGATCGCGTGAATGAATTCTGTGTCATGGTTCCTCCTGCTGACACGTCGATGATCTTGGTCGTCACCGGATCGGCCATCAATGGCGAAGCCGGCTCATTCCTCCGTCTTATCCCTTTGCCTGATCGGTCACCTCCTTCGACCCCGCATCATCGACCCCGCCAGTTCGGCCGGCGCTTTTCCGCAAATGCCCGCGCGCCTTCGCGCGCGTCCTCGGACGCGATGACTTCCTCCAGAAGGGCGCGCTGGCGCGTCCAGACCTCGCCAGCCGGCCATCCGCCCGCCTCGTTGACGATGCGCTTCGACATGGCGACGGAGAGCGGCGCGTTGGCGGCGATCTCGCGGGCGAGTTCGCGCGCGGCGTCGAGCGCCTTGCCCGGTTCGGTCAGGGTGTTGACGAGCCCGAAGCGATGCGCCTCGGCGGCGGTCATCAGGCGGCCGGTCAGGGCGTATTCCATCGCGATCTGGCGCGGGACGCGCTGCGGCAGGCGGATCAGACCGCCCGAACCGGCGATCAAGCCGGTCTTCACCTCCGGAATGCCGAAACGGGCTTCGTTCGAGGCGACGATCAGGTCGCAGGCGAGCGCGATCTCGCAGCCGCCGGCCAGCGCATAGCCCTCGACGGCGGCGATCAGCGGCTTTGCCGGCGGGGTCTCGCAGATGCCGGCAAGGCCGCGTCCGTCGAGTTCGACGCGCTCGCCAGCGAGGAAGGCCTTCAGGTCCATGCCGGACGAGAAATGGCCGCCTGCACCGGTGATGATTCCAACGGCAAGCTGGGGATCGACGTCGAGCCGGTCGATCGCATCGGCGATCGCCTGCGAGGTCGCGCGATCGATCGCGTTGCGCGCCTGCGGGCGGTTGATGGTGACGACGAGGATGGGGCCGCCGATCTCGACGAGGACGGTTTGCGCTTGGGTCGGATGAACCGTCATCGCATCACCCGTTCGAGCGCAGCCTGGAGGCCGACGCGATCGCGAATGATGCGGCCGGAGACGACTTGGCCGCCTTCGACGCGCACGATGCCATTGACGTAGAGCGTCGCGGGCAGGTCGATCGCGCCGATCTTTGCCAGGCCGCCACGATAGAGGCCGGTCTGGCGGACATGGAAGACGACGTCCGTTCCGGACGAACTGAGGAAGACGATCTGGGTTTCGGTCACGTCGAAGCGGAGCGGTACGCCGGTGACGTGGTCGTCGTCGCAGCGGACCGTCGAGGGTTCGCGGGGCCATGCGCCCTGCAGCCAGTCGGCGACGATTTTTTCCGCCGTCTCGTCGCGAGGCAAGGGCGCGGCGTCCCAGGGGGCGACGGCGGGCGGGTCGAGCGGATCGGCGATGCCGGATTTGAGCTGGCGCTGGCGTGTCATGTAGTCTTCCTGCGCGATGCAGCCGGTAAGGACGTCGCCGTTCGAGCGCCAGATGCCGACGCCGGACCAGACGGCCTGCCGGCCCTCGGACGCGCCATGTTCGGAGAAGAAGGCGGCGGCCCAATTCTCGCCGGTAACCGTCTGGTGGACGGTCATGCCGAGGCCGGGGAACCGCTTCATCTGGACGTCGACGGCGGGCAGCCAGACATCGTCGCGGCCGGCGAGCGTTACGTCGCCGATTTCCAGCGCATAGTCCGGTGCGACGAAAGCGGCGCACGCAGCGGCATCGTGGCGGTTGAAGTAGTCGTTGACCCAGCGGCGCACGAGCGCCAGGGCCGGTACGGCGGGGCGGCGATAGATGCGCCGCATCTCGTGCTTCAGAAGCTTGCCCGATGCGTTGCGCGGCAGGGCATCGACGAAGACGACGCTCGTCGGGCATTTGTAGCGCGCGAGGCGGCCGCGGGTGAATTCGATGATGTCGCCGGCCGTGGCCGTGCCGTCTTGATGCAGCACGACCACGGCCATCGGCGTCTCGCCCCAACGAGAATGCTCGATGCCGATCACGCCGACCTCTCGGACGGCGGGATGGGCATTGAGCGCATTCTCGATCTCGGCCGGGTAGATGTTCTCGCCGCCGGAGATGATCATGTCCTTGAAGCGGTCGACCAGATAAAGGTAGCCCTCGGCATCGCAATAGCCGGCGTCGCCGGTGCGATACCAGCCTTCCTCGACGATCGCCTCGCGGGTCGCTGCCGGGTTGTTCCAGTAGCCCTTCATGATCATGGCCGAACGCAGCCAGATCTCGCCGACCGTTCCCGTCGCGGCGTCGGTCTGCGTCGCCGGGTCGATGACGCGCAGCTCGACCCAGGGCAAGGGCTTGCCGCAGGATTTGAGCAGGCTCGCGCGGGGGCCGTCCGGCTCGTGGTCGGCCGGCGGCAGGATCGTCACCGTGCCGGATGCCTCGGTCATGCCATAGGCGTGCATGAAGCCGCAGTTGAGCTTTTCGATCGCGCGCTTCAGGAGCACGTCGCCGATGGGCGCGGCGCCGTACATCAGGAGTTCGAGGCTGGAGAGGTCGGCGTCCTCGATGCCTGAGACCAGCAAAAGCATCTGCACGACTGCGGGGACGAAGAAGGTGTGGGTGACGCGGTGGCGGGCGATGAGTTCGATGGCGCGGGCGGGATCGACCTCGCGCATCAGCACCGTGTGGCCGCCCGCCATCATCGTGCTCGACCCGTAGCCGCAGCCGCCGATGTGGAACATCGGCATGGCGACGAGATTGACGCTGGCGCTCGTCATCCCCCACGCATCGGCGAGCTTGCGCGTATAGGACATGCCCTCATTGGTGAGCATCACGCCCTTCGGCAGGCCGGTCGTGCCGGAGGTGTAGAGAAGGAGGATCACCTCGTCCGGCGCGCCGCGATGGCCGGGATCGGTTGCGGGGTGGGTGTCGCGCCATGCGTCGTAGGCCTCGCCGAAGACGATGGCACGGATCGGCGTTTCGGGCAGGAGCGACCTTTCCTGCGGACCGGCGATGACGATGGCGGGCGCGGCGTCCGCGAGGATGGCCGCGATTTCGGGAGCGGCCAGGCGCCAGTTCAGGCCGACGAGGATCGCGCCGATCTTGCTGCAGGCGATGATGAGCTCAAAGAATTCGGCACGGTTCTTCGTCAGCACCGCGACGCGGTCGCCGGGCCGGATGCCCTCTGCACGAAGCGCGCTGGCGGCGCGCGAGCTCGACGCATCGAGTTCGGCGAAGCTCTGCGTCACATCCTCGAAGGTGAGGGCAGGCGCGTTCGGGCGCGTGGCGGCATGGCCGCGGATGATGTCGGCGAATGTGCTGGCGGTCTGGTGTGCCATATTCATCGCCCGATCGCCCTCAATAGCTCTTCGGCAGGCCCAGCGAATGCTGGGCGACGAAGTTGAGGACCATTTCCCGGCTGACCGGGGCCGTCTTGTGGAGGCGGGCGATGAACCAGAGATCGGCCAGCCCGTATTCGAGCGCAAGGCCGTTGCCGCCATGGGTCTGGATCGCCTGGTCGAGCGCTTCGAGCGAGGCGTCGGCGGCGGCGAACTTGGCCATGTTGGCCGCCTCTCCGGCTTCGCCCGAGCCCTGATCGTAGAGTTGTGCCGCCCGCGCCGTCATCAGCCGCGCCTGCTGGACCGCGACATAGGCCTTGGCGAGCGGATGGGCGACGCCCTGATGCGCGCCGATCGGCGTCTTCCAGACGCTGCGCTCGCCGGCGTAGGCCGCGCCTTTTTCGAGCGCGTAGCGTGCGATGCCATTGTTGATGGCGGCGGCGCAGATGCGTTCGGGGTTGAGGCCGGCGAAGAGATGCTTCAGCCCCTGGCCTTCCTGCCCGACGAGCGCGTCGGTCGGCAGCTTCACGTCGTCGAAATAGAGCATGAACTGCGTCTCGGGCACGTGCAAAGCGGTCTCGATGGGCGTCTTCGAGATGCCTGTCGCATCCGGCGGCACGATAAAGATCGAGAGCTGGCCGCGGCCTTGCGCATCGAGCGTCTCGCCGCGCGCGACGACCATGATCGCATCGACCTCGTCGACGGCGGAGGTCCAGTATTTCGTGCCCTTCAGGCTCCAGCCATTGCCGTCGCGACGGGCGATGGTGGACACCTTGTGGGTGTTCGAGCCAGCGTCCGGCTCGGTGATTGCGAAGGCGAGGCGCAGCTTGCCGCTGGCAAGGCCCGGCAGCCAGAGCTTCTTGAGCTCGTCGCTCGCATGTTGCTCGATGATGGGCGCGCAGATGGAGCCGATCACCAGCGAGAGGATCGGGCAGCCCTGCGCCGCTGCTTCCTCGACGATGACGTTGTAGTCGGCCAGGCCGCTGCCGGAGCCGCCATATTCCTCGGAGATGTGGACGCCGAGGAAGCCGGCATCGGCCATCGCGTTCCACAGCGCCTCGGGCTTTTCCTTGCGCTTGACGATGTCCTGGAAGTAGCGCCGGCCATAGCCGCCGACGAGCTTGCCGACGCTGTCGCGCAGCATGGCGTGGTGGTCGGCGGTGTCGACGAGCGTGGTGTTGAAAAGGCTAGCCATGGCGTCGCAGCGCCCTTTTCTCGTCGGGCTTCGCCCAGTCGAAGAAGCCCTTGCCGGTCTTCGCCCCGAGATCGCCGCGCGCCACCATGTCTTCGAGCAGCTTCGGCGGCGCGTAGCGGGGGCCGAGCGTCGCGGAGAGCTGGCGGGCGATGTCGAGCCGCACGTCGAGCCCGACCATGTCGGAGAGGCGCAGCGGGCCGATCGGATGGCGGTAGGCGACGAGCATGGCGCGATCGATGTCGTCGGCGGAGGCGACGCCGTCTTCCAGCATGCGGATCGCTTCCAGCGCGGCGATCAGGTCGAGCCGGCTGGTGGCGAAGCCAGGCACGTCGCGCACGGTGATCGTGGTCTTGCCGGCGGCTTCGGCGAAGGCGCGGGCGGCGGCGAGGGTCGCATCGCTCGTCTGCGTGCCGCGGATCAGTTCGACGAGTTGCAGCGACCAGACGGGATTGAAAAAGTGCATGCCGAGGAAGCGCGACGCGTCGGCGACGTTCTCGGCGAGCGCGTCGATGGACAGGGCGCTGGTGTTGCTGGCGATGATCTTCGGGTGTCGCGCATCGATGGCGCGCAGCACGTCGCGCTTGATCTCGATGCGCTCGGGCACGGTTTCGACGACGAGGTCGAGCGCTTCGGGCAGGTCGGCAGCATCGCCGAGATGGCGGATCGCGTCGATGCGGGACTGCGCATCCTCGGCTGACACCTTGCCGCGTTTGACTGCGCCGTCAGCGACTTCGGCCAGCGTGCGCCGGACGGTGGCGATGCGCGTCGCGGACGTCTCGACCAGCGTCACGTCGAAGCCGGCCATGGCGAAGACGTAGACGATGCCGACGCCCATCGTGCCGCCGCCGACGACCGCGATGCGTTCAGATCGCATGGCTGCCTCCATTGATATGGATGCCCTGGCCGGTGATGTGGCGGGCATGGTCGGAGGCGAGGTAGATCATCAGGTCGGCGACTTCTTCGGGCGCGGCGTAGCGTCCGTCCGGGATCGACGCGGTGCGGCGGCGGCGCAGTTCGGCCGCATCGCCGCCGGCCTGCGCGGCCTCGATCTCGTCGAGCATGGCGGTGGCGACCGGGCCGGGGCAGACGGCGTTGACGCGCACGCCCTTGCGCGCGACTTCGAGCGCCGCGGTCTTGGTCAGGCCGAGGACGGCGTGCTTGCTGGCGGTGTAGGGGCCGAGATTGCGGGTGGCGACATGCGAGCCGAGCGAGGCGGTGTTGACGACCGCGCCGCGCCCGTTCGCGGTCATCACGGGCAGGACGTGCTTGAGGCCGAGGAAGACGCCGCCGACATTGATCGCCATGACGCGCTCGAAATCCTCCAGCGAATAGGAGGAGATGGGCGCGATCGGTCCCTGCCAGCCGGCATTGTTCATGAAGATGTCGATCGTGCCCCAGCGCCGCGTCGCCTCGCCGACATAGGCGGCGACGTCGGCCTCGCGGGTGACGTCGGCGCGCTGAAAGACGATGTCCTGTCCAGCGGCGCGGCCCTGCTTTTCGGTCTCGCGGCCACCCGCTTCCGATAGGTCGACCGCAAGGACGCCCGCGCCGAGGGCGGCAAGGCCGAGTGCGACCGCGCGGCCGATGCCGCCGCCCGCGCCCGTGACCACCGCAGCCCTGCCGGCGAAGTCGATCCTCATGACGATGCCGCGCTCCGCTGGTCGCCTGCGGCAGCGCCGAGCGGCGCCTCGCGCAGGACGAAGCCCGAATAGCCTTGGGCCGCGCAGTCGTTGAGGATGCGGCGATAGCCCCGGATGCCGCCCGAATAGGGCATGAAGACGCGCGGCTTTCCGGCGATCTCGGCGCCGTTGTAATAGGAGTTGGTGGACATGTAGAGCGTCTCGCGCGCCCGCTCGTTGACGTGCTCGACCCAGGCGCGCTCGGCTTCCGGCTCCGCCTCGAATTCGACGATGTCGTTGGCGTCCATATAGGCGACAAGGTCGGCCAGCCAGTCGATCTGCTCCTCGATCGACACCATCACGTTCGACAGGAGCGAGGGGCTGCCGGGGCCGACGATGATCAGCATGTTGGGAAAGCCCGCGACGCCGACGCCGAGCTGGGTGATCGGGCCTTCCGACCATTTCTCCTTGAGTGTCAGCCCGTCGCGTCCCTCGATGCGGGGCTTCAGGATCGAGCCGGTGAAGGCGTCGAAGCCGGTCGCAAAGATCACGATGTCGAATTCGTGGGTCTTGTCGGCCGTGCGGATGCCCTTCGGCGTGAACTCCTGGATGGGGAATTCGCGCAGGTCGGCGAGCTCGACATTGTCGCGGTTGAAGGCCTGGAAATAGCCGCTGTCGACCGAAGGACGGCGGGCGGCGAAGGGATGGCCGCTCGGGACGAGCTTTTCGCGCAGTTTCGGATCGTCGATCACGGAGCCGATCTTCTTCTGGATGAATTCGGCGGCGGTGTCGTTTGCCGGCTTCGACAGGAGAATGTCGTAATAGGCGAGGGCGAAGCCGAAGCCGAGCCTGTGCCAGGCGGCCTCGTAGACGCGGTCGCGCTCCTCGGCCGGCACATCGAGCGCGGACTGCCGGTTGGGCTTGAAGCCAAGGCCGGTTGGGGAATTGCGGCACTGTTCGCGGCGCGCGCGGTAGTCCGCCTTGACGCGGCGGTCTTCTTCGTCGGTCACCGGCGCATTGGCGGCGGGAACGCTGTAGTTCGGCGTGCGCTGGAAGACGGTCAGATGCGCCGCCTTTTCGGCGATGACGGGCGTCATCTGCATGCCGGACGAGCCGGTGCCGATGATCGCGACGCGCCTGCCTTCGTAGGTGACCTCGTGCTTCGGCCAGATGCCGCTGTGGATGATCTCGCCTTTGAACGAGGACTGGCCGGGATAGTCGGGCTCCTTGGTCGTCGAAAGCTGGCCGACGGCCATGACGAGATATTGCGCCGACCATCGGCGGCCGTCGGTCGAGGTGATCGTCCAGCGCGCGGCGGCCTCGTCGTAGACGGCGCTTTCCATGCGCGTCTTAAGGACGATGTCGCGGCGCAGGTCGAACCGGTCGGCGACGTGGTTGATGTAGCGCAGGATTTCCGGCTGGGTGGCGTAGCGCTCGCTCCAGCGCCATTCCTGTTCGAGCTCGGGCGAGAAGCTGTAGGAGTAGTCGTAGCTTTCGACGTCGCAGCGGGCGCCGGGATAGGCGTTGTGATACCAGACGCCGCCGATGTCGTCGGCGGCTTCGAGGACCACGACGCGCTTGCCCATGCCGCGCAGGCGCCACAGGGCGCGCAATCCCGCAAAGCCAGCGCCGATGATGACCGCGTCGATGACTTCCACCACGATCCTCCCTGTGACGAGCGCCTGACGGGCAGGTCGCTCGCTATCCTCATGAACAGAATGTCTTACTCATGAGTATTTTGCAAGGGTGGGCGGTATTAAGTTTCCGCGATCGCCTCGGATCAGTCGTCGATGATCGCGACCGCGCGCGTCCAGCCGGCGGAGGCCTTTTCGATCTTCACGGGGAAGCAGCTCACGGTGAAGCCGGTGGCGGGCAGTTCTTCCAGGCGGTGCAGCTTCTCGATGTGGCAATAGCCGGTGTGGCGGCCGGCCTTGTGGCCTTCCCAGATGAGCGAGGCGTCGCCGGTCTCGGCGTATTTGCGGGCGGTGTGGACGAAGGGGGCGTCCCAGCTCCAGCCGTCGGTTCCGGTGACACGGATGCCGCGGTCGAGGAGGTACATCGTCGCCTCGTAGCCCATGCCGCAGCCACTCGCGACATAGTCGGGCTGGCCGAATTTCATGCCGGCCGACGTGTTGACGACGACGATCTCGAGCGGTTGCAATTCGTGGCCGATGCGCTTCAGCTCCGCCACGACATCGGCGGCCGTCGCGACATAGCCGTCGGCGAAATGGCGGAAGTCGAGCTTCACGCCGGGCTGGTAGCACCAGTCGAGCGGCACCTCGTCGATACGCCACGCCGGTTCGCCGTGGTTCATGGTCGGGTGGTAGTGCCAAGGTGCGTCGAGATGGGTGCCGTTGTGGGTCGACAGCACCACGCGCTCGACCGCCCAGCCGGCGCCGTCGGGCAGGTCCTCGGCCTTGAGGCCGGGGAAGAAGGGCAGGAGCTGGCCGATGCTCTGCTTGTGGTCGATATATTCGATCGCGGGGATCTGGATCGGCGGATCGGCGGGGATGTCGTTGGCGATCGGCACGGACAGGTCGACGATGCGGCGGGCCATGGGTTCTCCTCCGAAGGTTGCCCGCATAGGCGTACAAAGCGGAAGGCCGGTCGCGCAACTGGCCGGCGACGGGGCCAGCGGCGAATGCGATCGGTCCAGGCCATGTGGGCGGTTTCCCCGGCGCGCATTTGCGCTTAGAGGGAGTGCAACCAACCCAAGCGAGGAGTTTTCAGGAATGGCATTGGATCAGGCGGCAATCGAGACGCTGAAGGGCGTTTCCACCGCGACGCTCACTACGGTTCTGTTGAAGAAGGGGCTGCGCAACGTGTGGATGCGCGGCACCAAGCCGCTGCGTCCCGGCCAGCCGCGCTCGGTCGGCCCGGCCTTCACCTTCCGCTTCGTGCCCGCGCGCGAGGATCTTGCGACGCCGGCAAGCTGGGGCTCGCCGATTTCGACCCGCGCCGCCATCGAGGCGATGCCGGAAGGCGCGATCGCCGTCATCGACGGCCAGGGCGTGATGGACGCCGGCGTCTTCGGCGACATCCTCGTCTCGCGCATGGCCAAGCGCGGCGTCGCCGCGATGGTGACGGACGGCGTGGTGCGCGACCTCGCCGGCGTGCTCGGCGCGAATTTTCCGGTCTGGTGCAACGGCGTCGCCGCCTCGCCGTCGGTCGCCGGGCTGACATTCGTCAACTGGCAGGAACCGATCGGCTGCGGCGGCGTCGCGGTGTTCCCCGACGACGTGATCGTGGTCGACGATGACGGCGCGGTCGTCATTCCCGCCGCGCTCCTCGACGAAGTCCTTGCAGAGGCGCCTGAACAGGAGCGCATGGAAGCCTGGATCATGGAAGAGGTCGACCGCGGCGTCGCGCTGCCGGGCCTCTATCCGATGAATGCCGAGACGAAGGCCCGCTACGAGGCCTTCAAGGCCGGCTCGTCGAAATAGGGAAGACTGCCGGGCGTAGGCGGTTGCCGCGCCCGGCTTCCCCGCGCTCAGCGCAGGGAGATGATCTCGGCCATCCAGGGTTCGGCGTCGCGACGCGCGGCGATCGCCTGGTCGACCTCGTTGAAGAAAGCGCCGACGGCTTCATCCTGCGCGCGTTCCGGCAGGCCGAGGAGCTCGAGTTCGGCGAACATGGTCTGCGCCACGCGGCCGGCATAGCGATCCGCGACGCGGTCGTTGCTCGCACGTTGCAAGGCGGTGGCGACGGCCTCGATGCGGCCCTGCCGGCGCTCCATCGGAAACAGCCGGATCGCGGCGCTGGCCGCTTCATCTTCATTCAAACGCACGCTACCCATCCCCTCGGTCACGAAATGCAAGTCCGCCGGTGCGAATCGCCCGGCCTTGTCCGCATGATTGTCGCCGCGTGGTTGACGAGATGTTACTTTCGCCGAAATGCGCGTGAACGCTGCGGGCTTGGCATCGGGTCCGCGGCGGGCGTAGGCTCGGCGCCGTCATCAACCGGGACTGTTTCATGGCGACCGATGCGCTCGATCTTTCCATCTCCGGCGGTGCGAACGGGGCGGATGCGCATCTGATGCGCGGCGTCGCCGACCTGCAATGCTTCATCGGCGATCCGGTGGGTGCGGCGCATGCGGCGATCGCGGCCGATCCGGACACGGTGATGGCGCATGTGCTGAAGGGCTATCTCTACGGGCTCTCGACCGAGCCGACCGCCGCGCCCGTCGTTCGCGCCGCCCATGCGGCCGCAGCAGTGCTGCCGGCCAATCCGCGCGAGCGCGTGCATGTCGAAGCGCTCGGCCATCTGGCCGAAGGCCGCTGGCACGATGCGGGCCGGGTGCTCGCCGACCTGACTGCCGAGCATCCTAGAGATGCGCTGGCGCTGCAGGCGGGGCACCAGATCGACTTCTTCACCGGCAATGCGGCGATGCTGCGCGGGCGGATCGAGCGCGCGCTGCCGGTCTGGGACGAGAGCATGGCGGGCTACCACGCGATCCTCGGCATGCGCGCCTTCGGGCTTGAGGAAAACGCCGACTACGGCGAGGCCGAGCAGGCCGGGCGGCGGGCGGTCGAGCTCAATCCGCGCGACGGCTGGGCGCAGCATGCGGTGGCGCATGTCATGGAGATGCAGTGCCGGCAGCGCGAGGGCATCGCCTGGATGCGCGGCAATGCCGAGCATTGGACGAAGGAGAGTTTTCTGCAGGTCCACAATTGGTGGCACCTCGCGCTCTACCATTTCGACCTCGGCGAGACCGACGAGGTGCTGGCGCTTTATGACGGCCCGATCTTCGGTGCCCGCTCCACGATCGCGCTCAACATGGTCGATGCGTCGGCGATACTCTGGCGGTTGCACCTTGGCGGCGTCGATGTCGGCGGGCGCTGGACGCCGCTCGCCGCGCAATGGGCGCCGCATGCAGGTGCGTCGGCCTATGCCTTCAACGACATGCACGCGATGATGGCTTTCGTCGCGGGCGGGCGCGAGGAGGAGGCGGCGCGCCTTCTCGCCGCGCAGGACGACGCGGTCGCCGGCGCCGGCGACAATGCCGGCTTCACGCGCGATGTCGGCCGGCCGATCGCCCGCGCGCTCGACGCCTTCGGGCGCGGCGACTATGCCGAGACGGTGCGGTTGCTCGGCGCCGTGCGGTCGCGGGCGCATTCCTTCGGCGGAAGCCACGCGCAGCGCGACGTGATCGACCTGACGCTGATCGAGGCGGCGATCCGCTCCGGCGACCGTTCGACGGCCGGACAACTGACCGCCGAGCGCGCCGGCCAGCGCGAGGCGAGCCCGATGTCGGGCATCCTGCGGCAGCGCGCGGACGCCATCGCTGCCCTCTGATCGCGATTTATTGCGAGTTCCGAAAAAATTCGACTCGGCGGCGGCGTGCAATCTGCTAAGAGTGCGTCCGGGAGGAATTCGCCATGTATCTCGGGCTCGATCTCGGCACGTCCGGTCTGAAGGCGCTGCTGATCGACGCCGACCAGAAGGTCGTCGCGTCGGCATCTGCCGCGCTTTCCGTCTCGCGCCCGCATGAGGGCTGGTCCGAGCAGGACCCGGCCGACTGGATCGCGGCGGCCGAGGAGGCGATCGGGGCGCTCGTCCTGTCCCACGCGAAGCAGATGGCCGCGTTGCGCGGCATCGGCCTGTCCGGCCAGATGCATGGCGCGACACTGGTCGACGGCGCCGGCATGGTGCTGCGGCCGTGCATCTTGTGGAACGACACGCGCAGCCATGCCGAGGCGCGCGCGCTCGACGCCGATCCGCGCTTCCGTCAGATCACCGGCAACATCGTCTTTCCCGGCTTCACCGCGCCCAAGCTCGCCTGGATCCGCACCAACGAGCCGGAGATTTTTGCGCGCGTCGCAAAGGTGCTCTTGCCGAAGGATTATCTGCGCCTCTGGCTCACCGGCGAGACGATCTCGGACATGTCGGATTCGGCCGGAACCGCCTGGCTCGACGTTGCGGGCCGGCGCTGGTCGCCGGACCTTCTCGCCGCGACCGGCCTTGGCGAAGAGCACATGCCGCGCCTCGTCGAGGGCACCGCACCTGCCGGCCAGTTGCGCGGCGAGCTTGCCGCCAAATGGGGCATGACCGGCCATGTCGTCGTGGCGGGCGGGGCGGGGGACAATGCGGCCTCGGCCTGCGGGCTCGGCGTCGCCAAGGGTGGCGAGGCTTTCGTTTCGCTCGGCACGTCGGGCGTCGTCTTCGCCGCGACGGATGCCTATCTGCCGAACCCGCAAAGTGCCGTTCACACGTTCTGTCACGCGATCCCGCAGACATGGCACCAGATGGGCGTCATCTTGTCGGCAACGGACGGGCTCAACTGGCTGGCCGGCGTCACCGGCGCGAAGCCGGCCGAGCTGACGGGCGAACTCGGCGCCGAGCTGCGCGCGCCGTCGGGCGTCACCTTCCTGCCTTACCTTTCCGGCGAGCGCACGCCGCACAACGACGCCGCTATCCGCGGCGCCCTCATCGGCCTGTCGCACCAGAGCGACCGCGCGAGCCTGACGCAGGCGGTGCTCGAAGGCGTCGCCTTTGCACTGCGCGACAATCTCGAGGCGCTGCGCGCGGCAGGGACCGAGCTTGCCGCCGTCATGGCGGTCGGCGGCGGCTCGCGCTCGCAGCTCTGGCTGAAGACGATCGCCACAGTGCTCGGCATCCCGGTCGAGCTGCCGGCCGACGGCGATTTCGGCGCGGCTTTCGGTGCCGCAAGGCTCGGCCTCATCGCGGCTGAAAACGCCGAGCCGTCATCCGTCCTGACGCGGCCCGGCATTGCCTCGATCATCGAACCCGACCGCGCGCTGGCTTCGGCCTATGGGGACGCCTATGCGCGTTTCCGCGCGCTTTATCCTGCACTCAAAGGAGTCTGACCCCATGAGCACCGGTTTCTTCGGCGACATCAAGCCGATCAGGTTCGAAGGCCCGCAATCGACGTCCGAACTCGCCTACAGGCACTACGATCCCGACGAGGTCGTTCTCGGCAAGCGGATGGAGGACCATCTGCGCTTTGCCGTCGCCTACTGGCACTCCTTTGCCTGGCCGGGCGGCGACCCGTTCGGCGGCCAGACCTTCGAGCGGCCCTGGTTTGGCGACACGATGGAAGCGGCGAAGAAAAAGGCCGACGTCGCTTTCGAGATGTTCCAGCTTCTCGGCGCGCCCTTCTACTGCTTCCACGATGCCGACGTGCGGCCCGAGGGCGCGACGCTCAAGGAGAGCATTTCGCGTCTGGACGAGATCGCAGATGTATTCGCGAAGAAGCAGGAAGAGAGCGGCGTGAAGCTCCTCTGGGGCACCGCCAATCTCTTCTCGCATCGCCGCTACATGGCGGGCGCGGCGACCAATCCGGACCCGGACGTCTTCGCCTATGCGGCCGTGACCGTGAAGAGCTGCGTCGACGTCACCAAGCGGCTCGGCGGCCAGAACTACGTGCTGTGGGGCGGGCGCGAGGGCTACGAGACGCTTCTCAACACCGACATGAAGCGCGAGCGCGAGCAGGCGGGGCGGTTCCTGTCGCTCGTCGTCGACTATGCGAAGAAGATCGGGTTCAACGGCACGATCCTGATCGAGCCCAAGCCGCAGGAGCCGACCAAGCACCAGTATGATTTCGACGTTGCGACCGTCTATGGCTTCCTCAAGGATTTCGGTCTGGAGAAGGAGGTCAAGGTCAATATCGAGCAGGGCCACGCCATCCTCGCCGGCCATTCCTTCGAGCACGAACTGGCGCTCGCCGGCGCGCTCGGGATCTTTGGTTCGATCGACATGAACCGCAACGACTACCAGTCCGGCTGGGACACCGACCAGTTCCCCAACAATGTGCCGGAAATGGCGCTCGCCTATCTGGAGGTGCTGAAGGCCGGCGGCTTCACCACCGGCGGCACCAATTTCGACGCCAAGCTGCGCCGCCAGTCGCTCGATCCGGTCGACCTGCTGGCGGCCCATGTCGGCGGCATGGATTGCTGCGCGCGCGGCCTCAAGGCGGCAGCGAAGATCATCGAGGACAAGGCGCTCTCCGCCCCGCTCGAGGAGCGCTATGCCGGCTGGTCCGACCCGGACGCGGCAAAGATGCTCGATGGGTCTTATTCGCTCGAAGAGATCTCAAACTGGGCGCTCGATGCCGGCATCGACCCGCAGCCGGTCTCGGGCCGGCAGGAGCGGCTGGAGAACATCGTCAACCGCTACGTCTAGCAGCGCAAAAGCAAGGCGCGTTTACGTCTGGGGCGGCACGGGGAAGAAAAGTCTCACCCCCGCCCCATTTCGAACGCGCCCTTGTCTTCGCTCTGTCATCGATCCCGGCTATTTCTTCGCGCAATCGACGAAAGGAGGAATCGATGCTTCATCATTTTCACCATGCCGCCCGTCCGGACCGTGCGCTCCGCAATGGTTCCGCCGACATGGTATCGATCGTCGACCGGCTCTTGGCCGTTGCGGAGCTTCCCGAAACTGACAACGAGATCGACCGCGCCATCGCGCAGCACCGCCAGTTGACGCTCGCCCGCACGATCAAGGGCCTGATTGAGCGCGACGAAGGCGGCTGCGAAGCGGCCTGATTGCGTCGCTGCGTCCTTCGAGGCCCGCCGAAGAGGCGGGCACCTCAGGATGAGGCAGGTTTGCGTTTCGAGCTCGCTGCGTCTTTCAGTCGAGCACCAACCGTCCTCATCCTGAGGTGCGAGCCTCCACGACATCGACGAGCGGCCACACCCTCGCCGGGCGAGCCTCGAAGGACGCACTCCCTACTGCACCACGAAAAAATCCTCGATCGAATTGGCTGCCTTCTTCAGGAGCGGGAGGAATTCCCGCTCCATTTCCGACAGCGGCATTCGCGCCGATTGCGTCGAGACGTTGATCGCCGCGACGATCGCGCCGGTGCGGTCGCGGATCGGGACGGCGATGGAGCGCAGGCCGATCTCCAGTTCCTGGTCGACGATGGCGTAGCCGTCCGTGCGCGCCTTGGCGACGAGGCGAGCGAGTTCGACCGGGTCGATCACCGTCCGGTCGGTCTTGGCGGCAATCCTTGCACGGGTGAGGAATGCTGCGAGGTCTGCTTCGGGCAGACCTGAAAGAAGAACCCGGCCCATCGACGTGCAGAAGGCCGGCAGGCGCGTGCCGACATGGAGCGCAACGCCGAGAATGCGCGCGCCGGCGATGCGCGCGACATAAACCACGTCCTCATCCGCCAGCACCGCCGCCGAGCAGCTTTCGTTCAGCGCCTGCGAGACCTCGCGCATGAAGGGTTCGGCATAGGTCCACAGCGAGGCGCCGGATAGCCATGTGCGGCCGAGCGTGATGAGGCGCGGCGACAGGCGGAAGATGCGCCCGTCCTGCCTTGCATAGCCGGCTGCGACGAGGGTCAGCAGGAAGCGCCGTGCGCCGGCGCGGGTCAAGCCGGCGCGGTCGGCGACCTCGCTCATCGTCAGGCCGGCCGGATGCGCCGCCAGGATTTCCATGACGCCCAGCCCGCGCTCCAAGGACCCGACGAGGTCGGAGCGGCTTGCCTGCTCTTCGATTGACACGTTACCCTCGGTCATCTAGAGCATGTATCGCATATGGAACATATGTTCGCAATGCGAACTTTTGCTGAAGTCGAACTGCGGTCGGCGTTCTGCCTTCCGTCCAAATTTCCGGGAGCGAGATGAACAAGATCACCCCCAGCATCGAGGATGCGATCGCCGGCATAACGGACGGCATGACCGTCATGATCGGCGGTTTCGGCGGCTCGGGCGCACCGATCGAACTGATCGACGCGCTGGTCGCGCGCTACAAGGCGACCGGCTCGCCCGGCCGACTGACCGTCATCAACAACAATGCCGGCAATGGCGCGGTCGGCATCGCCGCGATGATCTATGCCGACATGGTCGCCAAGATGGTCTGCTCGTTTCCGCGCTCGACGGATTCGCGCGCCTTCACCGAGCGCTACCAGGCCGGCGAGATCGAGCTGGAGCTCGTGCCGCAGGGCACGCTCGCCGAGCGCATCCGCGCGGGCGGCGCCGGCATTCCGGCCTTCTATACGCCGACGAGCTTCGGCACGGACATTGCCAAGGGCAAGCCGGTCGCCGAGTTCGACGGCCGTTCCTACGTCCAGGAGCGCTGGCTGAAGGCGGATGTCGCGATCATCAAGGCGGAGCTTGCCGACCGCAAGGGCAACCTCACCTACAACAAGGCGGCCCGCAATTTCGCGCCGCTGATGGCGATGGCGGCGGAAAAGACGATCGTCCAGGCGCGGCAGGTTGTCGAGCCCGGCGCGATCGATCCCGAGCATGTCGTCACGCCCGGCATCTTCGTCGACATGGTCGTAGAGATCGCCGATGCGAAGCAGGAAGAGGCATTGTTGCGCGAAGCGGCGCTCGTGAAGGAAGGGGCGGGCGCATGACCGTGAAACTCACCAACGCCCAGATCGCCTGGCGCGCGGCGCAGGACATTCAGGACGGGGCCTATGTCAATCTGGGCATCGGCTTTCCCGAGATGGTGGCGAAGTTCAAGCCCAAGGGCCGCGAGGTCATCTACCACACCGAGAACGGCGTGCTCGATTTCGGCGAAGCACCGCCGGCCGGCGAGGAAGACTGGGACCTGATCAATGCCGGCAAGAAGGCGGTGACGCTCAATCCGGGCGCGTCCTTCTTCAACCATGCCGACAGCTTCGCCATGGTGCGCGGCGGGCATCTCGACGTCGCGATCCTCGGCGCCTACGAGGTTGCGGAGAACGGCGACCTCGCCAACTGGTCGACGGGTCCGAAATCGGTGCCGGCCGTGGGCGGCGCGATGGATCTCGTGCACGGCGCCAAGCGCGTCTGCGTCATCACCGACCACGTCACCAAGGACGGCAAGCCGAAGCTCGTCGAGCGCTGCGCGCTGCCGCTGACCGGCGTCGGCTGCGTGACGACGGTCTATACCAGCCTTGCCGTCGTCGAAATCATCGACAAGCGTTTCGTCCTGCGCGAAAAGCTGCCGTCCATCAGCATGGAAGATCTGCAGGCCGTGACCGGAGCAAAGCTCGTGGTCGAGGGCGCCTGCAAGGATTTGATCGTACCGGAGGTTTGAACATGGCTGACGCCTATATCTGCGACTATGTCCGCACGCCCATCGGCCGCTTCGGCGGGCAGCTTTCCTCCGTTCGCGCCGACGATCTTGGAGCCGTGCCGCTGAAAGCGCTGATGGAGCGCAATCCCGGCATCGACTGGGCCGCCATCGACGACGTCGTCTATGGCTGCGCCAACCAGGCCGGCGAGGACAACCGCAACGTCGCGCGCATGTCGCTGCTTCTGGCCGGCCTGCCAGAAGCCGTGCCGGGCGCGACCGTCAACCGGCTCTGCGGCTCGGGCATGAACGCCGTCATCAACGCCGCCCACGCCATCAAGGCGGGCGAGGCGGAGATCATGATCGCCGGCGGTGTCGAGAGCATGTCGCGCGCGCCTTTCGTCATGCCGAAGGCCGACACTGCCTTTTCACGCAATGCGGAAATCTACGACACCACGATCGGCTGGCGCTTCGTCAACCCTCTGATGAAGAAGCAATACGGCGTCGATTCCATGCCGGAGACGGCGGAGAACGTCGCCGAACAATTCCAGATCAGCCGCGCCGACCAGGACGCGTTTGCCGCGCGCAGCCAGGACAAGGCCGTCGCCGCGCAGGAGAACGGCCGCCTCGCCAAGGAGATCGTCGCTGTGACGATCCCGCAGCGAAAGGCCGACCCGATCGTGGTCGACAAGGACGAGCATCCGCGCGCCGGCACGACGGCCGAGAAGCTCGGCAAGCTGCCGACGCCGTTCAGACAAGAGGGCGGCACGGTCACCGCCGGCAACGCTTCGGGCGTCAATGACGGCGCGGCGGCGCTGATCATCGCTTCGGAAGCCGCGGTCAAGAAATATGGCCTGACGCCGATCGCGCGCGTCCTCGGCGGCGCCGTCGCCGGCCTTGCGCCGCGCATCATGGGCTTCGGCCCGGCGCTTTCGACGCGCAAGCTCGTCGACCGGCTCGGCATGAAGGTTTCGGATTTCGACGTGATCGAACTCAACGAAGCCTTTGCGTCGCAGGGCTTGGCCACGCTGCGCGATCTCGGCATCGCCGACGACGCGGACCATGTGAACCCGAACGGCGGCGCCATCGCGCTCGGCCACCCGCTCGGAATGTCGGGCGCGCGCATCACCGGTACGGCGGCGCTGGAGCTCAAGGAACGCGGCGCGCGCTATGGGTTGGCGACGATGTGCATCGGCGTCGGCCAGGGGATTTCGATCGCGATCGAGCGGGTTTGATCTCGGCAAGGCCGGCGTCATCCCGGCCGAAATCGAGCGCAGCGAGATGAGAGCCGGGACCCATTCCGCGGTCTTCGAGAGCACGGAATGGGTCCCGGATTCGACGCATCGCTGACGCGCTGCGCCGCTCCGGGATGACGCCTGTTTTGGCTATTTTCCCTTCCAGACCGGGTCGCGTTTTTCCGCGAACGCCTTGAAGCCTTCGAGGCCGTCTTCGGAATTGTAAAGCCTGTCGACCGTGGCGAACTGGCGCTTGGTGATGCGGTTCATCGCGGTCTGGAAGCTTTGGCCTTCGGCCTCGCGCGCGACTTCCTTGATGGCGGCGAAGACGAGCGGCGGGCCGGAGGCGAGGAGGCGGGCGACGTCCCAGACGCGCTCTTCCAACTGGTCGGCCGGATGGACCTCGTTGACGAGGCCCCAGCGATGGGCCTCCAGCACATCCATCCAGCGGCCCGTCAGGAGCATGTCCATCGCGACGTGATAGGGGATGCGGCGCGGCAGCTTGATCGTCGCGGCATCGGCCAGCGTGCCGGCCTTGATCTCGGGCAGGGCGAAGCTCGACGTCTCGGACGCGTAGATCAGGTCGCAGGACAGCGCCAGTTCGAACCCGCCGCCGACCGCCATGCCGTGAACGCAGGCGATGACCGGCTTGTTCATGTCGCGCAGTTCCTGCAAACCGCCGAACCCGCCGACGCCATAATCGCCGTCGACGGCATCGCCATCCGCCGCCGCCTTCAGGTCCCAGCCGGCCGAGAAGAACTTGTCGCCGGCGGTTTTCACGATCGCGACGCGCAGGTCGGGTTCGTCGCGGAAGGCCTTGAAGGTTTCGCCCAGCAGCCGCGAGGTCGCAAGGTCGATCGCGTTCGCCTTCGGCCGGTCGAGCGTCACCTCCAGGATCGCCCCCTCGCGGCGGGTTTTGACGACGTTGTCGCTCATGGGGTTTTCTCCAAGATTTCAAAATCGCCGACGAGCAGCGCATCGGCGATGAACGCTCCGCGCTCGCAGACGATCAGCGGGTTGATGTCGAGTTCGACGATCCGGCCGGCATTGTCGACGACGAAATCGGAAATGGCGAGGATCGTGTCGATCGCGGCGGCGACATCGCCTTTCGGGCGGCCGCGATAGCCGTCGAGAAGCGGGAAGAGTTTCAGCGAGCGCAACGCGGCCTCGATCTCGTCGCGGGTTGCGGGGAGGAGAAGCGTTGCGGTGTCGGCTAGGAGTTCGACGAGAACGCCGCCGGAGCCGATGGTGAGCAGCGCACCGAAGACGGGATCGGGGGAGATGCCGACGATGAGCTCGGCGATCGCGTTTTCGATCATGCGCTCGACATAGAGGCCGGTGCCGAGGGGGAGGAGGGCGGAGGCGGCGGCTTCGATCTCGGCTTGGGTGTGGAGGTCGAGGCGGACGGCGCCGTGCTCGGATTTATGCGCGAGGCCGAGTGATTTGAGTGCGACGGGGAGGCCGAGGGTCCGGGCTGCGGCGAGGGCTTCGGGGACGGAGGATGCGCGGCGGCCGGCGGGGATGGGGAGGCCTTGGGCTGCAAGGAGGGATTTGGCGGATGCTTCGTCGAGGGGGCGCCGTTCCTCTCCCCCTTTGAGGGGGAGAGGTGCCGAGCCACGCGAGGCGGAGTGGGGGTTACGCGCCGACGCCTCCCCCCCACTCCGTCCCGGCTTCGCCGGGCCACCTCTCCCCCCGTTGGGGGTAGAGGAAAGATCGCGCCAGGCTCGCCCCACAAACGCCGCCTCCGCCGCCGCCGCCATCGCTTCCTCGATGCCGTGCAACGGCACGATGCCGCGCGAAAAAAGTTCGTCCGCGTGCTCTTCCGGCAAATTTTCCGCCATCGACGCCACGATCGCGCCGCGCGCGTCGTTGGCCCTCAACGCCGCCTCGAACGCACGCACCGTCGGCCACCAGTCGGCATCCGAGCAGCGGTCGGTGCGGGGGAAGTCGAGCACCAGCATGTCGAGGTCGAAGCCGCCCGCCACCATCGCCGTGAAGGTCGCGGTCATGGCCGGCTCGTCGTTCCAGATGAAGGTGTGGTAGTCGAGCGGGTTGGCAACGGCGACGAGGGGACCGAGCGTCGCCTTCACCCGGTCGCGATGCGTCTCGCCGAGCGGCGGGAAGGTCACCGCGCGCCCGTCGGCCGCGTCCGCCATCACCGAAGCCTCGCCGCCTGAGCAACTCATCGAGGAGAGCCGGTTGCCTGAGAGCGGGCCGACGCCATGAAGCAGCTTCAGCGTTTCGAGGAATGCCGGGATCGAGTGGACGCGCGCGATGCCGAGACGCTTCAGGAAGGCATCGGAGCCGGCGTCCGAACCGGCCAGCGAGGCCGTGTGCGAGATCGTCGCGGCCCGGGCCTGCTCCGAGCGGCCGACCTTCATGGCGACGATCGGCTTTTTCAGTTCGCGGGCGCGGTCGGCGAGGCGCTCGAAGCCGGGGATGGAATCGAAGCCCTCGATGTGGAGGCCGAGCACGGAGACGCGCTCGTCCTCGATCAGGCCGAGCGCCATCTCCGACAGACCGGTCTGGGCCTGGTTGCCTGCCGTCATCAGGAACGCGATGGGCAGGCCGCGCTTCTGCATCGTGAGGTTGCAGGCGATGTTGGACGATTGCGTGATGATTGCCGCGCCGCGCGTGCCGGGTGCCAGCCGTCGGCCGCCATGCTGGTCGGGCCAGAGCAGCGCGCCGTCGGCATAGTTGATCAGCCCGTAGCAGTTCGGCCCGATGACGGGCATGTCGCCGGCGGCCTCAATGAGTTCCCGCTGGAGGCGTGGGCCGTCCGGGTCGTCGGCCTCGAGGAAGCCGGCAGCGAAAGAGATCGCGCCGCCTGCTTTGCGTGCGGCAAGCTCGCGCAGGATGTCGATCGTGGCAAAGCGATTGACGCCGATGAAGGTCGCGTCGGGTGGAACTGGCAGGTCGGCGATGGAGCGGAAGGCGGGGATGCCTTCGATGTCTGGTTTCGTTGGGTGGATGGGCCAGATGTGGCCGGTGAAGCCCATCTTGAGCGATTGCCTGACGACGTTGGTCGCGAAGGCGCCGCCGCCGACGACGGCGATGGAGCTGGGGTGCAGGAGGCGGTGCAGGCGGGCCGTCATGAATCGGCCAGAGTGGAAGCGGGGCGCTCGACGTTACCCCCCTCTGTCCTGCCGGCCGCCCTGGCCCGAGCCACGGGTCTCGGCCCGTCCTTCGGACCCCCCGCGAGGGGGGAGATTATGCTCGTCGCCGAAACCGCGTGATCTCCCCCCTCGCGGGGGAGATGTCCGGCAGGACAGAGGGGGGCGCGAAGGGGTGCTGCCATGACCGACTAGCCTCCAACCGCCCTCAACAGCGCCCGGCTGATGATATGCCGCTGGATCTCGCTCGTGCCTTCCCAGATGCGCTCGACCCGCGCGTCGCGCCAGATGCGTTCCAGCGGAAGCTCGTCCATCAGTCCCATGCCGCCATGGATCTGGATCGCCTCGTCGGCGACGAAGGCGAGCATTTCGGTGGCCTTCAGCTTGGCCATCGCCATGTCCATGTCGGTCACGGTGCCGGCGTCGTATTTCCAGCCGGCTTCCATCAGCATCAGGTCGGCGGCCTTCAGTTCCGTCGCCATGTCGGCGAGCTTGAAGGAAACGCCCTGGAACTTGCCGATCTTCTGGCCGAACTGCTCGCGATTGGCGGCCCAGTCGACGGCGTGGCCGAGCGCGCGTTCGGCGCGGCCGATGCAGGTGGCGGCGACCTGCAGGCGCGTCGCACCCAGCCAGGAATTGGCGACCTCGAAGCCTTTGTGGACTTCACCGAGGACCTGAGACGCGGGCAGGCGGCAATCGTCGAATTCGAGGATGGAGTTGGTGTAGCCGCGATGCGAGACGTTGCGGTAGCCGTCGCGGACGGTGAAGCCCGGCGTGCCCTTGTCGACGAAGAAGGCAGTGATCAGCTTTTTGGGGCCGCGCGGTGTTTCTTCCTCGCCGCTCGCCATGAAGACGATGGCGAAGTCAGCGATATCGGCATGGGAGATGAAGTGCTTGGTGCCGTTGAGCACCCAGTCGTCGCCATCCTGTCGCGCGCTCGCCTTCATGCCGCGCAGGTCGGAGCCGGCGCCGGGTTCCGTCATGGCGAGGCAATCCCATTTCTCGCCGCGGATGCAGGGGAAGAGATAGCGCTCCTTCTGCTCGTCCGTGCCGGCGAGAAGGATGTTGGACGGGCGCGCGACGCAGGTCCAGTGCAGCGCGTAATTGGCGCGGCCGAGTTCCTTTTCGTAGAGCAGCCAGGTCGGCGTATCGAGCCCCGCGCCGCCGACCTCCTCGGGCATGTTGGCCGCGTAGAGGCCGGCCGCGATGGCCTTGGCCTGAAGCTCCCTGACGAGGTCCACGCGCAGATGGCCGGTGCGCTCGACCTCCGCCTCGTGCGGATAGAGCTCGTTCTCGACGAAGGCGCGGGTGGTCTCGACGATGAGGCGTTGTTCTTCGGTGAGCGAGAAGTTCATGGCTGAAACTCCGGCGTCATCCCGGCGGGTCGACCCCCACTCCGGCCCTTCGGGCCACCTCTCCCCCGATCGACGGGGGAGAGGAAGCCAGGCTGGAGAAGCGCATGCGTTGCGGCAGCGCCGATCCTCTCCCACGTCGATCGGGGGAGAGGTGGCCCGCGCAGCGGGACGGAGTGGGGGTCGATCGCTTCGCTCATCTGGGTTGCACCTTGACCACCTTCCTCGGCTTCTCCGCCTTCGCCTTGGCGGCCGCCTTCGAAACCGGCTTCGCCTTGCCGAGCCGGTCCACATAGGCTTTGTGCAACTGCCCCGCACCCCAGCCCTTGCCCTTGTTCTCCTTCGATAGCGCTTCCATGATCGCGACGAGATTGTCGTCGCGGATCTTTTCCAGTTCGCGGATCGACCATTTGCCGGACTGCGCGTCCGACTGGCTGGCGATCAAGTCCACGAGTTCGTCGTTGAACTCGGGCACGTCCATCAGCTTGGTCCACGGCCAGGACAGGCACGGGCCGAACTGGGCCATGAAGTGGCGCATGCCGGCCTCGCCGCCGGCGATGCGGTAGACCTGGAACATGCCCATCTGCGCCCAGCGCAGGCCGAAGCCGTAGCGCATGATGTCGTCGAGTTCCTCGACGGTGCAAATGCCGTCCTTGATCAGCCACAGCGCCTCGCGCCACATGGCCTCCAGCAGGCGGTCGCCGACGAAGGCCTCGATTTCCTTGCGGATCACGACCGGCTTCATGCCGATTTCGGCATAGCACTCGCGCGCGAGCTCGATCGCTTCGGGCCAGGTCTGCTCGCCGCCGACGATCTCGACGACGGGCAGGAGGTAGACCGGGTTGAACGGGTGGGCGACCACCAGCCGTTCGGGATGGTTCTTCATCGCCACGGCCATGTCGGTCGGCTTGATGCCGGAGGTCGACGAGCCGACGAGCGCGGAGGAGGGGGCGTGGGCGTCGATCTCGGCCAGCACCTTGTGCTTCAGGTCGAGCCGCTCGGGCACGCTTTCCTGGATGAAGTCGGCATCGACGACGGCCTCGGCGATGCTCGGGGCGTAGGTGATGGCGCCTTCCTTCGGACGGCCCGACGTTGCCAGACGCTTATAGGCGCGCCGCGCGCCCGCCATGACCTCGTCGACCTTGCGCTTGGCCTCCGGATCGGGATCGAAGATCGCGACGTCGATGCCGTTCAGCACCAGCCGGGCGACCCATCCCGCCCCGATGACGCCGCCGCCGATGCACGCTGCCTTGGTGATGATCATTTGGTTTGCTCCACTTGGCGGAGGTCGCACTCTACGTTGCCCCCCTCTGTCCTGCCGGACATCTCCCCCGCGAGGGGGGAGATCAGTCTCGTCATCGACACCGCGTGATCTCCCCCCATGCGGGGAGATGTCCGGCAGGACAGAGGGGGCGTGAAGGATCGCAACATTCTCCATTTGGTTCCTAAGCCACCGGCGCGCGCTTCGTCAGGTTGAGCTTTCTGCGCACCTCGTCCGGCCCGATGACCCGTGCGCCCATCGTCTCGACGATCGTCACCGCGCGCTCGACGAGCTGCGCATTGGTGGCGAGTTCGCCCTTGCCGAGCCACAGATTGTCCTCCAACCCGACGCGGACATTGCCGCCCGCGAGGACGGCGGCGGCGACGTAGGCCATCTGGCTGCGGCCGAGCGAGAAGGCGGACCAGGTCCAGTCCTTTGGCACGTTGTTGACCATCGCCATGAAGGTGTTCAAATCGTCCGGCGCGCCCCAGGGCACGCCCATGCAAAGCTGCACCAGCGCGTCGGGCGCGAGGACGCCTTCCTTCACCAGTTCCTTGGCGAACCAGAGATGGCCGGTGTCGAAGGCCTCGATCTCGGGCTTCACGCCCATCTTCGTCATCATGCCGCCCATGGCGCGCAGCATGCCGGGCGTGTTGGTCATCACGTAGTCCGCCTCGGCGAAGTTCATCGTGCCGCAATCGAGCGTGCAGATTTCCGGAAGGCACTGGCGCACGTGCTCGACGCGCTCGGCGGCGCCGGCCATGTCGGTGCCCTGTTCCTTCAGTGGCAGGGGCTTGTCCGTCGAGCCGAACACCATGTCGCCGCCCATGCCGGCGGTCAGGTTCAGGACGACGTCGACTTCCGCGTCGCGAATGCGCTCGGTCACCTCGCGGTAGAGCGCGATGTCGCGCCGCGGGGCGCCGCTCTCGGGATCGCGGACATGGCAGTGGACGATCGCCGCGCCGGCCTTGGCCGCCTCGATCGCCGAATCCGCGATCTGTTTCGGCGAGCGCGGCACGTGCGGCGAGCGGTCCTGCGTGCCTCCCGAGCCGGTGACGGCGCAGGTGATGAAGACCTCGCGGTTCATTTCGAGCGGCATGTGCATCCTCCAAGACTGCCGCCAGCTTCGCGTCCCTTGCGTCAACATGTTTTGCGATTTACGCATGAGAATTGATGAAAAACGAAAAGCACTCGATCTTTCGGCCCGACGGGGCGCCACTGACGGTGACGTTTCTCGTGCTGCCGGGCTGCTCGCTGATGTGCGTCGCCTCCGCCATCGATCCCCTGCGCGCCGCCAATCGGGTCTGTGGGCGGCCGGTGTTCGACTGGCGCGTGGTCTCGCTCGACGGAGCGCCGCCGCAGACGACCAGCGGATTGCCGATCGCGGTTTCAGGCGCATTCGACGCCGGGCGGGCGGGTGATTTCGTCATCGCGATCGGCGGGTTCGGTTCGCGCGGCGCGCTTTCCGGCCCCGAGCTTGCGGCGTTCAAAAGGGCGGCGGGTGCTGCGCGTGCGGTCGGGGGCATCGAGGCGGGAACGTGGGTTCTCGGCCATGCCGGGCTGCTCGACGGCCGCGCGGCGACGACGCATTGGGAAGACCTCGAGGACTTCGCCGCCGCTTTTCCCGAAGCCGACATCCGGCCGGATCGATACGTCATTGACGGGCCTGTCGTCACGGCGGGCGGCGCATCGCCCGGCTTCGACCTGATGCTCCATCTCATCCGGTCTCGGCTCGGCATGAGCGTCGCGCTCGATGTCGCGAGCGTCTTCATCTACGACCAGGCGCGGGCGGCGAGCGACGCGCAGCCGCTGGTCTCGCTCGGCCGGCTCGATGGCCATGACCCGCGCCTTGCGCAGGCGGTGCGGATCATGGAAGCGCATGTCGACCGGCCGCTGACCATCGCGGCGATCGCGCGACGGTCCAAATTGTCGGTGCGCACAATGGAACTCGTCTTCCGCCGCGCGATCGGCGAGAGCCCCGGCGCCTACTATCTGCGGCTGCGCCTCAACGCGGCGCGGCGCCTCGTGCTCGACACGCGCGAGCCGATGGCGGACATCGCGGCGCGCACCGGGTTTTCGAGTTCTGCCGCCTTTTCGCGCGCGTTCGGGCGGGCATTCGGCAAGACGCCGAGCGCGATGCGGCGGGGGTGAGAAAAATCAAAAATAACCCCTCTGCCTGACCTTCGGGTGGGTGCAGACTGCCTGCCGTCGCCACAGGAGTTTGTCCCATGCACGGAAATGCCATCGCCAAGGTTCTGGAACGCAAGCCGCCGAAGATCGTCCGCCAGTTGCCGGCGGGCGTCGCGCACTGGGCGCCGCCGGGCGGCTCGATGGTCGTCTCTTCGGCCGGAGAGGTCTACGAGCTCATGCAACTCGTGCCGCACGGCAAGGTGATCACGCTCGACACGATCCGCGACGCGCTGTCCATCAGGCACGGCACCAGCATCGCCTGCCCGGTCTCGACCGCGATCTTCATCAATCTCGCCGCCCAGGCCGCCGAGGACTGGCGCGCGATGGGCCGCAACGATGCGATCGCCTGGTGGCGCACGCTCAAATCCGGCGGCCATTTGAACGACCGCTATCCCGGAGGGCTGGACCGGCACGAGGCCGAGTTGGAAGGTGAAGGTCACCGGGTCCGGCGCAAGACCAAACGCGCGTGGATCGAAGACCTCGACAGGAAGGAATTCGACCTTTTGGCAGCGATGGCGTGACCGACTATCCCTGCGGCGTCAATTGAGCAGCAACATCCATGCGTCGATGGAGAATCCGGATGACGTCGATCGTCGCCGGCGTCTGGCGGAAGACGATGAGGTGCGAGCCGACGGGCAACTGGAGATAGTCCTGCCGGACCTGATCGATCCGGCGACCCCTGGAGGCGCCGCTGCAAAGCTGGTTCACGGCGTCAACGAGTTCGCGGATGTAGCGGTCGGCCTGATCGACGCTCCAGCGATCCGCCGTGTAGTCCCAGATGGAATCCAGATCGCCGCGTGCTGCAGGCGAGAGGCGGTATCGCCTCAAGCGTTTCGCTCGCGGCGCTTGGCGGCCAAAAATTCATCGATGTCGAACGCTTCAAGCGGGCCGCTCGCCTCTCCGGCAGCGATTGCGGAGCGCAGTTCCTCGATCCGCAACTCGCGCTCTTCGAGGAGCCGCAAGCCCGCGCGGACGACTTCGCTGGCGGTGGCGTAGCGGCCGTCGCCGACCTGCTTTTCGACGAAGCCGGAAAAGTGGTCGCCCAGCGAAATGGATGTATTCCTGCTCATGGCATCACCTCCGATACCAAAAAATAATACATCCCATGTGTCTTTTCAATTGCCGGCCGCCGCCATGCGCCGCCCGGAAATCGCCTTTTCAAGCCAGCCGATCTCCATCTCGGGAACCGAGGAGAGAAGTAGCTGGGTGTAGTCGTCATAGGGCGGTTCGAGGACTTTCGACTTCGGGCCGTAGCGCACGACTTCTCCGCGATACATGACGGCGATGGAATCGGCGATCGCGCGGACGGTCGCGATGTCGTGGGTGATGAAGAGGTAGGAGACCTGCTCCTGTTTCTGGAGCTCCAGAAGCAGCTTGAGGATGCCGTTGGCAACGAGCGGATCGAGCGCGCTGGTCACCTCGTCGCATATGATCAGCTTCGGATCGGCGGCGAGCGCGCGGGCGATGCAGACGCGCTGTTTCTGGCCGCCGGAAAGTTCGGCCGGGTAGCGATCTGCAAAGCCGCGGCCCATCTCGATCTTTTCGAGGAGTTCATTGACGCGGCGGTCGCGCTCGGCGCCGGGCAGGTTGAAGTAGAATTCAAGCGGGCGGCCGATGATCGTCGCGACCGTCTGGCGCGGGTTCATCGCCACGTCCGCCATCTGGTAGATCATCTGGAGTTCGCGCAAGTCCTCGCGCTTTCGGTCGGCGAGGCGGGCTGGAAGTTCACGTCCGTCGAAGGTGATCGTCCCTTCCTTCGGCGGCAGAAGGCCGGTGATGGCGCGCGCGAGCGTCGATTTGCCGGAGCCGGATTCGCCGACGACGGCGAGCGTCTGGCCGGGCCGGATGTCGACCGTGACGTTCTTCAGGACGTTGATGTGACCGCCGCCATAGGCCGCCGTGATGTTCTTGACCGACAGGAGCGGCGTGCCTTCCGGCGCGTGTTCGTCATGCTCGACATGGTGGGCGGCGACGAGCTGCTGGGTATAGGTCTCGCGCGGCTGGTCGATGATCTGGCGCGTGTCGCCCCATTCCACGGTCTTGCCGTGGCGCAGCACCATGATCTCGTCGGAGACCTGCGCGACGACGGCGAGGTCGTGCGTGATGTAGAGCGCGGCGACGCCGGTCGCGGCGATGGCTTCCTTGATGGCGGCGAGGACGTCGATCTGCGTCGTCACGTCGAGCGCGGTCGTCGGCTCGTCGAAGATGATGAGATCCGGCTCGGAGCAGAGCGCCATCGCCGTCATCACGCGCTGGAGCTGGCCGCCGGACACCTGATGCGGGTAGCGCTTGCCGATGTTCTCCGGATCGGGCAGCGAGAGTTTGCGGAAAAGCTCGACCGCGCGCGCCTCCGCCTCGCGGCGCGAGGAGATGCCATGCTTGAGCGTCGCCTCGACGACCTGGTCCATCAGCCTGTGCGCGGGGTTGAAGGCGGCTGCGGCGGATTGCGCGACGTAGCAGACTTCGCGCCCGCGCAGGCGGCGCACCTTGCGGTTGCCCCCCTTCAGGATGTCGCGGCCATTGACGATGACCTCGCCGCCGGTGATGCGCACGCCGCCGCGGCCATAGGCCATGGGCGACAGGCCGATCGTCGACTTGCCGGCACCGGATTCGCCGATGAGGCCGAGCACCTTGCCCTTGTGCAGCGTCAGCGAGACGCCGTCGACGATGGTGATGTCGTGCGGGTCTTCGTCGGGCGGATAGACGGTCGCCTCGATCTTCAGATTGCGGATCTCGAGCAGCGGCGCGCCCTTGAGATGGATTTGATCCTCAGGCATTGCCGCGCCCTCCCTTCAGGTCGGTGGTGCGGTTCAAGATCCAGTCGGCGACGAGATTGACCGAGATCGCCAGCGCAGCGATGGCGCCGGCGGGGATCAACGCGGCCGGTATGCCGAAGACGATGCCCTCGCGGTTCTCGCGCACCATGCCGCCCCAGTCGGCATCCGGCGGCTGGACGCCGAGGCCGAGGAAGGAGAGGGCGGAGAGGAACAGCACCGCGTAGATGAAGCGCAGGCCGAGTTCGGAGACCAGCGGCGAGAGCGCATTCGGCAGGATTTCCCGGAAGATGATCCAGCGCGTGCCTTCGCCGCGCAGCTTGGCCGCCTCGACGAAATCCATGACGTTGATGTCGACCGCGACCGCGCGCGACAGGCGGTAGACGCGGGTGGAATCGAGGATGCCCATGACGAGGATCAGGATCGGGATGGTCGAGGGCAAGACGGACAGGACGACGAGGCCGAAGATCAGCGTCGGGATCGACATCAGAAGGTCGACGAAGCGCGACATGATCGTATCGAACCAGCCGCCGATGACCGCCGCCATGAAGCCGAGGATGGAGCCGAGCGTGAAGGCCAGCGCCGTGGAGGCGACGGCGATGAAGACCGTGATCCGCGCGCCGTAGATCATGCGCGAAAGGAGGTCGCGGCCGAGATTATCCGTGCCGAGCCAGTATTGCGCCGAAGACGGCTCCCACACGCCGCCGAGGACGCGCGAGCCCGGATAGGGCGCGATCCACGGCGCGAAGACGGCGACGACGAGCAGAACGATGGTGACAAAAAGGCCGATCGCCGCGCCGATGGGCATGCGCTTGAACATCATCGCGTCACCTCCGGTGCCTGAGGCGCGGATTGGCGAGGATCGCCACGATGTCCGCGATGAGGTTGAGGCCGATATAGACGGCGGCGAAGATCAGCCCCACGGCCTGCACCACCGGCACGTCGCGCTTGGAGACGTGGTCGACGAGATACTGCCCCATGCCCGGATAGACGAAGATGACCTCGATCACCACGACGCCGACCACGAGGAAGGCGAGGTTCAGCATCACGACGTTGACGATCGGCGCGATGGCGTTCGGGAAGGCGTGCTTGCGGATGATCTCGAAGAGCGACAGGCCCTTCAGTTCCGCGGTTTCGATGTAAGCCGACTGCATGACGTTGAGGATTGCCGCGCGGGTCATGCGCATCATGTGAGCCAGAACGACGAGCGTCAGCGCGGTCGCCGGCAGCGCGATGGCGCGCATGCGGTCGGCGAAAGGCATGGTGTCGTAAACGGTCGAAACGCTCGGAAACCAGCCGAGGCGGACGGCGAAGAAGTACATCAGCACGTAGCCGATGAAGAATTCCGGCAGCGAGGTCGCCGAGAGGGCAAGGCCCGAGATCGTCTTGTCGACGAAGCCGTTGCGGTAGCGCACGGCGACGAGGCCGAGCAGGATCGCCAGCGGCACCGACACGATGGCGGCCCAGAAGGCGAGGAAGAGCGTGTTCTTCAGCCGCGGCCAGATCGACGAGGCGATGTCCATGCGGTTGGAAAGCGCGGTGCCGAGGTCGCCGGTCAGGACGCCGCCGAGCCAGGTGAAATAGCGGATATAGGCCGGTTCGTTGAGGCCGAGTTCGCGGCGCAGATTTTCCAGCGCCTGCGGCGTCGCCGCCTGGCCGAGGATCGACTGGGCGACGTCTCCCGGCAGGATTTCCGTGCCGAGGAAGATCAGCACCGAAACCGCCAGGAGGAGAAGGAAGCCCAGCGCGATGCGCTGGGCGATGAGTGTCAATACCGGGTGTGCCCCCACGTTCCCGCCCCGATCAGGCCTGGTCGAGCCAGACGCGGGTGGCCGCCCTCAGATTGGACGTCTCGTGGTTGGGGTCCTGCACCCAGCCCTTGACCTCCTCGCGGCGCGCGTCGAGGAAGTCGTTGAACATCGGCAGGATCAGGCCGCCATCGTCGCGCACCTTGGTCGCCGCCTCGCGGTACATCTCGGCGCGCTTGGTGTCGTCGAGCTCGGCGCGGGCGGTGCGGATGAGCGTGTCGAAGCCCTCGTCGAAGAAGCGCGTGTCGTTCCAGTCGGCGCCGGTGATGTAGGCGGTCGAATACATCGAATCCTGCGTCGGCCGGCCGCCCCAATAGGAGGCGCAGAAGGGCTGGGCGTTCCAGACTTCCGTCCAGTAGCCATCGCCCGGCTCGCGCTGGACCTGGATCTCGATGCCGGCGGCCTGCGCCTGCTGCTGGTAGAGCTGCGCGGCGTCGACGGCGCCGGGGAAGGCGACTTCGGACGTGCGCAGGAGGACAGGACCCGAATGGCCCGACTTCTTGTAGTGGAAGGCGGCCTGTTCTGGATCGTAGGTGCGCTGCTCGATGCCTTCCGGATAAAGCGCATAGGAGGGCGAGATCGGGAAATCGTTGCCGATCGAGGCGTGGCCCGCGAGAATCTGCTCCACCATCTGTTCGCGGTCGATGGCGAGCTTCAGCGCCATCCGCAGGTCGGCATTGTCGAACGGCGCGGTGTTGCAGTGCATGATGAAGACGTAGTGGCCCTTGGAGGGCACGCTTTCGATATGCACGCCCGGCATGCGCGCCAGAAGCGCGACGGTGCGCGGCTCGACGCGGTTGATGATGTGGACCTGGCCGGACTGCAGCGCCGAGGTGCGCGCCGTCGCGTCGTTCATGACCACGACCTCGACCGAGGCGACGTGGCCGACATCGTCGTTCCAGTAGCCGTCATATTTCGTCGAGACGTGGCGGATGCCCGGCTCGTTGACCTCGACCTTGTAGGGCCCGGTGCCGATGCCGGCGAGCGGGTCGTCATAGCCGCCATTGGGCTGGATCACGAGGTGGTAGTCGGTCAAAAGCAGCGGCAGGTCGGCATTGCCGGAGGCCAGCTTGAAGACGACGTTGTCGCCGTCGATCGAAATGTCCTCTATGTCGCGCAGCACGCCGAGCGCGGCCGATTCCGTCGCCTCGTCGGAGTGGCGGCGGATCGTCTGGGCGACGTCTTCCGGTGTCAGGTCCTTGCCGTCGTGGAAGGTGACGCCCTTGCGGATCTTGAAGCGCCATTCCATCGCGTCGTCCGACGCTTCCCAGGATTCGGCGAGCACCGGCTGCGGCGTGCCGTCCGTCGGCGACTGGAGGACGAGAAGCTCGCCCCAGGTCGAGCCGAAATTCTGCGGCACCTGCGTCAGCCACTGGGCGGGGTCGAGGCTGTTTGTCGATTCACCGCCCTGCAGGCCCATACGCAGATCGCCGCCCTTTTGCGGTCCCTGCGCACGCGCCGCGCCGATCAGCAGCGAATTGGCAAATGTCGAGGTGACGCCGAGCGCGGCCGCGCGGCCGAGAAAATCGCGACGGTTCAGCTTGCCGCGCGCGACATAGCGGCTCAAAAATTCCAGTTCCTTCGACATTGCCCGTTCCTCATTCGATCGATTGATCCGAACCCATTGAGCGGACCCGTTGGCGGGTCTCGTTGGGTAAGGATATTGACGGCATCATGCGACATTTCACATGACCGTTTGCGACATTGGATGGCGTAATTGGTTCCGCCTGAGACGAGGCGAACTATAGCCTCCCATGCCGCGGGATCAACCGCTGGGGGAAAATTCGTGAGGATTTGCCGATAGTTGGTCGCGCGAGGCGATCATCGGTCGATCAATTGAGCGGGATGTCGTTGGCGTCCTTCGACGCCTGATAGACTTGCGAAAGCGCGTCATAACGGCCGGCGATGCGCTCTGCCCGACCGGCCAGTTCGGAACGCTCCGCTGCGTCCATTCCGGCGATCTCGCGGCGGATGGAATGGCTCTTCCAATAGGCGTTCTCAGCCCGGTAGCCGCCCGGTTCCAGCCCGAAGACTTCCTTCAGGATCTTCAGATCGTGCGGGATCGCGAAGCTGTCGCGCGAATCCGCGTGACTGAAGAAATAGTGGAAATTGTCGAACCCCGCCCAGGTGATGGCCGACAGGCACAGCGAGCAGGGCTCGTGCGTCGACAGGAAGACGCAGTCCTTCGTGTCGGGCCGATCCGCCTTCGGCAGTTCGTAGAAGCGCTTCATGGCGTGCATCTCGCCGTGCCAGAGCGCGTTTTCCATCTCGTTGTTGGTCTCGGCGATCACCACCGACAGGTCGGACTTGCGCAGGATCGCCGCGCCGAAGATCTTGTTGCCGGCGGCGACGCCGGCTTCTGTCTTCGGCACGATGTCGTCTTCGATCACGTCGAACAGGCGGTGGATCAGCGCCGCGCTCATGGCTGGAAGCCATCCGGCAGGCGGATTTCCCACGGCTCCTCGAAGAAGAATTCCTCGAGGTTGGTGCCGTCGCCGCCGCGGTCGACGACGATGAAATCCTGGTTCTGCCCGATCGGCGTCAGGACGGCGTGCCACGTGTTGCGGTGATAGTTGATGCCCTGGCCGGGCGCCGTGACGAAGGCGTGCGGCTCGCCCGGCCCGTCATTCGTGTCGTGGCAGACGATGACGAGGAACGGGCGCTGGTCGAGCGGCATGAAGATCTGGCTGCCGAAGGGGTGGCGCTCGACCATCTTGAGCGCCAGCGGCATTTCGTAGGGCGTGCCGCGGGCGATGGAGACGAGGACGCGCGCGTTCGGACCCATGGCCTCGACCTTGGCGAGGTCGTGATAGCGCTCGCACTTGCCGTTGTTGATGGGGAAATGGTTGTCGCCGGAGGCGTCGAGGACGTCGCCGAAGGGGGCGAAGGCTTCGCGGGTTAGGGGGAGGGCGGTGATGGTGCGGGTCATTTTTGCACGCTCCAACCGATGAAGGGCTGCGCCTCGTCGCGCCCCCCTCTGCCCTGCCGGGCATCTCCCCCGCATGGGGGGAGATCAGCTAATCGCACACCTTGAGACGCGTGATCTCCCCCCATGCGGGGGAGATGCCCGGCAGGGCAGAGGGGGGCAACGTAGGGGAGCATCACGTCAGACCTTGTGCAGCTTCATATGCCGGTTCACGTCCTTGTAGAGCAGATACCGGAACCGGCCCGGCCCGCCTGCATAGCAGGCCTGCGGGCAAAAGGCGCGCAGCCACATGTAGTCGCCGGCCTCCACCTCGACCCAGTCCTTGTTGAGCTTGTAGACCGCCTTGCCCTCGAGGACGTAGAGGCCATGCTCCATGACATGCGTTTCCTCGAAGGGGATCAGCCCGCCGGGCTCGAAGGTGACGACCGTCACGTGCATGTCGTGGCGCAGATCCGCCAGGTCGACGAAGCGCGTCGTCGCCCAGGTGCCGCCGGTGTCGGGCATCGGCGCGGGGGCGATGTCGTTTTCGTTGAGGAAGAGCGGGTCGGGCGCATCGAGGCCTTCCACGAAGTCATACGCCTTGCGGACCCAGTGGAAGCGGGCGACTTCCTTGCCGTCATTCCTGAGGGTCCAGCCGCTTGCGGGCGGCAGATAGGCGTAGCCGCCGGGCGTCAGGATGTGGGCCTCGCCATCGAGCGTCACGGTGATCTCGCCCTCGACGACGAAGAACACGCCCTCGGCGTCGGCTTCCGGCTCGGGCTGGTCCGAGCCGCCGCCCGGCTGCACTTCCATGATGTATTGCGAGAAGGTTTCGGCGAAGCCGGAGAGCGGGCGCGAGAGGACCCAGAGCCGCGTCTTGTCCCAGAAGGGCAGGTAGCTCGTCACGATATCGCTCATGACGCCTTTCGGAATCACCGCATAGGCCTCGGTGAAGACGGCGCGGCCGGTATGGAGTTCAGTCTGCGCTGGCAGGCCGCCAGTGGGTGCGTAATAGGTTCGCTCGGTCATTGGGGCAGGATGTCCTTCAGCCGCAGATAGGCGATGCGCTCGACCTGCTTGCAGGCCGTCGTGAATTCGGCGTCGCGGTCGTTAGCGACGCGGCGCTGGAACGCTTGGAGGATCGACGCCTTGGTGTTGTCCTTGACGGCGATGATGAACGGGAAGCCGAATTTGTCGACATAGGCGTCGTTCAGTTCGGTGAAGGTCGCGCGCTCCGCGTCGGTCAGGGCGTCGAGACCGGCGGAAGCCTGTTCCTTCGTCGATTCCTCGGTCAGCCGTTTGGCTTGCGCCAGCTTGCCGGCAAGATCGGGGTGGGCCTGCAGGACGCCCAGCCGCTCCGCCTCGCTGGCCGAGCGGAACATGCGTGCCAGTGCGTTGTGCAGGCCGCCCGCGCTGTCATGGGCCGGGCCGAGTTCGAGGTCGTAGGCGCGTTCGGCGATCCAGGGCGAATGCTCGAAGATCGAGCCGAAGCGCGAGACGAACTCGTCGCGCGCCATGCGGCTTGGGCTCAGCGCATGCGGCTTGTAGGGGTGGTTCGCGATCCAGTGATCGGCGATGTCGATGCGGCGCGCGACCCACGCCTTGTCGTGGCTCTTCACATAATCGACGAAGCGCTTCAGCGCCGCGACTCGCCCCGGCCGCCCGACGAGGCGGCAATGGAGCCCGATGCTCATCATCGAGGGCCGGCCGGCGGCGCCTTCCGCATGATGCGTGTCGAACGCGTCCTTCAGATAGGCGAAGAACTGGTCGCCCGAGTTGAACCCCTGCGGCGTTGCGAAGCGCATGTCGTTGGCGTCGAGCGTATAGGGGATGACGAGTTGCGGATCGATCGCGCGGCCCTGTCCGTCATGGTCGAGCCAATAGGGCAAATCGTCGTCATAGGTGTCGGAAATCCAGGTGAAGCCGCCTTCCTGCGCTGCCAGCTTCACGGTGTTGACCGAGGTGCGGCCGACATAGAGCCCGTTCGGGCGCTCGCCGACGACTTCCGCATGGAGCCGGATCGCCTCGGTGAGATCGGCGCGCTCGGCGTCTTCGTCGTGGTCGCGATAGTCGATCCATTTCAAGCCGTGCGAGGCGATCTCCCAACCGGCGTCCTGCATCGCCGCTACCTGATCGGGCGAGCGGGCGAGCGCGTCTGCGACGCCGTAGACCGTCACCGGCAGGTCGGCCTCGGTGAACAGGCGATGGAGCCGCCAGAAGCCGGCGCGCGCGCCATATTCGTAGATCGATTCCATGTTCCAGTGGCGCTTGGCCGGCCAAGGCGCGGCGCCGACGACTTCGGACAGGAACGCTTCGGAGGCGGTGTCGCCATGAAGGACGCAGTTCTCGCCGCCTTCCTCGTAGTTGACGACGAAGGACACCGCCACATGCGCGCCGCCCGGCCAGTTCGCCTTTGGCGGATTGGCGCCATAGCCGCGCATGTTGCGGACATATCGCTTCGGCTCGGTCATCGACGTCTCCCCTGAGATCTTCAGGATAAGCGCGGAACGACGCGCCCATTCCCGGCGAAAAATTTGAAAGTCTTTTTGTGGCCGCTCGCCTCCAGAGGGCTTATGACTTGCCTTAGGATCACCGACAATGGCTCGATAACAACAAAGAGGTGCTCGCAAATGGCCAGTGGCGGAGGGCGTCTGACGACGCATGTGCTCGATACGGCTTCGGGCCGCCCGGCCGCGGGGCTGAAGATCGCGCTCTACAGGCTCGATGGGGATGACCGCGCGCATGTCAAATCCGTCACCACCAATGCGGACGGCCGCTGCGACGCGCCGCTGCTCGAAGGCGCGGACTTCGCGCCGGGGCAGTACGAACTGGTGTTTGCGGCGGGGGATTACCTGCGCGGTTCTGGGGTGCCCCTGCCCGAACCGCCGTTTCTCGATGAGGTGCCGATCCGGTTCGGGATGGCGGAGGCCGCGCATTACCACGTGCCGCTGCTGATCTCGCCTTATGGTTATTCGACGTATCGGGGGAGTTGAGGGTTGATGACGATGTGTATGCCCTACGTTGCCCCCCTCTGTCCTGCCGGACATCTCCCCCGCACGGGGGGAGATCACGCGCGTCATCTATGGAGGCTAATCTCCCCCCTCGCGGGGGAGATGCCCGGCAGGGCAGAGGGGGGCGTGAAGGGGCGCAGCCGTAAACCGAACGAGGTCGCAAATTGACCCCCCGCTCCCACCTCCGCTTCCTCCTCAACGGCGAGGACGTCACCCTCCCCGACGTCCGCCCCGACGCGACGCTGCTCGATTTCCTGCGCCTCGACCGCGCGCTGAAAGGCACCAAGGAAGGCTGTGCGGAAGGCGATTGCGGCGCATGCACGGTGCTGGTCGGGCGCCTGGCCGGCGACAGGCTCGTCTATGAAGGCGTCAATGCCTGCATCCGGTTCACCGGGTCACTCGACGGCTGCCACGTCGTCACCATCGAGCATCTGCGCGGTGCAGATGGCGGACTTCACCCGGTCCAGCAGGCGATGGTGGATTTCCACGGCTCGCAATGCGGCTTCTGCACGCCCGGATTCGTCATGTCGCTCTATGCGCTGTGGATGCGCGAGCCGAACCCGTCCGACGCGACGATCGAAAAGGCGCTTCAGGGCAATCTGTGCCGCTGCACCGGTTACGAGGCGATCATGCGCGCGGCGCGGGCGATCTCGTCCTATGGCGAAGCGGGCCGCGACCCGCTCGTCGCCGAGCGCGCCGAGGTGATCGCCAGGCTGAAAGCCATGCGCGACGGAACGCGCGTCGAGATCGGCGCGGGCAAGGGCCGGCTCGTCGTGCCTGCGTCTGTCGACGACCTCGCGGCGGTCCTCGAAGCCGAGCCGAATGCGCGCATCGTCGCCGGTTCGACCGATGTCGGGCTTTGGGTCACCAAGCATTTCCGCGATATCTCGCCCGTCGTCTTCATCGGTGGGCTCGACGCGTTGCGGCAGGTGTCGGAGGCGGACGGCACGATCACGATCGGCGCCAGCGTCAGCTACACGGACGCCTATGCGGCGCTCGCGACACGCATTCCGGCGCTGCGGCCGCTGCTCGACCGGATCGGCGGCGACCAGGTGCGCAACATGGGCACCATCGGCGGCAACATCGCCAATGGTTCGCCGATCGGCGACACGCCGCCGCCCTTGATCGCGCTCGGCGCGTCGGTGACCCTGCGCAAGGGCGCGGCGCGCCGCACGATCGCGCTCGAGGAGTTCTTCATCGATTACGGCAAGCAGGACCGGGCGCCGGGCGAATTCGTCGAGGCGGTGCATGTGCCGGTGCCGGATGCCGGGGCGCTGTTCGCGGTCCACAAGATCACCAAGCGCCGCGACGAGGACATCACCGCCGTGCTCGGGGCGTTTTTGCTGACCATTGATGGCGGCAAGGTCGCATCCGCGCGCATCGCCTATGGCGGCATGGCGGCGACGCCGAAGCGGGCGAGGGCCGTCGAGGTGGCGCTCGTAGGAAACGCTTGGACGGAGGAGACGGTCGGGGCTGCGATGGCGGTTTATGAGCAGGATTTCCAGCCGATCTCCGACATGCGTGCGAGCGCGGAGTATCGGATGATGACGGCGAGGAACTTGCTGATGCGGGTGTTTGTGGAAAGTTCCGGCGAGACGGCGACCGTTTCGCGGCATGAGGCGGCCTGAAATGTATCTGCTCCACGCCACCCCCCTCTGGCCTGCCGGCCATCTCCCCCTCAAGGGGGGAGATCATGCGGTGTCGGCGACGAGACTAATCTCCCCCCTCGCGGGGGAGATGTCCGGCAGGACAGAGGGGGGCGCGAAGGATCGCAACGTTTCGGGGGCAGGCCGATGAACAAGCACGCCCAGCCCGACCTGACCGCAGCCGCCATCAAGGGCGGGGTCGCGACCGACCAGCGGCATGATTCCGCCGCCAAGCACGTCACCGGCAGCGCCGTCTATATCGACGACATCGCCGAGCCGGCGGGCACGCTGCACGGGTGTCTCGGCCTCTCGACCATCGCGCACGGCGCGGTCAAATCCATCGACCTCGATGCGGTTGGTTCCTCGCCGGGCGTCGTCGCGGTGCTGACCGGCCATGACGTGCCCGGTGTCAACGACATCTCGCCGACCGGTCGGCATGACGAGCCGGTGCTGGCAACGGAAAAGGTCGAGTTTTTCGGCCAGCCGCTCTTCGCCGTCGTCGCCGAAACGCGCGAGGCTGCGCGGCGGGCGTGCAGACTGGCGAAGATCGAGTACGACGCGCTGCCCTTCACCACGGACATCGGCGGCCTGGATGCGAAGTCTGGCCGCATGGTCGCGCCGCCGTTGACGCTGAAGCGCGGCGAAGCGGAACAGGCCATCGCGTCGGCGCCGCACCGGCTCAAGGGCCGAATGCGCGTCGGCGGGCAGGACCATTTCTACCTCGAAGGCCATATCGCGCTCGCGATCCCCGGCGAGGATGACGACGTCACCGTTCATTCCTCGACCCAGCATCCGAGCGAAGTCCAGCACATGGTCGCGCACGCGCTCGGGGTTGCCTCGCACGCCGTCACGGTCGAGGTGCGGCGCATGGGCGGCGGGTTCGGCGGCAAGGAGACGCAGTCGAACCAGTTCGCCGCTATCGCCGCCATCGCGGCGAAGAAGCTGAAGCGACCGGTGAAGATCCGTCCCGATCGCGATGACGATATGATCGCCACGGGCAAGCGCCACGACTTCCTGATCGACTACGAGGTTGGCTTCGACGAGGATGGTACGATCCGCGGCGTGGACTACACCTACGCCGCGCGCTGCGGCTTCTCGTCGGACCTGTCCGGTCCGGTCACCGACCGCGCGCTGTTCCACTGCGACAATTCCTATTTCTACCCGGCGGTCCACGCGCAATCCGCGCCGCTCTATACCAACACGGTCTCGAACACCGCGTTTCGCGGTTTCGGCGGCCCGCAGGGCATGATGGGGGCCGAGCGCGTCATCGACGAGATCGCATTCGCGCTCGGCAAGGACCCGCTGGAGGTGCGCAAGGCGAATTTCTACGGCACTTCCGATCGCAACGTGACGCCCTACCACCAGACGGTGGAGGACAACATCGTCCACCGCATTGTCGCCGAACTGGAGGCGTCCTGCGACTACCAGCGCCGGCGCGCGGAGATCGCCGCCTTCAACGCGACGAGCCGCATCGTCAAGCGCGGCCTTGCGCTGACGCCGGTCAAGTTCGGCATCTCCTTCACCGCCACGCATTTCAACCAGGCGGGCGCGCTCGTGCATGTCTATACGGACGGCTCGGTTCACCTGAACCATGGCGGCACGGAGATGGGGCAGGGGCTCTACGTCAAGGTCGCGCAGGTGGTGGCCGAAGAGTTCCAGATCGACATCTCGAACGTGAAGATCACCGCGACGACGACGGGCAAGGTGCCGAACACGTCGGCCACCGCCGCTTCGTCCGGCACGGATCTGAACGGCATGGCGGCGCAGAACGCGGCACGTCAGATCAAGGATCGGCTGTGCGATTTCGCGTCCGAGAAATACGGCCTGCCGAAGGACCAGATCGTCTTCCTGCCCAACCGGGTGCGGATCGGCAACCAGGAAATTCCCTTCGCCGATCTCGTCAAGCAAGCCTACATGGCGCGCGTCCAGCTTTCGGCGGCCGGATTCTACAAGACGCCGAAAATCCACTGGGATCGCGACAAAGGCGAGGGACGGCCGTTCTATTATTTCGCCTATGGCGCTTCGTGCTCGGAAGTGTCGATCGACACGCTGACCGGCGAATATGTCGTCGAACGCACCGACATCCTGCACGAGACGGGCCGCTCCTTGAACCGGATCATCGACCTTGGCCAGATCGAGGGCGGGTTCGTGCAGGGCATGGGCTGGCTGACGACGGAGGAACTCGTCTGGGACGACAAGGGGCGCCTCAGGACCCACGCGCCGTCGACCTACAAGATACCGCTCGCCTCGGACCGGCCGAAGATCTTCAACGTGACGCTGGCCGATTGGCCGGAGGCGAACGAGCCGACGGTGCACCGCTCAAAGGCCGTCGGCGAGCCGCCTTTCATGCTGGCGATGTCGGTGTTCCATGCGCTCTCGGATGCGGTGGCGAGCGTCGGCGGGCACAAGGTTTTTCCCGCGCTCGATGCGCCCGCGACGCCGGAGCGGGTGTTGATGGCGGTGGAGCGGGTGCGCAAGGTTGCGAGCGGCTAGCCCGATGCGAATGCGCGCGGACAGGCTATAGAACAGCGATGCTTGTGATCCTTCACGCCCCCCTCTGTCCTGCCGGCCGCCCTGGCCCGAGCCACGGGTCTCGGCCCGTCCTTCGGACACCCCGCAAGGGGGGAGATTATTCTCTTCGCCGACATAGCGTGATCTCCCCCCTTGCGGGGGAGATGTCCGGCAGGACAGAGGGGGGCAACGTAGGGTGCAGTGCCTCCCACACATGGCGCGCTCCATGACCACCCTCCCCACCTTCCTCTCCACCCACCCCGACCTCGCCATCGTCGAGGTCCGCTCCGCCGTCGGCTCCACGCCGCGCGAGGTCGGGGCGTGGATGCTCGTCTCGCCGACCGCCATCTTCGGAACGATCGGCGGCGGGCAGCTCGAATTCATGGCGATCGACCGCGCGCGCGAGATGATCGCCGCCGGCAGCCCGAAGACCGACCTCCTCGACATCCCCCTCGGGCCCGAGATCGGCCAGTGCTGCGGTGGGCGAACGGGGATCGACATCGCCCTCGTCGATGCCGAACTGCGCGCCGCGATCACGAAGCGGGTCGAGCGAGAAGAAGCGATGCAGCCGCACGTGCTGCTCTTCGGCGGCGGCCATGTGGGCCATGCGCTCGCGGCGGCGCTGGCGCTCGTGCCGGTGCACGTCACCATCGTCGAGACGCGCGCCGATGCACTCGACGGCATGCCGGACAGCGTGGCGACGCGGCTGACTCCGGTGCCCGAAGAGAGCGTGCGCGACGCACCGGCCGGCTCCGCCTTTGTCGTCCTGACGCACGACCACGCGCTCGATTTCCTGATCGTCGCCGAAGCGCTCAAGCGCGATGACGCGGCCTATGTCGGCATGATCGGATCGAAGACCAAGCGTGCGACGTTCAAAAGCTGGTATCTGAAGGAAGCCGGCGGCTCGGAGGCTGACCTTGCCCGGCTCGTCTGCCCGATCGGAGGCTCCACGGTGAAGGACAAGCGCCCCGCCGTCATTGCGGCGATGGCGACCGCGGAGATTTCGGCCGCGCTTTTCAGCGCGGCTTCATGATGTCGCGGATCAGGCGCTGGCAGCGCTCGGCCATGAAATCGAGCAGCAGGCGCACCTTCGGGTCCTGAAACTTGCGGTGCGGATAGACCGCTGCAAGCTGGACCGGCGTCGGCGGCGTTTCGGGCAGGATGACCTTCAGCCGCCAGTCGCGGATGAAGGGCTCGACCTCGAAGCGCGGCTTCATGACGATGCCCCGCCCGGACAGGGCCCAACTCGTCAACACGTCGCCATCGTCGGAATCGAACGGCCCGCGCACGTCGAATTTCTGGACGCCTTCGGCGGTCTGCAGCGGCCAGTAGAATTCGCGCGCGCCGGGAAAGCGCAATAGCAGGCAGTCGTGGCGCTGGTCGATCAAATCCTGCGGCTGTTGCGGTTCGCCGCGCGCTTCAAGGTATTGCGGAGCGGCGACCAGCACGCGCTCGCAGTCCATGACGCCACGCATCCGAAGGCTCGAATCCTCCAATTGGCCGAGCCGGAAGGCGACGTCGATGCCTTCCTTCATCATGTCGACATTGTGGTCCGACAGGCGCAGCCGCACCTCGATATCGGGATAGCGGTCGTGGAAATCGGGAATGCCCGACGCGATCAGCCGGCGGCCGAGCCCGAGCGGCGCAGTGACGCGGATCGTGCCGCGCGGCTGGCCGGACAGCGAGGTGACCGCGGCTTCCGCGTCGGTCACCGCATCGAGCACCTTCTTGGCGCCGTCATAGAAGATGCGGCCGTGCTCGGTCGGCATCAGTTGCCGCGTGGTGCGGTTGAAGAGCCGCACGCCGAGGTGCTTTTCCAGTTCCTTGATGCGGTTGGAGGCGACGGCGGGCGAAATGCGCATGTCGCGCCCGGCGGCCGACAGATTGCCGAGTTCCACCACGCGCACGAAGACCGCGATATTGTCCAGATAGGCCATCAGCCGCTCCCAAGCCCCTGCGGCCTAGCATTTTAGAGTTTTTTTTGAAAGTCATCGCGTCGCTTCCCTCTTCCGCATTGAACCGTCGCGCGTAAAGTCCGAGGCTGGAATTTGCCGAGGGCTCACACGTGTACGATTTCGCGATCTTCTGGGACTGGTTGAGCTTTGCCGCGCGCTGGCTGCACGTCATCACCGCGATCGCGTGGATCGGCTCGTCCTTCTACTTCATCGCGCTCGACCTCGGCCTGCGTCGCAACGGCCAGTTGCCGCCCGGCGTCAATGGCGAGGAGTGGCAAGTCCATGGCGGTGGCTTCTACCACATCCAGAAATACATGGTCGCACCGCCCAACATGCCGGAGCACCTGATCTGGTTCAAATGGGAGAGCTACGCGACCTGGCTGTCGGGCTTCTTCCTGCTCGCCATCGTCTACTATGCCGGCGCCGACCTCTACCTCGTCGACCGCAACGTGCTCGACGTCTCGGCCCCCGTCGCGATTCTGATCTCGATCGCCTCGCTCGGCATCGGCTGGCTGATCTACGACCAGCTTTGCAAGTCGCCGCTCGGCAACAACGACACGGCGCTGATGCTGATCCTCTACGGCGTGCTCGTCGCGATGGCGTGGGGCTATACGCAACTCTTCACCGGCCGCGCCGCCTTCCTGCACCTCGGCGCCTTTACCGCCACGATCATGTCGGCCAACGTCTTCCTGATCATCATCCCGAATCAGAAGATCGTGGTCGCGGACCTGAAGGCCGGCCGCGCGCCCGATCCGAAATACGGCAAGATCGCCAAGCAGCGCTCGACGCACAACAACTACCTGACGCTGCCCGTCATCTTCCTGATGCTGTCGAACCACTATCCCCTGGCCTATGCCACGGAATTCAACTGGGTGATCGCCTCGCTGGTGTTCATCATCGGCGTCCTGATCCGGCATTATTTCAACTCGGTGCATGCCGGCAAAGGCAAGCCGCACTGGACATGGGGCGCGTCGGCCGTGCTCTTCATCGTCATCATGTGGCTGTCGACCGTGCCGGCCGCGCTGACCGGCGAGCCGCGCGCCTCTGCCCGGGCGGAGACGCTGATGGCGTCGACCCATTTCGACGCGGTGCGCGATACCGTCATGGGCCGTTGCGCCATGTGCCATGCGGCGGAGCCGGGCTGGGAAGGCATCCATCTCGCGCCGAAGGGCGTGCTTCTGGACGGCGAGGCGCAGATCGCCGAGCACGCGCGCGAGATCTATCTCCAGGCCGGCCGCAGCCACGCCATGCCGCCCGGCAACGTCTCGGGCATGACCGACGATGAGCGCCGCCTGCTGGTCGCCTGGTTCGAGGGGCGGTGATGTCGACGCTTCTCCTGCGCGGCCGCCTGCTGTCCTTCCTCACCGAACCCGAAAGCATCGAGGACCGCGCCTCCTATCGCTACGAGGAAGATGGCGGGCTGCTGATCCGCGACGGCAAGATCGCGGCGATGGGCGATTTCCATCTGGTGTCGCGTGAAGCGGGCAGGGACGTCGCCGTCGTCGATCATCGCCCGCACCTCATCCTGCCGGGCTTCATCGACACGCATGCGCATTTCCCGCAGATGCAGGTGATCGCCAGCTACGGGACCGAGCTTCTCGAATGGCTCAACAAGTACACGTTTCCGGAGGAGACGCGCTTCGCCGACCTCCAGCATGGACGGCGCATCGCGCGGCTGTTCCTGGATGAATTGATCCGCCAGGGTACCACGACGGTCGTCGCCTATTGCTCGGTCCACAAGGAGAGCGCGGACGCGTTCTTCGCCGAGGCGGAAAGCCGCGACATGCTGGTCGTTGGCGGCAAGGTGATGATGGACCGCAATGCGCCCGCCGCGCTGACCGACACGCCGCAATCCTCCTATGACGACACGAAGGAGCTGATCGCCCGCTGGCATGGCCGCGCGCGCGGCCACTATGCGATCACGCCGCGCTTTGCGATCACTTCCTCGCCCGAGCAGATGGAGATGGCGGGCGCGCTCGCCGCCGAGCATCGCGACCTCCACATCCAGACGCATCTGTCCGAGAACCACGCCGAGATCGCCTTCACCCAGGAGCTCTATCCCTGGTCGAAGGACTATACCGACATTTACGAGCACTACGGCCTCGCCGGGCCGAAGACGCTGTTCGGCCATTCGATCCATCTGTCGGAACGCGAGGCGGATGCGCTTTCGGACGCCGGTTCGATCGCCGTCTTCTGCCCGACCTCGAACCTCTTCCTCGGCTCCGGGCTTTTCGATTACCAGCGCTATCGCAAGCGCGCGAAGCCGCTGCGCATCTCGACGGCGACGGATGTCGGCGGCGGCACGAACTATTCGATGCTGCGCACGATGGACGAGGCCTACAAGATCATCGCGCTCAACGGCGAGAAGCTGAACCCGCTCGCCTCGTTCTGGCAGATCACGCTCGGCAACGCCAAGGCGCTGTCGCTGGAAGGGAAGATCGGCACGCTCGACGTCGGCACCGATGCCGACCTCGTCGTGCTCGATGGCAAGGCGACGCCGGCGATGCGGCTGCGCATGGAGCGGATCGAGACGCTGGCCGAAGAGCTGTTCCTGATGCAGACGATGGGGGACGATCGGTGCGTGCGGGAGGTTTATGTGGCGGGGAAGTCGATGAAGAGCGAGTTGGCGGGGTGAGGTATCTGTGACGATTGCGCTCGACGTTGCCCCCCTCTGTCCTGCCGGACATCTCCCCCGCGAGGGGGGAGATCAGCTAGTCGCAAAGGTCGAAGCGCGTGATCTCCCCCCATGCGGGGGAGATGTCCGGCAGGACAGAGGGGGGCGCGAAGGATCGCAAACGCTGCGCGGTGCCTCGCGATGACCGACCCGCACACCCTCTTCACCTCGATCTTCACCGCCGCCGTCGCCGCCGCAGACCCGGAACGCACCATCCGCGACCACCTCCCCCCGCGCCCCAAGGGCCGCACCATCGTCATCGGCGCTGGGAAGGGCTCGGCGCAGATGGCGCGGGCGTTGGAGCGCGCATGGGACGGCCCGCTGGAAGGCGTGGTCGTCACGCGCTACGGCTATGGCTGCGCCTGCGAGCGCATCGAGATCATCGAGGCCGCCCATCCCGTCCCCGACGAAGCGGGGCTCAAGGCAGGGCGACGGCTTCTCGCTGCCGTCCAAGGTCTCACCGCGGACGACCTCGTCATCGCGCTGATCTCCGGCGGCGGCTCGGCGCTGCTGCCCGCACCGCCCGCCGGCCTGACGCTTGCCGACGAAATCGCCGTCAACGAGGCGCTGCTCGACTCCGGCGCGCCGATTTCGGCCATGAACACGGTGCGCAAGCACGTCTCGTCCATCAAGGGCGGGCGGCTTGCCGCGGCCGCGCGCCCCGCGCGCGTCGTCTCGCTCATCGTCTCCGACATTCCCGGCGACAACCCCGCCCATGTCGCCTCGGGCCCCACCGTTCCGGATGGCGCGGTGCGTGCCGACGCGCTCTCGGTCATCGAGACCTACCGGCTGAACCTGCCCGACGCCGTCATGGCGCATATCCGCTCAACCGCTGCCGATGCGCCGATGCCGGATGATCCGCGCTTTGCCGGCAACGCGGTGCGGGTCATCGCGTCGGCAGGGATTTCGCTCGAAGCGGCCGTCGCCGAGGCGAGACGCCATGGCATCGAGGCCGTCATTCTCTCCGATGCGATCGAGGGCGAAGCACGCGAGGTGGGCAAGGTCCATGCGGCGATCGCCCGCGAGATCGCGCTGCGCGACCGGCCGTTCGCCAGACCCGCCCTGCTGCTTTCCGGCGGCGAGACGACGGTGACGATTGCGCAGAAGGGCGGCCGGGGTGGGCGCAACACGGAATTCCTGCTGTCGCTCGCGCTCGGCATCGAGGGGTTGGCGGGCGTTCATGCGTTTGCGGCCGATACGGACGGGGTCGACGGGTCGGAAGCCAATGCCGGCGCGTTCGCCGACGGAACGACTTCGGCGCGCTTGCGCACGTTAGGGCATGATCCGCGCGGGATGCTGGCACGGCACGATGCGTGGGGGGCGTTCGATACGCTGGGGGATCTGTTCGCGCCGGGCCCGACGGGAACGAATGTCAATGACTTGCGGGCGGTGCTGGTGCGGTAGCGGGGCGAAACACCCCCACTCCGGCCCTTCGGGCCACCTCTCCCCCTGCCCGGGGGAGAGGAAATGCGCTGCCGGATCGGTGACGCTTTTCCAGTTGGCGTTCCTCTCCCCTTTTGAGGGGGAGAGGTGGCGCGCGAAGCGCGACGGAGTGGGGGTCTGCGCATCCCCTGCCCGGGGGAGAGGAAATCGCGCTGCCGGATTGGTGACGCTTTTCCAGCTTGGGTTCCTCTCCCCTTTTGAGGGGGAGAGGTAGCCCGGCAACGGGCCGAAGTGGGGGTCTGCGCTTCCTCATCTTGTGCGTGTCACCCCGCCATCAGCTTCCTCACCGCCACCATGTCCGCCACGAACCGCTCGCGCTCCGCCTCGGCCTCATCACGTTCGCGGATGCGCAGGATGAAGGAGGGGTGGATGGTGATGAAGACGCGCAGGCCGTCCTCGCGCGTGACGACCTCGCCGCGCATCTTCGTCACCGGGATCGCCTTGCCGAGCAGCGACTGCGCGGCGGTCGCGCCGAGCGCGACGGCGAGGTCGGGCTTGATGAAGCCGAGTTCCTGCTCCACCCACCAGCGGCAGGCCTGCACCTCGCCGGCATTCGGCTTGGAATGGATGCGGCGCTTGCCGCGCGGCTCGAACTTGAAGTGCTTCACCGCATTGGTGACGTAGGTGATGCGTCGGTCGACGCCGGCTTCGTCGAGCACGCCGTCGAAGACCTTGCCGGCCGGGCCGACGAAGGGCTTGCCGGCAATGTCCTCCTGGTCGCCCGGCTGTTCGCCGACGAAGACGATGCGCGCGTCCTGCGGTCCCTCGCCGAAGACGGTCTGCGTCGCGTCGCGCCAGAGCGGGCAGCGGCGGCAGCCCTCGGCCTGCCTTTGCGCCTCGTCCAGCGAGCGGGTGGGCGCCTCGGCGTCGGCAGGCGTTTCCTTCGCCGACCAGTATTTCTCCTGGACCTTCGCATGATGCGGCGCCGGCACGGTGGGCATCCTTTCGATCATCTCCCTGGCGGCCCTGTCCGCGCCCTTGATCAAATCGGGGATCAGCGTGGCCTCGGGCAGGTTCTTCCAGTATTTCTTCGGCATCTCGGCCTGCATCGCCTTCACCTTCAGCCGCGCGGGGTTGAAAATGTTTGTGAAATAGGTGCGCCACAAATCCTCGGTCGCATCGGCCGCCGGCGCGTCGGTCTTCGAGGCCGGCGGGCCAATGGTCAGGGTCTCGCCATCCCATTCGGCCGTGCCCTTCGGCGTCAGGATCGTCCAGGCCATGCCGGTGAAGCGGCGCACGAAGAAGGGCGCGTTGCGCTCGACGATGAAATGGTCGGGCTCGAACCACGCCGCATAGCGAATGTCCTCGCCTTCGCCGACTTCCACGAACCGCACGAAGGCGCGCATCTTGTGGATGTCGCGGCGCACGGACTTTTCCATCTCGTAGAGCTTCATCACGTCCGGATCGGACGCGATCTTCAGCAGGTTCGGCTCGGTGCGCAGCCGGAAGAGGATGCGGTAGAGGAGGGCGAAACGGGCCGGGTCCGAATGACAGATCACCGCCTCGGCGCGGTCGATGAACTCGCGCGGGACGTTGAGCGTGACGCCGGTCGCAACGGCGGGGAGGGGCGTGTCGGCGGCGAAGAGGTCGGAGTTGTCGCCGACGGTCCAGACGATGTCGGCGGGCGGGATGTCGTTGGTGGCGAGACGGCGGGCGGCGTCGCGCCAGGCGGCGAAGTCGGTCTGGGAGGCGAGGGGGGCGGTTTGGAGGGTTGTGGATGTGGGGATCATCGGGAGGCTTTGCGCCCTGTCACGCCCCCCTCTGTCCTGCCGGACATCTCCCCCGCGAGGGGGGAGATTAGCCTCGTCATCGATACCGCGTGATCTCCCCCCATGCGGGGGAGATGTCCGGCAGGACAGAGGGGGGCAACGTCGAGCGAACCCATGACAGATCCCGCGCTAGAACAAACTCAACTGCGTCGGCCTGCCAACCAGCCGTGCCCGCAGATGTTCCGCATCCGTCGCCCCGCCCGGGGACCAGCCGTCGGCGACGATGAAGGGGCGGACCTTGGCGATCGACTGGCAGAGCCGGCCGACATCTTCGAGCCGCAGGCGCCGGTAGCGGCGCACGTCGAGCATCTTCTTAACCGCCTTGCTGCCGAAGCCTGGCACGCGCAGGAGCATCTCGCGCGGCGCGCGGTTGACGTCGACCGGAAACGCGCCGCGATTGGCGAGCGCCCAGGACAGCTTCGGGTCGATTTCGAGATCAAGCATCCCGTCCTGCCGGTTCGCGACGATCTCGTGCCGGTCGAAGCCGTAGAAGCGCATCAGCCAGTCGGCCTGGTAGAGCCGGTGCTCGCGCATCAGCGGCGGCTTTAGCAACGGCAGCGCGGACGAAGCGTCCGGAATCGGGCTGAAGGCGGAATAGTAGACGCGGCGAAGCTGGTAGCTGCCGTAGAGCCGCGCGCTGGTGCCGAGGATGTCGGCATCGTTCGTCGCATCCGCGCCGATGATCATCTGCGTCGACTGGCCGCCCGGCGCGAAGCGCTGGCGCTTCTTCGTCTTCAGCGTCGGATCGGCCTTCTCCTCGATCTTGGCGCGCAGCTTCGCCATCGAGACGCGGATCGTCTCGGGCCGCTTTTCCGGCGCAAGCCGCTTCACGCCCTCATCGGTCGGCAGTTCGACGTTGATCGACAGGCGGTCGGCGTAAAGCCCGGCCTGTTCGAGCAGTTCGGGCGAACATTCCGGGATCGTCTTCAGATGGATGTAGCCCCCAAATTTCTCATCGACCCGCAGCCGCCGCGCGATCTCCACCATCTCGCCCATCGTCTCGTCGGGCGATCGGATGACGCCGGAGGAGAGGAACAGGCCCTCGATGTAGTTGCGCTTGTAGAATTCGAGCGTCAGCCGCACGACTTCGTCGATCGAGAAGCGCGCGCGCTTCACGTTGGAGGAGGAGCGGTTGATGCAGTAGCTGCAATCATAGATGCAGAAATTGGTCAGGAGAATCTTCAGGAGCGAGATGCAGCGTCCGTCCGGCGCGTAGGAGTGGCAGATGCCCATGCCCTCGGTCGAGCCGATGCCGCCCGATTTCAGCGAGTTGCGCTTCGCCGCCCCGGAGGAGGCGCAGGAGGCGTCGTATTTGGCGGCATCCGACAGGATCGCCAGCTTGTCGCGGGTCGAAAGAACGCTCATTCGTTCTTGATATGTTCTGACCGCGCCCAGCGCTATAAACTTTGACGTGAAGTGCCGAAAAGCTCAGACCGCTTGCAGATAGAGGTGGTAGTCGAGTTCGCTCACCGTGCGCGCGACGCGCAGATATTCGGCGCGCTTGATGGCGCAGAAGGTGCGGTGCATTTCCTTGCCGAGCGCTGATTTGAGGAAGGCCGATCCTTCCGCCGCTTCGATCGCGGCGAGCCAGTTGGACGGCATCGCCGGGCCGGCGGGTTCGTCCGCATAGCCGTTTCCGACCGTCACCGGCCCTGGATCGAGCCGCTCGTCCATGCCCTTGGCGATGCCGGCGAGGACCGTCGCGGCAACCAGATAGGGGTTGGCGTCGACGCCCGACGGACGGTGCTCGATGCGCCGCGCCGATTTCGAGCCGGCCGGAATTCTGAGCGCGACCGAACGGTTGTTGACGCCCCATGTCGGCGCGACCGGCGCATAGGACTGCGCGACGAACCGCCGCCAGGAATTGGCGTGCGGGGCGAAGACGAGCATCGATTCGCCCATTGTGCCGGCAAGCCCGCCGAGTGCGGTGAGGATCGTGTCGCTCCAGGCGCCTTCCTCTTCCTCGGTGAAGACGTTGCGGCCCGCCTCGTCCTGCATCGAGACGTGGAGGTGCATGCCGGAACCCGCATAATCCTCGATGGGCTTTGCCATGAAGCAGGCGGTGACGCCGTGCCGGCGCGCCTGCAGCCGCACCAGCCGCTTCAGCATCAACAGATCGTCGGCAGCGCGCAGGATGTCCTTGCGATAGTTCAGCGTCAGCTCGTACTGGCCGGGCGCGTATTCGGAGATCACCGTCTCGGCGGGGATGCCCTGTGCCTTCGCGGCCGCGTAGATGTCGGAGAAAAGCGGCTCCATGCCGTGCAGATGATCGACCGAATAGACCTCGGTCTTGGCGCTGGCGAGCCCGTCGAGAACGGCGCGCGCGGGCTGGATACGACCATTGCCGTCGCGCTCGTTGGCGAGCAGGAAGAACTCCAGTTCGAAGGCACCGGCGGGCTCGAGACCCTTCGCCGCGAAGGCCTCGACCTGCCTTGCCAGCGCGTGGCGCGGGTCGGAGCCCATGGGCGCGCCGTCGAGATGGTACATCGACATCAGCACCTGCCCGCGCGCAGGCTGCGTGCCGTGGAGCGGCACGAGCGTGCCGGGGATCGGCCATGCGCGCAGGTCCCCGTCGCCCGAATCCCAGATCAGCCCCGTCTCGTGGACATCCTCACCGACGATGTCGAGGCCGAGGATTGAGATCGGCAGGTGCCGGCCGTTCTCGTAGAGGCCGGGAAGTTCGTGCCGCCGGATGATCTTGCCGCGCCCGATGCCGTTGGCGTCGGTGAGGACGATGTCGAAGGCCTCGATATCGGGGTGGGCGGCGAGGAAGTCGCGCGCTTCGGTGGGGGTGGAGCCGGAGGGGGAGGTCATGCTGTGGCTCCGCTGAAATGTTGCGATCCGTCGCGCCCCCCTCCGTCCTGCCGGACATCTCCCCCGCATGGGGGGAGATCACGCGCTTCGATCTTTGCGACTAGCTGATCTCCCCCCATGCGGGGGAGATGTCCGGCAGGACAGAGGGGGGCAACGTAGGGCGCGAACATCTCAGGCAACCAATGCCCCCAAAATCTCCCCGAACGCCGCCACCAGCCCATCCACCTGCCGCTTGCGCGTCATCGGCGAGACCAGCATCATGTTGTGGAACGGCGCGATGAGGCAGCCGCGGTTGACGAGCGCGAGGTGGAGCGCGGCTTCGAGTTCGGGCTGGTGCGCGGCTTCCGCCTCGCCGCCGTTTCTCAGCGGCCCCGGCGCGCAGATGAACTCGACCCGCGCGCCGACGCGGGCGACGTGCCAGGGCAGGCGGTGTTTCGCTATCGCCTTGGCGAGCCCCTTCTCCAGCCGCGCGGCGAGCTTTTCCATGTGGTCGTAGGCTTCCTGCGTCATCACCTCCTCCAACGTCGCGCGCATCGCGGCGAACTGGAGGGGATTGGCCGAAAGCGTCGTGCCCATGCCCGAATAGCCGGGCTCCTTCGCCGCCTGGTACGTCGCCCAGCGCGCAGCTATGGCGGCACTCATGCCCCAGACGCTGGCCGGAACGCCGCCGGCGACCGGCTTGCCGAGCACGAACAGATCGGGCTCGAGCCCATATGTTTTGGTGTAGCCGCCGCGCGCGGTGGAGATCGTGTGCGTCTCGTCGATGAGCAGCAATGTGCCGTGCTCACGGGTCGCCGCGCGCAGGGCGGCATGGAAGCCCTCGTCGGGCAGCACCATGCAGGAATTGGTCAGCACCGGCTCGGTAATGACGCAGGCGACGTCGCCATGCGCGAGTTCCCGCTCCAGCGCCACGACGTCGTTGAACTCGACGATCCGCGTCGCCTGCGCCAGCTCGCGGAACTCGCCGGCAAGGCCGGGGCGGTTGACGGGCTTTCCGTCCTTCAGCCGCACCATCGTCTCGTCCACCGCGCCATGGTAGCAGCCGTTGAAGACCAGGATCTTGTCGCGTCCGGTCACCGCCCGCGCGACGCGCAGCGCGAAGCGGTTGGCGTCGCTCGCCGTCGTCGCGATCTGCCAGAAGGGCAGGCCGAACATGTCCGACAGAAGCTTGCCGAGTTCGAGCGCATCCTCGCTCGGCAGCATGTAGGTGAGGCCCCGCTTCGCCTGCCGGCGGATCGCGCGCGCCACCGGCACTGGTGAATGGCCGAACATCGAGCCGGTGTCGCCGAGACAGAAATCGTCGAGCGCGTGGCCGTCGATGTCGGTCAGCGTCGCGCCCGACGCCTTGTCGACGACCATCGGAAACGGCATCGGCCAATCGGCCATCCAGTGCATCGGCACGCCGCCGAGGAACCCGGTCAGGCCATGTCCGGCGGCCTTTTGCGATCTCGGCCGCGCCTTGGCGAACGTGCGCTCCTCGCGCGCCCGCAATTCGCGGATGCGCGCGACGTCGACGCCGCCTATCGCCTGCGAGACCTGTCCGTCCATCAGATGTGCTCCAATCGCCGCCGGTTCTAGCGCGCGCGATCCGCTGCGGCAATCGCTTGACGCGGCGTGGCGAAGCGGACAGAGGGTCGGCATGACGACGCTCGATCCGATCACGCCCGCCCTGCTCGCACCCGTTCTCGAACTGAACCGGCTGCACGAGAACGAATTGTCGCCGCTGACGGCGTCGCGCCTCGCCCGGCTCGTCGATGCTGCCTATTTCGCGCGCGTCTGCGACAATGGGGATGCGTTCATCATCGCCTTCGACGAGACGAGCGACTATGACAGCCCCAACTTCCTGTGGTTCCGCGAGCGCTATGGGCGCTTTGCCTATGTCGACCGCATCGCCGTCGCCGATCACGCGCGGGGCAGGGGGCTGGCGCGCCGGCTCTACGCGGCGCTGTTCGCGCAGGCGGCGGCGGATGGGCACGGCATGATCGCCTGCGAGGTCAATCTCGACCCGCCGAACCCGGCATCCGACGCGTTTCACGCCGCGCTCGGCTTTCGCGCGGTCGGAACCGGCGGATACGGCGCCAAGACGGTCCGCTATTTCGTCAGGGAGCTCTGATCAGCCGGCGATGTCGATGACGCCGCATTCGCCGGCCTCGGAGCCGAAGGCGATGCGGCGGCCTTCGCGGTCCCAGTCCATCGAGGTGATCGCGCCCTTGCCCGGCCGGCGCAGCAGCACTTCCTTGGCGTCGGCCACGCGCACGGCCATCACCATGCCGTCGCCATAGCCGATGGCGAGGATTTCCTCGGTCGGGTGGAAGGCGACGGTGGTGGCCATCGTGTCGCCGCGCGTACCGAGCTCGAGCGGCGCCTTGCCCATCGGGCCGTCCTTGGTCTGGAACGGCCACACGATCGCCGCGGGCGCGCCCGAGCTTGCCAGCCACTTGCCCTTCGGTCCCCAGGACAGGCTCTTCACCTTGGCCGGGTAGCCGGCCATGCGCATGTGCTTTCCGTCGGCCAGCTTCCAGCCGTGCAGCGCGTTTTCCTGCATGGCGGTGACGAGGAAATTGCCGTCCGGCGAGAAGGTGATGCCGATATGGGCGCCAGCCCATTCAAGTTCGGCCGGCTTGCCGGCGGTCGCGGGAAAATGCAGCGTCGCGCCATTGTAGCGCGCAACCGCGATGCGCATCCCCTTCGGCGCGAAGGCGAGGCCTTCGACGGTGCGCGGATGGTCGAAGCTCTTCACCGTCCCGTCCGGCAGGCGCACATGCGCGGTGCGTCCGGTCGCGAAGGCGACCGCATTGCGCGGGCCGGCGGCGATGGCCGAGACCCATTTGCGGCCGATCTCGGCGAGGGTTTGCGCCGTGCCGTTGGTGCCGAGCGAAAGCACCTTACCGTCCTCGCCGCCGGTCAGGAGGCGGTCGCGCGTCTCGTTGGCGACGGCGCACAAGAGGCCGCCTTCATGGGCGTCGAGGTGCTTGTGGCCGTGGTCGAGGCGGTGAACGGTGCCGTCGGCGAGCGCGAAATGCGGGATGTCGGAGATGAAGGACGCCGCGATGCAGTGGGCGGTGAGATCGAGCGGGGCGACTGTGGGCATGGGTTAGTGGGCCTCGAACGATCGGCATGGGCTGCGATCCTTCGCGCCCCCCTCTGCCCTGCCGGGCATCTCCCCCGCGAGGGGGGAGATTAGTCTCGCCATCGACCCCGCGTGATCTCCCCCCATGCGGGGGAGATGCCCGGCAGGGCAGAGGGGGGCAACGTAGGGAACGGCCATCAAACCAGCCCTAAGCCTGACACGCTTCGAACGTGCGCCGCAGGCGCTCCTCGTCCAGTTCCCGGCCGATGAACACCAGCCGGCTCTCGCGCTTCTCGCCGTCCTTCCAGGCGCGCTGGTGGTCGCCTTCCAGGATCATGTGGACGCCCTGGACGACATAGCGCTCCGGATCGTCCTTGATCGCGATGATGCCCTTCAGGCGCAGAATGTTGGCGCCGTCGATCTGGGTGGTCTTCTCGATCCAGGGAAAAAACTTCTTCGGGTCCATGTCGCCGCCGCGCAGCGCGATCGACTTCACGCCCGATTCCTCGATATGCGAGGAATGCGCGTGATCGTGATGGTGGTCGTGGTCGTCATGATCGTGGCTGTGCTCGTGATCATGGTCGTTGTCGAGGAAGTGCGGATCGTTGTCGAGCGCGCGCTTCAGGTCGAACGCGCCGCGGTCGAGGACGTCGGTCAGGTTCACGGCGGAGCGCTCGGTGCGGTGGATGCGGGCCGAGGGGTTGATGCGGCGGATCGAGGCTTCGACCTGGCGCAACTCGTCCTCGGAAACGAGGTCGGTCTTGTTGAGGACAACGACGTCGGCGAACGCGATCTGGTCGGCGGCCTCGCGCGAATCCTTCAGGCGCAGCGGCAGGTGCTTGGCGTCGACCAGCGCGACGACGGCGTCGAGCCGGGTCTTGGCGCGCACGTCGTCGTCCATGAAGAAGGTCTGGGCGACGGGCGCGGGGTCGGCAAGGCCGGTCGTCTCGACGAGGATCGCATCGAAGCGGCCGGGGCGGCGCATCAGCGTCTCGACGGTGCGGATCAGGTCGCCGCGCACCGTGCAGCAGATGCAGCCATTGTTCATCTCGTAGATCTCCTCGTCGGATTCCACGATCAGATCGTTGTCGATGCCGATCTCGCCGAACTCGTTGACGATGACGGCGTAGCGCTTGCCGTGGTCCTCGGAGAGGATGCGGTTCAAAAGCGTCGTCTTGCCGGAGCCGAGATAGCCGGTGAGGACGGTGACGGGGATTTGGGCCTGCGCGTCGGACATGGACGGCGTCTCCTTCAAGGGAGGATGGGATGAGGTCGGCCCCATATAGGACGGCTGGCCGCGTTTTGCACGTGGGTTGGATCGACTGACAAACTGTTCATTCGCGCGCTGCCGGTGGGCGGTGCTAACGTTTCGCCGGGAAGACGTTTCGAAGGAGACGCAGAAGCCATGGCACATCGATTCGCGCTAGGCGCGACCCGGCGCGAAGCGCTTGGCATGATCGCGGTCACGGCCAGCGGCGCGTTCGTCGCCGCGTCGATGCGGCCGGCCGCCGCGCAGGGGCTGATCTCCGGCGCGGGCATGTGCCGGCTGATGCCGGAGACGACGGCCGGGCCATTCTATTTCGACCCGCAGCTTCGACGATCCGACATTTCCGAGGGGCGCGCCGGCGTGCCGCTGACGGCCCGTTTCCAGATCGTCAGCGCCGATTGCCGCCCGCTCGCGGGTGCCCGTCTCGATATCTGGCATTGCGATGCGCAAGGCGCCTATTCGGGCTATCCCGGCCAGCCCGGCGGGCTCGACACGCGCGGGCAGACCTTCATGCGCGGCACGCAGTTTGCCGGCGGGGATGGCATCGTCTCGTTCACGACCATCTATCCGGGCTGGTATCCCGGCCGTTCGCCGCACATCCATTTCTCCGCGATCATCGACGACCGGGTGCGCGCGACGGGGCAGATGTTCTTTCCCGATTCGCTCAGCCGCGACATCTATTCGAGCGTGTCACCCTATAGCGATCGGCCCGTCGCCGACGCCGTCTTCAACGATCGCGACGGGATCGCAAGACGCGCCGGTCGGACGGCCTTGGCCGACATGGCGCGGGCCGGCGAGCGGCTGCAATCCGCGCTGGTCGTCGCCATCGGCTGAACGGGTTCAGGAAAGAGTCGAGAGATCGAATTTCGCGACGTCGCGCATGAGGTCGGCCAGGCCGGCGACCGCGTGATCCAGGATGCGCTCGCCCTTGTCGGCCGTCGCCGCGGTCGCATTGCCGGTGACGCCGTCCGGCGACAGGTCGGACATCTTCCAGCCGAAAGCATGCGGGCCGTAGGCGCGCAGATGCGTGAAGTCGCTTTCGAAGCGCGACTGCTCGGAGGAAAAGTCGCGCGCCCTGGCCATGTCGACCAGATCCGGGCGGATCGCCAGCATCACGCTCGTCTCGATCAGCCCGCCATGGATGCCGATCGCCTTTTCCTGGGCCGTCACGATGTCGGCGGGGTAGCCGAACCGCGTCCAGCTCGTCGCCACCGCCAGCATCGAGTGGCGCACGCGCAATTCGGTCGCGACGATCGTCATCAGCGGCGCGTTGCCGCCATGGGCGTTGAGCATGACGAACTTCTTCGTGCCGAGCTGCGCCAGCTTCGCACCGATGCCGATCCAGCGGTCGATCGCTTCGTGGAACGTCAGGCTCTTCGTGCCTGCCACGTCCATGTGCTCGATCGAATAGCCGACGGGCTCGGCCGGCAGGAAGGTCGCCTTCGGTTCGCCGGCCAAGCGGGCCTTGAGCCGGCTCGCGACCGCCTCGGCGATCAGCGTGTCGGTCTCGAACGGCAGATGCGGCCCGTGCTGCTCGGTCGCGCCGAGCGGCAGGACGGCGATGTCGCCGGGGGCAGTTGCTTCGCTGGCTGTCATCTTTCTGATATGTGGCTTTTCTAAAAGAGGCTTGCGCGGGATGCCGGCAAGCTAGCAGGCAGGCGCCGCGACGCAAGCGATCGGTCGACATTGGAGAGGGACATGGCGAAGGGCGACAAGCGGGCAACGGTCATGCGGCTTCAATCGGCAGCGCGGCTGACGCGCACCGCGCTCGCCGCGCGGCTTCTGGCGCACGGGCTCTATGCCGGCCAGGAACAGATCATCATGGCGCTCGCCGACGAGGACGGGCAGACGCCGGGGCAACTCGCGCAGCGTCTCGGCGTTCGGCCGCCGACCATCACCAAGACGATCAACCGGCTGCAGGTGCAGGGTTTCCTGACCAAGCAGGCCTCCGAGGTCGACGCCCGCCAGGCGCATGTCTATCTCGCCGAACCCGGCCGCGAGGCGATCCGCTCGATCGAAAAGACCTTGAAGAAGACCGAGAAGCAGGCGCTGAAGGGGCTCGACAAGAAGGACCAGAAGCTTCTCGCCAAGCTGCTCCACCGCATCGAGGCCAATCTGTCGGAAATCGTCGAGGAGGAGGACGAGATCGAGGAGGAGATCGTCGAGACGGCGGCGTGAGCGGCCATTTCTGATCATGTTCAGCTTTTCGCTTGCGCTCGCGGCGCGAAGCTTCCAAACGTGAGGCAGCAACCAGCCGGATGCCCGATCGCGTGCCTCACTCCTCCCCGACTTCCGATACCGCCACTCCGCTCCGCGCCATCATTCTGGTCATCGCCGCGGGCATCATCTTCTCCTGCCTCGACACGAGCGCGAAATTTCTGGTCGTCTCCGGCATGGATGCGCCCTTCGTCGCGTGGACACGCTTTGCCGTCCATGTCGTGCTGGTGCTGGTCCTGTTCCGCGCGTGGTCCAACCGCGCCATGTTCAAGGTCGTCAGCCTGCCGCGGCAGTTCGTGCGCGGGCTGTTCCTCTTCGGCTCGACATTCTTCAACTTCCTCGCGCTGCGCACGCTGCAGCTTGCCGAGACGGTGTCGATCTTCTTCTTCGCGCCGATGGTCATCACCGCGCTCGCCGGGCCGCTGCTCGGCGAATGGGCGGGGTGGCGGCGCTGGCTGGCGGTGCTGATCGGCTTCGTCGGGGTGCTCGTCATCACGCGGCCGGGCTACGGCACGTTCGGGCTCGGCCACGTCTATGCGCTCGGCGCGATGCTCTGCTACTGCTTCTACGTCATCATGACGCGCCAGATGGGCGCCAGGGAAACGGCCGAGAGCCTGATCTTCTATTCCGCGCTCGCGCCGGTGATCCTGATGGCGCCGGCCCTGCCGTTCTCCGCCTCGCTGCCCGAAACGGGGCTGCAATGGGTCGTGCTCCTGTCCCTCGGCTTCTACGGCGCCTTCGGCCACTGGCTGCTGATCCACGCCTATAAGCAGGCGACGACGTCGGCGCTGGCGCCCTATCCCTATCTGCAGATGATCTGGATGATCGCGCTCGGCTTCCTCGTCTTCGGCGACCTTCCCGATCGCTGGACGCTGATCGGCTCGGCGATCATCGTTTCGAGCGGGCTCTACATCGTCCACCGCGAAAGTCGCCTCAGGCTGCAAAGCCGCTCCCTGCCGAATTCCGAAGCGCGGGACCTGGCAAAAAAGCTTTGAATCCCGCCCTCCCGATGGCATAGGTTTAAACGGTTTAATCCTGTGCGGTTTCCGGGAGGGGAAGCTCTGGGCCAGAAGATCAAGCTGTCGACCATCGCCGATGCGCTCGGGGTCTCCACCGCGACCGTGTCGCTGGCCCTGCGCGACAGCCCGCTGGTCGCCGACGCGACGCGCGATCGGATCAAGGAACACGCGCGCGAGATCGGCTATATCTACAATCGCCGCGCGGCCTCGCTGCGCACCTCGCGCTCGGGCATCGTCGGCGTCGTCGTCCACGACATCATGAACCCGTTCTTCGCCGAGATCCTGAAATCGATCGAGCACGAGCTCGACCGCTCGCGGCAGACCTTCATCCTCTCCAACCACTATGACGACCTCGAAAAGCAGCGCAATTTCATCGACACGCTGCTGCAGCTCGGCGCCGATGGCGTCATCATGTCGCCGGCCATCGGCACGCCGGCCGCCGACATCGCGCTCGCCGAGGACAACGGCCTGCCGGCCGTGCTCATCGCGCGTTCCGTCGAAGGCGCGGACGTGCCGGTCTTTCGCGGCGACGACGCCTATGGGGTGGGGCTCGCGACCGATCACCTGATCGGGCTCGGCCATCGCCGCATCGCCATGATCGGCGGCACCGACCAGACCTCGACGGGGCGCGAGCGTTATCGCGGCTACGTGGTGGCGATGGAGCGCGCGGGGCTGGAACCGCGGCCGCAATGGCGCATCGCCGGGCCGCGCACCAAGCAGGGCGGCTTCGACGCCGCCGGCCAGTTTTTGAACCTTCCCGACAAGCCGACGGCCGCCGTGTGCTGGAACGATCTCGTCGCGATCGGCCTTATGAACGGTCTGGCGCGTGCGGGACTGAAGCCCGGCATCGACATTTCCGTCACCGGCTATGACGATCTCGAGGAGGCGGCCATCGCGACGCCGGCGCTGACGACCGTCTGGAACGGGCAGCGCGAGGTGGGCCGCCAGGCCGCCAAGGCGCTGCTCGACCGCCTGTCCGGGATCGAGGTCCATGGCGACCAGGATCTGATCACGCCGGAACTGCACATCCGCCAGTCGACATCGGCGCCAAAATGAAAATGGCGGGCACGAGGCCCGCCATGATCATTCACTTGCGTGTCGGCTGCTTAGAGCGCGCCGAGCTGCGAGCAGAGGGTCAGCGACACTTCGCCGTAGTCGCCGCGGTTCAGCTCGGCGGCTTCGCAGTCGGCCTTGAGCTTGGCCTGCTGGTCGGCGGTCAGGCCGCCATAAGCCGTCGTGATTTCCTCTTCCGAGCGAAGCTCGGCCATCGTGTCGTCCGTGAAGAAGCCGCCCATATATTCGGCGTTGCTCGTCCACATGGTCTCTTCGGCGTCCGACGCATATTCCATCGTGTCGTTCTGGTTGTCGGTCGTCTGGGTGCCGGAGGCGTTGTTGACGGTCGAACCGGCATCCTGAGCGGCAGCAACGCCGGTCATGGCAGCAAGAACGGCACTCGCAATGATCAACTTCATCTTCATGGGAATTTCCTCTCTTTTATCTTTTGACAGTCGAATTTGCTGTTCGATGCCAAGTAAACGGGGGGTCGAATTGAAAGTTCCTGCATCGGGCGATCGGGAGTGAAAATTTTCGTGAACACGTTCATTGAGGAAATCGGCAAGCCTGCTTAGTCTGGCGCTGAAACGGAGGAACACGCATGACGACAGACCTGAAATCGACCGCGATCCTGATTCCGGGGCGCCTTCACCCGCATGCCGTGGCGCGGCTCGAAGAGGTCTTCCACATCGTCCGGTCCGACCGACCGGCGGGCGATGCGGTCTCGTCGCAATATGCCGCCCAGATCCGCGGCATCGCGGCCTCCGCTCCCATCGACGCCTCGCTGATCGATTCGCTGCCGCATCTGGAGATCGTGTCGAGCTTCGGCGTCGGCTACGACCATGTCGATGCGAAACACGCCGCGACGCGCAATGTCGTCGTCACCAACACGCCGGACGTGCTGACGGAGGAGGTGGCCGACACGGCCATCGGGCTCCTGATCAACGCGGTGCGCGAACTGCCCAAGGCCGAGCAATGGCTGCGCGACGGGCGCTGGGTCGCCGAAGGACCGTATCGCCTGACCAATGGCACGCTGCGCGGGCGCCGGGTCGGCATTTTCGGCATGGGCCGGATCGGCCTTGCCATCGCGCGGCGCATCGAGGCGTTCGGCCTGCCCGTCAGCTACCACAACCGCCGCCCGGTCGACGGCGTCACCTACCAGTATTTCGACACGCTGGTGGAGATGGCCGCCAATGTCGACACGCTGATCTCGGTCGCGCCATCGACGCCGCAGACCGAAAAGGCGGTCAATGCCGAAATCCTGTCCGCGCTCGGGCCGACGGGCGTGTTCGTGAATATCGGCCGCGGGACGACCGTGGACGAGGCGGCGCTCGCCGACGCGCTCCATTCGGGCACCATCCAGGCGGCCGGCCTCGACGTCTTCTACGACGAGCCGAACGTGCCCGAAGCGCTCGTCTCGGCGCCCAACGCGTCGCTCCTGCCGCATGTCGGATCGGCGACGATCCATACCCGCCAGGCCATGGCCGACCTCGTCGTCGACAATCTGATTGCCTGGTTTTCGAATGGCGCGGCATTGACGCCGGTGCCGGAAACTGTAGACGTAGCACGGAGGGGCTAGATCGGCCTTCGGCGACAGGGCTCGATCTTTACACTTCATTAAGCATGACGGTCCAACCTCGGGCGGGGAGGCGACACGGAGTGACCACATGAAGACGACCATTGCCGCCCTCATCGCAACGACCGCGCTGATCGCTTCTCTGTCGCAAGGCTGGCAGGAAAATTCCGGCGCCGCGCATGCGCAAGCCGGCAAGCCCGGCGACTTCATCCTGATTTCCGGCGACATCGAATGTCGGATCAGCCAGGGCGCGGTGCGCGAGAAGATCGCGCGCCTCGATCTCGATCCGACCTGCACCGGTTCGGGCAGCCCCGCCGCGCAGGCCGAAATGATCGAGCAGAACGACGACGGCACGATCGACCTGCTCGCGCAGGACGGCAAGGCCGTGGTGCGCTTCGCCGCCGCCGAGGGCGACACGCACATCTCCTACGAGCCGCAATCGCCGCTCATCCGCCTCGTCGCCGTCGACTGATCGCGACTTACGCCGCCGCGTGGGACAGGCCCGCGCGGCGCGCTTCATGGGCACGCACCGCGTCGCCGAAAGCCTCGAAAATCTGCGCCGACGCGCGATCCTTCGCCGCCCAATATTCCGGATGCCACTGGACGCCGACCGCAAAGGCCTTCGCATCGATGACGGAGACGGCCTCGATCGTGCCGTCGTCTGCCACCGCCTCGACCTGCAGCCGCGGCGCGATGTCGCCGATCGCCTGCCGGTGGACGGAATTCACCTGGATTTCGCGCGGGCCGAAGATGCCGGCAAGGCAGGAGCCCTCCTTGATGCGGACCGGCTGGCGGATCGCGAAGCGCTCGTCCTGGCTGTCGCTTTGCGGCGCGCGATGGTCCCACATGCCGGCGCCGTCCTGGATTTCGGTCGCCAGCGAGCCGCCGAGCGCGACGTTCAGTTCCTGGATGCCGCGGCAGATCGCCAAAAGTGGCACGCCGCGCTCGATCGCCTTGCGGATCAGCGGCATGGTCGTCGCGTCGCGCGCCTCGTCATAGGGCCCGTTCGCTTCCGAGGCGTCGCCGCCATAAAGCGCCGGATGGACGTTCGATTTCGAACCCGTCAGCATCACGCCGTCGACGCGCGAAAGGAGCGCGTCATAGTCGATCCGTTCGCCGAAGGCCGGAACCATCATCGGCAGGACGCGCGCCTGCGACAGCGCCGCCTCCAGATATTGATGCGGGGCGGCGTGCCAGGTGTAGTTCTCGAACTGGCGGATATCGGTCGAAACGGCGACGAGCGGCTGGTTCATGGGTCGAAAACGTCCGTTGAATCTGGATGGCCAAGGTTTAGCGCGAAACGCTGCGCGGTCCAAGCGGGCGCTGTGCGGACAAGCGTGCGTCCGTGCCTACCAAAGCGGCAGTTTTGCGCAGTTTCGGCAAGGCGTTAGGGAAGTCTGCACCAACGGACTTTCGGCGCTGGACTTGGGGGAATGTGCGTGTATTTATACGGCCCGGCCTCGGGGGGAGGACGCGCAATGACGCCACGTCGGATTCCCGAATACCGGTAATTTTTCAGGTCCGTATATGGGAGGTTTTCTTATGGATCGTCGTTCCTTTATCACCAAGGCAGGCTTTGCCGGCGTCGGCGCCGTCGCTGCGTCCACGCTTGCCGCTCCGGCCATCGCGCAGGGCAACCAGACCTGGCGCATGGTCACCACCTGGCCGAAGAATTTCCCCGGTCTCGGCGTCGGCGCGCAGCGCCTGGCCGATCGCATCACCGCCATGTCGGGCGGCCGCCTGACGATCCAGCTCTACGCCGCCGGCGAGCTCGTGCCGCCGCTGCAGGCGCTCGACGCCGTCATCGACGGCTCGGCCGAGATGAGCCACGGCGCCGCCTATTACTGGCAGAACAAGTCGACGGGCCTGTCCTTCTTCACCGGCGTTCCCTTCGGCATGACCTCGCGCGAACTGACCGCGTGGGTCCGCCACCTCGGCGGCCAGGAAATCTGGGACGAGATCTACGACCAGTTCGGCGTCCAGGGCTTCCTGTCGGGCGACACCGGCACGCAGGCCGGCGGCTGGTTCCGCAACGAACTGACCGGCGTCGCCGACGTCCAGGGCCTTCGTTTCCGCACCCCCGGCCTCGGCGGCCAGGTGTGGGAGAAGCTCGGCGCATCGGTCACCAACATGGCGGCCGGCGAAATCTTCCAGGCGCTCCAGTCGGGCACGCTCGACGCGGCCGAATTCGTGGGTCCCTATAACGATCTCGCGCTCGGCTTCCACCAGATCGCCAAGAACTACTACTTCCCGTCCTTCATCGAGCCGGGCCTGGCGACCGAGTGCGTCGTTGACAAGGCGAAGTTCCAGGAACTGCCGGCCGACCTTCAGGCGATCGTGCAGGGCGCCTGCGCGGCCGAGTACGACAACGTCGCCGCCGACTTCGCCGCCAACGATCCGCGCGCGCTGCAGACGCTCATCAACGAGCACGGCGTGCAGATCAAGCAGTTCCCCGACGAGATCATGGAAGCCGGCGCCGCCGCCGCGAAGGAGATCATGCAGGGCCTGCTCGATTCGAGCGACGCGCTGACCAAGAAGACCGCAGAAAGCTTCGCCTCCGCGCTCAACATCGTGCGCCAGAAGACCGAGGGCACCGACTCGCTCTACATCCAGGCGCGCGAGAAGTACTTCCAGCTCTGATCCACGATCGATCGGTTCGAAACGACGAAGGCCCGGGAGCGATCCCGGGCCTTTCCTTTTGCTCGCCGTCCGGAAAGGTCAGCCGCTGAAGAAGCCCGTCAGGCCGCGCCCGGCCGCAAAGGCGCCGTAGGCGAGGACGGAGAAATAGATGATCGTCGCGACGAGCATGCCATAGCCCGCCATGACCACCACGCCGTCGCGCTGCGCCATGCCGATCGAGAGGAACAGGATCGCGAAGGCCGGCAGCGTGTTGGAGAAGGGCACGAGGCCGAGCGGGAACATCAGGAGGATGCCGCTCGCCAGGATCGCCAGGCCGTTGACCCGGTTGGCGAAGGACGAGCCGGTGATCACCACCGCGCGCTCGCGCACGACGTTCTCCACCCGGTCGACGATCGACAGGCTGCGGGTCAGCACGCCCTTCAGCCGATCGGCGCTCAGCGGCTTGTCCATGATCCTGTCGGGCAGCCAGGGCTTGCGGTTGGCGACGATCCCGACCGAAAGGAGAATGATCGCCAGCCCGAACACGGTGCTCACGCCCGGTATCGAGACGGGCAGGAGAAAGGGCAGCGTCAGCACGGCGCACAGAATGAGCGGGCCGTGGTCGCCGATGTTGCGCAGAAGCTCGCGAAGGGTCACGTGACCGTCCGCGAGCCCGTCCATCGTTCGTTCCAGAGCGGCCCGGATTGTTTCGGACCGCTCCGGATATTCAAGTGTGTCTTCGTTGATCATGTGCCTCAGCTATAGAGGAACCGTGGCAGCCAGGTGGCGACGCCCGGGAAGATGAAGAGCAGCGCCAGCGCGAGGATCTGCAGGCCGACGAACGGGATGACGCCCTTGTAGATCATGCCCGTCGTCACGCTCGCCGGCGCGACGCCGCGCAGGTAGAAGAGCGCGAAGCCGAAGGGCGGCGTCAGGAACGAGGTCTGCAGGTTTACGCCCACCATCACGCCCAGCCACACCGGATCGACGCCGAGGTTGAGCAGGATCGGCGCGGTGATCGGGATCACGATGAAGATGATCTCGAACGTGTCCAGGATGAAGCCCAGGAAGAACATAATCGCCATGACGACGATGACGGGGCCGATAACGCCGCCCGGCAGGTTCGACAGGAACTCGTGAACCAGATTGTCGCCGCCCATCAGGCGGAAAACGATCGAGAACACCGAGGCGCCGAAGAGGATGATGAACACCATCGAGGTGATCGTCGCCGTCGAGATGACGGCCTCGCGCACCACCTTGAACGACAGGCGCCAGCGCAGCGCGGCGAGGATCATCGCGCCGACGGCGCCCACCGAGGCGGCTTCCGTCGGCGTCGCGACGCCGCCGAGGATCGAGCCGAGCACGGCGATGATCAGCGCCAGCGGCGGGATCAGCGCGACGACGACTTCGCGGGCGAGGTGCTTCTTTTCCTCCGGCGGCACTGGCGTTGCCGGGCAGGATTGCGGATCGAAGATCGCCTTGAAGATCATCCAGCCGAGATAGAGGGCGACGAGCAGCAGGCCTGGCAGGAGCGCACCGGCGAAGAGATCGCCGACCGAGACGGGCGAGGGCGCGAAATTGCCCTTGGCCATCTGCACCTGCGCGTTGATGCCCGACAGCATGTCGCCCATGAAGATCAGAACCGTCGAGGGCGGAATGATCTGGCCGAGCGTGCCCGAGGCGCAGATGACGCCGGAGGCGAGGCGCGGATCGTAGCCGGCGCGCAGCATGGCCGGCAGCGAGATCAGGCCCATGGTGACGACGGTCGCACCGACGACGCCGGTCGAGGCCGCCAGCATCGCACCGACGAGGATGACCGAGATGCCGAGGCCGCCGCGCATGTTGCCGAACAGCTTGCCCATCGTCAGCAGCAATTGCTCGGCGATCTTGGAGCGCTCGAGCATCACGCCCATGAAGATGAAGAGCGGCACCGCGACCAGCACTTCGTTCGTCATGAAGCCGATATAGCGATTGGCGAGCGAGCCGAAATTGGACGGATCGAACACGCCGAAATACATGCCGACGGCGCCGAACATGAGCGAGACGCCGGCGAGGGTGAAGGCGACCGGGAAGCCCAGCATGAGGAAGCCGATGATCCCGAAGAACATCAGGCCGGCGAGAATCTCGCCAAGTAGTACGAGATCCATCAGTGGGCGCTCCCGTCGGATTCATAACGCAGTTCAACGGGGAGAAGGTGTTCGCTTCGCCCAAGCACGAGGATCGATCGCATCACCATCGCGATTCCCTGCAGCGCGATCAGCGTTGCGAAGACGATGATGAAGGATTTCAGGACGAACAGTCCCGGCATGCCGCCCGGATTGGCCGACGCCTCGTAGATGCGCCAGGAGCGCTGCACGAAGGTGATGCCGTAGATGTAGACGATGAAGCAGAAGGGCAGCAGGAACAGGACGACGCCGATGATGTCGATGATCGCCTTGGTGCGCACCGGCGCCGGCCGGTAGAAAATGTCGACGCGGACATGGTCGTTGCGCAGGAGCGCGAAGCCGGCGACGGCGGTGAACATCGCGCCGTTCAGCCAGACATAGAGGTCCTGCATCCACAATTGGGTCGTCGCGAAGATGTAGCGCTGCACCACGACGGTGAAGCAGACCAGCACGATCGCCAGCGCCAGCCAGGAAAACACGTTCCCGACCAGGCGGTTGATGCCGCTGATGAACTGAACCAAGGCTGCTAGGATTCGCATTTCAGGCTCCTCCCGATGGCGCGGACGGCACATCCGTGCGGCCCCTTCGCGCCGAATGCATGAGCGTGGAACATCAGGCCCCCCGATTTTGCGCCGGCTCTCTTGCGGAGTCTCCCGGCTTGCTCGTTCCCGAAACTGTCAGAATGCACGTTGCGGCCAGCGCCGAAAGGTCCCCCCATGGCGTGCCGCGGGGGTCGTCTAACAGCTTTGCTGGCGCAAACAAACCCCTGTTGTGACACAACCAAACGCGTGCTCGGGCCAGCGCGACACAATGTTACCGTGACATGATGCGATCGTTTACGAGTATTGCTCTTTTCGGTGACGCTGCGAAAAGGTTTGACGGAAGTTCGGACGGGCTCGAAATTAGGTCAGCCAGGATGACCTTTCAGGTCGGCCGAGCGGGAGGAGGCACCACATGACGCTGCACGATGTCGCGCTGAACGACAAATACGACCTCGCGAAGGAACGCATCTTCATTTCCGGCGCGCAGGCGATCGTGCGCATGCTGATGATGCAGCGCGAGCGCGACCGGCGCGCGGGTCTGTCCACGGCCGGGTTCGTGTCGGGCTATCGCGGCTCGCCGCTCGGCGGGCTCGACCAGCAATTGTGGAAGGCCAAGCGCGAACTGCAGCAGTCCGACATCGTCTTCCAGGCCGGGCTCAACGAGGAGCTGGCCGCGACCGCGTGCTGGGGCACGCAGCAGACCGAGCTTCTGGGCGAAGGCCGGCATGACGGCGTCTTCGCGCTATGGTACGGCAAGGGTCCGGGCGTCGACCGTTCGGGCGACGTCTTCCGCCACGCCAATCTCGCCGGCACCTCGCCGCATGGCGGCGTCCTCGCGCTGATGGGCGACGATCACACGGCCGAATCCTCCACCAACGCCCATGCGACGGAATTCCTCTTCGTCGACACGATGAGCCCGATCTTCAATCCGGCCGGCGTGCAGGAACTCGTCGATTACGGCCTCTATGGCTTTGCGCTGTCGCGCTATGCCGGCGTCTGGTCGGCGATGAAATGCGTCAAGGACAACATCGAATCGACCGCCTCGGTCGACGTCTCGCTCGACCGGGTGAACATCACGCTGCCCGAGATCGAGATGCCGCAGGGCGGGCTTTCGATCCGCCACGAGATCGACCAGATGGGGCAGGAGGCGCGGCTTCACGAATACAAGCGCATGGCTGCCGCCGCCTTCATCCGCGCCAATCCGCTCAACCGCATCGTCTATTCGGGCGGCGCGAACGCGCGGCTCGGCATCATCACCGTCGGCAAGTCCTATCTCGACGTGCGCCAGGCGCTCGACGACATCGGCATCGACGAGGCGCGCGCCAATCAGCTCGGCATCCGCCTGTTCAAGGTCGCGTGCCCGTGGCCGCTCGACTACGAGCACATCAGCCAGTTCGCGGACGGCCTCGAATCCATCGTCGTGGTGGAGGAAAAGCGCTCGCTGATCGAAGTGCAGATGCGCGAGAACCTCTACGGCACCGCCATGCAGCCGGCCATCGTCGGCAAGAAGGACGAGCGCGGCGACTGGCTCTTCCCGGCGCGCGGCGCGCTCGACCCGAACGACATCGCCATCGCCATCGGCGAACGCGTGCTGCGCACGATCGGCCATTCGGAGGAGATCGCTGCCCGCGTCGCGCAGATGCGCCAGTTCCAGGCGATGATGGCCGAGACGCAGAACGTGTCCAACCGCACGCCCTATTTCTGCTCGGGCTGCCCGCACAATTCCTCGACCAAGGTGCCGGAAGGCTCGATCGCCGCCGCCGGCATCGGCTGCCACTTCATGTCGCTGTGGATGGATCGCAGTACCGTCGGCTTCACCGCCATGGGCGGCGAGGGCGCGCAGTGGGTCGGCCAGGCGCCGTTCTCCAAGCGCGACCACATCTTCCAGAATCTCGGCGACGGCACCTACAACCATTCCGGCTCGCTGGCGCTGCGCTTCGCGCTCGCCTCCGATGCCAACATCACCTACAAGATCCTCTACAACGACGCCGTCGCGATGACCGGCGGCCAGCCGCACGAGGGCGGGCTGACCGTCGACATGATCGCGAACCAGGTGCGCGGCGAGGGTGTCGAGCGCATCGCCATCGTCACCGACGAGCCCGACAAATATGGCGGCCGCGTCCAGTTCCCGGCCGGCGCCACGATCCATCACCGCGACGACCTCGACGCCGTCCAGCGCGAGCTGCGCGAAATCGAAGGCGTCTCGGTCCTCCTCTACGACCAGACCTGCGCGGCCGAAAAGCGCCGCCGGCGCAAGCGCGGCACGTTTCCCGATCCCGACAAGCGCGTCATCATCAACGAGCTCGTCTGCGAGGGCTGCGGCGATTGCGGGGTGAAATCCAACTGCGTCTCCGTGCAGCCGCTCGAAACCGAGTTCGGCCGCAAGCGGCGCATCGACCAGTCGTCCTGCAACAAGGATTTTTCCTGCGTCAACGGCTTCTGCCCGTCCTTCGTCACCGTCCATGGCGCGCAGATCCGCAAGGCCGAAGGCCGCGCAGGCGCGGCCGATCCGCTGGAGGGGATTCCCGAACCGCGGCTCGCTTCTCTTGACAGCGGCTGGTCCGGCATCGTCGATGGCATCGGCGGCACCGGCGTCGTCACCATCGGCGCGGTCATCGGCATGGCGGCGCACCTCGAAGGCAAGGGCTGCGGCGTCATCGACATGGCGGGCCTCGCCCAGAAGGGCGGCGCAGTCTTCAGCCACATGCGCATCGCGAAGACGCCCGAGGACATCCACGCCATCCGCGTCTCGGCCGGCAAGGCCGACATGGTTCTCGGCTGCGACCTCGTCGTCTCCGGCAGCGCCAAGATCCTGTCCGCCGCGCGCGAGGGCAAGACGATCTTCGTCGGCAACACCGCCGAGGTCATGCCGGGCGATTTCACCCGCTCGGCCGATTTCTCGCTGCCGGTCGAGCGCGTCAAGCGCGCTATCGGCAAGGCGGTCGGCGAGCAGAATGCCCATTTCTTCGACGCCACGCGCGCCGCGCAGACGCTCTTCGGCAATGCGCTCGCAGCCAACATGTTCATGCTCGGCTTCGCCTACCAGCACGGCGGCCTGCCGCTGGGGTCCGAGGCGATCGAAAAGGCCATCGAGCTCAACGGCCAGGCCGTCAAGATGAACCTCCAGGCATTCCGCTGGGGCCGCCGCGCCGCCGTGAAGCCGCAGGAGATCGCCGAACTCGTCGATGCGGGCGCGACCAAGGCCACCAGGCTCAGCGAGACGCTGGACGAGATCGTCGCGCGCCGCGTCGAGTTCCTCACCGACTACCAGAACGCGGCCTATGCCGACCGCTACGCGCAGCACGTCGCCTCGATCCGCAAGGCCGAAGAAGCGGCTGTGCCGGGCTCGACCGCGCTCAGCGAAGCGGTCGCGCGCAGCCTCTTCAAGCTGATGGCGATCAAGGACGAGTACGAGGTCGCGCGGCTCTACACGGACGGCAGTTTCAAGCGTCAGCTCGCGCGCGAGTTTTCCGACTACGAGCGGCTCGAATTCCACCTCGCCCCGCCGATCCTCGGCCGCAAGGGCTCCGACGGCGTCGCGCGCAAGTCGAGCTTCGGGCCGTGGATGATGAAGGCGTTCGGCGTCCTCGCGCGCTTCAAGGGCCTCCGCGGCACGCCACTCGACCTCTTCGGCTACACGGCCGAACGGCGGCACGAGCGGGAGCTGCTGGCGGCCTATGAGCGCGACCTCGAACTCATCCGCTCGCTCGTTGCGCCCGGCCGCATCGTCGAGGCGACGGCGCTCGCCTCGCTGCCTGCGGCCATTCGCGGCTTCGGCCACGTCAAGGCGGCAAATGCGGCCAAGGCGACAGCCGAGCGCGCGCGTCTCGTCGAGCGTCTCAAGGCCGCACCCGCCGCGCCGCGTCTGGAAGCGGCCGAGTGAAGACTTTCGGCAGGGCATCAATCTTTATTTAATGGGGTTCTGGCACTGCTAAGACCGGCAAAAACCAGGACCCCGAGTTGAAGAGCGCCCGAAACTCCGTTCCACAGGACATCTATGTCGGCTTTGTCCGGTCGTTGTTCAACGATCCGGGCATCCTGCTGATCGGCGGCCTGTGCCAGGGGCTGATCGCGCTCCTGGTCTACCGCACGACGGAAAACGTCGTTTATGCGGGGCTCGGCGCGGCGCTGTTCCTGTCGGCCTTCTATCGCTACTGGTCGATCCGGCGCGTGCAGACGACGAACGCGATCATCGACGTTCCTTCGGCACGACGGGCGGAACGGTCCTACATCGTCGGCGGCGCGATCCAGGGCGCCTGCGCCGGCGCCTTCTGCTTCACCTCGATCGTGCTCATTCCCGACGCCTTCGGCGAACTCGCCGCCGTTGCGGTCATCATGGGCGGCTCCGTCACCATCGTCGGGCGCAATTACGGCTCCAAGCGCATGGTCGCCGTCCTCGCCGTCACCGGCGTCCTGCCGATCGCGCTCGGCCTGATCCTCAAGGGCGATCTCAACTATTTCGTCCTCGGCCTCTACATCATCCCGTTCATGTTCATCATCGCCAAGATGGCAGAGAACGTGCGCACGATGCTGTTCGCGGCGATCTCGGAAGAGCGCAACTCCAAATATCTCGCGCAGCGCTTCGACCGCGCGCTCAACACCATGCCGCACGGCCTGGTCATGCTCAGCCCGGAAGGCAAGGCCGTGGTCTCGAACAGCCAGGCCGCCTCCGCGCTCGGCTTCGAGGATGCCTCGCAACTCCAGAACCGCACCTTGAAGGCGCTGCTCCTGCGCGTCGCCGCCGGCGGGCTCCTGTCGACCTCCGACGCCAATTTCGCCGATGTCGAACTGATGAAGGCGATCCGCGAGGGGCGCGACCGCAAGCTGCTCCTGAAGCTGACGGACGGGCGCTATCTCGAATTCACCGCGCGCTCCGGCCGCGACGAACTCGGCGTCATCACCTTCGAGGAGGTGACGCAGCGCGTCGAATCCGAGGACAAGATCCGCTACATGGCCCGCTATGACGGGCTGACCGGCCTGCCGAACCGCGAATATTTTAACGAGCTGGTGGCCGATGCCGTCGCGGTCGGAGACCGGCGCCGCACGATCGGCCTCGTCGTCTTCGACCTCGACGATTTCAAGACGGTCAACGACACGCTCGGCCATCCGGTCGGCGACGGGCTCATCTATGCCGTCGCCGAGAAGCTCCGGCAGTTCGAGAGCGAGGACATCTTCGTCAGCCGGTTCGGCGGCGACGAATTCGCGCTCTATTTCGACGACGTTCTCGACGAGACCGCCTTTGCGGCGCGCATGGACGCCATCTTCGCCGCGCTCAAGGGCGACGTCGACGTCGCCGGCCACGCGCTTCGCATCCAGGCCTCGGCCGGAGCGGTGCTCGCCCCCGTCCATGGCGCCGATGTCGACGGCATGGTGGTGAAGGCGGACCTTGCGCTCTACAAGGCCAAGGAACTCGGCAAGGCCTCCTGGCATCTCTTCGAAGACGAGATGGACCAGGCCTTCCGCCGCAAGCAGCTCCTCAAGGCCGACCTGCGCTCGGCGATCGCGGCCAAGGGGTTGCGCGTCGTCTACCAGCCGATCGTGGCGATGGACACGATGCAGATCTCGACCTGCGAGGCGCTCTGCCGCTGGGACCATCCCGAACTCGGGCCGATCTCGCCGGCCGTCTTCATTCCGCTTGCCGAGGAGATGGGCATCGTCTCCGAGATCAGCCATTTCGTGCTGGAGGCCGCGACGGCGCAATGCGCGCGCTGGCCGGAGCATATCGGCGTGTCCGTCAACCTGTCGGCGAAGGATTTCCGCTCGGCCGACATCATCGACCATGTCCGCCGCGCGCTCGACCAGAGCGGACTTTGCCCGCGCCGCCTCGAGATCGAAGTGACGGAGACGGCGCTTCTCGACGACAAGGCGATGACGCGGCGCTACATCGAGCAGATGAAGAAGATCGGCGTCCGCATCGCGCTCGACGATTTCGGCACCGGCTATTCCTCGCTGAGCTACCTTCACACGCTGCCGCTCGACAAGATCAAGATCGACCGGTCCTTCCTCATCGACGTGACGCAGAACGAGCGCGCGCTCGAACTCCTGCGCGGCATCGTCAACATGTCGCGCCCGCTCGGCCTGACGGTGACGATCGAGGGCGTGGAGACGTTCGAGCAGTTGAAAACGCTCGCCGAGCACATCAAGCCCGACCTTCTGCAGGGCTTCCTCTTCGGCGCGGCGCTGACCGCGTCCGGCATCGAGACCATGGCGCACACGACCTGGCCGTTCGCCAAGGAACTCAAGAGCGTGCGGCGGTCCTGATCAAGGGTGTGTTAAGATTCAGGACTGAGCGTGCCGAAAATGATGGGTTTCGAGAACCGGAGCGGAATGTACGTTCGGGTACCTGAGCACCGGAAGCGCAGAAACCCGTCATTTGCAGGCCGCTCAGGCCTGAATATCAACACACCCTAGACCAGTTCGGGAATCTCGCCCGGTACGAATGCGTCGAACGCCGCCCAGAACTGCTCGCGATAGCGGTCGGCTTCCTGCAATATCTCGTGCTGCGCGCCGTCGATGGTGACGAGCGAGGCGCCGCGCAACTGGCGCGCATAGGCTTCGATCGCCGGCGTCGAGACGAGCGTGTCGGCACCGGCGGCGACCAGAAGCGTCGGGATGCGGTGATCGCGCAGGAAGTCGCGCTCATGGACGCGCGCCGCGGCGACCGTCGCCGCATGGACCCAGCCGACCGTCGTCGCGCCGAGCCCCAGCGCCGGATGCTCCTCGTAGATCGCCTGGTTGCGCGCAAAGCGTTCCGGGTCGCTGGTGACGATGTTGCCCTCGAAGACCTGCCTTGCCGGCCGCCTTTGCCCGCGCGCGAGAAACATGCGGCCGAAGCCGAGCGCGGTCAGGAGGCCGGTCGCGCGGCGCAGCGTGTCCATGCGCACCGGAATGCGCTCCAGCGTCAGGAGCGGGGCGAGCAGCACCATGCGGCGGATGCGGTTGGTCAATTTGCGCGCGGCGAAGAGCGCAGTCAGCGCGCCGGTCGAATGGCCGATCAGATAGAACGGCGCGCGGCAGTCCGGCAGCACGATGTGCTCGAGGAAGCGATCGATGTCGGCGACATGGTCGTCGAAGGAGCGGACATAGCCGCGCCGCGGATTGCGGGTCAGGCGCTGCGATCCGCCCTGGCCGCGCCAGTCGAACAGCGCGACGCCGAAGCCCCGCTCCTGCAACTCGCGGACGGTCTCGAAATACTTCTCGATCGCCTCGTTGCGGCCGGGAAAGATCAGCACCGTGCCCTTGAGCGGGCGGCCCGTCGCGGCAAAGCGCGCATAGCGCAGCTTGATGCCGCCCTTGCCCGCGAACATGCCGGCCTGGGCCTGTTCAGGGATGGGATTGCCGGCGCTGGCGAAGATCTGGTCGGTCATGGAGCCGTGATAGAAAGCGGCGCGGCCAAAGGCAAAGACTATCGAAGCGGCGGCCCTGAAAAAGGTAAGGCCGGAAGATCCTTGTGGGAGCTTCCGGCCTCTGACGAACCGGGAGGAAGGGACGTTACACCCGGTCCGGCTTCGGAGACGACCAAGTGGCTGGAAGGCCGCCTGTTCGAATTCGATGAGTGGAAGTTAGCGGTCGCGGGCTGAACGGAATCCGAAGCGGCGGTTCATATTCCGTTCATCGTTTCGGCGGTGCGCGAAACTCTTGAAAGCGCGCGGGCGAAAAACCACATCTGGCGTGCGGTCGCCGATGTCGGGGCCGCTGGACATCGACCGGAAAGACCGATGCGTTTTCCGACAGATGCTCCACTCGCAAACCATGTTGCTCAACTGGAGAACAGACCATGCGTCATGTTGATTTTTCGCCGCTCTATCGCTCGACCGTCGGCTTCGACCGCCTCTTCACGATGCTCGATTCGCTGGCGCAGCCCGATAACGGCCAGTCCTATCCGCCCTACAACATCGAGCGCACCGGCGAGGACGCCTACCGCATCTCGATGGCCGTTGCGGGCTTTGCCGAGGACGACATCTCGATCGAGGCCCATCGCAACGTGCTGACCGTCAAGGGCGAGAAGCCGGAGACCAAGGACGAGACGTCCGAGTTCCTGCATCGCGGCATCGCCTCGCGCGCCTTCGAGCGCCGCTTCCAGCTTGCCGACCATGTCGAGGTCGTGGGCGCGCTGTTGAAGAACGGCCTTCTCCACATCGACCTGAAGCGTTCGGTGCCGGAAGAAATGAAGCCGCGCAAGATCGCGATCCAGCCGACGCCGGCCTCCGCGAAGCAGATCGAAGGCAACGCGGTCAACTAAGCTGCGCGTTTCGCGACGAGATGGCGGCGCCCCTTGCGGGCGCCGCTTTGCGTTTGAGGATTGCGGCGTCGAGCGAAAGTGCGCCGGCGCCCTTGACGATCAGGACGGTGAACAGGAACACCCAGAAAAGGCGCTGGTCGAGGATGAGGCCGTCGGAAAAACGGTCGAACGGGGCCCCCGTCGTGTCGGCGCCGACCTGATGGACGAAGATGTCGACGAGGCTCTGGACGCTGACGAAGGCGATCATGACGGCAGCCGCAAGACGCGTCGCCAGCCCCACGACGATCAGGAGTGGCAGCAGGAATTCGGCATAGGTGCCGGCCCAGACCATCAGCCCCCAGGGCAGGAAGGCGACCTGCGAGACGTCACCGCCGGCCGCTTCCACGGCCGGAAGGGCGATCTGGTAGTAGGCATTGTCCGAAACGGTGAAAAGGCCGAGATATCCATCGCCGATCTTCGTGCGGGCGGAGTTCCAGAAATAGAAGAGCAGCGTCGCGGCGAAAACCAGCCGGGCGGCGAGCCCGAGCAGCCAGCGGTCGCCCGCGGCCTCGAGCCGCGACGTGACCTTGTCGTAAATGCGCGTTGCCTGTTCTCTCATCGATCCGTCCTTCCAACGGCCTGAAAGGCGCCCGACTGGAGAACGAGCGTCAGGCCCGCTCCGAGGTCGAAGGCCCTGTTGCAGGCGAGCGCCGCCTCGGCTGCGGCTTCGAGCGGATGACCATCCACGAGCGCCTGCATGAAGACACGCTGGTCATCAACGATAGTGGCTAAAGTCACCGAATAGGCTGGTCGCGTCACCAGAACGGTTTGCGCCACCGACGCATCGATGCGGCTCGCGCCTACCTGCTCGCGATTGGCGCGGAACAGGTCGGCTATGGCGAAGCGCGACATGACGATGCGCGCCGCCGGATGCGCGATCAGGCGGCACAAGGGCAGTTGCGCGACCGGCATAGACGCCAACGCCTCTCCGTCCAGCGGTTCCGCATCTGCCGCGTGCCAGGCGTCGAGCCAGCTTTTCTCGAGCGATGCGAGATCGGCCAGATACGGCATCTTCCCTGCCGGTTCGAAGGCTTCGACGAAGGCGGGAAAACCGGCGCCATACCGAAAGAGCAGCGGCGAATCCGGCGGATGGTCGACGATGAAGGCATATGCTATCGCGTCGAAGAAGCGGTCGCCGACAATGCGGCGCGTCGCCGGGAAGATTTCGCCCAGCGCCTTGATCAGGCTCGATGCGACATTGTTGCGGTAGACGGAAAAGCGCCCGGCATCATCGCGCCGAAAGGCAGAATGCAGGCCGGGCGGTGCGGGGCGATCGGGATCGAGAAGCGCGGGCGCGAAATCATCCATGGCGATGGCCCAGCATCCTGTTCGGCGCATGGCGCGCGAGAATGGCGCCCGCAGCCAGCGCTTCGCGCTTGAGGATCGGCCAGGCAGGGATGGCGGAATCCCATTCCACCAGTGTCGCCACCGGTCCGGTCCGAGCGATCACGCGTTCGTAGAGCGCCCAGACCGGATCGGCGACCGGCCCGTCATGGCTGTCGATGAGGAGGCGTCGGCCGTCCGCATCCTCGTCCTCGGCATGGCCTGCAAGGTGAATCTCGCCGACATGTTGAAGTGGGAAGGACGTCAGATAGCTCCAGGCGTCCGTGCCGTGATTGGTGGCGGAGACGAAGACGTTGTTGACGTCGAGCAGCAGGCCGCAGCCCGTGCGCCTCACGATCTCGCACAGGAAATCCTGCTCGGCGAAGGTCGATTTTGCGAACAGCAGATAGGTGGCAGGGTTCTCGAGCAGGATCGGCCGGCCGATCGTCTCCTGCATCTCGTCGACGTGGTCGGCAACGCGGGCGAGCGTCGCCTCGGTATAGGGCAGGGGTAGGAGGTCATTGTAGAAGACGTCGTCATGCGTCGACCAGGCCAGATGCTCGGAGACAAGCGCGGGCTCGTAGCGGTCGACCAGAGCCTTGAAGCGTTTCAGGTGGTCCTGCGACAGCGGCGCCTCGCCGCCGATCGACATGCACACGCCATGAAGCGAAACCGGATAGCGCGCGCGAAGCCGTTCCAGAAGCCGGTGCGGCAGCCCGCCTTCGCCCATGTAGTTCTCGGCATGAATTTCGAAGAAGCCGTCGATCGTCGCGTCGGCCTCGATCTCGCGAAAGTGCTCCGGCTTGAAGCTGGTGCCGGCCAGCCCCGCCGCGTCGAAGGCCGGAAAGCGCTGCTCCCGGCGGTGAAGATCGGTGACATTGACGTTCATGTCCGTCGTCCTTCCGGCCTTGTCTTTCAGCGGATCGCTCGATCAGCCGGCGTCGGGCAGATCGCGATCGAGCGCTTCGAGCGAACCCATGCGCTGTTCGGGCAGTTCGATGGTCGCGCAAGTGCCCTTTTCGACATAGGTCCAGGCATTGCCCTGATAGTCGACCTTGGAGGTGCCCGCGCAGGTCGTGCCGGGACCGGCCGCGCAGTCGTTCGCGCCGGCCAGCGAAACGCCGTAGCAGCGCTCCTTTTCCTGGGCGACGGCGTTACCCGGCGCGATGAGGCTGCTCGCGGTCACGGCGGAGGCGACTGCGGCGGCCAGATAGGCGGCGCTGAAAGCGTTACGTGTGGACATTGGATGATGCTCCCTTGGATGTTCGTCCGGCCTTGTCACCGGCCAGGACAACATGGCGACGCGCCGCATCACTGGGAAATCAACGAGCAGGCATGAAAAATGCCGGCATTCTCACGCCGGCATCCGTTAGCCCCCGCAGCAAGATCACGTAACGCTGAATTAGCGCGTGATTATGCAATAAGCTTGCCGATCCCGTCGACATCCGCCTCGGTGGCGGCGAAGCTCGTCACGAAGCGGCAGAGTGTTTCGTCCGGTCCGACATCGAGCCCGGCCGGCGTTGGCCAGGCGTAGAAGACGGCGCCCTTGTCCTTCAACTCGTCGACCAGCCCCTTGCCGAGAATCGGGAACACCTCGTTCGCCTGCGGCGCCCAGCCGAGCCGGGCATTGGGCGAGGTGGTGAAGTGGCCGGCGAGCCGCGTCGCCATCGCGTTGGAATGCCGGGCGGTCTTCAGCCACAAATCGTCGGCGAAGTAAGCCTCGAACTGCGCGGCGATGAAGCGCGACTTGGAAAAGAGCTGCGCCGCGCGCTTGCGCACGAAGGGAAAGTCCTTTGCCTCGTCGGGATTGAAGAAGACCACCGCCTCCGCGCACCAGCAGCCATTCTTGGTGCCGCCGAAGGAAAGAACGTCGACGCCGCGCTTCCAGGTCATCTCTGCCGCCGACACGTCGAGCGAGACGAGCGCATTGGCAAAGCGTGCGCCGTCCATGTGGAGCGGAATGCCGTGCTCCTTGGCAAGACCGGACATCGCGTCGATCTGCGCCAGCGAATAGACCGTGCCGACCTCCGTCGCCTGCGTGATCGTCACCGCCGCGGGGCGTCCGCCATGGACGAAGGCGGGCGGAAAGCGTTCGATGGCGGCCTTCAGCCTGTCGGTCTCCATCCGGCCGAGCGGGCCATCGACGGCATGGAGCCGCGAGCCGCCCATGAAATATTCCGGCGCGCCGCATTCGTCGGCGATCACATGCGCCTCGCGGTGGCAGAACGAGACGCCGCCGGCGCGGTCATAGGCCGTCAGCGCCAGCGAATTGGCCGCCGTGCCCGTGCCGACGAAGAACACCGCGACGTCGCGCTCGAAGATTTCGCAGAAGCGCTCTTCGACAGCCTTGTCGATGTCGCTCGCGCCGTAGGCCGGCGCGAAGCCGGCGGAGCGGGTGACGAGGTTGCGGGCGATGTCGGGGTGGGCGCCGGCCCAGTTGTCGGATGCGAAATACATGAAGCGTGCCATTCCCTTGGAGAGTCGGCTCCAGAAATCAGGTCGGCGCGAAAGTGGCAAGAGCCGGGCCTCCCACATATGCCGGCCGATTTTGAAGATTGCGGCGCTGCCCCGAGTGGCGAAACAATCTTTCGCCAAACGCCTCAATTTTTTGCACTTGCATCTTGTGCGGGCTTTTGATTTCTGTCATACGGAATTTAGGACAGCATTGCTGTCTTATTTGCGGTTTGCCGATCCCGTGCCGTGCGGATTAAGATCGCCGTGCGTTTTCGGATGTCGGCACCGCCGCTCGGCACGATGTACCGGCCATGCGCCGACCGGTCGGCAGACAGCCGTTTCGCTGGTCGGTGATGAGCCCTTCGACAGATTTGCCGCGACTGCACATTGGGTCTGCCGGACGGCGGGCCCGGAGGACGAGACGACCGCCCGGATTTCGGGCTCGACGGAGAGACGACCATGAGCGAGAAGACGCAAGCTGTGACGACCGCCACGATGCCGGCCGCCCATGCCAAAGCGACTGCCCGCAAGGCCGGTCTTCCCGACGCGCAGGGTCTTTACGATCCGCGCAACGAGCACGATGCGTGCGGCGTCGGCTTCGTCGCCAACATGAAGGGCGTGAAGTCGCATCAGATCGTCAAGGACGGTCTGTTCATGCTCGAGAACCTGACGCATCGCGGCGCCGTCGGCGCCGATCCGCTCGTCGGCGACGGCGCAGGCGTGCTGGTTCAGATTCCCGACCGCTTCTTCCGCGAGGAACTGGCCGCGCAGGGCATCGAACTGCCGCCGCTTGGCCAGTACGGCGTCGGCCATTGGTTCATGCCGCAGGATGCGGAACTGCGCGCCCATGTCGACGAGATCATCGCCGAATCCGCGCAGTCCGAAGGGCTGCCGCTGATCGGCTTCCGCGACGTCCCGGTCGACAATTCGTCGCTGTCGAAGGCGCCGGAGATCGTCGCCGCCGAGCCGCATCACCGCCAGGTCTTCATCGGCCGTCCGGCCGATATCGAGGACGACGAGGAATACGAGGCGCGGCTTTACCTCCTGCGCAAGGTCATCTCGGGCCGCATTTACGCCGAGCACCACAATAAGGACATCGGCGCCTATTGCGTGTCGCTGTCGGCGCGCACCATCGTCTACAAGGGCATGTTCCTCGCCTATCAGGTCGGCGCCTATTACAAGGACCTGACCGATCCGCGCTTCGAGACGGCGCTGATCCTCGTCCACCAGCGTTTCTCGACCAACACTTTCCCGTCGTGGAAGCTCGCGCATCCCTACCGAATGGTCGCCCACAATGGCGAGATCAACACGGTGCGCGGCAACAACAACTGGATGGCGGCGCGACAGGCCTCGGTCGATTCCGAACTCTTCGGCAACAACATCTCCAAGCTGTGGCCGATCTCCTATGAGGGACAGTCGGACACGGCCTGCTTCGACAACGCGCTCGAATTCCTGTTCCAGGGCGGCTACACGCTCGCGCACGCCATGATGATGCTGATCCCGGAAGCCTGGGCCGGCAACAAGCTGATGAGCGACGAGCGCCGCGCCTTCTACGAATATCACGCCGCGCTGATGGAGCCGTGGGACGGGCCGGCCGCCGTCGTCTTCACCGACGGGCGCCAGATCGGCGCGACGCTCGACCGCAATGGCCTTCGCCCCGCGCGCTACATCGTCACCGACGACGACCGCGTCATCATGGCCTCGGAAGCCGGCGTCCTGCCGGTGCCGGAGGAGAAAATCGTCACCAAGTGGCGGCTGCAGCCCGGCCGCATGCTCCTGATCGACCTCGAAGAAGGCCGCATTGTCTCCGACGACGAGATCAAGGCCGAGATCGCCTCGCAGCACCCCTATACGCAGTGGCTGAAGAACACCCAACTCATCCTCGAGGAGCTGAAGCCGGTCGAGCCGCGCGCGCTTCGCAAGGACGTCTCGCTGCTCGATCGCCAGCAGGCCTTCGGCTATACGCAGGAAGACACGCGCATCCTGATGTCGCCGATGGCGACGACCGGACAGGAAGCTGTCGGCTCGATGGGCACCGACACGCCGATCTCGGCGATGTCCGACAAGTCGAAGCTGCTCTACACCTATTTCAAGCAGAACTTCGCCCAGGTGACGAACCCGCCGATCGACCCGATCCGCGAGGAACTCGTCATGAGCCTCGTCTCCTTCATCGGCCCGCGCCCGAACATCTTCGACCTTGTCGGCTCCTCGCGCCGCAAGCGGCTCGAAGTGCGCCAGCCGATCCTGACCAATGGCGACCTCGAAAAGATCCGCTCCATCGGCCACACCGAGGACCGTTTCGACACCAAGACGATCGACATCACCTATGCGACCGTCGAAGCCGCGGCCGGCATGCAGGGCGCTGTCGATCGGCTGTGCGACCGCGCGGAGGCGGCGGTCGTCGGTGGCTACAACATCATCATCCTGTCGGATCGCCAGGTCGGGCCGGACCGCATCGCCATCCCCGCGCTGCTCGCGACGGCGGCGGTCCACCACCACCTCATCCGCAAGGGCCTGCGCACGGCGGTCGGGCTCGTCGTCGAATCCGGCGAGCCGCGCGAGGTGCACCACTTCGCCTGCCTGGCCGGCTATGGCGCCGAAGCGATCAACCCCTACCTCGCCTTCGACACCTTGACCGAGATGCACCGCCGCGGCGACTTCCCGCCGGAGGTCGATGCGCACGAGGTCGTCTATCGCTACATCAAGTCGATCGGCAAGGGCATCCTGAAGGTCATGTCCAAGATGGGCATCTCGACCTACCAGTCCTATTGCGGCGCGCAGATCTTCGACGCGATCGGCCTGAACTCTGCCTTCGTCGACCAGTATTTCTCCGGCACGGCGACGACCATCGAAGGCGTCGGACTGGAAGAGGTCGCGGGCGAGACCGTCAGCCGCCACGCATCCGCCTTCGGCGAGGACCCGGTGCTGAAGAACGCGCTCGAGGTCGGCGGCGAATACACCTACCGCGTGCGCGGCGAGGCGCATGTCTGGTCGCCCGACGCGGTCGCGACGCTCCAGCATTCGGTGCGTCTCAACTCGTGGGAGACGTTCAAGCAGTATTCCGCCCAGATCGACAGCCACACGGCCGACGCCAAGTCGATCCGCGGCCTGTTCAAGATACTGACCGCCGAGGAGAGCGGCCGCGCAGCCGTTCCGCTCGACGAGGTCGAGCCTGCGGTCGAACTCGTCAAGCGCTTCTCCACCGGCGCGATGTCGTTCGGTTCGATCTCCAGAGAGGCGCACTCGACGCTCGCGGTCGCGATGAACCGGATTGGCGGCAAGTCGAACACGGGCGAGGGCGGCGAGGAGCCGGATCGCTACTTCCCGCTGCCGGACGGCTCGCGCAATCCCGAGCGCTCGGCCATCAAGCAGGTCGCGTCGGGCCGCTTCGGCGTGACGGCGGAATATCTCGTCAATTCCGACATGATGCAGATCAAGGTCGCGCAGGGCGCCAAGCCCGGCGAGGGCGGCCAGTTGCCCGGCCACAAGGTCGATGCGACCATCGCCAAGGTGCGGCACTCCACGCAAGGGGTGGGGCTCATCTCGCCGCCGCCGCATCACGACATCTATTCGATCGAGGATCTGGCGCAGCTCATCTACGATCTGAAGAACGTCAATCCGGCCGCCGACGTCTCGGTCAAGCTCGTCTCCGAAGTCGGTGTCGGCACGGTCGCGGCGGGCGTCGCCAAGGCGCGCGCGGATCACATCACCATCTCCGGCTATGACGGCGGCACCGGCGCTTCGCCGCTCACCTCGATCAAGCATGCCGGCAGCCCTTGGGAAATGGGCCTTGCCGAAACGCACCAGACGCTGGTGCTGAACGGCCTGCGCTCCCGCGTCGCGCTGCAGGTCGATGGCGGGCTTCGCACCGGCCGCGACGTCATCGTTGGCGCGCTTCTGGGCGCCGACGAGTTCGGCTTCTCGACCGCTCCGCTCATCGCCGCCGGCTGCATCATGATGCGCAAGTGCCACCTCAACACCTGCCCGGTCGGCGTCGCCACGCAGGACCCGGTGCTGCGCAAGCGCTTCAAGGGCACGCCCGAGCACGTCATCAACTTCTTCTTCTTCATCGCCGAGGAGGTGCGCCAGCTTCTGGCCGAGATGGGCTACCGCCGGATCGACGAGATCATCGGCAAATCCGAGCTTCTGGCCAAGGACGACGCCTTCGCGCACTGGAAGTCGAAGGGGCTCGACTTCTCGAAGATGTTCTACAAGCCCGACGCGCCCAAGGAAGCGACCTACTGGACCGAGCGCCAGACGCATCCGATCGACGACGTCCTCGACCGCAAGCTGATCGCCGAGGCGGCGCCCGCCCTCGACGCGCGCCAGAAGGTCGAGATCGCCGCCGACATCCGCAATGTCGACCGCTCCACCGGCGCGATGCTGTCGGGCGAGGTCGCCAAGCGGTTCGGACACAAGGGCCTGCGCGAGGACACGATCTCGGTGACGCTGACCGGGACCGCCGGCCAGTCCTTTGCCGCCTTCCTCGCCAAGGGCGTGACCTTCACGCTCGTCGGCGACGGCAACGACTATGTCGGCAAGGGGCTTTCGGGCGGCAAGATCGTCATCCGCCCGCCGGAAAACACCCGCATCACCGCCGAGGAGTCGATCATCGTCGGTAACACGGTCCTCTATGGCGCGATCGAGGGCGAGTGCTATTTCCGGGGCGTCGCGGGCGAGCGCTTCGCGGTGCGCAATTCGGGCGCGATCGCCGTCGTCGAGGGCGTCGGCGACCATGGCTGCGAATACATGACCGGCGGCGTCGTCGTCGTCCTCGGCCAGACGGGCCGCAACTTCGCGGCTGGCATGTCGGGCGGCATCGCCTATGTTCTGGACGAGGCGGGCGACTTCGCCGAGCGCTGCAACATGGCCATGGTCGAGCTGGAGCCGGTGCCCGAGGAAGACGAACTCCTCGAACGCCTCCACCACCACGGCGGCGACATCGACCACAAGGGCCGCGTCGACGTGCAGGCCGACATGACGAGCCACGACGAGGAACGCCTCTACCAACTCATCCGCAACCATGTCGACTACACGGGCTCGCAGCGCGGCCAGACCATCCTGGACAACTGGGCCGACTACCGCCCGAAATTCCGCAAGGTCATGCCGGTCGAATACAAGCGCGCGCTGATCGAAATGGAACGCATGCGCATGGGCGTGGCGGCCGAATAGGCCGTCTGCCTCCACCCTTGATCGCATTTCGGAGCCCTGCGGCTCGCAGACGATTGGACTGAACTATGGGCAAGGTAACAGGCTTTCTCGAGATCGACCGGCAGGTTCACAAGTACCAGCCGGCGTCGGACCGCATCCGTCATTTCCGGGAGTTCACGCTTCCGATGTCGGAGCCGGAGGTCGAGAAACAGGCCGCGCGCTGCATGGATTGCGGCATCCCGTTCTGTCACGGGCCGACGGGCTGCCCCGTCCACAACCAGATCCCCGACTGGAACGACCTCGTCTATCAGAAGGACTGGGAAGGGGCGATCCGCAACCTGCACTCGACCAACAACTTCCCCGAATGGACCGGCCGCATCTGCCCCGCGCCTTGCGAGGAAGCCTGCACGCTGAACCTCGAGGACATCCCGGTCGCCATCAAGACGGTCGAGCAGGCGATCGCCGACAAGGCCTATGAGAAGGGCCTGATCCGCTCGCAGCCGTCCGCCACCAAGACCGGCAAGCGCGTCGCGATCATCGGCTCCGGTCCGGCCGGCATGGCCGCGGCGCAGCAGCTTGGCCGCGTCGGCCACGACGTCCACGTCTTCGAGCGGGAGTCGAAGCCCGGCGGGCTGATGCGCTATGGCATTCCGGACTTCAAGATCGAGAAGAAGTATATCGACGCGCGCGTCGAGCAGATGAAGGGCGAAGGCGTCACCTTCCATTGCGGCATCGACATCGGCACCGACAGGACGATGGACGATCTCACTGCCGAGTTCGACGCGGTGCTTTATTGCGGCGGCTCTGAAAACCCGCGCCCGGCCGGCATTCCCGGCCGCGAGTTCCACGGCGTCCATGACGCGATGCCCTATCTCGTCCAGCAGAACCGGCGCGTCGGCGGCGAGGACATCCAGTCGCGCGCATGGGCCGCCGCGCCGATTCTCGCCGGCGGCAAGCATGTCGTCGTCGTCGGCGGCGGCGACACGGCGTCGGACTGCGTCGGCACCTCGTTCCGCCAGGGCGCGGTGCGCGTCACCCAGCTCGACATCCGCCCGCAGCCGCCCGAAAAGGAAGACAAGCTCACCGTCTGGCCCTACTGGGCGACGAAGATGCGCACCTCGTCCTCCCAGGCCGAGGGCGCCGACCGCGAGTTCCAGGTCGCCACGCTCGAATTCGTCGGCGACGAGGACGGCGTTCTTACCGGCGTCAAGTGCTGCGAAGTCGACGAGAAGCGCAAGCCGATCGCCGGCACCGAATTCATCATCAAGGCCGACCTCGCCTTCATCGCCATCGGCTTCGCCGGTCCGCTCGTCGGCGGCCTGACCGACCAGCTCGGCGAGCGTCTCGGCACCGTCACCGACAAGCGCGGCTCGCGCAACGTCACCGCCGACGACCGCGACTACAAGAGCAACATCGACAAGCTCTACATCGCCGGCGACGTGCGCCGCGGCCAGTCGCTCGTCGTCTGGGCGATCCGCGAGGGCCGCCAGGCCGCGCACGCGATCGACAGGGATCTGATGGGGACCACGGTCCTGCCGCGGTAGTCAGCGGTTCAGCATCTCCAGCGCCGCCGCATGCAGTTGCGGCGTCGCCGCGGCCACCACGAACCCGCCGGTCTCCGCCGGCCCGCCGGTGCGCGACGTGATGACGCCGCCCGCCGCCTCGATGATCGGGATCAGCGCGACGATGTCGTAGGCCTGCAGGCCCGTCTCGACTACGAGGTCGACCTGGCCGGCCGCCAGCATGCAGTATGCGTAGCAATCGGTGCCGTAGCGGGCGAGCTGCACCGCCATTTCGAGCTGGTCGTAGCTGGTGCGCGCGTCGTCGAGGAACAGCGACGGCGTCGTGGTGCAGAGCGTCGCGTGGCGCAGGTCGGTCGTTGCCCTTACCCGAAGATCGCGCGGCCCGCCCGGTCCCTCGTACCGCGCCTTGCCGCCGGTCGCATAAAACAGCTCGCCCGTGAATGGCTGGCTCATCATGCCGGCGACGGCATCGCCGTCCTCCAGGAGCCCCACCAGCGTGCCCCAGAGCGGCAGGCCGGAGATGAAGGCGCGGGTGCCGTCGATCGGGTCGATCACCCAGCAATGGCGGTTCGGCAGGTTGTGCGGGCCGAATTCCTCGCCGAGGATTCCGTGGTCCGGAAAATCCGCCTCGATCCGCCGCCGGATCGCGCGCTCGGCCTCGCGGTCAGCCTCCGTCACGGGGTCGAACCCGCCTTCCAGCTTGTTCGCCACGTCGTTCGTCCGGCGAAAGCGCGGCAGCGTTTCGTTGGCGGCTTCCACAGCCAGGCTGCGCAGAAATTCGGGGGTCACGTCCATCAAGGGGCTCCGCTGGATGTCGCCCGCGCAAGTGGCATTTTCGCGCTCGCTTGACAATTGTGCGCTGCAGCATAATCTGGAGGTCGACGGGTTCGCCCGTCAATGCCCTTCTTGGGCGTTTCCTCCCTAGACTTCGACCGCCCGCAAGGGCGGTCTTTTTTTGCCTATTCGGCCGCGATGGGCAGTTCGCCGGGCGGGGCGAAGTGGTCGATCAGGCAGGCGGCGAGTTCATTGAGGTCGCGGCGAATCTGGTCGTAGCCGCCATTCGGCACCAGCTTCTCCTCGTCCATGTAGAGGCTGCGGTTGATCTCGACCTGCAGCGCGTGGATGCCACGCGCGGGCCGGCCGTAATGCTCGGTGATGAATCCGCCGGCATAGGGCTTGTTGTGCGCCACCATATAGCCTCGGCTCGCCAGATGGCCGATCGCGGCTTCCGAAAGATCCGAGCGGCACGACATGCCGAAACGGTCGCCGATGATGAAATCGGGCCGGATGCGCGTTTCGGGCAGGCGGATCGTCGCCGGCATCGAATGGCAGTCGATCAGGACGGCGATGCCGAACGTCTTGTGCGTCGCGCCGATCAGGCCCCGCAGCCGGTCGTGATAGGGCTTGTAGATACCTTCGATGCGGCCGACCGCCTCTTCGAGCGGCAGCTTGGCCGCATAGATCTCCTGCCCTTCGCCGACGAGGCGCGGGATGGTGCCGAGGCCGCCTGCGACACGCGCCGAGCGCGTGTTGGCGTAGGGCGGCAGGGGCGTTGCGAACATGCGCGGGTCGAGTTCCCAGGGCTCGCGGTTCACGTCGAGATAGGCGCGCGGGAAGTGCGCCTTCAGGAACGGCGCGCCAAGGTCGGTGACGCCGGAAAACAGATCGTCGACGTAGCAGTCCTCGGACCTGCGGATCGCATGCGGGTCGAGCCGGGCCATGTCGAGAAAGCGCTGCGGATAGACGGCCCCGCTATGCGGCGAGTTGAAGACGAAGGGCACCGTCTGCCGCTGCGGCCGCGCGACCTCGAAGGGCGCACGATGGGAGAAATCCGGATGCTCGTTCATTGACGCCTTTTCGCGCTCGCACGCCCTTCCATCTTCCTGATGTGCCACCGCGCCTCGCTCCTGTCCAGCCATCGCTCTTTTGCGCGCAAACGCGCCATTCACTTGATGTTTACCATGTCGAAGGCATATACGATTGAGAGGGCGAATCGGCTTTTGTGCCGGTTCGAAAACAGGGTTCCGGACGCACAGATGGCAAGAATTCTTCTCGCGGAAGACGATGAGGACATGCGTCGTTTTCTCGTCAAGGCGCTGGAGCGCGCCGGCTACGACGTGATCGACTACGACAATGGCGCGAGCGCCTATGAGCGGCTGCGCGAGGAGCCGTTCTCGCTGCTCCTGACCGACATCGTCATGCCCGAAATGGACGGCATCGAGCTTGCGCGCCGCGCGACCGAGATCGATCCGGACCTGAAGGTGATGTTCATCACCGGCTTCGCCGCCGTCGCGCTCAACCCCGATTCCAAGGCCCCGAAGGACGCCAAGGTCCTGTCCAAGCCCTTCCACCTGCGCGATCTCGTCAACGAGGTCGAGAAGATGCTGCAGGCCGCCTGACCGCCTCGCGCAGCGTCAGGCGCGGGCGCCGTATTTTGCCGGCCGAAACCTATTGACGATGGGCGGGCATCTATGGTGTATGCGCCTCGTCGGATGGGCGTGTAGCTCAGCGGGAGAGCACTACGTTGACATCGTAGGGGTCACAGGTTCAATCCCTGTCACGCCCACCATCCGAACTCCCTGATTTCCAAGACACTAGCGCGCCGGCGTGATCGGGCGGTTGAACGCCTGCTGGAAATAGGTACGCAGGGCGCGCATCGGGTCGGAAAAGGTCGCGTCGCGGTGCCAGGCGAGGCCGACATTCATCGGCGGCATCGGGTCGGAGAGCACCATCGTCTCGAGCCGCTCGCCTTCTAGCGACCAGGGCCGGTAGACCATGTCGGAGAGGATCGCGACGCCTTCTCCGCCGGCCACCATCGAGCGCACCGCCTCGACCGATGACGTCCGCAGCGTCACGCGCGGGCGATAGAGCGACTGGCTCCAGTATTTCATCGCCGTCTGCGCCGCCTCGTCCACTGTCAGCATGATGTAGGCCTCCTCCGCCACCTCCTTCAGGCCGACATCGGCGCGCGACAGGAAGCGATGGCGCGAGGAGAGCCAGAGGCGACGCGGCGAGCTCATCATCGTCTCGGTCGCGATCGACGGGTTGGTGATGTTCGAGGTCAGCGCGAGCGCGATATCGTAACGCCGGTCGGTCAGCCCCTCCTCGATCGCCTCGCGGTTGAGCTCGAAGAGATGGATGTCGAGCCCCGGATAGGAGCGCTTCAGGCGCTGGATGTGGTGGGGCAGGAAATAGCCCATCACCGTATAGGTCGCCGCCACCGTCAGCTTCCCTTCCACCGCGTTCGAAGGCAGGTTGAGGTTGCTGGCGTCCTGCACCTTGCGCAGAATCTCGTAGGCGTGGAACAGGAATTCCCGCCCCGCCGCCGTCAAATCCATGCCGAGCGGGGTGCGGTTGAAGAGGTCGAGGCCGACATGGCGCTCGAGGTCGCGGATCGCGGTCGTCACGGCCGATTGCGAGATCGAGAGTGCGATCGCCGCCTGCGAGATCTGGCCGAGTTCGGCGGTCGCGACGAAATAGCGGATCTGGCGAAGGCTGAACGACATGGCGCATCCGTTCGGTGAGGCGAGGTATCTGAATAATTGAAGATGACGCTTCGGAAAATAGAAATTCCCAAGCATCGGATCAGGCGATAGCGTTTGGTCGTGGAACAGCCGCGACAGACCCGGAACGGGCGCGGCAAAACGGGAGAGCCGGAATGGCGCTGTCGGCGGTCGACATCAATTGCGACATGGGCGAGGGCTACGGTCCCTGGCAGCTTGGCGACACGTCCGACGACGTCCTGATGGGCCTCATCAGTTCGGCCAATATCGCTGCGGGCTTTCATGCAGGCGACCCCAATCTCATCGACCGCACGGTGCGGCTCGCCGCCGAGCATGGCGTCGGCGTCGGGGCGCATCCGGGCTATCGCGATCTCCAGGGCTTCGGGCGCCGGCGCATCGACGGCAGCGCGGCCGAACTCGTCAACGACATCATCTACCAGGTCGGCGCACTGAAGGAATTCGCCAAGCGCCATGGCGTGCGGCTCCAGCACGTCAAGCCGCACGGCGCGCTTTACATGGAACTCGCCGGCAATGACGAGTTCTCCGACGCGTTCATCGCCTATATGCGCAAGGTCGAGCCCGACACGCCGATCTTCTGCATGGGCATGTCGCGCACCTATGAGCTTGCCCGCCAGGCCGGTCATCCCGTCGCGCGCGAATTCTTCGCCGACCGCGACTATGGCGACGATGGCGCGATCGTCTTCACCCGCCGCGTCGGCCGGCTCGACCCCGAGGCGATCGCGGCCAAGGTCGTCAAGGCCTGCCGGACCGGCAAGGTGACGACGGTCACCGGCAACGAGGTCGACATCGCCTTCGAGACCGTTTGCTTCCATTCCGACACGCCGGGTTCGGACGACATCGCGCGGACGCTGCGTTCGCGGCTGACCGAGGCCGGCATCAAGATCGTGCCGCTTTCCCAACTCCTCAACCGATAGCAAGGACATTTCATGAGCAAGCTGGAGATCAAGGCGCCGATGCCGGGCACGTTCTACCGCAAGCCGTCGCCCGACAGCCCCGCCTTCAAGTCGGATGGCGACGATGTCGCCGCCGGCGACGTGGTCGGGCTGATCGAGGTGATGAAGAGCTTTCACGAGGTGAAGGCCGAGGCCGCCGGCAAGGCGATCCGCTTCTTGCTCGAGGATTCCGATGCGATCATGGCCGGGCAGACCATCGCCGAGATCGACGGCTGACCGTCATGGCGATCCGCTCCCTCCTGATTGCCAATCGCGGCGAGATCGCCGTGCGCATCGTGCGCGCCGCGCAGTCGCTCGGCATCCGCGCGGTGCAGGCGCACAGCGCGGCAGACGCGGAATCGCTCGCCGTGCGCATGGCCGACGACAGTGTCCTGATCGGCCCGCCGCCTGCGGCGAAGTCCTATCTGAACATCGAGGCGATCATCGCCGCGGCGAAGGACAAGGGCATCGACGCCATCCATCCTGGCTACGGTTTTCTGGCCGAGAACGCCGATTTCGCGCAGGCCGTCGTCGATGCCGGCATGATCTTCGTCGGACCCGATGCGGCCGCGATCCGGCTTCTCGGCGACAAGGTCGCCGCGCGCAAGGTGGCGAAGGAGGCAGGCGTGCCGACCGTGCCGGGCAGCGACGGCCGTGTTGCCGACATGGACGAGGCGCGCGCGCTGGTCGAGGAGATCGGCTTTCCGGTCATGATCAAGGCGGCAGCCGGCGGCGGCGGGCGCGGCATTCGCATCGTCGACAGTTTTGCCGAGTTCGAGAAGCAGTTCCCGCAGGCGGCTTCCGAGGCCGCCGCCGCGTTCGGTGATGGCGGGCTTTATATCGAGAAGGTCATCACCAAGGCTCGCCATGTCGAGGTGCAGATCCTCGGCGACGGTACGGACGTCATCCATTGCTTCGAGCGCGAATGCTCGCTGCAGCGCCGCCGCCAGAAGGTCTGGGAGGAAGCACCCGCTTTCGGCCTGTCGCCCGAGATCCGCGAGAAGCTGACCGCAAGCGCCGTCGCGCTCGGAAAGCAGGTTGGCTACAAGGGTGCCGGCACGGTCGAATATCTCTACGACGGCGACACCCACGACTTCTATTTCATCGAGGTCAACACCCGCATCCAGGTCGAGCATCCGGTCACGGAGATGATCACCGGCATCGACCTCGTTGCCGAGATGATCAAGATCGCTGGCGGCGCGCCGCTGTCGATCCGGCAGGAGGAGGTCGCGATCAGCGGCCATGCCATCGAATGCCGCATCAATGCCGAGGACCCGGCCGCGAACTTCATGCCGAACCCCGGCACCGTCGACCGCCTTTCCGTGCCCGAAGGCGAGGGTATCCGGTTCGATACGATGCTCTATGAGGGCTACACCGTCCCGCCCTTCTACGATTCCCTTCTCGGCAAGATGATCGTCCACGCGCCCGACCGCGCGTCGGCCATCGCGGCGATGGGCGAGGCGCTGGCCAAGCTCGAAATCGGCGGCATCAGGACGACCGTGCCGCTCCACGCCGCGCTTGCGCAGAACGCAGACGTGCGCGTCGGCCGGTTCGATACGAAATGGCTGGAGCCCTGGCTCGCCGGAAATCCCTTGCGACCCGAAACGACCAAAGCGGAGCACGCTCAATGAAGACACGCTACACATTCGGCGGCGACGAGCATCTGTTCGTCGAGGTGGACGAGGAGATGTCCCTCGACGCCTTCTTCAAGAGCCTGTCGATGACGCGAATCATCGCCGAGCGCAAGATCGCCGGCGTCACCGAAATCTGCCCGGCCAATGCGTCCTTCCAGGTCAAGTTCGACCCCGACATCGTCGCGCCGCAAGCGCTGCTCGACGAGGTCAAGTCGATCGAGAGCCTTGCCGAGCATTCCGATCCGGTGATCGAGACGCGCATCATCGAGATTCCCGTCTTCTATCAGGACCCGTGGACGCACGAGACGCTGATGCGCTTTCGCGAGCGCCATCAGGACCCGCAGTCGAGCGACCTCGAATATGCCGCGCGCATCAACGGCTATGACAGCGTCGAGGCCTTCATCGGCGCGCATTCCGGCTCGCCCTGGTTCGTGTCGATGGTCGGCTTCGTCGCGGGGCTGCCGTTCATGTTCCAGATGGTCGAGCGCGAGCGGCAGATCCAGGTTCCGAAATATCTGCGCCCGCGCACCGATACGCCGAAGCTCACCGTCGGCTATGGCGGCTGTTTTTCGTGCATCTATTCGGTGCGCGGCGCCGGCGGTTACCAGATGTTCGGCATCACGCCGATGCCGATCTTCGATCCGGACCAGAAGACGAGCTACCTCTCCGACTTCATGGTCTTCTTCCGGCCGGGCGACATCGTGAAGTTCAAGCCGATCGATCGGGCGGAATACGACCGTACGGTCGAGGCCGTCGCCAACAACAGTTTCCGGCCGAAGATCAGGGACGTCAGTTTCGACCTGCGCGCCTTCAACGCCGACATTCGCGGCTACAACGCCAAGCTGGAGGGCATGATCAATGGCGGTTAAGGTCATCAATCCGGGCCTCCTGACCAGCGTTCAGGACCTTGGCCGGCCGGGCTATTTCCACCTCGGCATCCCGACTTCCGGCGCGATGGATTCCTATGCGATGCGCGCCGCGAACCTTCTCGTCGGCAATGACGAGGGCGCGGCGGGGCTCGAAGCCGTCTTCGTCGGGCCGAAGCTCGAATTCACGCAGGACAGCGTCGTCGCCATCACCGGCGCGGAGATGCCGGTTCGCGTCGACGGGCAGGAGCATCCCGGCTGGAGCGCCATTCCCGTCAAGGCCGGGCAGACGCTCTCCTTCGACTATCTGAAATCCGGCGCGCGCATCTATATCGCGATCGCCGGCGGCATCGACGTGCCCGTCGCGCTCGGCAGCCGCTCGACCTATCCGATCGGCGCGCTCGGCGGCTTCAAGGGCAGGGCCATCGCGGCCGGCGACGAGTTGCCGGTCGGCAAGGCAAGCAAGTCAGTGAACGGCGCGAGCGTGCCGGAAAATCTCCGCCGCAAATCGGCGATGCCGGTCGAACTGCGCATCGTCCCCGGTCTCTACGACCACCGCGTCACCAAAAGCTCGCTCGATCGCTTTTTCGACGAGGAGTGGAAGGTCGCGCCCGAGGCAGACCGCATGGGCTACCGCTTCAAGGGCGGCACGCCGCTCGAATTCGTCGAGCGCGAACAGCCCTTCGGTGCGGGCTCCGATCCGTCCAACATCGTCGACAGTTGCTACCCCTACGGCTCCGTGCAGGTGCCGGGCGGCACCGAGCCGATCATCCTCCATCGCGACGCGGTGTCGGGCGGCGGCTACTTCATGATCGGAACGGTCATCTCGGCCGACATGGACCTGATCGGCCAGTTGCAGCCCAACACGCCGTCACGCTTCCGGCGCGTGACGATGGAAGACGCGATGCAGGCACGACACGAGGAGGCGGCGCGGCTCGACAGACTGCGCGCGCATCTGGGTTAAATCGGGATCAGATAGGGCGCGATATGCCCGGGCTGCGGCAGCACGGCGACCAGCTTGAGTTGCGCGATCGTGCGGTCGCGCGACTTCGACAGATGGCTTTCGAGCATCTCGGCCGCCGAAGCGGTCGAGCCGACGATGATGAGTTCGCCGATCATGCGGATTTCGCGGATGGCGAGCGCGTCGCCGAAGAGGCCGAGGCCGAAAAGGGCGTTCTGCGAGGCCTGCAGCGTCTTCATGTTGGCCGAGATGAGTTGGCGCAGATCCTCGTTGGGAGTGGACAGGATGGCCAGATCGACGAATTCATTGACGAGGCGGAACCAGGTGTCGGGCCGCACGAGCCGTCCTTCTGCCTCGGCCGCTGCCATCGACCGGCAAATGCGCTCCAGCGCGATCCGATCGATGAAAGGCGCGGCCGAGCGCAGCGCGGCGACTTCGAGGATGATGCGCAGCTCGAACTTGTTCTTGATCGATTGCGCCGTCAGCGGCGCCACAAGCCAGCGCGAGGTCGAACTTTTGGTGACGAGCCCGCGCTCCTGCAGCCGCCCGAGCACGTCGCGGATGACGGTGCGGCTGACGTCGAAATGGGCGGCCAAATCGCTTTCCACGATGCGGAACTGGCCGAAGACGAGGCAGGCCGACACGTCGGCCTCGACCTGGTCGTGAATCCGTTTCCAGTTCGGCCGGTTGAGGGTTTCGTCATGCGCCTCATCGACGACCAGATGGATGGATTTCAAATCGCTGCGGATCGGCGCCGTGTCGTCGTCGGGCGGGCCGACGACATAGCCGCGCCCGTCGAAGCGGCGGATCGCGCCTTCCTCCTCGAGCAGGCCGAGCGCGCGCTTGACCGAGCTGCGCGAGATCTTCAGCCGCTCGGCGAGCGGGCCTTCGAGCAGCACCTGGCCCCGGTCCAGCCGGCCGGTTTCGATGTTCACGCGGATGGTGTCGGCCGCCGTCAAGAACAGCGGTGCCCGGCCTGGCGCCTTGGGGGGAATCATCTCGCTCCGGCTCATCTCGATACGCCTCGCTTTTGGAGACAGTTGCGACCCGGTTCAATCGGGAAATTGGCTAACGTGATTTAGTAACGTACACGAAGATCGTTTTTTGGGCGCATCCGGCCGGATTGCGCCCAACCGGTGAGCAGGCTGCAATTTGCCCGTGCAGTCTGGCGCGAACGCCTGCGCATCAGCGTATGGTGGGGCTTCACGCGCTTGTGTGCCGGCATTTCCCGAACGTCAAAAAAACACGCTATCGGCTCTTGCGAGAGCCAATGTAGATGTGTTTGTATACATAATCAATTTGGAAAGCGTGGGAACGCTCGGGGAGTTTGCCGATGCTGGCACTGAATTCGGTATCGCGGCGATATGGCGAGACGGTCGCGCTCGACCGGCTGAGCGTCGCCGTGCCGGCCGACAGCTACGTCTCCGTCCTCGGCGCGAGCGGCAGCGGCAAGACCACGCTCTTGCGCATCATCGCCGGCTTCGAGGAGCCGGATGCCGGCACCGTCACGCTCGACGACAAGCGCCTCGACGGCGTCCCCCCGCATCGCCGCGACATCGGCTTCGTCTTCCAGAACTTCGCGCTGTTTCCGCATTTGAGCGTCGGCGACAACATCGCCTATGGCCTGCGCTACCGCGAACATGCGCCCGTCACGGACGCCGGCGAAGTCGCGCACCGCGTCAACGACATCATCCGCCTCGTCGGCCTCGAAGGGCTCGCCTCGCGTAAGGTCTCGGCCATTTCCGGCGGCCAGCGCCAGCGCGTCGCGCTCGCCCGCACCCTCGTCACCGAGCCGCGCATCGTCCTTCTCGACGAGCCGCTCGGCGCGCTCGACGCGAACCTGCGCGAGCGCATGTGCGACGAGCTGCGCCACATCCGCCAGCGCCTGAAAGTCACGTTCCTGCATGTCACCGGCAGCGAGACGGAGGCGCTCTTGATGGGCGATATCGTCGCCGTCCTGTCGCGCGGCACGATCGCCCAGTTCGCGCCCGCTTCGACGCTCTTTTCCGAGCCGCGCAGCGCCGATGTCGCGCGCCATCTCAACGCCTACAACATTCTTTCCGGCAAGATGGAGGGCGGCCGGTTCCGCTCGCCCGCCGCCGCCTTCCCGCTGCCCGCGCCGTCCTCGGCGCGCGACGGCACGCCGGTCGAGGTCGCGCTGCGCTTCGACCGGATCAGCGTGCGCCCGGCCTCTTCCTCAGATGACGCGGCACTGCGCGCGCGGTTCATCACCAGCGAGTTCACCGGCTCGAGCGTCCTCTCCTTCTTCCGCACCGAGGACGGCCAGCTCGTGCAGGTCGTCTCGCATCTGTCCGGGCCGGTGCCCGAAACCTACGCCAAGGACGAGGTCTACAGCCTCGCCTTCGATCCGGCCGAGATCGTTCCGTTCTTCGAAAGGGCCGCCTGATGGAAATCGCCGACAGCCGGCGCGCCGCGTCCGGTCTCGCCCAGAGCCAGGGCAGTTCCTCGCCGGCCGAGAAGCGCGAGCGCGAGGAGCGCCGCCGCGCGCTCTTCCTCGTCACGCCCGGCATCGCCTGGATGACGCTCTTCATGGTGCTGCCGCTGCTGATGGTCGTCTACGTCTCGTTCTGGACGCAGACCACCTTCACCGTCGAGCCGACGCTCACCATCGAGAGCTGGCAGCGCTTCCTGTCCAGCTCGACCTACATTTCCGCCACCTGGACCACGGTGCGCATCTGGGCGATCGTGCTCGTCTCGACGCTTCTGATCGGCTATCCGGTCGCGCTCTTCATCGGCCTTTTCGTGCGCAACCAGACGCTGCAGACGGCGCTCCTCGTCATCTGCGTCATCCCGTTCTGGACCTCGTTCCTGATCCGCGTCATCGCCTGGCGGCCGATGCTCGGCACCGAGGGCGCGATCAACATGATCCTGATCAATCTCGGCATCATCGACACGCCGCTGACGACGCTGCTCTTTTCCGAGTTCGCCGTCCTCGTCGGCATGACGCAGATCTACTGCGTCTTCATGGTCGGGCCGATCACCTTCATGCTGTCGCGCATCGACCCGTCGATCATCGAGGCCGCGCGCGATCTCGGCGCCGGCTTCTGGCGCATCTTCTTCAAGATCATCCTGCCGCTGTCGCTGCCCGGCGTCGTCGTCGGCGCGATCTTCGTCTCGGTCATGGTGCTCGGCGAATTCGCCACCGCCGCCTCGCTGTCGGGCCGCAAGGTCAATCTCCTCGGCAACATCATCGTCAGCCAGGTCGGCTCGCTCAAATGGGCCTTCGCCTCGGTCGCCGGCGTCATCCTGACCATCATCATCGCGGTCGTCATCACGGTCATGCTGCGCGTGGTCAATCTCAGGAAGGAGATGTAGGCCGATGGAATCGCGCGTCCTGAAACCCGTCCTCGCGGTCTACTGCGCCGCCTTCATCCTGTTCCTCTACGGACCGATGATCGTGCTCGCGATCCTCTCCTTCCAGGGCGCCGGCGGCGGGCCGCAGTTCCCGATCATCGAGTGGTCGACCTACTGGTACCAGCACCTCCTCGGCCTCACCCCGCCCGGCCGCATCACGCAGCTTCCCATCGGCGACGCCCTCCTGCGTTCGCTGACGCTCGCCTTCATGACGACGGTCGTCTCGACGGTGCTCGGCGTCATGACGGCGCAAGGCTTCCGCACCCGCTTCAAGGGCTCGGGCATCGTCTTCTACCTCGTCATCCTCGGCATGATCGTGCCGGGCGTGCTCGTCGGTCTCGGCATGGCGCTGTTCTCCAACATGGCCGGCGTGGCGCGCGCCTGGTGGGGCACGGCCTTCGTGCTCCACGTCGTCTACACCTTCCCCTTCGCCTTCCTCGTCATGCTGGCGATCTTGAACCGCTTCGACCGCAGCGTGGAGGAAGCGTCGCTGTCGCTCGGCGTGTCGCCGGCGCAGACATTCCGGCGCGTGACCTTCCCGATGATCTTCCCCGGCGTGCTCTCGGCGATGCTGTTCTCGTTCACGCTGTCCTATGACGAGTTCTCGCGCACACTCTTCACCTCGGGCCGCGAGCTGACGCTGCCGCTGACGATCTACGGCACGTTCTCGGTCGAGATCTATCCGAACATCTTCGCTTTCGGCGTCCTGACGACGCTGTTCTCCTTCACGCTGCTTGCCATCTACGCGCTCCTGATGCTCCGCGCCGTGCGCAAGGGCCAGGCCTTCAAGGGCCAGGAGGCGGAGGCATGAGCGGTAAGACCGCACTCGTCACCGGCGCCGGATCGGGCATCGGCGCGGGAATCGCAACGCGGCTCGCCGCCGAGGGCTATCGGGTCGCCGTCAATGACCTGAAGCCCGAGGCCTGTGCGAAGACCGTCGATGCGATCGCAAAGGCCGGGGGCACGGCCGAGGCATTTCCCGCTGACATCTCCGATCCGGCAGCCGTGACCGGACTGGTCGCCGACGTCACGTCGCGTCTCGGTCCGGTCGCGCTTCTCGTCAACAATGCCGGCCACGGCCATCAGGCCGCATTCCTCGACATCTCGCTCGCCGAGTTCGAGCGCATGTTCGCGGTCCATGTGCGCGGCACGTTCCTGATGTGCCAGGCGGTGCTGCCGGCGATGCTCGAAGCCGGCGAGGGTGTGATCGTCAACGTCGCCTCGCAGCTCGGACAGGTCGGCGGCGTCGAGCTCGTCCACTATGCGGGCGCCAAGGGCGCGATCATCGCGATGACCAAGTCGCTCGCCCGCGAGGTCGCCAAGAAGGGCGTGCGCGTCAACGCGATCGCGCCCGGCCCGATCAACACGCCGCTCGTCGAGGCGCTGTCGGACGACTGGAAGAGAGCCAAGGCTGCCCAACTCCCGCTCGGCCGGTTCGGCGAGACGCATGAGGTGGCCGGAGCCGTCGCCTTCCTCGCCTCGCCCGACGGCGCGCTGTTCGTCGGCCAGACGCTCGGGCCGAATTCCGGCGACGTGATGCTTTGAGACCTCAGGAAAAATCCGCATGACCAAGCCAGCCAGCCCGCGCACCATCCTCGTCACCGGAGGCGGCATCGGCATCGGCCGCGCCGCCGCGCTCGCATTCGCGCGTTCGGGCGATCATGTCGTGGTGACGGATATCCTCGAACGGGAAGGGCAGGCGGTCGCCGACGAGATCAAGGCGTCCGGCCGCTCGGCCGAATTCGTCCGGCTCGACGTGCGCTCGACCGACGAAGCCGAAGCGCTCGTCGCCCGCATCGATGCGAAGCGCGGCGGGGTCGACGTCATCGTCGCCAATGCCGGCATCGCGCACCGCGTCCCGCTCGCGGACCTCACCGACGCCAAGTGGGACGAAACCTTCGACATCGACCTGAAGGGCATGATCCGCGTCATCCGGCCCGCACTCCCATCGATGCGCGCGAAGAAATCCGGCGCCATCGTCTGCCTCTCCTCGATCATGGGCGTCGCCTATGGCTGGGACGAGCACGTCCACTATTCCGCCGCCAAATCCGGCGTCGTCGGTCTCGTGCGCGGCCTGGCCGTCGAACTGGCGGGGGAGGGCATCCGCGTCAACGGCGTCGCGCCCGGCTACATCCGCACCGCGCAGCTCCTGTCGGAAAAGCATTCGCTCGGGCCGGAGGGCGCCGAAAAGGCCGCCGCCTTCATCCCGATGGGCCGGCTCGGCGAGCCGGACGACATCGCCGACGTCATTCATTTTCTCGCTTCCTCCGCGGCACGCTACCTGACGGGTCAGGTGATCGCGGTTGATGGAGGCCTCCTGGTGGGGCGCTACTGAAAATGGGCAATGAAAACAAAGGGAACAGTCACATGAGAAAGCATCCAATGTTGAACAGACGCACGATGCTGAAGGGGGGCGCGGGGGCCATGGCGCTGGCCATGGGCGGGTTCGCGCCGTTCATCCGCCAGCAGGCCTACGCGCAAGACCTCGCCAGCCAGCAGCTTCGCACGATCGGCCTGTCGGTCACCGTGCAGGACCGCATCCTCGATTCATTCAAGCAGGAAAGCGGCGTCGGCACCGCGACGGGCACCGCCTCGACCTTCCCCGACGCGCAGACGCGCATCCTGTCGGGCGCAGGCGACTATGATTGCTGGGAGGTGATCGCCGAGCGCCTGCCGGCCGTCATCGCCACCAACAATGTCGAGCCGATCCCGGTCGCCGAAATTCCCAACTGGAACTCGATCCGCGACACCTTCACCACCGTCAACGACAAGTGGGAGCGCAAGGCGCAGATCGTCGGCCAGATCTGGGCCGACGAAGGCCAGACCGAGCTCTACATGGTCCCCGCCGTCTATAATTTCGATTCCATCGGCTACAATCCCGACGTCGTCAGCGACGAGGAAGCCAATAGCTGGACAGCCCTCTTCGACGACAAGTGGAAGGGCAAGTCGGGCCTCAACGTCGATCCGCTGATCGCCTTCGGCCAGGCCATCATCGCGCTCAACACGCTCGGCGAACTCGAAGCCAAGAACCCCGGCAACCCGACCATCGAGGAAATCGACGAGGCGACCGCCTTCCTCATCTCCAAGAAGAAGGGCGGCCAGTTCCGCGCGCTCTGGGGCGACTTCGGCGAACTCGTCAACCTGATGGCGTCCGGCGAAATGGTCGTCTCCGACGCCTGGCAGCCGGCCGTCATGGCGGTGAAGGCGCAAGGGCGCCCGGCGAAATACGCAACGCCCAAGGAAGGCACGCGCGGCTGGACCATCGGCCCATCGCTCATCGCCGGCTCGCCCAACCGCGAAGCCGTCATCGCCTACGCCAATTACTGGCTCTCCGGCCCTCCGGCCATCGCCGTGACGGAACAGGGCTACTACTCGCCCTCGACCAACATCAAGGAAGCGATGGACCCGGACAAATACGCCTTCTGGTACGAGGGCAAGCCCTGGGTCGGCGCCGCCGAACGCGGCATCAACGAGGGCGATCTGCGCGACGGCGGCTCGCTCGAGGAGCGTTCGGCCAACGTCGCCTACTGGCACCAGTGGCCGGACGAATACGACTATCTGATCCAGCGCTGGGACGAATTCCTCAACGCCTGATCAAGCTTTCCCGCGCGCCGGTTCGGCCGGCGCGCGGGGCCTCTGCCCCCTTCCAAGTCGCATCGGATTATCGGCATGTACGATCTCGAACTCAATCGCGTCGGCAAGACCTATTCGGACGGCACCGTCGCCGTCGCCGATTTCGATCTTCGCGTCGGCAAGGGCGAGTTCGTCGCCTTTCTCGGGCCGTCCGGCTGCGGCAAGTCGACGACGTTGCGCATGATCGCCGGCTTCGAGGAGATCACCAATGGCGACATCCTGATCAAGGGCAAGAACGTCTCGTCGATCCCGCCCGAGCGCCGCCCGACCTCGATGATCTTCCAGAACTACGCGCTGTTCCCGCATATGAGCGTGCGCCAGAACATCGGCTTCGGCCTTGACGTCAAACACCTGTCCAAGACCGAGAAGGACAGCAAGGTCGACCGCATCATGGACATGTTCGGCCTGACGCCGTTCGCCGACCGCAAGGCCGACAAGCTCTCCGGCGGCCAGCGCCAGCGCATCGCGCTCGCGCGCGGCCTCGTCGTCGAGCCCGACATCCTGCTTCTGGACGAACCGCTCGGCGCGCTCGACGCCAATCTGCGCCGCGTCATCCAGAACGAATTGAAGCTCCTGCAGCGCGAACTCGGCATCACCTTCGTCTTCGTCACCCACGCGCAATCCGAAGCGCTTGGCCTCTCCGACCGCATCGTCGTGATGAACCGTGGCCGCGTCGAGCAGATCGGCACGCCGCACGAGGTCTATGCCAATCCGAAGACCGAATTCGTCGCCCGCTTCATCGGCTCCAACGCCATCATCGAGGGGCAGAACCTGTCCATCGCCGACGGCATCGGCGCAGTCGACACCGCCTTCGGGCGCATGCGCGGCCGGCCTGCCGAGACCGTTCGCGCGGGCGAGGGCGTGCTGGTCGCGATCCCGGCCGAGGCGATGCGGATTTCACGGCGCGGCGCCGCCGACGCACTGCCTGCCGAAAACCGTCTCAACGGCACGATCGCGATGCGCCATGCGGTCGGCAGCGTCCAGCATTTCCAGATCGACCTCGATGGGCGCCAGCGCGTCGACGTCGAGACCAGCACCGACAATCGCGACCTGATGCAGCTAGCCGTGGGCGACGCGGTCACGGTCGACTGTCCATCCGAAAACGTCACCCTGGTCGCCAGGGGATGAACGCAAAACGCTCAATCAATCCAAGGGAGATCGGCAATGGCTAAGGAAATTCTGGTCGGCTTCGGCATCGACGTCGATGCCGTGGCGGGGTGGCTCGGCTCATACGGCGGCGAGGATTCGCCCGACGACATCTCGCGCGGCATGTTCGCCGGCGAGGTCGGCTCGCCCCGCCTTTTGAAGATGTTCGAGCGCTGGGGCATCAAGACGACCTGGTTCATCCCCGGCCACTCGGCCGAGACCTTCTGGGACGAGATGAAGGCCGTTGCCGATGCCGGCCACGAGATCGGCATCCACGGCTATAGCCACGAAAATCCGATCGCGATGACGCCGGAGCAGGAGGAGCAGGTCCTCGACAAGTGCATCGACCTGATCACCAGGCTTTCCGGCCAGCGGCCGACCGGCTATGTCGCGCCGTGGTGGGAGTTTTCCAACGTCACCAACGAGTTGCTCCTGAAGAAGGGCATCAAGTACGACCACTCGCTGATGCACAACGACTTCACGCCCTATTATGTACGCGTCGGCGACAAGTGGACGAAGATCGATTATTCGGCCAAGCCCTCGGACTGGATGCAGCCGCTGACGCGCGGCGAGGAAACCGACCTGATCGAGATCCCGGCCAACTGGTATCTCGACGATCTCCCGCCGATGATGTTCATCAAGAAGGCGCCCAACAGCCACGGCTTCGTCAATCCGCGGCATATCGAGGAGATGTGGCGCGACCAGTTCGACTGGGTCTATCGCGAGATGGACTACGCCGTCTTCCCGATCACCATCCATCCGGACGTGTCGGGTCGCCCGCAGGTGCTGCTGATGCTCGAGCGCCTCTACGAATACATCAAGGGCCACGAGGGCGTGCGCTTCGTCACCATGAACGAGATGGCCGACGATTTCGCCAAGCGCCATCCGCGCAAGAAATAGGCGCCAACGGGAGGAGCCGGTCATGTGCTCGCTGTGCGGCATATTGGGGTGCGACGACCACTGGACGAGCGCCGTCGCTCGTCCAGGCGTCTACACGCGCAACACCGACCGGCTCTCGCGGCGGCGCGAGGCGGCCGACCGGATGAAGTTCGCCAACGCCGTCCTGTCGCCGCGCCGCATCAGCGTTTCCGAGTGGCAGGGCACGTCCTACGTCCTGTCGAACCCGACCGGCCGCACGCAGATCTTCGACAGCCTCGCCCACCTCTGGCCAGAAGCCGAGACGATGGCCGGCCGCGAGTTCGACCCGCTCGATCCGATCTATCTGGAGCAGTTGAAGGCGCTGTCATGAAGGATGCCACGCCGATCAACCTCCTCACCGGCTTCCTCGGTTCGGGCAAGACGACGCTGTTGCAGCGCCTCCTGACCGACCCGGCGATGGCCAGCGCCGCCGTCCTCATCAACGAGTTCGGCGAGGTCGGGCTCGACCATCACCTCCTCGACCGCATCGACGACAATGTCGTCCTGATGAAGTCGGGCTGCATCTGCTGCACCGTTCGCGGCGAAATCGCCGACGCACTGCTCGGCCTTCATTCGCAGCGCGCGCGCGGTGAAATCCCCTGGTTCGACCGCGTCGTCATTGAGACGACCGGCCTCGCCGACCCGTTCCCTGCGCTCTCGACCATCCAGTCGCACCCCGTCCTGCGCAGCCATTTCTCCATCGCCAATGTCGTAACGACCGTCGACGCCGTGAACGGCCAGAACCAGCTTGCCGACCGTCTCGAAGCCGTCCGCCAGGTCGGCGCGGCCGATGTCGTCGTCATCACCAAGACTGACCTCGCCGACGAGGCCCGCACCGCCGACCTGCGCGCCGCGCTGACGCGGCTCAATCCGACCGCCCGCCAGGTCATAGCCGCTGAAGCTGCCTCGGACGACTTCATCGCATCGAGCACCGCTCTGCGCGCCGAGGGCTGGGAAGGCCATGCCGCGCACGACCACGACCATCATCACCATCACCACCACGACACAGCCGACGCGAAAATCCGCTCCTTCGCCATCACCGTCGACGGCCCGGTCGACTGGACCGCGTTCGGCGTCTGGCTCACCATGCTCCTGAACCGGCACGGCGACCGCATCTTCCGCGTCAAGGGCATCCTCAACGTCGCCGGCGAGGACCGTCCCGTCGCGGTCCACGGCGTCCAGCGCCTTGTCCATGCGCCGGTCCATATGAGCGGCTGGCCGGATGCGAGCCGCCAGTCGCGCATCGTCTTCATCGTCGACGATCTCGACCCGGCGCGGATCGAAGCCTCGTTCCATGTGTTCAACAGGCTGTCGGAAAAAGTGCTGTCGCATCGCGCAAGCGGTTGCCTCGAAGGTGCAACCCCGCGATAGGTGACCGGATGACCCTTGAGGACCATGAAGCCATCGCGGCGCCGGCCGTCCACATCGCCACGCCGCAGACCCTGCGCGTGCTGTGCACCGAGATCACGCCGTTCCGCCAGTTGCAGGCCCGCGCGCAGCGCGACCTCGGCTTCGAACTCGCCTTCGAGCAGCATGATTTCGTCACCGCGCAACGCCTCGCGGCGACCGAGCCCGACCGCTACGACATCTACGACCAGTGCTTCCACAATCTCGATATCGTCTGGCACTGGCGCGCCATCAAGCCGATCGAGATCGAGCGCATCGAGCTCTGGCCGCGCGTCAACGATTTGACCAAGAAGGGCTGCATCAACGCCGCCGCGCCGCTCGGCTTCGGCGATGCGCCCGTCACGCGGCTCTACGTGCAGCAGGACAACACGCTGTCCTCCGTGCCGACGCCCTATCTCTCGATGCTGCCGACGGTCCACAATTTCGATTCCTTCGGCATCAACGAAACCGCGACCGGCATCGACACCGACCGCGACGTCCACTCCTGGGCCGAGCTTTTGAACCCGCGCTGGCGCGGCCACGTCTCCATCGTCGACGAGCCGGCGATCGGCATTTTCGACCTCGCGCTCGCCTTCCGCGCCGCGCGCAAGATGGCGTTCAAGGAGCTCGGCAACATGACGGTCGACGAGATCGACCAGTTGCTCGACTTCGCGCTGGCCCTGAAACGAAAAGGCCATTTCCACACCTTCTGGCGCACCGCGCCAGAGGCGACCGCGCTGATGGAGAGCGGCGACGTCTGGGCCGGGTCGATGTGGAGCCCGAGCGCGGTGGCGCTGAAGAGCCGGCATTTGCGCATCCGCCAGGCCGTGCCCGTCGAGGGCTACCGCGCCTGGCATGGCGGGCTGTGCCTCGCCCGGCACCTGACCGGCCACCGCCTCGACCAGGCCTACGCCTATCTCAACTGGTCGCTGTCGGGTTGGCCGGGCGCTGTCGTCGCGCGGCAGGGCTACTACATGTCGGTCACCGAGCCGGTCCGCGACCATCTCGAGCCGGAGGAATGGGACTACTGGTACGAGGGCAAGCCCGCGCGCCGCGTCCTCAATGATCCCGAAGGCAAGCCGGCAATCCAGCTCGGCGCGGTGCGCTCCGGCGGCTCCTACTGGAGTCGGGCCTCGCATATCGCGCTGTGGAACACGACCATGGACGAGCACAACTACCTCGTGCGACGCTGGGCCGAACTCGTGCGCGAACCGGCCGGCGGCCTCAAGCGCGCCTCCTGATTTCTAAAGAAGGATTTCGCCTTGGCAGTCAGCATCATCCGGCCCGAACCGCAGCACCGCGCCGACTGGGACCGGCTCTACGCCGGCTACGCGCAATTCTACAAGGTCGAGCAGACCGCCGAGATGCGCGACCGCGTCTGGGGCTGGCTGCAATCGCCCGACGAGGAGGAGCAGGGCTTCCTCGCCGCCGACGAGACCGGCCGCATCGTCGGCCTCGCCCATTTCCGCCAGTTCACGCGCCCGCTCTCGGCCTCGCGCGGCGGCTTCCTCGACGACCTGTTCGTCGATCCGGACGTCCGCGGGTCCGGCGCCGCGCAAGCATTGATCGCCGCCATCTCCGACGAAGGCCGCAGCCGCGGCTGGACCGTCATCCGCTGGATCACCAAGGACGACAATTACCGCGCCCGCGCCGCCTACGACCGGCTGGCGAAGCGGACCGAGTGGCTGACCTACGACATCACGCTGTAGTCAACCCGGCGTCACCACATAAGACCCGCTCTCGTGCAGTTCCGCCCGCCAGCCAGGTTCGATGACGATCGTCGTCGTCGTCTCCTCGATGATCGCCGGTCCCGTCACCACGTCGCCGGCTCCCAGCTTGCCCCCGTCATGCACCGGCACGCGCTGGCGCTTGCCGTCGGCGGAAAAGATCGCCTGCCGCGTTCCCTTCAGTGACGCGTCGACATTGCCGCCCTTCGCCAGCGCCTTGTCGCCCGGCTTGGCGACCAGCCCGTAAAGCGTGCTTTCGATGTTGACGATCTCGACCGTGTTGTTCGGTTCGGCATAGGTGTAGAGCTGTTCGTGGCGGCGGTGAAACGCGTCCTTCAGGCGCTCGACCGTCTCCGCGCTTATCTCGAAATTGTCGACCTCCACCGTGCATTCGTGCACCTGCCCGACATAGCGCATGTCGAGGCTGCGCTTGATGCGGATCTGGTCCTCGCCGAAGCCGTCGGCCTTGAGATGCGCCTTGCCTTCCTCTTCCAGTTCGTGGAACAGCGCGTTGACCCGCCTATACGCCTCCTCATTGTCGAGCCGCACCGGGCAGGTCGCCATGTAGTTGTACTTCACGTCCGAGATGATCTGGCCGAAGGCGCAGAGGCCCGAGGCGAGCTTCGGCACGATGATGCGCGTGATGCCCATCTCGCGCGCCAGCGCCGTGATGTGGGCGCCCGTCGCGCCGCCGGCGCAGACGAGCACGAAATCGCGCGGGTCGTAGCCGCGTTCGATCGACACGCGCCGGATGCCGTTGACCATGTTGGCGTTGACGATGGTGAACATGCCGTAAGCGGCTTTTTCGAGCGAGATGCCGAGCGGCTCGGCGACCTTCGTCGCGATCGCCGTCTCGGCTTTCGCCGGGTCCAGCGGCAGGCGGCCGCCGACGAGCCCGTCGGGGTTCAGATAGCCGAGCACCAGATTGACGTCGGTCGTCGTCGGCTCCGTGCCGCCCTGGCCGTAGCAGGCGGGGCCGGGGTCGGAGCCGGCGCTTTGCGGGCCGACCTGCAAAAGCCCCATCTCGTCGATCCAGCCGATCGAGCCGCCGCCCGCGCCCAGCGTCTCGACCTGGATCATCGGCACGCCGATCCGGTAGCGCAGGAAGTCGATGTTCTTGTTCAGGTTCGTCACGCCCTCATGGGTCAGCGTGATGTCGAACGACGTGCCGCCCATGTCGATGGTGATGACGTTGGTTTCGTCGAACGGAGCGGAGACGTGGAGGCCGGCGAGCGGCGCGGACGCGGGACCGGAATTGATCGCGTAGACCGAGCGGTCGGTCATCGCCTCGCCGATGGCAAGGCCGCCATTCGACTGGAAGTAGCGCACCGGATGCTTCGCCCCCAGCGAGCGGAAATAGGCGTCCACCGCGCCGACATATTTCTTCAGCGTCGGTGCCAGATAGGCGTTCGTCACCGCCGTCGAGGTCCGTGTATATTCGCGCACCTGCGGGTAGAGCGACGAGCCCAGCGTCAGGATGACGCCCGGCATCATCTCGCGCACGATCTCGCCCGCGCGTCGCTCGTGCTCGGGGTGGAGTACCGACCAGACGAAGGAGATCGCGACCGATTCCACGCCCTCCGTGAGAAAATGCTCGCAGGCCGCGCGCACGTCGTCCTCGGTCAGCGGCGTGCGCACCTCGCCGTTGGAGAGCACCCGCTCGCGCACGCCCTTGCGCAAATTGCGCGGCACCAGCATGACGGCCGGCGGATAGTCGGCGTCGTAGCGATAGCCGTCCTCCTTGTGGCCGTTGCGGATTTCGATCGAATCCTCGTGCCCCGCCGTGCAGATCAGCCCCGTTCGCGCGCCTTTGTGTTGGATCAGCGCGTTGAGCCCGACCGTCGTGCCGTTGATGCAGAGGTCGCAATTGGGGATGATCTCGTCCAGCGGTACGTCGAGGTCTTCCGCGATCAGTGCCAGGCCGTTGCGGATCGCGATGGTCGGGTCGGCCGGCGTCGAGAGCGCCTTGTAGAGCCGGTTGCCGCCGGCCTGCTCGGCCAGGACGAAATCGGTGAAGGTGCCGCCGGCGTCGATGCCGAGACGATATTTGCTGCGCATGATCGGTCCTCCCAGATTAAGCGGCGCGCAATTTGCGGGTGGCGTCGAGGTCGACCTTCAGCGTCTCGGCATCCGCGATGACGACGCCGTAATCCTCGCGCGCCCCGTTGATCGAGACGAGGCCGAGCTTCACGTCCTCGACCACCTTGTCGACCGGCCGCTTCTTCGGGTCGCCATAGCCGCCGCCGCCGGGGTTCATGTTGGTCACCGTCTCGCCTGGCTTGATGACGCCGATCGTGTTGTTGCGGATCGTCTCGGTCTTGCCGTCGCGCTTCAGTTCCAGCCGGCCGACCTTGGTGTCGATCAGGGACGATTGCGCGCCGGCCGCGCCGAGCGCCGGAATCCGTCGTCCCTCGCCGAACATGATGAAGGTCATGTCGCCGTCGAGCGGTTCCACCTCCCACGCCGTGCCCGAGCCGCCGCGGTGCAGCCCCGCTCCGCCCGAATCCGTCATCAGCGAATATTTGTGGATGATGATCGGGTAGGAGTGCTCCAGAAGCTCGATGTCGCCGGAGGTCAGCGCGCCGAAGCAGCATTCGGGCCCGCAGGCGTGCCAGCCGTCCTGCTGCGGCGTCGCCCCCGCGCCGGAGATGATGGTGGCGAGCACCATCGTCACATATTCCTCGTCGTGGCGCTTGTCCCAGCCGGCGATGTTGAGCCCGTTGGCGTGGCCCCAGGACGCCGCGACCTTCGAGGGCATCGCCTTTTCGAAGGCGAGGCGCACCGCGTCGGTCAGCGTCTCCATCGGCGTCGTGGTGCAGTTCATGTGCGGCGCCGGTTCCTTGGCGTTGCACAGCGTGCCCTTCGGCCCTATGTCGACCGAGACGCAGCGATAGAGCCCTTCATTGTAGGGCGGGGGGAGCTGCGCGAACATCATCAGGCCGAGATAGACGCCCGAATAGGAATTGCCCTCGTAGGAATTGATGAAATAGGGCACCTGCGGCGGGCTCGAGATCGCGATCCGGCAATCGTCGCCCTCGATCGTCACCGTCGCCTTGATGTCGAAATCGCCGAAGCCGTGGCCGGCATCCTCCAGCACCGCGACGCCTTCGTAAGTCCCGTCCGGCACCGAGCGGATCAGCGTGCGCATCTGGCGCTCGGCCATGTTCAAAAGTTCGCCAATGCAGGCGTCGACGACGTCCTTTCCATACTTGTCGAGCATGCGGATCAGCGCCCGCTCGCCCACCTGGCAGGCGCCGATCAGCGCGTTGAAATCGCCCTCCTGGTCGCGCCGCGCGCGCATGTTGGTCAGGATCATGTTGAGCACGTCCTTGCGCGGCTTTCCCCGGTCCCAGATCTTGACGGGGGGAATGCGCAGGCACTCGGCGTAGATCTCCTTGGCGTCGGGGTTGTAGCCGGCCGGCACCGGCCCGCCGATATCGGTCAAATGCCCCTTGCAGACCGTCCAGTAGACGAGTTCGCCATGGTAGAAGACGGGCTTGTACATGCACACGTCGATCGCATGGCTGCCGCCATAGGCCGGGTCGTTGTGCAGGATCAGGTCGCCCTCGTTGATGTCGCCCTCGAAATAGCCGGCGACCACCTTCATCGCCGGGATCAGCGAGCCGAGATGGATCGGGATGTCCTGGCCCTGCAGGATCATCTCCGGCTCGGCGTTGAACAGCGCGGTCGAATAGTCGTGCGCCAGGTTGAAGACGCTCGAGCGCGCGGTCTTCTCCAGCGACAGCGTCATCTCGCGCTGCGTCGTCTCCAGAATGCCCCGCACCACCGACAGGGTGATCGGGTCGACGGTGCGCGTCGTTTCTGTCCGGTCCATTGGTCCTCGCTTTCCGGCCCAGTCGTGCGCCGCGCCGATGTTCCCTTGTTTTGGGGAAGCCTAGGCCCGTCGCGCCGCGTGCGTCTTTGACAGGGAGTGCGCGATTTCTTGACGGCCAGCGCAGTCGGTCATGAAGCGTTTGTCAGGTGCGGCGACCTGCCATAAGGTCAGGTCGGGAGAGATCGCAGATGGACGTCATCACGACACGCGGGGTCGATCCCGCCAGCCGCAGCGCCCACTGGCATCAGGCCATCGCCAATGCCTATTTCCCGCTCGACCTCAAATTCCGCGATCCCGAGCGCTTCACCGGCGATCTCGCCAAATGGACGCTCGGCGGCGTCTCGCTGTCGCGCCTGCGCTCCGAGGCGCTCGCCTATCACCGCCTGCCGCGGCATCTGCGCGGCGAAAGCGACGAACAGCTCCTCATCACCATCCCCGTCCGCGCGCCGGTCCATTTCTCGCAACGCGGGCGCGACGTCACCTGCGCGCCGGGCGGCTACATCATCGAATGCGGCCACGAGCCCTACGAGTTCAGCTATGGCGAGCGCTCCGATCTCTGGGTGATGAAGGTCGACGCCGCGGCGCTGCGCGGCCGCATCCGCGCGCCCGAGCGCTTCTACGGCATGCAGTTCAACGGATCGGACGGCGTCTCCGGCCTGTTCGTCGCCATGCTGCACCAGATACCGACGCAGATCGGCTCGATGAGCGAGGAGGCGCGCGACGCGGTCGGCCAGCAACTCGTCGACCTCCTCGCGCTCTCCATCCGCGCCGACGAGCGCACGCTCACCTCCGGCCAGTCGAGCGTGCGCGCCGCGCATCTGTCGCGTGTCGAAACCGTCGTGCGCGCCAATCTCCACCGCCGCGACCTCGATCCCGAGCTGATCGCGCGGCGGTGCGGCATCTCGGTGCGCTACCTCCACGAAATCTTCCGCGACACCAACCAGACGCTCGGCCAGTGGGTGCGCGACATGCGGCTCGAAGCCGTGCGCGAAGACTTGAGCGCGGCCGGTCCGCAGGCGTCGATCGCCGAGATCTGCTTTGCGCGCGGCTTCGGCGACCTCGCCCATTTCACCCGCCTCTTCAAGAGCCGCTTCGGCAAGGCGCCGGGCGAGTACCGCAAGGCCCTCCAGCAGGAGTGATCCGCCTTCAAATCGCGGCACGGGCGCTCTAAGACAGCGCCATCATGCCGTGAAGGACGCCTCGACCGTGACCCAGATTCCCGCTCTCCCCGACGATCTCCTGCTCGACGCCGCCGACGAAGTCACGATCCGGCAGGACCTCGTCCTCGTCGCGCTCGGCAAGCGGCCGGCCGACCGGATCGTGACGGTCGGGCGCCTGCTCGACGTCGGCTCGCGGACATGGATCGACGATGCCGAGATCGTCATTCGCGGCCGGCGCATCGCCTATGTCGGGCCGGCCGGTTCCTATGCGGGCGAGGCGGCGGAACGCATCGACCGCTCCAACCTTTCCGCCGTGCCGGGCTTCGGCGAGGTCCACAAGCACATCGAGAGCTCGCACCTGACGCCGGAGCACGAAGCCGCGCTCGTCCTGCCGCGCGGCAACACCTGGACCTGCGAGGCGAGCCACGAATTCTCCAATGTCGACGGCCCGCACAATCTCGAATTCTGGCTGACCGCCCGGCGCGCCGGCTCGCCGATGAAGATCTTCCCGCTGCCCGGCTCCGCCGTCCCGCCCACCGCCTATGAATGGGGCGGCGGCCATTTCGACGGCGCCGCGCAGGCCGGCTTCCTGACCGAAAGCCGGATGGTCGCGGGGCTCGACGAGGTGATGGACTGGCCCGCGGTCTGGAATCCGGACAATCCGTCCTACCGTCGGCTCTGGGGCATGATCGGCGCGACCTTCGCCCATCGCGGCGTCGTCGAAGGCCATGGCGCGGGGCTGCGCGACCTCGCCTCGATCAACGCCTTCGCGGCCGCGGGCCTCGCATCGGACCACGAGGCGTGGACGCCGCAGGAGGCGTGGGACAAGCTGCGGGCCGGCATCTTCGTCGAAATCCGCCCGCATTCGATGCCGCAGATCATCGGCGGGCTCCTCGAACGCGGGCTGACCGACTGGAGCCAGGTCGCCTTCGCCACCGACGACCGCAGCGCCTCGGACACGCTGAAGATGGGCGCGACGGACCACAATGTGCGCCTTGCGATCGAGAGCGGCCTGTCGCCCGAGATCGCGATCCAGTGCGTCACCATCAACCCCGCCCGCCACATGCGGCTCACCCCGCATGTCGGCTCCATCGCCGCCGGCCGTTTCGCCGATCTCGTGCTGCTCGACGATGTCGACACCCTCTCCATCGCCGAGGTCTGGGCGGACGGATTGCAGGTCTCGACCGGCAACCGCTATCTCGGCCCGCTGCCGACGATCGACTGGCCGCAATGGGCGACGCACACCGTCAACATCCAGCGCCGCCTGACCGGCGCCGATTTCGCGATTTCGGCCCCGCCTGGCCGCGACACCATGAAAGCGGCGCTCCTGCGCCCCTTCCACTGGGACGACCATTTCATCGAAACCGAACTGCCCGTCGCGGATGGCGAGGTGCAGCGCGACACCGCGCGCAACATCACCAAATTCGCCATCGTCGACCGCTTCTCGGGGCAGGGGCTCGTCTCGAAGATGTTCTGGCTCGGCTGCGGCCCGCAAACGGCCGACACCGCCGTCGGCTGCACGGTCGCGCATGACAAGCACAATATCTGGGTCGTCGGCTCGTCCGACGCGGCGATGGCTGAGGTCGTCAACCGCATCGTCGACAACCAGGGCGGCTGGGCGCTTTCAACCGGCGGCGAGATCGTCGCCGACGTGCGCTACGAGGTTGGCGGGCTGATGACCAACCGGTCGGCGGAAGACCTCGACGCCGACATGGAGGCGCTCTACGCGGCGGCCGCCAAGATCGACTGGCTCTACGAGCCGACCTTCTCGCCGCGCTGGTTCCCCGGCTTCCCCGAACGCCTGCAATTCGCCACGCTCACCTGCGCCCCCTGGCGCTGGGTCCTCGTCGCGCCGACGGAGGCTGTGCCGCAAGGGTTCGTCAACGTCCAGACGGGCGAGAGCCATCCGGTCGTCTGGTGACGCGCATCAGCCGGCCGCGTCGATCCGCGCCATTTCCGCCTTGAACTCGCGCGCGATCTGCAGCGCGTCGCGCATCGCTCGGCGGCGCTCGACGGTCTTGACCTCGCGCCCGCGCATCAGCCATTTGCCGGCCACCATCACGTCGCGGACATCGACCGGCATCGCGCAGAAGACCAGCGTCGCGTAGATGTCGTAGATCGGCTGCATCCGCGCGGCCGACACGTCGATCCTGATCAGATCGGCCTGCTTGCCGGGCTCCAGCGAGCCGATCGCGGCGTCCATGCCCAGCACGCGCGCGCCCTCGATGGTCGCCATGCGGATGACCTCGCGCGCGGGCATCGGCTTGCGCGAATGGCCGGCGAGCTTCTGGAACATCGTCACCGGTGCGAATTGCGAAAACAGGTCGAGCGTGTTGCCGCTCATCGGCCCGTCGGTCGCGATGCCGACCGGAATGCCCGCCGCGCGCATCGCCTCCACCGGCGCGATGCCGCGCCCGGCCTTGGCGTTGGAGCGGGCATTGTGCGCGACGCAGACGCCGGCATGCGCCATCTTCTCGATGTCGCTTTCCGACACATGCAGGCAGTGCGCGCAGATCAGCCCCTTGCGCAACAGCCCCGCCTTCTCCACCACCTCGACCGGGCGCAATCCGTGCGTCTTCGCGCACCACTCCATCTCCGAATCCATCTCGGCCAGATGGATCTGCACCGGAACATCGGGATGGTCGTCCGCCCAGCGCGCGACGCGGTTCATCACCGCGATGTCGGTCGAATAGGGTGCGTGCGGCGCGATCGACGCCGTCACGCGCTTGTGGCCGGCGAACTCCGCCACCAGGGCTTCGGTCAGCGCGAAGCCCTCGTCGATCGACTTGTGGTCCGGCGGGTCGAAATCGGCGATCGTCTGGCCGACCACGCCGCGAATGCCCGCCTCGTCGACGACGCGGCCGACCTCCGCCTCGAAATAATACATGTCCGCGACGGTCGTCACCCCCGCCTCGATCAGTTCGAGCGCGGCGAGCCGCGTGCCGGTCCGCACCATCTGCGGCGTGACGAACTTGCGCTCCATCGGCAGCACGTAGCGATAGAGCCGGTCGTCGACATCCTCGCCGAGGCCGCGAAACAGCGTCATCGCCATGTGGCAATGCGGATTGACCATGCCCGGCATGACGATGTCGCCGCCGACATCGACCACCTCCGCGCCCTCGATTTTCGGCGCTTCGCCCGAGCCGGTCGCGGTGATCGTCTCACCGTCGACCTGTATCCAGCCGGCTTCGACGACGGGCATGTCGGCGGTGCAGGGGAGGAGGGTGGCGTTGGCGAGGAGGGTGGTCATCGACGTACGCCGATCGCGGGAAGCGCCCTATGTTGCCCCCCTCTGGCCTGCCGGCCATCTCC
>JACVCH010000011.1 GCA_016742175.1 Rhizobiaceae bacterium
TAGACACACATGTTTTTTGTTCAAGCAGAAGACGGCCTACCGGAAAGGATTCCGTCTCGGGGGCTCGGAGATGTGTATAAGGGACGGGACCTATGTTGCCCCCCTCTGGCCTGCCGGCCATCTCCCCCGCATGGGGGGAGATCACGCGGTGTCGATGACGAGACTGATCTCCCCCCTCGCGGGGGAGATGCCCGGCAGGGCAGAGGGGGGCGCGAAGGATCGCAACCGAACATCATCACTCCCCCCTCAACACGCAACACTGGTCCACCACCGGCACGAGCCGCGCCGTCGCGCCGGGCTCCAGCGGTTGCGACAGCGGGCCGTTGGCCAGAAGCGGGCCGGCGGGGCTTTCGCACTGGTACTGGTAGGCGCGGCCGAGATAGGTGCGCAGGCCGAGCGTGACGGGGATGCCTTGTGCGTTGGGGTCCGCGGTCACGGCGAGGCCGTCCGGCCGCGCGCCGAGCACGAAATCGTCGGGGATCGGGCCGAAGCGCTCCTCGCTGAACGTCAGCGCATCGCCGCCGGGTGCCAATGCCACCACCTTGCCCGCCTCGCGCGAGGTCACTTTCATCGGGATCAGGTTCTCGAAGCCGACGAAGCGCGCGACGAAGGCGTTGGCCGGCTTCTGGTAGAGCACTTCGGGCGTGTCGAACTGCATGATGCGCCTGGCATTCATGATCGCCACGCGATCCGAGATCGAGAACGCCTCCTCCTGGTCGTGCGTCACATAGACGGACGTCGTTCCGTTGGCGCGCTGCAACTGGCGGATTTCGACGCGCATGTCGATCCGCAGCTTGGCGTCGAGGTTCGACAAGGGCTCGTCGAACATCAAAAGCGGGGGCTCGATGACGAGCGCGCGCGCCAGCGCCACGCGCTGCTTCTGACCACCCGACAGCGCGCCCGGCAGCCGGTCGGCGAGCGGCGCGAGCCCGACCCGCTCCAGCATCGCCGCGGCGCGTTTGTTGCGCTCGGCCGTCGCGATCCGGCGCTGCTTCAGCCCGAAGGCGACGTTGTCGCGCACTGACAGATGCGGAAAGAGCGCGTAGTTCTGGAAGACGAGGCCGATGTCGCGCTTGTAGGCGGGAAGCCGCGTCAGGTCGCGGCCGCCCAGCGTGATCGTGCCCGAAGTCGGCTCCAGGAAGCCGGCGATCAGGCGCAGCGTCGTCGTCTTGCCGCAGCCGGATGCGCCGAGGAGCGAGACGAGTTCGCCGGCGCCGACGGCGAGCGACAGGTCTTCCAGCACCTTCGTCGTGCCGTAATGCGCGGTGAGGTGGTCGACGGTGAGGGCCTGTGTCATCGCGTGATTTTCTTACTTTGCAAGGAAGGTGAGGCCGAGCGTGCGCTCGACGATCGCCATCACGGCGACGGTCAGCAGCATCAGCAGCACCGACACCGACGCGATGGTCGGGTCGAAGAACTGCTCGACATGGGCGAGGATCTGGATCGGCAGGGTCGAAATGCCGGGGCCGGTCAAAAAGAGCGACACCGACACGTCGTTGATCGAGGTGATGAAGGCGAGGATGAAGGCGACGATCACGCCCGAACGCACGTTCGGTAGCACGATGGTGAAGAAGGTCTTCGCCGGCGGCGAGCCGAGGCTGATCGCGGCTTCCTCGATGGAAAAGTCGAAACCGGCAAGGCTCGCCGAGATGACGCGGATGACATAGGGCAGGACGAGGATGGTGTGCCCGATGAGCAGCGTCGGGAAGATCGGCAGGCCGGCATCGACCGCGACGGAGCGGAGCAGCGAGAACCCGATGACGATTTCCGGGATGAGGATCGGCAGCACGAACAGCGTCGACAGCCATGACGGCAACTGGATGCGGTGCCGGTTGAGCGCATAGGCGGCCGGGATGCCGATCAGGAGCGCGATGCCGGTCGCGAGAAACGCGATCTGGAGGCTGGTGACGATCGTGCGGCGGAAGGCGGCGACCTCGAAGATGTTCTCGAACCAGCGCAGCGTCAGGCCTTGCGGCGGGAAGGTCAGGTAGCTCGTGTCCGACAGCGCCGCGCCGAAGACGATGATCAGCGGCCCGATCAGGAACAAATAGACGGCGATCGTCAGCGCGATCAGGGCGGGGTGCGGGCGCGCGGTCATCAGGCCGCCATCGGGTTGAGGCGCCGCGCGGTGCGGCTCATGAGAAGGACGACGGCGATGGTGATCACCACCATGATCGTCGCCACCGTCGAGGCGCCGACCCAGTCGAACGCGACCATGGCGCGCTGGTGCATCAGCGTGCCCATCACCATCTGCCGGTCGCCGCCGAGGAGCTGCGGCGTCGCATAGGCGGTGAAGGAGCCGGTGAAGACCAGCACCGCGCCGACGATCAGGCCCGGCACGGCGAGCGGGAAGATCACCTGCCGGAACGTCGCCGCCGGCGTCGCGCCGAGCGAGGCCGAGGCCTGCACCACGTCGTCGGGGATGTTTTCGAGGACGCCGACCAGTGTCAGGATCATCAGCGGCACGAAGAGATAGACCATTGCCACCACCACCGACCACTGCGTGTAGAGCATCGCGAAGGGCTGGTCGGCGATGCCGGTCCACAGGAGGAAAGAATTCAGGATGCCCTCGCGGCCGAGGATGATCAGCCAGGCGAAGGAGCGCACGACGACGCCCGTCAGGAGCGGGAAGACGGCGGCGATGATGAGAAGGCTCTTCAGCCTGTCCGGCGCCTTGGAGACGACATAGGCGGCGAGGAAGCCGATGACGAGCGAGATCGCGGTCGTCGCCAGCGAGATCTCGATCGTGCGCCACAGGACGGTGCGTCTAAAGCCGCTCGAAAAGAACGTCAGGTAGGGCGCAAGCACCCCGCCCTCGTCGGCGAAGGTCGTCGCGATGGTGATCGCGACCGGAACCACGAGGAAGAGCAGGATGACGAGCGTCGCCGGCGTCGACAGCGACCAGCCGGCAAATCGTTTCAGGATCGTCTGCACGTCGATATCCGTCCAAGCATGGTCGCGCTCTTTGCCGGTTGGAAATGCGGATGCGGGACGCGCAGCTCGCGCGTCCCGCATCAAGCGGTCAGGATGGAATGCTCAAGCCCCGGCTCACATGCCGAAGACTTCGCTCCAGCGTTCCAGCCACTCGTCCTTGGCGGCGTTCATCTTGGCGTAGTCGACCCGCTGCAGGCCGGCGATCTCCTCGGCGCCGTAGGTCCACTGCTCGGCCGCTTCCGGCGCGATTTCGAGGCCCTCGACGACCGGCGCGTCGACGCCGTTCTCGGCCAGCGTCTTTTGCGTTTCCGGGTCGAGGATGAAGTTGATGAACTCGTGCGCGAGGTCCGGATTGGCCGCGCCGACAGGGATGTTCACCGTGTTCAGCGTGGCGATGTCGCCTTCCTCGAGATCGGCCCAGACGATTGTCGGCACGGCGGCCTGCAACTGACCGAGCGTGAAGTCCTGCGCGATCGAGGTGGTGACCTCGCCGGTGGAGAACAGATTGATCATCTCGGAGCCGGTATTGTAATTCTTCACGACGTTGGGCGCGAGCGCCGCCAGTTCCTCGAAGGCGGGGCCGGAATCCTCGAAGACGTCGGTGCCGGCCTTTTCGCCGGCCTTCATGACGACCATCGGGCCGGCGGTCGTGGTGATGCCGGGAAGCGAGAGCTGGCTCGCCATGTCCTCGCGCCACAGATCGTTCCACGAGGTGATCGGGTCGGTCACCTTGGCGCTGTCATAGACGATGCCGACGCGGCCGATCGTGTAGGCCGGGCCGAATTCGCCCTGCGGCGCCTGCGCGAGTTCGTACAGGCCGTCGATGTTCGGCACCTTGGCGCGGTCGATCGGCATGAACAGGTCTTCCTCGGCGCCGATCTGCGAGAAGGCGTCGGTCAGGTAGATCACGTCGACGCCGCCCTGGCGCAGGCGGATCTTGTTCAGCCGGTCGGCATTGTTGCCGGTCTCGAACACCAGTTCGCAGCCGCATTGTTCCTGGAAGGGCTGGACGATGAACTGGTCGAGCTTCTCGCCGTTGAAGCCCCACCAGGAGATCGTCAGCGTCTCGGAAAGCGCGGGCGCGGTCGCGGCGGCAAGCGCAAGCCCGGACGCGCCGGCCATTACCATCAGTCTTTTCATTGTCAGCCTCTTGAGGGTTCGACGGCGCCTGGCCCCAACCGGGCGCCCTTAGACCAAAGTCTATTTTTCCGCCCACCCGCCTGCAAGCCCAAAGAAAGGGCATCACTGGCCCAGCCAAACGGCAACCCTAGTCCCAGGCTCGTCCCTTCACGCGAGCGCCGCCTGCCGCGTCTCGACGTCGATCGCCCGCGCCGCGATCGCCGCGATCAGGAGCAGCGCGGCGAAAAGGCCGATCGCCGCCGCCGTGCTCTGGATGAAGAGATAGACGAGGACGGAAGGCGCCAATAGCCCGCCGAGCCGCGCCATCGCGCCCGCCGCGCCCATACCCGTCGCGCGCGACGCGGTCGGGTAGAGTTCCGGCGTGAAGGCGTAGAGCGCGCCCCAGGTGCCGAGCAGCGCGAAGCTCATGATCAGGAGCGCCGCGGCGATCAGGGCAGGGGTGCTGGCCACCACGAACAGCGCGCAGCCCGCCGCGCTCAGCACCAGGAACCGCGTCAGCGTCGCGCGCCGGCCCCATTTCTCGACGCCATAGGCGGCAAGCGCATAGCCGGGAATCTGCGCCAGCGCGACGAGGACGAGGAAACCGTAGCCGCGCACGAAACCGAAGCCCTCGGTCGCCAGTTTCGCCGGCATCCAGGCGAAGATGCCGTAATAGGAGATCGAGACGAGGAACCAGCAGGCCAGGATCAGGATCGTGCGGCGGCGCAGTTCCGGCGAGAACAGCCCGACGCTCCTTGCCGCCGGCATCGCTGTCAGCGGCGTTGCGCCGAGCGGCGTCTTGCCGTTGGCGACGAGCACCTTGTCCATCACCGCGCGCGCCTCGGGCTCCTTGCCCTCGCGCATCAGGTGCATCGGCGACTCGGGAATCCAGAAGCGCAGGAAGATGCCGACGATGGCCGGCAGGGCGGTGACGAAGAAGATCACCCGCCAGGCGTCCGCGATGCCGGCCGAGGCCGCCGCCCACGCCGTCAGCGCGACGGCGACGGTGCCGACGGCCCAGAACCCTTCGAGTGCCACCAGCCAGCGTCCGCGCCGCGAGGGCGGCAGGAACTCGGCCATCATCGCATAGTCGACCGGCAGCGTGCCGCCCACAGCGATGCCGGTCATGAAGCGCAGGAAGAGCAGCGTCTGGAAGTCCGGCGCGAAGGCCGAGGCGAGGCCGAAGACGGCGTCCATCGCGACCGTGCCGATCAGGATGCGCCGGCGCCCGAAGCGATCCGCCAGCCGGCCGAAGACGGCGGCGCCGATCAGCATGCCGAGGAAGAACAGCGTGCCTGTCTGCAATGCCTGCGGCACCGTCAACCCGAAGGTCGCCGCGATCGAGGCCGCGGTGAAGCCCACCGCCAGAACCTGCATCGCGTCGGCCGTCCACACCAGTCCGAAAACGCCGAGAAGCCTCTTCTGGAACGGCCCCGTGCCGCCCCGCTCCAGAACCGCGTCGATCGTCGTAGCCGTCATAAGAAATCCCCCAAAACTGTGAGCGTCGCTCTAGGGTGGATGTGAGAATTTGTCGAGGCCCGGAATGCCCCGCGCGTCGCTTTCAACCCCACATGGCAGTCGAGACATTAACCTTAACCATAGGTAAATGATTCGATTCGCAGTTTCGGGGTTTTGGAACAGTCAAGACAGGGTTAGCATCCTGTTAATGGCGGTACGGGGGAATGCGGCATGACAGGACAGGCAGCGGCGCTGCGAGCCGAGACGGATGGCGGTTCCGTTTTGGGCGATGTACAGGGTTCGGCATTCGCGCGCAGCGTGTCTGCACTTCTGGAACGGACGGAGTACCGGCGCTGCGAAAGCGGCGAGGATCTCGAGGCGATCTATCGCCTGCGCTTCAAGGCCTACAAGGCCTACGGCCTCGTCGGCGAGGCGGAGAACGAGCGCATTTCCGATGCGATGGACGACACGCCCAACAGTTACCGCTTCGGCGTCTTCATCGACGGCGAGCTCGTCTCCACCGTGCGCCTCCACCACATCACCGCCGCCGAGCCCTGGGGGCCGGTCATGCGCGTCTATTCCGACATGCTGGAGCCGCGGCTCGCCGCCGGCGAGACCTTCGTCAATCCGGGCCAGTTCACGGCCGATCCGTCGGTCGCCGGTTCGTTCCGCCTTTTGCCTTACCTGACGCTGCGCCTCGCGGTGATCGCCAACACCTATTTCGACTCCACGAGCTGCGTGTGCCTCATCCGCGACGAGCACGTTGCCTTCTACAAGCGCATCTTCGGCTCCGCGCAGGTCGGGCTCGCGCGGCCCTATCCGCCCTTCACCGTGCCGGTCATGCTCTACGAATCGAACTGCGAGGAGAACATGGCGAAGACGGTCGCGCGCTATCCGTTCTTCCGCTCGACGGCGGCCGAGCGTCGGCTTCTCTTCCAGCGCCCCGAACGCGGCGAACTGACGCCGCTCACCGTCCTGCCGACGGCGAAGTACCGCGCCGCGGCCTGAGGACCGGCGCGCCGTATGGTTGCCGTTCAAGCATTCACGTCTAGATTGGTCCGCAGAGGGACCATCATCCAGGAATCATGTTCATGCCCGATCTCGCACTCACCCCGCTGATCTCGCTCATCGCCGGCGTCGTCATCCTGATCATGCCGCGGCTTTTGAACTACATCGTCGCGCTCTACCTGATCGTGATCGGCCTGATCGGCCTCTTCCCCGACATCGCGGGATAGGCGCGCCAACGCCGCTTTCCGCGACAATCCTGCCATTGCCCTCAATCACGCTTTTCGTTATCAGCGAACGACAGAATTGCGAGGGAGCCTTCCATGGCAGAAGAACATCATTCCGGCCCGCTCGAAATGGGCGCGGAAATGGACTATCACGAGCACGAGAAGACCTATTCGCTCTTCCTCGAAATGGCGAAGTACGGCACGCTCGCCGTCGCGGCGCTCCTGATCGCGATGGCCTTCGGCTTCTTCACCGCCGCCGGCTTCATCTCGTCGACTATCCTCTTCCTGCTCATCTGCGGCCTCGGCGCGTTCCTTCTGCGCTGAAATCCGCACCGGCGGAGGTCGCTCCGCCGGGCAGTGAAGATCGGCAGTCGGGGAGGGGCACATGTCGCAGATCGTTTTCGTACCTAGGGAAGTCGAGGGAGGAGAGCCGCGCGTCGCGGCCTCGCCCGATACCGTCAAGCGGCTGAAGGGGCTCGGCCTCGATGTCGTCGTCGAGGCCGGCGCGGGCACCGCCTCGCGCATCCCCGATGCAGAGTTCGAGAAGGCCGGCGCGCGGATCGGCTCGGCCGCCGATGCATCGTCCGCCGATGTCGTCCTCAAGGTCCGGCGCCCGAACGACGCCGAACTCAAGACCTACAAGAAGGGTGCCGCGGTCATCGCCGCGATGGACCCCTACGGCAACGACGCCGCCGTCGCCGCCATGGCGAAGGCCGGCATCTCCGCCTTCGCGATGGAGTTCATGCCGCGCATCACGCGCGCCCAGTCGATGGACATCCTGTCCAGTCAGGCCAATCTCGCCGGCTACCAGGCCGTCGTCGACGCGGCCGCCGAATACGACCGCGCGCTGCCGATGATGATGACGGCGGCCGGCACCGTGCCCGCCGCCAAGGTGTTCATCATGGGCGTCGGCGTCGCCGGCCTGCAGGCGATCGCCACCGCGCGCCGCATGGGCGCCGTCGTCACCGCGACGGACGTTCGCCCCGCCGCCAAGGAACAGGTCGCCTCGCTCGGCGCCAAGTTCCTCGCCGTCGAGGACGAGGAGTTCAAGGCGGCCGAGACCGCCGGCGGCTACGCCAAGGAAATGTCCAAGGAGTACCAGGCGAAGCAGGCCGCGCTGACGGCCGAGCACATCGCCAAGCAGGACATCGTCATCACCACCGCGCTGATCCCCGGTCGGCCCGCGCCGCGCCTCGTTTCGGGCGAGATGGTCGCCTCGATGAAGCCCGGCTCCGTCATCGTCGACCTCGCGGTCGAGCGCGGCGGCAATGTCGAGGGCGCGAAGGCGGGCGAAGTCGTGACGAGCGCCAACGGCGTCAAGATCGTCGGCCATCTCAACATGGCCGGCCGCGTCGCCGCTTCCGCCTCGCTGCTCTACGCCAGGAACCTCTTCGCCTTCCTCGAGACGCTGGTCGACAAGGAAACGAAGACGCTCGCGATCAAGCCGGACGAGGAACTGGTCAAGGCGACGCTCCTGACCCATGAGGGCAATATCGTCCACGCGAATTTCGCCAAGGCCGAGGCTGCGCCTGCCGAGGCGCCAGAGCCCCAGCCCCAGCCAAAGCCGAAATCCGCTTCGAAGAAGGGGGATGCGTGATGGAAATGACCGCGATGGAACGCGCCATCGAGCAGCTCGAACAGGCGACCGCCGCGCTGCGGCTCGCCTTCTCCGACCTCGAGACGGCGGAAGCCGCCGGCCATGCCGCCGCAGCGGCGACGGGCGGCGCGATCGACCCCTTCGTCTTCCGCTTCGCCATCTTCGTCCTGGCGATCTTCGTCGGCTACTACGTCGTCTGGTCGGTGACGCCCGCGCTCCACACGCCCTTGATGGCCGTCACCAACGCCATCTCGTCGGTCATCGTCGTCGGCGCGCTTCTGGCGGTCGGCATCTCGGCCTCGGGGCTGGCGACCGGCTTCGGCTTCGTCGCGCTGATCCTCGCCTCGGTGAACATCTTCGGCGGCTTCCTCGTCACCCACCGCATGCTCGCCATGTACAAGAAAAAAGAGAAGTGAGGCGCATTCGATGAGCGAGAACTTCGCCTCCTTCCTCTACCTCGTCTCCGGCGTCCTGTTCATCATGGCGCTGCGCGGACTTTCGCACCCCACCACCAGCCGCCAGGGCAATCTCTACGGCATGGTCGGCATGGGCATCGCCATCGTCACGACGCTGCTCCTGGCGCGCCCGACGCTCGGTGGCTTCCTGATGATCGTCGTCGGCATCGCCATCGGCGGCGGCATCGGCGCGGTCATCGCCAGGCGCATCCCGATGACGTCGATGCCGCAGCTCGTCGCCGCCTTCCACTCGCTCGTCGGCCTTGCCGCCGTGCTGGTCGCGGCGGCCGCCGTCTATTCGCCGGAAAGCTTCGGCGTCGGCACGGTCGGCCACATCCACACCCAGGCGCTGGTCGAAATGTCGCTCGGCGTCGCCATCGGCGCGATCACCTTCACCGGCTCGATCATCGCCTTCCTGAAGCTCGACGGGCGCATGTCCGGCAAGCCGATCATGCTGCCCGCGCGCCACATGGTGAACGCGGCCATCGCGACCGCGATCGTCCTGCTCGTCATCGTCCTCGTCATGACGCAGTCGACGCTTGCCTTCTGGCTGATCGTCATCCTGTCGCTGGCGCTCGGCGTCCTGATCATCATCCCGATCGGCGGCGCGGACATGCCCGTCGTCGTCTCGATGCTCAACTCCTATTCCGGCTGGGCCGCGGCCGGCATCGGCTTCACGCTCGGAAACCTCGCGCTCATCATCACCGGCGCGCTGGTCGGCTCGTCGGGCGCGATCCTCAGCTACATCATGTGCAAGGGCATGAACCGGTCCTTCATCTCGGTCATCCTCGGCGGCTTCGGCGGCGAGACGGCCGCCGCGAGCGCCGATGACGGGATCGAGCGCACGGTCAAGCAGGGCTCGGCCGACGATGCCGCGTACCTGATGATGAACGCGCAGAAGGTCATCATCGTCCCCGGCTACGGCATGGCGGTCGCGCAGGCGCAGCACGCGCTGCGCGAAATGGCCGACACGCTCAAGGCCAACGGCGTCGAGGTCAAATACGCGATCCACCCGGTCGCCGGCCGCATGCCCGGCCACATGAACGTGCTTCTGGCCGAAGCGAACGTTCCCTATGACGAAGTCTTCGAACTCGAGGACATCAACTCCGAATTCGCCCAGGCCGACGTCGCCTACGTCATCGGCGCCAACGACGTCACCAACCCGTCCGCGCGCGACGACAAGTCCTCGCCGATCTACGGCATGCCCATCCTCGACGTCGACAAGGCCCGCACCTGCCTCTTCGTCAAGCGCTCGCTCGGCTCCGGCTATGCCGGCATCGACAACACGCTGTTCTACAAGGACGGCACGATGATGCTCTTGGGCGACGCCAAGAAGATGACCGAGGAAATCGTCAAGGCGATGGCGCACTGAGCCTGGGTCCATGGCCGGCTACGTCTACATGCTGGCCTCGAAGAAAGACGGCACGCTCTATGCGGGCGTGACGTCGGACCTCGGCTCCCGGGTCTGGCAGCATAAACAGCAGACCACACCCGGCTTCACCGCACGCCACGGCGCCGTCCGGCTGGTCTGGTACCGCGAGTTCTACGAAATCGGCGACGCCATCGTGTTCGAAAAGCGCCTCAAGAAATGGCGCCGCGCATGGAAAATCGCGCTGATCGAGGACATGAATCCCGGCTGGTACGAGTTGTACAAGGGCCAGGGCTGGTAGCGATCCCAATCCTGGCACAGCAAAGAAGGTGCCGCCCAACCGTGCCACTCTCAACGGGCGTCATTCCGGCCGAAGTCCGAGCGCAGCGAGGCGAGAGCCGGAACCCACTCCGTGAGGTCTCCACTCGTATACCGCGGTCACGGAATGGCTCCCGCATACCCTCCGCTTCGCTCCGGCTTGCGGGATGACGCGGAAATGGCTGTGCCTTACCTTCCACTGCCACTCTCAACGGCGTCATTCCGGCCGAAGTCCGAGCGCAGCGAGGCGAGAGCCGGAACCCACTCCGTGACGTCTCCACTAGTATACCACGGTCACGGAATGGCTCCCGCATACCCTCCGCTTCGCTCCGGCTTGCGGGATGACGCGGAGAGGCTGAGCCCAACCGTGCCACTCTCAACCGGGCGTCATTCCGTCCGAAGTCCGAGCGAAGCGAGGCGAGAGCCGGAACCCACTTCGTGACGTCTCCACTCGTAAACCACGGTCACGGAATGGCTCCCGCATACCCTCCGCTTTGCTCCGGCTTGCGGGATGACGCGGAGATGGCTGAGCCCAACCGTGCCACTCTCAACCGGGCGTCATTCCGGCCGAAGTCCGAGCGCAGCGAGGCGAGAGCCGGAACCCAATCCGTGAGGTTTCCACGGGTACACCACGGTCACGGAAAGCCACCCGCACAAGTGCGTTTCGCTCCGGTTCGCGGGGGCAGATCGCGCCCGGCTACGAGGGGCGCGTGCGGCGCAGGCCCTCGGCAGCGACTTCGAGGCTCGGGTCGAGCCGAGCGGCCTCCGCATAGGAGCGCGCCGCGCGCTGGTTGTCGCCGCGCCGCTCGAGGATCAGCGCCTGGTAGGCCCAGGCTTCGGCGCTCGACTTGTCGAGGTTGAGCGCCGTGTTGAAGTCGGCCAGCGCATTGTCCTCGTTGTTGATCGCGAGGTACGAGAGACCGCGTCCCGTATAGGGCTCGGCCGCGTTCGGCGCGAGCGAGATCGACTGTGCGAAGTCGGCGATCGCGAAATCGTGCTGGTTGCGGTTCTGGTAGAGAAGGCCGCGATTGTAGTAGGCGCGCGGGTCGGTCGTATCGAGCTGGATCGCGCGCTCGAAATCCTGGAACGCCTCGTTGGCACGGCCCGCCGTGCGGTAGACGTTGCCGCGGCCGATGTAAGCGGCGTCGTAGTTCGGGTTGAGCTGGAGCGCCTGGTTGTAGTCGGCGAGCGCGGCTTGGCTGTTGCCCATGTTGCGGTGGATCAGCGCGCGGTTGTTATAGGCCTGGTAGAAGCCCGGATTGAGCTGGATCGCGCGGTCGAAATCGGCCAGCGCCTCGGCGTTGCGCCCGCCGCGGCCGTAGGCCGAGCCGCGTACATTGTAGGCCTGCGGGTCCTGCGGGGAGCGCTCGATCACGGCGGTCAGCGAGGAGATGTTCTCGGTCGAAGCCTGTGCGGCGTCCATCGGCGAGACCGTCGACATCGTCTCCGGCGCGGTCTGGCAGGCGGCCAGCGCCAGCACGGAGACGAGGGCGAAGGCGGTGGCGGTACGCTTGGCGTGGCGCGCGGTCGAGATCATCTGCTGGTTCCCCCAGTTCGGATTTGGCAGGCAGGCTGCGTCGGATCAAACGCGGACAACGAAAAAAGGTGGCAGCGATTGCTCGCGCCACCTCTTATAATTCGGCAATAAAGACCAAAAAGCGGCGGATCAACGCGCCGCGACGGCCGGAGCGCGACCGCCGCCGACCAGGCCTTCGCGCTGGGCGCGCTTGCGGGCCAGCTTGCGGGCGCGGCGAACGGCTTCGGCCTTTTCGCGGGCACGCTTTTCGGACGGCTTCTCGTAGTGGCCGCGCATCTTCATCTCGCGGAAGATACCTTCGCGCTGCATCTTCTTCTTGAGCGCGCGGAGCGCCTGATCAACGTTGTTGTCGCGGACGAGTACCTGCACGTGCGTTCCTGTTCGTTACCGTGGATCTGTCAAAATTCGTAAGCGCAACGAATTGCGCCCGTGGCACGCACCACGGATCGGTGCGGCTCATATCACCGCCGGCACCCCTTGTCGAGCGGAAATCGCCGGTCGTCGAACCGGCATGCAAGCGGCCAATTCGTCGCAGCGAAATCCGCGCGGCGCAAACGGGCAATCGAGGTCGCAATCAGCGCAAGGCGCATCGGCGCTTTTCGCTAGTCATAGCTTCGCCATTCTGGTTCTCCTGGATGTCGCTTTCCAACCGTCCGCGAGGTGCGAGCCCCATGCGCAAATATTCGGTCTTCGCCATCGCCCGCGAGGCGCTTCGCGGCCACAAGGGCTGGGAGGAGCAGTGGTCCTCGCCCGAGCCGCGTAAGGAATACGACGTCATCATCGTCGGCGCCGGCGGGCACGGCCTGGCGACCGCCTACTACCTCGCCAAGGAGCACGGCGTCACCAACATCGCGGTGCTGGAAAAGGGGTGGCTCGGCGGCGGCAACACCGGCCGCAACACCACCATCATCCGCTCCAACTATCTCTACGACGAGAGCGCCGGCATCTACGACCACGCGGTGAAGCTGTGGGACGGGCTCAGCCAGGATCTGAACTACAACGTCATGTATTCGGCGCGCGGCGTCATGATGCTCGCCCACAACGTCCACGACGTGCAGGTCTTCAAGCGCCACATCCACGCCAACCGCCTCAACGGCGTCGACAATGAGTGGCTGACGCCGGAGGAGGCGCAGGCCTTCTGCCCGCCGCTCAACATCTCGAAGTCCGCGCGCTATCCGGTCATGGGCGCGGCGCTCCAGCGCCGCGGCGGCACGGCACGGCACGACGCCGTCGCCTGGGGCTATGCGCGCGCCGCAGCCGACCGCGGCGTCCACATCATCCAGAATTGCGAGGTCACCGGCATCCGCCGCTCGTCGAACGGCCACGTCACCGGCGTCGAGACGTCGCGCGGCTTCATCGGAGCCAAGAAGGTCGGCGTCGTCGCGGCGGGTCATTCCTCGGTCATCATGCAGATGGCCGACGTCAGGATGCCGCTCGAATCCTATCCGCTGCAGGCGCTGGTGTCGGAGCCGGTCAAGCCGGTATTTCCCTGCGTCGTCATGTCGAACACGGTCCACGCATACATCTCGCAGTCCGACAAGGGCGAGCTCGTCATCGGCGCGGGCACCGACCAGTACACGTCTTACTCACAGACGGGCGGGTTCCATATCCTGAACCACACGCTCGACGCGATCTGCGAGATGTTCCCGATGTTCACGCGCATGAAGATGCTGCGCTCGTGGGGCGGCATCGTCGACGTGACGCCCGACCGCTCGCCGATCCTCGCCAAGACGCCGGTGCCGGGGCTCTACGTCAATTGCGGCTGGGGCACGGGCGGGTTCAAGGCGACGCCCGGCTCGGGCCACGTCTTCGCGCACACCATCGCCAACGACAACCCGCACCCGATCAACGCGCCGTTCAACCTCGACCGCTTCCGCACCGGCCGCCTCATCGACGAAGCGGCCGCTGCCGCCGTCGCGCACTAGGAATTCCCATGCTGTTGATCCGCTGCCCCTATTGCGAGGAAGAGCGCCCCGAGCTCGAATTCCGCCATGCCGGCGAAGCGCATATCGCGCGCTCGGCCGAGATGAGCGAGTTGAGCGACGAGGAGTTCGAAAAGTTCTTCTTCATTCGCCAGAACCCGAAAGGCCTGATCTTCGAACGCTGGCGCCACGTCCACGGCTGCGGCCGCTTCTTCAACGCCGCGCGGGATACGGTGACGGACAAGTTCCACCTGACCTACAAGGCAGGCGAGCCGAAGCCGGAGATCACGCTGATGGCGCCTGCGAACGGAGCATCGAAATGATGCGTCGCACCCTGTCGCGCCCCCCTCTGTCCTGCCGGACATCTCCCCCGCGAGGGGGGAGATTAGCCTGCATCGAGGACGAGCGTGATCTCCCCCCTCGCGGGGGAGATGTCCGGCAGGACAGAGGGGGGCAACGTGGAGCGTCAACCTTCGTGGCAATCCACCAACGTCGAGCAGTACCGATTGCGGAGATCGAACAATGACCGAAACCTTCCGCATCGCCCACGCCGGCCGCCTCACCCCCGCGCGCACCGCCCGCTTCACCTTCGACGGCAAGTCCTACCAGGGCCTTCAGGGCGACACGCTCGCCTCCGCGCTCCTTGCCAACGGCGTCCATCTCGTCGGCCGTTCGTTCAAGTATCACCGCCCGCGCGGCTTCCTGTCCGCCGGCGCGGAAGAGCCGAATGCGCTCGTCGGCATCCACCGCGACGCCGCCCGCAAGACGCCGAACGTTCGCGCGACCGTGCAGGAGGTCTATGACGGCCTCACCGCCGTCTCACAGAACCGCTGGCCCTCGCTCGCCTTCGACATCGGCGAGGCCAACGATCTCGGCTCGCCGATGTTCTCGGCCGGCTTCTACTACAAGACATTCATGTGGCCGAAGGCGGCGTGGGACAAGGTCTACGAGCCGTTCATCCGCCGCGCGGCCGGGCTCGGCGTTGCGCCGGACCAGCCCGACCCGGACCACTATTCCTCGCTCTACGCGCATTGCGACGTGCTCGTGCTCGGCGGCGGCGCGGCCGGCATCGCGGCGGCGCTCGCGGCGGCGTCCAGCGGCGCGCGCGTCATCCTCGCCGACGAGCAGGCCGAATTCGGCGGCGCGCTCCGCTTCGAGACCGGCGCCGAGATCGATGGCATGGGCGGCTGGGACTGGGCGCAGTCCAGCCTGTCGAAGCTCGAGTCCATGGACAATGTCCGCGTCCTGCCGCGCACCACAGCCTTTGGCTATTACGCGCAGAACCTCGTCGGGCTCGTCGAACGCGTCACCGACCATCTCGCCAATCCCGGCAAGGATTTGCCGCGCGAACGCCTCTGGCAAATTCGCGCCGCCAAGGTCGTCATCGCCACCGGCGCGATCGAGCGGCACATGGTCTTCGCCGACAATGACCGGCCAGGCATCATGCTCGCCTCCGCCGCCCGCATCTTCCTCAACCATTACGGCGTGGCGGTCGGCAGGAATGTCGGCGTCTACACCGCGACCGATTCCGCCTACGCCGCCGCCATCGACCTGAAGAAGGCCGGCGTTTCGATTGCCGCCATCGTCGACATCCGCGACGCCCCGCAAGGCGGGGCGATCGACGAAGCCCGCGCGCTCGGTATCGAAATCCTCACCGGCCACGCCGTCACGAAAACCGGCGGCAAGCTGCGCGTTTCGTCCATGGCGGTCGCGCCGAAAGCGGGCGGCACGACACGCGTCATCCCGGTCGACGCGCTCCTGATGTCGTCCGGCTGGACGCCGTCCGTCCACCTCTTCTCGCAGTCGCGCGGCAAGGTCGCCTTCGACGACGCCACCCAGCGATTCCTGCCTGGCCAATATGCGCAGGACTGCGTCTCCGTCGGCGCCTGCAACGGCACCGACACGCTGCAGGCCGTCATCGACGAGGCCTATGCGGCGGGCGAAAAGGCGACGAAGGGCTCGAAGGGCAACCGCCCCGCCGCCTCGACCTCCGAAACCTGGACCGGCAACTTCCTCGGCACAGTTCCCGGCGCCGAACCCGACACCACCGTCAAGGCCTTCGTCGATTTCCAGAACGACGTCACCGCCAAGGACATCCGCCTTGCCGTGCGCGAGGGCATGCGCTCCATCGAGCACGTCAAGCGCTTCACCACAAACGGCATGGCGACGGACCAGGGCAAGACGTCGAACATGCACGGCCTTGCCATCGCCGCCGAAGTGCTCGGCAAGCCGATCCCGCAGGTCGGCCTCACCACCTTCCGCGCGCCCTATACGCCGGTCACCTTCGGCGCCATCGTCGGCCATTCGCGCGGCAGCCTGTTCGATCCGACGCGCCGCACGGCCATGCATGGCTTTGCCGAAAGCCACGGCGCGGTGTTCGAGGATGTCGGCCAGTGGAAGCGCGCGTGGTTCTTCCCGCAGGCGGGCGAGGACATGCACCAGGCCGTCGCGCGCGAATCGAAGACCGTGCGCCAGTCGGCCGGCATCTTCGACGCGTCGACCCTCGGCAAGATCGAAATCGTCGGCCCGGATGCCGCCGCCTTCATGGAACTCCTCTACACCAACCCATGGGCGAAGCTCGAGCCCGGCCGCTGCCGATATGGCATCATGCTGCGCGAGGACGGGTTCATCTATGATGACGGCGTCGTCGGCCGCCTCGCCGAAGACCGGTTCCACGTCACCACGACGACCGGCGGCGCGGCGCGCGTCATGAACCACATGGAGGACTACCTCCAGACGGAGTTCCCGCATCTCAACGTCTACCTCACCTCGACCTCCGAGCAATGGGCGGTCATCGCCGTCCAGGGGCCGAAAAGCCGCGACATCATCGCGCCGCTCGTCGAAGGCATCGACCTCTCCGACGCCGCCATGCCACACATGTCGGTGCGCGAGGGCACGATCCGCGGCGTGCCGACCCGGCTTTTCCGCATGTCGTTCACCGGCGAGCGCGGCTTCGAGATCAACGTGCCGGCCGATTTCGGCGAGGCGGTGATGGAGGCCGTCTGGGCCGAGGCGCAAAGGCACGGCGCCTGTCTCTACGGCACCGAAACGATGCACGTCCTGCGCGCCGAAAAGGGCTACATCATCGTCGGCCACGAAACAGACGGCACCGTCACCCCGCAGGATGCCGGGCTCGACTGGGCGATCGGCAAGAAGAAGACCGACTTCGTCGGCATTCGCGGCCTGAAGCGCCCCGACCTCGTCGGTGGCGGCCGCAAGCAGCTCGTGGGCTTGAAGACCGTCGATCCGAACGTGGTCCTCGAAGAAGGCGCCCAGATCGTCGCCACGCGCGACCAGCCGATCCCGATGAAGATGATCGGCCACGTCACCTCGAGCTACTGGTCCTCCAATTGCGGCCGCTCCATAGCACTCGCGCTGGTGGTCGACGGCCGCGAGAAGACGGGCCAGCGCCTGTTCGTGCCGATGCCGGGGAAGGTGATCGAGGTCGAGGTGACGGGGACGGTGTTCTTCGACGAAAGCGGGGAGCGGTTGAATGGTTAGTCCGGAAATGTCGCGCTCCGCCACGCCCCCCTCTGGGCTGCCGCCCATCTCCCCCGCACGGGGGGAGATCATGCACGGCGAGGACGAGATTAATCTCCCCCCTTGCGGGGGAGATGTCCGGCAGGACAGAGGGGGGCGCGACAAAGCGCATTCTTTCAACTTTTTGGCAGGGGCAAACTGACCATGGGTACGACCAGCGAACCAGCCACCCGCCGCCCCATCCTCGCCGGCCGCCAGACCACCGCGCCAAGCACCACGGTCACCGTCGCGCCGCCGGCCTCACGCCTGTCGCTGCGCGCCCCGGCCGACAGCGTGGCCGCGCTCTCATCCGCGCTCGGCCTCACCCTCCCGACCAAACCCAAGGCCTCTGCTTCCGCCAATAGCCGCCACGCGCTCTGGCTCGGCCCGGACGAATGGCTCGTCATCGACGAATCCGCCGCCGACCTCGCCGCGCTCGTAAGGCCCGTCACGGCCTTCCACGCCGCCGTCGACGTCTCGCACCGCAACGCGGCCTTCGTCGTTTCGGGGAAGGGCGCCGCGACCGCCATCAATGCCGGCTGCCCGCAGGACCTGTCGCTCGCCGCCTTTCCGGTCGGCGCCGCCTCGCGCACCATCCTGCACAAGATCGAGATCGTGCTCTACCGAACCGGCGAGGCCGAATTCCGCGTCGAGTGCTGGCGGTCCTTCGCCGACTACGCGTTCTCGTTTCTCAGCGAAGCCGCCAGGGATTCCTGATCAGGAGGCCCGGCGCAGGTGGCTGCCCTGCGCGAAGGCGACGAGGTGGCTTGCCGGCATCGGCTTGGCGAGCGCAAAGCCTTGCAGCGCGTCGCAGCCCAGGTTCCTCAGCACATGGGCATGTTCCATGGTCTCCACGCCCTCGGCCAGCACCTGGATGCCGAGCGAATGCCCCATCTCGATGATCGAGCCCAGGAGTTGGCGCTGCGCCATCGATTCGGCGACGGGCTGGACGAGCTGGCGGTCGATCTTCAGCCGCTGCGGCTTCAGCTTCAACAGCGAGACGATCGACGCATAGCCGGTGCCGAAATCGTCGATCTCGACATCGATGCCGATCGATTTCAGCTCCTCGACATGATCCATCAGCCGGTCGTCATGCTCGTCGAGGAAGATCGATTCGACCAGCTCGAACGCGATGCGGCGCGGCTCGATGTCCATCCTGCGCAGGCCCGCGATCAGCGTCTCGTCATGCAGGCGGCGGGCCGAGACGTTGACCGAGGCCTGCGGCACGCGCAGGCCCTGCAGTTCCCATAGGCCGAGCTGGGCCACGGTCACTTCCAGCATGCGCCGGTCGATCTCGTGGACGACGTCGAGCTCTTCGGCGACCTTCATGAAGTAGGACGGACCGAGCAGGCCCTTTTCCGGGTGTTCCCAGCGCGCCAGCGCCTCCACGCCGATGATCTCGAAGGTCTGCGCGTCGAATTGCGGCTGGTAGTGCGGCACGAATTCGCCGCGGTCGAGCGCCTGGCGGATGTCGTCGGCGATCTGCTTGGTGGTGAGGATCTCGGCCTGCAATTCCTCCGAGAAGAACTGGAAGCAGTTGCGGCCGTTGCGCTTGGCCCGGTAGAGCGCGATGTCGGCATTGACCAGGAGCCGCGTCGGGTCGGACAGCGAATCTGCATCCGTCGCGATGCCGACCGAGCCGCCAATGCGGCACTCGTGCTCTTCAAAGAGCGTCGATTCCTGAAGCTTGACGATGATCGTGGCGGCCAGGTCGGCGAGGGTCTCGGCCGACAGCACCCCGGCATTGCGCGCACGGCGCACGACGACGAACTCGTCCCCGCCGACGCGCGCCACGAAGTCGGTCGGCCAGACGGACTGGCGCAGCACGTTCGCGGCATGCACCAGCATCGCGTCGCCGGCCGCATGGCCCAGCGTGTCGTTGATCTCCTTGAAGCGGTCGAGGTCGATCTGCAGGATCGCCGCCACCTCGCGCCCCTCGCCGAAGGCCTTCGCGTGCTCGGCGAGCGTCTCGTCGAGATAGCGGCGGTTGGGCAGGCCGGTGAGCGAATCGTGCAGCGCGTTGAACTCGATGCGCTCGCGGATCGTTTCGAGTTCGGCGTTGCGCGCCTCGGAGAGCAGGATTGCCATGTTCAGCGCCTCGGCGCGCTCGACGTCCTCGGTCACGTCCCAGTTGACGCCGACGATGCGCGGCGGCGCCGTCTCGTCCTGGAACACCGAGCCGATGGCGCGGATGTGGCGGATCGAGCCGTTGTCGAGCACGAGGCGATAGTCGGAATGGTAGCGGCCGGTCTCGTGCATGGCGGCCGAATAGTCGGCCTCCGCGCGCACCTTGTCGTCGGGATGAAGCCGCCGCGCCCAGAACGGGTAGTTGCGGATGCCGTCATCCTGCGCATAGCCGTAGAGCTCGTTCATGCGGTCGTCCCAGAACAATTGCCCGTTCTGGATGTCCATCTCCCAGATGCCGATCCGCGAGGCCTGGACGGCGAGGCGCAGCCGGCGCGACAGGCGTTCGAGCTCCAGCTTGCGCTCGCGCATGTCGGCGATGTTGCGCTGGCGCTCGTCCATCAGGCGGCCCATGATGAAGGTCGGCCCGAGCACCAGCAGCGCGGCGGCCATCAGCCAGGCATAGAGCTGGCCGCGGCCGGGGATCGGCTGATCCCAGCCGCCCTTCGGCCGGGCGGCGATCTGCCAGGTGCCCGATGGCAGCAGCACGTCGACCGTCACGGGATTGTCCGCCAGGATCGCCTCGGAGCCGAAGAAGCGCTCGCCGCGCTCGCCGGCCGAATTGCGGCCGACGATCGCGATCTCGATCGACAGGTCGTCGTCGAGGAGGCCGCTCTGGCGGTAGAGCTGCTCGACATCGACGATGGCCGAGACGATGCCCCAGAATTCGCGCACGCCCATCGCATTGCGCGAGAACACCGGGAAGCGGCCGATGAAGCCCTGTCCGCCCTGGACGAGGTCGACGGGACCGGCCAGCACAAGGCCGCCGGAATTGCGCGCCTGGAAGACCGCGCCGCGCTGCTGCTCGCTCGTCCGGTAATCGAGGCCGATGGCGCGTTCGTTGCCCTTGAGCGGATGGATCAGCTTGACCACGAGGTCCGGCGCCGCCGCGATGTGGCGGATCTGCAGTTCCTGCGTCAGGAGGCTGCCGACGAGTTCGGAGAACTCCTCCTGCCCGATGTCCGGGTTGGTTTCGATTGAAGCGACGAGGCCGCGCACGAGCTGGATGTTGGCGTTGACCGATCCTTCCAGCTTGGCGCGCACGAGGCTCGCCTTGGACAACACGTCCGAGCGCAGCTTCTGGTCGAAGACGTTCTGGTTCTGGTGAAGGGCGAAGAGCGCGGCTGCGACCACGACGATGGTGGCGAGGAGCAGATGCAAATGGCTGGCGCGCACGCGCCGCAGCCCCTTGCGATTGCCCCTGTCGTCGTAAACCCCGCCCATTCGCCTGCCCCGACGCTGCCCCAAGCACGATTGGGCCAGAATGGAAGGCGAGACCTTAAATTAGAATTGAGGCGGTTCAGGATGCGCGCTGCGGGACGGCATAAACCGCCGCGCGGCGGGTCCTTTGCCAAACAGGGTTAAACGGCCGTTATGCCGCCGTCGGCCGCCAGAGTCTGGCCGGTCATGAAGGAATTGGCCGGGCATCCGGCGAAGAGCATGACCTCGATCACCTCGTCGACCTCGGCCAGCCGGCGCATCGGCACGCCGCGCACCAGTTCCTTCTCGCCCGATGCGGCGTTCTCGCCCAGCGCGCCGAGCGCGTCCGTCGCCATCGGCGTGCGGGCATAGGAGGGGCAGACGGCATTGATGCGGATGCCCTTCGAGGCATACTCGGCCGCCGCCGAGCGGGTCAGGCCGACGACGCCGTGCTTGGCCGCCGAATAGACGCTGAGCCGCGGCGCGCCGGCGATGCCGGCCACCGATGCGACATTGACGATCGCGCCCTTCGTGCCGTCGCGGCGATACTGCCGTTCGAGCACGGGCAACTGGTGCTTCATGGCGTAGAAGACGCCCATCAGGTCGATGTCGACGACCCGTCGCGCCTCCTCCGAATCCATCAGCGGCAGCTTCGAGAAGGCATGCGCGATGCCGGCATTGTTGAAGGCGACGTCGAGACGGCCGAAGCGCTTGAGCGCGAGGTCGACGAGGTCGCGCGAATGCTCTTCCTTCGACACGTCGCCGGCGAGCGCCGCAGCACGTTCGCCCAATGGCCCGGCGACGGCGTTCAGTTCCGCCTCGCGGATGTCTGACAGGACGAGGTTGGCGCCTTCCTCGGCCAGTCTCTCGGCAAGGCGTTTGCCGAAGCCGCCGCCCGCGCCCGTGACGATCGCCGTCAGCCCCTCATAACGCTTCATGTCAGTCCCCCGATGGCGCCGGCTCACTTGCCGGTCTTGATGGTTTCGACGGCGAGCCCGGCCAGCAGCGTCACCGCCTTGCCGTAGGTCTTCGCCTTTTCCGGATTGGACGCGTTGCCGTCGAGCGCGCGCTTGTAGACGCCCTGGCAGATCGCCGCCAGCCGGAAGAAGGAGAAGGCGAGGTAGTAGGTCCAGTTGTCGATGCCCGCTATGCCGCGCCGCTCGCAATAGGCTTCCACATATTCGGCTTCGGTCGGCAGTCCGAGCGCCTTGCGGTCGACCCCGCCCAGCCCCTTGAAGGCCGAGGAATGGGGCAGCCGCCACTGCATGCACTGGTAGGAGAGGTCGGCATAGGGATGGCCGAGCGTCGACAATTCCCAGTCGAGCACCGCGACCACCTTCGGCGCGTCGGGCGCGAAGATCATGTTGTCGAGCCGGTAGTCGCCATGGACGAGCGAGACGAGCCCGTCATCGGGCACCGCGTTCGCCTCCAGCCAGGCGAGCAGCGTCTCCATGTCCTCGATGCGGCCCGTCTCGGACGCCCGGTACTGGCTCGACCAGCGCGCGAACTGGCGGTCGAAATAGCTGCCCGGCCGGCCGAAATCGGCGAGCCCGGCGGTCTCGACATCGACCGAATGGAGCGCGGCCAGCACCCGGTTCATGTCGTCGTAGATCGCCTTGCGCTCGGCATTGTCCCGGGCGTCCGGCAGAGCCGGGTCCCAGAAGATGCGCCCGTCGACGAAGTCCATGACGTAGAACATGCGCCCGATCGGCGAATCCTCTGGCGCGAGGTGCACCATGTTCGGCACCGGCACGCCGGTCGCCGCCAGCGCCTTCATGACGCGGAACTCGCGGTCGACCTGGTGGGCGGACTTCAACAGTTCGCCCGGCGGCTTGGCGCGCAGCACGTAGCGCCCGCTCGCCGCCGTCAGGAGATAGGTCGGGTTCGACTGGCCGGCATTGAACTTCTTGATGTCGGAAAGGCCGGAGAAGCCGGCGATCTCCGCCTCCAGATAAGGCGCGAGCACATCGACGTCGAGGGCATTGGGATCGCTCATGCCTGGACTTCCTCGCGCTGCAGCACGGCGAGCGTCAGCCAGCGCGCCGTCAGCGCCGGCTTCTTTGCGCCCTCGATCTCCACCGTCACGTCGGTCGCGACCTGTATCCAGCCGGACGGGCGCACGTTCACGTCGGCGAGCACGAACCGACCGCGCACCCGCGCGCCGGTCTTCACGGGCGTGACGAACCGCACCCTCTCGAAGCCGTAGTTGACGCCCATTTCGGCATTCGCCAGCGGCGGGATCGATTCATAGGAAAACACCGACAGCAGCGACAGCGACAGGAAGCCGTGCGCGATGGTTCCGCCGAAGGGCGTCGCCGCCGCGCGCTCGGGGTCGACATGGATGAACTGGTGATCGTCGATCGCGTCGGCGAACATGTCGATCATGCCCTGCGTGACCGTGCGCCAGGGCGAGACGCCGATCTCGTTGCCGACATTTGCCACGAGCTGGTCGATCGAGACCGGCTCCAGACGGGGACCTTCCATGGGCGGGAATCCTAATCCTTGAACAGCGACATGCCGTGCTGCACGGACTGTCCGCCGTCGATCGGCAGAATCGCGCCCGTCACGTAGCTTCCGGCTTTCGAGCACAGATACAGCGTCGCACCGGCAATGTCATGCGGGGCGCCGATGCGGCCGAGCGGAACGCGCGAGCCGACATGGTCGGCCTTCTCCTCGGTGCCGGTGGCGAAGGCCGTCATGCGGCTCTGGAAGGGGCCGGGCGCGAATGCGTTGACGGTGATGCGCCGCCCCGCGAACTCGATCGCCAGGGTGCGCGTCAGATGATGCACCGCCGCCTTCGAGGCGGTGTAGGAATAGGCGCCGTCGGCGATCGGCTGCGTGCCCATGACGGAGCCGAGATTAACGATCCGCGCGGGGTCCTCGTCGCTCGCCGCGCGTTCGAGTTCGGGCAGAAGCTCGCGGGTCAGGTGGAAGAGGCCGGTCACGTTGACGTTCAGAACCTTCGCCCAGGCCGAATAGGGAAATTCGTTCAGTTCCGCGCCCCAGCTCACGCCGGCATTGTTGAAGAGGATGTGCAGCGTGTCGGTGCGCTGCCGCACCTCGCCGACGAGCGCGGCGATGCCGTCTTCGCTCGACACGTCGCCGCCGAAGCCTTCGGCCGAGCCCGGCGTGCCCATCGCGTTCAGCTCCTCGGCGGTGCGGGCGCAGTCGTGGCCCTTGCGCGAGGCGATCAGCACGCGGGCGCCGCCCTGCATCAGCGCGGTCGCCGCCATGCGGCCGATGCCGGTCGCTGCGCCGGTGACCAGCGCGGTCTTGCCGCGCACGGAAAACAGGTCCTCGATAAAGCTCATTTTCCCTCCCAAGGAACTTTCGCAACGCCGTTTCGAAGTCGCGTTGACAACATACCCGGTAGTATGTTCATCATTCGAACATCCGTAAAGGGGCTTCGCGAAAACCGGCAAAAGACCGGTGGAGAGCCTTCTCACAACGGCGGGAGGAATTCGGTTCGCATGGCTCTCGGCATACGGGAACGCACGCTCGACAGTTCGCGTGCCGCCATTCTGGAGGCGGCCGCACGCTGCTTCCACGAGCGCGGCTACGCGGCGACGTCGATCGACGACGTGGCCCGCGCGCTGCAGTCGACCAAGGGCCGCATCTACCACCATTTCGAATCCAAGGCCGACCTCTTCGCCGAGGTGTTCCGCGTCGGCATGGACATGAACTATGCCGCGCTGGAGCCGCTGCGCAGCCTCAAGGGCGAGGCGCACCAGCTCTGGCGGCGCTTCGCCTGGGTCCATGTCGACCAGATGATCACCACCCGCGCCTTCCAGCGCGTCGTGTGGATGGGCGTCGAGATGCACCTCGTCGGCGCGCCGACGCCGCACCAGCGTGCGCTGTTCGAGGAATTGTTCGAGACGCGCTCGCGCTATGGCGACATCTTCCGCAAGCTGATCGCGGAAGGGCGCGAGAGCGGGCATTTCCACTTCCCCAATCTCAGCGTCGCGAACCAGTTGATGTTCATGACGCTCAATTCGCCGATCTTCTGGTACTCGCCGCGCACCGGAGAGACGCGCGCCGATATCGAGGATCTCATCGCACAAGTCGTCACCTGCGCCTGGCGCGGGCTGGGCGGCACGGAAGGAACCGGCAAATGAGCGTCAATCCCGAGATGAACCTCGCCATGAGCGAGCGGGTCCGGCCGCTGCACGAAAAGGTCGCGCGCATGGTGCGCGAGGAGATCATCCCGCTCGACGAGGAATTCCTGTCGGAGATCGGCAAGGACGGCGACCGCTGGACCTACACGAAGCGCCAGACGGAAATCCTCCAGGGCCTGAAGGCCAAGGCCCGCGAGCGCGGCCTTTGGAATTTCTGGCTCACCCATTCCGACCGCGGCTACGGCCTTTCGACGGTCGAATACGCTTATCTCGCCGAGGAGATGGGCAAGGCGCATCTGGGCGCGGAGACCTTCAACTGCTCGGCGCCCGACACCGGCAACATGGAAGTTCTGGAGCGCTACGGCGCGCCCGAGCACAAGGAGCGCTGGCTGAAGCCGCTCCTGAACGGCGAAATCCGCTCCGCCTACCTGATGACCGAGCCGGACGTCGCCTCGTCCGACGCCACCAACATCGCCATGCGCTGCGAGCGCGACGGCGACGACTACGTCCTCAACGGCGAGAAATGGTGGTCGTCCGGCGCGGGCGATCCGCGCTGCAAGATCTACATCACCATGGTCGCCTCGCCGTCCGCCGACCGGCCGAAGCACCAGCAGCATTCGATGATCCTCGTGCCCGCCGATACGAAGGGCGTCACCAAATTGCGCGCCATGCAGGTCTATGGCGACGACGATGCGCCGCACGGCCATCTGCACCTGAAGTTCGAGGACGTGCGCGTTCCCGCGTCGAACCTGATCCTCGGCGAGGGCAGGGGCTTCGAGATCGCGCAGGGCCGTCTCGGGCCCGGCCGCATCCACCATTGCATGCGCGCCATCGGCCAGGCGGAAATGGCGCTCGAACTGATGTGCAAGCGCTCGCTGCGCCGCGAGGCCTTCGGCAAGAAACTCGCGCAGCTCGGCGCCAATTTCGATATCATCGCGGAGTGCCGCATGGAGATCGAGATGGCGCGGCTCCTCTGCCTCAAGGCCGCGTGGATGATCGACCAGGGCGACAAGAAGGCGGCCGCGCCGTGGATCAGCCAGATCAAGGTCGTTGCCCCGCGCGTCGCGCTCAAGGTCACCGACGAGGCGGTGCAGATGTATGGCGGGCAGGGCATCAGCCAGGACACCCCACTCGCCCGTTCCTGGACGCACCTGCGGACGCTCCGCCTCGCCGACGGCCCCGACGCCGTCCACCGCCGCCAGGTCGCCCGCGAGGAACTGAAGAAATACACGCAGGAGAAGGTGTGAGCATGAAAGCCATCGTCGCCCGCGATTACGGGCCCCTCGACCAACTCGACTATGCCGACTGGCCGGAGCCGGAAATCGGCCCGAAGACCGTCGTCATCGACGCCGCGACCATCGGCGTCAACTATCCAGACGGCCTTCTCGTCCAGGGCCTCTACCAGATGAAACCCGAGACGCCCTTCGTGCCTGGCATGGAGGTGGCGGGCCGCGTCTCGGCCATCGGCGAGGGCGTGACGCGCTTCAAGGTCGGCGACCGCGTCGGCTCGGTTTCCGCGCTCGGCGCCTATGCCGAGAAGGTGGCCGCCGACGAGAGCGCCGTCATGCCTTTGCCGGACGGCCTCACCGACGAGGACGCCTGCGCGCTGATGTGCGGCTACGGCACCGCGCATCATGCCTTGAAGCAACGCGGACAGTTGCAGCCCGGCGAGACGCTCTGCGTCCTCGGCGCGTCGGGCGCGACCGGCGTCGCGGCGGTGCAGATCGGCAAGGCGATGGGCGCCAAGGTCATCGCCGTCGCCTCGACCACGCAGAAGCAAGACGTCGCGAAAGCTGCCGGCGCCGACATCGTGCTCGGCTACGACAATCTCAAGGACGCGCTCAAGCAGGCGACCGGCGGCAAGGGCATCGACGTCGCCTTCGACCCGGTCGGCGGCGAGGGGTTCAACGTCCTCTCGCGCTCGATGGGCTGGGGCGGGCGGCTGCTCGTCATCGGCTTTGCCTCCGGCACGATCCCCAAGCTTCCCGTCAACCTGACCCTCGTCAAGGGATACAGCGTCGTCGGCGTCTTCTGGGGCGCGTTCACCGCCAAGGAGCCGAAGGCGAACGCCGCCAACATGAAGGAGCTGATCGGCTGGTATCTGGACGGCAAGGTCAAGCCGGTCATCGAGGGCATCTACCCGCTCTCCGACGCCCCGGCGATCCTGGAGCGCGTCCTGAACCGCGGCGCGACCGGCAAGATTGTTCTCAAGCCATGAAGGGGCCGAAATGACTTTGCCCAGCACCATGAACGCCCTCATCCTCAAGAACGACGGTTACGCGCGCGACCATTCCGGCACCGCGCTCGAAGCCATGGAGCCCTATGTCGAGCAGGGCACGATCGAGGTGCCCGCGCCCGGCCCGAGCCAGGTTCTCGTCAAGGTTGCGCTCGCCGCCATCAACCCGTCCGATGTCATGTTCCTGAAAGGCCTCTACGGCCAGCCGCGCAAAAAGGGCCGGCCCGCCGGCTTCGAGGGCGTCGGCGAGGTCGTCGCGGCCGGCGCCGAGGCGCAAGGTCTGATCGGCAAGCGCGTCGCGTTCGCCACCGGCCTTTCCAACTGGGGAAGCTGGGCCGACTACGCGGTCGCGGAAGGCGGCGCCTGCATCCCGATCATAGACGGTGTGCGCGACGAGGATGCGGCCGCGATGATCGTCAACCCGCTCACCGCGCTCGCCATGTTCGGCATCGTCAAGGACGAGGGCGAGAAGGCGTTCGTCGTCACCGCCGGCGCGAGCCAGCTCTGCAAGCTGATGATCGCGGTCGCGAAGGACGAGGGCTACCGCGCCATCGCGATCGTGCGCCGTGACGACCAAGTCGAGCCGCTGAAGGCCATCGGCGCCGCCCATGTCCTCAATGCCGAGAGCGCCGATTTCGAGCGGCGGCTCGCGGAAGTTCTTGGACAGGAGAAGCCGCGCATCTTCCTCGACGCCGTCACCGGGCCGCTCGCGGCACGAGTGTTCCACGCCATGGGCAAGCGCGCGCGCTGGATCGTCTACGGCCGTCTCGATCCCGAGACGACGCCGATCCTCGAGCCCGGCCAGATGATCTTCATGCACAAGAGGATTGAGGGTTTCTGGCTGACCGAATGGATGCGCTCGGCCGGCAACGACAAGCGCATGGCGGCGGTCGTCGAGGCGCAGAAGCGCTTTGCCGACGGGCGCTGGAAGACGGACGTGACAGCCATCGTGCCGCTCAAGGAGGCGGTCGCGCGGGTGGCCGGGGAGCTTTCCCGGCCGAACGGAAAGGTATTCATCAGGCCATGACGAAAAGGTGCGCGGGAGGAGCTTGCGCACCCGTTCTGGCAGCTTAAGGTTGAAGGACATCGCGGCGTCAGATCGCGTGTCATAAAGTGGAGGAGAACGCCCGTGGGCGTATTGCAGCTCATCGTCAGCGGCCTTGCGAATGGCTGCGTATACGGCCTCATCGCCATGGGGTTCGTGCTGATCTACAAGGCGACGGAAGCGGTGAATTTCGCCCAGGGCGACTTCATGATGCTCGGCGCCTTCATCTGCCTCGGGCTGACCAATCCGCAATTCATGGGCCTGCCCTTCTGGGTCTCGGTGCCCATCGCCATCGCCATCATGGGCGCCTTCGGCTATGCGCTCGACCTCGTCGTCCTGCGCCGCATGTTCGGCCAGTCGCAGATCGCCATCGTCATCCTCACCATCGCCCTCGGCTTCGTCCTGCGCTTTGCGGCCGGCGTCATCTGGGGCCACGAGCCGGTGTCGCTGGTGACGCCCATGGCCGGTAAGAACGTGCATTTCGGCGGGCTCGTCCTCGGCGCGAGCGAGGTGGCGGTCATCGTCGTCACGGTCGTCCTGACCGGGCTTCTCTACCTCTACTTCAACCGCACCCGGCTCGGCGTCGCCATGCAGGCCTCTTCGCAGAACCAGCTCGCGGCCTATTACATGGGCATCCCGGTCAAGCGCATCCATTCGCTGATCTGGGCGCTGTCGGGCATGACGGCGGCGGTCGCCGGCATCCTCTTCGCCTCCAAGGGCTCCATCGATCCGTCGATCGGCCTCCTCGGCATCAAGGCGTTCGCGGCGGCCGTCATCGGCGGGTTCGGCTCGCTGCCGGGCGCGCTTCTGGGCGGCATCATCGTCGGGCTGATCGAACCGTTCTCCGGCCGCTACATGCCGTCCGGCTATTCGCAGATCATGCCCTATCTCCTGCTCTTCCTCATCCTGATTTTCCGACCGCACGGCATCCTCGCCCAGGTCCACGCGAAGAAGGTGTGAGGGCATGAGAACCGTTTTCAAGACGTCCTACGACGCCGACATCAACCTCTTCCGCCACAAGCAGCAGTTCGGCTGGTATCTGGCGCTGTTCGCGCTGGCGCTGGCGCTGCCTTTCCTGTTGTCGAACTTCGCACTCGGCGAGGCGACCAACGTCCTCATCTGGGCCATCGCCTGCATGGGGCTGATGATCCTCGTCGGTCAGTCGGGACAGGCGAGCCTCGGCCATGCGGCTTTCCTCGCCATCGGCTGCTACGCCAACGTCCTGATGCAGCAGCGGCTCGGCCTGCCGTTCCTGATCACCTTCCCGCTGGCGGGGCTGATCGCCGGCGTCGCGGGTGCGCTGATCGCGCTGCCGATGACCAAGCTGCACGGCATCTACCTCGCCATCGGCACCATCGCGATCACCATCCTCGTCGAGGATTTCATCGTCATCGCCGAGCCGCTGACCAACGGCGTCATCGGCCTCATCCCGCCGCCGATCACGATCTTCGGCCTCGTGATCGACCGCTATTCGACGCCCAACACGCTCTACTATCTGACGCTCGGCATCACCCTTCTCGTCGTGCTTGCCTACCGCAACCTCCAGCGCTCGCCGCTCGGCCGCTCCTTCGCCGCGATCCGCGATTCGGAGATTTCGGCGCAGGCGATGGGCGTCAACGTGGCGCGCACCAAGGCGGTCGCCTTCGGCATCTCCACCGGCATCACCGGCCTCGCCGGCGCGCTGATGGGTCACTATGCCGGCATCTTCAACAACGAGACGTTCAACCTGATCATCTCGATCCAGCTCCTGCTCGCCATCGTCATCGGCGGGCTCGGCTCGATCCACGGCGCCTTCTTCGGCGCCGCCATCGTCGCCCTCCTGCCGCAGACCATCGCCTTCGGCCGCGACATGCTCGGCGGCCTCATCGGCGGCGGATCGATCGCGATCCCCGGCATGGAGGCGGCCATCTTCGGCCTGATCCTGATCCTGTTCATCCTGTTCGAGCCGATGGGCATATATGGCCGCTGGGTGAAGATCCGGACCTATTTCGAGCTCTTCCCCTTCTACCGGAAGGACATGTTCCGCCGCCAGAAAGCCTATCTCAAGACGGAGCGGATGCGATGAGCTTGCTCGAACTCGACAACGTCACGCTGCGCTTCGGCGGCCTCACCGCGGTCAGCCAGGTGTCCTTCTCGGTCGAGGAGGGCGAGGTCTTCGCGCTGGTCGGGCCCAACGGCGCCGGCAAGTCGACCATCTTCAACCTGATCAGCCGCATCTACGATCCGGCCGAGGGCGACATCCGCTTCGACGGCAAGTCGATCCTCGACCGCAAGCCGCACGAGATCGCGCGGCTCGGCATCGCCCGCACCTTCCAGAACATCGAATTGTTCGACCAGGCGACGGTGATGCAGAACCTGCTCGTCGGCCGCCACCGCCACCGCCACAGCCGCATGTGGTCGGAGCTTCTCTTCACGCCCTTCGTGCGCGCGGAGGAGCGCCGCCACCGCGAGGCGATCGAGAAGGTGATCGACTTCCTCGACCTTCAGGCCTATCGCGACAAATACATAGCCGGCCTTCCCTACGGCGTGCGCAAGGTCGTCGAGATGGGACGCGCGCTCGCCATCGAGCCGCGCCTGCTGCTGCTCGACGAGCCGGCATCGGGCCTTTCGGTCGAGGAGACGCAGGACGTCGCCTTCTGGGTCGAGGACATCAAGAAGCAGATGGGCGTCACCGTCCTGATGGTCGAGCACGACATGCACCTCGTCGCCTCGGTGTCGGACCGCGTGCTGGCGCTCGCCGACGGCAAGATGCTCGCCATGGGCACGCCGCACGAGGTGCAGAACCATCCCAAGGTGGTCGAGGCCTATATCGGCGTCGCCGACGAACACGAAAAGGTGCTGGCATGAACATGACCGCCCCGACCGCGGCTCCCGCACCCGCCGCCAGGGCCGACGCCAAGGCCATCCTGTCGATCCGCAATCTGGAAAGCTATTACGGGCCGATCATGGCGATCCGCGGCGCCAGCCTCGACGTGCGCGAGGGCCAGATCGTCACCGTTCTCGGCGCCAACGGCGCCGGCAAGACGACGCTGCTCAAGACCATCTCCGGCGTCATGGACCCGGAGAAGGGCCAGGTCTTCTATGCCGGCCAGAACATCGCCGGCGCCAATCCCGACAAGGTGGTCCGCCTCGGCATGGTGCACGTCCCCGAAGGTCGCGAGGTCTTCCCGCTCTTGACGGTAGAGGAAAACCTGAAGATGGGGGCGTTCACGCGCTCCGACACGGATGGCATCGCCCGCGACGAGCAGATGGTCTACGGCTATTTCCCGATCCTCGCCGAGCGCCGCAAGCAGGCGGCCGGCACGCTCTCTGGCGGCCAGCAGCAAATGCTGGCGATCGGCCGCGGCCTGATGGCCAAGCCCAAGATCATGCTCCTCGACGAGCCTTCGCTCGGCCTGTCGCCGCTCCTGGTCAAAGAGATTTTCCAGATCGTGCGCCGGCTCAACAAGGAGCAGGGCGTCACCATCGTCCTCGTCGAGCAGAACGCCAAAGTCGCCCTCGAAGTCGCCGACTATGGCTACGTCATGGAACTCGGCCGCATCGTCATGGCCGACACCGCCGACCGCTTGCTGGCGTCCAAGGACGTCCAGGAATTCTACCTCGGCGTCGTCGAGGAAACCCAGCGCGGCCAGAAGCGCTGGAAGCAGAAGAAGACGTGGCGATGAGCGAGTTTGCACCGCACTACCCCTCATCCGTCCGAGCTGCGCTCGGCCACCTTCTCCCACAAGGGGAGAAGGAAGAACGCGCCTTACCTTCTCCCCTTGTGGGAGAAGGTGCCCCGAAGGGGCGGATGAGGGGTGTTCCAGCTCGCGGATACGTTAGGAGGCCAACATGACCATCGCAGAAAACCTGCCGCCCATGCAGACCGCGCGCGGTCATTCCTTCAACCAGGACCTGACCCGCGCCCCCTTCTATTTCGACGGCTGCGACACGCTGGTGAAGCTGTTCCGCCAGCGCTGCCTGGAGCTTGGCCCCAAGATCGCCCATCGCGAGAAGGATTTCGGCATCTGGCTCGCCTATAGCTGGACCGACTTCTACGAGCACGCCCGCCTGATCGGCCTCGGCCTGATCGCGCTCGGTCTGAAGCGCGGCGAGGTCGTTTCCATCCTGTCGGAAGACAACAAGGAGTGGATCTATTCCGACCTCGGCATCCAGTCGGTCGGCGGCATCGCGTCGGGCGTCTACACGACCGATTCCGCAAAGCAGCTCCAATATCTCGTCACCGATTCCGACAGCCGCTTCCTGTTCGTCGAAAATGACGAGCAGCTCGACAAGTTCCTGTCCGTGCGCGACCAGATGCCGGGCCTGTCGAAGGTCGTCGTCTTCGACCGCGACGGGCTGCACGAATTCGCCGACGACCAGGTCATCTTCCTCGACGATCTCTACCGGATCGGTCGCGATTTCCTGAAGGAGAACCCAAACCGGTTCGACGAGGAGATCGCGAAGTCGCAGCCGCAGGACACCGCGATCCTGGTCTATACGTCCGGCACGACCGGCCCGCCCAAGGGCGCGATGATCTCGCATTCCAACATCATCGCATCGGTCATCGGCTCGGCGCTGACGCTGCCGGTCACGCCGGAGGACGAGCAGGTCTGCTTCCTGCCGCTCTGCCACATCCTCGAGCGCCTGATCACCGTCTTCACCCCGATCGGGCTGAAGTCGACCGTCAATTTCGCCGAAAGCCCGGAGACAGTCTTCGACAATGTCCGCGAGGTCTCGCCGCACGTCTTCACCGGCGTCCCGCGCGTCTGGGAAAAAATCTACAGCCGCATCTCCATCATGGCGAACGATTCCACGCCGATCGGCCGCTGGGCCTACGCCCGAGCCGTCAAGACCGGCATGAAACGTGCCGCCGCGCTGGAAGCGGGCGATCCGGTACCCGCCGGCACAAAACTCGCCTATGCGTTCTGGGACTTCATGGTGCTCGGCAACCTGCGCCGGATGCTCGGCTTCGACCGGCTGCGGCGCGGCACGACGGGCGCGGCGCCGATCTCGCCCGATCTCTTGAAATGGTACAAGGCCGTCGGCATCACCGTCCTCGAAGGCTACGGCATGACCGAAAGCTCGGGCGTCATCTCGATCAACCTTCTGGAGGAATCCAAGAACGGCAGCGTCGGCAAGGTCGTGCCGGGATCGCAAATCCGCATCTCGCCGGAGGGCGAAATCCAGTACAAGGGCGCCAACGTCTTCAAGGGCTACTGGAACAAGCCCGACAAGACCGCCGAGACGATCAGCGAGGATGGCTGGCTGAAGACGGGCGATGTCGGACGCATCGACAATCAAGGCTTCCTCTTCGTCACCGGCCGCGTCAAGGACATCATCATCACCGCCGGCGGCAAGAACATCACCCCGGCCGAGATCGAGAACCGGCTGAAGTTCTCGCCCTACATCTCGGACGCGGTCGTCATCGGCGACAAGCGCAAGTTCCTGTCCTGCCTGATCATGATCGACCAGGAAAACGTCGAAAAATTCGCGCAGGATCGCAAGGTGCCGTTCAACAATTTCAAGTCACTGTGCGCGGCGCAGGAGGTGCGCGACCTGATCGGTTCCGTCGTCGACGAAACCAATCGCGAATTCGCGCGCGTCGAACAGATCAAGGATTTCAGGCTCATCGACGTACTCCTCACCGCCGAGGACGAGGAACTGACGGCGACGATGAAGCTGAAGAGAAGTTTCGTCGAGCAGAAGCACAAGCCTCTGATCGACGAGATGTACGGTTGAGGAGAACCGTATGAAAACAATGCGGAACAACCCCAGGAGGAGTTTGAAATGAGACTGTTGTTCGGAAAATCCATTCTCGCGCTCGGGCTTGCCGCCGGCATGTCCACGGCGGCCTTCGCCACGCAGGGCGTCACCGACACGGAGGTCGTGATCGGCTCGAACGGCGACCTGTCCGGCATCTTCGCCGCGTTCAATGTCGGCGCCATCAAGGCCGCGCAGAACCTCTTCGACGAGGTCAATGCCGAGGGCGGCATCCATGGCCGCCAGATCCGCTTTGTCGTCGAGGATCACGGCTACCAGGTGCCGCGCGCCGTGCAGAACTTCAACAAGCTGGTCAATTCCGACCAGGTCTTCGCGATGATCCTGAATCTCGGCACGCCGCACAACATCGCCGGTTTCCAGATCATGGAGCCCAAGCAGGTCGCCAATATCGGCCCGCTCACCTCGGCACGGCAGATGCTCGAGGGCGACATCACCTACAAATATTCGGGCTTCGCGGCCTACTATGACGGCCTGCGCGCCGGCATCAAGATGCTGGCCGAGGAGGGCGGCGACGAGGTCGCGAACATCTGCTCGATGTACCTGCCGTCCGACTTCGGCCTCGAGGTCCATGAAGCGGCCGTCGACGAGGCCGAGGCGCTCGGCCTCACCTTCGCCGGCGAGACGACGCACCGTCCCGACGAGCAGGACTTCGTCGGCGCCGTCACGCGCCTGCGCGAGCTCAATTGCGACATCGTCGCGACCGGCGTCGGCGTGCGCCAGACGATCATCGCGCTCGGCACCGCCAAGCGCCTCGGCTGGGAGGACGTCAAGTTCATCGGCTCGTCGGCCGGCTTCAACACCGCCATCGCCAAGGTCGAGGGCGGCGTGACGGAGGGCTACTACGCCGCCGCCGGCTGGTCCGACCATGAGGACCGGATGGACAATCCGGAAGTGAAGGCCTGGGCCGACGGCTATGCCGAGAAGAACGGCGAGCCGGCCGGCACCGCCGCGATCCTCGGCCACGGCGCCGCCACGACGCTGATCCGCGCGCTCGAGGCGGCCGGTCCGGAACTCACCGCCGAAAGCTTCAAGACGGCGATGGAAAGCCTCGAATACACCGACGTCATCTCCGGCGACATCCCGGTCAAGTACGGTCCCGAGGACCATCAGGGCGGCGATACGATCGTGATCTCGAAGATCGAGGGCGGCAAGTGGATCGAGGTCGGCCGCGTCGACCCGAATGCGGAAGGCGCAGCCGATGCCGCCCCCGCCGCTGCCGACGCCGCCCCGGCCGACGGCGAGGAAGAGACGGACGCCGCCGACTGATCACGGCCCGGTCCTGAAACGAAGACGCCGCCCGGTCTGCCGGGCGGCGTTTTTCGTTGCGCGATGCCGTGCCTATTCGGCGGGGGCGAGCCTCGCCTCGGCGGCGGAGGCCTGCGCCAGTTCGCGCTCCAGCCGCTCCTCTTCCTCCACCTTCGGCGTCACCCAGCGGCCGAGCAGCAGGTAGGCGACCGGCGTCAGATAAAGCGTCGACAGCGTGGCGAGGCCAAGCCCGCCGACAATCACCCAGCCGAGCGCGATGCGCGCCTCGGCGCCGGCGCCGGTGGCGAGGATCAGCGGCAGGCCGCCGACGATGGTGCACAGCATGGTCATCATCACCGGGCGCAGGCGCACGTTCGACGCCTCCTCGATCGCGTCGCGCACGCCCTGGCCGCGGTCGCGCAACTGGTTGGCGAATTCGACGATCAGGATGCCGTTCTTGGCCATGATGCCGACCAGCAGCACCAGCCCGATCTGCGAATAGACGTTCAGCGTCGTGCCGGTCATCAGCATGGCGAAGACCGCGCAGGCGAGCCCCAGCGGCACCGTCGCCATGATGATGATGGCACTGGTGAAGCTCTCGAACTGCGCCCCCAGCACCAGGAGCACGATGATGAGCGCGAAGCCCATGATCGTGAACATCGCGCTCGACGTCTCGCCGAGCGTCGCGGCTTCGGCAAGCGGCAGAACGCGCGCGCCTTCGGGCATGTGGCGCTCGGCGATCTCGTTCGCCACGGCCAGCGCCTCGCCGAGCGGGAAGCCGTCGGCGAGCGCGGAGGTGATCGCGACCGAGCGCAACTGCTCCTCGCGCGACAGTTCCGGTGGCACCGCGATCTCGCGGATCGAGGCGATGGTCGAGACCGGTACGAAGCGGCCGTCGCCGGTGCGCAGGTAGATGTTCTCGAGGTCGGTCGGGTCGTTGATCGGGTTGGTTGTCGAGACGAGCTTTACCGCGAAGGCGCGGTCGTCGATGAAGACCTCGCCGATCTCGCGTCCGTCGAGGAGCGACTGCAACGCCTCTGCGAGGCCCGAAATCTCGATGCCGAGGTCGGAGGCGCGTTCGCGGTCGATGGCGACGGCGAGCTGCGGCTGCGTCGATTCCGTCGACAGGCGCGCCTGCTGGAAGCGTGGGTCTTCCTGCATTTCGGCAACGATCGCCGCGGCGGCCGCGCCGAGGCTCTGATAATTGTTGCCGAGGATCGCGAACTGAAGCCCCGAGCCGGCACCGCGAATGCCGAGGCTGTTGGGCTGCGATGCAAAAGCGCGGATGCCCGGCACGTCCTCGACCAAGCGGTTGACCTCGTCGAGAATCTCCTGCTGCGAGCGCTCGCGCTCGCCCCAGGGCGCCAGCGTCATGGCGATGAAGCCGGAATTGGTCGAGCCGCCCTGGCCGGCCAGCGAGAAGGTGCTTTCGATCTCGCCGGAATCGCGCAGCGGCTGGATCAGTCGCTCCACTTCGGCCATCTGCTGGGCGAGGTAGTCGATGGACACGCCCTGCGGCGCGGAAATGCGCATGAAGGCCGCGGAACGGTCCTCCGGCGGCGTCAGTTCGGATTCGAGCAGGCCGAAGGCGGCCGCCGCCGCGCCGGCGAAGATCACCGACACCATGACGACGACGATCGGCGCGTTGAGGCAGGCGGCGAGCGTGCGTCGGTAGAAGGCGGCGAGGAAGCCGCCGATCCGGCCGAGGATGCCGTTGTCGTGTTCGCCGTGGCCGCCTTCCTTCAGGAGGCGCGAGGCGACCATCGGGCACAGCGACAGCGACACGATCGAGGACAGGAACACCGCGATCGCCATGACGAAGCCGAACTCGCGGAAGAGCCCGCCCGCCTGTCCGGGCAGGAAGGAAAGCGGCACGAAGACGGCGACCAGCGTCGCGGTCGTCGCCAGGATGGCGAAGAAGACCTCGCGCGTGCCGAGCACGGCGGCTGCGCGCGGGCCCATGCCCTCGTTGCGGCGGCGCACGATGTTCTCCAGCACCACGATCGCGTCGTCGACGACGAGGCCCGTCGCCAGCACCAGCGCGAGCAGCGTCAGGATGTTGAGCGAGAAGCCGAGCAGGTAGACGGCCGCCACCGTACCGATCAGCGAGATCGGCAAGGCAAGAGCCGGAATGATCGTGGCGCGCACGTCGCGCAGGAAGAGGAAGATGATCAGCAGCACCACGGTCACCGATATGCCGAGCGCGATCTCGACCTCGTGGATCGCGCCCTGGATGAAGGTCGCGTCGTCGCTGGTGATGCGGATCGCCATGCCCTCGGGCAGCGTCGGGCGCACGCGCTCCACCGCCTCGCGCACGCCGGTCGAGATGTCGAGCGTGTTCGATTGTGCCTGGCGGATGATGCCCATGCCGATGCCGGGGCTGCCGTCCGAGCGCAGGATGGATTCCCCGATGTCGGGGCCGAGCGTCACGTTGGCGACGTCGCGCAGGCGCGCGCCGTCGGTGATGGCGATGTTCTCGAAATCCTCCGGCGTCGTCACCGGCGCGGTGGCGCGCACGACGAGGTCCTGCGTGCTCGACGACAGGCTGCCGGCGGGGGTATCGAAGGAGATGGTGTCGAGCGCGGTCTGGATGTCCGCCACGGTCAGGCCGAGGCTCGCCAGCCGGTTCTGGTCGATGTCGATGCGGAAGATCTTCTCGCGGTCGCCATAGATCTGCACGTCGGCGACGCCGGGAACCGAGGCGAACTGGTCGACGAGCTGGTCCTCGATGAACAGCGACATGTCCTCGATGTTCATTCCCGACGATGTCACGGACAGGCGCATGATCGCCTGCGCGTTGTCGTCCGCCTTGACGATCAGCGGCGCCTCGGCATTGTCGGGCAGATTGTTCTGCACGCGGCTCACCGCGTCGCGCATGTCGGAGGCGGCGGTGTCGAGATCGACGTCGTCGTTGAACTCGACGGTCACGCGCGAGCGGCCGAAGGAAGAGGACGACGAGATCGAGTTGACGCCCGGAACGCGCGAGACCGCGCCTTCGAGGATCGAGGTCAGCTCGCGGTCGATCGTCTCGGCCGCCGCGCCGATATAGTCGGTGCGGATGGTGATGACGGGCCGGTCGACATCGGGCAGTTCGCGGATCTCGACGCCGAAGAACGCGGCGAGGCCGGCGACGGCGATCAGCACGTTGACGACGAAGGCCAGGACGGCGCGGCGCACGAACAGCGCCGTCATGTCGTTGACGTTCTGGGCGGAGGCGTTCTCGTTCGACATCGGCGTCGGCCTCACGAACCGCGCGCTTCGACGGCAGGAAGCCCTTCGCCGGTCTCGCCGCGCCTCTGGGCGATGCGCACGTCGCCGCCTTCGCGCACGAGGTGGATGCCTTCGGAGACGATCTGCATGCCCGGCTCGACTTCGGCCGCGATCAGGATGGAGTCCGTATTGCGCTGGACGACGCGCACCGGCACGCGGCGTGCGACGCCGCCCTCGACGGCCCAGACGAAGGCGCCGTCGGTGCCCCATTGCACGCTCAGCGGGTCGACCGCCGGATAGGTCTCGCCGGGGAAGCTCATGCGGACCTGGAAGGACATGCCGGCGCGCAGCGCGTCGGTGGGGTTCTCGATGATCGCCTCGACGCGCAGGGTGCGGCTTTCGGCATCGACGCGGTTGTCGATCGCGCGGACCTCGCCGCGGAAGGTCTCGTTCGGCCGCGCGATCAGCGAGGCCTCGATGGCGGCGCCCACCTCGATCGCGCCAGCATAGCGTTCCGGCGCCCAGAAATCGATCAGGATCGACGAGCGATCGTCGATCGAGGCGATCTCGGTCGCATTGGTGACGTAGTTGCCGACGGAGACCGGAAGGATGCCGACGACGCCCGAGATCGGCGCCTCGATCTGGCGGCGGTCGAGCGCCAGTTCGGCGTCGGCGAGTTCCAGCCGCCCGTTTTCGACGCCGAGCTGCGCTTCCGTCACCTGGACCTGCGAAGCCGTGTTGGAGGAGCGCAACTGGTTGACGCGTTCCAGCCGGGCCTGCGCGTCTTCGAGCGCGAAGCGCGCCCGGTCGACGGCGATCGCCTCGGCCTGCGAATCCAGCCGCGCGATGATGTCGCCGGCCTCGACGTTCGAGCCGGAGCGCACGAGGAGTTCGGTCAGCCGTCCCGACGCGAAGGGCGTCACCGCCACCGTCGCCGCCGCGCGGCCGGTGCCGATCGCCTGCAGCCGATCGTTGATCGTCGCCGTGGTGACGGGGCTGGTGATCACGCCGCCGCCAGACCCCTGGCCGCGTCCGCCGGCGCCCTGCGGGGCTCCCGCAGCGGGCGCCGCGGCTTCGGTCGCGGCAGGCACCGTGCCGATGCCGAAGCTTGCGAGCGTCTCCCGCGAGCCGGGCACGAAGAACAGCCAGGCTGCAGCGCCGATGGCGAGCAAGGCGATGCAGACGATGAGCTGTTTCCAGACGGGCATGAGTGACTCCGGTTCAGATTCCGACCGCAGTGCGCAAAGCGAAGGCCTCGATGCGAATGCGGCAGCATGCGAAAGGTGACGGGCGATGCTCGCCGCTCGATGTTTATGCCAGCAGGCAGGCGGCCATGCACCAGTTTTGTTGTTAAATATCGGTAAGGAAGCGCCTTGTGGACCACGCTTTGGCTCTGGAGGGGAGCACGAATGCGTGATCTAACTGCGCGAAGGGGCGGCCTGCGCGCCGCCGGATTTAGAGGCATGAGCGCCGGCAGGAGGCGCCGGACAGAGGGGCCGCATGACCGGATCGCTTTCCTTCGACGCTTTGAAGAAGATGGTCGCCGACGGGTCGGTCGACACCGTCCTCGTCGCCGCCGCCGACATGCAGGGCCGCCTGATCGGCAAGCGCTTCACCGGCCGCCATTTCGTCCAGAGCGCCCATGACGAGACCCATGGCTGCAACTATCTCCTCGCCAACGACATCGATATGGAGCCCGTGCCCGGCTACAAGGCGGCAAGCTGGCAAAAGGGCTATGGCGATTTCGTCATCAAGCCGGACCTGTCGACCATTCGCCTGACGCCGTGGCTGGAAAAGACCGCGCTCGTCCTCTCCGACCTTCTCGACCATCACAGCCACGAGGATCTCTCCCATTCGCCGCGCGCGATCCTCAAGCGCCAGGTCGAGCGCCTCAAGGAGCGCGGCTATCTCGCCTATTTCGCTTCCGAACTCGAGTTCTACCTGTTCGAGGAGAGCTACGAGAGCGCACGTGGGCAGGGCTGGAAGGAGTTGCGCACGGCCTCGCCCCATATCGGCGACTATCTGATCCAGATCACGTCGAAGGAAGAGGAGTACATGCGCGCGCTGCGCAACGGCCTCGAGGAGGCCGGCATCCCGGTCGAGAATTCCAAGGGCGAGTGGGGCCCGGGCCAGGAGGAGATCAACGTCTACTATTCCGACGCGCTCGAAATGGCCGACCGGCACGTCTTCCTGAAGAACGCCGCCAAGGAGATCGCGCATCTCCAGGGCAAGGCCGTCACCTTCATGGCGAAATACGACTACGCGCTCGCCGGCAATTCGAGCCACATCCACAATTCGATCTGGTCGGCCAACGGCAAGACGCCGCTGTTCTTCGACAAGAAGGGCGAATACACGATGACGCCGCTGATGCGATCCTGGGTCGCCGGCCAGCTCAAATACGCCGCCGACTACACCTGGTTCCTCGCGCCCTACGTCAATTCCTACAAGCGCTTCCAGGCCGGCACCTTCGCGCCGACCAAGATGATCTGGAGCCGCGACAACCGCACGGCCGGGTTCCGGCTGTGCGGGGAGGGGACCAAGGGCATCCGCACCGAATGCCGCATCGGCGGCGCCGACTTGAACCCCTATCTCGCCTTCGCCGCGCTCATCGCCGCCGGCCTTGCCGGCATCGACGAGAAACTCGACCTTCCCGCGCCGTTCGAAGGCGACGCCTACCAGGGCGCCGACCTGCCCGAAATCCCCAAGACGCTCCGCGCCGCCATCGCCACCCTGGAGCGCTCCGACATGCTCCGCAACGCGCTCGGCCACGACGTCGTCGAACACTACCTCCACACCGCCCGCTGGGAACAGATGGAATACGACCGCCGCGTCACCGACTGGGAATTGCATCGGGGATTTGAACGGTACTAAAACCGGAGACTATCGTGGAAACCATCAAGCTCATCTCGCCCGTCGACGGCTCGGTCCATGCCGAACGTCCCGTCGCGAGCGATGCCGAGATCAACGCGATCACCGAGCGCGCCAAGACCGCACAGATTGCGTGGGCGCAGACGCCGCTCGCCGAGCGCGGCCGGTATCTCCTCGCCTTCCTCGAAGCGCTTCTCGCCATGAACGGGGAGATCGTGCCGGAACTCGCCTGGCAGATGGGCCGGCCGGTGCGCTATGGGGGCGAGAAGGGCGGCGTCGAGGAGCGTACCCGCTACATGGTCGATCTTGCGGCCGCCGCGCTCGCCGACGTCATCCCGCATGACGCCAGGCCCGGCTTCCACCGTTACCTCCGCCGCGTGCCGCTCGGCACCGTCCTCGTCATCGCGCCCTGGAACTATCCGTACCTGACCGCCATCAACACCATCGTCCCGGCGCTGATGGCGGGCAACGCCGTCATCCTGAAACACGCCACGCAGACGCTCCTCGTCGGCGAGCGTTTCGCCAGGGCTTTCGAGGCCGCGGACCTGCCGAAAGGCGTCTTCCAGAACATCGTCCTCAACCACGCCCAGACCGAAAAGCTGCTCGGCTCCGGCAAAATCGACCATTGCAATTTCACCGGCTCGGTCGCCGGAGGACGCGCGATCGAGAAGGCCGCTGCCGGCACCTTCATGACGCTCGGCCTCGAACTCGGCGGCAAGGACCCGGCCTATGTCCTGCCCGACGTCAAACTCGACCATGCCGTCGCCAACCTCGTCGACGGCGCGTTCTACAATTCGGGCCAGTGCTGCTGCGGCATCGAGCGCGTCTACGTCCACGAGAAAATCTATGACGATTTCGTCGAGGGCTTCATTGCCGAGACGAGGAACTACGTCGTCGGCAACCCGCTCGACGAGGCGACGACGATGGGCCCGATGGCACAGCCGCGCTTTGCCGATTTCGTGCGCGAGCAGAAGGCCGAGGCGCTGCGCAAGGGCGCGGTCGCCCACATCGCCATGACGGTCGATAACGACCGCGAAGGCTCGCCCTATCTCGCGCCGGAAGTGCTCACCAACGTCAACCACCAGATGAGCGTCATGCGCGAGGAGAGTTTCGGCCCCATCGTCGGCATCATGAAGGTGCGCGACGACGACGAGGCGATCCAACTCATGAACGACAGCCCCTACGGCCTCACCGCCTCGCTCTGGACCACCGATGCCGACCGCGCCGCAGCGCTCGGCGACCGGATCGAGACCGGCACGGTCTTCATGAACCGCTGCGACTATGTCGATCCCGGCCTCGTCTGGACCGGCGTCAAGGATACCGGCAAAGGCGGCGCCATGGGCCGCACCGGCTACGACAACCTCACCCGCCCCAAGGGCTATCATTTGCGCGAAATCTGATGCCGTGCGTCATCCCGGCCGAAGTCCGAGCGAAGCGAGGCGAGAGCTGGGACCCATTCCGTGACCGGCAAGACGACGGAATGGGTTCCGGATAGAGCCACTCCGCTTCGCATCGCGCCCCTTCCGGAATGACGCTCGCCGAGCCTTACGAAACCGAGAATCGAACATGACCCTCACCTCCAAGTGGAACTTCCCGACCACCGTCCTCTTCGGCCCCGGCCGCGTCGGCGAACTCCCTGCCGTCCTCGCCTCCGCCGGCATCGCGCGCCCGCTCTTCGTCACCGATCCGGGCCTTGCGAAACTCCCCGTCGTCGCCGACACGCTCGCGATCCTCGACAAGGCCGGCGTCGAATACGCCGTTTTCTCCGACGTCCGGCCGAACCCGGTCGAATCCAACCTCGCCGCCGGCATCCAGGCCTTCAAGTCCGGCAACCATGACGGCGTCATCGCGTTCGGCGGCGGGTCGGCGCTCGATCTCGGTAAGCTCGTCGCCTTCCAGGCCGGGCAGTCGCGCCCGATCTGGGATTTCGAGGATGTCGGCGACTGGTGGACCCGCGCCGATTCTGCGGCAATCGCCCCCGTCATCGCCGTGCCGACCACGGCCGGCACCGGCTCCGAGGTCGGCCGCGCGGGCGTCCTCACCAACGAGGTGACGCACACGAAGAAGGTCATCTTTCACCCGAAGATGCTGCCGGTCACCGTCATCGCCGATCCCGAGCTCACGGTCGGCATGCCCAAAATGATCACCGCCGGCACCGGCATGGACGCGCTGGCGCATTGCCTGGAAGCCTATTGCGCGCCCGGCTACCACCCCATGGCAGACGGCATCGCGCTCGAAGGCATTCGCCTCGTCCTCGAAAACCTGCCCCGCGCCTATGCCGACGGCACCGACATCGAAGCCCGCGCGCACATGATGTCAGCCGCCGCGATGGGCGCCACCGCCTTCCAGAAGGGCCTCGGCGCGATCCATTCGCTGTCGCACCCGATCGGCGCGCTCTACGACACGCATCACGGCATGACCAACGCGCTCTTCATGCCCTACGTCCTCGATTTCAACCGCCCCGTGATCGAGGAGCGCATCGAGCGCCTCGCCGCCTATTGCGGCATTTCCGGCGGCTTCGACGGCTTTCGCAGCAAGATCATGGACCTTCGCACCGAACTGTCGGTACCCTCCACCCTGCGCGACCTCATCCCGGGGCTCCGGATGGACGACGCGCGCCGCGACCTCATCGCCGAAATGGCGATCGTCGATCCGACGGCCGGCGGCAACCCGGTCGAACTGACCAAGGAAGCCGCCTTGGCGCTTCTCGAAAAGTCGATGTGAGGAAATTCGCGTGCGATGAGGGGGTGACTAGGTCAGCAATCCTGTCCTAAATTGCCCCAAAGGGAGGAAGCAATGGTCGAGACTCGCAAAGGCGGACTATTCGTGCCGGAGCCGGAGGTACGCCCTGGCGGCCAGCCGGATTTCTCCAAGGTCAAGATCCCACGCGCCGGCTCCGTCGAGCGCCCGCCGGTCGATGTCGATCCGGCGACGATCCGCGACATGGCCTTCTCGATCATCCGCGTCCTCAATCGCGACGGCGAGGCGGTCGGCCCCTGGGCCGGCACGCTCACCGACGAGGAACTTCTCGAGGGCCTCAAGCACATGATGACGCTGCGCGCCTTCGACGCGCGCATGCAGATGGCGCAGCGCCAGGGCAAGACGTCCTTTTACATGCAGCATATGGGCGAGGAGGCCGTCTCCTGCGCCTTCCGCCGGGCGATGGAGCCCGGCGACATGAACTTCCCGACCTATCGGCAGGCCGGCCTCCTCATCGCCGGCGACTATCCGATGGTCGAGATGATGAACCAGATCTATTCCAACGAGGCCGACCCGCTGAAGGGCCGCCAACTGCCGATCATGTATTCGGCGAAGGACCACGGCTTCTTCTCCATCTCGGGCAATCTCGGCACGCAGTTCATCCAGGCCGTCGGCTGGGCGATGGCCTCGGCGATCAACAACGATACCCGCATCGCGGCGGGCTGGATCGGCGACGGCTCGACGGCGGAAAGCGATTTCCACGCCGCGCTCGTCTTCGCCTCCACCTACCGCGCGCCGGTCGTCCTCAACATCGTCAACAACCAGTGGGCGATCTCGACCTTCCAGGGCATCGCCCGCGGCGGCGCCGGCACCTTCGCCGCGCGCGGCCTCGGCTTCGGGCTGCCCGCGCTGCGCGTCGACGGCAACGACTATCTCGCCGTCCACGCCGTCGCCAAATGGGCCGTCGAGCGCGCCCGCATGGGCCTCGGCGCAACGCTCGTCGAATACGTCACCTACCGCGTCGGCGCGCATTCCACCTCCGACGACCCGTCCGCCTACCGCCCCAAGACCGAATCCGACGCCTGGCCGCTCGGCGATCCGGTCATCCGCCTGAAGAACCATTTGATCCGCCGCGGCGTGTGGACCGACGACCGCCACAAACAGGCCGAGGCCGAAGTGCTCGACATGGTCATTACCGCCCAGAAGGAAGCCGAAAAACACGGCACCCTCCACGCCGGCGGCCGCCCCTCCGCGCGCGACATGTTCGAAGGCGTCTACGCCGAAATGCCGCCGCATCTGCGGCGCCAGCGGCAGCAGGCGGGGGTTTGAGGGATGACGCAGTTGCTTGAAGCATTTTCGCCCTACGTTGCCCCCCTCTGGGCTGCCGCCCATCTCCCCCGCAGGGGGGGCGATTATGCGCGGCATCGCCTCAGCCAATCTCCCCCCTCGCGGGGGAGATGTCCGGCAGGACAGAGGGGGGCGCGACAGGGCACAACGCAGCCGATCTTGGAGTCCACCCCATGCCCCGCATGACCATGATCGAGGCGATCCGCGACGCCATGGACGTCTCCATGGGCCGCGACGAGAACGTCGTCGTCTTCGGCGAGGATGTCGGCTATTTCGGCGGCGTCTTCCGCTGCACCGCCGGCCTGCAGCAGAAATACGGCTCGTCGCGCTGCTTCGACACGCCGATCTCCGAACTCGGCATCGTCGGCGTCGCCGTCGGCATGGCCGCCTACGGCCTGCGTCCCTGCGTCGAGATCCAGTTCGCCGACTACGTCTACCCGGCCTACGACCAGATCGTCTCGGAGGCCGCCCGCATCCGCTACCGCTCGGCCGGCCAGTTCACCTGCCCGATCGTCATCCGCATGCCCACCGGCGGCGGCATCTTCGGCGGCCAGACGCACAGCCAGAGCCCCGAAGCGCTGTTCACCCACGTCTCCGGCCTCAAAGTCGTCGTCCCGTCCAACCCGCAGGACGCCAAGGGCCTCCTGATCTCGGCCATCGAGGACCCCGACCCGGTCATCTTCCTCGAACCCAAGCGCCTCTATAACGGCCCCTTCGACGGCCATCACGACCGGCCTGTCACGCCCTGGTCGAAGCATGATCTTGGCGACGTCGCGGCCAATCACGTCACCGTCCCGCTCGGCAAGGCCGTCACCCGCCGCGAAGGCTCGGCCGTGACCATCCTCGCCTACGGCACCATGGTGCATGTCGCGCTCGCCGCGGCCGAAGACGCCGGCATCGACGCCGAGGTGATCGACCTGCGCACGCTCCTCCCGCTCGACCTCGACGCCATCACCGCCTCGGTCAAGAAGACCGGCCGCTGCGTCGTCGTCCACGAGGCGACCATGACCTCCGGCTTCGGCGCCGAACTCGTCACGCTGGTGCAGGAGCACTGCTTCTACCACCTCGAAGCTCCCGTCGCCCGCGTCGCCGGCTGGGACACGCCCTATCCGCACGCGCAGGAATGGGACTATTTTCCGGGCCCCGCCCGCATCGGTGAGGCGCTGCGCGCCGTGATGGAGGCGTGAGGATGGTTTTGCTGAAACGTCGTGATCATCGCAACTTCGGCCTGAAGCGCCGCAATCACCCCCACTCCGTCACGCTTCGCGTGCCACCTCTCCCCCTGCCCGGGGGAGAGGAAATGCGTTGCCGCAGTGCCGGCGCTTCTCCAGCTAGGGTTCCTCTCCCCCGGGCAGGGGGAGAGGTGGCCCGAAGGGACGGAGTGGGGGTGCTTCCTCGGGCGCTTCCCCTTTCCCAATCCGCCGACACCCTTCTCGGAGTGCATCATGGCTGAACACACGATCAAGATGCCCGATGTCGGCGAAGGCGTGGCCGAGGCGGAACTCGTCGAATGGCACGTCAAGATCGGCGATCCGGTCCGCGAGGACATGGTGCTCGCCGCCGTGATGACCGACAAGGCGACCGTCGAAATCCCGTCGCCCGTCGAGGGCGAGATTTCGTGGCTCGGCGCCGAGATCGGCGACGTCGTCGCGGTCGGCGCGCCGCTGATCCGGATCAAGACGGCGGGCGAGGGGCTGGAAGAAGAGTCTTCCAAAAAAGTGACCCCCACCCCTGCCGGGGCGAGCCACGGGTCTCGCCCGTCCTCCGGACCCCCACAAGGGGGAGGGGGACCGGAGACGACATCGCCAAAGCCAGAGAATCCATCCACGATCGATGCTGCTCCTCGGCAGCAGAGCAAGGCGAAAACGTCCACGCCTCCCTCCCCCCTGGGGGGAGGGATAAAGGGTGGGGGTAGCTCCCTCTCCGCCGGCGCCCCCCGCCCGGAAGGCGAAAAACCTCTCGCATCCCCAGCCGTCCGCCTGCGCGCCAAGGAGGCCGGCATCGACCTGCGCCAAGTCGCCGGCTCCGGTCCCGCAGGCCGCATCTCCCATGAGGACCTCGACGCCTTCCTCTCGGCCGGGCGCACCACCACCGCTTCCCGCGGTCTTGGCCGCAACACCGAGATCACCGAAGTCAAGATCGTCGGCCTTCGCCGCAAGATCGCGGAGAAGATGGCGCTCGCCAAGCGCTCGATTCCGCACATCACCTATGTCGAGGAGATCGACGTCACCGCGCTCGAAGAGCTTCGCGCCGCGATGAACGCCGGCAGGAAGACCGACCAGCCCAAGCTCACCATCCTGCCCTTCCTGATGCGCGCGATGGCCAAGGCGATCGGCGAGCAGCCGGAGATCAACGCGATCTTCGACGACGAGGCCGGCATCATCCGCCAGCATGGCGGCATCCATATCGGCATCGCGGCGCAGACGCCGACCGGGCTCGTCGTCCCCGTCGCCCGCCATGTCGAGGCGCGCGACATCTGGGATTGCGGCGCGGAAGTCGGCCGCCTCGCCGAAGCGGCGAAGTCCGGCACCGCCGGCCGGGACGAGCTTTCCGGCTCCACCATCACCATCACCTCGCTCGGCGCCATGGGCGGCATCGTCACCACTCCCGTCATCAACCACCCCGAAGTCGCCATCGTCGGCGTCAACAAGATGATGGTCCGCCCGGCCTGGGACGGCTCGCAGTTCATACCGCGCAAGATGATGAACCTGTCGTCGTCCTTCGATCATCGCGTGATCGACGGCTGGGATGCGGCGCGGTTCATCCAGCGGGTGAAGGTGCTCTTGGAGACGCCGGCGCTGATTTTCGTTGAGTGAGGAGTGGTCTGCGCAGCAGACGAAAAGCCAACGATTTGGCTTTTCGAACGACGAACGCCCGGAGCCATAGCGGAGGGCTCAGCAATGCCGAATAACGACTATCGAGATTCTTCACGCCCCCCTCTGTCCTGCCGGACATCTCCCCCGCAAGGGGGGAGATCACGCAGTTTCGTCGACGAGATTAATCTCCCCCCTCGCGGGGGAGATGTCCGGCAGGACAGAGGGGGGCGCCATAGAGCATCAACCCCGCAAGCAGGAGCCACCCCATGAAAGACATCTCCTGCAAGCTCCTCGTCATCGGCGCCGGGCCGGGCGGCTATGTCTGCGCGATCCGCGCCGGGCAGCTCGGCATCGACACCGTCATCGTCGAGGAAAAGCGGCCCGGCGGCACCTGCCTCAATGTCGGCTGCATCCCCTCGAAGGCGATCATCCACGCGGCGGACGAGTTTCACATTGCGACCGAGGCCTCCAGGGGCGCATCGCCGGTCGGCATCTCGCTCGCCTCGCCGGCTATCGACCTGAAGAAGACCATCGCCTGGAAGGACAACATCGTCGGCCGGCTGACGACCGGCGTGTCCGGTCTGCTCAAGAAGGCGAAGGTCAAGAGCGTCGAGGGACGGGCGCGGTTCCGGGATGGCAAGACGGTCGAGGTCGAGACGTCGACCGGCACGCAGATCATCCGCGCCGAGCACATCGTCATCGCGACCGGCTCGCAATCCGTCGAACTGCCGAACCTGCCCTTCGGTGGCAAGGTCATGTCTTCCACCGAGGCGCTGGCGCTGACAAAGCTGCCGGAGAAGATCGCCGTCATCGGTGCCGGCTATATCGGGCTCGAACTCGGCACCGCCTTCGCCAAGCTCGGCGCGAAGGTCACCGTCGTCGAGGCACTCGACCGCATCCTGCCGCTCTACGACAAGGAACTCGTGCGCCCGGTCGAAAAACGCCTGGGCGAACTCGGCATGGAGCTTCTGCTTTCGGCCAAGGCCAAGGGCCTGTCCGGCACTGGCGCGCTTCTGGTCGAAACCGCCGACGGCGCGGAGCAGAAGATCGAGGCCGACGCGATCCTCGTTACGGTCGGGCGCAAGCCGGCGACCGAGAACTGGGGCCGCGAGGAACTGGTGCTCGACATGGACGGCCGCTTCGTGCGCATCGACGACGAGTGCCGCACCTCCATGCGCGGCATCTTCGCCATCGGCGACGTGACCGGCGAGCCGATGCTGGCGCACCGCGCGATGGCGCAGGGCGAGATGGTCGCGGAGATCGTCGCGGGGCACAAGAGAAGCTGGGACAAGGTTGCCATTGCGGCCGTCTGCTTTACCGCCCCCGAGATCGTCTCGGTCGGCCTGTCGCCGGATCAGGCGAAGGCGGCGGGGCGCGAGATCAAGACGGCGCAGTTCCCCTTCACCGCCAATGGCCGTGCCATGTCGATGGCCGACGAGGCGGGGTTCGTCAGGGTCGTGGCGCGGGCGGACAACCATCTGGTGCTTGGCATCCAGGCGGTCGGGCGGGGCGTTTCGGAACTGTCGGCGGCCTTCGGCCTGGCGCTCGAAATGGGGGCGCGGCTAGAGGACATCGCCGGCACGATCCATACCCATCCGACGCAGGGCGAAGCCTTGCAGGAAGCGGCTTTGCGCACGCTCGGCCACGCCCTGCACATATAGGAATCACGGCTGTAGATTGCCCGCTTCCTGCGCGGCCATCTCAAGCGCCATGCGGCCTTCGGAGAGCGAGCGGTGGCCGTCGCGGACCTTGAGGCAGATGTCCAGTGCCTCGTCGTGGCGCGGCCCGCGCTGCGGCCAGCCGGTGTCGGAGAGGGCGGTGATCGCCTCGTCGAGCGAGGCGAGGCTGCGGCCGTCGGTGAGGCGGACGGGGGTGTCGAAATGCTTGGTCATGGCGAGGGCTCCTTCGCCATCCAGAACTCGCACGGTGTGGACAGGTTTCCTCCGGACTTATCCACGCGTTGAAGATTTCGCCGCAAAGGCGTAACGAACGAGCTCAAAACCGGCCGAAACGGGCCGGAATTCTTTCAAACGGGGCCACCATGAACACAAAAGACATCGTCTTCATCGCGCTTTTCGCCGCCCTGACGGCAGCGCTCGGAGTTTTCCCCCCGTTCACGCTGCCGATCGTCGGCGTGCCGATCACGGCGCAGTCGATGGGCGCGATGCTGGCCGGTTCAGTCCTCGGCGCCAAGCGCGGTTCGCTCGCGCTCGCGCTCTTCCTCGTCCTCGTCGCGGCGGGCCTTCCGCTTCTGGCCGGCGGGCGCGGCGGCTTCGCCGTCTTCGCGGGACCGGGCGGCGGCTTCCTTGTCTCATGGATTCTGGTGGCCTTCGTGGTCGGCCTTCTCTGCGAACGTTTCTGGCGCAATCTCGGCTTCTTCCAGGCGCTCGGCATCAACATTCTTGGCGGCATTCTCGTCCTCTATCCGATCGGCATCGCCTGGATCAGCCTGACCACCGGGCTCTCCTATTTCGAGGCGGCGGCGGGTTCGCTGGGCTTCATTCCGGGCGATTTGATCAAGGCCGCGATCGCCGCGACGGTGGCGGTGACGGTGCGCAAATCCTATCCGCTGATCGAGGCGCCCCGCCGCGCATGATCCGCTTTTCCGGCGTCAGCCACCGCTTCGGCGAGCGCGAGGTCCTGAAGCCGTTCAGCCTCGAACTCGCCGAGCGGCGCATTGCCGTGATCGGCGCCAACGGGTCGGGCAAGAGCACGTTCGTGCGCCTGATCAACGGCTTGCTGGTGCCGACGTCGGGGAGCGTTTTCGTTGGTGGGCTGGATACGAAAAGCGATGGGAAAGAGGTGCGGGGGAAGGTCGGTTTCGTCTTCCAGAACCCGGACAACCAGATCGTCTATCCGGTCGTCGAGGAAGACTTAGCCTTCGGCTTGAAGAACCGGAAACTGCCGAAGGACGAGATCGCGCGGCGGGTCGAAACGGGGCTTGCCCGGTTCGGGCTTTCCCACCTCGCCAAGGAGCAGACGCACCGTCTTTCGGGCGGCGAAAAGCAGATGGTGGCGATTGCCGGCGTGACAATCCTGGAGCCTGAGATCATCATCTTCGACGAGCCGACGACGCTGCTCGATCTGCGCAACAAGAGGCGCGTCGCGCGGACGATTTCGGAGCTGGACGAGATGGCGATCGTGGTGACGCACGACCTCGATCTCGTCGCCGATTTCGACCGCGCGCTGGTGTTCGACGAGGGCGGGCTCGTCTTCGACGGCAAGCCTTTCGATGCGATCCGCCACTATGAAGGCCTGATGGGATGATCTCCGCCTACCGGCCCGGAACGAGCCCGATCCACCGCCTTGCGGCGGGGCCAAAGATGGCAGTGCTGGCGATTGCCGGGACGGGCCTGTTCTTCGTGACCGGGCTGGCCGGGACGGCGCTCGCGCTCGCCGTCGTAATTGCGCTGTATTTCGTGGCGGGGCTGACGCTTCGCGACATCTGGCAGGTGTTGCGGCCGCTCCTGATCTTCATGGTTCTCCTCGTTCTTGCGCATGCCTGGCTGAATGGCTGGGAAGCGGCGTTCGCGATGGGGATGCGGCTTGCCGCGCTCGTGCTTCTTGCGGGGCTGGTGACGCTGACGACGCCGTCCTCGGCGATCATGGCGGCGATTGAGAGCGGGCTTCAGCCGCTGGCGAAACTCGGCGTCGATGTCGAGAAGATCAGCCTCGCGCTGTCACTCGCCCTTCGGTTCATTCCGCTGATCGCGTCGGTGGGCGCGGAGGTGCGCGAGGCGCAACGGGCGCGAGGGCTCGATGGAAGCCTCGTCGCGCTTGCCGTGCCGCTTCTGGTCCGCACGCTGAAGATGGGCGAGGACATCGCCGACGCGATCGACGCGCGGGGTTTCGGCAGCACACGCAAATGAGCTCTCGCCGCTTTGCGCTCTTCCGCGACGATTTTTCCGGGCGTGAACTTCTGTTCGCCGAGCCGGAGCGGCTGATCGTGGCATGGGACGAGAAGGACTTCTTTTCCGCTTTGGGGCAAGCGCAGGCGGCGCGGGAAGCGGGCAGGTGGCTGGCCGGTTATGTCTCTTATGAAGCCGGCTATCTTCTGGAGCCGAAACTGCGGCCTCTGCTGCCCGCAAACCGCCGCGCGCCGCTCCTTTGCTTCGGCGTCTTCAACGGCCCTTTCGAGGGCGATGCGAACCAGATTTTCCGGCCGCATTCCAACTCGGAGCCGGCCATCCTCGACGCGCGGGCGACGTGGTCTGCATCGACTTACGAAGCGCGGTTTCGCAAGCTTCACGACCATCTGCGCGCTGGCGACTGCTATCAGGGGAATTTGACCTTTCCGGTCCATGCGCGGTGGGAGGGCGATCCGCTGGCGATCTTCCGGCAGCTTGCCGTGCGCCAGCCGGTGCGCCATTCGGCGCTGGTCGAACTCGACGGGCCGGTCGTCGTCTCGCGCTCGCCGGAACTCTTCTTCGACGTTTCGCGCGACGGCTGGATCGAAACGCTGCCGATGAAGGGCACCGCACCGCGCGGCGCGACGCCGGAGGACGATGCGCGCCAGCGCGATTTCCTTGCCGGCGATCCGAAGAACCAGGCGGAAAACCGTATGATCGTCGATTTGCTGCGCAACGACATTTCGCTGATCAGTGAAGTCGGGACGCTCGACGTGCCGGACCTCTTCAAGGTCGAGACCTATGCGACGGTGCATCAGATGGTGAGCCGGGTGCGCGCGAAGCTGCGGCCGGGGCTCGACATCGCCGACATTTTTGCTGCGCTCTTCCCCTGTGGATCGATCACCGGTGCGCCGAAGATCCGGGCGATGGAGATATTGCGCGAACTGGAGGATGGGGCGCGCGACGTCTATTGCGGTGCGGTCGGCTGGATCGCGCCCGGCCACCGGATGCGGTTCAACGTTGCGATCCGTACCCTGTCGCTCTATCCGTCGGGCGAGGCCGTCTACAATGTCGGCGGCGGTGTCGTCTTCGATTCCACGGCGCAAGGGGAATATGCCGAATGCCTCCTGAAAGCGCGCTTCGCGACGGGCAGCCCGCCGGCTACTCCCTGATCGAGACCATGCGCCGCGAGGCGGACGGCACGATCCCGCGCCGCAGGCGGCATGTGGATCGTATGGCGAATTCGGCCGCCGCGCTGGGCTTCGCTTTCGACCGGCAGGATGCGGAAAACGTGCTCGACGGGATCGCCAACGACGAGGCGTTGAGAGTGCGGCTGGACCTGTCGGCGAATGGCAGGATTGGGCTGACGACGACGCCATTTGTGGCGGTTCCGCGAGGCACGGTCTGGCGCCTCGCTATTGCGCGGACGCGGCTCGATTCCGCCGATCCGCTGCGCCGGCACAAGACTGACAGCCGCGCGGTCTATGCGCAGGCGCGGAGCGAATTTTCGGCAGAGGCCATAAACGAGGTGCTGCTGCTGAATGGCGAAGGCGAGCTTGCCGAGGGTACGATCACCAATCTCTTCCTCGACTTTGGCGACGGCGTTCTGGCGACGCCGCCGGTGGCGGCGGGCGCGCTGCCGGGCGTGCTGCGGGCGGAGCTTCTGGACCAAGGCAAGGCGGTTGAAGCGCGGCTCGTGCCAAGCGACATTGCGCGGGCGCGGGCGGTCTTCGTCGGCAATTCGCTGCGCGGGCTGATCGCGGCGCGACTGGAGAATGACTGAATGCGATACACGCCCTTCGACGGGTCGTCCAAGCCCTTCACCATCGGCCTGAAGCCGATGGACCTCGCCACATGGCTGGAGGTCGACGAGGCGCTCGAGCCGTATCTGGCGGAGAAGGATCGGCTCTACGGCGAACTGCCGGAGAAGGTGTTCGTGGAGCGCGAAGACACGCGCGACGCGCAGCAGGAAGTGCTCGACCTGATCGTCGGAAACCTTGCCGAACGGCATGGCGCGACGCATGTCATTAACGGCGGAACGGTTCGGATTGGTGGCCGTGCTGTTGCGCTCGCCGACGGCACGCCACCGCTCAAAATCGCCTCGCATCTGGTGCAGGAAGACCTCGTCCTGATGCGCAAGGATGTCGATGGCTGGCGGCTGGTCGCCGCGTCGCTGTGCTTTCCCTCGTCCTGGTCGCTGACGGAAAAATACGACCGAGCGCTGGAGGATATTCACCAGCCGGTGCCGCAATTCGGGCGCGGGACGCGGATGGCCGAACTCATTGCGCGCATGTTCGACAAGCTGCAGCCGGGCAATCCGGTGGAGCGGATGAACTGGTCGATGCAGGGCAATCCCGACCTCTACCACCCGCTTTCGCATGCGAGCCGGATCGACCGCGCGGGCGAAGGAATTCGCGAACTTTCCGCGCAGGAGGTGGCGGCGCGCGCGTTCATCCGCGTCGAGCGGCAGACGCTGCGCAAGCTGCCGCGGACGGGCGATATCCTCTTCACCATCCGCATCTATCTGAACCCGCTGGCGCGGATCGCGGCGCATGAGGATCATGTCCGGGTCGCCGACGGCTTTGCCGAACAGCTTGGCGCGATGGACCGCGACCAGCTTGCCTACAAGGGCCTGTTGCAGGATCGCGACCGGCTGGTTGCAGCGCTTCACGCCATTTCACGCAACTGACACGGCGCTGCCGCATTGATGGCTATCGGCATCGCGCGATCTGTGGTTTAGCAAGTCATCATCCAACAACAGAAGGAGACGTCCGGAAATGGCAGAACGCAACTGGCCCGTCCATGGTGAAATCTCAGGCCCGATCGTGCTGGTCGGGTTCGGCTCTATCGGACGCGGCGTGCTGCCGCTCATCGAACGTCACTTCAAATACGACAAGTCGCGGTTCGTGGTCATCGACCCGCGCGACGAGGACAAGGCGCTGCTCGACGAGCGCGGCATTCCCTTCATCCAGGAGCATGTGACGCGCGAGAACTATCGCGACCTGCTGACGCCCTATCTGACCAAGGGCGAGGGGCAGGGCTTCTGCATCAACCTGTCGGTCGACACCGGCTCGCTCGACATGATGAAGATGTGCCGGGAACTCAGCGTCCTCTACATCGACACCGTTGTGGAGCCCTGGCTCGGCTTCTATTTCGACATGAGCGCATCGAACGCCGAGCGCACGAACTATGCGCTGCGCGAGAGCGTGCGGCGCGAGAAGGCGGCCAATCCGGGCGGAACGACGGCGGTTTCCTGCTGCGGGGCCAATCCGGGCATGGTGTCGTGGTTCGTCAAGAAGGCGCTGGTCGACCTCGCTTCGGAAATGAAGCTCGACTTCATCGAGCCGTCGGTCGAGGACCGCGAGGGCTGGGCGAAGCTGATGCAGCGCGTCGGCGTCAAGGGCATCCACATCGCCGAGCGCGACACGCAGCGCACCAAGAAGCCGAAGCCGATGAACGTGTTCTGGAACACGTGGTCGGTCGAAGGCTTCATCTCGGAAGGGCTGCAGCCGGCCGAACTCGGCTGGGGAACGCACGAGACCTGGAAGCCGGCCAATCTCAAGGAACACGACCATGGCTGCAAGGCCGGCGTCTTCCTCGAACAGCCCGGCGCGAACACGCGCGTGCGTTCGTGGTGCCCGACGCCGGGCGCGCAATACGGCTTCCTCGTCACCCATAACGAGGCCATCTCGATCGCCGATTTCTTCACCGTGAAGGGCGCGGACGGGGCGGCGGAGTTCCGGCCGACCTGCCACTACGCCTATCATCCGTGCAACGACGCTGTGCTTTCGATGCACGAGATGTTCGGCGCGGCGGGCAAGGCGCAGACGGTTCAGCACGTGCTCGACGAGGACGAACTGACGGACGGCATCGACGAACTCGGCGTGCTTCTCTACGGCCACGACAAGAACGCCTACTGGTACGGCTCGCAGCTTTCGCTCGACGAGACGCGGGAACTTGCGCCCTACCAGAACGCGACCGGGCTGCAGGTGACGTCCGCGGTGCTCGCCGGCATGGTCTGGGCGCTCGAAAACCCCCAAGCCGGCATCGTCGAGACCGACGAGATCGACTATCGCAGGTGCCTGGAAATCCAGATGCCCTATCTCGGCCCGGTGAAGGGCTACTACACCGACTGGACGCCGCTCGACGGGCGGCCGGGGCTGTTCCCCGAGGACATCGACAAGAACGATCCCTGGCAGTTTCGCAACATTTTGGTCCACTGAGCATTAAAGGGCGGGGGCGGCACGGCGCGGAGCCGTGCGACGCCTTGCTTTTGCCGCCGAAAGCGGTGACTTTAGGCTCGGGGACGAGGAGAATTTCCAACATGACCAAGACACGAATTTGGGGTGCGGCCGGAACCGCGGCTCTAATGCTGGCGCTGGCCGGCTGCCAGGGCATGGGCCCGGGGCCCGGCCAGATGGCCTCGCGCCCGATGATCCAGGCGCCGCAGATGGCCGCTTCGCAGGTCGACGGCGAATGGGCGAGCACGGACGGCGTCGCCATCTCGCGCTTCTCCAACGGCCAGTTCGAAACGGTGGCGACCGACACCGGCAACCGGCTCGCCGAAGGCACCTATGTCGACCGCGGCCAGGGTTCGGTCGAGATCACGCTGACCTCGCTGATCCGCCAGACGACGTCGCGCGTCAACTGCCAGATGGCAGGCGCCGGCCAGCTCAACTGCACCGGCGAGGCCGGCAACCAGTTCTCGCTGATCCGCAGCCAGGGCATCTCGTAACGGACGGGCCGGCTCATCGAAACGGGGCGGCCGCAGGGGCGACTTCATGCTGGCCCTGATCGCGGTCGCCTTCTTCCTGACCATCGTCGCCCTGCCGCATCTCCTGGTGCGGCGAACCATCGCGCGGCACGGCAAGGATCGGCCCGACCTGCCGGGGACGGGCGGCGAACTCGCGCGCCATCTCCTCGACCATTTCGACCTCGGCCATGTCGCCGTCGAGCGGACGGAGCGGGGCGATCACTACGATCCGTCGTCGCGCGTGGTTCGGCTCGGTGACGACCATCATGACGGGCGGTCGATTTCGGCCGTGGCGATCGCGGCGCACGAGGTGGCCCACGCGATCCAGCATCATCGCGGCGAGCGCATGTTCGCGCTGCGCGGCAGGCTCGCGCTGGTGGCGCATGTCTCGGACAAGATCGCCGGCGTGTTCTTCTTCGCGGCGCCGGTGCTCGGGCTGATCGCGCGCACGCCGGTCGTCTTCATCGGGCTCCTGGTCTTCGCGGTGGTGCTTCTCGCCGTGCGCGTCGTCGTCGACCTCGTCACGCTGCCGGTGGAGACCGACGCCAGCTTCGGCAAGGCGCTGCCGATCCTGAAGACGGGCGGCTATGTCGACGAGCATGACCTGCCGGCGGCGCGCTCCGTGCTGCGGGCGGCGGCGTTCACCTATGTCGCGGGCGCGCTGATGTCGCTCGTCAACCTCGCGCGCTGGGTGCGCATCCTGCGATAGGCGGGTTCCGCTTCGGCAGGGCGCAAAAGCGCTTGCGCGGGCGCGGCGCAGGTGTGAACATGTTCACCAACGGCACCGCAACACGAATGTCATGGTCGTGTGGCAGGTGTCGATGGGTTCACTCCGGGAGCGTCAAACAAGATGAAGAAACTCACCCTCGTCGCAGCCATGTCGGTGTCGACGCTGGCCCTTTCGGCCGGCCAGTCCCTTGCCGACTACACCTTGTCCATCCTGCACATCAACGATCTGCATTCGCGCATCCAGTCGATCAACGCGTCGGATGCGACCTGCTCGGACGAGGACGAGACGGCGGGCGAGTGCTTCGGCGGCATCGCGCGCGTGGCGACCAAGATCAACGAGCGGCGCGACGCGCTGTCGGCGAACGAGGGCAACGTCATCGTGCTCGACGCGGGCGACCAGTTCCAGGGCTCGCTGTTCTACACGACCTACAAGGGCGAGGACACGGCCGAGTTCATGAACATGATCGGCTTCGACGCGATGGCCGTCGGCAATCACGAGTTCGACGACGGGCCGCAAGTGCTGGCCGACTTCATCGACGCGGTCGAGTTCCCGGTGATCTCGGGCAACACGGTCGTCGCGGAGGCCGAGACGAGCCTTGCCGGCAAGATCGAGGAATGGACGGTCGTCGAAAAGGGCGGCGAGAAGATCGGCCTCCTCTCGGTGCTGGCGACCGACACGGACGTCACCTCGGCCGGCGGCCCGAACGTGACCTTCAACGACGAGATCGAATATCTCAACGACGCCGTCGCGCGCATGGAAGGCGAGGGCATCAACAAGATCGTGCTCGTCAGCCATGTGGGCTTTGCGCGCGACCAGGAGATCGCGGCGGCGGTCGACGGCATCGACGTGATCGTCGGCGGCCACAGCCACACGCGCTTCTCCAACACGGAAGAGGGCGCGGAAGCCTACCCGACGATGGTCGCCAACCCGTCCGGCACGGACGTCCCGATCGTCCACGCCTATGCCAACTCGAAATATGTCGGCGAACTCGAAGTGACCTTCGACGACGCGGGCAACGTGACGGCGGCGGCGGGCGACACGATCCTCCTCGACAATTCCGTCGAGCCGAACGCCGAGATCGCCGCGCGGGTGGACGAACTTGCCGCGCCGATCGAGGAACTGATGATGCAGCCGGTCTCCGAGACGACGGCCGCCATCGACGGCAGCCGCGAGACCTGCCGCGCGCAGGAATGCACGATGGGCAATCTCGTCTCCGACGCGATGCTCGACCGCACGGCCGAGCAGGGCGTGCGCGTCGTCATCCAGAACGGCGGCGGGCTGCGCGCCTCGATCGACGCCGGCGAGATCACGATGGGCGAAGTGCTCGCCGTGCTGCCGTTCCAGAACACGCTCGCGACCTTCGAACTGACGGGCGCCGACATCGTCGCCTCACTCGAGCATGGCGTCTCAGGCATCGAGGAGGTCGCCGGCCGCTTCCCGCAGGTGGCGGGCATCCGCTACACGTTCGACCCGAGCCAGCCGGCCAATGGCGGGCGCATCCAGTCGGTGGAGATCGAGGAGAACGGCGAATGGGTCGCGCTCGACGAGGCGGCGACCTATGGCGTTGCGACCAACAACTTCATGCGCGGCGGCGGCGACGGGTACGAACTGTTCGGCACCAACGCGCAGAACGCCTACGATTTCGGCCCCGGCCTCGAAATGGTCGTCGCCGACTACCTGCGCGAGAACGGCCCTTACGAGCCGATGCTGGACGGGCGCATCACCAATGTCGCAGAGGCCGAGCCGACCGAGCCGGTCGTCGACGAGGCGGCGCCGAGCGATGCGTCGGAAGAACCCGCGCCTTCGGCCGAGGAACTGACGACGCCACAGCCCGAGGCCGCTCCGGCCGAGGAAGCGGCGCCTGCTCCGGCGGCTGAAGAAGCGGCTCCGGCTGCGGAAGAAGCGGCTCCGGCTGCGGACGAAGCCGATCCGATCGAAGCGGCTCCGGCCGAGGAAGCTGCGCCGGCTACTGAGGAAGCTGCGCCGGCTGAAGAGGCCGCGCCCGCCGAGGAAGCCGCTCCGGCGACCGAAGAGGCGGCGCCGATGGAAGACGAGGCCGACCCGATCGAGGCGGCGCCTGCCGAAGAAGCGGCGCCCGCTGCGGACGAAGCCGACGCGATCGAACCGGCTGCGGAAGCGGTTGCCCCGGCCGATGCCCGTCCGCGCACCCACACGGTCGTCGCCGGCGACAATCTGTGGGAGCTGGCCGAACAGTATCTCGGCGATGGCGAGCGCTTCATGGAGATCGCCGAGGCGAACCCCGAACTGCGCAACCCGAACGTGCTGCATATCGGCCAGGAACTGACGATCCCGGCGAACTGACGGGCCTGAAGACCTGATTGCGCGGGCCGCCTTCGGGCGGCCCCTTGCGTTTGGCGCGACGGCGATCCGGCTGCGGCCAGACGCCGTATTGATCGGCGGCCGGAAGCGCCTAGTTTCCGGCCATTCATGGATTTCCGGCAGGCATCCGTGCCGGCCAGACGACCGGACGCGGCAAGGAGACGGCGATGACGCTGCACACGACAATCGACGGCGACAAGGCGCGGGCGACTGGGCCGCTGCCGAGCGGGCACCCGGCGGTGAAGGCCAAGAAGGTGGGCGTTCTCCTCGCCAATCTCGGCACGCCCGACGGCACCGACTATTCCTCGATGCGGCGCTATTTGAAGGAGTTCCTGTCCGATCCGCGCGTCATCGAGCTCAACAAGGCGATCTGGTATCCGATCCTCCACGGCGCCGTGCTGACGACGCGGCCGTCGAAATCGGGCGCGAACTACCGCAAAATCTGGAACACCGAAAAAGACGAGTCGCCGCTGCGCACCATCACCCGCGCGCAGGCCGAAAAGCTCGCCGCCGCGCTTTCCGGCGACGAGCGGATCGTGGTCGACTGGGGCATGCGCTACGGTCGGCCGTCGATCGCGAGCGCGGTCGACAATCTGATCAAAGCCGGGTGCGAGCGCATCGTCATGTTCCCGCTCTATCCGCAGTTCTCGGCGACGACGACGGCGACGGCGAACGACCAGCTCTACCGCGCGCTGATGAAGATCCGCCACATGCCGACCGTGCGCTCGGTGCCGCCCTATTACGACGACCCCGCCTATATCGAGGCGCTGGCGCGCTCGCTCGAAAAGCACCTTGCCGCGCTCGACTTCGAGCCGGAAATCGTCCTCGCCTCCTATCACGGCATCCCGAAAGCCTATTTCGAGCGCGGCGATCCCTATCACTGCCACTGCCAGAAGACGACCCGGCTCCTGCGCGAGCGGCTCGGATGGGAGAAGGATCGCCTGATGACGACCTTCCAGTCGCGCTTCGGCGCGCAGGAATGGCTGCAGCCCTATACGGACAAGACCGTGGAACGGCTCGCCAAGGAGGGGGTGAAGCGGATCGCCATCGTCAATCCGGGGTTCTCGGCCGACTGCATCGAAACGCTGGAGGAAATCGACGGCGAGGTGCGCGAAATCTTCGAGCATGGCGGCGGGGATAGGTTCGCGCACATCCCGTGTCTGAACGATTCCGAGGAGGGGATGGCGGTGATCGAGACGATCGTGCGGCGGGAATTGCAAGGGTGGGTTTGAGGGTGGTCGGGTAAGGGCGCGTTGCGCCAATGGGCGTCATCCATCACGGGTGTCATTCCGGCCGAAGTCCGAGCGGAGCGAGGCGAGAGCCGGAAGCCATTCCGTGCGGTTTCGGCTTGAGCGCGGGGGTCACGGCATGGATCCCGGATACGGTGCCCGCCGCTTCGCGGCGTTCCCCGTTCCGGGATGACGCGGGGAGGGATTTGCCAGTCGTTCTGCGGGATGGTGGGCTGCGAGGCGCTGCTTGTTTGCGGGATGACGTGGAGGTGGCTGCTGCCGACCATGCCGCGGGCGTCATCCACAACGGGGGTCATTCCGGCCGAAGTCCGAGCGGAGCGAGGCGAGAGCCGGAAGCCATTCCGTGAGGTTTTGGCTTGAGCGCGGGGGTCACGGCATGGGTCCCGGATACGGTGCCCGCCGCTTTGCGGCGTTCCCCGTTCCGGGATAACGCGGATAGGGGGCACTCCTCGTTTGTGGGATGCGGATGCGGATGTGCCAGTCGTTTGCAGGATGTGCTGATGGGGAGCGCGCTCGGGTGGCGTCTTACCGCTGCGCGCGAACCCCCATGAACACGCTTGCCGTGTCGCTTTCGCGGCCGGCGTCGCTGCTCGTCACCGTCTCGTAGCGCGCGCGGCCCGTCACCCCTAGGTAGCGGTTGAGCCACCAGGTCAGCGCCACCTGGCCGCTCCAGGTCAGGTCGTAGGCGGAGGAGTTGGCGTAGTCGCGGTAGTCGAGGCCGATGCCGGCGGTGCCGGTGAGGTTGGAGCGCAATTCGCGCGTCAGCGACAGGTTGCCGGCGTAGAGCAGCGAGCCGCTGGCGCCCGGCGACGTCGTGCCTTCCACGGTCGTCAGCGCGTTGAGGTCGACGATCGTGCCGCGCAGCGGCGACCAGGCGAGGTTGCCGCCGATCTCGAGGCCCGAGACGGCGTCGAGCGCGTCGTCGTCGGGGTCTTCGGACAGCCAGCCCGCATAGGCCTCGCCGCGCCATTTCTCCGCGATGTCGATGCCGATGCCGCCGCGCAGCGCCAGCCGGTCGGCCGAGCGCTCGAAGCCGGCAGCGTCGAGGCGGTTGTCGTAAATGCGCCGGCCGATCTCGACCTCGGCGAAGGGGATCAGCGCCGGCGAGACCTCGTAGCCGGTGCGCAGGCGAAGGCTCGCCAGCGTCGAGTTCCGGTCCTCCTGGCTGAGCACGGTTCCGTCGGACAGTTCGGCGTCGGAGAACATGTCGCGCGTGACGTTCGCCGTCAGCCCGAGGCGCAGCCGCGCCACCTCGCGCCCGATGCCGAGTTCGCCGGCGAGCGTGTCGCGGTCGGGCCGCGAGGCGCCGGTGGTCAGTTCGACGGGCGAGGAGGCGGATTCGGGCCGGTGGAGATAGTTGAACGCCGCGCGGCCCTCGTAGCCGCCGGCGAAATCGAGCAGTAATTCGCCGTCGAGCCCGGCTTCCGTGTCGCGGATCTGCGCGCCCGAAAGCTCGCGCCGCAGGATGCCGAAACCGTTCAGCCGCGCCTCGTGGCGCGACCAGTCCGAGCGCAGTTCGAACCGTGCCGTCGTTTCCGAATAGACCGCGCTCTCGCCGTCCGCGCTGCCATTGGCGTTGGTCGTCGCGCCGATGCCCTGCTCGATCGAGGGGAAGAGCTCGAACGTGCCGACGCGCAGGCCGATCGGCGCAAAGGGATTGTCGGCCGGCAGCCGCCGCGTGGTCTCGATCGAATTGATCCGCGAGGCGTCCGCGCCGACGCGCAAATTGCGTTCGAGGTCGAGCGAATCGATGGCGGCGAGCGGCACGGTCGCGGTGACCGTGTCGTCGACCTGGCCTTCCGCGCCCGCGCGCTCGGCGGCGCGATCCGGCTCGTTCTCCCGGCCCTCGGGTCCTTCGCGAAGCTGCGGGCGGGCAAGGTCGATGGCGGGCTGGCCGGCGAACGGGTCGGGGGCGGCCTCGGTGTCTGGCGCGTCGGGGCGGGGGCGATCGCCCGCCAGCGGCTCGCCTTCACTGAGCGCGCCGTCGCTGAAGGGGCGGTACTGTTCCCCAGCCCGCGCCGCCTCTTCTTCCAGCACACTCCGCTCGGCGAGCGGAGTGCGGGTGAGGAGGTCGCGCGCGGGGTCCTCGCGCAGGTCGCCCCGCAGCGGCAGTTGCGCCTGCTGCGCCAGCACCTGATGGCCGGCGAAAAGCGCGCCGGCCGCGCATGCGACGCCGAGCGCGGCGGCAAGCCTGCGAAGCCGGAAACTCGTGTCTGCCATCGGGCCGCGCCGCTTTCAGGTGAGGGAAATCATGCTTACGAAACCGTAAAGCGGCTTGGTTAACCAAGTGTTGAAGTGCCCCCTGCGCGCCGACGCGAATGGACAGATCGGCAAAGGAAGGCTAATCGCATGCCATGCTGCGCCAGAAAACGAACACCGCCCCTGACCGCGAACAGATCGTCCAGTCGGCCGCCCGCACGCTGGCGACCGAGGCCGCCGGTCTCGCCACGCTCGCCCAATCCTTCGAGAACGGCCTTGCCGACGCGTTCGCCGCGGCCGTCGAAACCGTGGCCGCCATCACGGGGCGAGTGATCGTGACGGGCGTCGGAAAGAGCGGCCATATCGGCTCCAAGATCGCCGCGACGCTCGCCTCGACGGGGACGCCGGCCTTCTTCGTCCATCCGGCCGAGGCCAATCACGGCGATCTCGGCATGATCGCCAAGGACGACGCGATCCTCGCCATCTCGTGGTCCGGCGAAACGGCCGAGCTCGGCGGTATCATCGCCTATGCGCGGCGGTTCTCGATCCCGCTCATCGCCATCACGTCGGGCACGCAGTCGGCACTGGCGCGCGAGGCGAGCGTCGTGCTCGCGCTGCCGAAGGTCGCCGAAGCCTGCCCGCACGGCCTTGCGCCGACCACCTCGACGCTGATGCAACTCGTCATGGGCGATGCGCTGGCCGTCGCGCTTCTCGAGGCGCGGGGGTTCACGCCGGACCATTTCCGCACCTTCCATCCCGGCGGCAAGCTCGGCGCGAGCCTGACGCATGTCCGCGACCTGATGCATGCGGGCGACGAGGTGCCGCTCGTGCCGCTCGGCACGGCGATGACCGATGCGGTGCACGTCCTGTCGAAGAAGCGGTTCGGCTGCGTCTGCGTGGTCGACGACCAGGGCCGACTCGCTGGGATCGTGACCGATGGCGACCTTGCCCGCAACCTGCACCGAAACCTTGCGGCGCTATCCGTCGACGAGGTGATGACGCGCACGCCGAAGACCGTTCCGCCGGACATGCTGGCGGCGACCGCCACCGGCATCATCAACGAGAAGGGCATCTCGGCGCTGGTCGTGTGTGAAGACGACCGGCCGATCGGCATCGTGCATTTCCATGATCTGTTGCGGGTGGGGGCGGCGTGATTGAAGCTTTCGCCGCTTTTGGATCAGCGGTGAGGCCTGGATTCCTGTGACAAGCACAGGAATGACGGTGGCATAGAGTTCCGTGCCAAGTTCTGACCTTTCGGAGTTCGGCATTTTCCTTGATGCCGTCATTCCTGTGCTTGTCACAGGAATCCAGGCCTCGGCGGTCACGCCGGGCGCAGCGTCGCAACCTACCGCCGCAGCGCTCCCGTAATCCCTGCATCGAAAGGCTCGGGCGCCGGGCGCTCGCGGATGAAGTTGTCGGCGCGGCCGGCTGGTGCTCCTTCAGGCTCGTCCTCCGTCTCCATCCTTGGCGCGGGCGGCGCCGTGCGGGCGGGGCGCGTGATGGTGCGGCCGAGCAACTCGCCGGCGCCGGTCGGCGTGCCGAACAGCGCGACGGGCTGCGTGCGGTCGATGCGTGGGGCTTCGCGGGGGCCGTCGAGGAAGCCGGGCGGCAGGTCGGGGCCGAAGAAGACGAGTTCGGGCGTCGGCGCGGCGCCGAGCGCCTGCTGCAGCGGCTTTTCGACGAAGAAGGCGATCTTGCGCTTGCCGGCGCGCGTCACGTTGATGCCGTCGTCGGCGCGAAGTTGGGTCGGCTGGCCGTTCATGTCGGGGCCGCTGGCGACGAAGGTGCCGTTTTCGTCGACGAACCCGTCCCAGACGTCGACGAACTGGCCGCCGGCCGCTTCGGCGACCTTGCGGTAGATGTCGTTGAAGGCGAGCATGTCGGCCGACATGGTCGAGGGGCGGAAGGGGATCATGCCGACCCAGACCAGCGGGATGTCCTTTGCCGTGACGGTGTCGGCGATCAGCGTCGCGCGGCGCTCGTATTCCTTCAGCCAGGCGTCGCTGCGCGCGGCCTCGGCGCTGCCGGCGACGTCCATCGCTTGGCGGTCGTTGGAGCCGAGCATCACCACCACGATCGCGGGCTCGATCTCCTCCAGCATGGTGCCGAGAGAGGTCGGCCAGTCATAGTAGTCGTCGCGCACGAGGCCGGAGGAGCCGTTGGGGCGGCCGACGATCTCGACCGAGGCGTCCGCCTCGAACGCGTCTTCGAGGCCCTCGGCGAGGCCGCCGGCGACGAAGTCGCCGACCACCAGAACCTTGCGCGCGTCATCGGCCTTGGCGACGGCTTCCGGCACCGGCGCGGCGGCCGGCCGGCCTTGCGAAGGCGCACGCTGGCGGCGCTGGGCCTGTCCGCCGCCGCCCTGCTGGCGGCGCGGCTGCGCGCGCTGGCGTTGCGGCTGGCGCTGCGGCGCCTCGTAGACCTGCGGCGGCGGCTGGTTGCGCTGGAACAGGAAGCGCAGCAGCCCGCCGCCCTGGCGCTGCTCCTGGGCCGCGGCCACCGAAACGGCGAAAGGCGCGCCTTGCGGCACGCCTCCGAAAGCCAGGATCATCGCCAGACAGACAAACGCTGCGTTGCGCAGACCTCGCGATGCCAAACCGTGCTCCGTTCCTACTGCCCCCTGATGCGGGACAGAACTTCCTTCGAGGGATGGCCGTCCGCGCTCATTCCCATGCGCGACTGGAAGGCCTTGATCGCATCGCGCGAGGCGGGACCGATCTTGCCGTCGATATTGCCGTCATAATAGCCGCGCGTCAAAAGATGCTGCTGCAGCTCCTGCGTCTCGTCGAAAGAAAGCCGCGTGAACGGGCGGTTCCAGTCGCGCGCGAGCTGCGGCTGGCCGGCGATCTGGTCGGCCAGGAGCCCGACGGCGATCGCGTATTTGTCGGCATTGTTGTAGCGCTTGAGCATGTTGAAATTGTGCAGGACGAGGAAGGCGGGGCCTTCGCGCCCGTCCGGCACCTTCAACTCGGCGCTGTCGCCGGGACGCGGATAGGCCTGCCCGTTGGTGCGCACGACGCCGATCGACTGCCATTGCGACAGGCTCATCGTGCCGCCAGGGAACTTGCGGCCGGCCGGCAACTGGACCTCGTAGCCCCAGGCGTGGCCGGCGCGCCAGCCGTTCTTGGCGAGGAGGTTCGCCGCCGTCGCAAGCGCGTCCGGCACCGAATTCCAGATGTCGCGGCGGCCATTGCCGTCGAAATCGACCGCATAGGCCTTGTAGCTGGTCGGGATGAACTGTGTGTGGCCCATCGCGCCGGCCCACGAGCCGGTGAGGTGGCCGACGTCGATGTCGCCGCGCTGGAGGATTTCGAGCGCCGCGATGAGCTGCTGGCGGCCGAATTTCTGCCGGCGCTGGTCGGCATAGGCGAGCGTCGCCAGCGAGCGCACCACGTTGCGCATCACCTTGTCGTTGGTGAGGATCGCGCCATAGTTCGATTCCATCGACCAGATGGCGAGGAGGATGTGGCGGTCGACGCCGAAGCGGCTCTCGATCTGGCCGAGGAGGCGGTTGTGCTGGCTCGCCATCTGGCGGCCGATGCCGATCGAGTTCTCGTTGATGCGGTTGTCAAAATAGTCCCAGACGGGGGCGACGAATTCGGGCTGGTAGCGGGCCTTTTCGAGCACTTCGGGGTCCGGCGCGGTCACGCCCTGGAACGCCCGGTCGAACGTTGCGTTGGAGATGCCGCTCTGCGCCGCCGTCTGGCGGAACTGGGCGACCCAACGCTGGAACCCGGCATCGGCGAGCGCCGGCTGGGCGAGCACCGAAAGGCCGATCGTCATGCCCATCACGGCCGCCGCCGTCTTCGCCTTCGCGCCGGCACGAAACGACGCGACGAATGTCTTCAAGCTCATGAATTCCTCCTTGATTCAGGATTTGAAGCGATTCTGCACCGATCGGGTTAGGAAATCCTTTACCATGCCGGCCGACCCGAGCCTTCGTTCAACCTTTCCGTGCGCAAATCGACCGCCCGCATTCAGGACAGATCAACATTGACATGAAAATGTCCGCGACGGAACGTACGCCGCCGCGCCGATCACGAAGTCGCGATCTCTGAACACACCTCGCACCATGGACCGTCAGATGAAGAAAGTCAGAAAGGCCGTTTTTCCCGTCGCAGGGCTTGGAACCCGCTTCCTGCCGGCCACGAAGACCGTGCCCAAGGAAATGCTGACCGTCGTCGACCGTCCGGTGATCCAGTATGTCGTCGACGAGGCGCGCGAGGCAGGCATCGAGCATTTCATCTTCGTCACCGGTCGCAACAAGGGAAACATCGAGGACTATTTCGATCTCCAGTTCGAGCTCAACGACACGCTCGACCGGCGCGGCAAGACGGCGCAGCTCGATCTCCTGCGCTCCATGCAGCCGGCCGCCGGCACCACCAGCTTCACCCGCCAGCAGGAGCCGCTCGGCCTCGGCCACGCGGTGTGGTGCGCGCGCGATCTCGTCGGCGACGAGCCCTTCGCGCTGCTTTTGCCGGACATGATCATGCGCGCCGACAAGTCGTGCATGCGCGGCATGGTCGAGCTCTACGAGGAAACCGGATCGAACGTCATCGCGGTCGCCGAATGCGACCCGGCCGAGACGCACAAATACGGCATCGTCGGCGCCGGTGCGGCGCGCGGCGACGGCTTCGAGATCACCGGCATGGTCGAAAAGCCCAAGCCTGCCGACGCGCCGTCCAATCTCTACATCAATGGCCGCTACATCCTGCAGCCGGAAATCTTCGGCCTTCTCGCCACGCAGGAGCGCGGCGCCGGCAACGAGATCCAGTTGACCGACGCCATGCTGCGCCTCGGCGACAGCCAGAAGCTCTACGGCTACCGCTATCGTGGCGAGACCTACGATTGCGGTTCGCCGGAGGGCTTCGTCGAGGCCAACCTCGCCTTTGCGCTCGGACGCGCCGATCTGCGCCCGCAGATCGAGGCGATGGTCAAGCGCCTCGCCGGTTAGGAACCAAGGCGCGGCAGCCCCGTTGAAGAGCGCATTTCAACGGGGCGATCTTCTTCATGCGCAAGCTCGATCTTCGGACCGGCAGGCCGGTGTGGCACGCCTATCGCGCCCCCACCGTCCCGACAGCCGCGCTCACCCGCGACATCACGTGCGAAATCCTCGTCGTCGGCATGGGCATTTCGGGCGCGATGATGGCCGAGGCGCTGACCGGCGCCGGCCACGACGTGGTCATGATCGACCGGCGCGGCCCGCTGCTCGGCTCGACGCCCGCCACCACCGCGCTCGTCCAGTACGAGATCGACATGCCGCTCTCCAAGCTCAAGCTCAAGATCGGCCGCACCGACGCCGAGCGCGCCTGGCGCCGCTCGCGGCTCGCGGTCATGAACCTGAAATCGCACATCGAGGCGCTGGGCATCGCTTGCGACCTTGCCACGCGCCCCACGCTCTACCTCGCCGGCAACGAACTGACGGGACGTGCGCTCGAAGCCGAGGCCGAAACGCGGCGCGATGCCGGGCTGATCTCGCGCTACCTGACCGCCAAGCCGTTGAAGGAGGAATTCGGCCTCGATCGCGACGGCGCGATCCTCTCCTACGACAATCTGGCGCTCGACCCGCGCAAGCTGACGGCCGGCCTTCTCAACATCGCCCGCGCGCGCGGCGCGCGGTTCTACAAGAATCTCGAGGCGAGCGCGTTCGTGCACGCGAAGGACGGCGTCGAGGTTTCGACCGCCGCCGGCCCGGTCATCCGTGCGTCCCATGTCGTCCTCTGCACGGGGTATGAGCTGATGCCCTTCGTGCCGGCCGACAATCACCGGGTCATCTCCACCTGGGCGATCGCCACGAAGGCGCAGAAGCACAATATCTGGCCGCAGGAAGCCTTCATCTGGGAGGCGTCCGACCCCTATCTCTACATGCGCGCGACGAAGGACGGCCGCGTCGTCTGCGGCGGCGAGGACGAGGAATTCCAGGACGAGGAGCGGCGCGACGCGCTGATCCCCGACAAGACCGCCGCGATCCGCACCAAGCTGAAGGCGCTGATGCCCGGGCTCGACACCGAGCCGCAATTCACCTGGGCCGGCGCCTTCGGCTCCACCTCGACGGGCCTGCCGATCATCGGCGCGGTGCCGAGAAAACCGCGCATCCATGCGGTGATGGGCTATGGCGGCAACGGCATCACCTATTCGCGCATCGCCAGCGAAATCGTCTCGGCCGCCATCGCCGGGCGCACGGACAGTGAGGCCGACCTCTTCGCCTTCGCCTGATTTGCCTCGCGCCCCTCGCATCCCTAAATTCGCTGCATAGGCAACGCATTCGGGGTTTCATCATGTTCCTGTCCGGTTTCGAGATTGCGATCCTCGTCTTCGCGGTCCTCGTGCTTCTCGTCATCTTCGCCGGCGTCAAGACCGTGCCGCAGGGCAACAATTACACGGTCGAGCGCTTCGGTCGCTACACCCGCACGCTCTCGCCCGGCCTCAATCTCATCGTGCCCTTCGTCGAGCGCATCGGCGCGCGGATGAACATGATGGAACAGGTGCTCGACGTGCCGACGCAGGAGGTCATTACCCGCGACAACGCCATCGTCGCGGTCGACGGCGTTGCCTTCTACCAGGTGCTCAACGCGCCGCAGGCCGCCTACCAGGTCTCGGGCCTGCAGAACGCGATCCTGAACCTGACCATGACCAACATCCGCTCCGTCATGGGCTCGATGGACCTCGACGAGCTTCTGTCCAACCGCGACCAGATCAACGACCGCCTGCTCCACATCGTCGACAATGCGACGAGCCCGTGGGGCATCAAGATGACGCGCGTCGAGATCAAGGACATCAACCCGCCCGCCAACCTCGTCGAATCCATGGCCCGCCAGATGATGGCCGAGCGCAACAAGCGCGCGCAGATCCTCGAGGCCGAAGGCCTGAAGCAGGCGCAGGTTCTCGAAGCCGAAGGCCGGCGCGAAGCCGCCTTCCGCGACGCCGAGGCGCGCGAGCGCGCGGCAGAGGCCGAGGCCCGCGCCACGCAGGTCGTCTCCGAGGCGATCGCCGCGGGCGACATGAATGCGGTGAACTATTTCGTCGCCCAGAAATACACCGAGGCGATGGCGAAGATCGGCTCGGCGCCGAATTCCAAGGTGGTGCTGATGCCGCTCGAAGCCTCCGCGCTGATCGGCTCGCTCGGCGGCATCGGCCAGATCGCGAAGGAGGTCTTCGGCGAGGATGGCAAGCAGCAGCCGGGCCGCCGCTCCTCGCGTCTGCCCTCCGTGCCGGCGCACAGCGTCGCGACCACGAACACCACGACCGACACGCAGGACGAGCGATGAGCGAATTCTTCTCCGGCCTCGGCGCATGGGGCTGGATCGTCCTCGGCGCGATCCTGCTCGGGCTCGAAGTCTTCGCGCCGGGCGTCTATCTCCTGTGGATCGGCTTCGCCGCGCTTTTGACAGGCGCGCTCTCGTTCCAGATCGGCGACGCCGCCTGGTGGGGCTGGCCGTCGCAGGTCGCGGTCTTCCTCATCCTCAGCCTCGCCAGCGTCCTTGCCGGCCGCTACGCCTTCGGCTCCGACAAGGGCGAAAGCGACCAGCCGCTTTTGAACCAGCGCGAGCGGCAATTGATCGGCCAGATCTCGACGCTGGAGGAGCCGCTGCGCGACGGCCACGGGCGCATCCGCCTCGGGGATACGCTGTGGCTTGCGACGGGGCCGGACATGGCGGCAGGGACGCGTGTGCGCGTGGTCGGGGCGGAGGGCACGACGCTGAGGGTGGAGGCGGTTTAGGGAGCCGCCGTCAACCCGCCCGGTCCAGTGCTTCCAGCTCGTCGATCAGGCCTTCGATGACCGACAGGCCCTTCTTCCAGAAATCCGGATCTGTCGCGTCGAGGCCGAAGGGGGCGAGGAGTTCGGCGTGGTGCTTGGTGCCGCCGGCCTTGAGGAGCGCGAAGTATTTTTCCTGGAAGCCGGGCGCGGCGGACTGGTAGACGCCGTAGAGCGAATTCACCAGGCAGTCGCCGAATGCGTAGGCGTAGACGTAGAAGGGCGAGTGGATGAAGTGCGGAACGTACGCCCAGAAGGTCTCGTAGCCCTCACGGATGCGGATCGCGGGGCCGAGGCTTTCGGCCTGCACTTCGAGCCAGAACTGGCCGAGCTTATCGGGCGTCAACTCGCCGTTCCTGCGCTCCGTATGCACCTTGCGCTCGAACTCGTAGAAGGCGATCTGGCGCACGACCGTGTTGATCATGTCCTCGACCTTTTGCGCCAGCATCGCCTTGCGCTCGGCCTTGTCGCTCGTGCGGTCGAGGAGGGAGCGGAAGGTCAGCATCTCGCCGAAGACGGAGGCGGTTTCGGCGAGCGTCAGCGGGGTCGAGGCCATCAGCGCGCCCTGGTCGGCGGCGAGGACTTGGTGGACGCCGTGGCCGAGTTCGTGCGCGAGCGTCATCACGTCGCGCGGCTTGCCCATGTAGTTCATCATCACATAGGGGTGCACCGACGGCACGGTCGGGTGCGCGAAGGCGCCGGGCGACTTGCCGGGGCGCACCGCTGCGTCGATCCAGTTGCGATCGAAGAAGCGGCCGGCGATCTCCGCCATCTGCGGGTCGAAGCCCTCGTATGCGGAGAGGATCGTGCGGCGCGCGTCCTCCCATGAGATGATCGCCTTCGGCGTCTCGGGCAGCGGGGCGTTGCGGTCCCAGTGGTTCATCTGGTCCATGCCGAGCCACTTCGCCTTCATGGCGTAGTAGCGGTGCGACAGGCGCGGATAGGCGTCGCGCACGGCCGAGGCGAGCGCGTCGACGACCTCGCGCTCGACGCGGTTGGCCAGGTGGCGCGAGTCCGCGATGTCCTTGAAGCCGCGCCAGCGGTCGGAGATTTCCTTGTCCTTGGCGAGCGTGTTGGTGATCAGCGTGAAGGTGCGCAGATTGTCCTTGAACACTTTCGCCAGCGCGTTTGCGGCTTCCTCGCGCACGGCGGGGTCCGCGTCCTGCAGCTTGTTCAGCGTCGGCTCCAGCGGCAGCGTCTCGCCGCTTACCTCGAAGCGCAGCGCGGTCATCGTCTCGTCGAAGAGGCGGTTCCAGGCGCCGCGGCCGGTGACGGATTTTTCGTGGAAGAGCTGCTCGATGCGGTCTTCCAACTGGTAGGGCTTGTCGAGGCGAAGATCGACGACCCAGGGGCGGTAGTGGCCGAAGGAGGGATCGGCGGCGAGCGCGGCGTCGATCAGCGCATCGTCGAGCCGGTTCAGCTCCAACGTGAAGAAGAGGAGGTGCGAGGAGGCGTCGGTGAGCTTTTCCTGCACGTCGCCGTAGAGCTTGGCGCGCTTCGGATCCTGCGTGTCGCCGGTGTAGAGGAGGGCGGCGTAGGAGGCGACCTTGCCGATCAGTTCCTCCAGCGCCTCGTACTCGGCCATCGCGCTGCCGAGGCCGCCGGCGGCGCCTTTTTCGGCTTCGGCCTTGAGCTTGCCCTTCCAGGCGGCCTCGAAGGCTTCGGCGTCGGTGCGGGCGCGGGCGAGGTCGGCCTTGAGCTCGGCTGAGTCCATCGAGGCGTAGAGGTCGGCGAGGTTCCACTCGGGCAGGTGGCCGAACTCGCTCTCGGCGCGGGCGGCGGAGGCCGGGGCGCGGACGGGCGCGAGCGGCGATGTCGAAGATGTCATTGAATTTCCTCGTGGAGCGGACTTGTTTTCGGCGCCGCCGGTAAGGGTTCGTTCACCGGTCTTCTTGAGCGCCTGTTCATGGAGTTGTGCCAGTGTGGAGCAACTAAACCGGGATAGGCAACGCAAAAATCGCGCGGGCGGCATGGCAGGCAGCATTCTCATCATCGACGACGATCCAGTCCAGCGCCGCCTGGTGGAGGCGGTCGTCACGCGGTTCGGCCATGCGGCGGTGACGGCGGAGAACGGGCGGCTCGGGCTCGACAGGTTGCAGGGCGCGCGCGCCGACGAGATCGAAGCCGTCGTGCTCGACCTCGCCATGCCCGAAATGACCGGCCTCGAAGTGCTGGAGGCGATGGGTCGGGCGGGGATTTCGACGCCCGTCATCGTCCAGACCGCACAGGGGACGATCGACACGGCCGTCTCGGCCATGCGGCTCGGCGCGTTCGACTTCGTGGTCAAGCCGGTCGCGCCGGAGCGGCTGAGAGGCGCGCTCGAAGCGGCGATCAAGTTCGGCGCGCTGGCCGGCAAGGCGCGGGCGCGTAAGGCGGCGCGGGGCGCGGAGGGCCAGATCGGGCTCGACGATCTCGGCGCATCGCCCGCAATGGACCGCACGGCCGCACTCGCCCGCAAGGCGGCAGCGACCGACATGCCGATCCTGATCGAGGGCGAGACCGGCGTCGGCAAGGAAGTCGTCGCGCGCGCCATCCGGGCGGCAGGCCCGCGGGCGGGCAAGCCGTTCGTCACGGTCAATTGCGGTGCGATCCCCGAAAATCTCGTCGAAAGCATCCTGTTCGGCCATGAGAAGGGGTCCTTCACGGGGGCGACCGAGAAGCATCTCGGCAAGTTCCTCGAGGCCGATGGCGGCACGCTCTTCCTCGACGAGGTGGGCGAACTGCCGCCGGAGGCGCAGGTGAAGCTGTTGCGCGCGATCCAGGAGGGCGAGGTCGATCCGGTCGGCGCGCGGCACACGATCAAGGTCGACGTGCGGCTGATCTCGGCGACCAATCGCGACCTGGCGAAGCGCATGGCGGAGGGCCGCTTTCGCGAAGACCTCTATTATCGTCTCAACGTACTCGCCATCGCCGTGCCGCCCTTGCGCGAGCGGCCGAGTGAAGTCGCCGGTCTTGCAGGACTTTTCCTCGACCAGGCAAGATCAGCCGCGCCGATCGGCGTGTCGGGTGTGTCAAAAGACGCAGTAAACCTGCTTTCAGCCTATGATTGGCCTGGAAATATCAGGCAGTTGCAAAATGTGATCTTCCGCGCGGCGGTGCTTGCCGAGGGCGAGCGGCTGGAAGTGCATGATTTTGCGCAGATTGCCTCCGAAATCGGTACGATGCGGCAGCCGGAACCCAAGCGGGCCGACATGCCCGTCCGGGTTGTCGAAATTCCGGCGCAAGACGTTGAAACAAAAGACGAAATGTCACTTCCTCTGCTCGATGCGCGCGGCGAGATGCGCTCGCTGGCCGAACTGGAACGGCAGACGATCCAGGCCGCGATCGATCATTATGACGGCCGGCTTTCGGAAGTGGCCCGCCGGCTCGGCATCGGTCGCTCGACGCTCTACCGCAAGCTCAAAGAGATGGGGATCGATGCCGACGAGGGCCGCATCGGGCGGCTCGCATCTTGACGGTGCCCCAAGGTTAGCGATAGCGCTTTTGAAGGCAGTCGACCACAGTTTCGCCATCCGCGTCGCCCCTATTCGCCGCGACCGCTGAACGTGAACGGCTCCACTAAGTGCTGATTAACCATTAGCGCTGATATTTGGACGACAATTGCCGTCCGGAATCGGTCCGGGGACACTCAACAGCCGACAAGGCGAGATGTTTTGATCAGTATCGCTGGAATGCCCAACACTCGGCAGATCATGAGCGGCGGCTTCGCCCGCCGGGCCGTCACGGCCCTGATGGTCGCCTTCGCCTTCTCCTTCTGCGCGACGGCCAATGCCGATGCGCAGACGCGCACGCTGAAGCTCTTCAACATCCATACCAAGGAACGCGCGGACATCACGTTCAAGCGCGGCAACCGTTTCGACCAGAACGGTCTTTCCCAGGTGAACCGCTTCCTGCGCGACTGGCGGCAGAACGAGCCGACCAAGATGGACCCGCGCGTGGTCGATCTCCTCTGGGAGGTCTACCAGCAGGTGGGCGGGCGCGAGCCGATCCACATCGTCTCGGCCTACCGCTCGCCGAAGACCAACGGCATGCTGCGCTCGCGCTCGTCCGGCGTCGCCGAAAAGAGCCAGCACACGCTCGGCAAGGCGATCGACTTCTACATTCCGGGCGTCAAGCTCTCATCGCTGCGCGCGGCGGGCCTCAAGATGGAAGGCGGCGGCGTCGGCTATTACCCGACCTCCGGCGCACCCTTCGTTCATCTCGACGTCGGCAATGTGCGCCACTGGCCGCGCATGCGCCGCAACGATTTGATGGCCGTGTTCCCGGACGGCAAGACCATTCACGTGCCGACCGACGGCAAGCCGCTGCCCGGCTACAAGCAGGCCATGGCCGCCTATGAATCGCGCAAGCGCTCCGGCGGCTTCGCGGTTGCCAGCGCCGGTGGCGGTGGTGGCGGCGGCGGCGGATTGCTGGCGACGCTCTTTGGCGGCGGCGGCGGAGCCGACGACGAGGAAGACGTCGCGGTGGCCGCAGCGCCCGCACAGGCCGCGCCGCAGCGCCGCGAGGCCGCGCCGACGCCGGCCGCGCCCGTCGCCGAGACGCCCGAGACGATCATCGCCGCCCTGCCGGCCCGCGCCGTGCCGGTGCCGCTGGCGGCGCCGCGCCCGCAGGCCGAAGTCGGCGCCGTTCCGGCCGCACCGACGGTGGCCGCAGCCGCCATGGCCGACGGGTTCGATGCCTCCGCCGCGCCCGACGCCGCTGCCGCGACCGCGACGGAAGTCGCGCTCAACATTCCGCTGCCGACGCGCCGGCCCGACTATACGCCGGCGCCCACCGAGGCCGCCGACGCGCTGGTCGCCTCGATCAAGACGCCGGAGGCCGGCGTTCCGATCGCAGCGCTTCTGGCCCAGCGCCCGAGCCGCAGCGGCTCGGATGCCATCGCCCAGATCCTGACCGAAGAGCCCAAGCTTGCGGGCGGCGAGACGCAGGTCGTTTCCGCCGAACCGGCGGTCGGCGACGGGCGCACGGCGGGCGAAATCTTCGCGCTCGCTGCCCTGCCGGAAGCGGCGACGGCCGAGCCGTTCGACCTCGACGCCTCGCGCCGGGCCAACGGCATCGACGCAAGGGAAGCCGCGCAGGCGATCAAGCAGCAGCAGGTCGCCGCGCTCGAATCCTCGCCGCGCGCGGCGCTGATCGCCCGCACCGAAGGCACCTCGCCGATGCACGCGATCGAATCGGGCGTGCGCACCACCGCCAAGCTCGGCAAACCGAAGGCGGCGGACGCGCAGGAGCGCCGCTCGCGCACCGTCGAGGCTTCGCCCGAAGTCGCGCGCTGGGCGCTCGAGCCGGGCCGCGTCGAAGAAGTCCAGACCGGCACGACCGCGCCGTCCTTCGCCTACAACATCGTGCGCACGCCGCCCGCGCAGATTTACACGGCCGGCTTCCAGCGCAGCGAAACCCAGCCGGACGCGAGCCGGTTCTCCGGCAAGGCGGTGGAGTTCATGTCGGTGGCGCGGTTTAACTAGCTGCCGTCGAGCGAGATCGGCTTCATGGCCGCGTTCGCGTGATCCGCAGCTCGTATTTGTTTGCGGTCTGACGCTTTCGCGGTTCTTAATCGCACATGTTGTTTGTCTCATGGGGCAGAATGACGATTCGCAAATAGCATGAAAAAAGCAGCCATCAGGCTGCTTTTTTGCTGTGGATTTTGCACTTGACCCGTTCCCAGGTGAGGATCGGTTCGCGCGTCACGTCAGAATTGGACCTTCCGAGCCCATATCGCCGTTTGGCAATTGACCCCCTCCCAGCGCGTTTAGCCTCGTGGCTGTAAACGTGACAGCGTCCAAGCAGAGTTACGCTGCGCAAAATCAAAGGAGAGGGCTGATGTCTACAGTCGAAATCTATCTCTTCCAATTCTCGCTGTTTGGCGATTCGGAGATTTCGCTAATCACGCTGGCTTGGTTCGCGGCGGCAATTCGTAGGCGTGAATAGCATGCGGACCTTAGCGCAGCGAAGCCGCCTCGCGCGACAGCCGTTCCACTTCCGCCCAGTCGCCGGCCTTGACGGCGGCATCGGGAACAACCCAAGAGCCGCCGACGCAGGCGATGTTGGGGAGGGCGAGGTAGGTGGCGACGTTGGAGGGGGAGACGCCGCCGGTGGGGCAGAATTTCATGTCGGGGATGGGGGCGGAGATGGATTTGAGGAAGGGGGCGCCGCCGGACTGCTCGGCGGGGAAGAATTTCAGGAAGCCGTAGCCTTCCTCGCGCATCGCCATGATTTCGCTCGGCGTGATCGCGCCGGGCAGGAGCGGAGTGGCGGCGCTGCGGGCGGCGTCAAGCAGTTCCTGCGTCGTGCCGGGGCTGACGATGAACTTCGCGCCGGCCTTCTCGGCGGCGTCGAACTGGCGGGCGTCGAGGATCGTGCCCGCGCCGACGATTGCGCCCGGCACCTCGTCGATGACGAGGCGGATGGCGTCGAGCGCAACCGGGGTGCGCAAGGTGACCTCGATCGCGGGCAGGCCGCCGGCGACCAGTGCCCTGGCCATCGGGCCCGCATGGGCGAGCTCGTCGATGCGGATGACCGGGATGACGGGCTGGGTTCCGATGAGGGCGAAAAGCCGCTCGGCCTGTGATGTCGCCATGACGCACTCTCCTTTTTCAACCGATTTAGCACGGCGGCGGGGCGCGAGTCACCCTCGCGCGAATAGGGAAAGGAGGGTTTCGAAAAGACGGCCGAGGAGCGTGGGTGATGCGGCCAGCGCGGCCATGGTGGCGGCGTCGGCGATGCCGGTGGCGGGCAGGCCGCGGCGGGCCTGGAACTCGCTCAGTGCTTGCGCGGTGGCGGGGCCGAACCGGCCGTCGACGGCGAGCACCGCGCCGTGCGCGGCAAGGCGACGCTGAAGCGCGGCGACGTCATCGCCGCGATCGCCGCGCCGCAGGGCGGCGGTGCCGGCGGACCAGTCAAGCTTGGCGAGGCGGGCGTAGGCCGAGGCGAGCTTCACGTCATAGGCGTTGCGGGCGAAGCCGGGGCCGTTGTAGCCGCGGGCGAAGGCGGGCCAGTCGCGACGGGCAAGGGCCGCAGCGAGGCCGGCCTTTGCGATGTAGCGCGCCATCAGCCGCAACTGGCCTTCCGCGCCCGAACGGGCTTCGGTAACGAGCGTTTCGACCGAGCCGAAGCCGAGCCACGCCCAATGCGCGCCCATGACCTGACCCAGGCCCCAGGAGGTGGATTCGTCGGCCGCGCGAGGGTCGATGCCCCGGGCGCGGGCGAGCATCGCCCAGCGGGCGGCCTGCGCGGCCGGATTGCGGACCGCACCGGCGGTGGGCGAGGCGAGGCCGGCGGCGCGGGCCTTCGCCTGCGCGGCGCCGGAAAGGCGGCGGTCGAAATAGTGGCCCTCGAAGCGGATCAGCGGTTCACGGCGGCCGTCGACCATCGCATGGGCGACGAGGTTGCTTTCGACGGACGCGACCGCGGCGAGCGTCGCGGGGTCGAGGTCGAAGGCGCGGGCGACATTGACGAGCGCGGCGCGGATTTCGGGATCGAGCATGGGCATATCCTCTTCGATGGGTGAGGGATATTTTCCTCTCGTTTGTCCGGACGGGGATAAGTTCGTTGCGCGTCTTCGCCGGACGGCTTATCTGCGCGCCATGCACGCTCCTCACGAAATGCCGATCAAGGTCGCCGCGCTCTACCGTTTCGCCCGCCTGCCGGACTGGCGCGAGATGCGCGCGCCGCTGCATGCGTTCTGCACGGAGCGCGGAATCAGGGGCACGCTGCTGCTGGCGCATGAGGGGATCAACGGGACGGTGGCGGGCGCGCCGGAGGCGATCGATGCGCTCGTCGCGCATCTTTCCGCGATGCCGGCGCTCAGCGGGCTCGACGTCAAATATTCGGGCGCGGCCGAGATGCCGTTCCACCGCATGAAGGTGCGGCTCAAGGCCGAGATCGTGACGATGGGCGTTGCCGGCATCGACCCCGAGCGCGACGCCGGCGCCTATGTCGAGCCGGCCGACTGGAACGCGCTGATCGCCGATCCGGACACGGTGGTGATCGACACGCGCAACGATTACGAGGTCGGGCTCGGCACGTTCGAGCGCGCGCTCGATCCGCAGACGGCGAGCTTTCGCGCGTTTCCCGACTGGCTCGAGGCCAATCGCGGCGCGCTGGAGGGCAAGAAGCTGGCGATGTTCTGCACCGGCGGCATTCGCTGCGAAAAGGCGACGGCCTATGCGAAGTCGATCGGGCTCGACGAGGTCTACCATCTCAGGGGCGGCATCCTGCGCTATCTGGAAGAGGTGTCTGAAGAGGCGAGCCTTTGGCAGGGGGAGTGCTTCGTCTTTGACGAACGCGTGGCCGTCGGCCACGGGTTGCGTGAAGGCGATGCGGAGCTTTGCCGCGCCTGCCGGCGGCCACTGACGCCCGCCGACAGGGCGTCGCCGCTCTTCGTCGAGGGAGTTGCCTGCGCCGCTTGCCATGACGAGCGATCCGAGGCCGATCGCGAGCGCTATGCCGAGCGGCAGCGGCAGGTCGAGCGGGCGAAGGCAACGGGCGCGCGGCATATCGGCGGATGAAGGCTTTTCGCCTGGCCACATTGCAAAAGCCGGGGTCGGCCCCTAGCTAATCTCGACTGCCGCAATGGCAGAACAGATATGAGGAGAAGCCGATGTTCGACCCGAAGAAGCTCATCGACGGCCTGTTGGGCTCGTCAGGTTCCCTTTCCAAGGGCGGCCTGGGCGGGCTTGCCGGTGGCGGCTTGGGCGGGCTTGCGAGCGGCGGCGGCATGGGCAAGATCGGCCAGCTTGCCAAGGACAACCCGATGGCGACGGCGGCGCTTGCCGGGCTTCTTCTTTCGGGCAAGGGGCGCAAGCTCGGCGGCTCGGCGCTCAAGATCGGCGGCATGGCCGCTATCGCCGGCCTCGCCTACAAGGCCTATTCGGACTACCAGAAGGGGCAGCAGCCGCAGCCGGCGACGCCTGCCGCGCGCAAGCCTCAATTGCTGCCGCCGCCTTCCGATACGCCGTTCAATCCGTCCCGCGCACCGCAGGGCGAGGACGCTTTCGCGCTGACGATCGTGCGCGCGATGATCGCGGCGGCGCGCGCCGACGGCCATATCGACGAGGCGGAACGGGCGAAGATCGGCGGGCGCATCGGCGGCGCGGGCATCGACGACGAGGCCGAGCAGTTCCTGCTCGCCGAACTCGACAAGCCGGTCAATCTCGACGACATCGTGCGCGAGGCGCAGAGCGAGGAGCAGCGCGTGGAGATCTACACCGCCGCGCGGCTGACGATCGAACCCGAGACGCGCGCCGAGCGCGGCTTCCTCGACCAGCTCGCCGGACGGCTGAACCTGCCGGACGCGCTGGTGGATCATATCGAGGCGAATGTCGCGAGCGTGAAGGTCTGACGAAACTTCCCGCCCGCTCTGCCCGTTGCTGGAAGGTCCTCTTCCAGCAGCGGTGCCCATGCCCTTTCTCAAGTTCCTGCTCTTCGCCGTCCTGATCGTCCTGCCCGGTTGCGGCGGGGCGGTCGGGCTCGTCAATTCCATGTCCGACACGGATGCGGTGGCGGTCGAGACCGGCGTCGCCTACGGGCCGGACCCGCGCCAGCGCTACGATGTCTACCGGCCGCTCGGCGCCGGGGACGATGCGCCGGTGGTGGTGTTCCTCTATGGCGGAAGCTGGTCGAGCGGCGAGAAGTCGATGTATCGCTTCGTCGGCAATGCGCTTGCCGAACAGGGATTCGTCGCCGCCATTCCCGACTACCGCGTCTATCCGCAGGTGCGCTTTCCCGAATTCGTCGAGGATGCGGCGAGGGCGGTGACGGCGATCCGGCGCGACGTGGCGGGCGGGCGGCCGGTGGTTCTCGTCGGGCATTCGGCCGGCGCGCAGATCGGGGCGCTGCTGGCGCTCGACGATCGCTATCTCGGCGGCGCGGCCTGCGGCGCGATCTCCGGCTTCGTCGGCATTGCCGGGCCTTACGATTTCCTGCCGCTGACCAGCGAGCGCTACCGGCGGATTTTCCCCGAGGCGACGCGGGACCAGAGCCAGCCGATCAATTTCGCGCAAGGGCGCGCGCCGGCGACGCTTCTGCTACACGGCGCTTCCGACCGTACGGTCGCTGCGAAGGACAGCCGGGACCTCGCCGCTGCGCTTCGGGCGGCGGGAAACCGGGCGGAGTTGCGCGTCTATGACGGGGTCGGGCACATCAACATCGTCGGGGCCATCGCCTCGCCGCTGCGCGGACAGGCGCCGACGCTGGCGGACATCAGCGAGTTCGTGCGCGAACGGGCCGGGCGGCGGGGGTGTTAGGCCCGCGGCCCCGAGCGGCGGATGATGGCGGAGATGAGGGATACGAAGGCTTCGCGGGGCATTCCTTCGGGCAGGTGCAGCTTGTCGCCGATCAGGAGTTCGGAGAGGCCGTGGACCATGGCCCAGGCGGCGATGACGTCTTCGCCGGCGGCGGGGTCGGTGGCGTAGTCGCGGCCGGTCATGGCGAGGATGTTGCCGGTGAGGACGCCGAAGGCCGAGCCGCCGGCATCCGACAGAGGCGGATGCTCGTGGTCGGGGCGGCGTGAGCCGAACATCAGGTGGAAGAGGGCGGGGTTGGCGCAGGCGAAATCGACATAGCCGACGCCTGAGGCGACGAATTTGTCCTCCAGGCCGCCTTCCGCGCGCGCCATCGCCGTCGTCATCGAGACGCGCAGGCGATCGAAGCCTTCGGCGGCGAGCGCCGACAGGAGCGCGTCGGCATCCTTGAAATGATGGGCGGGCGCGGCGTGGGAGACGCCGGCGCGCTTGGCGCAGCCGCGCAGCGAGAAGGCTTCGAGGCCCTTTTCGGCCAGTTCCTCCTCGGCGGCGGCGATCAGCGTCTGGCGCAGGTCGCCGTGGTGGTAGGTCTTGCGGGGCGATTGCTCGTTCAAGTCGGTCTCCGATCTGCCCCATACATGGCTCCGATTTTCGATGTTGACAATGGAAAGATTTCTGGCAATCTCAATCTTGACGCTGTCAAGCACGCGTCGAAGGGCGCGGGATCGAGGAGGATGCCATGAGTGCCGACCTGATTTTCCAGTATGCCACGCTGATCGCGGTCGCCGGATGGGCGACGCTTCTGATCAGCCCGTTGATGCCGCGCATCAGCGATCTCGTTGCCGCCTATGCCATGCCGGCGCTGATCTCGGTCGCCTATGCCGGGCTGATTCTCGCCTTCTGGACGCGCGCCGAGGGCGGGTTCGGCTCGCTCGACGCGGTGGCGCAGCTCTTCCAGACACGCGAACTGCTGCTGGCCGGCTGGCTGCACTATCTCGCCTTCGATCTTTTCGTCGGGGCCTGGATCGTGCGGCGCGGACGCGCCGACGGCGTGCCGTTCTGGCTCGTGCTTCCCTGCCTGCCGCTGACCTTCATGTTCGGGCCGGCCGGCTATCTCGCCTTCGTCGCCATCCGCGCCGTGCGGCTTCAGCTTCGCGCCGCGCCCGCCATCGAGGGGCACTGACCATGACGACGCTCGCACTCGACCATGCACCGGCGCGGCCGGTTTCGATGAAACGGCTTTTCGGCCCGGAGCGCGGGCTCGCCGCGCTCGGCCTCCTGCTTCTGGCGCTGCTCCTGCCGACGCTTTTCGCCGGAATCGTCGACGGCCGGATGACCAATGACGTGTCCGTCTGGTCGAAGCCGGTGAAGTTCCAGTTCGCCCTGGCCGTCTATGTCCTGACGCTCGCCTTCTTCGCCCGCTGGCTGCCGGCGGGCACGCAGGACAAAAGCTGGTACCGGATCTATATCGGCGCGGTGATCGGCGCGATCATCCTCGAGACGGTCTGGCTGATGGGGGCAGCAGTGAACGGCGTGCCGGCGCATTTCAACCGGACGCCGGTCGGCGAGGCGATCTACATGGCGATGGGCGGCTTCGCCGTCCTGCTGACCTCGGCGAGCGCCGTCTATGCCTGGCAGATCGGGCGCAACCGGGACACGGGGCTGCCGCCGGTTCTCAAGGAAAGCATCGTCGTCGGGCTGGCGCTCGTCCTGCCGCTGACGGTGATCACGGCCGGGACGATGAGTTCGTTCGACGGGCACTGGGTCGGTGGCGTGCGGTCCGATGCCGCCGGGCTCGCGATCTTCGGGTGGGCACGGGACGGGGGTGACCTGCGCGTGGCGCATTTCTTCTCGACCCATGCGATGCATTTCCTGCCGGCCGCAGGGCTCGTGTCGCTCGCGGTCTTCGGGCGCGACGAGCGACGGCCGATCCGGGTCGCGATTGTCCTTTTCGTGGCGCTGGTGGCGTTCACCTTCGTCCAGGCGTTGTCCGGGCGGCCGTTTCTCGCGTTTATCGGGTAGCACATATCGACGAGTTAACCTTCGGTTAAGCTTCGTATCGCATTCTTAATAAACGAATCGGACGTTCCTCCTCCTCCCAAGCACCGATTCCAAACTCAGGCGGCCGCAAATGGCCGCCTTCCTTTGTCCCGACCCCTTGCGCCTGCGTCATCCATCTGCGATCCCCGAAGGGAAGTGCAGGAGGGACACGGCATGCAGGACAGATTCGCGCTCGTCACCGGCGCAGGCTCGGGCATCGGACAGGCGGTCGCGACCGCGCTCGTCCACGCGGGGTGGCACACGGTCTTCACCGGACGCCGGCAGGAAAAGCTCGATGCGGCCGTTGCCGCCATCGGGCCGGCACCGGCGCGGGGTCTTGCCATCGCCTGCGACGTGGCGCGCGCCGAGCAGGTGGAAAAGCTCTTCGAACGGATCGAGGAGGAATTCGGGCGGCTCGACCTTCTCTTCAACAATGCCGGCATGGGATACAAGTCGACGCTGATCGACGAGATTCCGGTCGAGGTCTGGCACGACGTCGTCGACGTCAACCTGACCGGCTCGTTCCTGTGCGCGCGCTCGGCCTTCGGCCTGATGCGGCGGCAAAGCCCGATGGGCGGGCGGATCATCAATAACGGGTCGATCTCGGCCTATGCGCCGCGGCCGGGCTCGGTGCCCTACACCGCGACCAAGCACGCGATCACCGGCCTGACCAAGACGCTGGCGCTGGACGGGCGGCCGTTCGACATCGCCTGCGGGCAGATCGACATCGGCAACGCCCTGACCGACATGGCCGCGCGTATGGTCGACGGCGTGCCGCAGGCCAATGGCGAGATCGCGCCGGAAGCGGTGATGGATGTCGGCAATGTCGCCGATGCCGTGCTGCACATGGCAAGCCTGCCGCTCGAAGCGAACGTCCTGTTCATGAACGTGATGGCGACCAAGATGCCGTTCGTCGGGCGCGGATAATTTTCGGGCCCAAGGACCCCGCGACGGCACGAGCGCGTTGGGTGGCAAAGTCGGGGTCATGAGGGGATGATGGCGGGAATTTTCGGCGGTTACGAAGCGACCGTGTCGCTGGTGCTGGTCGCGCTGCTGTTCGCGATGTTCGTCTGGGAAAAATATCCCGCCGACGTGACGGCGGCGGCGGGCGCGGCGGTGTTCATCCTCCTCGGCTTCGTGCCGACCGACCAGGCGATGGGGGTGTTCTCCAACTCCGCGCCGCTGACGATCGGCGCGATGTTCGTGCTGTCGGGCGCGCTGGTTCGAACCGGCGTTTTGGAAGCCGTCGCCGGCATGGTTCTGGAGCGGGCGAAGAAGCATCAGATGCTGGCGCTCGCCTTCTTCATGGCCGGTACGCTCGCCGCCTCCGCATTCATGAACAATACGACCGTCGTCCTGGTTCTGGTCCCGATCGTGATCCGGCTCGCCGGCGCGCTCGACATCGCCTCGACGCGGCTTTTGATCCCGATCTCCTATGCGGCGATCCTCGGCGGCACGCTGACGCTGATCGGCACCTCGACCAACCTTCTCGTCGACGGCGTCGCGCGCGAGCAGGGAATGGAGCCGTTCTCGATCTTCGAGATCACGCCGATCGGCATCGCGACAGCGCTTGCCGGCGTCGCGACGATGCTGGTGCTCGGCAGGTTCCTGCTGCCGGACAGGCGCGAGGAGGGTGGCGAGGCGCTCGAGGAGGAGGAAACGGAGTTTCTTTCCGAAGTGACGGTGCTCGCCGACGGCGCCTATACCGAAAAGCCGATCAAGGACATCGCCGACTTCAAGCAGCCGGGCCTGCGCATCGCCGGGGTGCGCTCGGAAGGCAAGACGGTGCGCAAGGACATCGGCGACATCGTCCTGAAGAAGAACGATGCGCTGATCATCGTCGCCAAGTCGTCCGAACTGCTGACGCTGAGCGAGAAGGAAGGCCTGCGCGTCGGCCAGCGGCGCGGCGTGATGCGAGAGGGCGAGCAGATCGCGGTCGAGGCCGTCGTCGCGCCGGGGCGCTACAGCCAGGGCACGCGGCTTTCCAGCCTGTCGCTCGGCCGCCGCTTCGGCGTGCGCATTCTCGGCGTGCACCGCCACCGCCACGTGCCGGGGCCGGACCTCGGCAGCGTCATGCTAAGGCCCGCCGACCGATTGCTGCTGGAAGGCACGTCGGAAGGGCTCGACGAACTCTCCGACCAGAACGACCTCGTCTCGGTGACACGCTCGACCGCGCGCGCATTCCGGCGCACCAAGGCGCCGCTGGCGCTTCTGGCGCTGGGGCTCGTCGTCGTCCTCGCCGCATTCAACGTGATGGATATCGGCATCCTGGCGATGATCGCCGTCGCCGCGATCCTCGTCCTGCGCTGCATCGACGCCGACGAGGCGTGGGGCTCGATCGACGGGGCGATCCTGATCCTGATCTTCTCGATGCTGATCGTCGGGCAGGGGCTGCAGAACACCGGCGCGGTGACGATGATCGTGGAGGCGCTGACGCCGGTGATGACCACCGTCTCGCCCTTCGTGCTACTGCTGATGGTCTATGCGCTCGCCTCGACGCTGACGGAATGCGTGACCAACAATGCGGTTGCCGTCCTCATGACGCCGATCGTCATCGGGCTCGGGCAACAGCTCGGCGTCGAGCCGCGCGCGCTGGTCGTCGCCGTGATGTTCGGCGCCAGCGCGAGCTTTGCGACGCCGATCGGCTACCAGACCAACACGGTGGTCTATGGCGCGGGCAATTACCGATTTTCGGACTTCGTCAAGATCGGCCTGCCGATGAACGTCATCGTCGGCATTGCGACGTGCTTCGCGATCTACTTTTACTATGGCCTATGACTTCGGCCCGGAGCGGCCTGCAAATGGCGCGCTCCTGCGCTTCCGGTGCTCATGTACTGAAGTACACTCCGCTCCGGTTCTCGGATCGCACCATTTTCGGCTCGCTCCGAACCGAAGTTCAGCGGGAGCTCTTGAGGAAATCGTCGATCCGCTCGAGTGCCCGCAGGATGTTCTCTTCGGAATTGGCGTAGGAGAGGCGGATGTAGCCTTCGCCGAGCGTGCCGAAATCCGGCCCGCCGATGAGGGCGACGCCGGATTCCTCGAGCAGCGCGGAGGCGAGTTTCTTGGCCTTCCAACCGGTCTGCGAGATGTTCGGGAAGGCGTAGAACGCGCCCTTCGGCACGATGCAGGAAATGCCGTGAATCGCGTTGAGTCCGTCGACGACGATTTTCCGGCGCCGGTCGAAGGCGCGCATCATCTTGCCCACCTCGTCCTGCGGACCGTCGATGGCGGCGATGCCGGCAAATTGCGACGGGGCGTTGACGCAGGACCAGCAATTGACCGCGAGCTTGCGCACCTTGCCGTAGAGCGCGTCCGGCCAGATCGACCAGCCCATGCGCCAGCCGGTCATGGCCCAGGTCTTCGACCAGCCATTGAGGACGATCAGCCGGTCGCGGATCTCGGGGAATTGAAGGAGCGAGGTCGCGCTCTCGCCGTCATAGGTCATGACGTCGTAGATCTCGTCGGACATGACCGCGACGTTCGGATGGTCGGCGAGGCCGGCGACGAGCTTTTCGATCTCCGCGCGCGGGGTGACGCCGCCGGTCGGGTTGGCGGGCGAGTTGAGGATCAGGAGCCGCGTTTGCGGCGTGATCAGCGCCAGCGTTTCCTCGGCGGAAAAGGCGAAGCCGTTCTCCTCGCGGATCGGCACGGGCACCGATTTCGCGCCGGTGTAGTCGATCATCGACTTGTAGATGGGGAAGCCCGGATCGGGGTAGAGGATTTCCGCGCCCGGCTCGCCGAACATCAGGATCGCGGCATACATGGTCGGCTTGCCGCCGGGCATGATCATCACGCTTTCGGGCGAGATCGTAACGCCGGTGGTGGCGAGCGTGCGGCGCGCGACGGCTTCGCGGGTGGCGAGGAGGCCGGTCGCGGGCGTGTAGCCGTGATGGCCGTCGCGCAGGGCCTTGATGGCGGCTTCGACGATGTGGTCGGGCGTGCGGAAATCGGGTTGGCCGATGCCCAGATTGACGATGTCCTTGCCGGATTGCGAAAGCTCCGTCGCGCGGGCCAGGACGGCAAAGGCGTTTTCCTCGCCGATGCGGTCGAAAGCGGAAATCGTCTGGAGCATCTATTCGCCAAGCCTCCCGTCTTGCAGATCGGGCTCGTTTGTGGGAGCGCTGGACGGCAATGTCAAACGGGAGAGACGCATGGCGCAGGAATTGAGCGGCTGGACGGCGCGGCCGGTGCCGCCGCGCCAGGTCCATGACGGGCGCTATGTGCGGCTCGAACCGCTCAATGCGGACGATCACGGCGACCAGCTCTTCGCGGCCAAGAGCGTGCCCGATGCGGGCGAGCGGATGCGCTATCTCGCCGACGTGCCGCCCGCCGACCGCGCCGCGCTGCAGCCCTGGCTCGACCGGTTCCAGGCCTCGCCCGACCCGATGTTCTTCGCCTGCGTCGACAAGGCGGACGGGCGCGCCAAGGGGCGCATGGCGCTGATGCGGATCGACCGGGCGAACGGCGTCGCCGAAGTCGGCCACATCTATTGGGGGCCGGAGATGGCGAAGAGCCGGCAGGCGACCGAAACGATCTATCTCCTGGCGCGCCACCTCTTCGACGAGCTCGGCTACCGCCGCTTCGAGTGGAAGTGCAATGATCGCAACGTGGCATCGCGCCGCGCAGCGCGGCGGTTCGGATTCGACTATGAAGGGCTCTTCCGCCAGCACATGGTGATCAAGGGCGAGAACCGCGACACGGCCTGGTATGCGATGCTGGACGGCGACTGGCCGGCCCGGCGCGCAGCCTTCGAGGCGTGGCTCGCCGAGGACAATTTCGACCGCGACGGCCGGCAGAAACAAAAGCTGGAAGAGTTCGCGGCGGCAAAGAGCGAATGATGGATCGGGACACGAAGAATTCTGCGATCGCGGCGGCGGTCATCCTCGCCGGCGTCGGGCTCGTCGCCTATTTCATGCCGGCGATCATGCTGGCGGCGATCGAGATTTCACCGTGGCTCGCCGGCGCGGTGGCGGGGCTGTTCCTGGTGGCGTTCTTCATGATCTTCTGGGTGCGGGGGCGGATGAAGCGGTAGCGCCGACCGGCGTCATTCCGGCCGAAGTCCGAGCGCAGCGAGGCGAGAGCCGGAAGCCATTCCGTGAGGTTCGAACGTCACGGAATGGGTCCCGGATAGCCGGCCGTCGCTTCGCGCCGATCCGGCTTCCGGGATGACGCTTGACGATCAGACGCTCAAGCTTGCCGTCAGTAGTGTGACGCCGAGGAGGAAGACGAAGGCGGCGCCGGCGATTTCGATGGTGGTGTGGACGCGGTTGCCGGTGCGGCCGTCGCCGGCGAAGGCGACCGCCCAGTTCTTGGCGAGGACGGCCAGCGTGGCGAGGATCGAGACGGTGATGGCCGTGCCGATGGCCATGGCGAAGACCGAGAGGAAGCCGCCGAGCCAGAGGCCGTTGAGGAAAGCGAAGGACAGGACGACCAGCGCGCCGGTGCAGGGGCGCAGGCCGACGGCGACGATTGCCGCCCAGGCCGTCTTCCAGTCGAAGCGGTCGCCCGACAGCATCGCCGGATCGGGCGCGTGGGAATGGCCGCAGGTCGAGCAGACTGCGTCGTGCACATGGCTGTGCTCATGCGAATGCGCGTGATCGTGGTGATGGTCGTGCGTGCAAGCCTGACCGTGGTGATGTTCGTGGCTGTGGGAATGATCGTGAACGGCCGCTGCCGACAGGGCACGGACGGGGCGGCCCCAGATCAGGCCGGCGAGGGGCGGGCCGGCCTTCTTCCACAGGAGCCAGGCGCCGAAGGCGGCGACGAGGGCGAAGCTGGCGATTTCGAGGAAACGCGTCGCGTCGGTCATCGAGACGGCGGTGCCGCGCAGCATGAGATAGACCGCGCCCATGACGGCGATGGCGGTGACCGCCTGCAGCATGGCCGAGACGAAGGAGAGCATGACGCCGCGGCGCAGCGCCACTTCGTTCGCCAGCATGTAGGAGGAGATGACCGCCTTGCCGTGGCCGGGGCCGGCGGCGTGGAAGACGCCGTAGGCGAAGGAGAGGCCGACGAGCAGCCAGACGCCGGAGCCGCCGTCGCGCATGGAGCGCAGCGCGCCGGTGAGCGAGCGGTAGAAATCCTGCTGCTGCGCGTTGATCCAGTTGAGCGTGCCGGCGAACATGCCGGTCGAGGGCGCGGCGACTTCCGCGGCGCCGATGCCGAGCGAGCTTTGCGCATGGGCGTGACCGAAAAAGTGCGTCGCGACATAGACGACAGCGACCGCGGCGAAGAAGACGCGCACGGTGCGTTTGGACAATTGCATCATCCTGCCGCTCCGCAGGTGATCTCGAGGCGGGTGGCGAAGAGCTTGGAATAGTCGACGCCGCCCGGTTCGGTGAAGAACGCCTCCGTCAGCGATTGCTGGTTCTGGGCGAGCGCCTCGTCCGGGTCGGGGCGCACGACTTCCTTCGCGCAGCTCTCGGGCATGTCGGCGACGACGAGGTTGGTGTCGTCGTAGAAGTCGATCGCGGTGTAGAAGGTCGGGTCGTAGACGCCGAAATGGAGATTGCCGGACAGCGGCAGCTCTTCCATCGGGGTGGACTCGAACAGGATGAGAAGCTGCTGATCCTCCAGCGAGGCGACGATCTTTTCCGGCGGCGACATCTCGATGTCTTTGCCGTCGGCGGTGACGAACTGGAAGTAGTCGAATTCGGCCAGCGATTCGAGGATGACCGAGCCGACCATTTCGAGCTCTTCGGGGTCGAGCTTCAAATCCTTGTTGCGGTCGAACTCGAAGATGACGGTGGAGGAGAAGAGGTCGTCGAAGCGCCAGACATGGCGCAGCGCCTGGACGTTTTCGCCCTCGGTCGCGATCTCGAGCCGGGCTTCGGCGAAGACGTGCGGATGCGCGAAGGCCGGTGCAGCCATCGCGGCGAGCGCGCCGGCGCCCATAAGAAAAGTTCGGATGCGGATCGCCATCGTGCCCCTCGGTGATTTGCGCGCGAAGAGTCTAGCAGAATCGCGGCAAGATTGGGGAGCCTGAAATGGCGCGGCCGTCAGCCGCGCTCGTTATCCTTGAACCCCCGAGACGCGGCGGTCAGCCGCGCTCGTTTTCCTTGAACCACTGCGCGAGGAAATCGACGAAGACGCGGATCTTGGCCGGAAGGTAGCGCCGGTGCGGGTAGATCGCGTAGATGCCGCCGTCGCGCGGGACGTAGTCGTCGAGGATGGAGACGAGTTCGCCGCTCGCCAGCGCGGGCGCGGCGATGAAGTCGGGCAGTGGCGCGAAGCCCAGCCCGGCGACGGCGGCGGCGCGGGTGGCGAGCGGGCTGTTGACCTCGATCGGCCCCGAAACCGGCACACTCGTCATCTCGCCATTGTCGCGCCGGAACGGCCAGTTGGAAAGCCAGCGGCCGTTGGTGTCGATAATGCAGGGCAGCTTGGCGAGTTCGGCGGGCTGGGCGGGCGTGCCGACGCGCTTCAGGAGCGCCGGCGAGCCGCAGATGCGGATCTGGAACGGCGACAGGCGGCGCGCGATCATCGAGGAATCGGCAAGCCGCGTGATGCGGATGGCGAGGTCGAAGCCTTCCTCGACGAGATCGACGAAGCGGTCGTCGAGATGGATTTCGAGCGTGATGTCGGGGTGGGCCTTGGCGAAATCGACCAGCGAGCGGCCGATGGCCGCATCGCCGAAGGTGCGCGGGGCGGTGAGCTTGATGCGGCCCTTCACGTCGCCTGCGGATTCGCGCACGCTTTCGGCGAGGCTGTCGATCTCGCGGACGAGCTCGTTGGCGCGCTTGTAGTAGGTGTGGCCGGCCTCGGTGAGCGAGAATTGCCGCGTGGTGCGGTTGAGGAGAAGCGCGCCGAGCTCGTCTTCCAGTTCGCGCACATATTTCGACAGGAGCGCCTTGGAGCGGCCGATCTTGCGCGCGGCGGCGGAAAAGCCCTCCGCCTCCACCACGTCGATGAAGGCGCGCATGCGGGTGAGGGTGTCCATCAGGCGGCGTCCATGATGCGGGTGGCGAGCGCGACGAGCGTGCGGTCGAAGTTTCGCGGGCCGATGAGCGAGATGCCGAAAGGCGCACCGTGGACCGTGCCGAGCGGGATCGTGATCTGCGGCAGGCCGGAGAGGCCGGAGAGGCAGAGGAGCCGCAGCGCGCGCTCGCGATAGTCGAGGAGTTCGTCGCCGCTGGACGCGCTTTTCGGCGCGGCGCCGGGCATGGTGGGCAGGACCAGGACGCCGTCCGCGCCAAGGAGCGCTTCGAGTTCGGTGCGGAATTCGGTGCGCTTCTTCGTCTCGTCGACCGCGACCTCGCAGCCGAGCGTCTTGCCGAACTCGAACCGGGCGCGCACGGCGGGGTCCATGTTGGCGGTCTTCGAGACGAAATCGCCATGGACGGCCCACGCCTCGTAGGCCTGGATGCGGCGGAACATCCAGTAGAGATCGTCGACGGAGAAGGTGAGGGCAGGGGCTTCCTGCGCGGCACCCAGAACGGACTCAACGATCGCGACCATGCGGGCGTATTCGGCCGCTTCGTCGGGGCCGAGCACGAGCGCGTCGAAGGCGGAAAGGCGGATGACTTTGGTTTTTTGTTCGGACCGGAGGTCCGGACCCCCACCCCGACCCGCTTCGCGTGCCGACCCTCCCCTCAAGGGGGAGGGTGAGGCTTCGCCGAGCATGACATCGGCGACCTTCTCATAGGTCGCGGCGTCCTTCGCGTACCAGCCGAAGACGTCGAGGCTGGGGGCGAGCGGCATCGCCTTTTCGAGCGACAGGCGGCCATGGGTGGCGCGCAGGCCGATCAGGCCGCAGAAGCTTGCCGGGCCGCGCACGGAGCCGCCGGTGTCCGACGCCGTCGCGATGTCGCAAAGGCCGCCCGCGACCGCCGCGGCGGAGCCGGAGGACGAGCCGCCGGTGACGCGGTCGCGCGCCCTCGGATTGACCGGATGGGGGAAGTGGACGTTCTGGCCCATCAGCGAGAAGGTCAGTTCCTCGGTCTGGGTCTTGCCGAGATAGGTCGCGCCGGCGTCGAGCAGTTTTTGCACCGAAGGCGCGGTGGTCGTCGCGATCTTCGAGGCGCCGGGAAATTCGGGATTGCCGCCGCCGGTCGGGTGGCCGGCGACGTCGAAGATGTCCTTGACGCCGAGGGTCAGGCCGGCGAGCGGGCCGGTCGCGGCGTGCGGAACTTCGATGGGCGGATAGTCGAGGAAGGCGTTCAGGTCGTCGCGTGTCGAGGTCATCGTTCAGTCTCGTTTGACGTTAACCGCAACGTCGTTCAGCGCGGCCGGTTTTTCAAGGCGGGTGCAATTTTTCATTGAACGAATCATCGTTTCTGCCTATATCCGCGCTTGCCCAAAGTCGCACGTGCCTGTGGGTGTCCGCCGACCCTCGAATGGTGAGGGAACCGGTAAGGTACCTGGAACTAACCCCTCCAGTCGGTCTGACGGCCAACCGCCAGTCCGAGGACATCTTGAAGCAACGACGGTGCGGGCCTTTCTGGTGTTTTCCCGGTTGTCCAAAGACCGGGGTACTCAAAGAGGCACACCCTCATTGCCGGCAGTGCGGAGGCATTCTCCAAAGCTGAGGCAGACAAAGCGAGCTTTCGCCGAAAATGGCGTTCGCTCACCGCCGCGTAAGCGCGTCACACGGTTCCGGTGTCTCCACCGGCTGGTTCCGTGTCGGCTGTCGCATACGCCCTTTGTCCACCGCCCGTCCGTGGCCGCGCGCCGAAGACGGGAGCAGCAAATAGCGGCTCTTGCCGCGACTGGAGACGAACATGGCCACGCAGCGCGTCCTCGATTTCCTCGCCACCCGCCGTCCCTCGGGTCCCTGCCTCGTCGTCGACCTCGACGTCGTCGCCGACAATTTCCACGCCTTCGAAAAGGCGCTGCCGGAATCGAAGATCTATTATGCCGTCAAGGCCAACCCGGCGCCGGAAATCCTGCGCATGCTGGCCGGCCTCGGCTCGTCCTTCGACACCGCCTCGGTCGCCGAGATCGAGATGGCGCTCGACGCCGGCGCGACGCCCGACCGCATCTCCTTCGGCAACACGATCAAGAAGGAGCGCGACGTCGCGCGCGCCTTTGAGCTCGGCATCGACCTCTATGCCGTCGACAGCGTTGAGGAAGTGGAGAAGGTCGCCCGCGCCGCCCCCGGCGCGCGCGTGTTCTGCCGCGTCCTGACCGACGGCGAGGGCGCCGAGTGGCCGCTGTCGCGCAAGTTCGGCTGCGTACCGGCCATGGCCGTCGACGTGCTGCGCCATGCCAACCGGCTCGGCCTCGCCGCCTATGGCGTCTCGTTCCATGTCGGCTCGCAGCAGACCGACCTCGGTGCCTGGGACAAGGCGCTCGGCGACGCCAAGGCCGTGTTCGCGCGCCTTGCCGAGGAAGGCATTCTTCTCAAGATGGTCAACATGGGCGGCGGTTTCCCGACCCGTTACCTGAAGGACGTGCCGACCGCGCAGGCCTATGGCCAGGCGATCTTCCAGTCGCTGTCGAAGCATTTCGGCAACCGCCTGCCCGAGACGATCATCGAGCCGGGCCGCGGCATGGTCGGCAATGCCGGCACCATCAAGTCGGAAGTCGTGCTGATCTCGAAGAAGGCCGACAACGACAATGTGCGCTGGGTGTTCCTCGACATCGGCAAGTTCGGCGGTCTCGCCGAGACGATGGACGAGGCGATCCGCTACCCGATCGTCACGACACGTGACGGCGACGAGAAGGCGCCCTGCGTGCTCGCCGGCCCGACCTGCGATTCGGCCGACGTGATGTACGAGAAGACGCCGTACCCGCTGCCGCTGACGCTGACGATCGGCGACGAAGTCCTGATCGAGGGCACCGGCGCCTACACCACGACCTACGCCTCAGTCGCCTTCAACGGCTTCGAGCCGCTGCGATCCTATGTGATCTGAGGGCTCGCGCCTTCGGATCATCCTGTCGGCGGGAGATCGCCGGCAGGCTCGCTTGTGGAAGAGACCTCCGCTCGTGAAGGATCGTGGAGATGGAATTTCGGACCCTTAATGTCAGCGTCGATTTGCGCGATTGGGTGATCTCCCCCCCTGCGGGGGAGATGGGTGGCAACCCAGAGGGGGGCGCTGTCCCGCTGTCCTCTCGTGTTGGCGATGCTGCAACGGCCGGTGGTTTTCGCTCGACGTTGCCCCCCTCTGCCCTGCCGGGCATCTCCCCCGCGAGGGGGGAGATTAGTCACGTCACCGTTTGCCCTGAAATCGCCGCCGACATTCCCGCGCGCGATGCGTTGCTCGACCGGGCCATGGGGCCGCGGTGGAGGAAGAAGTCGTCGGAAAAGCTGCGCCGCGGGCGGTTGCCGGCCGAGGGGCTGGCTTTCGTCGCGCGCGATGCGGCGGGCGGGGTCGTCGGGACGGTGCGGTTGTGGGACGTCGTCGCCGGCGGGCGTCGGGCGCTTCTGCTCGGGCCGCTCGCGGTCGATCCGGACGTGAAGTCGGGCGGGATTGGGTCGGCGCTGATGCGCCATGCGATCAGCGCGGCGAAGCGGCTCGGCCATGGCGCGATCCTGCTCGTCGGCGATGCGGCCTATTATGAGCGGTTCGGCTTTTCTGCAGATAAGACGGGCGCGCTCGCAATGCCCGGACCTTACGAACGGCATCGGTTCCTGGGGCTGGAGCTTGCCGAGGGCGCACTCGACGGTGCCCGAGGCACGCTCGTCGCGGCCGGGCGCAAGGCGGGTCGCGAGCGGGTTCGCGCCGTCGCATGAACGAGGAAAGGCCCGCTCGTCGCGGGCCTTTTCGTTTCGGCATTGCGCTCAATCGGTGACGGTGTAGCTGCCCGTTGCGCAAAGGTCGCTCTCGTCGTCCAGCACGTCGCCGTCCTCGAAGACGACGCGAAGGTCGTAGTTGCAGACGTCGCGGCCGTCGGCGATCGTCACGCGCACCGCGTCGCCGGCCGGCAGGATGTCGGAGCCGAGGATGTCCTCTTCCCAGTCCTCGACATCGGTCGGCGAGGCGTAGAACTCGTGAATGTCGTAGCTCGACCGGTTGTCGAGCATGAAGACGAGGTCTTCGGCGAGGAGGGGGAGCGTCATCGCGCCGGTCAAGAGCGCGGCGACGGCGGCAATCCTTCTGGGTTTCATGTGGGGCGATCCGGGTTGACGGCATCGGGGCGATGCCTGCGCGCAGCATATTTGCAAAGGCTGAAATTGAGCGGAAGCCCCGCCGCACCCCGCAGACGAAAAAAAGGCGGCCCGCAAGCCGCCTTTTTCCTGTCCCGGGAGGAACGCGTCAGATCAACTGGCTGAGCTGCATGGCGACGGACATGTCGCCCTCGACCTTGATCTTGCCGGTCATGAAGGCGGCGGTCGGGTTGAGTTCGCCGGCGATCAGCTCCTCGAAGTTCTCCTTCGAGATCTTGATCGTGCAGTCGGCCGGCGCGTCGGCGGTCGACACGTTCTGGCCGTCGATCACGATGACCTCGTCGCCCATGTCGAACTTGACCGAACGGTCGAAGCCGGAGGTCGCGACCTTCTCGCGCATCTTGGCGGCAATCGCTGCAGTGTCCATTTCGATACTCCTCTGGAAGAATGGGGTTGGTTGACCCGATGGGTAGCAGCGTATTGACGTTTACGTCAACGACAATCGGCGACCGCATCGGCACCTTGCGAGGTTCGGCAGTTATTGTTATCACGCATAACAATAATCGGGAGGACACCGATGCCAATCGTTTCAATGCCGGGCCTGCGCCCGGTGAACATGGGCGAACTGGCGGCCGAGATGAGCCGCGAGGGGCCGGGGGGCGATATCATCCGGGTGCGCGCCAAGGCTGCGCTCGATCCCTATCCGCGCTCGCTGATCGACCGGCTGCGGCACTGGGCGGACGTCGCGCCCGATCGCGTCTTCCTCGCGGATCGTGGACCGGATGGCGAGTGGCGAAAGCTCACCTATACCGACGTTCTGACCAAGACGCGCGCGATCGCGCAGGCGCTGATCGCGCGTGACCTTTCGACCGAGCGGCCGGTCGTGATCCTGTCGGGCAATTCGATCGAGCACGGGCTGATGGCGCTCGGGGCGATGATGGCGGGGATCGCCTATGCGCCGGTGTCGCCAGCCTATTCGCTGGTCTCGAGCGACCATGCCAAGCTGAGGCACATCTTCTCGCTGTTGACGCCGGGGCTGGTGTTCGCGGCCGACGGCGCACCGTTCGCCAAGGCGCTCGACGCGGTGATGGCGCCGGACATGGAACTCGTCGTCGCGCGTGACGCACCGGCGGGACGAGACGCGACTTCGTTCGAAGACCTGCTTCACAACGTGCCCACCGACGCCGTCGAGGTGGCGGAGGCGGCGCTGACCGGCGATACGGTGGCAAAGTTCCTGTTCACCTCGGGCTCGACCGGAATGCCGAAGGCGGTGATCAACACGCATCGCATGATGGCCTGCAACCAGGTGATGATCGCCACCGCGCTTGCCTTCCTGAAGGACAAGCCGCCGGTGATGGTGGACTGGCTGCCGTGGAATCACACCGCCGGCGGCAACCACAATTTCGGCATCGCACTCCACAATGGCGGGACGCTTTACATCGACGACGGCAACCCGACGCCGGCGGGCATTCTGAAAACCGTGCGCAATCTCGAGGAGGTCGCGCCGACGCTCTATTTCAACGTCCCGAAGGGCTTCGAGATGCTGGCCGAGCATCTGTCGAAGAACGACAGGCTGCGCGAGACGTTCTTCTCGAAGGTCGAGCTTCTGCAATATGCGGGTGCCGGATTGGCGCAGCATGTGTGGGATGCGCTCGAACGGCTTGCGGTGGAGACGACCGGCCACAAGATCATGATCGTCACCGGCTACGGCTCGACGGAGACTGCGCCCTTCGCCTCGACCACGACATGGCCGGTCGGGCGGCCGGGCGAGGTGGGGCTGCCGGCGCCGGGGCTGGAATTGAAGCTGATCCCGGACGGCGAAAAGCTGGAACTGCGGCTGAAGGGTCCGAGCATCACGCCAGGCTATTGGCGCCAGCCGGACAAGACGGCCGAGTGCTTTGATGAGGACGGGTTCTACAAGATCGGTGACGCGCTGAAATTCGTGGATGCGGACGACGTCAACAGGGGGTTCCTGTTCGACGGGCGGGTGTCGGAGGATTTCAAGCTGTCGACCGGAACCTGGGTCAACATGGCGGGCGTGCGCGCCGGCCTGATCTCGGGCTGCGCGCCCTACGTGCGCGACGTGGTGCTGACCGGGCTCAACGCCAACCATATCGGCGCGCTGCTGCTGCTCGATTTCGACGCCGCGCGGAAGCTCGATGCAACGCTGACCGGCGCGGACGAGAAGACCGTCGCGCACCATCCGGCCGTGCGCGCGGAAGTCCAGAAGCGGCTCGATGCGCTGGCGGCAAAGGCGACGGGAAGCTCCAATCTCGTCGCGCGCGCGATCATCCTCGACACGCTTCCGTCGATCGACAAGCATGAAGTGACCGACAAGGGCTCGATCAACCAGCGCGCCGTGATGGCCGCGCGGGCGGGGCTGGTCGACGATCTCTACGCCGAGCCATCGCCGGCCCACGTTCTCATCGCCAACCGAAAGGCAGCCTCATGAGCCAGCATCGCGGACTTCGCTACTCCTTCGAGGATGCCTGGCTCTATGACGGCGTCCGCACGCCCTTCGTCGACTATACCGGCGCGTTTGCCGACGTCTCGCCGATCGACCTCGGCATCAAGGCCGCGCGGGCGGTGATCGAGAAGACGGGCATTTCGCCGGGCGAGATCGACACGACGATCGCCGGCTCGATGGCGCAGGCTTCGTTCGACGCCTACATGACGCCGCGCCATATCGGGCTTTACGCCGGCGTTCCGGTCGACCGGCCGGCGCATCTCGTCCAGCGCATCTGCGGTACGGGGATCGAGGTGATCCTGCAGGCGGCCGACATGGTGGAGCAGGAGCGGGCGGGTGTGGTGCTGTGCGCGGGCGCGGAATCCATGAGCCGCAATCCCGTCGCCGCCTACACGCACCGCAATGGCTTCAAAATGGGCCAGGTCGCGTTCAAGGATTTCCTCTGGGAAGCGCTGCTTGACCCGGCCTGTTCGTGCACGATGGGCGATACGGCGGAGAACCTTGCCCGCGACTACCAGATCACCCGCGAGGAGGTGGACCGATTCGCCGAACGCTCCTTCGCGCGCGCGGTGAAGGCGCAGGAGAGCGGGTTCCTGGCCGGCGAGATCATCGAGGTGACGAGCGAGACGTTCTCGGCGGATGGCTTCAACGACCGTGGCATTCGCCTGCCGCGCAAGGTGGAGGCGGTGACGGTGGATAGCCACATCCGTCCGTCGCCCTATGAGGCGTTGGCGAAGATCCGACCGGCTTTCGGCGGTGTGCAGACCGGCGGCAATTCGTCGGCCGTCGTCGACGGCGCGGCGGCTTCGCTGGTCGGCTCGAAGAGGCAGGCGGATAAGAACGGCATTCGGCCGATCGCGCGGATCGTCGCCGGCGCAAGCGTCGGCGTGCCGCCGCACATCATGGGCATCGGACCGGTGCCGGCAATCCGCGCCGTTCTCGAAGAGGCCGGATTGACCCTCGACCAGATCGACCGGATCGAGATCAACGAGGCCTTTGGCGCGCAGATCATGGCCTGCATCCGCGAGCTTGGGCTGGATGAGGAGAAAACCAACGTCAATGGCGGCGCGATCGCGATCGGGCACCCGCTGGGCGCGACGGGGATAAGGATCACGACGACGGTGGCAAGGGAATTGCAGCGCAGCGGTTTGCGGTATGGGATCGCTTCGGCTTGTATCGGGGGCGGGCAGGGGATTGCGGTGCTGGTGGAGAATGTGGGGGCGGCGTAAGGCGGAAATCCTCGCGCTCTACGTTGCCCCCCTCTGCCCTGCCGGGCATCTCCCCCGCGAGGGGGGAGATCATGCGCGACGACGACGAGATTAATCTCCCCCCTTGCGGGGGAGATGGGCGGCAGCCCAGAGGGGGGCGCGAAGGAACGTGGCCGATAGCCGAGAGGGAAACTGATGCTCACCAACACACGCGACGTGGAAATCGAGTGGGGCGACTGCGATGCGGCGGGGATCGTTTTCTACCCGCGCTATTTCGCCATGTTCGATGCCTCGACCGCCTATCTCCTCGAAAAGGGGCTGGGGATGAAGAAGATCGCGTGGACGAAGAAATTCGGCATCGTCGGCATTCCGATGGTCGACACGGGCGCGAAGTTCTCCATCCCGTCGCGCTATGGCGACGTCGTCGCCATCGAGAGCACGATCAGGGACATCCGCCGCTCGAGCTTCGACGTGGCGCACAGGGTGCTGAAGGACGGCAAGGTCGCCATCGAGGGGCATGAGACGCGGGTTTGGACCGGGCGCGATCCGGAGGATCCATCGCGGATCAAGGCCGTCGCAATGCCGGACGAGGTGGTCGCGGCGCTGTCAGCGAGTTAATCCCGCGCGACGATGCGGTCGAGGAGTTCGATCAGCCGGTCGCGTTCTTCCGGCCCGCCGAGCTTTTCGACCAGCCGTTCCTCGTGCGCTGTCCACACGGCCATCATCTTGCGCACGAACTTCACGCCCTCGGGCGTCAGGTGCAGCGAATGGGAGCGCTTGTCGGTGTCGGCCTTGCGCCGTTCGGCAAGGCCGCGCCGTTCCAGGCTGTCCATCAGGGCGACGAAGTTGGCGCGCTTGATGCCCAGTTCCTCGGCGATCTCGGTCTGTTTCAGGCCGGGCCGGCGGGCCATGACCGAGAGCACCGAGAATTCGGCCGGGCGCAGCTTCATGCGCGTGAAACTCTCGATGAAATCCTGGAAGACGTAGAGCTGCGCGCGGCGCAGCCGATAGCCGATGATCGTCTCGAGCGCCGGAATGGACTCTAAATCGGACGTCGTCAGCTCGTCGAGGCGCGGGCGGCCTCGCTTGGCGGCTTCGGGCGGTCTCGTCTTAACATCGCTCATAGGACCTCGTAGAACGCAATCTTCACGCAATCGGCCTCGCGTGCGCCTGAACCGACGAAGATCGTCCGGTTGAGCCAGGAATAGCGTGCGTCGCCGGTCTCGAATCGCGGCTGCGTACGCATATAATAGCGCGTCGGATCGACATTTTCGCCCTTGGCGAGCGCTTCCAGCACGTCGGCGGGGCCATGGCGATAGCCGAAATTGCGGATGTCGATGACCGCGCCGTCATGGGTTTCCATCGCGTAGCGCGTGTCGAGTTCGGCCGAGCCGTCGGCGAAGACGGTCTGCCAGTCCGCGCCGAGGTTCAGGATGCGGCCGGACAGCCGCTCCCCCGTCACGGTGCCGCCGATGATCGGGATCATGCGGCGGCGTCCGCGCGGGGACAGGCCGAGCTCGACCGGCGGGGCGAGCTCGACCTTCAGGTCGCACAGATGCGCGAGGCGCAGTCCGTCCGTCATTCGTAGAGCGCGTCGTGGCGGGTCAGCGCTTCGCGGTAGCCTTCGTAGAGCTCGTCCGGATTGGCGCCGACCGCGGTGACCTCGGCGCGCCAGTCGTCGAGGAGCGGCGCGGCGGCGTCGCGCCAGAGCTGTATTTCCTCTGCCGTCGGCTCATAGAGCGTGTGGCTGTCGTCGGCGATCATCTTGTCGCGGCCGGAAGCCTCGTTGTCGACCCAGCCCTCGGAGAAGCGGCCCGACCATTCGGGCGTGCAGTGATCGTCGATCACCTTGCGGTTTTCCTCCGACAGGCCCTCATAGACGGCCTTGTTGAAGAGGATCATCTGCGAGGAGATGTAGAAGGGCATGTCGAGATGGTACTTGGTCTCCGAGTCGATGCCGAAGATGTAGATCGAGTTCCAGGGGAAGGTCATCGCGTCGGCGGTGCCGCGGGCGATCGCCTCGCGCGCCTCGGGGGCGGAGACCTGGATCGACGTGCCGCCGAGCCGGGCGACGAACTTCGCCATCGTGGCGTGCGCCGGGCGGATGTTCTTGCCGCGGATGTCCTCGGGCACCTTGATCTCGGTCTTGGAATGGATGGTGCCGGGATCGTGCGGGTTGATCAGGCAGAAATGGACCTCCGACATCTCGGTCTCGGCGATCGGGTCGTACCATTCGTGCAGGGCGACCGCGCCGCGCTTGGAGTCCGAGACGTGGAACGGGACCTCGGCGAGGCCGTAGATCGGGAAGCGGCCGGCATTGTAGCCGGGGTTGACGTAGCCGATGTCGGCGATGCCGTCGCGCGTCATGTCGTAGTGGTCGGCAGGTGCGCCGAGCTGGCTCGACGGGAAGATGGTGATGCCGATGCGCCCTTCGGACGCTTCCGTGACGGACTGGATCCAGTCGGTCATGGCGATTTCCTGCACCGGATGCGTCGGCGGCAGCCAGTGGGCGAGGCGCAGGTTCACTTCCTCCTGCGCGTAGGCGCCGGTCGACGTGCCGACGAGCGCCGCGACGATTGCGGTCTTCACGAGCTTCATGGTGTCCTCCCAGACAGGTTTGGCCAGACGGTTCTGCCGTGGCAAGCCGCCGGTTTCCTCCCCGCAGCTTGAACGAGATCGAATTGTTATGATACAGAACAATTAAATCAAGCAAAAAGGGCGCGGGATCGCCGCCTGCGAGGGAATTCGACATGAATGCGATGACGGGTGCGTCGAAAAGCGGAGCGGACGACGTGCTGCGGGTGGCGGTGGACGGGCGGATCGCGCATCTGGCGTTCAACCGCCCGGCCAAGCGCAATGCGATCAATGACGCGACGCTCAGTGCGCTCGACGCGTTCTTCTCAGATGTGCCGCAGGGGGTGCGCGCGATCGTCCTTTCGGGCGAGGGCGGGCATTTTTCGGCCGGTCTCGACCTTGGCGAGCAATCCGAGCGCGAGGCGGCCGAAGTGCTGCGCCATTCGCGCGGATGGCACGCGATCATGGACAAGATCCAGCTTTCCGGCGTGCCGGTCGTCTCGGTGCTGGCGGGCGCGGTGATGGGCGGCGGGCTGGAGATCGCGGCGGCGACGCATGTGCGGGTAGCCGAGCCTTCGGCCAAGTTCCAGTTGCCCGAGGGCAAGCGCGGCATCTTCGTCGGCGGCGGCGCGACCGTGCGGGTCGGGCGCATCATCGGCCCGGACCGGATGACCGAGATGATGCTGACGGGCCGGCTCTACACGGCCGAAGAGGGCGAGCGGCTGGGGCTGGCGCATTATCTCGTCGGCGCGGGCGAGGGGCTCGCCAAGGCCTTCGCGCTTGCCAATGACATCGCCGAAAATGCCTCGCTGGTGAACTACCTCATCATCCAGTCGATCGCGCGCATCAACGACATGTCGCGCGCGGACGGGCTCTATGCGGAGAGCCTGTCTGCCGCGCTGTCGCAGACGGGGGCGGATGCGAAGGAAGGGCTGATGGCGTTTCTGGAGAAGCGGAAGCCAAACTTCAGGTGATCAATGCCCGCTGCCGGCGTCCTTTTTCGGCTCGGCCTGGGCGGCTGCGGCGGCGCTGTCCCAGCCGCGAAAGCTGGCGCGGCGGATGTCGGCCTTGGAGAGATAGTCGACCTGTTCGATCAGGACTTCCGTGATCAGCTCCTCGCCGATCTTGGCGTTGACGGCGTCGCGAAGGCCGGCGCGGAAGGCGTCGATGTCGAGCGCGTCGACTTTCGAGAAGTCGACCGAGGGGTCGCCGTAGAGCTTGGTGTAGACCGCGTCGGTCAGCATCGCGTCGGCCGGCACGACGAGCTGCTTCAGGCGCTCGGCGGGGGCGGTGAAGACGAGGCGGGCGAGGAAATAGCCGTCGACCTCGCCGTTCTTCAGTTGCGGCACGGAGACGACGTTGAGCCGCACATAGTCGAGCCCGCCGAAGGCGCCGGCCTCGGGCGCGGGGGCTGCCGCCTCGACTTGGCCTGCCTGCTGGAAGGCGTAGAAGACGGAGCCGGCCGTGGCGGCGGCGATCCAGACGGCGGCGGCTACGAGCTTGATCATCGGCGCTTTGCTTCCGGGAATTCGGCCTGCGAATAGGTGCCGTCCGCCTCTGCGTCCTGCAGCGCGGTCTTGACGAGCGTCGCGACCTCGGTGACGGCTTCGAGATGGGCGACGATGACGCCCTGGTTGACCGCGAGCTTGTCGCGCAGGCGCTCGATCTCCGGCCGGAACGAAGCAACGAGCGCGGCGTCGTCCTGGCCGCGGATCGCGCGGGTCAGGTCATAGAGATGGCGGCTCTTGCGTGCGTTCGACGCGGCGATGTCGAAATTCCTGTCGGTGCGGATGGCGGCGGTCTCGGTTTCGATCGCCTCTTCGATGCGCGCCAGAATGGTGCCGAGATCGGCCGGGGCGGAGCTGGCGCGGATGCGCGGCGCGGAGGAAAGGGCGGGTGCTGCAAAACTCGTCATGGTTGAAAATCCTGAACCATCGCAAAGTGCTTAACTGTCGAAAAGGCCTGTGTCCGTATCGGCCCGGCCGGGCTGCAGCGCCATGCGCTGGGCCTCGTGCAGGATGGACTGGGTGACCAGCGAACGGCCGGCGGCGTCGAGCGCGGCCTGGTCCTCGCTGCGTCCGTAGTAGTTCTTCAAGATGCGGTCGGCGACGCCGATGCCGCCACTGTCGGCCATGACGCCGGCGATCTGCTCGGCCATCATCGAGCGCCACATGTCTCCGGCAAGGCCCTTGCCGTAGACCGCCTCACCTTCTTCCGGCAGCATCGACTGGATGAAGCTTTGCAGCATCATCGCCTCGAACTTCCTGAACGCCTCCGGCGTCGCATCCGCATCCTTCGTGGGGAAGGGTGCGGCCGGCGCGGCAACGTCGAAGCCTGGTACGGCAGCCGCCGGGGCGCGCGCGGCAAGACGCTCGCGGGCGGCCGCGACGTCGTCGGCGCTCGCGGCGCGGGCGACGTCCAGGACGATGTCGACGGGCGGGCTGATGGCCAAGAAATTCCTCCGTTCGTGTTCGCAGACTATCGTTCAGGAAGCTTGTGGCAGCCTTACTTCGGCTTTGCCTGGTATCGCGAGAGCGCTTCCGTCTGGTCGCGCTCTTCGGAGGCGCGGTCGTCCGCGCGGCGCGAGATGCCGACTTCGCGGGCGACGGCGTCGAGGCGCGCCGACGCCTTGGCTACGCGCAGGCCCTCGACATGGGCGTTGGCCAGATGGTGCTGCTTGGCCGCCGTCGCCGAGGCGATGCGGGCGTGGTAGACCTCCGGAAAGACGCTCGACAGCGAGCCTTCGGCGTTGAACGCGGCGACGACGTCTTCGGCCTCGTCGGCCGCGAACCGGGCATTGGCCGTGTGCAGCGCCTGCCGGGTCTCGTGCAGTTCCTTCAGCTTTTCCTGCAGGACGAGGACCTTGGTCAGGCGGTCGGTGCGGCGCGACATGGTTATCTCGCAATCGTGGACGGAAGGAAGCCGTCGACCGCCAGCGACAGGAACGGGCCGATGGCGAACCAGGCGAGGATCAGCCCGCCGGCAAGGACGAAGGGCAGCGAGACGAAGTAGATCGGGATCTGCGGCGTCAGCTTGTTGATGAGGCCGACGGCGAGGTTCACCAGGATCGCATAGGCGATGAAGGGCGAGCCGAGGCGCAGCATGACGAGGAAGGCCGCCGACAGCGTGTCCGTCACGTCCGCCAGCGCGGAGGCGGGATTGTAGAGCGTGTCGACCGGTGCGACCTCGTAGGAATCGACGAGGGCGCGGATGATCTCGTGGTGGAAGTTGAAGACGAACAGCAGGAGCAGGACCGACAGCGAGATGATGGCGCCGAGCGCGCCCTGCGGGTCCGGCTCCTCGATGGCGGTGCCGCCCATGGCGTTGAAGCCCGACATCATGCCCATGGCCGCGCCGATGAATTGGACAGCGAGGAGATAGAGCCGCGCGAGGAGGCCGATCAGCGCGCCGATCAGCACTTCGGAGACGATCAGCAGCAGGAGCGCATCGGGCCGCGCGGAGACGAAGGGGACGAGAAAGTCCCACAGATGCGCGAGCAGCGCGAAGGTGACGGCGGCGGCGATGAAGAGCCGGATCTGCATCGGCACGCGGATGCTCGACAGGCCCGGCATCAGCATGAAGCAGGCGCCGATCCGGCAGAAGGCCAGGAAGGCGGCGATGACCATGGCGTCGAGGGAGGCCGGCAGGTCCATCTTCAGGGGGTGTCGATATTTCGGCCTGCGCGGCCTGCAAATGGCAGCTTTCTGCGCGTCCGGTGCTTATGTACCCAAAAGTACACTCCGCTCCGGTTCTCGAAATCTGCCATTTTCGTCTCGCGCATGCCCAAATCTCAACACCCCCTCTTTAGGAGATTGAACCCAGCACCTTGATCTCGACGCCGCGCGCGATCTCGACATGGGAGAGGACGGGCAATGTGGAGAACAGGCGCTCGATGATCATGCGCACATAGGGGCGCGCTTCGGGTGCGGCGACGACGACGAAACGCTCGCCCTTTTCCATGTGCTCGCGGATCGCCTTCGACGCCTGGTCGCCGAACTCCTCGAGCTGGCGCGGGTCGATGTCGAATTCGCGCACCTCGCCCTTGGCGTCGCGCTTGAGGCTCTGGTGGAAGGCGAGGTCCCAGCGGTTGCCGAGGCGCATGACCTTGAGGACGCCGCCCTCGGCGAGGTCTCCGCAGATCTGCTGCGCCATGCGGATGCGCACATGCTCGACGATCTGCTCGGTGCGGCGCACATGCGGTGCGATCTCGGCGATGGCCTCGATGATGAGGTGGAGGTTGCGGATCGAGATGCGCTCGGCGAGCAGCAGCTTCAGCACGGCCTGCAGGCCCGGATAGGTGATGTGCGAGGTGCAGATCTCGTCGGCAAGCTTCTTGTACTCGGCGTCCTGCCGGTCGAGCAGGGCCTTCATGTCCTTGTAGGAGAGAAGCTGCGGCAGGTTGTTGCGGATGACTTCCGACAGGTGCGTCAGCAGGACCGACATGTTGTCGACGCCGGTCAGCTTCTCGCGCTTGACGTCCTCGGCGAACATTTCCGGCACCGAGAAGGCGCGCATGCCGAAGGCGGGCTCGCGCACTTCCTCGCCGGGCAGCGGCGGCAGTTCGCCTGTTCCGACGAGCACCATCAGTTCGCCGACGCGCATCTGGTATTCGGCGACGACAGTGCCGTGGATCTTGATCTGGTAGCTCTTGGGCGGGATCGAGAAATCGTCGGTCAGCTTCACCTCGGGAACGACGAACCCGTATTGCGAGGCGAACTTCTTGCGCATCTTGCCCATGCGGAAGGCGAGTTCCTGATGGGAGGTCAACAGCTTGGTCGAAAGCTGCTTGCCGATCAGGAGCTCGATCTCGGCGGTGCGCAGCGAGGATTTGACCGACTGCTTCTCCTCCTCGTCGCGATCGGCCTGCGCCTTCTGCTCGACCGCACGGGCCGCGTCCTTGTCGCGCTGGCGCTGGCGGGGGATGACATAGGCGAGCGCGGCGAGCGCGCCGCCGAGCGTCGCGAAGGGCAGGAAGGGCAGGCCGGGCATCAGGCCGAGAGCGAACATGAGGATCGCGGCGACGAAGAGCGCGCGCGGATAGGCGCCGAGCTGGCCGAACACGGCCTTGTCCGTCGAGCCGCGCGTGCCGCCCTTGGAGACGAGGAGGCCGGCGCCGAGCGAGACGATCAGCGCCGGGATCTGCGTGACGAGGCCGTCGCCGACCGACAGCTTGACGAAGACATCGGCCGCCTCGCCGATCTCCATGCCGTGGCGGGCATAGCCGATGGCGATGCCGCCGACGATGTTGATGGCGGTGATGATGAGGCCGGCGATCGCGTCGCCGCGCACGAACTTGGACGCGCCGTCCATGGAGCCGAAGAAGGAGGATTCCTCTTCCAGCTCGCGGCGGCGAAGCTGCGCTTCCTTCTCGTCGATCAGGCCCGCCGAAAGGTCGGCGTCGATCGACATCTGCTTGCCGGGGATGGCGTCGAGAGTGAAGCGGGCGCCGACTTCGGCGATACGCGTCGCGCCCTTGGTGATGACGATGAAGTTCACCACGATCAGGATCAGGAAGACGATAAGGCCGATGACGAAATCCCCGGCCATGACGAGATTGGCGAAGCCGCCGATGACGTGGCCGGCGGCGTGCGTGCCCTCGTTGCCGTGGGAGAGGATGACGCGCGTCGTCGCGATGTTGAGCGACAGGCGCAGCATGGTGACGATCAGCAGCACCGTCGGGAAGGCGGAGAATTCGAGCGGGCGCTGAATCCACAAAGCGACCATCAGCACGAGCACGGAAACGGCGATGGAGAAGGCGAGGCCGAGATCGATCAGGAAGGCCGGGATCGGCAGGAACAGGACCGACAGGATGACGATGATGCCGAAGGCGAAGAAAATGTCGCGGCCGTTGTTGCGGATCGGCGCCGCGCCCAGTGCTTCGTTCATCGCCATACGATTCGTCCATGCCTGATGCGGCCGCATCGCGACCGGAATGGCAGGACGCTAGAGGATGAAGCTTGCGCGAAAGGTGCGGGGGTGAGGGCGTGGCGTGGTTCAGTGCGCGTCATCCCGGCCGAAATCGAGCGTAGTGAGATGAGAGCCGGGACCTATTCCGTGACGTCGAAGGTCACGGCATGGGTCCCGGATAGCCGCTTTTCGCTGCGCTCAAGCGCGGCTTCCGGGATGACGCCGAGCGAACCGCCGTCAGAAGCCGCTTTCGATGCGCTGGAAGATGACGGTCGTGAAGCTTGAGATCTGGGCGCCGACGAAGGGGCCGGTGAGGGCGACGGTCAGGAGGATGGCGACGATCTTGGGGACGAAGGTCAGGGTGATTTCCTGGACCTGCGTCAGCGCCTGGACGAGCGCGATGCCGACGCCGACGGCCATGCCGACCACCACGGCCGGGCTCGACGCGACGAGCACCACCCAGATGGCGTATTGGACGATGTCTAGCGCGTCGGCTTCGTTCATGGCGTTCGGGTCTTGTCAGCGGATGGTCACGCCCGGCAGGATCGGGATCTGGCCGCCCGATTCCAGCACGGCGACGACGCCGTCGGAATAGAGCTTGATCTCCTTGACCGTGCCGGTGACCGAGCCGTCATGGCTGACGACCTCGCGGCCGATCAGGCCGCTCGCCTGCGAGAGCGCCGAGGCCTGAAGGATGTCGTCGAGCTTCTTGTTCATCTGCACCTGCTGCTCGACCTGGCTGAAGGTGGCGAGCTGGGCGACGTATTCGGTCGATTCCATTGGTGCGGTCGGGTCCTGGTTCTTCATCTGCGCGACGAGGAGCTTCAGGAAGGATTCGTAGTCGACGCTGCCGGCGCTGGTGGCGCTGGTCGGGCTCGCCTGGCTGGCGCTGGTCAGGGCTGCAACGTTCATCGCGTCATTCTCCGGCGAGCAATTGGGGTTCGGGCGCGGCACGCAAGGGCAGCGGCGTCGCGCCGAGGATGTTGTCCTCGCGCGGGAAAAGGCCGCGCAGCATCTTCATCGCATCGTAAACCTGGCCTTCGGCGACGAGCTGGTCGACCTGCTTCAGATCGGCCTTGATGGCGTCGGAGGAGAAGGAATCGATCAGGCGCGGCAGCGACTTGCGGAACATGGCGCGCGCGTCGTCGGCCTCCTGCGGGCTCATCAGCATGATCTGGACGATGAAATAGAGCTGGCGCAGCGGCGTGCGCGCGGCCTCCGGCTGCATGACGTGGTTCTCGAGCAGGAACTGCACGTCGTTCAGGAATTCGAGCGACACCTTGCGGTCGGTGCGGATGACCGCGCCGTTGACGTAGATCTTTTCGCCGGGCTTCAGCGTGATCTTCAAGGTGTTCTTCATTGCAGCCCGTCCCGGATGATCTCGGAGACCTCGATCAGGCCGTCGAAATTCTCCGAGCGGCCCTGGCGGATCTCCTCGCCCTCGCGCAGGAGCCAGAGGCCGATGGAGATGAGGTTGGCGCGCAGTTCCTTGGGAAGCGCGTTCTCGGCCGAGCCGAGGTCTTCGATGAAGGCGGTCCAGACGCGGTTCATGAAGTAGATCGCTTCGATCGACTTCATCGACCGCACGCCGGCATCGCGCGCCTCGACCAGGAGGTCGATCGACCGGGCGAGCACCTGCTTCTCGCGGTCGCGTGCATCCGCGACGGAATCTGTCTGAATGTCAGCGTAAGCGAATTGGTACATCAGCAGGCCGATCTTTCTATGCGTGTGACGTTGGGGGTCATCAGGAGATGAACTTGAGAAGCGAGAGCTGCTGGATGCGGGCGGTCAGCGTGTAGGACGTCTCGATCTGGGCGAGGAGCGAGGTCAGCCGGGTGCCGGCCTCGAACTCGTCGACGCCGACCATGTCGATCTGGGTGCGCGTGAAGAGGTCTACCTGGAGCGAGACGCGGTCGTTGGCCTGGGTCACGCGACCCTGCACGAGGCCGACCTGGGACTGCACCGACGTCACGTCGCCGATCGCCGCGGAGGTGAGTTCCACGGCCTTCTCGGTCAGGACGCGCCGGGCGTCGGCGTCCATGTCGCGGTCGACGAGGCCGAAGACGATGGCCGATGCCATGGCGAGCTTCCGCAGGCCCGCCTCGTTTGCGGAAACGGAGGTCTGCGCGGTTTCGCCGAGCGCGATGCGGCTCTGGATCGTCGCGTCGGTGGCGCCGGACCAGTCGTCCCAGCCGGCGCCGAACATCTGCGTTTCGAGATCGGCGAGGAAGGTTGTCATCTGGGCGCCGTCGATCGCGCCCGGGCCGGGGAAGCTCGTGGTCGCGAGCGTCTCGAAGGCGACGCGCGCCGTTGACGCCGGATCGGTGAAATCGGCGAGTGGGCGGACGTCCGTGTTCGTGCCGGCGAAGATGTAGTCGCCGTTGACCGTGGTGTTGATCACCGCGTTCATGGTCTCGATCACGGTGCGCGCCTGCGTGCGGGGCACGGCCGGCTCCAGCGCGCCGTTGAGCATGGTCGTCAGCATGCCGAGCATCTGCGAGGCGACCTCGCGCGTCTCGCCGAGCGCGTCCTGCGTGGCGTCGAGGCGCGACATGACGATGCCGTTGGTGCCCTTGATGTTCTCCAGCCGCGCGATGTCGCGGTCGAGCGAGACGGAGTGGCCGGTGCGCACGCCGAGGTGCAGGCCGCGATCGACGACCTGGCCGGTGGTGACTTCCTTCTCGGCCTTGATCATCTCGGCCTGGGCGCGCGCCATCTGCAGGCGGAGCGCCTGGCTGATCGCGTTGGAGGAAACGGACATCGCCTTCATGGGACTACCTAACCGTCGCCATCAGCGTGGACAGCATATCGTTGGCGACCTGCATCAGCTTGGCCGAGGCCGCATAGGACTGCTCGAGCTCAAGCAGCTTGGCGAGTTCGTCGTCGATGTTGACGCCGGTCTTGTTGGACAGCGCCTCGGAGGTGCGCGCGAGCGTCGCGCTCTTCTTCTCGGTCGCGGTCGAGGAGAGCTGGCGCAGGTTCTCGAGCCAGGAGATCGAGGCGGAGGCGTAGGTGGAGAGCGTCGTCGCGCCCTCGATGCCGCCATCGGCGGCGAAGGTGCGGTCCGCGTCGAAGGCGTCCATCAGCCGCGTGATCTCGCCGGTGAAACCGGAATTGGCGTCCGGGTTGAGCGTGCCGGTCGTGCCGTCGCGAACGGCGGTCGGGTCGGTCTTGTAGAGATCGTTGACGACGATCGTCGAGGCGCGCAACTCACCCGCCGGATCGGCCCAAGTGAAGAGGCCGTCATCGCCCGTTCCCTGCCGGAACTGCTCGACCAGCGCGTTCGCCAGTGCGTCGAGCTGGCTTTGCATCTGCGGGGCGACGCTGTCGCGGAGTTGCAGCAGGCCGGCGATCGAGCCGCCGGCGTCCGTGTCGCCACCCTGGCCGGCCGCAAGCGGCACGCCGTCGATATAGACTTGGCTGCCCTGCTGGCCCGCGAGCAGCATCGGCGAAGGCTCGAAGGTCGCCTTGCGGGCGACCGTCTCGAACAGCGTGACGCCGTCCTTGGTGAAGATGACCATGTCGTTGTCGCCGCGCAATTGCGTGGTGACGGGCACGAGTTCGGAAATCTGCTTGACGACGCCGTCGCGCAGGTCGAGCGATTCAGAGGCGTCGCGGCCAAGGCGCGTCGCGGTCATGACGTCGGTGTTGATCTTCTCGAGGTCGGCGAGGAGCGAGTTCAGCTTGTCGACGGACTGTTTGATCTCGACGTCGGCGTCGGTGCGCAATTGCTGGATCGCCTGCGTGCCGCCATTGAGGGCGCGCACGATGTCGCCGGCCGAATTGACGACGTTGACGGCCAGGCTGCGGTCACCGGGAGACGCGGAATAGGTTTGAAGCGCCGTCTGCAACTCGCCCATGCGCATGGCGGGTGAGGTGGCGTTGTCGACGCCGTTGACCGAGAGGCTCAAGCGCTCGAAGCCGGTCATCAGCGTGTTCTGGGCGTGCCAGACCGACAGCGCGTCGGAGTTCTGGCGCATCAGCGCGGCATCGGCCGCGCGGGTGATGGACACCACGCGGGCGCCGGGGGCGGTGCTTGCCAGCACCGCCTGACGCCGCGTGTAGTCGGTGTTGTAGGCGTTGGTGATGTTGCGGGAAACGACACTCGTCTGTCGCGACGTGTTGGTCAGCGACGACTGCGCGGTATTCAGGACAGACGATAACGACATTTCCCACTCTCGCCGGACGAGATGCCCGGTCCTAACGCTTCAGATTGACCAGGACATCCAACAGGTCTGCGCCCGTCTGGAAGACTTTCGAATTTGCCGTGTAGTTGCGCTGCGACTCGATCATGCTCGTCAGCTCCTCGGCGATGTCGACATTGGAGCCTTCGAGGGCGCCGGCGACGATCTCGCCGAAGTTGGACGTGGTCGCGACGCCGATCGTCATGCCGCCGGAGCCGTTGTTGGCCTGATAGACGTTGCCGGGCAGCGTCGTCAGGCGATCCGGGCTGGTGACCGTGGCGATCGGGATGCGGAAGAGGTTGATGACCGAGCCGTTCTTGTTCAGCGCGGAAACCATGCCGTCGAGATCGATCGAGATCTCGTCGAAGCCGCCGGTGCCGCTGCCGTTCACGGCAGGTGCGCGGGCGGTGTAATCGGCGGCAAGAGACTGGGTGCCGGCCAGCGACAGGGTGAAGGGCTGACCGCCGGGGATGGTGAAGTCGAGCGACAGGTCGCTCGCCGGGTCGAGTGCGCCGTTCGACGGGTCGAAGATCAGCGTCGAGGTGCCGAGCGGAGTGCCGGGCGCGCCATAGGGAAAGCCGCCATCCGGGGAGGCAAGGCTCGCATCATAGGCGACAGCCTCCCACGTGTTCGCGGCCGTCTTGGCGAAATAGACGTCGATGACCTTTTCCTCGCCGATGCCCGTATAGACCGTCATCGAGGTCTTGCCGGAGAACTGCGGCGGCGTGACTGCCGGATCGGGATTGGCGCTCGGCAGCGCGGCCGGATCGGTGACGATGTCGGCGAGCGCCGGCAGGTTCGGCGAGAAGGCGCCTTCGGTCGAGGGCGAGGCGGTGAGGCCGGTCGACGAGATCGAGACGACTTCGAGGTCGTCCGGCGTGAGCCCGGCGGCCATGTTGGTGGTGCCGAGAAGATAGAAGCCGGCGGCGTTGACGAGGCGGCCCTGCGCGTCGGGAACGAAGGAGCCGGCGCGGGTCATGAACTGGTCGCCGGCGGCGTTCTGCACGAGGAAAAAGCCGTCGCCCTGGATCGCGATGTCGGTGGTCGACGAGGTGAACTGCAGGAGGCCCTGGTCGGCGATCGAGTTGCGTACGGTCGTCTTGACCGCGCCCGACGAATAGGTGCCGTTCTCGCTCGGCAGGATCAGTGCCGAGAATTCCGTATAGGCGCGCTTGTAGCC